>CAWBFG010000036.1:0-340855 GCA_963787955.1 uncultured Alphaproteobacteria bacterium | reverse complement strand
AGCACCTGGTAAGCTTTCAGTGCCACTTATAGAACTCGATTGATCTAATCCGGCGAGTGGCCCGCCAGATGGGCGAGGTCTAAAGAAACTCATTGGCATCGCGTACTCCATAGGACTGTCGCTCCAAAGGCGGCGACAACCTTGCCATCATCGCTGCTAACGAGTGGCGAACCGGCTATGGTACTCGGGCGCAGCTTGAACGCATCGCACCGCAAAAAGAAGGATTTAGAACTCTGCCGTCCTTACCGCCTCCTCGCCGGAAATTGAGACTGATGCCTGCCCGGCTCCAAGTCGACGCATGACCTCCACATTTAATTTAGGGTTTGCAAACAGCTCATTGAGTGTCATGACTTTTTCATCGACACCCATCCCCCGCATCAGCGTATGAAACCCAGGGCGAGTGTTGAAATACCCTGTCGGAAGGACTTGTCCGTGCTGGTCCAAATCCGGAACAATGCCGCCAGTCGGACCAACCCTGCCGCGGACGATTTGGACGGGGTCTTCAGCTTCTAACCGCATCGTGGTCATCGCACGTCCAACGCCGTCAATGTGCGGGACCAACATACCGAGCTCTGCGATTTGGTGGTCGAGTAAACGCTTGATGGCCTCGTCGCGCGTCACCTCTCCCGTCGTGTCGAACCAGCGCGTTCCCGCCACAATCTCGGCCTCATTCTGGTCCTTCAATGCTTCGCGCAGTGCTGGTTCAAGCCGGTAGGCTTCGTGAGGCCTGAGGATGACGGCATCTGTCCACGCGAACGCCGCGAGCTCGACGGGTGAATATTTCTCCGGGTGCTTATTGGCTTCATGGAGATACAAAAGCTTTTCGGTGCACTCCGTTAGCGCCCGTTCGGTCGCGCGCTGCGCATCGGCGTCGGTCATTTCCGGCCGTCTGAAACCGCCCCGCCATACCGCCGGAGGAACTCACTGTAGGCAAACACCGTGTGGTGTTCCAAACCATAACGCGAGCGGTTGAGGCGGTAGATCTTCAGGATCAGCAGTTCCTTGAGTATCCGGTCGACGAAGCCGGCCACGAGCACTCCGTTTCTCGTCTGGTCCTCGTTGAACATGAGAGCTAGCGAGTATAGGACCTCCTCCCGACCCGCATCTGGCAGATACTGCAGCGCACATATTAGGCTGCCCGGGGAGTGCGCGCCGCGGCCCCAACCCCACGACCCTACGCTCTGGCCACCTTGGGTTATGCCGAAGTCGCGATCGTTGTCTACTTCGTAGGACGTCAGTGGGATGCGTGCTCCTTTCAATGGGGCGGGTCCAACTTTTACGCGGCCAGCAACAATCGCGTCGGTCGGCGGAATGACGGCGGGTGGTACTATCTCACCGATCCCGTTCGATCCTGCCCCGAGGAGACCGTTGAGCTTCTGAATGAACTCAGCGGGATATGGCTGAAGGGCGTCGTCCATTGGGTTCTCGTCGGGGATATTTAAGGCGGAAAACATGCCGGTCAGGGCGACGAACTGCATACTGAGAAAGCAAAGCTCGACGAACTGGCTATCAATCTTCCGCGCGAGAAGTTCCTTCGGCATCGTTGTGGGAACGCCATCTGCGGCTTTTCGCGCGAGCGTATCCGCTTCGTTGGCTGATTTGCCATCGACAAGCGTTCGGGCTCTGGCTTCACGCGCGGCGCGAAGCTGAAGGAACGGACGCTCTATGGATGCATAAACGCTCTGGTCATAATCACCAAAAGCAACACGGAACTCTGCAAAATCATGATCGCTGTAAGACTGCGGATCCGTGGCGAACTTAGTTGCGAGAATTAACGCTGCGCGTTCATGGCGATCAAAGACACCCGCCGTTGACGGAGCGTCGAGGTGCAGCATCTTCTGTGCCATTTTTTCCTGTGCCATTTTTTCAGGGCCGGTGCCATAAACAATTGCGGAACGCATGCCCAACAAGGCATGATGCGTCGTTGTGTACCAAGCTCTCCGCCTCTGGGCGATCGCATTGATTACAAGCTCCTTCGTCACGCGGTCGACGGTTCCCGATATTTGAACACCGTTTCGGAACGAGGGCGTGTCGAAGATGAGACTGGTGGAATAATCAAGCTGTTTTTCCAATACTCCAGGAATTTGGGCAAGGTAATTCCCGAGATTGTTAGGTACTCTGTCAGGATTGGGGAAAAGCTGCGCCGCCCAAGTCCACTCGGCGCGTGCCACGTTGCCCTGCACCCAATTCCGGTTTGGTAACTTCAAGTCCGCGCCTTGAAGAAGGAATGGATTGTCTATGGACATAGGGAGCGATGCGCGAGGTCGGCCATCTTGACTTAGCAGCTGGACACGCGACGGCTTCGTGACGGCCTGAGCATTGGCCGACGAAGGCTTGAATAGAAACAGCGAAGACGGAGATGCCAGCGTCACAAAGGGGAACAGACCGATCGCCTTCCTGCGTGTAAACAGAGCCATTAAATCCTCCTCTGACATGATGAGCCCCCTTCGCTGCGGCGTGCGCCGGTTCGGAGTTCGCGGGAAACAGCCGCGCCCTTATCTGGCTTCTCGACAGTAGTGCGGCTCGCGCTCGTATCGACATCGGAGTCCTTCCGCAGGACTACGGACCGGCGAAGTAGAGTTCTCGAAATATTTGGGCGTGCCTGGACGGTAGTAGCGACTCTTCCATGAGTTGTTCGGGACAAGAAATGATCGTGCGCTTTCCGGGCCCGTTGCAGCCCGCGCTTTTGCAAGGCCGCGGAACTGGAAATGGTTAAACAGGCGCATGAACTCCGACAAATAAAGGTCAGCGACGCGCTTATCTCCTCTGATGACTAACATGTTCTCATCGTTCTTACGCGTCGATGCGTCGCTGAAGTTTGCCGAGCCCGTTATCAGCAATGGATCCTCTCCCAGCGGATCAATGATCATGTATTTCGTATGGACATATTTGACGTGAGTGTTCAGTCCACTGAGCTGCTCCGCCATCCAGCGTTCGAATTCGTTTTCTGGCAAGATATTGGCGACCGCCACCTCGTTGAGGGGGGGCGTATTGAGCCGCTCTAAATCCTTGTCGGCGCTTTCCAACAGAACGTAGCGAAGATACGATTTGGGCTGCTCTAGCACTTCTTCGAAAAGATCGTTGACACCAAACGCCGCGGTGAGAAACACCGCGGTTTTCGCTTCGTCCATTCGTCGCGAATACCACCTCAGCATGTCTAGATTCGATCGTGGGCTGAACACCGTTCCTATGCCCTTCACAGGAAGCGACTTCGGGATGGGGAAAATCTTCTCGTTCCAGGGCCGGATATCTTTCATTTCCGGATCTTTTTCTAGCTCCTTCCAATATTCGAGATAGGCCGCCGCGATCTCCTTATTCCTTACGATATGCCCGCAGTTCGAGTGTCCAAAGATCCCCCCATCAGTGAAATTCGTTGATCCCGTCCAGACCTCGATGGGCTCTCCCTTGTGGAGCAGGACGACGAACTTGTTATGGGAAATAGCACTGGGACTTTGGGTTCGCGGGATAACGAGATGCTCAATCTTCGCTTCGCGGATCGCGTCCCAATTTTTGTCGGCCGGGCCGCTGGTCTTCACCCGCGCATCAAAGATAACTTTGACATCGGCTTCCGACTCGGCAGCCTTCCTCAACGCGTTCAGGACAGCGCCCTGCTGGAGTTCGTAAGCGGCGATACGTAGGCCCCAATCAGGCCCATTGGCCTTGTGGATGAAATCCAACATGGCGCGGAAGAGGCCGCGTGACAGCCAGCGGAATGCCTCGCGATTGGGTACCTGGGAGGGGCGGCGATTACCAAATTTTCGCACGTAGGCTTGGGACCCGGCGACGCCCCGGTTAAAGTAGACGGCGTGTTGTCCTTGATCCTCTTTCTCGGTCGCGATGCGAACCTCAACGGTTTCGGCCGGGCGTAGCGACCCGGGCTCGCCGCGCATCGCCACAATCCGATACGTATACTGATGACCATACCGCGTCGTGAAATCGCCCCAAAAAAAACCCTGGATCGGATGGTGCTCGGTCGAAACTAAGCCTTCCTGCACTGGAACATCGGCAAATACTTTGAGTGCATGCAACCACGCGCGCGCATCGGCACGCCCGTGCTCAATTCGCTCTATGGCAAAGCCGAGTACACCCGCACTTGCAGCTTCGTCCATATCGATGCCGAGAAGAATTACGTAGGCACCGGCGATTGCGTGCACGGAAAGCGGTCCCGTCTTGTTGTAGGCCCGCATTGACAACCCCCTCAAACCCGTTTCGATTGATCATATGCGTCGAAGGCTTGCGCAAGCTGTGCCCCTTCCTCGGTACCGCCGTCCAACTTCCAGAGGAGCCAGTCGTCATTCGGCCCGAGTTTCTGTAAGTGGCGGTCCCATTTGGACGGCAGCTTCTGGTTGACCCCTTCCAGGAACGGCAGAAGCGGCTTACGCGGCGGGTTTTTTTCCTCCCGCTCGTCCATGGCCACGCGCTCCCAGTTGAATTGCTCCTGATACAGCGCGAACCCGAAACCGTCGAAGAAGTGCTCTCCGCCAATCAATGGCATGTACCACAAGCTCGGTGATCCACTGGGATTTTCTTTGATTGGGACGTCGCTTTCGAGCTGCTTTAGTAAAGCAGCGCCGTCATTGTCGCCTCTTTTAGCGAGGTGATCGCGCAATTTGGCGAGGGCCGTAAATTGAATTGGCGGACTGACGAACAACACGGGCTTCCGCTGCTGCCGACATAGAACGATCTCATGCGGAGTGCCCACGCTGTACACGTTGGTAGGAACGTACGCGACAACGAAGTCGCTCGTATCCACCATGCGCAGATCCATGTGTAGCGCAGGCCAAAAACCGTCCGCACAGTTTGCGCGAACTTTGGCGCCTTTCTCTGAGGGCTCGAAGCTCCATTGCTCGCGCAGCTTGGTCGTTGTTTCGTCCTCGCGTCCATACTCCTTGAGGCCGAAAATCTCGGGTTTGAACCAGGGATCAAATACTGTGACCCCGAATTCCCGGAGAAACTCGCTCACCCGGTTGCGCCAGCCGAACGTCTTCTCGGCTTCACGCGACGCAACAAAATCCATTGGTCCCGAAAGGTATACACGGGCATCTCGTAGCAGGTTGGGCTTTCCCAGCTTCCCCATTGGTGTCACTCCCTCCGAATTTGCTGACCCCCGTCTGATCACGGCGCTACACGCGGGGAAACAGCAGGTTCACGAAGTCTCCTTGAGTGTTCAGGACTATTCCTACGTATGGCTCCGTCAGGTCGGGTGGCACGCGCAGCCGTCGGGCGCCGGATGCCCAAACAGTATCGGCCAGACCTTCGAAGTATGAAACCGGCTCCGAAAGCGGCGCCGGCGCGTGATCCCACCAAACAATCCAATCGCCCGTCGCACAGAAAATGGCGGCGTCGAGCGACTTCGGCTCTTGTTGCACGCACCGAGCCGTTTTGGCGATGCTATCAAGGAAAACATCTGATGGTGTGATCGTCTTCCGAGTTCCGACGAACAGCCGGGTGCCGCCGGTCTGCCAATCAACCGAGCGCTCGAAAAGGTTATACGGCTGGTCAGCGGTGACTTGGTCGCGTTGGAGCAAGAGTGGGAAACCGCTGCGACTGGCCGCCATGTCGAAGGCGAGCTCGTGCAGCTCGCTGTATGCCCGTCCGCCGATGCAGCTCTTTGCCTCGTGATAGCACTCCTGCGTGCGGTAGAAAACGAGCGCGACCTCGTCTGGAAGCGGATGGCCACTCGACTCCGGCAAGACGGCGGGAAGGTACGCGGTGAGCCCATACAGCCGTTGCATTTGGACCGTGGCAGGCATGAACAGCTGTTCGAGGCGCTGCACGAACGCGTCCCGCCGAGTGTCGGCCTGCTTACGGCCTCGGAAGACACGGACCGAGTTGGCAGGTACGGGCCGTGGCACGTACCTGCCCTGATTGGTGGCCTGTGCCCTCGTGTCGTCCGCCACGCCTAAAAGCTGTCGCCAGCCGCGGACCAGCAGCTCATTGAGTGCTGTCAGCGTAGACTTTGCAGCATCGCCGCCGCTCGCGACAACGTTCCTAGTAGACGTTTCTAACTCGCGGGCGAGGCCGGCGTGCGACTCGCGCATTCGGCTCGACAGAAATCCCCCCTGAATGATCGCATGCATGCGCCGCACTCCGAACTCGGTTGGCTCGTTTTCGGCGGCCAGGCGGGGGTCTCGTTCGAACTGGGTGGTGACGGCCATCTTGGCCGCGGTACTGGACGTGCTGAAAATGCCAAACACGCGTCGTCGGGCCAGATCGAACGCCTGCGGCGCGGTAATGCCCCCCGACCACAGGATCTTGACTCCCAACACCTGGCCATACTCGCTAAGATTCTCGATCTGATCGGGAGTGAGCACCCCGTCGGGGCTATCGCTTGCCTGCACCAGCTTGCGCGGGTTCACGCGGTCGGGGGCGTCGAACAGAACGGTCGTGGCGCCGGCTCCCCGAGCGACCTTCAGCCATCGACGAGCGGCCACTTCGCATTGCGCCACGTCGAATACCTCTGTAGCAGTCACCAGCGGCGCGTCTACATAGAACGCCGGGACTGCCGTCCACCCGGTCGTCCATCGAGTGATTATCTCGATCACCTGCCCTTGCTCTTCGAGCGTGAGGGGAAGGAGGCCGTATTTGCCGGCGTCAAACCCGTTGACCCGAGCCGCATCCAGTCCGGTCCAGATAGTCCGCGCTGCGGAGTTGACGTCTACTTGGTATCGCGGCGTCAGGCGCACACCGCGCGCTGTCGCGAATTTTAGCAACCGGTTCAACGCTGGGATGCTGAGAACATTGAGCAGCCCTTGGGCACCCCACCGCTGGCGGGCGTAAGGAAGTTGGGCGCCGTCAATCGCGACCTCCCCAGCTCCGAGGTCGGCAGCTGCGGCAGTAATCGCCTCGATTTGCTCTAGCTGTTCGTCGGTGGCGATCTCCTCCTTAAAGGAGACGAGCACCGATAGGTGGTGGGTGCTGGCAGGACCGATCTGCCCTTTCTTCCGGGCCTCATTCAATTTCCCGACAAGAGCAGCAAGCTGCGTGAAATCCGCGCCGGGGTCGAGACGCAGGCGGACCGTCAGGGGCCGCGGTCGGCGGTCGGGGGTGTCGAGGAAGGGCTGAAACGCAGCGATGACGTCTTCCACGGATTTCTCCAGCGCCGGGAACTCGGGCAGTTGCCCGGTCAGCCGAACGTTGACGCGCGTGCCGACGTTGGTGGTCAGGAGGAGCCGTCCCGCAGCCGCGGCCGAGAGCGTACCGTACTCGGGCGGCCCAATGGGGACTTCGCCGGCGCTGGTCATTCGTTCCCCATCAAGGATGACACCGAGCCGGAAGGGGCTCGACACGCCCGCAGCTGCTTTCGCCGACGAGAGCGCCGCGTCCAGGATGAGCGGGCCAGCGCTTCCTTCATCACTGACGGCGAACAGTGGCCCATACTGATCGCTATCGTACTTTGCCAAAAGCTCCTTGGACATCGGTCGTTGAGGTTCCCACATCGCCGCTGTCATGACCCACCTGTTACCCATATGGTCGGTTGAACCCACCGCTCAGGCCGTTTCGTGCAGCTCCATCATTTCGAACGGCTCCAGTTCCGGTCCCCGCTGCTACGATCCATGCCGACGAGCTTTGCTGCACTGAGCGCCACAGCCGGCAGCGGTTACCTGAACCGATGTCCCATCATACGCCGGTGCAGACGACCAAGGCCGGTGCTCAAGCATTCTGTTGCCCTTCGGTGATGACAAGGAAGATAATGGGGAGACGCAAAGACTACAAGAATCCACCTGTTCGCCGTTTGCCAGCCACCGATAACAAAATGTAAGCGCGGGACGCGACCGTGCGTCCGAGTGTGAACTATCTTACGCGCGATGGGAAGCCTGCTACAGATCGTCCGAGGCGCCGCACTGACTAAGGTGAACCGCAAATAGTTTGAGTGGAATTGATTTTTAGCAAGCTGACGGCCGCGGATTAGAATTTACCGTGACGGTTGAATGCCAACGGGGCGACTCGAATGGCCCACTCGTTGACTCCTGAAGAGAATCTCGCACTCAGCCTGATTTTCGTTCTTTTGGGCAAAATCTAACGGTATCCCAATACAGGCGAATACGAATACGCGGCGATTGCTGCAAGAGCACCGAACGCTGAAGCTAACAAGAAGCCATCGCCGCGTGAGGGCTTGGAATTGGCGGTAACGGCGGGCGCGAATTGTGGGTGCGCTCAGCGAGTCTCCCGCCATTTTTAAGCTGGACGCCGCGCCTGATGCGGCGATGCTTTGGCTATCGTTTTGCGAAACCGAACGGCATCACTGCCCCGCTAGTGTCACGAACCAGGAACTAAGATTCCGCCTACACCCATCCAATGATGGCTGGTCTGTTTGCCGGTCTCCCAACGAAATAGGAGAAGCTTATGATAACCTGGACCCATATTCAAAATGTTGATGGCAAGAATCTCGAGAGCGTTGATGGCAAGAATGTCGAGACGCACAGCAGTTTGTCACTCGGAAATTTCGAATGGCTTGTAGCTTGGTTGGCTTCAATAGGCTCATTTGGCTCATTTCTTGTGAGCCTTGCTCAGGCTTTTGGCTTGTGGCATTGACCGCGGCTTGTCGTGCGCGCTGAGGCTGAGGCCATCACCACGCATACCGCGCCGTCCCGGTGCCGGCGTAGGTGGTGGCGCGGCTTGCGAACTCGCCATCCGCCTTGGCGATGAATGAGAACCCGTTGCGCAGGCGAAGTTCGCCCACTGCAGAAAGGAGCGCGCTGTCGCGAAGCCATCTCGCATTTTCCACGCGACGGCCGGCATTACTCTCGACCGCACATGGTTGCTGACAAGTGCATCCGCGGCAAGAATTTTTGATCATCCGCGGGCCGGTATGGCAATCGAGCACCTGCTGTTCGTCTAACGACCGCCCGATGCCACTAGATCACTTGAACCGTGTCGCCGAGCAGCGTTTTTGGCACCGCAAGACCGAGCTTGAGCGCGGCTGCCTCCGACACGCACAACTCAAATCTTGAGGGCTTCGAGCATGGCATCGCGGCGGGCTTTTTACCCCCGAGGATGTCCGTTACGTATTTACCTGCCATTTCATAGGCCTCTAGCAAGCTTGGTCCGTAACTGATCAGGCCTCCTTCGCGGACAAATTCTTTCCATTGATAGATCGTTGGAAGATTCCTGGCCGCCGCGTGTTCGACCAGCACTTTGCGGTTGTTGTTGAAAAAGGAATCCGCGGTGACGAGCACGCCCTTGACGGCTTCCTTCTCGAAAAAGTCAAAGGCCTCCGCGATACCCCCCACCGTACACACTTCGATTTCGACAAGGTCCACTTTCAGTTTTTCTTCGGCGGCCTTTCTTTTCACCTTGCGAAAGTGTTCGCGGATGTGGTCGCGGCCTTCCTTGACGAGCACGCCAATCTTGTTGCCCCTTTTGATCTTCACATGCGCGAACTCAACCAGTCTGTTGAGCCGTTCCGCGTCAAGCTCGGAGGTCTGCCCTGCCATTCCCGTCAGGTTGCGTCCCGGTTTTTTGAGAGTGTTGACGAGTCCGCTCAAGACGGGATTTGCGACGGTCGTAAAAACGATAGGTATCGTTTTGGTCAATTCCTTGAGCACGAGTGCGGGTTGAGGGCCTCCCGCAGCCACGATGGCCTGCACCGAGCGGTCATTGACCAGATCCCGGGCAAATTTCTTCAGCACTCCCGCATCATCATTTGCGTACTTGTCCTTTATTTCAATATCGTTCGGCAGATTTTCTTTTAAGGTCTTCCAAGCATCCTGAAAGGCTTCTCGAGAGCCACTATGAAGGAATCCGATGGTACTCATGGAGGTTTCCCTTCTGCGATAAAATCATCTTTGGTGGACTTGGTGTCCGGCGCGACGCCTCAAACAAAAAATGGGCCAAATGGGATGACGCGATGCCGAGGGCGGCAAATCGTAGCCCGAACCAGAGCACCTTGCTAGACAGACATCCCCCGCCGGCAGTTTGTTTACGGATCGATCTCGTGCGGGGAACAATTTCAGTCTCTTCACCGCACCGGGCGGCGTTGGCAAGTCGTCGCAGGCGATGGTATGTCCGCATCCCTAGCGACCGGACGCCCCCTGCTCGACGAACGGATTTATGGCTCGGACTTGAAGACATTGTATAGGCTCGATCGAGCGGTGCGGGAAGTGCGCTAGTTCCGACTTAGTCCGTCCAGCCGTATGACCGCTGGACAGGCGCTTCCATAACTTTAACATGCAGGCAGCGAGGGAGCCGCGCGACGGCTTGCGCGGCGTATGGGGGTGGCGGATGAATGCCAACACCGGCGCGTCAGAGGAAATCGCTACTCCTCCAGGTTCAAATGGGCTTTTTGCATCGCTTCTCGCGGGGCCGACGCTGCCGGCGCTCGCCGCCCGTCTCGGAGCAAAGCTTGCCGCCTGGTGGCGCGATCCCATCCGTTTCGGCGACATCGTAATTGTCGCGCGCCACGCCAATGTGATGGAGGTGCTGCACCGCGACCTCGATTTTTTGATCGCACCGGTCAACGAGAAGCGAATTGTCGAGGTCAACGGTCCCTTCGTCTTGGGAATGGATCGCAGCGCCACTCTCGTGCTGGAACGCCGCGCGCTCTACGAGGCGTTGGGAGCGGTTGACTTAAAGCCCATTCGCCGTGCGATCGAGAACGAAGCTACCAAGCGCATTGCTGATGCAGGCGGCGAAATCGACGTTGTGGATGCCTATGCCCGGCCGATCGCCTCCCATACAGCCACCGCGTTGTTCGGCATTCGCGGTTCGGAAGAGCGCACGTTCATGGATGTCGCGCGCGCGGTCTTCGGGCATGTCTTCCTGAATGTGACCGACGAAGAAGACATTCGGCAGCGTGCCCTGAGGGCAGCAGCATTGATGAAGGTGTGGTTCGACGACGAGATCAAGCGGCGGCGTGCGTCGGGCGATCTCGGCTCGGACATGATGGGCTCCTTGATGGGGGCCAAGACGCTCGACGATGACGGTGTGCGCCGCACGTTGGGAGGCATGCTGGTCGGGAGCATCGACACCACCGCGAGTTCCGTCGCCAAAATCATCACGATGATCGCGGCGGACGGCACGTTGGCGGAGCACGTCGCCGCTGATGTCGACGACGAAGCGCGGCTTGCGGGCTGGTGCCGCGAAGCGCTGCGGCGCTGGCCGCACAATCCCGTGATTTCGCGCCAGGCCGCGGTTAAAACCAGCCTCGCCGACAAGGAGATCAAACAAGGCGACCGGATTTTTGCCTGGACCCAAGCGGCGATGCTCGACGCTGAAGTGTTCCCGGATCCGCAGCACCTGCGGCCCGATCGTCCGGCTGCGGCGTATTTGCATTTCGGCGGCGGGCTTCATCCTTGCGCCGGTCGCGCCGTCAACGCCTTCCAGATTCCGGCGCTGGTCGGCGCCTTGGTGAGGCGCGGGATCAAGTCGACCGGTACCATGCAATGGGCCGGGCCGTTCCCGTCGCATCTTCCATTGCGATTTGCGCGGTGACTGTCATGAGCCATGCGCTCGTCACCATCATCGCGCCGCTCGCTCTTGAACGTGTAGAAGAAGCCGAAGCCGCCATTGATGCGTTGGGAAACCCCGCACGGACGGAGATTGCCGAGGCGCTAGGCAAGCACGAAGACGCCGAGCACGGCACGCATTTCGCCAGCCTGCATGCTTTCAAGTCGCAGGACGGCAAGCGCGGCTATATCGCGTTCGAGTTCTCGGCCGACGGTCCGGAAGATAGTGCACTGGCGCGGATCGATCGCCAGATCGGCGAGCACCTGCGGCGAGTTTTCATGCTGGCAAACGATTGGAGCGATCGCGACCTGGTCGCCTATCTGAAGAGCCACCGCGTCGCGGTGGGCTGCGGCTGGTTTTCCAATCCCGGTCTGGTCTTTTCCGGCACGCCCGGACTGACCGTCGGCCGCATCCAGCGAGAAGCCAAGCTCGGCGCCTTCGTAGCCCGGCGGCTGTCCGATCAATCTCCCGACTGGGGCGCGCTCGCGCGTGTCGAAGACGTGCGAAAGCACGTGGCGAAGGAGAAAGCGTTCAAGTTTGCCCTGGCGCCGGGCGCCTCGGGCCCGCTATACGAACCTCCAACACAGGTCCGGTTTGTTCTCCGGCTGGTTCGGTCTTTTCTGAGAACCTACCTGTGGCCGGTTGGTCTGCTCTTGCTGATCGGCGCCCTCGTGGGCGCTGCGGCCCTCGGCTACGGCGCATACCGCTACGCGTCCAGCTTCTGGGAAGTCGCTGGCGCGGCCGTCCTGGGTTTCATCTCCGCGCTATGGTTCGGATTCTGGATCGCTCTCGTCGTTCTCGCGATCGCCGCGGGCATCATCTACGTGCTGCTGCGGAGAGCGGAGGAGAACGACTCGCTGGAGGAGCGCATATCCCCGCGCGCCACCAACGCCGCGATGTTCGAGCGCGAGAACCAGCGCGGCTACGCGCAGAACCACATGATTTCGGTTACGCAGCGCAAGCCTGGCTTCATACGCTTGCTCACGACACGGCTTGCGTTCTGGTTCATCGGCCAATTCACGACCCACGCGTACCGACCTGGATTCCTCAGGACGATCGGCACCATCCATTTCGCGCGCTGGGTCACGGTGCCCGGCAAGCCCGATCTGCTGTTCTTCTCGAACTATGACGCGAGTTGGGAAAGCTATCTGGAAGATTTTATCACGCGCGCCCATGACGGCCTGACCGCTATCTGGTCGAACTCGGTCGGCTTTCCGCGGTCGCAAAATCTCTTTCAAGGCGGCGCGACCGACGGCGAGCGTTTCAAACGCTACGCACGCCAGAGCATGGTGCCGACGCGGTTCTGGTACAGCGCCTATCCCGAACTCACCACATCGATCATTCGCACCAATTCCGAGATTCGACGCGGCTTGTCGGGCACGATGACCGAAGATGAAGCGATCCGCTGGCTCGCACTGTATGGATCGGCGGCCCGCCCGGCTTCAAAGCTGGTCAGCAGCGAAATCCAGAGCCTGGTATTCGGTGGCCTGGGATTCCTGAAATTCGGCACCTGCCTGCTTTTCGATCTACCGAATAACGTTACGGCTGCACGGAAATGGCTCGCGGCCGTTCATCCGCATATCGCATTCAACGATGGACGGCGGCTGATCGGCAGGGAGGCGACCGTGACCCTGGCGCTAGGCGCACGCGGATTGCATCGCTTGGGATTGCCGCCACAAGGCTTGGCAACGTTCCCGTTCGCGTTTCTCGAGGGGATGCCGGTTCCGGCGCGCGCTCGCATCCTCGGCGATGTCGACAAGAACGCCGCCGGGAACTGGGCCTGGGGGCGGACGCAGCCGGATGTCGCGCTGCTCGTCTATGGGGAAACGCAGCCCGATGTCGATGTCCTGGCGCAGATGCTCATCAACGAGGCCACCACATTGGGGATGACGCCGCCATACGAAATTCCTCTCAAGGAAGTGTCGGAAAGCAAGGAGGAGCCCTTCGGATTCGTCGACGGGATTTCCCAGCCGGTCATCCGCGGCACCTACAAAGGGCTTCGCAACGCCGATCCGATCCACCTGGTCGAACCGGGCGAGTTCATCCTCGGCTACCCGGACAACCGCGGAAACACGCCGCCCGGGCCGACGCTGCCTGCTCTCGCCGATCCCGGCAACCAGCTTCCGCTCGTCGGCGCGGTTGGCGGATTCGACAAGACGGTGGTGGAGAACGACCGCGACTTGGGATTCAACGGCAGCTTCCTGGTCATCCGTCAGCTCGAGCAGGATGTCGACGGGTTCCAGACGTATTGCGGGGAGCAAGCGCTTGACCTCAAGGGGCGGTTGCCGCCGCCCTATGTCATCACGGAGGAATTCATCGCCGCGAAGCTGATCGGCCGCTGGAAGGATGGTTCGTCGCTTGCCAGGTATCCCTACGAAAGCCGGATCGAGGCGGCGCGGAGGGGGCAAGTAAAGCCAACGGTGCGGCCGCGCACCGCTGCGCAGGCCGTGATCGAAAAGCCCGCAGTAGCGGCTCCCACCCAAACGGCCGACGGCGTCACCGCAAGGCCGACCCGGCGCACGAGCGACAACGATTTCCTGTTCGGCACCGAAGATCCCGAGGCGTTGCGATGTCCGTTCGGCGCACATATCCGCCGCGCCAATCCGCGCGACAGCTTCGATCCCGGCTCAAACGATCAGATCGCTATCACAAACCGCCACCGCATCATGCGGGTTGGGCGTGTCTACCAGGAAAAGGCCGGTGAGAACCCCGGCCTCCTGTTCATGTGCCTCAACGGCGACATCGAGCGGCAGTTTGAATTCGTGCAGCAGACCTGGCTGATGAGCCCGTCATTCCACGGCTTGTCGTGCGAAAAAGACCCGGTGCTCGGCGACGGCGAGACCGGAGCGTGCGGATTCACGATCCCGAGCCGCGACGGTCCGATCTCGCTCTCACCAATGCCGGCCTTCGTTACGACCAAGGGCGGCGGCTACTTTTTTCTGCCAAGCAGGCGGCTGATCGACTACCTGAGTAGTCCATAACCGCGATCAGGGAGGTGCCAATGCCCGAATTCATGATTCTCCGCAATGCAGCGGCCCGCCGGAATGCGAGCGGCCTCGAAAACGTCGGTCCCGATCCGACGCCCCCAGAACCGCGGATTGAAACGCAGGATCTGTCCTTGCATGAAGCCGTCAGCGCCGCCCGCGATCCCGACGTGGCTGCGGTCGCCGTCCCAATGCCTATCAAATTGATCAAGCCGTTCGACGTACCCGCGGGAGTCGCGGCGGCGGCTGATGCATGGGGCATTTCCGCGGTCAAAGCCAACACCTCGCCGGTGACCGGCGACGGCGTAGTCGTCGCGGTGTTGGATACCGGAATCGATAAAAAGCATCCCGCCTTTGCCGGCGTCACGATCGTCGAGAAGGACTTCAGTGGCTCCGGCAATGGTGACCGGCAGGGGCATGGGTCGCACTGCGCCGGAACCATCTTCGGCCGCGATGTGGATGGCAAACGCATCGGAATCGCGCGCGGTGTCAGGAAGGCGCTGATCGGAAAAGTTCTCGGCGACGACGGCGGTGGCTCGTCCGAGATGATCTTCCGCGGCATCCAGTGGGCGCTCGACGAGGGGGCGCACGTGATTTCGATGTCGCTCGGTTTCGACTTTCCCGGCGCGGTCAAGCAAATGGAGGAGTCCGGGCTGCCGACCGAGCCCGCGGTATCCAATGCTCTCGAAGCGTATCGATCTAACCTGCGATTCTTCGATGCGCTAATGCAGATGGTCAAGGCGCAGGCGGCGTTTCGAGACACGGCCGTGGTCGTGGCTGCGACAGGAAACGAGAGCAACAGAGGGGCTTCTCGCCCGTTCACGATCGCCGCTTCCTTGCCAGCGGCGTCGGACGGTGTCGTCTCGGTGGCGGCACTAAGCCGCGGTACCGGCGGGAAATTCAACATCGCCAAGTTTTCGAACACCATGGCGCAAGTGGCAGCTCCGGGCGTCGACATCCTGTCCGTCAAAGCGGGCGGCGGCTTGCAGAACATGAGTGGGACCAGCATGGCCTGCCCGCATGTCGCGGGTGTCGCCGCCCTGTGGTGGGAAGCGCTGAGATCGTCCGGGGCTGTCAGACCGAGCGCTAACTTGGTCACCCACAATCTTGTCGCGCGCGCGCGTACGGATGTGCTGGCTGCAGTCGCTCCGGAAGATCGTGGCAGCGGAATTGTGACCGCGCCGCAATGAACAGAGCGTTTTCTATCTGCATGTGATCGTGTCGGCCAATTCGCGGCGTCAATTTTTCGCAGGCAGCATTGTCAATATGTGATGAGAGCATCTTGCAACTGCGCGCGTTCTTCGGGGCTCATGTTTGATTCAAAAAGCACAGCTCCTCTTAGTTCGGACCGATAAGCACGAGCCCGATCTCGGTAGCCAGTCAGAACGCAGTCAGCTTGCCACGGCGACCAGGAGGCCTGTTTCTCCACCAGCCCGCAAGTCGAATATAATGATTGAAGCCATCGATCGTGAGCTTGGATAAATTCAACCGATGCTCCTTCCTCCTTTTGAAACACGCAATGCCCAATAAGTTGCGGTCAGATCCCATTCAACTTTCGATCCTAGCCTTTCGATGCAAATGATGCGGGTTAAGCTGGTTGGCGGACTTTTGGCAGACTTCTTTAAACGCGGCAAACTCGCAGAGCTGGTGATTGATGGCGAAGCCGTCCCGGCACGCATTTCGCGCCGCTTACGATCGCGGCGCGCCGAGCGATTGTAGAGGGCTGTTGGCGTCGCGTTACCGTCTACGAGTTGTTGCGGGTGTGCGGGTCCCACGCAACCCGTCTACAATCATACGCGCGCTTGCAAGCTGTCGTTCAAAATGATCCGCATCCGATGAATAACCACCGTCGCGCAATAATTCGAACGTTTTATTGATTTGGGCTAACGCAGCTTCTGCCTTTGCGATGTCACCGCGCCTCGTAGCGATGATCAGCAATGCAAAGCCCTCGTTTCCCTGAATGTCGGCCCATTCAAGGAACGCACGATCACGTGTCAATTCCTTCGATGCCTCGCCAAAGGCAGCAATGGCATCGTTGAGGCGAGCGGTATCGCCCTCGCGTTCGCCAAGGCTTGTAAGAGCGTTGCCAAGATTGACATAGGCCCGCGCCCACTCGAGCGGCGTGCGGTCCCGGCTCAGCTCCTTTAGAGCTTCGCGATCTGCTGCGATCGCCTCTCGTAACGCCGAAGTTCCACCTTCTCGTTGTCCAAGAATGTAGAGTGTAAAACTTAGGTTGTGTTGAATGAGGGCCCAAGAGCGTGGCGCCCGCGCGCGAGTCTGCTCCTTCAGCGCTTCGCGATAGGCTACAATCGCCTGTTCCAGCCGCTCCGTTCCGCTTTCGCGTTGACCCAAGCGCATCAGCGCAAGGCCGAGATTGTTTTGAATGGCGGCCCAAAGAAGCGGCGCGCGTTCACGAGTCCGCTCTTTCAGCGCTTCGCGATAAGCCGCGATTGCCTCATCCAGCCTCGCGGTGCCGTTTTCAAGCTCGCCCAGGGCGCTCAACGCATTGCCAAGACCGTTTTGAGTTGCAGCCCAATCGAGTGGCACCCGTTCACGGGTTTGTTCTTTCAGCGCTTCGCGATACACGATAACCGCCTCCTCGAACCGTGCAGTTCCGTTTTCGCGTTCTCCTAATGCGCTTAATGCATTTCCCAAATTGGCTTGCGTCATAGCCCAGCCAAGAGGCGTCCGTTGTCGGGTGTGTTCGGTCAAGGCTCTGCGCAAGACAACGACCGCCTCTTCCAGGCTGACCGTGTCGCTCTCGCGCTTTCCCAGCACGGTCAGCGCCGCACCAAGATTGTTCTGCGTCTCAGCCCAAATTAGCGGCACCCGCTCGCGAAGGTGTTCTTTCAAAGCTTCCCGATAAGCAGCAACCGCCTCTTTCAATTTCGCCGTGCCGGTCACACGTTCCCCAATGCGCAACAGCACAGTCCCGAGATTGGATTGGACTTTCGCCCATTCGAGTGGAACGCGCTCGCGGGTTTGTTCTTTCAATGCCTCACGAAAGGCAAAGGACGCTTCCTCCAATTTTGCGGAGCGGCTCTCGCGTTCTCCTAATCGCATGAGCGCAAGTCCTAGATTATTCTGCGTCGTGGCCCATATGAGAGGCACTCGATCGCGCGTTTGCTCCTTCAGAGCCTCGCGATATGCGGCGACGGAGTCCTCTAACTTCTTCGTTTCATTTTCGCGCTCGCCAAGCCGCAAGAGCGCATCGCCGAGATTGGCTTGCGTCCTTGCCCATTCCAGGGGCACGCGCTCGCGCGAATGCTCCTTGAGCGCCTCGCGATAGGCCGCGCTTGCGTCCTCGAGCTTTTCCGTTCCGCTTTCGCGCTCTCCGAGAAGCATGAGCGCATCGCCTAAATCGTTCTGGGTCGCGGCCCAGGGGAGCGGCGCGCGTTCGCGCGTAAACGTTTTCAAAGCTTCACGATAGGCAGAAATTGCTGCCACCAGCTTGTCTGTTCCACCCTCACGACTACCTAACGTGGCAAGGGCAATTCCCAGGTTGTTTTGGGTTGAAGCCCAGTCCAATGGCGCTCGCTCTTGGCTCTGTTCCTTTAACGCCTCTCGATACGCTGCGACGGCCGCTTCCAGCTTTGCCACGCCCTTCTCGCGCGCGCCAAAGCGCGCAAGCGCATTACCGAGGTTGGACTGCGCCCTAGCCCAGTCAAGCGGCACGCGCTCGCGGGTTTGTTCTTTCAGTGCCTCGCGAAACGCAACCGCAGCTTCGGCGAGCTTCCCAGTGTCGCTCTCACGTTCGCCAAGACGAAGTAGCGCGTTACCCAAATCATTCTGAATCGTCGCCCATTGCTGCGGGGCGCGATCGCGCGGGGTAAACGTAACCAAGAGAGAGTACCGTTCGATCGCCGTAAGAAGCGCATTGTTGTCGCCAAATTCCACACCTTGTTTGAAGAATGCACCAGCTGCCTTTCGCAAATACTCAATGCGTTTGTCTTCGAAGGCTCTGGCCGACGAAATAATGTCGGCGGCGTTGCCGAAATATCGAACGGCCTCGATGTAGCGCAACTGAGTGAGGGCGAGTTCGCCGCGCTGCACGGAAATCTCCGCCTCGCTCACGACCGCCATGCCGTCCGCAGTGTGGCTTCTTAACGCCAGTCGACCACCGATTTCCTCAAGCAACAAATCCGCTTTCGCAAGGTTTCCCGTCTCGATCGCCCTCTGCACGTCCGCCCTTAGCGCAGCCACGTTTGTCGAGTCTCCTTGCCTTGTCGAACCTGTAGAGGTTTCGAGAACTTTGTATTGCTGAACAATCTCCACAAATTTTGAGCCCATGCGCTCGGGAGGAATATTATTTTCACCTATAATGACTAGCGCCGTGCGCATCTGTTGTTGATTGATTTCGTACGAATCCAGGCGCTCGATCAGCGCACTCATTGGCGCCATTGCTTTCGCCAAAACTCGGGAATTTTCCGCCATTACTTGAGCGACCATGGCAGACGAATTGCTCGGGCGAAATACCTGGGGCGACGTTGATGGTCGAATTGATCACATCCCGCCCGATTGCGAGGCCGCCATGAGCAGCGTTGACTTGGAATTGCTGCGCGCCACACGGACCGGATGCCGCCAGGAAGCACGCGGCTATTGCTGAATAGCAAGACAAGCGCAGCTTCATCGCAGCATCTCGCGTCCTACTAAACTCAGCGAAATTTGTTTCTAATAAGCGCCGGCAAGGATAGAGCCGCGGCAGCAATACACCAGCCGCTCATTGATTGGGATCTTGCTTCTCCCGTCATTGCACTGGCTCGGCAACCATCCCAATCGAATCGTGAGACCGGCGTAACGGTTAGGGGCATGACCTACGACGGCCATTGGCGTCCGTATAAGTCATGGTCACTCGATCATACGAGCGGTACCGCTGTGCACAGGTTGCAATCGCGGTGCCGCTGGGTCCCGTAGCCGCGTAAACCGGCCCACGTCCGAAGCTGGCCCCCGCGCTACGGATCTCCCCCGCGCTCCCAACGCTCGGCGATGAACTTGCCGTATTCGTTCTGGTTGAGTAGCCCTGTCTACTTACAGGTTTTCCTGTCTTAGGAGGTTTGGGGGCGCCGCTCACATATGTCTTAGGAGGTTTGGGGGTGCCGCTCTTATATGTCTTAGAAGGTTGAGGGGTGCCGCTCATCTGATTACCGACGCCGTAACGGGGCCCGTAATTTCTATAGTTGTTCCCGCTGCGGGCGGCCCCGGCGCTGCTCATCCGATTACCGACGCTGTAGCTTGAAGAGAAACCTCGATTGGATTTTGCGAATGCAGTAGATGCCCCCGTCGTCGCAGCGATACCGGCAATCGAGAGCGCGCCGCCCCCATAAGTCGCGACCAACACTGTGAAAGCCAATGCGCGAGTGGCCGTGGGTCGAACCAATCTGATTCCTAGCATTTTGGAACCTCCCAGTTTATCCTCCGAACGACCCTACTATAATGAGCTGGTATATTAAGAAGTGTGATTCGGAACACAATTCCGTCGTTTGTTTGGCGGACTGCAGAGCGGTACCTCGGTACCGGTCGTGCGAAGCTTGCGAGCATGCATCTCAATAGAAGCACTTCGCTCGTTGCATTTGATCACAGAGGGCGCGCAACCTGTCTGAGTTTTTTGGCGAGGGTGAAATGCTTGGTTACGCTCGTGAAGGCAAAATGCGGTCCAAGCTACGTGAAGCCATATTGGCCGGCTTCAATCCCGCGTCTCTCGACGAAGTCCTGCGCGACAATGACATGCTTGCCGCCAATGTTGCGATCGGTCCCGACTTTGCCACGCGAGTGAACAGCCTTATCGATGTAGCCCGGCAGGAAGGTTGGCTGATTGAGCTTTGCGGCGCGCTTGCCGAAGCACGCCCTGACAACCAGCGTGTCAACTCTGCGATCGTGTCTGTGCAGAAGTGGCTGATGGACCAGCGCAACAGCGATGAAGTTGATTCCCAATTTCCGCCCGACTTGTCGCGACAGCAAAACGTTGGTGTTAGACACTTGGCTTTGGTCTCGATCATAATTGCGACAGTGACGCTGATCGGCGGCGCGGTGTGGATATTCGTCGACAAGAAAGTACAAACGCAGCAATCCACCATTTCAACAACCGGCGATCGAAGTCCTGTCGTAACGGGAACCAAAGGCAACGTGCAGATAGATATGAGCAAATCGCCGTCGCAAACAGCGACAGGCGGCGGTGTGGTTATTGGACGTGATGCAATTGGCACGACTATCACGACCGTTCCACCAAACCCGGCGTCACCAGCGAAGTGAGGGATCCATCATGATCCGCTTGCTGTTCGGACTGGCGGCCGTCCTTTGGTTCTTTGCGTCGAGCCCGCGCACGGCGGCGCAGCCGGTGAGCGCCGAGGGGGGTCATTCGCCGCCGGTCGCGACGTGATAAATTCCACGATTACTATTGGGACGCCCCCGGAGGAACTCAGAGCACTCAACAAACTACGACCTGTCCGAAGCGCAGAAGAAACTGATTGCCGAGCTGGAGTAGAAACTCGCCCTCAACCAGCGGCAAGTCCAGTCTGCGCTGGCGATTCTGGGCGAGGCGAACATTGCGCCTGAGCAACTTGGGTCCAAGCTGGTGGAAGTGGCGGGGCGGTTCAATGACCTTCGAGCCACAGCATCGCCGCAGCCGGGAGACGATCCAAAAATTGCTGCTCTTAAGATTGACGCCAGAAAGGCGGTCGATGCCGGCAAGCTCGCGGAAGCGGACGGCCTTTTGGCGAATATCGAGGCAGAGCAGAAACGCTCTCTCGACCGCCTTGCTGTCAATGCCGCCGCGACGCTGGCGCAGCGCGGCGAGATTGCTCTGACCCGTTTGCGCTATGCCGATGCCGCCAAGCATTTTGCCGACGCGGCCGCGGTGTTTCCGCCGGGAAGTGCCCATGAAACGGAGCGAATGCGTTACCTCGATCGGGAGGCTCGCTATCGGCAAGGCGACGAATTCGGCGACAACAACGCGCTGCGAACCGCGATCGCGCGGAACGGGCGCTTGAGTTGAACTCAGACCCCGTGCGCGGGCCGCTCGAATGGGCCGGGACGCAGCTGTACCTCGGTAACGCGCTCCAGGCACTCGGCACGCGCGAGAGCGGCACGACGCGGCTGGAACAGGAAACGTCGGACCGCTACATCGCGCAGGTGCGCGTCTACTCGCAGGCGGTCGGTGCTGCGATGAATGCGCCTACGCGCGGCCTCCTGCTGGTCGTTTAAGGAGTTGAGAACCGAGCATCGCCCACCACTTCGCTGATTGATATGGCGTGAAGTCCGCAACGCACTCGGCCGCATGGTAGGTTTCACCAAAGTTACATCGAGGTTTTGACGTTCCCGGTTTTTTTTTGGCATCGATGTTTGAGCCCCACCTGACCAGGCCCCGGCCTGCGGGGGTGGCCTCTCCAGATACACCCCCGGTGGGCACCCCTGCCCCAAGCGACGATGCGCATCGACGAGTTGCATTCGCCCCAACTGGTCACAAGACAAGGTGCACGGCTAAGTCTCCCGGTCGGGCCTCGCCGGGCTAGTCTAGGGCGGAGCAAAATTTGCGATGCGTGGAACCTACGTGGAACCTTGGACGAAGGCCTAGTGAACCGCGTCAAGGCCGCCGTCTCTTAAGTCTTTAAGGCTGTTGCCAGATTTTGGTGGGCGCACAAGGGCTCGAACCTGGGACCCGCTGATTAAGAGTAGGTGTGCTATCAACTCACTAGCCAGCGGGAGCCCGCGAGAGGCACATACTTGGCTGACTCTATGCGACTATTTCCCATCACTCACCTGCACAAACCTGCACACGCCACTACAACCGTGCTACCTATAGGCCAACTAGGTAGCACGGAAATCCGAATTCATGCAGAGGCGCCGACTAACAAAAACGGTAATCGATGGCGTCCAAGCCGGACCAAAAGACTTCATCTGCTGGGATACCGAACTTCGAGGCTTTGGATGCAAAGTCACACCAGCTGGCAAGAAGGTTTTCATCGTCCAATACCGCATCGGCGGTCGAGGCTCGCGTGTTCGTAAGTTCACAATCGGCGCGTACGGCCCGGTCACGCCGCAAAAGGCGAGAGAGCAGGCGCGCAGCTTACTTGGGTTAGTGGCTCAAGGGCACGACCCGCAGGCAGACAAAATCGCCAGTCGCAAAAAACTCGCTAGCGACCACGTCGACGATCTGTTTGAACGTTTCTGCGAGAGGCACGCTTCCAAGAGGCGCAGTGTCAGAGAGGTCCGGCGCATTTTCGAGAATGATGTGCGTGAGCACATTGGACATCGCAGCGTCCACACGATCAAGAAGCGTGATCTTGTTGAAATCTTGCACGCGGTCGAAGATCGCGGAGCGCACATAATGGCCAACCGCGTGCTGGCTGCAATGCGCAAGTTTTTCAACTGGCTTGTCTCTCAAGCAGTTCTTGAAGCATCCCCATGCGCAGGAATTGGAGCGCCAACAGCGGAACGTTCGCGTAATCGAGCGCTGACAGACGATGAGTTAGGACGTGTGCTGAAAACAGCGCAACTCTTGGACTACCCGTTTGGTATAGTCGTCCAGCTGCTTGCTCACACCGGTCAGCGCCGTGACGAGGTTGCCGGCATGCGGTGGTCTGAGCTCGATCTTGAAAAGCGGCTTTGGACGCTGCCAGAAGTTCGCACCAAGAACGCGCGCGCTCACGATGTGGCGCTTACACCGCAGGTTGTCGAGTTGATCGAAGGGTGCCGCCCGCGCAGCGTTGGCCAGGTTGTCGCTTCGCTGTCAGCTGAGCGCCCATTTCAAGGCTGGAGCAAAGCAAAAGCTGCGCTGGATCGAAAAGCACAAGTAAGTGGCTGGCGGCTGCATGATCTGCGGCGAACAATGGTAACCTACATGGCTGCGCGTGCAGGTGTAGCGCAGCACGTATCTGATCGGATACTGAATCACAAATCAGGCGTTATCAGTAGCGTCGCCGCGGTCTATCAGCAGCACGACTTTGCCAGCGAGCGGCGCGAAGCGCTCTTGCGATGGTCCGACCACCTTGCTGAGCTTTGCGACACGGTTGAGCTAACATGAAATGATCAAGTCGTTGATCAACTAACACAGACAACAAATCAGCATATGACCTCGCCTTCCCGATATCGCCTGATGCATCGGAGGATGAGTTTTTTTCTGCGTTGCGCAAATATAAAAGCGACTTTTATCTGAAAATGAAGGCGAGCGCGAGCAGGCGACCGCCAGATGGCGTAAATCAGCCAGAAGACAGTCTCGCGGTGCTCCACGCACGCTATGCATGCGGAAAGTATTTCAGATTGCACACGATAAGATCATCCGCGAGGGCTGGCAACTTGACGACGCGTTGACATACGCATTGGACGATTGCGGCGTGAAGTATCCATGCACTACGTATGAAGGTGATAAACAACGTGGCGTCGGCGTGTTCGACAGAGCTTTAAGAGTGTGCCGCAACATCGGCACCAGTTGCTGCACGACGATTAGTGTACGGCGTTGAGCATGCAATTGACGCGTCAGCAACCTGCCGCATGTCGTTGCTGCAATCTTCATTACATCGGACAGAAACAAGCGGTGCCGAATCATAACGAGCGCACTTAAAATAAATATTTGGAGTCGCGTTTAGATTTTTCCGGACAACAAGACGCTTCAATGGCACTCTAGAGCAATCATAGCCCATCAGGAGCGCCAATGCCCGCACCTTTGAAGTCCCTCGACGACTCCTCACTGTTTTCGCCATCTGAGCTATCGGATTTTCTCGGCGTCAGTCGTCCCACGCTTGAGCGCTGGCGCTGCCAAGGAGAAGGGCCGCCTTTCATTAAGATTGGCCGTCGACGAATTGCTTACCGATCGCCCGCCGTGCGCGATGGCTGGAGGCACGGGAACGCTCAAGTACAGCTGCGTGAACGTCGTCCGCTGTCTAGGGCGAAGGAAGCGGCATGGGCGGGGAATTCGGCGCCGAAAAGAATGCGTTGCGGCACTGGGACAAAGACCCGACGCTTGGCTTCCCGCCTTTGATCATCATTCGGAAGCATCGTTACTGCAGCCGCCCGCTTGAAAAATTCAAGGCCGCAGCGGTCGAGGGGGCGCGCTGGGCGTGCCAGCAGCACCGCCAGCACTGACACAGCCGGTCCGAAGAGTCAGCACCGCAGCAGCGCAGGAAGCGCAAGCCGCGCGATTAGAGGAGAAAGGCCGCTCCATGACCCACACAAAAAACGGCCCCGGCGCAGAGAACGCCGGAGGCCGTAACACAGGAGGTAGACTTGAACCATTTCATCCTAGCTAAAAATCTCTCGTCCGCCAATGACCGTTTAGGTGCGTCATGGGGCGCGATGAGCGAACTGCAACTCCGCCCGCGGAAAGCTTACGACGACATTGACCAGGACGATGCAGCGGTGGCGCTGCGCGGTGAAGTAGACGGGCACGACCGCGGCCTTCACCCGGTCGCGGGCCGGATGATCGCTCCTGCTGGGCGCGCGTCACATCCTCCAACTCAGTAGTCTGTTACGCCTGCGAGGGGCCGCAGGGCGCGGCCTATGCGACTTAACGACCTGCTGATGGGGCGCCGCCCATGACGATGGACGAACTCGCAAATACTGTGGAGTCTCCGCGGACCATTGAAGTGCGCAGCGGTGAAATCGCTCGGGCCGTTGATGACACGGAAGCCGCTTTGATGCTCGCTCGCGCGGCAGTGTTGGTGCGCGCAGGCCAATTGGTGCGGCCGATATGTGAAGACCGGGCCGCCGCCGATGGTCGCAAGACGCAGGTCACGGTTTTGAAGCCGTTCACCATCGCGTCGCTAGCCTATCTCATCACGAAGCATGGCTACATCTACAGAAAGTTCGACGCGCGTAGCGAGAGGCAAGTGCCCATCGATCCACCCGAACGCATCTTGCGCGGCTTGCTGGAGCGGGGGCAGTGGGCTTTCCCGCGAATTACAGGCGTCATCAATGTGCCGACGCTGCGGCCAGACGGCACCATCCTGAACCAGCCCGGTTACGATCCAGCCACCGGTCTGTGGCTGCAACTGGACGAGCGCATCATCTTGCCGCCTATCCCAGACAACCCAAACCGGAAGAAGCCACGGCGGCGCTCGATCTGCTACGCGAACTGTTGACGGAGTTTCCATTTGTGCATCCGTTGGATCGCGCAGTGGCGCTGTCGGCAATGCTGACGGCGGTATGCCGTGGCGCGTTTGAACTGGCACCGGCATTCCTCTTCCGCGCGCCGACTGCCGGCAGCGGCAAGTCCTATATGGTGGATCTGATAGCGACCATCATCACTGGGCGCTGGTGTCCTGTCGTCGCGGTGCCGCGCAATCAGGAGGAGCTTGAAAAGAGGCTAGGCGCACTGTTGCTGGAGGCCGTGCCGATCATCTCGCTTGACAATGCCAGTGTTGACTTGAGCGGTGACCAACTCTGTCAAATGATGGAGCGGCCCGTCACCAAGGTGCGGGTACTCGGCAGAAGCGAAACACCGGAGTGTGAATGGCGCGGCTGCCTGTTCGCCACCGGCAACAATGTTGGTTTCTCAGGCGACATGACGCGGCGTGGCTTGGTCTGCAACCTTGATCCGCAAGAGGAGCGGCCGGAAACCCGGCGCTTCGCAAGCTATCCACTGAAGATCATTGCTGCGGCACGCGGCAAGTACATTGGTGCGGCGTTGACGGTGGCGCGCTATACGGCGGCGGTCACGTATCCGCCACTCGGCAGCTATGAAGAATGGTCGCGCTTCGTACGCGCCCCGCTCATCGCGCTGGGTGAAGTGGATCCAGTGCTCAGCATCGAGCAGTCCCGCATGGAAGACCCGGAAAAGGCAGCCCATGCCGCTCTTATAGAGTTGTGGCGTACGCATCTTGGTACGACGCAAACATATTCAGCGGCGGAGATTGTGAACAAGGTTCGCAACATAACGGACTTCTGGGCTCTGCTGGTTGCGCGTGCTGGCACGTCGAGCGGTGATGTGGACAGCAAGCGGCTTGGCTGGTGGCTGCGCAACATCAGCGGACGCGTCGTGGCCGGCTGGCGCATCGTGCCGTTCAAAAAGAATACCAGTGGCAATCGCTACATCCTTGAGACCATCCCAACGCCGTAGGCAGAGCCTGGATTTTGTTGGCAGTCGGTGAGGATGTCGGTGAGTTCGCGGAATTTGGCTCCTTCAATCAGAGGCTTCAATTACGGCTCCGCGGCGGATGCGCAAACCTATGACGCCGCCCGGATGCAGTCGCTGAAGTGCCCCAGTAATTGGCGGCCGCCTTCCAGCGAGGCTTCCCAAGGCGCACCCCAGCGGGACTGCCCAAGCAGCCCTCCAAGCATTCCCCAAGGACGGGACTCAAACAATCGCTCAGCGATGGGTGCGTCGAAACTCGCCACCAGCTTTTTCGACACCCTGAACGTGCCGAAAAATTCGGGGAAGAGATTGAATTTTAGGGACTTGTCCATGCCTTTGAGCGGAATCGCGGTGCCATCATAGCTCTTGCCGTTGTCGAACCGCAGGCTGACCAGAACTTTGGTGTCGTCCGGCAGAAACCAGCGCGGATCGCGGGCGAACATCCAGAGGCCGTGTCCGGAATTCCAGTTGAACGTCAGCACGCGGTCGTCGCGCCAGAGCGTTGCCATTCCACACATCGGCGCACCTCCGCTGGTGCCGCCGCTTAGATCCAGCCACCAGCGCGAGCGATCTCCGCCATCTCCGCTTGCGCGCCGGTCGCCGTGACCAGCATCGCCATTGCAGTCATCGAACGCTTAAGCATCCGCCATGCGCCGACCGATTGGCGCGATGATCTGCCTCTGCTGTCGCATGTCTGCGCGACCGCCGTCGAAGCGAGCGTGATGGCCACAGTCGCACCTAGCAAGCTGCGCTTCATCATCATCTCTCCGAGATTCGCGCGCCTTTTCCCTGCGTTATGTAGCTTGCGATCCGTCCAGCGTCTTGCTTTTTTGCGCCAAATATTTGTTTGTTGTTGCCAGCGACATGGCCTGACATGCCCGACGCGAACGCGGTAACTTGATCCCTCGTCAAGCACGCCTCATCCAGCCCTCGCCGCGTTATGAGAACACAGCCCAGAAATGAAGCCGTACAGGTTTTGTTGGTTTCGCAGGTTTTGTTTGGCAGGTGTATCGATCTAAGCACCCTGCTCATCTTTGGTGCTACTAATAGAAAAAACCGGTGAAACCTGTATAACCTGTATGCAAGTTTTAGCAGTGGGCGGGAATGAAACCTGTAAAACCTGTCGCCTCCGGCTGAATGCAGCCCCCGCCACGCAACTGCAGCCGTCCTACCTCTGCATCGTTACCTTCTGCATCGTTACGAGTAAACAACCTACACCCCCTCCCGCCCTCCCCGAGCAGCATTGCCTTTCCGCAGCAGCTGGCGGGGGCCTTGGCGATGATGGTGTTATGATTGGTAACACCCTAGGAATTTGCCTGAATTGCAACGGGACACAACTTGCGACCGACGGCAGATCAGGCAACTGATTGCTCTGGCTAGACAGTCCACACAGCTCGCAGCAACAGCTCGCCTAGCATTTGAACTGGCGCCTATTCGGCGCTCACGTGACAGCTGAAGCGGGCGGCAGCCAGCAGGGAGATCAAGGCAGGTGACCGTGTCACCTATGTGAACCGTGTCACCTATGTAGAGGTCAAACGCGAACCGGCATGATCACTGTGCGGCCACGGGATTAAAGGTTGCCTCAATTGAAATAACACCCATGAGATATTGTTCTTAAGGCCAACGGGCGCCATGGCGCAGGCGCCGCAGCAGAACCACAATAGCGGCGAGCAGTACGGCCGCGGCCAGCACTCCTCCGATGCCCCCGACGTGACGCGCGAGCCCTGCGATGCTGGATGCGTGTTCGCCGAGGTAGTAGGCGCCGAGCACCCACGTCGCCACCCAGAGCGCGCCTCCGAGCGCGTTGAACAGCAGGAACCGCCACCAGCTCATGCCCAAGGTCCCCGCCACGACACCGTTGAGCTGGCGCAGGATATTGACGAAACGAGCGAAGGTGACGGTCGCTGCGCCGTACTTTGCGAACACCTCCTCGACGGCGCTGTAACGCGCCGCGGTGAGCCCGATCTTGGCGCCGTAGCGCGCAACGGCTGCGCGACCGAGGCTTCGGCCGATCAGGTACCCGACATTATCGCCCACGACGGAGCCGGCCCAGGCAAAGATCAGAAGCGCCGGCAACGACATCTCGCCGCGCCCGGCAAGGATCGAGGCGAAGATCAACAATGCTTCGCCGGGGAGCGGGGCGCCCAACGCCTCGAACGCCAGAATCACCATCACCGCCACAACGCCGTAATGGCGGATGAAATGCTCCAGGCCCGCCACAAGCTGTCCCAACTCTTCCATGCCGGCCTCCGCTCGACCACGACTGCGCGACGCTACAATCGCTCTCCCGTCAGCGACAGAGACGTTAAATCCCGGCTGCTTTGGCCAGGATCGCGGCCATGAATTGCGCCGGCGACTGATTGACTTCTGCAGCCTGGCTCCTGAGCTCACGCCCAATCAGGGGCCCACTTACGCATTGACCATTGCGAATTTGCCACCCGCCGCCCAGCGGGACGCCGAGCGAGATAGGTGACGGCAATCTCGTTTAGCGTTCGCGAGAGATCGCGCTGAACAAGCGCTACCGGTATACCAAATAAAATCAAGATTACTGAATTGATAGCGATCACGACCTGAAGGACGTCTTCGATGATCGCAAATCTGCTCATCAGCGGATTGTGAAAAAGGATATTGTAATGAAAGATTCCGGCGATCCGAAGCATCTCGTCCGCGATCGCGATGACCGTCAATCCGGCGAGAAGTACTTGCCGCGCTGTAGGCTCGTGTGTTCATGCAGCAGTCCATAGCTGGCTTCATGTGAGGCCGCGCGATGGGACGGCCTGGACCTTAAATAAAATAGCTCTTCTGCAGCAGCTGGCGGCGGCCTTGGCGCTGATGTTGTTATGATTGGTAACACCCTAGGAATTTGCCCGAATTGTAGCGGGATCACAGATCGCGGACTTCACCTATGTCTGGACCGCGGAAGGTTGGCTCTATGTATCGGCCGTCGTCGACCTGTTCTCTCGGCGCGTGGTGGGCTGGTCGATGAACGCAGCGATGACAGCGCAGCTCGTCACCGATGCGATGGCAAGGACCTGCGTTTCGAATTTGAGCTTGGCGCCGCCGTTGCTCAAGGCCGCCATGGCGAGCCGTTCCCATCTCGACGCGTGTTCGGCAATAAGCCAAACTTTCAGGGCGATGCGCAGGCGCGATCGGGTCGTTCGGCCGGGTCCAGCGTGGGGACGGAATATGGACTGGATCAGCAGCGTAACGTGGCCGCAGTGGTTCGGCTACGCGGCCGTATTGGCGAGCATCGTCACCTGCGCGATGAAGACCATGATCCCGCTCCGCGTCGTCAGCATGGTCTGCAATTCGCTGTTCATCACCTACGCATCTTCGCCAACGTCTATCCGACCCTTATCCTCAACTGCATCCTGCTGCCGCTGAACGGTCTGCGCCTGTTCCAGATGCGCAAGCTGATCGCCGACGTCGAGCGTGCCGCCGCCTCGGGCCAGTCCTCGATCGACTGGCTGATGCCCTACATGTCCCACCGCAAGCTCAAAAAGGGTGAGATCGTGTTCCGCAAAGGCGACGTCGCCGACGCGATGTTCTACAACGTTAGCGGGCGTTACCGGCTGCTCGATCCGGCATCGAGATCCCGTTTGGCCAGGTGTTCGGTGAGCTTGGCCTGATTTCGCCCGGCAATGTGCGCACGCAGACCGTCGAGTGCCTGGCGGACGGGCCACCGGCGCTCGCCGCGAGCTACCAGATGGTCAAGGAGCTCTACTTTCAAGATCCGGAGTTCGGGTTCTACTTCCTGCGCCTCACCAGCGAGCGGCTGTTCCAGAACATCAGCCGAACCTCGTGATAGCGATCCTTCGAGAACGCATTGTTATTGTCGGCCAAAAGCTTGTTCTCACATGCCAAGCTGACCTGAATTCAATCGATCAGTGATCAAGGCTTGGGATGCGGGAAGGAAACGCTCATGCCACCAGCCACGCCGAATCGGCTTCCAAGCACGACCGGCGGCATAACGCGGCTGGCTTAAACGCATCGATCGATAGCGACGATTGTGTTTAGGGCCAGCTGAATGTGGCGCATTCGATGCATTGGAGCGGAAGCTCGGGCGCGCGCACTCTGCGGATGTACCAGTCGCATGGGTTGGCCACGTCGTGGATTATGGAGACATTTCAGGCGCCGAGTTGGGCCGCCATCTTTCAGCGGTTGGCTTTGACTTTTCGCACCGTCGGCAAGCAAATGATTTCGGCTGCATCGCGTATTTGAACAAACCGTTCCTTGCAGAGCAGTTGATCGAAGCAATTGCAAAGGCCATTGCATCCGTTGCACACCACGAGGGCGAGGAATGTCCGAGGGCCGTTTGATAAGTGGCCCCTTGCGCTCTAGCGGCGTCATAAAGCCGCGGCCCGTGTATGGCAGAAAAGAAGGAGTTGACCGTGGCGCGTGGTCCGGGCATTCTTCTGCACGTTCATCCGGTGCTCGTGGGAAAGACTGCTTAGGCGTCGCAACCAAGTCTCGCTTCCACGCCTCGGTTGAACAACTCCATAGCAACGACACTGACGACCTAGCCGGTGGTTGCCACCTTGGAAGCAGGCCTCCCCGACACGCATGATCCGGCGCGAGTCGAAAATCCGGATATTGGAGCCTTGAATGGCCGCACTTGAGGATCTCAAGCCGAACGCCGCCGTCCGCGGCCCGGTTCCGACCAGCATGGTCACGGTGGTGAGCGCGCAGTGGTATGGTTCCGAAACCGTCGAGCTGACTTACAAGGACCCGGCCGGCAATGCGGCGCCCACGCCGGTTCGTGAGCTGCTGGCCGAGGTCGTCACTAACCGAGACACGCAAAATTCCGCGCACTGCTCGACGTCGAAGGCTATACAGGTCGGCCGTAGCTGACTGGTGGCGTCGAGCGGAGTCGCGCGGGGAGTACTCATTACGTGTAACTCGCCCGCTCCGCCGGCCTACGTGCAATAACGATGAGGACATCATGCCATTCAAGGTCCACGTTGGCCCACCCCAGATTGCCATCCACCAGGGTCAGACGGTTCTCGTAAGCGAGCCAGACGGGCAGATCACTTCGCCGAGCGAGAAGGGCCTTTACTTTCTCGACACGCGGATTGTCAGTAATTGGACGATTTACGCCAATGGCGAACCGTGGGAGTTGTTGAACGGCGGTCCAGTCGAATGCAATGCCGCACGCATTTTCCTCACCAATCGGTCCATTCTCACAGAAGACGGCATAATTCTTCCGCGTACGGTCGGCCTCACTATCAGTCGATCAATCAACGGCGGCTTGCACGAAGACCTTGACATCACCAACAACAGCATGAAGCCAGTGCGTTTTCAGCTCGAGATCGGCCTTCGATGCGACTTTGCCGACGTGTTCGAGGTGAAGTCGGGCCGGATCGTACGCCGCGGCCAGATCACCACTGAATGGTCAGAGCGACGGAAGCGGCTTCGCACCGCTTATTCGAACCGTGATTTTCACCGCGCAGTGACAACCACGGTGTCGCGTGCATCGAGCAAGGCGGTTTTCGCCAATGGGCGGCTCAGCTTCGAGGTCGCGCTTCAGCCGCGCGAGGCTTGGCACGCCTGCTTGCTCTATGCGCTCGAGGACGGCGAGCAACACCTCCGGGCGCCGCATGGTTGTGACGGAGAACGTCAAAAATTCGCCCATTCCGGAGCAATGGCGAAATGGTTGAAGACCGTAGTTAAGATCGAGACGAGCAACGAGGAATTCTACCGTCTCTTTCACCAAGCGCTGGAGGACATGGCCGCGCTGCGTTTACCGATCAGGGGCACTGACCATACGATCTTCCTACCGGCTGCCGGGCTGCCGTGGTTCATCGCTCCGTTCGGCCGCGATAGCCTGATCGTTTCGCTGCAGAATATCCTGGTCTATCCGGAATTCGCTCGCGCGGCGTTGGAGATTCTGGGCTCGCTGCAAGCCAAGGACGATGATCCATACCGTGATGCCGAACCAGGCAAAATCCTCCACGAATTGCGGTACGGTGAGCTTGCGCATTTCAAGCTGATCCCGCACACCCCCTATTACGGAACTGCGGATGCGACGCCGCTCTATCTGATAACGCTGCACTCAGCTTGGCGCGCGACCGGCGACAAACGGCTGCTGGAACAACATCTGCCGACGGCGGAAGGCTGCCTCGCCTGGATCGACAAGTACGGGGACCGCGATGGCGATGGGTTTCAGGAATATCAGACGCGCTCCCCGGTCGGCTACGAGAACATGGCCTGGAAGGATTCCGGCGACGCGGTCATGTATCCTGATGGCTCGCTGGTGAAGGGACCGAAGGCGCTATGCGAGCTTCAGGGCTATGTTTACAATGCTTGGGTCCGCATGGCTGAGGCTTTCGATGCGCTCGACAAGCCTAACCGCGCGAAGGAATTGCGTGTCAAGGCTGCTGCCCTGTTCAAGCGATTCAACGAAGTCTTCTGGGATGAGGAATTGGGGTTCTATGTCTATGCGCTGGACGGCAACAAGAACAAGGTCCTGACAATCGCATCCAATGCCGGGCATTGTCTATGGTCCGGCATCGTGCCGCGCGAGCGTGCAAAGAAGGTGGTGGACCGCCTGATGGCACCCGACATGTGGACGGGGTGGGGTATTCGGACGCTGTCCGCCAATCACCCTGCATTCAATCCGTACAACTATCAAACCGGCTCGGTGTGGCCGCACGACAACGCCATCATTGCCATGGGGTTCAAATTCTATGGGTTTGGCGCGGAGGCGGCGCGGGTCGCATACGACGTCAGCGTGGCGGCGAGCCACTTCTTGCTCAATCAGTTGCCGGAACTTTACACCGCGGCTGAGCGCACGGAGACGAATTTTCCGGTTCAGTATCTCGGCGCGAACGTGCCCCAGGCGTGGGCAGCCGGTTCCGTCTTCATGCTGACACAGGCGCTATTGGGTTTTCAACCGGATGCGCCCCGCAACAAGCTGTATGTCGACCCGTCGCTTCCGGCCTGGCTCCCTGATTTGACAGTGCGCGATCTTCGCATCGGCAAGCATAAACTTGACATCCGGTTTTGGAACGAGGGCGAGCAGACGGTGTTTGAAGTCACCAAGGGTGACCCCAAGCTGGTCGAGCGCTGCGACATAGCATCCAAGGCCCCGCAACTAAAGGCTACTTCCGGGTTGATCTAGAGCCGGCGAAAGCGCCAGCGAGACGAACGAAGTCACGGCCCGTGCGCATTGGTTGGAACGGCGGTCAGGAGAGTCTACATGAACCGAGACGGCAGACGAGCCCGCATGTCCTCGCAACAGACGCTCGACGCCCCGGCAACAGTAGCGAGGAGCCTTCCGGTCATCAGCCTGTGCCTGCAACCCTGACAATTTTCAAGGAGCTACAACGAAAATTCCGGTTCGAACCGGAGAGCGTTTCAGAGATTGTCCACGAACTGCTCGCTCGGAAGCGATTGGTGATCTGCTTGCTTACGATCTGTCTCGAGCCGGCGACCAGCTCTCGTCATCGTCCCAGCACGCCGCCGAAAAAGCTTCCCGCCGATGACGTGTTCCCGGCTGGCCGAGGCTGGCGACCAGACCCAACGCGGCCGGATGCATAAAGGGCTTGGCCGCGGGTGATGACCAGACCGGGGTAGCCGTTGCGCTGATTGAGCCGCTCCGGTCCATTCTCGCTCCAGGCGGCGCCGGTCAGCCCGCCTTCCATCAGCCGCGCAGCGGCGAAGCCGATCATCTCGTGCAGCAGATCGGCGTCGGGTCTTCTCCAAGAGCGCGGCTTTCCAGCAGCTTCGGTAAGTCGTGCAGTGCTACATGCTTGTCCCCTGGCATACCCCTCCGTTGGCAGCAGGTGCGGCACCGCTCATTCCATGAGCACGATCATATGCCCGTCGGGGTCGCGGATGGCCGCGGCTTTTCCGCCGTCCTCCAAAATCACCACGCCTGGGGACACAAATGTCACGCCTTCCGCCTCGAGCCGCCCGACAAGCCCATCGAGATCGTCAACCCTGTGAATTTGGCGGGTTGAGGCTACGTCGTTGGCTCGGACCTCCGAGGTCGAGGTCCGGCCAGGCGGCCTCCGGTAATGCAAGAGTTCCACATGCGGCGTGGCCACTGACGCGGGTTGAAGTGCCACAACGTCAACTTCGCAGCCGCTGAGCCCGTCGAGGCGGTCTTGCTCGGGGCTCCGGTTCAATGACCGCCCGCCGACTTGGAAACCCAGTAGACCTCTATAGAACGCAATGCTGCGGTCGACATCCATGACTGAAATGGCGGTATGGTCGTAGCCGACGATACCTCCGCCCGCCTTTTGCCGGACGGGATCGCCGACGCCTGGCAGAAAGAAGATCAGCTCCAGCGGGTGCCCTTCGGGATCGCGGAACTTGAAGGCGGTGACACTGCCGGTGTTGGGCGGCAGCGTCACCGGGGCACCCTTTGTGACCACGCCGGGCGAGCCGGCCTCTAACCGCTCCCACACCGTGCCGATGTCACCACTGACGAGAGCGAAGTGCTGAAACCACTGATCGTTTGAGGCGCGCTCGGAAGGATATGGCCGCCCCGGCGGATCGAACGCCACAAGCTTCAGGGTCTGCTGTCCGATCGCGATGTCGATAGCCCGCGCCGTGGCGTCTTGCTCTAGTCCAAGCAAGTTGTTCCAGGCCGGATCCCCTAGCGTCTGCTCATGTCCAACCGTTAGCCCGAGCCAGTCGCGGTAAAAGGCGGCTGTCCCCGCGAGGTCGGCGACCGTGATGCTGATCCTGATGAGCTGCGTTACCGGCATGAGGCGCACCCTACTTGAAGTCGCCAGGCTTGGCGCCGGCCCAAATCTTGGGATCGAGCTGGACGATCATGAGCGCACAAGGCTCATTTCCAAGCGTGCCGGAGCGATGTCCTACTCTGCCCTGCGCATCCGGCTTCGCGTTCTGATCGCCGCCGAAAGCGAGATCGCCAGAATTCATCTCCACGCGGGTGCCGTCCATCGACTCCACGAACCAGCGGCCCGACAAGACCGAGATCCACTGAGGCTTCGGATTCTCGTGCCAGTCCCCATTCCAGCCGACCGGCAAAATGCCGAACAGGAGGCTGTTCTCGCCTGAGAGCAGAGGATCGTTCCACTGGAAGGCCGCCTTGCCGCCCATGCTTTGCCATTCAAAGTCGGTCAGCTCGCAGCGGGTCTGGTGCGTGACCCCTTCATCGTCAGTCCACAAATGCCAATAGGGGATCTTCGGAGACGCTAGGTCGACCAATTCATTACTCCTTCGCCAGAGGTCGCCGTTAACCCGTGCCCGTCAGAGCGGACACTTGCTTAATGTTGCTGCCCACCTCCTCGATGAAGCCGCTCGCATACATGATGAAGATTAGCCCGCCGACCAGACCGAAATTCTTGAAGAAGTCCCAGATATGTGGATAACCCTCGCTCTGTGGCGACCAGAAGCGCGGATAGGTCCAGAACGCGTGATAGACGATGCCGGTGATGACACAGTAACCACCGAGAATGAACGCCGCGATCCCGTCGTAGAACTTGAACACGATCATCGGCGGCGTGAGCAACTCGACGATCATCGCCAGAATCAAGAGGACCGGGCCGCCAGGAAGCCAGCTTGACGTCGCCTGTTTGAGCGCGTTGTCCCAATTGATGATCTTATCGATAAAGCTGAACGGGAAGATACAGACGATCAAGATACGCGCCAGCACCGGCAAAGCGTCGTTGATCAGCCAATCCATCGCTAGCCCTCCTCTCGATAGATTCGCGAGTAGGCGAATCCTCTGCAAAGTTGGCGTGGATCACAACCCTATGCAGCGCGTTGGTCGTATGTACAGGAGGGCTTAATGGCGACCGTCAAGACGGAACGCTCGTCTCAGCGGCCTGAGCATCAGGTCACCGGACGGGACTATCCAGGCGAATGGGCGAGACAGATCGAGCTCTATTTGGACGAGGAACCGCGCCGGCTCGTGTTCTATGGGGGACTGTTTGGTGCATTCGTCCTGATCGTGGTGATTTCTTTGATTGTTGGGGTAGCGTTCTAAGCGTCAGTCCGCCGGCTGTTCTCAGCCAGCTGCGCTCAAACGAAATTTCACGGGGAACGATGCTCATTGATGGCGTCATCTGCTGTGGTTCCTGCTGACGGCGCTGTGTCGGTGATATCCGCAGCACGCCCGAGTACCCGGTGATCGAATGGGCTTTTGTCCTGTTCACCGCCTATTCGGCGCATCGACCGGAGTGGGCATCCATTCCCCCGCGCCCGCCGGTTTCGGTCATGGCCGGGAAGGCGAGACAAATCTGCAACGCGGGATATCTCACACCATCATGCGGTGGTGGAGGTCGAACATGATCCAAAGCGTGCCGCCAACCATGAAGACGATCAGCACGGCGGCGAACGCCATAGCGATGAGGTTTTCCCGCGGCGTGGAGCGGAAGCCGATATGGAGGAAGAAGCCCAAATGGACTAGGATTTGGATGACCGCCGCGATTGCGATGATGACGAGCGTGGTGAGCCGCGGCAGAGCGTGCGTGGCAACTAGCGCGAAGGGGATAGCGGTCAGGATCAAGGCGAGCCCCAGCCCGATGAGGTAGGGCCTGTTGCTGCGTTCAACCGGGAATCCTGAAACATCCATCAAAATAATCCTGGCAGATAGACCACCGAGAAGATGGCGACCCAGATGATGTCGAGAAAGTGCCAGAAGAGGCCAAGCCGCGCCAGCCGCGAGACGACCGGCGTGGTCAGCCCCTTGACCAGAACCTGGCCGATTATCACGAAGATCCCCAGGATGCCGATGCTCACATGCACCCCGTGAGTACCGACCAAGGTGAAGAAGGCGGAGAGAAACCCGCTGCGGTCGGGCCCCGCGCCTTGGGCAATCATGCCTCGAAACTCTCTGAATTCTAAAAAGAGGAAACCCGCGCCGAGCGCCACCGTCACGAGCAGCCACAGCAGCGCGCGGGACTTGTCGGCGTTGGCGAGCGCGACGGCGGCGAAGCCGAACGTGGCGCTGCTCAACAGCAACAACGCCGTCTCGCCGGCGGCGCGCTCTAGGCTGAACAACTCCTTGCCCGTGGGACCGCCAGCCGTATTGCCGAGCATCACCACATAGGTCGCAAACAGCAGCGCGAATATGATGGCGTCGCTCATGAGATAGATCCAGAAGCCGAAAGCCCTCTCCTCGTATTTCTCGTGAGAGATGGGCGTGGCGTCCATCGTCGTGGCGGCGGTCATGCGGAGGCCTCAAGCACGGGCTCGCCCGCAAAGCCGGGGTCGTCGGCCATTTCGTTGCGCGGCGCCTTGGCAAGCTCGGCACAGCGGGCGTCCTCGATCTCCTTGACGTCGCTCGCCGGCATGACGTAGTCGGTGTCGTCGTCGGATGCGCGGACGATGACGGCAAGCGCGATGGCGGCGAGGCACAGGACGGCGAGCCACCACATGTACCAGACCATGGCGAAGCCAAACACGAATCCGGCACCGCCGATGAAGGCGCCGATGAAGCTGTTCTTCGGCAGGACGAGATCGACGTAACGGTCGGGCCGGTGATAGGCCACCCCGCGCTGCTTCATGTCCCAAAAGGCGTCGACGCTCCGCACCTGCGGTAGCACGGCGAAGTTGTACGGCGCCGGCGGCGATGAGGTCGCCCATTCCAGCGAGCGGCCGTTCCACGGATCGCCGGTAAGATCGAGCGCCTGTTGGCGGTCCCTGATGCTGACGGCGAGCTGAACGCCGAGGCACACGATACCGAGGAAGATGATGAAGGCGCCAACGGCGGCGATGATCAGATGCACCTGCCAGGCGGCGACGTCGTAGTGCTCCATGCGGCGCGGCATGCCCATGAGGCCAAGCACGTAAAGCGGCATGAAGGCGATATAGAAGCCGATGATCCAGCACCAGAACGACCACGCGCCCCACTTCTCGTTGAGCTTGAAGCCGAAGGCCTTGGGGAACCAGAACATATAGCCAGCGAGATAGCCGAACAGCACCCCGGGAATGATCATGTTGTGGAAGTGCGCAATCAGAAACGTGGTGTTGTGCAAAAGGTAATCGACCGGCGGCATAGCGAGTAGCACGCCGGACAGGCCGCCGATGACGAAGGTCACGAGGAAACCGATGGTGAAGAGCATCGGCGGTTTGAAGATGATGCGACCGCGATACATGGTCAGCAGCCAATCGAACACCTTCACCCCGGTAGGCACGGCGATGATCGTGGTCATGATGCCGAAGAACGCATTGACGTTCGCGCTGGAGCCCATGGTGAAGAAGTGATGCAGCCACACGGTGAATGACAGGAGCCCAATCGCCACGGTGGCGAGCACCAGCGAGATGTAACCGAACAGGCGCTTCTGGCTGAATGTTGCCACGACCTCGGAAAACACGCCGAAGGCTGGCAGGATGAGGATGTAGACCTCCGGATGACCCCACAACCAGAACAGGTTGATGTAGTTCATCATGTTGCCGCCCATGGCATTCGTGAAGAAGTGCATGCCGAAGGTGCGATCGAGCGCAAGCATGCCGCAGGCGACGGTGAGCGCGGGAAAAGCGAAGATCATCAGGATGCTGGTGACGAATACCGTCCAGGTAAACAGCGGCATGCGGAACAGATACATGCCCGGCGCGCGGCATTTGATGATGGTGACGAGGAAATTGATGCCGCTCATGGTCGAGCCGACACCCGAGATGAGCACCGCCCACAGCCAATAGTCGACGCCGACGCCGGGGTTGTACTCGGCGCCGGAATAGGGCGGATAGCCGGTCCAGCCGGCGGTCGAGAACTGGCCGATGACGAGCGATATGAGCACGAGACCCGCGCCCGCCGCCGTGAGCCAAAGGCTTACGGAGTTCATAAAGGGGAAGGCGACATCGCGCGCGCCGATCTGCTGCGGCATGATGAGATTGATGAGGCCGGAGAGGAACGGCATCGCCATGAAGAAGATCATGATCGTGCCGTGGGAGGTGAAGATCTGATCGAAATGGCCCGGCGGCAGATAGCCGTCATTGTTGTAGGCGATGGCCTGCTGGCTGCGCATCATGGCCGCGTCGATGAAGCCGCGCAGCAACATGACGAGCGCGATCATGATGTACATTATGCCGATCTTCTTGTGGTCGAGACTCGACACCCAGTCGAACAGCACGAGGCGCCAGGCGCCGAAGTAGGTGATCAGGGCCATCACCGAGAGCGCGCCGAGCATGGTGACCGCCGCGCCCGAGGCGGCAATGGCGCTGTAGAACGGCAATGAATCTGATGGTCAGCCTACCGAAGATCTCCACTGTTCCTCATTCTCCTGTTTCCGTTTGCGGGCAGTGGGGCGGGGTCGATTTCATCGCCGCGACGCCACTTGGCGATGATTTTGTCGAACAAGTTGGGCTCCACGCCGGAGTAATAGGTGACCGGAACCTTGGCGCTCGGCTTAGCGAGCTGCTCATAGGTTGCTGCATCGAGCGTATCGAGCGACGCCTTCACCTTCGCTGCCCAAGCCTCGAAATCCTCCTTGCTGCTGGTGGCAATGGCATCGAATTGCTGATCGGCAAAGCCGCGGCCGCTGTATTGGACATTGCGGCCCATGAAGCGTCCCGGCTTGTCGGCCAAGAGGTGCAGCCGCGTCTGCATGCCCGCCATGGCGTAGATCTGCCCGCCAAGTGCCGGAATGACGAAGGAGTTCATCACCGTGTCGGAGGTGATCCTGAGGGCAAGCGGCGTGCCTGAGGGAAATACGAGCTCGTTGACCACGGCAATGTTCTGCTCGGGATAAATGAAGAGCCATTTCCAGTCCTGCGCCACCGCCTCGACGCGGAGCGCCTCCACGCCTTGATCGATCGCCTTGTACGGATCGAGCCTGTGGGTGCCCTCCCACAGATGGAAGCCAAGCCAGACGATAATGGCTGCCGGCACACCCCAGACCAGAATCTCGACGGGCCAGTAATAGGCGAAGTTCGGCGTGTATCTGGCGTTGCGATTAGTGCCACGATAACGCCAGGTGAAGAGCGCTGTCATGATGAAAACCGGAACGACCACAATCATCATGATGGAGACGGCGTCGAACAGAAGCCGACGCTCCGCCAGCGTAACCGGACCGCTCGGATCGAGGTCCGGACTCGTCAGCGCGCCGCAGCCGCTGCAGAGCAGCACCAAGCCGAAGGCCCACGCCACCCTCTGCAATCGATAGGGAAGAGCTAGTCTCACGATCACGCGCTGCGGTTCGATTGAGCAGGGGAGTACTCGGTTCCAGAGTTGAGGTTAGCAAGCTCTTCCTCATTCTGCGAGTGCAAACGGGATTCCGCGTGCGCCGAAGTTCACTGTGGGAGAAAAAATAGGTCGATGTCGGGAGCCACCGATTTGGGGACTGCTCAGTGAAGGTCCCGGGACTTCACGCCGGGTCCCGCGGTGAGCCCGCTTGCGGGGTCTGCTTCAGGTCCTTCATCTGCGCGCCGCCAATTCCGGTGATCAGCCGCGATCGCGGTAAGACTGCTGAGCATAACATTTGAATTGGGTCGACGGTAAAACTCGGCTCGGATCGGCGATGCGATACCGGACGGCGACAGCGCAGCCGTTGCGACTTGGTACAGCAACGGCTGGAACAGGTGACATTGTAGCGATCGATCAGAGTGATATCGAACGGCCCTCGGGCGAGTGACTTCGCTGCAGAAAATCCGCCGAACCCCGCTCCGATGATGATCACGCCGGGATCTCGGATCTCGCCACTGCCCACCATGCGGGACGCTCCCCAACCGGGGCCCGGAGCCTTCCGCACGACCTCGCGCCGATGCCGGTTGGAAACTCGCCGGCGTCTCGTTCCACTCGTGTACGACGCCCTTCTATTGCTGTTCCACCAGATGGCAACCTATAATCAACCCGCCGATAGATTGCCGGAAAAACCATTCGCACTTCCAGCGGAAGCGATCTACGCCTAAACTACGGTTCGCTACCGACGGGGAAAAGGGTGACGCTGAACGGATGACTGCTGAGCCGATGAAGCGCGATCTATCGAAGTTCTTTCCCAGCGATCTATCTAAACTGCGTCCGGTCGAGGCGGCGATTGGCGTCGTCGGCGTCACGGCGCCATCAGTCCGCGGCTATGGCGCACCCGATTGAGGACTACGCTCTCATCGGCAACTGCGAAACGGCGGCGCTCGTCGCCCGTGACGGCTCAATCGACTGGCTGTGCTGGCCGCGTTTCGATAGCGGCGCCTGCTTCGCCGCGTTGCTCGGCAAGCCCGAGCATGGGCGCTGGCAGATCGCGCCGGCCGACTCGGGGGCAAAGGTCACGCGCCGCTATCGCGATGACACCCTTGTCCTCGAGACCGAATTCACGACCGCCGATGGTGCCGTCACGTTGATCGACTTCATGCCACTGCGCGACGGCGGCAAACCCTCGGAGGTGGTCCGCCTCGTCATGGGTCAACGCGGCCAGGTCGCGATGTCCTGCGAACTCGTCCTGCGCTTCGATTATGGCTCGGCCGTACCCTGGGTGACGCGTCTCGAGGGTGGTGCGCTGCGCGCTATCGCCGGACCCGACATGACCGTGCTGCGCACGCCGGTCGAACTGCACGGCGACGATCTCAAGACCGTGGGCAAGTTCATGGTGTCGGAAGGACAGACGGTACCCTTCGTTCTTAGCTACGGCAGGTCCTGTCTCGACGCGCCGCCCGATCCGATCGACCCGATCTCCGCGCTCAGTGACACTGAGGTGTTCTGGCGCAACTGGTCGGCGGGCTGCCGCGAGACTGGCAAGTGGTCGGACGCCGTGCGTCGCTCCCTGATCACGCTCAAGGCGCTCACCCATCGTCCGACCGGCGGCATTGTCGCGGCACCGACCACCTCGCTGCCCGAGCAGCTCGGCGGAACGCGCAACTGGGACTATCGTTACTGTTGGCTCAGGGACGCTACGTTCACTTTGTTGAGTCTGATGAACGGCGGCTTCTATCAGGCCGCGCAAGACTGGCGGAAATGGCTCTTGCGCGCCGTCGCCGGTAGTCCGCAGCAATTGCAGATCATGTACGGCATTGAAGGCGAGCGGCGCCTGACCGAATTGGAGCTGCCCTGGCTGCCGGGCTACCAGGGCGCGACGCCGGTGCGCATCGGCAATGCCGCGTCCAATCAATTACAGCTGGACGTCTACGGCGAGGTCATGGACGCGCTCTATCAAGGTCGCCGGGGCGGGCTCGGCGCGCTAGACGCCGCGTTTGACCTGCAGCGCGCCATGCTTGATCACCTCGCCACGATCTGGCGCGAGCCGGACGATGGGATCTGGGAGGTCCGGGGCGGGCGCCAACACTTCACCTATTCAAAGGTCATGGCCTGGGTCGCTTTCGACCGCGCCGTTAAGCTGGCCGAGGAGTTCGGCCTTGAAGGTCCCGTCGCCGATTGGAAGGCGCAGCGGCAGCAAATCCACGACGACATCTGCGCCAAGGCGTTCAATTCCAATATTGGGGCCTTCACCCAGCATTACGGCGCCGACACGCTCGACGCGAGCGTGCTGCTGATGCCGCTCGTGGGCTTTCTGCCGGCGAGCGATCCGCGCGTGCAAGGGACGGTCGCCGCAATCGAGCGTGGTCTGATGGTGGACGGTTTTGTCGTGCGCTACGACACGCGAAACGGCAAGGACGGGCTGCCCCCCGGCGAAGGCGCTTTTTTGGCCTGCAGTTTCTGGTATGTCGACAACCTCGCGCTGCTCGGCCGAATCAGCGAAGCCGAGCGGCTCTTCGAACGGCTCTGTGGGCTCTGCAACGACGTCGGACTGCTGTCGGAGGAATATGATCCGCACGCCAAGCGGCTGGTCGGCAACTTTCCGCAGGCTTTTTCGCATATCGCGTTGGTCAACAGCGCCCACAACCTGGTGCTTGCCGACAATGCGCTCAAACAGCGCGCTGAGCACTATCCACAATCAGAGTCGACCGCGGATGCCGCACACGGTTCATCGCCTCGGCAAACCCGGAAGGCGAAGCGAGCACCGGATTGACGCGGTTCGGGACTAGACGACCGATTTGATGAGACCCAAGTGGCGCAGGCGAGCAAGATTGACGGTAGATATCAATCTGCCAGAGCCGCGCAAATTGACGTTCGAGGTTCACGGCCAGAGACACGACCGGGGTTCCATTTTTCGAATTGCTTCTACTATTGGTCAGGACGAGGTCAGAGGCGATGGCGCTTTCTCCTGATCATGGCGACGGGGCGACGTTCACCGTTTATCGCGACGAATTCCGCGCGGTGCTCGGCTCACGCTTTCAGCGGCCCGTCTTGATGGAGACGAACGCCCATGAAGGGCCGGTGTATGTTGCCGCAGAGCATGCGCTCTACTTCACAACAGTGCCTGAGCCCGGGCCCAAGAACATCTTCATCAAGCGTCTGCAGTTGGCGGGCGAAGAATTTCCTTTCAAGGCGCAAGCGCTCGATACAGTTCAGTCTCCCTCGAACATGGCGAACGGTATGACGCTCGACCGTGACGGCCGGCTCGTGATCTGTGAGCAAGGCACGCGCGAAACGCCGGCCCGCATCAGCCGCATGGACCTCAAGACCCGCTCGGTTGAGACGGTGGTTGATCAATGGCGGGGGCTTCACTTCAACTCGCCGAACGACGTGGTCGTGAAGAGCGATCGCACCGTTTGGTTTACCGATCCGAACTATGGCGAGGTCCAAGGCTTCAAGGGGGCGCCGGAGGTCGGCACCTATGTCTATCGCCATGACCCCGCCACGGGCGAGACCGCGGTCGTCGCCGACAGCTTCAACAAGCCGAACGGGCTTGCCTTGTCACCGGACGAATCCGTCCTCTACATCACCGATACCGGCGCCAATCAGGCTCCGGGCACCTATTTCGTCGGCCTGCCGCATCATGTCCGCGCCTTCGACGTGCATGACGGCCGCCACTTGCGTAACGAACGCCTGTTCGCCGTAGTCAGCCCCGGCGTCCCCGACGGCATCAAGCTCGACGTGCAAGGTCGCGTCTACACGTCGTCTGCAACCGGCGTGCTGGTGTTCACGCCGGAGGGCGATCTGCTCGGCGAGATCATGGCCCCGGGCGTGGCCAATTTCACCTTCGGCGGGCCGAACAACGACGTGCTGTTCATTCTCGGCGACACGCAGATTTGGCAAGCCAAGCTTCAGGTGGCCGGCATTCGCACGTCCTGATGACCAAGGGACATGGTTTTCTAATGCTGAACCTGCGCGTACGGTGCAATCGGGAAACGATGCCATGCTTGTGCGATCGTACGGAGTGACGCCGGACGGCGCGACGGTCGATCTCTACACCTTGGGAAGTGAAACTGGGTTGCGCGTGCAAGTCATCACCTACGGCGGGACGATCGTTGGAATCGACGTACCGGACCGCAATGGTGTTCGCGACAATGTCGTCCTCGCACTCCCGTCGCTCGCGGAATACCTGGAGCAAGACGCCTACTTGGGCGCGCTGATCGGGCGCTTTGCGAATCGAATTAGTGGCGCGTCGTTCGTGCTCGACGGCAGCGAGTATCACGTGTCCAGGAACGACGGCGACAACTGCCTCCATGGTGGCCGCATAGGGTTCAACAAAGCGGTCTGGCGCGTCGGCGATACCGCCGATGCACCAGAATCGCGCCTCACGCTTCGCCATTTCAGTCCAGACGGAGACCAGGGCTTCCCGGGCGCGGTCGTACTCGAGGTGACCTATGTCGTGTCCGGAGGGAATACGCTACGGATCGGCTATCACGCGGAAACCGACCGTCCGACCGTCGTCAATTTCACCAATCACGCGTATTTCAATTTGGGCGGTAGAGCAAGCGTCGACATCCTCGAACACGAGGTGATGATCGCCGCTGCGCGCTTCACGCCGGTCGACGATCAGCTCATTCCGACCGGGCAGACCCGAGACGTCGCAGACACGCCCTTCGACTTCCGGGAGCCGCACACGATCGGCGACCGCATCGGCGAGCGGGATGAGCAGCTCGTGGCTGCGCTTGGGTATGATCACAATTTCATTCTCGGGCCGTCCAGAAGCGGCGAGCCACGGCTTGCCGCTCGCGCGCGTGAACCGCGCAGCGGACGCATTCTCGAAGTGCACACGACCCAACCAGGACTTCAGTTCTATAGCGGCAATCATCTTGACGGGACGTTGCGCGGCCCGAGAGGTGAGGTCTACAGCCGCCACACGGGTTTTGCCCTTGAAACGCAGCATTTCCCGGATTCGCCGAACCAGCCGGCCTTTCCAAGCACTGTGTTGCGTCCGGGCGAGCGCTTTGCGAGCACGACGGAATACCGCTTCAGCGTCGATTGAAGGGCGAGCGCCCGGCAAAAAAGCCACATCAGAACTGGCACACAGCCCAGGACGCCTTACCCCGCAGTGGCAAGATGGTCGCCCAAACGCAAGCCCCAGGCGTAAATGGTCAGCGATGGATTGACGCGGCTCGCGCGCGGCAGCGGGCTGCCGTCGCCAACGTAGAGGCCCTCCATGCCGTGGACCTTGCCGTGCAGGTCGACCACCGAGCTCTTCGGATCGTCGCCGGTTACCATGCTGCCCAGCGCATGCGCCGTGCCCGCGATGCCCATATATTTCTCGAAGCCGACCAGACCCGCGTGCAGCAGGCGGTCGATCCACGCATCGATCAGCGCCTCGTGCTCTTTCTTCGACTTCTCGATGCGGTCGAGGCTGTAATCCATGATCGGCCTGCCACCCGGCCCGCCTGAGATGATGCGGTTCTGCGGGGAGGAGGAGTCCTCCGTGGTCGCCCAAAAGCCGATCGCCCGCTTGCCGAGGAACTTGTCGAGGAAGCCCGGCATCTCCGGCGGCGCTTGGGTGGCGAGAACCTCGCCGTCGATCCAGCCGAGACACTGCATCGAGGAGTGCGGGAACCTGTCGTTGTAGAGGACCGCCGTCTTGCGCAGCACATCGTGGTCCTTGAACGGCGAGAAGCCGAGCACCGCCGAGTTGATGTGCATCTTGAAATTGGCGCCCACCAGGTCACCGCATGGCAGCGTGAGCCCGGTCGCACGAAGATAGTCCTGGAGAATGCGCGGGCTTGTCATGGCGCCGGCGGCGAGCACCACAATTCCCGCTTCGTAAGTCGAGCCGTCGGCGCATTTGACACCGATGATCGTGCGCGGATCGCCCGGCGCGGCGACAAGCTCGGAAACCGGATCGCCGGCGATGAGCGTGAAGTTCGGCTCGTCCCGGATATGGTCAATCAGGTTGCGTTCCGAATCCGACTTGTAGCCTGATGGCGACGCAAACCCGTCGAAATGCTTCGCCTCGTCCGGATTGGAGAGAATTTCCTTCGACAGGCCGAGCGGCAGCGACTCCAGTTTCCAGCCCGGATCGGCGGTCGTGATCTTGTCGAGCAGCGCCTGGAGCTCGGGCTCGTTCTTGAAGGTGGTGATCTTGAGCAGCTCGGTCGCCTGGTCGTAATAGGGCTTGAGCTCCTCGTAGCCGAACGGCCACCCCAGCAAGCCAAAGTCGGGCTCAGCCTCGAACTCGACGGGCCGGAAGCGGAACAGCGCCGCGCCGTACCACTTGGTCTTACCGCCCACGTTGTAGAACTCTCCGGGGACGAACTCGCGTCCCTTGCCATCGAGCCAAACGACGTGGTTCTTGAATACGCCGTCCACGAAGACTTGCCTGACGTCCAGCGTGGAGGCATTACGCGGAAGAAACGGACCTTTCTCGATAAGGAGCACCTGCTTGCCGGCCTTCGCCCGCTTGTAGGCGACGCTGCCGCCGCCCGCGCCGCTGCCGATGATGATCACGTCATGTTTCGCCGTCATGATTCTCTCCGCTCTCAAGAGACAGATCAGCGTGCCATGTCATGGCGTGGGCAAAACCCTGGAATTTGGGACGTTAGCAAGGTTGCCGATGCTATCGCCAATGTCTAGGCTTGTCGTTCGTGAGTAGCCGTCGGGCGAGTCGTTACGTTTGCAGCGTTAGTGGAATACGAAAATGACCCGCTAGATGGAGTGCCGCGCATGTCTTTGAAGAACAAGGTCGCGATCGTCACCGGCGGCAACAGCGGAATTGGTCAGGCGATTGTTGTTGAGTTGGCGCGACAAGGTGCCGGCATCGTCATCGACTATGTGGTTCACCCGGAGGCGACGGCAGCACTGGAGCAAGAGATCGCCAAGCTCGGCGGCCAGTCTATCGGCGTCGATGCCGACGTAAGCAAGCCCGCCGATCTCCAGAAGCTCGTCGACGCAGCGGTCGGCAAGTTCGGGCGGCTGGACATCATGGTGAACAACGCAGGCGTCGAAACACGCACCTCGGTCCTCGATACCACAGAGGATCAGTACGACCGCGTCATGAGCATCAACCTCAAGAGCGCGTTCTTCGGCACGCAAATCGCAGCCAAGCAAATGATCAACCAGGGCGGCGGCGGTCGCATCATCAACATCACGTCGGTGCACGAGGACTGGCCGATGCCCGGCAATACCTCCTATTGTCTCTCCAAGGGGGGAATGCGGATGCTCACCCGCACAGCCGGCGTCGAACTCGCGCCCCACAACATCCTCGTGGTCGGCGTGGGCCCGGGCGCAGTGGCGACGCCGATCAATCTCAGCACCATGGACGATCCTGCCAAGCTCCAGCGGCTCGACGCCGCCATCCCGCTCGGGCGCATGGCGCGTCCCGACGAGATTGCGAGCGTGGTTGGCTTCGTCGCCGGCGACGGCGCGAGCTATCTTACCGCCACCACCATTTTCGCGGACGGTGGCATCATGCAAAGCAGCGTCGGTCTCTAGCGCACCTTGCGGCCGATTCCGGAGAGAAGCACGAGCCCGTGAGCGACATGGACACTGCAGGTGGATATCCTGAAAGTGCTTGACCCCAAACGGCCAATTAGAGAAGCGGACTGCATTACGTTCTGTTCGCCCTCCCAACCTTCACATCACGCCGGCTGCCCGGCGCGATCTCGTTTACGCCGCAAGCGCGACCGGCTCCTTTAGCGTTCGCCCTTGGCCATCATGGGCCCATGCCATGCGTGCGAGCTTGTTGGCGAGCGCAATGGCGGCGACCGACGAAGGTCGCCGTTGCCAGCAACCCGGTAAGCCAGGGGCGATGCTTGGTGCCATGGATCTTGGCGTAGCGGATGACAGCAAGCGCGCCGGCCACGAACAGGCCGAGCAGATACCGATCACCTTGTTTGCTGATACTGCCGAGCTTGTCTTTGCCGCCGCTCGAATGCTGCTTTCGCACCAGCCCGACCCAGGCCGAGAAGTTGCGCCCTGATCGGAAGGCCCTTGGATCAGCAACGCTGGCAACCAGTGCAGTGGCCAGCGCCGGACCGACGCCGGGACAATCATCGAGCCGCCTGTTGGTCTCATTGGATCGGTGCCAAGCCATGATCATACGATCGAACTCCAGAACCTGTTCCTTGATCCGGCGTAGCGGAGCATCGAGAGCCGAGAGACAGGCACGGGCTATCTCGGGCACTCGCTTGTCGTTTTGAATTGGCAACGACATTGAGCAGTTCCTCGACACCCTTGCGCCCGACCGGCGCAACGATCCCAAACTCGGCAAGATGGGCGCGGATCGCGTTGATCACCGAAGTCTGTTGGCGGATGAACAGATGGCGCGTGCGATGAAGCACCAGGCCACTCTGCTGTTCGGGCGTCTTGGTTGGCACGAACCGCATGTTGGCCCTAATGACTGCCTCACAGATGGCCTCTGCGTCGGTCGCGTCATTCTTCTGCCGTTTGACGTAGGGCTTGACGTAGGACTTCACATAGGCCGGCGGCATCAACCGCACGGTGTGACCAAGTGCCTGCAGCTCGCGCGACCAATGGTGCGATGAGGCACAGGCTTCGATGCCGACCATGCATGGCGGCAACTTCTGAAAGAATGCCAGGACGTAGCGACGCTTGCCTCTCTTGGCCCAAAGCGGACGTCGTCGGCGCGTGCCTGCGTGCTTGAGAGGGACTCACCTCAAAAAAGATGTCGGCTTTCCGCCGACTTGGCGATATCGAGACCGATTGTCGATCGTTTGCACAAATCGCCAATAGATCGCCCGCCCGCCAGGGAACCCGAGGACCGCCCGAGCCATCGGGAGGAGTGCTCAGTGCCGCTCAGAGACGCCCGACAATGCTGATCACAAGTCTCGCGGCATTTTGGGCAGCCCTCTTCTCAAAGAGGCGTTCATCCTCCGGTGCCTTGGCACCCGCGCTATCGCTGAGACTGCGTAGGATCAGGCACGGCACACGCCGCTGCCAGCAGATCTGCGCCACTGCCGCCCCTTCCATCTCGGTCGCGTCGGCTTTGAACTCTTCGCGCAATACGTCCTTCTTCGCAGGCGAGGCCACAAACGCATCGCCCGTCACGATCACCCCCGTGACGACCCGCGGGATCCTCTCGCCTGTGGGCGCGTTCAAGGGCGCGAGCTCGAGGTGCTGCGCAGCATCATTGGCCATTTCCAGGAGGCCCGCGTCGGCAGGAAAGAAGAGGGGGTTCAGCTGGCCGGTGAACGGGTCCGTCGTCTGGCCGACGCGAAACCCTGCCGGGGTCCACTCCCCATAGTCATGGTACGCCGTCTTTGCGCCGATCACGACATCGCCGGGGCGCAGTTCCGGATTGAGGCCTCCGGCGATTCCGGTGAAGAGAATGTGGGTAGGCTGGAAGTGCTCGATGAGTAGGGTAGCCGTTGTGGCGGCATTCACTTTCCCAATACCCGAGTGGGCGAGCACCACCTTTCTTTCTTTCAAGCTGCCGGTCGTGAACGGGATCCCCTGGACGATCAATTCCTTCTTGTCCGTGAGTTCCTGGCCGAGCGTCTCGATTTCCACGGTCATCGCACTGAGGACGGCGACGACGCGCGCGACGGGAGCTGGCCGAGGGGTATTGCCCAGCTGGGCGACGCTTGCTGCCGTGAGCAGCAGGAGGAGGAGGGAGGCAATGCCAAGTGATCTGCGTATCAGTCTCATAATTGCTCCTTATTTCATTTCTCGGCGCCCGCGAATGATAATGCGCCGGTGACAAGAGTGAGCAATTCGCGACGCCGCATGGAGACCCCCTCCGAAATCTTGCTCGACGTCGAGTTTAACACTTTGGACAAGAGCGGTGAGCGAACGGGCGAGAGCCGTCCAAATCCTTCAAGAGAACTGCGACAATCATGCTGTCGTTGCGATGAGGCGGTGAGGTCTAGAACGATGACTATTTAATTACTGTTCGGGCCGCCTACTATTGGGCTGTCTAGCGTTTGAAATGACCGCTTCGCAACTTGGTGCGCTGGGTCTTCGGGTGAAATTCCGCTCGGCACGCAGGCGTGAGCAGCATTTCGTTCTGGCGCAGGCAAGCCTCGATCTTAGCTACATTCGGGACCACTGCCATGCAGAAATGGAGAGCGTCCCCCATGCAATCGGACCGCTGGCTGGCGGTCCCCTGGGCGGCGGCGGACGTTGGAACGACTGCGACGGTGGCAAATGCGATCGCGCTTCCAATCATCGTTGGGATGAAAATCATTCCTGCGCTCCTCGTAGCATGGGCGCCCCCAGTTAAGCAGGCAAGCTTCACGCATAGAGGTTAGTCCAGTCGTCGTTCCCCGAGAAGGGGCATCTCAAGATCACGGCGCGTTACGCCGACGTCAGGGTATTCCAATTCACGTGTGATGGTCCGCCACCAAAGCCGCGCAATGACGGGTCTCAGTCGCGGCGGAGCAACAACCATCTTCAGCGCAGGGTCGTAACGCCATGGGTTTGCAGCGCCTCGATGACGCCGTCAAAGATCAGAGCGACACCCATTGCGGCGACGAAGAAGCCAACGATGCGGGTAATGGCATCGATCCCCATCGCCCCCAATTTTTCTGAAAGCTTGCCCGCATAAGCCAGACACAAATACGTCACGAGCATTGTGGCCAGCATGGCTGCCACGATGGCGACAAAAGACGCCAGTTCGGTCGGGGACTGCCTGATGGTCGAAGTCATTCCAAGGATGGTCGCGATTGCGCCGGGACCGCACATCAGCGGCATCGCGAGCGGCACAAAGGCTATATTTGCGTCTTGCTCTCCGCTCCCGGCCGGGATGATTCCTCCACCTGACTTCGACGGCGAAAAAAGCTCGAAACCGATCTTCATCAAGATGATGCCGCCGACGATACGAACCATGGCCAACGGCACTCCGAACAGGCGCAGGATCAGTGTTCCAAAAATCAGGAAGAAGAGACTCAGGAGCAGCGCATAAACGCATGCCTTCCACGCCACCTGACGGTGCGTTTTGACATCTTTCCCTTCCAATAACTTTAGATAGACGGGAAGAACCTCGAACGGGTTTACGATCGCCAGCAGCGTTGTGAAGGTGCCGATGAACAAAGTGAGTTCGCGACCCATAGTTTCTCCAACCTTGAATTGCGATGCCTGCTTTACGCCCGAACGCGGACGCCGGCAGGCTCACGTGTCGTGAGTGATGATGGTAAAGTCGGGCTCGGTCCGGTGCTCGTCGTTCGAGGGATGATAAGTGACCACCAGGGTCGAGCCCGGATGCATTAGCGCAATAACGCGGCGCGCCGTGTCGGGTGCTAGGTCGATGCGGTTTATTGTTTCGGAGGCGAGCAGCGCCGAGGCCAGCACGACATTGCTGCCGGCTGGCAAGCCGACCGCGAGCCATTTCATGTGTCGCGAATCGGAATCCGGGCCGGTCAGCGTGAAGGCATGCGTGCCAAACGGCTTCTCCGGAAATTTGAGGCCGACGGGTGCCGTGAAGCTCTGCTTGCCGTTGATGAAGGCGGTGAGCTTCCGATCAGCGGTCGAGATCACGAACGACGAAGCTTCGTGAGTTTGCGCCGTCGCCGTGACAGGGTGATGGGCCTTGGCCGACACCTCCTTCACGGCGCCACGGGTCATGTCTTCCATGTGATGGGAGATCAGCAAGCCCGGATGCTGAATGTCGTTGGTCGCGACGTCGCCGTCGGCGACGATCACCGGCGTGCCGAGCGTAGTGACGCCAAATAGAAGCTTGGCGAATTCAAGCGGAAGCCGGACGCAGCCGTGGCTCGCCGGATAGCCGGGAAGATTACCGGCGTGCAACGCCACGCCCTGCCAGGTGAGGCGCTCCATGTAGGGCATCGGCGCGTTGTTGTAAGTCGATGAATGGTGGTGCTGGTCTTTCTGCAGGATGACAAACACGCCGGAGGGCGTCGTATGCCCTGGCTTTCCGGTCGAGCAGCTCGACGCGGCGATGCGCACACCGCCGCGATAGACAACGACCCATTGCTTGGGGATCGACACCAGCACCACAACCGGCCCTTGGGGTGATCGATTGGGTTGCCATTGAAATGCGCCCGGTTTCAGCGTCGCGGGATCGACCGGCTGATCCTGTGCAATGGCATTAGGAAATGTCGCCAGAAGCGGCGTGGCGAACGAGCCGGCCAAGAACAGCCGGCGGGAGAGGCTAGTCGGGTTGCCGAACATGGGAAAATATTATCCTAGTAACTCTGGAGCTGCGTGGACGATAGCAGACAGGGCAGCCTTACTCGATCACCTCGTCGGCGCTTGCGTCGTCTACTTCTACTTCGCGTGGGCAGCCGATGTCCGCTTCTCTAATTGGCCGTTTGGGGTCAAGCACTTTCAGGATATCCACCTGCAGTGTCCATGTCGCTCACGGGCTCGTGCTTCTCTCCGGAATTGGCCGCAAGGATCCGAGGACGAGGTCGGAACAATCTATTGGGCGGCCTTGCCGTCAGTTGAGCGGTAGGTCCAAGCGGACATGCGAACTCACCTCATCCCTCGTCCCGCGAGGGACATCTTTCCACCGCAGGGTGGAGCTCGAGTGTGTTCCTATCGGATGTGATCTTTTACGACGTCATGCCGCATGTCAGTCCAAACACCGCCCCGACGGACTTGGATTTGCGGAAGCGAGCGGGCACGTCGACAGTGGCTCGATAAGTCAGAGACACCACGGGGCCGACACCAGGGGTCGTCATCAAGCGCCGGCACGCCTCGTCATCCCGGACGAAGCCGCCGGCGGATTACCCCATCTATTGGGGACATTCGTACGGATTTCTCGCCGCGCTAGACTCGGTCAAGACGGATCGGGTTATCCGCTCGAACTGCTGGGGCGCCGCCTCAGGAAATGGGCTAGTCCTGCAGCGAAATAAAACCCGCGCGCCAGCCGGAACACCGAGCGGCGTCACACGGGCATGAACATCACAGCCTAGCGCCGCCGCAAATCCCAGTTTTGATGCAAATCAAAACCATGCCACGTTTGAGGCCTGGCCTGCGCATTGCAACAAATCTGTCGTGTTTCGATGAAATAACGACACCCTAATTTTGAAACGGGGCTGTCGCGTGCAGCGTTTCTTATTGGTTTGTCGATCTCAGCGGCTCTCACCGCGACGGTTATCGCGCTTGTCTTGATTGCAGCACGTTATCGCTAGGGCTGGCTGATGCCCCACGCCACCACAGCCGTGATCACGATGATCGCCAGAGCCACGCTAGCGATCTTAAGTCCGCTGGCCCTGCCTTCGCTCAACGTCAACATCGGATCGGCCTCCAGCTCGGTCTCCATCCGAAGATCCGGGTCGGCGGACGCCGGTTTTGGTTGTTGTCTCTCATTGGCCATCGTTAGCTCCATTTGCCAGGACAGGACCTGCAACGACCATTGAACTGACCATCGGACTGCGCTTCGCGTTCTGGCGGTGATCCCTTTTCGTCGCGCACCGACGGAAACAATTGGCGGCATCAGTATTAGCAGAATACCCACGTGGTGCAATCTTCTCCTAGGTGCAATATCGTCCGAAGTAGGAGCGAACATTGGCCTCTATAACGGCTGAATTCCGAGGCATCGAATGGTGACAATGCCCCTTAGCTGAAAAAATTGCGCAAGCCTGTCAGCGCGAACTGCACGCCCATAGCGATGACGATTAATCCCATAAACCGCGTCACCATGTCGTGTAGCAGGTTGCCTGTACCACTTGCGCCAGTCCCGCCGCGGGCCATAGCGAGCATAGCGACCCACGTTACCGCCACGGCTACCGCGACGAGTGCAGTGACCGGCAGCGCTAGCTTCGTATGCGCAACGGCGAGTGTGATGACTCCGGGAATCGTGCCGGGGCTGGCCGCGAACAAGATCACCGGCGTGAGGGACCGTTTTCGGCCGTGTTCATCCTTCGAAGAATCTCTGGCCTGCGGAGAGTTACCGCGCAACATGGAGAACCCGATCCAGTTCGGCACACCTTCGCCGGTTCGAGTGAGACGCCGAAAATTTGCAGCACTATTGATCCCGCCAGTGCCGCTACAAGCAGAATGACGAGTACGGCCAACGCCGCCTTGGTGGCATCAGCTATTCGTACGGCGCGCGTCTGATCGGTCTCGATCTGCGCGAACATGACACCGCAGATCAAAGGATTCACCAGTGAAAGAACCGTCACAATCGCCTGAAGGTGCTGTTCCATCCCTGTGAGCATTCTGCCAATAGCAACTGATCTCTCGCTGCGCTTAATGTGCCACGACCTGCCTGCTTCCTACCCACCAGAACATCATTCCAACTCCAATTAGGACGACCACACCGAGTAGCACGATCAGCGCAGCCTCCTCGATCCAGGCAATCGCCGGCACGAAAAGCGCCATGACGAAACCGAGTATGCAAACCTCCATCGCTGGAATGTGCACACCGGCAACAAAGGTTCCGAGAGCCAGCAAAAGGAGAATGGCGAGGCCGGTGGCATCCGCATTCAGCATGTTCTGCACAGTGGGTAGTAATAGCAGACTTATAGCAACAACGAAGGCCAACCAATGTGCTGCCTGGGTCCAAATTAGGTGGAGTTGGGCTTTTTTATCGTGCGCGAAGCGCCAACCGCTCCAAATGCATACGACCCCGATCACGGGCACAAGAAATTGCCAGTAGCTTGTCGTCGGTCGTTTCGTAAAGCTCGTATAGGCCACGCCAAGGAGTGTGAGGATCAGTACAACAGCGTATGGCAGTTCTCTGAGCCAGATATTGGCGCGTGACATCTGTCGCTTCGGGGCTGTCGTGGGAACTGCTGATTTATCATTCGGCACAAAGTCGCTCATGATCATACCCCCAACATTTCGGTGGCGAAGGCGTAGACGAAAGCCGTTCGACCACCTCTGCAATCATCCCCGTGTTGTCCGACCCGCCACACGTAGGCGCCGAATGAAATAGCTGAGTACCAGTGTCAGACCAGCCGCGACCATGAAACTAACGACCACCTTGGTGTGATGTGCCAGCCCGATAAAAAAGGTCAGATGCTCGCTGAAATAGGCAGGGCCGAACACCCAGACCATCACCCAGAGAGCTGATCCGACTGCGTCGAGCAATGCGAAACGCCACCACCCCCAAGATACTAATAAAACACTCACATCAATACCTCATCCCACCCAACCCCTACCAAAATCTCCCGCCGACTCCCTCTCTTTAACCAGCCCAAGCGAAGATCAGGAGAGACGTCAAAGACATTTCTCCACGACCGGCCAACACTGACGCAAAGATCAATAGCGTCTCGCCGGGGACCGGCGCGCCTACCGCCTCGATCGCCAGAATTGGCATGACTGCGAATGCGCCGTAGTGGCGAACGAAGCTCTCCAGGCCAGCAACAAGGTGGTCAACCTCTTCCACTGCTGTGTCCTGCTCCTCGACTAGGGACCAGGATAGTATCGGCTCGACAAATCGAGACGCATGCCTAGTTTCCGACTGCTCGCGAGAGAATCGCCGCCATCAATTGCGCCGGACTTAAATTTGCTTTCGCAGCCTGGTTTCGGAGCTCACGGTAGACCGCAGGCGGGAGTGGAACGTTGGCGATGATGAGCGTTCCCGGCGCCAGCGCGTTGGCAGCAAGCTGCTGCTGCAGGATGTTATCGAACTGGCGTATGCGGCGCCATTTCTCGGAGGCCGATAGGCCAGTTGTGTTTGCGACAACCGGACAATAGGCCGCAATCATGACGTTGGTTAGCTCAGCATACGAAAGGTTGGGCTTCTCGACATGCAGCTTATTGATCACGTCGTTAATCTCGTTTGCCAGATCGACACCATTTCCAGGTGTCACCAGCTTGGCCTGCAAGTCGGTGAAAATACTGGGAACAGGGCCGGGGCCGATTTCCGGACAGTCGAGGCCGGCTGCGTGGCTGCGGGCCGGCAGGCACACAAATAGACCGCCTAGAAGGAGCGCGGCGATGATCGCACGCGCGTTTGCGAATCCCATTCTGTACGCATCATGACGCACCTCTCCGACTCCGTAACTGCCGTATCGCTACAGCTATTTCTTTGTCGCCAGCCACTAAGTCCTACAGCAGGAACTTCATTTCACCCCTCGGCCACTTGAATGTTTTGGGATCGCAAGTTTGTCAGCGCCTTTGGTGCCGTGCTTCTCAAAGTCTGCGAGAATCCCCTCATCGGACAAATCGAGTTTGCGTGAATGTTTCCAATCCCGGTGCGATATCTCGACAAGGCGTTTCACAACTTGGCGCGATGAAGTTTCGATTGCTAGCTCTCGTCGTGCGTCGAAGCTGCCGGGGGTTAGGTTGATGGATCCCACGATCGCGCGCTTGTCATCCGCGAGCAGCATCTTGCCGTGTAGTTTCAAGTGCCTGAGAGTGTGAATCTTGGCTCCAACGTCGTCCATGATGCGCAGGCCACCGATTCCTTCAACCAACTTGTTGCTTTTCATCTTATGTGCGGGCCGCGCCATGATGTGGACGCTTACTCCGCAATTCAAGGCGCGGACCAGTCGTTCAATGATTACGGTATCCTGATAGCGTTCGTTCTGGATCCAAAGTGTCTCCTTGGCCGAGTCAATGAAAGCTGCGATGCGCTCTCGTCCATTGTTTGGACACCAGATGAGTTGCGATTTCGGGTCAGCTTGAAACGGTTTGTGCGCCCAGTCGGCGTCAAAACATTTCACCATCTCGTCGATTTCGATCTGCTTTGAGGTGGTGACGGCGTAGTCCCGCGTTTCCGTGAGGTCTCGTGTTTCCCAGTTGAGCAATTTACGAATCCAAGTTTGTGATCAATCACCATCGATTTCTGATGGGTGAGCGCGAAGGCGTCGCTGCTATCCCGCACTTTGATCCCGGCCGCGCTGAGCTTCTTGCGAGCCTCATCGTTGTCGCTTTGCCCGTCGCGCCGAGCCGGATTGAGCATGACGCGAACATTGACGCCCCGTTTTTTGGCCGCGATTACGGTACTGAGCAGTATCGGATCTGTAAACAGGAACATCCGAATGTTAAGCGAATGCTCAGCGGCGTTGATCGGGTCGATAATTGCTTTGGCGGTATCATCCGGAAGTACGATCAGCGAATGCGACATGATTGAAGCCCCAAGAATCGGTTGGAGTGTGCAAATGACGTCTAGCACTCAACTCTTCGACCTAGTTCCGGATTGCTCGTACTGGATGCGATGCAGTTCCGCATAGACGCCGCCACGTGCGAGCAATTCGTCAGTTGAACCTTCCTCAGCAACGACACCATCTTTCAGTACGACGATCTTATCGGCATCGCTGATCGTGCTTAGCCGGTGCGCGATCATGATAACGGTACGCCCTTTCATCAGACGCTTTAGAGCCCTCCATCACCAGGCGTTCCGACTAGTGTCGAGCGCGGCTGTGGGCTCATCCAAAATCATGATCGGGCTGTTCCGAATAATTGCCCGGGCAATACCAATGCGCTGTCGCTGTCCGCCCGACAATGTATCTCCGCGCTCGCCAACCATCGAATCATAGCCGTGCGGCATACGACTGATGAATTCGTCGGCGTTCGCGACTTTTGCAGCCGCGATTACTTCTTCGTTGCTCGCGCCTGGGCGACCATAGGCTATGTTTTCGCGGATTGTCCCGCGAAACAGCACCGTCTCCTGCAACACGAATCCGACTTGAGAGCGCAGAGCTGAAAGCTTGTAGGTTGCGACATCGGTGCCGTCGATCAGTACTCGACCACCGCGCGGGTCATAGAAACGCGGGAGCAGGCTCAACACAGTGGATTTTCCGGAACCCGTCGGTCCTACGATGCCAACGACCTGTCCAGGTTCGATGCTGAAGGAGACGTCACGCAACACGGGTGTTTCTTCGCCGTATCCAAACGACACTCGCTCGAAAGCGATTGCACCCTTCAGCCGCCCGGGATCCGTAGCGTCATGACGCTCACGAATGACATCGTCGGCGGACAAGATGCTCTGGATGCGCTCCAGCGCCACGGTCGTTTGCGCAATCGCACTCGTCATGCTTGCAAGATCTTTGACAGGCTTGAAGAACTTCGTGAGGTAGGCGAGATAAACCGTTAAAGCGCCCGCCGTCATCGTGCCAGCTATGATCAGGGATGTTCCTTTCCAAAGAACAATACCTGCGCAAATCGCGACCACAATATTGACCGTTGGCGACAACAAGGATTTCACGCGACGCGCCTTCAGCGCAGCTTCGACCGTGGCATGACTTGCGGCCTCCATGTGCGCGAGTTCGAGGTCCTGTCGACCGAACGCCTTTACTGCGCGCACAGAACCCAAGCCTTCCTGGACAACCGCGACGATTTCGCTCTGTCTTGCGCGCACGGTTCGTGTCACTTCCTTCACTGCCCTTTTTAGGCGAAAGAGGAACACTACCAAAAAGGGCATCACACCCACGGCGATCAGAGTGAAGTCCCAATCTAGCCAGAACATCAATGCGACCATAAAAATAATGGTGATCAGGTCGACAATGATTTCGAGAGTTGAAGATGACGCAAAACTCTAAATCGTATCGACATCGCTGGTGATGGTGGACATCAGCGCGCCGGTCTTGACGTTGTCGTAGTATCGCAGTGATAGTCGATGAAGGTGTTCGTAAATGCGCAGCCGTAAATCGTTGGCAATCCACTGCCCAATGCTCGTGGTGTAGTAATTGTCGATATACGTCGCGATCGCCCCGAGGATGGCAATGATCAGAGTAGCGACCCCTGCAAATAATGCGACGCCGAGCGAATGACGTCCGAAGCCGTAGTCGTGCGCCCAGGCAAGCCATTCCGGCAGCTTGTGGTGCCCCAGCGCATCGTCGAGGACGAGCTTGAGCGGCCAAGGCGCCGCAAAACTCATCGCGATTTCGACCAGCATTGCGATGAACACAATGAGCAGCCAACCGCGATAAGGTCGAAGGAGTTGGATTACCAGCCGCATCAATTGCTTGTCTCTTGCCGGCGAGACATTTGACGCGCCGCGAGCCGAACCCGCGTTTGCAGTAGAAGTATTGGAGAGTGACATTTGCACCTCTATGCGGTCGTGCCACTCGTAAAATCAGACGACCAGGATCATGCACCGTCGATGCGCATGAAGTCCCGTTTCAGTAGTGCGGGGACGGCGTCGTGGCGACTGTCCCCGGACGGGTGGCCCGGAGTAGAACGGCTTCGGTGTGCAGTAGCCGCCGACCCGGACATTGTGGCGCGGCATTGCTCGATCGTCATGAAGTAGCAACTGCCGGACCCGCCGAGCGCGCCGCCGCGTGTATTCTGCGCACCAAGGATACGGATCGGCCTTTGCAGTGTCGAAGGCCGCAGCCGGGTCAGCAGCAGAACGATCGCAAAAACAATACGCATCGTGACCTCCATCATGCATGGTGGAAAATGTTGAGCATCGGTTCCGCCCTGCTTTTTTGCACCGACTATAGTAATTGCTGCCTCGGGACGGTGAAATTGCACTTATGGGAAGTGCGGAAGCCCACCAATTCAGCATTAGAGATTTAGCGGGTAGAACCACTTGAACCAGGAGTGCGCGCGGATGGAGATTTTCCGCAATACAGCCCAGGCGCCGTGTTCCCCGTCGGTATAGATCGCCGCCAATCCCTGCGCCTAGGGGAAACTTCGACTGGTCGGACCCCTTCCAGCAGTATTTTCACTGCGTACTGGCCCTGGGGGACGTTTGGACGGGTTGCTGAAATTTCGGAATATCATCACTCGGCAGATATGATTGATCGAGGATCAGCACCGAGCGCGGCAGCGGTTCGGCAGCCGAAGCAATTGTCGCCGCGAAGCACGCTGATACCACCAAGGCTGTTCTCCACAACAGACGCACCGGGCATCCCCCTGTAGCGCTGGCGAACAATCTGGGCAGGATACTGAAGGGCTACTGAAGGGTGGCCCTTTGAGTATTTGGGGACATCACCGGGGAGGGAGTTGGCGGAGCGAACGCAGCGCTGAGGGATGGCAGAGCGGTTCATTGCAACGGTCTTGTGCGCTCGCCCGCCCAGAGATTATGCGCTCAACCCGCCACCGGCCCAAGCTCGGCTACTGCGACAACCCCGTTCGTCAAGTAGCGGTTGACGTGTCCTATGGAGAGACGCTCGCCTGGCAGGTGCGATCGGACATTGGTTATGACGCCGTGACGCTCAAGCTCAGCAATGATGAAGTCGCGCTCCTCGTCTGTATCAGCAGCTGTTGCGTGGGTGACCTGGAAGCTCAATCGGGTCAGCGAAAATCCGGTGTCCTTTGTCGCCGCTCCGACCCACAGCGCCCGTTCGTCGTCGGCCGGGCGACTCGCATTAAGCCAGAACGACGGCGTGTCGATGGACTGCTCGACACGTTCGAGGGGCAATCCCCAGAAGCGAACGTGGTTCCGCTTGCGAGGGCTATCGCCGATCGGCTGCTGGAAGCCGACGTCCTGGCCGCGGCCAAAGAGGTAGAGCGTGCTGAAGGGAGCCATCGGGTACGGCTGATTTAGCAGGAAGGCGCGGACCATTCGCCACGAACTAACGATGCTCAGCGGATCCGCTTTGGACCAGCCGGCCGATGCGAAGGCCTGGTGGAGTTGGCGCATGGTGCCGATCAAGGCCAGATTCACAGGATCGCCCGGCAGACCATCGCCGGTGGTCGTGTAACTCGGCACCCGTCCCCTGTGCAGAATCCGCAGCCCAATCCGGATTGCGCGCGGGAGGATTACGTATGCCGCGATCCCGTAGGTGATGACCACGGCGAACACCAAAGGTAGGCGGTGGTCTGCGACATCGAACACCACGAATACGATCAGCCAGACCGTCAGCACCCCCAATGCGAAGACCAGCAGTCGCTGGAGCGCAAGCCTGACCACCCTCATACGAAACTCCCCGGGCCTGACCGTGCCGCGCTGCGTCCCTCGGAGGCGCACCCACTGTTAGGTGTTAGGAGTCTCGTTCCTGCTCCGTAGCAAGCAAACCGTACCGACGGGCGCGAGAACGGGCTACTACAGGTCCAATACCAACCAAGTCCTCAAATTTATCGGCAAAAGGGGCCTGTGCTGCACCTTACCCTTCCACCTGCCCGAGAAGGAGCTAACCGGCTTTTGGATTTGACGGGGGAGTAGCCGCGACGATGAGAAATGATGAGGGCGATCGGCGCCGGGATCAAACGCGCTCGCGCCCGCACGCGAGCGCCCGACGCCGCACGCTGGGTCCACGCTCGACGCGCGCACGTCTTCCACGCGCTCGCGTCCGCTTCCGCCACGCTACCTATGTGCTACCTAGATGTGATTTCGCCAGAGCAGTATTAAGATACCGCCATTCAACACATGGAAATAATCGGAGTATTTGGTGGGCGCACAAGGATTCGAACCTTGGACCCGCTGATTAAGAGTCAGCTGCTCTACCAACTGAGCTATGCGCCCGGGTCACGCCTTGCGAAAGGCCAAGGCCGGCGTCGTTTAACAAAGCAATGCCGAACTGTCCAGCAAACACGCCGCTTTTCGAGACAAGCGAAAACCGCCGGGCGAAACCGGCGGCTTTCCGCGGCTCAGGCCGCCGGGGAGAACGACCAAAGCCGCAAAATTGTTCGTTGGACGCGGCCCGGGCTTAGCCCCTGCGGCGCCAGGGCGCCGGACCGCCGGCAGGCTGGCCCATGCGCATCAGCAGCGCAAAGCGCTGCTTCTGGCTGTCGTCCAAGCTCTTGTAGAGCGGCTCGGCAGCGTCGGCGAGCTGCTTGAGTGCGGCCCCGCGCGCGGCCATGGCATCAGCGCCGCGGCGCAGCCGCTCGATCGCATCAGGCCGCGCCGGCGGAGTGCCGCTGCGGGCAGCATCGCGGCGCTGCGCCATGGCCGACATACGATCGGCGCGCTGCTTGTCGAGGTCGCGGAGTGCAGCCTCGACAGCAGGCCAATGCTTTTCCTGCTCGGCGGAAAGCTTGAGGCCGGTCCGCAGCGCCGCAATACGCGCGTCGGCAAGCGCCGCCATATCCTCGGCGGATGGACGCCAGCGCGGCGTATCAGTCGGGGCCGGCGCCTGTTGAGCGAATGCGAGGCCTGCGCCGCAAACGCTCAGCGCGGTCACTCCTGCAAGAACTGTCGTCCACATTCGACCACTCCCAATGGTGTTGTCGAGTGCGCACAGTAGAAGGCCGCGCCAAGACCGGCGCAAGTTAAGGATTGGTCATGAAAACGTGTGGCGGATACCGCCACGGGGACTTAGAACGCGGCCGCCAAATGCCCGAACCCGGAGCTGTGCACGACCGACATCGCGCTGTTCTTCTGGTTCTCATCAAGCGCGCGGATCAGCGGTCCCGCCGCCGACGCGAGCCGGCGCAGTTGCACCGCCGTGCCAGCCATCGCCGTGGCCTTGTCGCTCACACGACTCACGAAACCGCCTCCAGCGTCATCCCTCGCCTGCTGGCGCGCCAGTCCGCGCAACGCCGCTTCGACCGGACCCCAGTACTTCTGCTGCTCAGGCTTGAGATTGAGCGCAGAGCGCAATCGCGCGATATGCGCCTCCCTGATGACGGGGCCGCCGTGACCCGCGACTCGCTCTTGCTGCATCTGTTGGTGCGCCTGCGGCGCGCCCATCGTATCGTCCGCAGCAGCAAACGACGTTATCCCCATCGTGAGCGTCAACGCGCCCACGATCGCTCCGGGCCACATCCGCGCCTCGCCTTTGTTGATTGTCCCTTGGGGCCGGATACAGGAACTGATGCTGCATCACAACAAAAATATTGTGAGCAAATGTTTCGCGAGTTCCGCGCTAACAAATTTGGCGCAATCGCAACACGTCACGATCATGCATGTGGCCGAATTGTGATCGCTGGAAAGACAGGAAAAAAAGAATGGTGATCGCTGGAAAACGACTCAAAAAATGCCGCGCTCGAATCAAGCGCGGCATTTTCTTTTGTCGAGCGGATCGATCTCAGACGACGTCGGTCGAATGAATGCGCCGCTCAGTCGATATGCCACGGTAATGGCGGCTCATCAGCTTGTTGAGCGCGCTCAGATAGGCCTTCGCAGAGGCGACCAGCGTGTCAGGGTCGGCGCCTTTCGCGGTGACGGCACGGCCGTCGCTCGACAATCGTACCGAGACCTCGGCTTGCGCGTCGGTTCCTTCGGTCACGGCGTGGACCTGGTAAAGCTCGAGCTTGGCCTCATGCGGCACCAACGCGTGGATCGCGTTGAAGATCGCGTCGACTGGGCCGTTGCCGGTCGATTGCGTGGTGACGTGCTTGCCATCGATGTCGAGCGACAGCGTGGCCGATTGTGGGCCCATGGTGCCGGCGATCACGGTCAGCGAGATGATCTTGATGCGATCATGCGCATGCGCGATCTCTTCGTCGACCAGCGCCTCGATGTCCTCGTCATAGACCTGCTTCTTCTTGTCGGCGAGCGCCTTGAAGCGCACGAACGCATCTTCGAGCTGGTTGCCGGCGAGCTTGTAGCCCAGCTCTTCGAGCTTGTGCACGAAGGCGTGGCGGCCAGAATGCTTGCCCATCACCAGCGAGGTCTGTTTCACGCCGACGGTCTCCGGCGTCATGATCTCATAGGTCTGGGTGTGCTTGAGCATGCCGTCCTGATGAATGCCGCTTTCGTGCGCGAACGCGTTCCGCCCGACGATCGCCTTGTTGTACTGCACCGGGAACGACGTCACCGCGGAGACGAGCTTCGAGGCACGGGTGAGCATCGTGGTGTCGATGTTGGTCCAATACGGCATCACGTCGTTGCGCACCCGCATCGCCATCACGACCTCTTCGAGCGAGGCGTTGCCGGCCCGCTCACCGATCCCGTTGACGGTGCATTCGATCTGCCGCACGCCAGCGCGCACGCCGGCGAGCGAGTTCGCCACCGCCATGCCGAGATCGTCGTGGCAATGTACCGAGAACACCGCCTTGTCGGAGTTCGGCACCCGCTCGCGCAGCATCTTGAACAGGGCGAAATATTCTTCCGGCACGGTGTAGCCGACCGTGTCGGGAATATTGATCGTGGTCGCCCCGGCGTTGATCGCCGCCTCGACGCAGCGGCAGAGGAAATCGTGCTCGGTGCGGGTTGCATCCTCCGCCGACCATTCCACGTCGTCGGTGTGGCTGCGTGCGCGGGTGACCTGGTCGATCACCATCTGCAACACCTCGTGCGGCTCCTTCTGCAGCTTCCACTTCATGTGCACCGGCGAGGTGGAGAGGAAGGTGTGGATGCGCTTGCGCTTGGCCGGCTTGATGGCTTCGGCGCAACGATCAATGTCCTTTGGCGCGGCGCGGGAGAGGCCGCAGACGACGGCGTTCTTGGTGCGCTTGGCGATCTCGTGGACCGCCGCCCAGTCGCCTTCGGAGGCAATCGGGAAACCGGCCTCGATGATGTCGACGCCCATCGTGTCGAGCAGTTCTGCGACCTCGAGCTTCTCCTCGTGGGTCATGGTGGCGCCGGGGCACTGCTCGCCGTCGCGCAATGTGGTGTCAAAGATGACGACGCGGTCCTTCTCGGACTTCGCTGGCGTGGTCATGAAACTGGTCCTTTCGCTTGCGCCTCTATTCGGCGCTCTGGGGGTTTGCTGGTTTGCAGATCCCCTGAGTGCCCAGGCGCAAATGCCCAGCCGGCCCTCAGGGGCTGATAAGCAGCAGGAGCCCGCCCAGAATGAGGTCGGCAGCCGGACGGGACCGGTCGGTCCCCCGGGCGATCGCGCAGATGGACGAGCGCGTCGGCATGCCAAAATTCCTCATCATCGGGCCGGTCCAGGGTCGCGGAAGATGGTTAACCGTCCGTTAACCCGGCTGCCCAGATGATCCTTTTCTAACGGATCGCAACCGTCGCCCGCAATAGGCCCCTACCGCCAGACATAACGGAGAAATGCGACGATGAACGACGGGACCCCCGGAACGATATCGTCAGGGCCGCGCACGATGCGGATATCGGAAAGTTCCGGCTGCTGTTGCGCGGCGAGATAATCGAGGATGCGACGGCGTAGCTCCGCAGCCGGTTCGTGCGCCGTCACGATCTTGGCGTGCATGACATGAACATCCGTGACTACGGCGAGCCAGCCGGGCTCGGCAGCAAGATCGGCGAGGCGTAGGCCGGTTTCTTCTTCAAGCTCACGACGTGCGCTGTGCTCCAGATCGACGCGACCATCGACGATATCGTCGGGGTCCGGCGTGCCGCAGGGAAAATAGATATGCCCCGCGGTGGCCGTTTGCGGTCCCATCACGCCGAGCAGAAACGCCCCATCCGCTCCGCGCAACGCCGCCGCTGCAAAGCAATCCTTCACCGCCGCAACCGGGCGGCCCCAATCGCGCCAAGCATCGAAACTGGCAAAGTCCGTCTCCAGGAACGCGGCGCGGCAGACACCATTCGCCACACTATGCTCGTGGGCGAGCAGCACACGGCCGTTCCAGAGCTTTGGATTGACGCGTTGCTTCTGCGCGAAATGCGCATCGATCGCGGCACGGTTGGCGTCCGCATAGGCCCAGGCTCGTGGCGCGAAGGCCATCTCGAAGCGATCGAACGGAACGACCTTGAAGGCTTCCATCCGGACCAAGGACCGCAGCGTTTCCCCTGCGTCAAGCCTCGATCATACCCTCGCTGACGATGACCGCGTCGCCGCCGACCGATGCCGTAGCGAGCTTGCCGCCACGCAAGTTGAGGGTCAGATGGATCAGGCTGGGCCGGCCCATCTCGACGCCCTGCTCGATCGCAACGGCGTGCTCGCCGTCAGCGAATTGGCCCGATGCGGCTAGCACGCCGGCAAAGGCTGCCGCTGCCGAGCCGGTCGCCGGGTCTTCAGCCACGCCCATTTTCGGCGCGAACATACGCGCGTGATAGGACGCCGCCGGATCGACCGCTTCACCGCAATGGAGAAACGCGCCGGTTGGTCCCTCCCCACCAAACGCCTGGTCCCATCTCGTCATATCGGGCCGCGCCCGCGCCATTGCCCCAAGGCTGCGCACTGGCACCAAGGCAAAGGCATTTCCGGCGGTCCATTGTTCCAGGGCGAAATCCGCGTACCCCAAATCCGCAGCATCGAGGCTCAGTGCTGCGGCAATCTTGGCGTTATCCTTGAGGTCGCCGATCCTTTCCGGTTGGCGCGGGATGATAAAGCTCGCGCGGCCGCTGTCTTTGCCCGGCTGTACGGTGCAGGCGATCGGCCCGACCTTTTCGTCCAACACAATTTCCCGTTCCTGCGCGCCGCCGTCGAGGTGTGCCAGCAGTACTGCGGTCCCAACCGTGGGATGGCCGGCGAAGGGAACTTCACTCGCCGGAGTGAAGATACGAACGCGTGCGCCACGGTTCGGACTATCCGGCGGGAACACGAACACCGTCTCCGACAGATTGAATTCGCGGGCGATAGCCTGCATGGCCGGGCCGCTCAGGTCGGAAGATTCCAGGACCACCGCGAGCGGATTGCCCGCGAAACGCTGTGTGGTGAAGACGTCGAGCGTAAAGAACCTGCGGCGCATGGTGTCCTCATAAGCTCATGAAACAGATTCAGCACGAAACTCTCGGCTGGGGTTGACCAGTTCGTCCTGTGCTTCGATCAGCAGGATTTCCCGCGAGCCCGCCTCCGCGGTGCGCTTGAGTACGCCGTACACCGCCGAGACCGCCCGCGACAACGCCTCGGCGGCCGACCCGCTGCGCAGGCAATGGGCGAAGAACAGCGCGGCGATGGCGTCGCCGGCGCCGTTGACGGAAACCGGCAGCCTGGGCGTGCGCAGACGATAGCGGCCGGTATCATCGCAAGCGAGCAGATCGATCGCGTCGCCCGGCGTCTCGTTCGTCATCAAGGATGTAACCATCACAACGCCTGGCCCCGTCGCGCGCAGGGCGTCGACGGCGGCGAGAACTTCGGCGAGGTCTGTCGTGGTGCGGTTGGTGAGCTGATCGAGCTCGAAATGATTGGGCGTCACGATATCGGCGGCAGGCACCGCATGGCCTCGCATGAATTCGGCGACACCCGGCTGCACGAACACGCCACGCCCAACGTCGCCGATCACGGGATCGCAGCAATAGCGCGCGCGGGGATTGGCGGCCCGCACCCGTGCCACCGCGTCCAGAACCGCGATGCCGATCTCGGCCGATCCCAGATAGCCCGACAGCACGCCATCACATCGGCCGAGAACACCGCGCTCACCGATGCCCTGGATCAGCTCGCGGATGGTGTCGGCGTCGAAGGCGCGCCCGCGCCATGAGCCATAACCGGTGTGATTGGAAAACTGCACCGTGTGGATCGGCCACACTTCGATGCCGAGGCGCTGCAGTGCGAACGCGGCGGCAGCGTTTCCGACGTGACCGTAGGCGACGTGCGATTGGATAGAGAGAATATTCATCGCACCATTTTAGCCACGGCGCGCCCACGGCGAAATGAAAGCGGTGGGGAATTTCTTCCCCGCCGCATTCATTCTCGGAATGAATTCGATCAATCCGGCTTCACGTTCCCGGCTTCGCTGCTTCGACGAACCTGTTCGTATACGTCTTCGACAGATCGATCTTGGCCTTAGCGACGTCCGGCGACGACTGGCTGAACACGTCGAGCACCGCCTGCGCGCCTTTCGGGTCCATCTTGCCGGTGGTCGAGTACATCGGCATCGTGTTCTTGAGCGCAGCGAGATAGAGCGCCTTGTCGGCGCCGACCAACTCGTCCGGCATCTTGGCCATGATCGCTTCCGGCGTGCTGGAATGGATCCACTTCAGCGTGTTGAGCACCGCGTTGGTCAGCGCCTGGGCGACCTTCGGATTCTTCTCGATCCAATCCGCTCGTGTGTAGAGCGCGCCTCCGGGATATTCGCCACCGAACACGTCAATGGTGTCTTTCTGGGTGCGCGTGTCGCTGAGGATGCGCAGGTCCTTGTGCTTGCCCTGCAGCAGCGTCAGCGCCGGATCGAGCATCACTGCGGCATCGACCGAGCCCTGCTCCATCGCAGCCACGGCGGTGGCGCCAAGACCGATGCCGATGATGCCGACACCGTTCGGGTCAACGCCGTTTTTCTTCAGGATGTACTTTGCAAAATAGTCGGTCGACGAGCCCGGCGCACTGACACCGATCCGCTTGCCGGCCAAATCCTTCACCGACTTGATGGTGCCGGTGTTCTTCGGGCCGACCACCAGCGCCAGACCGGGATAGCGATCATAGACGATGAAGGCCTGCATGTGCTGGTTCTTCGCCGCGAGATTGACGCAGTGATCGAAATAGCCGGACACCACGTCGGCGCTGCCGCCGAGCACGGCGGTGAGCGCCTGCGAACCACCCTTGAAGTCGACCATTTCAGCGTTCACGCCGGCCTTTTCGTATTCGCCGAGATGCTTCGCCAACACGGTCGGCAGATAGCAGAGGCAGGCCGCACCGCCGATCGCGATCGTGACTTTCATCTGCTGCGCCAGCGCGACGCCGGACATCAGGCCGAGCGCGGCCAGCGACGCCAGCATTTTGCGGATCAAGAGCGCCTTCATTCGCATTTCCTCCGTTTTCCGGCGGCCCAGCCGGCCGCCATTTCGGGCCGACGATAGTGCAGCGGCCGTGCCGGGGTAAAGCCTAGTGTCGCGGTTCGGAAGTTCGCCCGAATTCTCAGCTTGCGCTGGAGCGAACTTCCGAACCAAAGCGACACTAGCGACCTATGATTCTAGTGCCCTTTTGGACCCGAAGTTCGCAAAAGTGGCTGCTGAGCAATCTTGCGAACTTCGGGTCCAGGGCACTAGGGTCAAAACTCATTAATTCTTCTGCTCTGACAATACGATCCTGATTCGCTTTTGGAAGGGGATTGGGATCATGAGCAAGAATCTATTTTCGCTGAGCGACGAGCAATGGAAACGCATTGAACCTCATCTGCCGACGAAAGTTCGAGGCAAGAAACGAAAGGACGATCGTCGCGTGATTAGCGGCATCGTCCATGTGCTGAAGAGCGGCTGTCGCTGGTGCGATTGTCCCGAAACCTATGGTCCGCATACGACGATCTACAATCGCTTCGCGCGTTGGGCGCGGCGCGGCATCTGGGAAAACCTGTTCCGGGAGCTGGCCAACAACGGTCGCTCTGCGGACACGCAAATGATCGACTCCACGCATGTCAAAGCTCACCGCTCGGCGGCCGGCGGAAAAGGGGGGAGCAGAAACAGGCTGTTGGCCGCTCGCGCGGCGGGCGTAACACGAAGATACACGCACTCGCAGATGCTAAAGGGCGCCTGATCGCCATCCTGCTGACGGGAGGTGAAGCGCATGACTGTCCGGTCGCGCCACGCCTTATTCGCAGGGTCAAACCAGCGAAGCACACGCTCGGCGACAAGGCCTACGACAGCGCAGAGTTGCGCGAAGACTTGCAACAGGGCGGCACCAAGCCGGTCATCCCCAACCGCACCTGCCGAAAGCAGCCATTCAGCTTCAACAAGCGCCTCTACAAACTTCGATGGCGCATCGAGGCCGCTTTCAACAGGTTAAAGGACTTCAGACGCATTGCCACCCGCTACGATAAATTGGCGCGAAACTACCTGGCCTCCGTCTGCTTGGCCGCCGCCCTGGTATGGTGGATTTAATGAGTCTGGACCCTAGTTCAGGTTCTGGTTTCGGCTGCTGCTGGCCGCCACACCAACAGCCGGTTCTCCACCAAGGTCACAAGCCAATCGATCAGAATGACGAAGACAGCGAGGACGAACATCCCAGCGAACACGCCGGCGATGTCGAATGTGCCCTCCGCCTGCAGGATGAGGTACCCAAGTCCGGCGGCGGAGCCGAGATACTCGCCCACCACCGCGCCCACCACGGCAAACCCGACCGACGTGTGCAGCGACGAGAACATCCACGACAACGCCGACGGCCAATAGACGTGACGCATCAGTTGCTGCTCGTTCATGCCGAGCATGCGCGCGTTGGCGAGCACGGTCGGTGAGACCTCCTTGACGCCCTGATAGACGTTGAAAAACACGATGAAGAAAACAAGCGTCACGCCGAGCGCCACCTTGGACATGATGCCCAGCCCGAACCACAACGTGAAGATCGGCGCCAGTACGATGCGCGGCAGTGCGTTGATCATCTTGACGTAAGGATCGAGCACCGCCGCGACCATCGGCTGGCGGGCAAACCAGAATCCGACCAGCACGCCAGCAACAGAGCCGATCACGAAGGCGAGCGCGCTCTCCGTCAGCGTGATCCAAAGATGGCGCCAGATGGTGCCTTCCGCGAACCACTTTACAACGCGAGCAGCAACATCGAGAGGCGTGGAGAAGAAGAACGGCGGCAGCAACGGTTTGTCGCCGACCGGTATCGTTGTCAGCACGTGCCACAATGCGATCGAAACGACCGCGACGAGCACCTGGAACGCAATCAGCCGGACACGGTTCATCACCCGCCTCCGGTCTGGGCGTAGCCCTTGAGCACTTCGTCCTTGAGCATGGTCCAGATCTCGCGATGCAGTTCGTGGAACGCGCGTTCCAGTTTCACCTCGGCGATGTCACGCGGCCGCGGCAGCTCGACGCGCCAGTTGCCGATGATGCGGGCCGCGGGACCCGCCGACATGATGACCACGCGGTCGGACAACGCGATCGCCTCCTCGAGATCATGGGTGACGAACATCACCGCCTTGCGGTCCGCGCTCCACAGATCGAGCAGCAGATTGCCCATGATCTGGCGGGTCTGCGCATCGAGTGGACCAAACGGTTCGTCCATCAGCAGGATTTTCGGATCGCGGATCAGCACCTGGGCGAGTCCCACGCGCTTCCTTTGCCCGCCGGACAGCATGTGCGGATAGCGCACGCCGAACGCGCCGAGACCGACGCGCGTGAGCCAGCTCTGCGCACGCTCGCGCGCCTCGTGCCGCGACACGCCGGCGGTCTCCAGCCCGATCGCGACGTTGTCCAGCGCCGTCTTCCACGGGAACAGGGCGTCGGCCTGAAACAGATAACCGGACTGACGGTTGAGACCCTCAAGGCCGTTGCCGAAGATATCGACTCTCCCAGTCGACGGCGGAAACAGGCCAGCGGAGACATTGAGCAGCGTCGACTTGCCGCAGCCGGTCGGCCCGACGATCGCGACGAACTCGCCATCAGCAACGTTCAGCGAAGCGCTCTCGACCGCCCGATAAGTACCGCCGTCAGCCAACCGAAAGGCAATAGTCACCTCGGAAAGCGCCACGGCAGCGCTGCCCCCGGCGCGCGCTGCATCGGCCCCCGCAGCCGCATTCCCGACCATCGTTCCCCTCGCACGTTGGCGGCGATCCAGCCGCCTTGGCGTGCAGGCTAGAGCATGATCCCGAAAAGTGTAAACCGGTTGTCGGTCAGGATCATGCTCGAAACAAGGAGCCAAGCCGTGATCCGCTCGATGGAAACGGATCACGGCTTGGCGGACACCATTCCCTTGATCAATCCGGCGTCGATCAGCAGGCGATTGAAGCGCCGCGCCTCCGAGCCGCCAGCACAGAGGTAGAACACGCCCTGGCAGCGTTCGAGGATTTTCTTTTGCTCGGCAAAGGAGGAATCGAGCGGCAGCCCGGCCGCCTCTTGGATCACCACCGGAAGATAGGGCGCTTCCAGCCGGTCCAGCGCCGACGACAGGTCAACCGGCGTAAAGTTGATCGTGTCGATCGAGTAATAGGTTGTGAAGTATCTCAAATCGTATGCATCAAAGCGCCGGCCGATCTCGGCATCGTCGGCCGACGGGTCGACGATGGTGCGGGACAGCGATGGTTGATGGTCGCCGAAGCGCACAATCAGAAATGGCTCGTCGGGCAAATCACGTTTGAGCCGTGTGACGAAGTCACGGTAGTCGCGCGCGCTCATGGTCTGCCGCCGGATGTACTCATCCACATCGAAGCTGTTGCCAAGGTCGCGCCATTCCGGCGTATCAGCCGGCAGATACCGTTCATGCCAGGGGAAGTGATTGGCCATGGTGTAGACGAAGACGAACTTGGGCTTGCCATCCTGCTTCTGCAGCACGCGAAGCGCCTGATCGTAATAGAAGCGGTCGGGTTCGACGAACTGGGCTCCCCGCATGTCCTGCAGATCGATAAAATGCTCAACCCCTGTCGTGTGTTGGAAGCGCCGCGCACCCAAAAATGCGCCGTATGCGGGGTAAAGACTAATGGTCTGGTAGCCACAGCGGCGCAGCGCGCGCGGTAGCCCGCGCTCGACACGATCTCCGGCAATGCGGGTGACATAGAACTTCAGACCGCGGTAGGAGCGCGCCGCCAGGCCGGTCAGGACGTTGTATTCGGTGTACCAAGTCGGCCCGCCAGAGCCCTCGACTACGAGCTTTCTTGCCTTGTCGTCGAACGACCGGAAATGGGCTCCATAATCGGGCGGCACCTTGATACCAGGCGCCGCGGTGATGTCGAAGCTCGCCTCATCGAGCACCATGATAATATTTGGCGCCTTGCCCTTGGGCTGGCACGGTTCCTCATCGGCCAACGGCAGCTGCCCCAGGCCGAGGGCCTTGGCCTCGTATTCCATCAAGCCGCCCGCCAGCATTTCCGAAATAACAAGCACACCGGAACGCGCGAAGTTCGATATGTGATTGCTGCCTTGGAAGGACTCCTCGGGCTGTTCCGGTCGCATGATCGAAAGGCCGACCTGACAAGCCACGCTCACGAGGACAAGCGAGGCACCCACCCTGCGTGGCACGCGGAAGACATCAATGCGCCAAGTCCACACCAACAGCGGAATAACGATCGCTGCGCCGGCAAGAAGAACGTAGCCCAGTTGCGGGAAAATCCCGAACATGAAGGCCACCGTATCCGGATCGATGATCAGGAAGTCGAAGAAATTGATCGTGGTCCAGATCGCCCGCGACTTGAAGATCGAAAGCACGACCAGGATTGAGACGATCGCAAGCGACAGCGCGCCCGCCATGCCAGGCCGGCGCAGGATCAGAAGAAACAGTCCGTTGAGAAACCCCCAACTCAGCAGAAACAGCGTGGTACCGAACCAATCGAGCTCGGTTTGGACCATGATACTCAGAGCTGTGAGATGAATCAGAGCGACGATTGCAAACGCAAGCCCGCGGGAGCCGCGCACGGCATCCCAGAGAGTGCTGCGGCGGACGCCGCGGATTGTGTCGATGATTGTCATGGATCAGAGCCGCTTGATCAGCCCCGCGTCAATCAGCAACCGATTGAAGCGCCGCGCCTCGGCGCCATTGGCACAGCGAAAGAACAATCCGTTGCAGCGGCGCAAAATCCGCTTCTGCTCCGCGAACGACGGCGGCAACGGAACGCCGGCCGCCTCCAGCACAACGAGCGGAAGATAAGGGGCGTCGACCACGTCAAGCGCCGACGACAGCTCCGCCGGACGGAAATTGAGGCTGTCGATGGCGTAGTAAGTAGTGAGAAACCGCGGATCGGCTTCAGCGATCCGCCGGGCTAGTACGGTGTCGTCGAGCGACGGATCGACCAGGTGCTTGGCGAAGCTCGGCTGATGATCGCCGAACCGGACGATCAAGATCGGCTCATCTGGCAGCTCCCGCTTGAGCCGGTCGACAAACGCACGATAGTCGTGCGCGCTCATCGCCTGCCGCCGCAGATATTCGTCGACTTCGAGTTTATTGCCAGTGTCACGCCAGCCGGGAGTCAGCTCCGGCTTGTAGCGGAAATTCCACGGGAAGTGATTGGCCGCGGTGTAGGCGAACACGAAGAGCGGCTTGTCGCCGCGCTCCCGCACCATCAATCGCGCCGCGGCGTCGTAGTAGAAGTGATCCGGTTCGATGCCCCGGGTGCCAAGATCCTTGGCATCGAGGAAATGCTCGATGCCGGTGGTCTGCTGGAATGCCCGTGCTCCGGCGAACGATCCCCACATCGGATAGAGACTGAAGGTCTTGTAGCCGCATTCGCGCAGCGCGTTCGGCAAGCCCCGCTCGACGCGGTCGGCAGCAATGCGGGTGACGAAATCGGCAAAGCGCCCGTAGCTGCGCACCGACAGTCCGGTGAGCACGTTATATTCGGTATACCAGCTCGGTCCTCCGGCGCCTTCCACCAGCAGAGCGCGCGACTTGCCGTCGAACGAGCGGAAGTGGTCCTGATAGCCCGCCCCCGTCTTGATACCGGGGATGCGGGTGATGTCGAAGCTGCCTTCGTCGAACACCATGACGATATGTGGACGCTTCGCCGAAGCGCAGCTGCCTGCCGGCGCGGCAAGCCGTTCGCTCACCGTTGCATCGGATTCGAGATAGCCGCGGGTGTGCAGATCGACGACACCCGTCACGCCGGAGCGAGCGAACTTCGATACGTAGTTCGCGTTGACAAATTCCTCGTAGAGGTCGCTAGGAACGGCCAGCGAGAGGACGCTAAGGCCGATCAGACACGCCGCCGCGCCGCCCAGCGCCGCACCTACCCGTACTCGCAGCGGATCGAACCACCACAGCAGCCCGATGGCCGGCAGCACCACCACGCCCGCGCCAATGGTCGCCGATCGCAAATCCGGATAGACCGTCAACAGAAACGAAAACGTGTCAGCATCGACAATCCAAATGTCGAGAAAGTTGATCGTCATCAACTGCACGTCGTGCTTGAAGCGCGACAGCAAGACGACGATGGCAATCATCGCGAGCGACAACGCGGCCGCCGCAATCGGCCGGCGCAACAGCGCGAGCCACAGGAAGTTGAGCAATCCCCACGCCAGCACAAAGGCCAGGCGCGAAACAAAATCGACCTCCGACCAGAACAGAACCGCAAGCGCGCCGACGTGGAGGAGGCCCAGGACGATCAGTGCCGCGCGACCACGCTCGCCGAGGCCAGCGGCGGGCAAGGAGCGGGTCAAAAAGGCAAGCGCGGGCGGCATAACTGCGGTGCCGCGCCGGGACTGGTGACACAACCGGTCGGGGACCGCTGACATCAAACTGCAACAGAATTGTCATGACAAGGGCCGAGTTGGGCCCCTGCGGCAATTTCTTCCAGGCTTAGAACAGGTTATTACGTGGCGGGCGGCGGTTCGGCTGCTAATCTGCGGTGGGAACCCAGCCTGCGCCATGCTGTTCAATAGTTTCGAATTCCTGCTGGTCTTTCTGCCGGCGGCGCTTTTCATCTACGGTCTGGTGGACCACAACCCGCGCGTGCGCACGTGGGTGCTGATCGCGCTTTCGCTCGTCTTTTACAGTTACTGGGATGTGCGATTCCTGCCGCTGATGGTGGGCTCTATCCTGGTGAACTGGTGGGTCGCCAGGCTATTTCAGGCCAGCGGGCGGCCCGCCATCATTGCGGCCGCTGTGGTCGGCAATCTGCTGCTCCTTGGATTCTTCAAATACACGAATTTTCTGGCCGGCACATTCGCGACACTGGTTGGTCAAACGTTCGATCCGCTGCCGATTGTGCTTCCGCTCGGCATCAGTTTCTTCACGTTCCACCACATCATGTATCTGGTCGATCTCCGGCGCGGGCGTGCGCCGCTTTATCCCCTCGATCGCTACGCGCTCTACATCTGCTTCTTCCCGCAGGCCATCGCGGGACCGATCGCGCGCTGGAACGAGGTGATGGATCAGTTCGGGCAGCGCGTGTTTGCGCCGGGCTGGGAACGCCGCTGCGCGCTTGGCGCCATGTTCATCGTCATCGGCCTCGCGCAAAAAACCCTTCTGGCCGACCCGCTGGGAAAGGTGGTCGACCCGATTTATGCTGCCGCCCTTGCTGGTCCAGTCACGGACGGCCGTGCGTGGCTCGCGCTGGCGTTCGCTTTCCAGGTGTTCTTCGATTTCTCGGGTTACTCTGACATCGCGATCGGACTTGCCCTGATATTCGGCGTGAAGCTCCCGATCAACTTCGATGCCCCGTTTCGGACCACCAGCATCCTGGAGTTTTGGCAGTGCTGGCACATGACGCTCGCCCGTTTCCTGCGCGACTACGTATTCACTCCGCTCTCCAATCTGCGCATTGGCGGCCGTGCGCACCGTTACACTCGCCTGATTGTCGCTCTCGTACTGACGATGGCGTTGTGCGGATTGTGGCACGGGGCCGCATGGACCTTCGTGCTGTGGGGCACACTGCAGGGCCTTGCTCTGGCCTTCGCGGCAGCATGGCGACGATACTTGCCCCCGGTTCCGCGCTTGATCGGCTGGGCCGCGACGATCGCGTTCTTCGTGATGACCGCCATATTCTTTCGCGCGGGCTCGCTTGAAGCGGCGTTGCGGCTTTATAGCGGTCTCGCCTTCATACCCACGCGTCTGAGCGCGGCGGATTGCAGTATCGTCATCCTCGGCGCAATCTGTGCCGTTGCGTTTCCGGCCACCCACCAAATCTGTGCCCGGCTGATCGAAACTCCTCGTACCACGGTGGCCACTGGGCTTGCCGGGCTCGCGATCGCCGCCCTGATCGCCATAACGGGCCGTTCGAACTATGAGTTCGTCTATTTCCAATTCTGAGAGTTCGCCGATTGTCGCCCTGGCCGACTTGCCGGGTCGGGAAACAGGTCCGCTTTGGCGGCGCTGGCTCTGGATTCTCGCCTTCCTCACTCTTGCTCCATTTGCTGCACTCTACGCGATCGTGGTCGTGGTCGATCCATTCTCGACCGGTCGATTTACTCCGATCACGCGGATCGACATCGCGACCCACAATCTCACGCTCGCTCACGCAGGCAGGGTTCGCGATTTGACCTTCAACGCTGCAATCTTCGCCAATTCACGCGGCATGACGCTTGATCCCGTCCGGCTGACAGCCCTGACGGGAAGGCCATTCGTCCAGTTGTCCGGATACGGATACGGCCCTCAAGAGGTGATCACGATCGCGCATGCTTTCGTCCGTCACCACCGCGGGCGCTCGCCAGCGGCGATTTTCGTGCTGGACGAGTTTGCCTGCGCTGAGGAAGAGCGCACCACCTGGTGGTGGCGCGGCGGATTTCCCTATTACCTGTTTGAGAATTCGCGCCTGGCCTATCTGCGCAATGTCCTTTTCCCGGAAGCAATCAAGTCGACCGGCTATCGCCTGCTGATCCTGGCGGGCCTCAGGAGGGACCGGGCGCGCCGCGACGGCTTCGAGCCTGCAGCGACGGTGGCAACCGCCGCAACGAGACCGGAGGCCGTCATGGAGCTGAAGATGCTCGTTCAGCCGACCGAAGGACCGGCACCGGATCGTCCGTTCGTCGAGCTTGAACGCCTGCGCAGGCTGACGGCCGAACTCGATGGCGAAACGCGCCTCATCCTGTTCTTGGCACCAGTGCCGTTTGGCCGATTGCCGGCGCCTGGCAGCCGCGCCGAAGCCCGTCTGTTGGCTTGCAAGGCAGGCTATCGCGCCCTGGCTGCCGGTCGGCCGAACACCCGCGTCATCGACCGCTGGATCGATGATGAATTCACACGCGACGTCAGCAATTTTTCCGACCCGTTGCATATCCGCGCCGGCCTCGCTCCGATACTCGAGCGCGACATAGCGGCGGCGCTGGCGTCAATGTCGCGACGCTGACGGGTGCATACGCCGCCAAATCGCGGCGTATGCAGCACCCTGAAAAGCTGGTCGGTCAGTTCCTAGACCGGTCCACCAGCGCCCGCTGCTTAATCCACGGCATCATCTCACGGAGCTTGGCGCCGATTTCCTCGATCGGATGGCCCGCCATCTTCTGGCGCATCGCCTTGAACGAGGTCTGGTTGACACGGTTTTCCAGCATCCAATTGCGGGTGAACTTGCCGGACTGGATGTCGTCGAGGATGCGCTTCATCTCGGCCTTGGTCTCGGCGTTCACCACGCGCGGGCCGGAAACGTATTCGCCGTATTCGGCGGTGTTCGACACCGAGTAGTTCATGTTGGCGATGCCGCCCTCGTAGATCAGGTCGACGATCAGCTTCACCTCGTGGACGCACTCGAAGTACGCCATCTCCGGCGCGTAGCCGGCCTCGACCAGCGTCTCGTAGCCGGCCTTCATCAGCTCGACCAGGCCGCCGCACAGCACGCTCTGCTCGCCGAACAGGTCGGTCTCGCATTCTTCCTTGAACGTGGTCTCGATAATCCCAGCGCGGCCACCGCCGATCGCCGAGGCATACGAGAGGCCAAGGTCATGCGCGTTGCCCGATGCATCCTTGTGGATCGCGACAAGGCAAGGCACGCCAGCGCCGCGCTGATATTCCGAGCGCACGGTGTGGCCGGGGCCCTTCGGCGCGATCATCAGCACGTCGATGTCGGGACGCGGCTCGATCAGATTGAAGTGCACGTTGAGACCGTGCGCGAACATGAGCGCCGCGCCGTTTTTCATGTTGGCGTGCAGATGGTCGCGATAGATGTCGGCCTGCAGTTCGTCGGGCGTGAGCATCATCATCACGTCGGCCCACTTCGCTGCCTCGGCGACCTCCATGACCTTGAGCTTCTCGCCCTCGGCCTTCTTGACGCCCTGCGAGCCCTTGCGCAGGGCCACCGCGACGTCTTTGACGCCGCTGTCGCGCAGGTTGAGCGCATGGGCGTGGCCCTGGCTGCCGTAGCCGATGACGGCAACCTTCTTGCCCTTGATCAGGTTCAGGTCGGCGTCGCGATCGTAGTAAACACGCATGGTTCGTTACCCCTACTCGGCCCGTCGGCCTCTTGGCATTCCGACGTCGTGGCTGGGCTTCCCCGGCCATCCACGTTTGAATTTCATCGCGGCGTCGATAGCAAGACGCTGATGCCCGGCACAAGGCCGTGCATGACGAATTTTCGTTTCACATCCCATCAGGCCCGCGGCTGATCGCCACGATGCCGGTGCGTGACACCTCGACCAGACCGAGTGGCAGCATCAGATTGATGAAGCTCTCGATCTTGTCGCTGGCCCCGGTGATTTCGAACACAAAGCTCTCGGGACCGGCGTCGATGACACGGGCGCGGAACGCGTCGGCGAGACGTAGAGCCTCAACCCGCGGCTCGCCCTTGCCCTTCACCTTGACCATGGCAAGCTCGCGCTGGATCGACGGGCCGGCGATCGTCATGTCGACCACACGGTGGATCGGAACTAGCCGCTCGAGCTGGTTCTTGATCTGCTCCAGCACCATCGGGGTGCCGCGCGTCACGATGGTGATGCGCGACAGGTGCTTTTCGTGCTCGGTCTCCGACACGGTAAGCGAGTCGATATTATAGCCGCGGCCGGAAAACAGCCCGATCACACGCGCCAGCACACCCGGCTCGTTGTCGACAATCACCGACAGCGTGCGAGATTCGATCTGCTGCGAAACGGGCGCGGCGGGGTAGTGGGAGGTGCTGCTCACAAACCTATTCCTCATACTCGGCGTCATCGCCCGGCCTGACCGGGCGATCGAGCCTCTAAACCAAAACCTTGCCTTCTTCGCTGATCGCCTCGTCGAGCTTCTCGGCGGCGTCGCCCAGCAGCATCTCGTTGTGCGCCTTGCCTGATGGAATCATCGGGAAGCAGTTCTCATTCTGGTCGACCACGCAGTCGAAGATGACCGGCTTCGGCACGTCGATCATCTCTTTGATCGCGGCGTCGAGATCGCCCGGCTTGTCGCAACGGATGCCGACGCCGTGATAGGCCTCTGCCAGCTTCACGAAGTCAGGCAGCGAATGAGTGTAGCTCTCGGCATAGCGGCCGCCGTGCAGCAGTTCCTGCCACTGCCGCACCATGCCCATGTACTGGTTGTTGAGGATGAAGATCTTGATCGGTAGCCGGTACTGCGCTGCCGTCGACATTTCCTGCATGGTCATCAGCACCGAAGCCTCGCCGGCGATGTCGATCACCAGCGAGTTTGGATGCGCAAGCTGCACACCGACCGCGGACGGCAGACCATAGCCCATGGTGCCGAGTCCGCCGGACGTCATCCAGCGGTTCGGCTCCTGGAAATGAAAGAACTGCGCCGCCCACATCTGGTGCTGGCCGACCTCGGTGGTGATGTAGACGTCCTTGTCCTTGGTCAACTCGTACAGCCGCTGGATGGCATATTGCGGCTTGATGACGGTGCTGGAGTTCTTATAGGCGAGCGACTTGCGCGCACGCCACTTGTCGATCTGTTTCCACCATTCGGCGAGCGCCTTCTTGTCGGGCTGCATCTTGCCGGTGCGCCACTGCCGCAGCATCTCTTCGAGCACATGCGCGCAGTCGCCGATGATCGGCACGTCGACCCGCACGTTCTTGTTGATCGACGATGGATCGATATCGACGTGAACCTTCTTGGAGCCAGGCGAGAAGGCATCGAGCCGGCCAGTGATGCGGTCGTCAAAGCGCGCGCCGATGCAGATCATCAGGTCGCAGTCGTGCATCGCCCAGTTCGCCTCCCAGGTGCCGTGCATGCCAAGCATGCCGAGCCAGTGCGGATCGGCGGCCGGAAACGCACCGAGCCCCATCAGCGTCGAGGTGATCGGGAACCCGGTGAGCTTGACGAATTCCCGCAGCAGGGCACTCGCGCGTGGCCCGGAGTTGATGATACCGCCGCCGGTGTAGAACAGCGGCCGCTTGGCTCTCGCCATCATCTCGACGGCCTGCTTGACCCGGTTCGGATCGCCGTCGAGCTTGGGCCGGTAGCCCTGGTGGTGAAACGTGTTCGGCCGGAAATAATTGCCCTTGGCGAACTGGATATCCTTCGGGATATCCACGACCACCGGGCCCGGCCGACCGGTCGAAGCGATATGAAATGCCTCGTGCAGCACGTTCGGCAGGTCGGCGAGATTCTTCACCAGATAATTGTGCTTGGTGCAGGGCCGCGTGATGCCGACCGTGTCACACTCCTGGAATGCGTCGTTGCCGATCAGATGCGTCGGCACCTGACCGGTGATGCAGACGATCGGGATCGAATCGCAGAGCGCGTCGGTGAGGCCGGTGACGGCGTTGGTCGCACCCGGACCGGAGGTAACAAGCACGCAGCCGACCTTGCCGGTCGAGCGCGCATAGCCCTCCGCCGCGTGCACCGCGCCCTGCTCGTGGCGCACCAAGACGTGCTTGACCTTCTGCTGCGCGAACAGCGCGTCATAGATCGGCAGCACTGCGCCGCCCGGATATCCGAAGATGTGCTCGACGCCCTGATCGGCGAGGGCTTCGATCACCATTTCGGCGCCGGTCAATTCTTTGGTCGTCATCATTCGCTCCACTGCACTGCTGAGTTCCCGGAATGAAAAAAGGGGCCTCAAAGCCCCCTTCGCGCACCGCCGCAACGTGGGTGGGTCTAGCCACCCCCGGCGATGCGCCTTCCAACTACGGTAATAATGTTGCGCATTTGGATCATCTTTAGCCACAACGTTGCGCGCTTATAGGGGCTCGCTCCCGGCGGGTCAAGCGGAAAGACACGCGAGCACTACCGCTTCGGCCTTGTTCGGCTCCACCCAGGCCCAGCCGGGCATCTGATTGCGGAACCAAGTCAGCTGCCGCTTGGTATAGCGCTTCGTGTCCATTTTTCCACCCTCCGCCGCCTCGTTGAGGCTGATCTCGCCCGCCAGGTGTCGCCGCAGCCAAGGAACGCCGTGAGCCTTCATGGCGGGCAGCAGCGGGTCCAGTGTCCGCGCGTCAAGCGCCCTCACCTCCTCCAGCGCACCGGCCGTCAGCATCGCGTCGAAACGCAGGTTGATGCGACGACGCAGCTCGGTGCGGTCGGGGGCCAGGAACACACGCACCGTCTGATCGGGATCAAGGATCGTCGGAATGCCGTCGCGGTGCCAGTCGACGAGCGAGCGGCCGGTCGATTCAAGCACCTCGAGCGCTCGTGCGATGCGCATTCGATCGCCGGGCTTGAGCCGCGCCGCCACTGCGGGATCGCGGCGCGAAAGCTCGGCATGCAGCGCCGCTACGCCTTCAGCATCGAGGCGCGCGCGCACAGCGGCGCGGATCTCGGGGGGGGTCGGCGGCACCGCTGAGAGGCCCTGCGTGAGCGCCTTGAAATACAGCCCAGTGCCGCCAACCAGGATCGGCACTCGGCCGGCGTCCCCCGTCTCGGTCAGCGCCCTGCCCGCGTCGGCGCACCAGCTGCCGACCGAATAGTTCTCCGCCGCGTCGACATGGCCATAGAGCCGATGCGGTACGCGCGCCTCATCCGCTGCGCTCGGCCGCGCCGTGATGATCCGCAGATCGCGATAAACCTGCATGGAATTGGCGTTAACAATGACACCACCCAGCCGTTCGGCCAGATTGAGTGCGAGCGCCGACTTGCCACTCGCAGTCGGCCCGGCGATCAGGATGGCGGTGGATCGGCTCACGAACCATCAGCTAACCGATATTGAACCGGCTTCCAACGCCGACTAAACCAGAGCCGCCGTATCGATCGAGAGCGAGGCCCCTTGTCCCTTATTCAGCCCTTCCGCGCGCTGCGTCCTGCCCCGAACCGTGCCGCCGACGTTCTGGCGCCGCCCTATGACGTGCTCTCCAGCGCGGAGGCGCGCGAGCGCGCCAAGGGCAAGCCGTGGAGCTTCCTGCACATCTCCAAACCGGAGATTGATCTCGATCCCAACACCGATCCGTATGATCGCGCGGTTTATGCCAAAGCGACCGAGAATCTCAATCGCATGATCGCGGCCGGTGTGCTGATCCGCGACGCACGGCCACGCTACTACGTCTATCGACTGACTTGGCGGGGTCGAGTGCAGACTGGCCTTGCCGCCGTCGCCTCGATTGCCGACTACGAGACCAACCGCATCCGCAAGCACGAGCTGACCACGCCGCTGAAGGAGGACGACCGCGTCCGCCAGATCGAGGCGGTCAATGCGCAGACCGGCCCGGTGATGATTGCGTACCCGGATGCGCCGACCATCGACGCGATGCTGGCGGGCGCTGCCACCGGCGCGGCGGCCGCAGATGTCACTGCCGATGACGGCGTGCGCCACCAGATGTGGGTCATCGAGGACGAGGCGACGATCGCGATGCTCACCCGCGCGTTTGACGCCCTGCCGGCGATCTACATCGCCGACGGTCATCATCGCTCAGCCGCGGCGGCACGCGTCGCCAAGGCGCGCAACGGCAAGCCCGGGGCCCATGGTCAGTTCCTGACCGTGATCTTTCCGCATCACCAGATGACCATCCTGGACTACAACCGCGTCGTCAAAGACCTGCACGGCCGCAGTGCCGAAACCCTGCTGTCCGATCTCAAGAAGGACTTTTCGGTCGAACCTTCGAGCTCGCCAATGCGGCCAGCGGCATCGGGTGAATTCGGCATGTTCCTGGCCGGCTCTTGGTATCGCCTCATGGTCAAGCCCGCACTGATCCCGGTGAACGATCCAATCGGCCGGCTGCCGGTGACGCTGCTGGCCCGACACGTGCTTGAGCCGCTGCTTGGCATCAAGGACCAGCGCACCGATAAGCGGATCGACTTCGTGGGTGGCGCGCGCGGCCTGGACGGCCTGGCGAATCGCGTCTCATCCGGCGAGATGGCCGTCGCCTTCGCGCTCTATCCGACACAGATGACGGATCTGATGGCGGTTGCGGACGCCGGCGGGATCATGCCGCCAAAATCGACCTGGTTCGAGCCCAAGCTCGCTGACGGCATGGTCAACCACGTGTTGGATTAGCGGATGATCCCGAAAAGCCGGCCCCAGACCTGATCCGGGGTGGGGAACCGGTTTTCGGGTTAGATCATGCATCGCCAATGGAAACGAAAAAGGGCGGCCAATCGGGCCGTCCCTTTCAGGACTCGATGGCCCCCGCCTAGTTGATCGGCAGCGCCACAAACAACATGTCGCCGGTCGCGGTGGCGACCAGCAGAAGCGCGGACTTCTTGCCCGCCTTCTTGAGCGCCTCGACGCGATTGCGCACGTCGGACGCGTTGGTGATCTTCTCCTGCTCGATCTCGACCAGCACGCTGCCGGCCACCAGCCGCTTGTCGGCTGCGACTGATGCCGCGTCCACGCTGGTGATGACCACACCGTTGATCGATTCCTTGATGTTGTAGCGCTTGCGCAATTCGTCGCTCATGTCCGAGAGCTGAAGCCCAAGCGTGCGCTGCACGACTGACTTCTCCTCGGGCGGCGTCGCTTTGGCAGACGCCGGCTGCGGCTTCTCGCCATCCTCAAGCCGGCCGAGCTTGACCGTCTTGGTCTGCTCCTTGCCCTTGCGAATGATCACGACCGGGACATCCTTGCCGACCGGCGTGTCGGCGACGATGCGCGGCAGATCGCGCATTTCCTTGATGTCCTTGCCGTCAAACTTGACGATCACATCGCCAGTTTCGATCCCCGCGGGTTTCGCCGGACCTTTGTCGTCGACGCCGGCGATCAGCGCGCCACGCGCGGGTTTCACGCCGAGGCTCTCGGCGATCTCGTCGGTGACCTGTTGGATTTTGACGCCGAGCCAGCCACGCCGGGTCTCGCCGAATTGCCGGAGCTGATCGATCACCGGCATCGCGGTCTTCGACGGCACCGCGAACCCGATGCCGATTGAGCCGCCCGACGGCGAGATGATCGCCGTGTTCACCCCGATGACCTCGCCGTCCATGTTGAACAACGGACCGCCGGAATTGCCGCGGTTAATCGAGGCGTCAGTCTGGATGTAGTTGTCGTAAGGTCCGGAGTTGATGTCACGGTTGCGCGCCGACACGATGCCAGCCGTGACGGACCCGCCGAGGCTGAACGGATTGCCGATCGCGATCACCCATTCGCCGAGCCGAACCTTGTCCGAATCGGCGAACTTCACCGCCTTGAGCGGCGTGTCGCTCTTGACGCGCAGCACGGCAAGGTCGGTTTTCTGGTCGCGGCCCAGCACCTCAGCCTTGAGCCGGCGGCCATCGGTGAAGATGACGGTGATCTCGTCGGCCTCGGCGATGACATGATTGTTGGTCACGACGATCCCGGACGAATCGATCACAAAACCTGAGCCGAGTGAACTCACGCGCCGCGGCGGCCGGTTCGGCGCCGGGGCTTCGCCCTGGCCACGCCGGTTCTTGAAGAACTCCTCGAAAAACTCCTCAAACGGGGAACCTGGCGGAAGCTGAGGCCGGGCGCCCGGGCCAGGCCGCGCTTCGGCGGATCCAGCGGCCTGCGTCGTTGAAATGTTGACGACCGCGTCGATCACCAGCTCGGCGACATCAGCGATCTTTTCGGGACCGCGGGACTGTGCAGGGAGCGCGGGCAGCGCGAGGACTGCGGCTGCCAAGGCCATCAACGCCGGTCGGCGGATGGTACTAGCAATGGCGATGAAAAGGCGGGCCATGGCCGTCGATTCTCCTGGGGAGTGGTTGGCCGGGACAGTGCCTGCGTCCCGGCGGGGTTTCAAGAGAGTTCGGCAAAGCCGTGATCAACGACTGGATTGAGGCTAAAAGCGGGTTGAAACTCAGGGAACTAGCCGCGGATGAGCCAGATTATCGCAATGCCGATGGCTGCCGAGACAATCCCCACCACCCGCAACGCGCCCTCCGGCGCCTCCAGCACGTGCGCCATCGCCCGTTTGGTCATCGCGGGAAAGGCGGCGAACAGCAGGCCCTCGATAGCGAATACGAGACCCAGCGCCACGAGGAAATCCAGCATCAACGCCAACTACCATGCCGCGGGCGCCGGGCGCCCGCCGTTTCACTTCGGCGGCGCAGCAGCGCCCGGTCGCGACGTCGCGTCCGGCGCCTTGCCTGACGGGTTGACGAAGTAGCGGAAAAATTCGGAATCCGGCCGCAGCACCATCCGCGTGTCGGTGCTTTTCAAGCCCGCCTCGTAGGCCTGCATCGACCGGTAGAACGAGAAGAAATCCGGATCCTTGCCGAACGCTTCGGCGAAGATGCGGTTGCGCTCGCCGTCGCCTTCGCCGCGGAACTGCTCAGCCTTGGCGGTCGCCTCTGCCAGCAGCACCGTCACGTCGCGGTCGGCCTTGGAGCGGATTTCCTGTGAGCGCTGGCTGCCCTGCGCGCGGAACTCCGCCGCTTCGCGTTGCCGCTCGGTCTGCATGCGCTGGTACACTGCCTGGCTGTTTTGCTCCGGCAGATCGGCGCGCCGGACGCGCACGTCGATTACGTTGATACCGTAACCCTGTGCCTCGCGGTCGAGTTGCTCAAGCACCCGGCTCATCAGTTGCTGACGCTCGTCGCGAACCACGTCGGTCATCGTCTTTTCACCGAGCACGCGGCGCAACGCCGAGTTCAGCAAAATGGCCAGTTGCGAGTTGGCACCAGCGATCGATCCGAGTGTCTGATAGAAGCGCAGCGGATCCTTGATCCGATAGCGCGCGAAGGCGTCAACCACGAGCCGCTTCTGGTCGGAGGCGATCACCTCCTGTGCCGGCGACTCGAGATCGAGGATGCGTTTATCGATGGTGATGACGCTGTCGATCAACGGCACCTTGAAGTTGAGCCCAGGCTCGGTGATGCCGCGTACGGGCTGGCCGAGCCGAACCACCAGCGCCTGCTGCGTCTGGTAGACGGTGAACATCGAGCTGTAGCCGAGAATAGCCGCAGCGATGAGAACGACGACGATCGCGCCGCTGACGACACCGAGCTTCATCGGGTGCCTCCCGTCGTGGGCGCCGCGGGCCGGCGCGTCAACTCGTTGAGCGGGAGGAAGGGCACCACCCCACCCCCAGACTGGCCGCTGCCGCCAGTATCAAGGATGATCTTGTCGGTATTGCCGAACAAGCGCTCCATGGTTTCAAGATACATCCGCTGCCGGGTCACCTCCGGCGCCTTCGTGTATTCCGCGTAAATCTGCGAGAAGCGCGAGGTCTGGCCTTGCGCCTCCGCCACGGTTTGTTCGCGATAGGCTTCTGCGTTTTGCAGAATCTGCGCCACGCGGCCGCGCGCTTCAGGCACGACGCGATTCGCATAGGTCTGTGCTTCGTTCTGCGCGCGCTCAAGGTCGGCGCGCGCCGCCTGGACATCACGGAACGAATCGATGACCTGCGTCGGCGGATCGACCTTCTGCAACTGCACCTGCTGAATCAGGATGCCGGCGCCGTACTGCTCGAGTATCTTCTGCATCAGATCCTGCACGGCGCTCTCGATGGTCTGCCGGGCGCCGGTGAGGATCGGCTGGATGTTCGAACGGCCGACCACCTCGCGCATCGCGCTTTCGGCGACTGCTTTCACCGTGCCTTCGGGGTTCTGGATGTTGAACAGATAGTCGCCGACCCCGCTTGGCTTGACCTTCCACAGCACCGAGAAGTCGACGTCGACGATGTTCTCATCGCCGGTCAGCATCAGGCTTTCCTCGGGGACGTCGCGCACGGTGGCGCCGCGCCGCGCGTCCTCGACCACGCGCATGCCGATGTCGATCTTGTTGACGCGCAGCGCCTTCGGCGTCAGCGCGGTCTCGATCGGATAGGGCAAATGATAGTTGAGGCCGGGCTGCACCTCCCGCACGTACTTGCCGAAGCGCAGCACCACGCCGAGCTCGTCCGGCTCGACACGGAAGAAACCGGAGACGCACCACAACACGATGGCGCCAAGCGTGAGCAGCGCAAACCCGCGGCCGCCGAGATTGCCGCCCGGCAGCACGCTCTTGAGCTTGTCCTGGCTTCGCCGCAGCAGCTGCTCGAGGTCCGGCGGCGTCGGGCCGGACGATTGCGGTCCAGAGCCCCAAGGGCCCTTCGAGCCGCCCGATCCCCAGGGGCCGCCGCCCTGATTGCTCCATGGCATGGAATGTCTCCTCGGGGACCGGCTTCCGGCGCGGGTCCGCCTGTGTTGTGAAGGTTATAGGGGAGCCGTCTGCGGCTTACAACGAGCGCCACCGACGCAGCGCAACGCCCTGCGCAGATTGGTCTTTCCATTCTTACTCATTTTAGGACCGCTGATACGTGACAAAGCTGACGCCGGCGTCGTCTCGTGGGCCGGCAGGACAATCGCTGCGCGCCGCCTCGCGCCAAAGCTTCGGGTCGATCGGAGGAAAAAATGTATCTCCCTCGGGCCACGAGTGGACATGGGTAATCTCGAGCCGATCGGCAAGGGCCATGGTCTGCGCAAAGATCTCGGTGCCGCCGATCACCATGATCTCGCCGGCACCGCGGCGGTGCGCATCGTCGCGGGCCGCTTCCAGCGCCGCATCGACGCTGTTCGCGACCACAATACCGTCCGCATGAAAACGCGGATCGCGCGTCACCACGATATTGGTTCGATCGGGCAGCGGCTTGCCGATCGAAAGATAGGTCTTGCGACCCATCACCACCGGCTTGCCGACGGTCAGCGCCTTGAACCGCTTGAGGTCCGAACTCAACCGCCAGGGCAGCGTGTTGTCGCGGCCGATCACGCCGTTTTCGGCGACCGCGGCAAGCAGAACCACCTCGATGGGCCGCCGCGTCGCAGCACTCACACCGCCACCGCGGCTTTGATGTGCGGATACGGCTCGTAATTCTCGAGCGTGAAGTCCTCGAAGTGGAACGCGAAAATATCCTCCACGGCCGGATTGAGCCGCATCACCGGCAGCGCGCGCGGCGCGCGCGACAGCTGAAGCCGGGCCTGTTCGATGTGATTGAGGTAGAGGTGGGCGTCGCCGAAGGTGTGGATGAAGTCGCCGGCGCGCAATCCAGTCACCTGCGCCACCATCATGGTGAGCAGCGCATAGGAGGCGATGTTGAACGGCACGCCGAGAAAGATATCGGCGGAGCGCTGATAGAGCTGGCAGGACAGCGCACCCTTGGCGACGTAGAACTGAAACAGGCAATGGCACGGCGGCAGTGCCATCCGGTCGACGTCCGCCGGATTCCAGGCGCTGACGATCAAGCGGCGCGAATCCGGATTGCGCCGGATCAGTTCAACCACGTTGGCGATCTGATCGATGGCGCCGCCGTCGGATGTCGGCCATGAGCGCCATTGCTGGCCATAGACCGGGCCGAGATCGCCGCGCTCGTCGGCCCATTCGTCCCAGATGTGCACGCCGTGGTCGTTGAGATACTTGATGTTGGTGTCGCCGGCAAGGAACCAGAGCAGTTCGTGGATGATCGACTTGAGGTGCAGCTTCTTGGTCGTCAGCAGGGGAAAGCCTTCCCTGAGATTGAAGCGCATCTGGTAGCCGAACGTCGAAATCGTCCCGGTGCCGGTGCGGTCGCGTTTCTCCACGCCGTCGGCGAGTACGTGCTCCATCAGATCGAGGTATTGGCGCATGGCGGCGTGGCCCGACTCAGGGTCCAGTTTACCCTAACGAGGGTACCCTAATAGATGGCGAACGGCGCCGGCGAAACCAAGATGCACGGCGAACTCACAGCCCGACGCTACTTGTCGAGCACCTTCGGCCAGTTCTTGTCGCCCTTTGCGATATGGCCCGGAACGTCGCGCTCCCAGTCGCTCTGCACCTTCGCGTTGTAGTTCAGGTAGAGCTTACCGTTGACGATCTTCCAGTGCTTGGGATCGCCCTTGGCCGTGTAGCCACTCGACACCGCCCAGGCGCAATGACCACCGTATTGCGGCGCAAAAGCCTCCGGCTTTGCCTTGAATGCGTCACGGGTCTTTTCGCTCGCGAACCGCCAGTTGACCCCTTTCCAGGTCCACGTGATGTCGCGCCTGCCTTCGACCAGCTTGCCTTCGGTGAAATAGGCCACCGGATCGTAGCCACCGACGGCCGTGGAGGCGACGATGCCTGTGTAGATTTCCGGCGAACGCGCCCGCGCCGCCTCGGTAGTGCACGCGATTGTCGCCAGCGCAATTGCAACAACGGTAAGTGCGCGCGTCAGCCCGGAAAATATCGGCATGATCGTACTCCCGCAGTCTTGAGCAGGTTTGCGCGCGGGGCGCCGCAAGTCCAATCAAGCCGGCTCAAGAGCGTGTGACGACGCCGTGACCTGTCCCTAAACCAGACGCCCTGGCTTGACCCGGGTCGTCCACAATAGAAACCCCGAGGGGGCCTAAAAAGCTCCCTCGGGGCCTAGCCTTTCGCCATGACCGCTGTGCCGATTACTCGGTGAACACCTCCTCGCGCTTGGCGCGCAGGGTCGGAAGGATGGCGAGGATCAGCATGAGCGCCGAGATCGCCAGCAGACCGGCCGAGATCGGACGGGTCAGGAACACTGTCGCGTCGCCGCGGGCGATAAGCATGGCGCGCCGGAGGTTTTCCTCCATCAGCGGGCCGAGCACGAAGCCGAGGATCATCGGCGCCGGCTCGAAGTCATGCTTGACGAGCCAATATCCGACCAGGCCGAAGATGGCCGTCATCGTCACGTCGAACGGCGCGTTGTTCACCGAGTAGATGCCGATGCAGCAGAAGATGACGATCATCGGGAACAAGTGGCGATACGGCACGCGCAGCAGGCGCACCCAGACGCCGACCAACGGCAGATTGATGACGATCAGCGCCAGGTTACCGATCCACATCGACGCGATCATGCCCCAGAACAGCTCCGGCTGCTTGGTCATGACCTGCGGGCCCGGTACGATGCCGTGAATAGTCATGGCGCCGACCATCAGCGCCATCACCGGGTTCGGCGGAATGCCGAGGGTGAGCAGCGGGATGAACGAGGTCTGCGCGGCTGCATTGTTGGCCGCTTCCGGCGCAGCGACGCCCTCGATGGCTCCGCGGCCGAACCGTTTCGGATCCTTGGAGATCCGCTTCTCAAATGTGTAGGCGGCGAAGGACGCGATGATCGCGCCGCCGCCGGGCAGGATGCCGAGAGCGGAGCCGATGATCGTGCCGCGGCCGATCGCGCCGGCCGAAGCCTTGAGGTCGGGCAGTGTCGGCATCAGGTTGGTGATCTTGCCGGTGACGATGTCGCGGGTGCCGGTCACTTCCAGGTTGCGCAGGATTTCGCCGAAGCCGAACACGCCCATACCGACCACGACGAAGCCGATGCCGTCGGAGAGCTCAGGCACGCCCCACGTCATGCGCTCGGCGCCGGTTTCCAGATCCGAACCGATCATCGACATCAGCAGGCCAGCCAGGATCATGGTGAGCGCCTTGATGATCGAGCCCTTGGCGAGCACAACGGCGAAGATCAGGCCGAGCACCATTAGCGAGAAATATTCGGCTGGGCCAAACAGCAGCGCCATCGCGGTCAACGGCGCGCCGAGCGCGGCGACCAGGATGGTCGCAACGCAGCCCGCGAAGAACGAGCCGATCGCGGCGATCGCCAGCGCCGGGCCGGCGCGGCCCTGGCGGGCCATCTGGTGGCCGTCGAGGGTCGTGATGACCGAAGACGATTCACCCGGAATGTTGACCAGGATCGAGGTCGTCGAACCGCCGTACTGCGCGCCGTAGTAGATGCCGGCGAGCATGATGAGCGCGCCAACCGGCGGCAGGCCGAACGTGATCGGCAGCAGCATGGCAATGGTGGCGAGCGAGCCGATGCCAGGAAGTACGCCGATCAGTGTGCCGACGGTCGCGCCGATCATGACGAGCATGATGTTGGTCGGCGTAACCGCTACACCGAAACCCATCCAGAGGTTGGCAAGAAGTTCGTACATGGTGTTTCTCGCCGATCAGTAGAAACGGGGCCAGAGCTGGAACGGCAGGTTCAGCCCATAAGGGAACAGAAACGAACAGAACGTGGTCAGGATGATCGCCCAAAGAACGGTTTCCCGCCACTTCACGTCCGACGCGGCCGCCGCGCAGATGATGATCGTGGCAAAGCTCGCGATCACAAGGCCGAGGGAACGGATCGTGGCCGCAAACGCCAGGATCGAGCCTGTAATGAAAATCACGCCCCGAATTTTGTATTTCGTGACATAGGGCCCGGACGTTATCAGGCCCATCACCACCACGATGAGGCTTAGCGCCGCCAGGGTGAAGGCGAACAGCCGCGGTGCGGTGCCGGGACCAAACGCGAAGCCACGCATTCCGGGTAGATCGTTCGAGGCGACGAAGGCAATCAACGCCAGCAGGATCAGCGCCATGCCGCCGTAGAAGTCCTGCTGGTTCTTGACGTGCAGGAAATGCAGGGTCACAGCGAGCCCAGCGGCGATGAAAATCACGATCGAGCCGCGGACGGTCAACGGGACCGGATTTCTCACCATGAAGGACGTGGCGAGGAGAATGGCGCCAAGAACGGCCAGCGTGATACCGCCGTAAAAGTCGTATTGCTTTTGATTTTCCGGCGTACGCAGCAAGTCGCTGCTAATGTCGGACATTATTTATTCCCCCCTTAATTACGCCCACCACATCCCCCGTCTAGCAGACAGGTTTCCAGACTGAAATGCAACCGAAACCGGTCGGCGCTGGTCTTGTCAAATGGAGCCCGCGAAGCCGGCCAGCCCCGCCAGTCCGATCAACCAGAGCGGGCTCCATCGTGTCCAATAAGCGAGCGCGGCGGTTGCAGAGGCAATCAACATTGCCGTCCAATTGTGCACCGCCACCCCGGTCAGCACGATCGCGCTGGCGCTGACTAGGCCAACGGAAATCGGCACCAAGCCGGCTTGAACCGCAACCCGCCAAGGCTTGTTCCTGAAACGGTCCCAGGTCCGGCTGAGATAAGCAGCAAGCACCGCGGTCGGCCCGTTCATCGCCAGGGTTGTAACGACGGCCCCCCAAAAGCCTGCGACGTGATAGCCGACCAAGGTCACGATCATCACATTCGGGCCGGGTGCCGCCTGCGATATGGCGAACACGTCGGCGAATTGCCGCTCGGTCATCCAGCTCCGCAGGTCGACAGCCTGTCGGTGGATCTCTGGCACCACAGCATTGGCTCCCCCGAGCGCAAGCAAAGCCATGATGGTGAACTGAACGGCCAATACAACCAGGACGTCGCCGTCGGCTTTCATCGGCGCACCCACCAAGCCAAGCCAATGCTGACCGGAACGATTACGGCCATGACCCAAAGCAATGGCCAGCGCATGACGCCGATTGCTATCGCCGTGGCCACCACGACGAACGGACCCGGAGCAACAACGCCGTTCTTGAACAGCGGCACCACCATTTTCGCCGCGGTCGAAGCGAGCAGGCCAGCTGCCGCTGCCGCGATCCCGGTCAGAATACGGCGCAACGCATCGACGTCGCCATATTGCGCATAGAGCGCGCCGACCGTGATCATCAGCGCGAACGGCAGTGCCATAAACCCAGCCCAGGCGGCGAGTGCACCGCTCCAGCCGCGCATGCGCCGGCCGAACACTGCGGTGAGGTTCACGACATTGGGGCCCGGCAGAAACTGGCAAAGCGCGTAGACGTCGTTGAACTCCTCCGCCGTCATCCAGCGCTTTTCCTCGACGAACATCCGCCGGGTCCACGGCAGGGTTCCGCCGAACCCCATGAGCGTGATCTTGACAAAGGCGAGGAATAGATCGGCGTGGGAGGGAATGACTTGTGGAGACGGAGGCTGGGTTGGCGCTACGGCGGCGGTGTCGGACATGGCGGTCAGATTTATCCGCTCTGCGGCAACCCGACCAATCGATTTATCGCAATGACGGCATGGTTAAATCGATTCAAGCGCTATCCTGCGTTTTGAGCCTAATGCTTGGGCAGAAACGCTCTTTTTTCGTCAACGATCAGGACTTATATTGGGGGTGCCGGCGCGAGCCGGCTATGGCGATAAACGCGCGTCGTAATAAACCTTTCGGACCCGGGGGCAGTACCCGGCGCCTCCACCAAAGCCCAGCGGGGCTGAGTTTCGGCGGGGGCGAAATAGGATCGACGAGGGCGTAAAAGACGAGCTTTTGCCCGGAATGGGTCCGACGTTATGGGCCTTATATAGTTGCCAACGACAACTATGCTCCGGTTGCTCAGGCCGCGTAAGCGGTTTGAAAAACCAAGACTGAAGTCCTGACGTCTTAGCAGCGTTAGGCGGGGTTCGGAGGCACCTGGCAACAGAAGCCTCCACTTTATTCCTAATTTGTCCGCGCTTGTTTCTTCTCCCCGTTTCCAACAGATGTCGCCGCTGCCAATTTTTCCTCCGGCGGGCTAACATTCGCCGCGCTTCGCCACCACTTGCACGAAGCCTTTTTGCGATACCGTCATGACCGTCGATCATATCCGCTACGACATTCTGACCCAGGAGGCGCTCCGGGGCGTGGTGCGCCAAGTGCTGACCGACGCGGCCAAAAAAGGACTACCCGGCGAGCACCACTTCTTCATCACCTTCAACACGCAGGCGCCCAGCGTGCGGCTGTCCGCGCGGATGCGCGAGCAGTACCCGGAGGAGATGACGATCGTCCTGCAGCACCAGTTTTGGGACCTGAAGATCACCGACGACTATTTCGAGGTCGGGCTTTCGTTTGGCGGCGTGCCCGAAACCCTGCTGGTGCCGTTCGAAGCGATCAAGAGCTTCTTCGATCCCTCCATCCAATTCGGCCTACAGTTCGAGACCATCGGCGAGAATGCGGAGCAGAACGCAGCATCGGGCAAGACCGACAGGCGCGACGACAAGCCGAAGAGCAAGCCGCGACCGCCGGCGCGCCACGAGACGACACCCGCGGCCGCCGCCACGCCCACCCCCGCTGACGCACCGCCCCCAGCTAGCCCCGCAGCCAGCTCGGACAACAAGGTTGGCGGCGAGATCGTCCAGCTCGACCGCTTCCGCAAGAAGTAATCCGCGGACCCGGCCCCGCCCCTCGCCCGTCGAGACCAGAATGGCGAAGCGCCGCACCGAGACGGATACATTCGGGCCGATCGAGGTGCCAGCCGATCGCTATTGGGGTGCGCAGACCCAGCGTTCGATCGAGAACTTCCGCATCGGCACCGAGCGGATGCCGCAACCGCTCATCTGCGCGCTCGCCGTGGTCAAGCGCGCCGCGGCCGAGGTCAACGTCGCCCTCAAGCTGATCGACGTCAAGCGCGCCCGCGCGATCGTTCAAGCCGCGCAGGAGGTGACCGACGGCAAACTCGACGATCATTTTCCGCTGGTGGTCTGGCAGACCGGGTCCGCCACCCAGACCAACATGAACATGAATGAGGTGATCGCCAACCGCGCGAACGAGATACTGGGCGGCAAACTCGGCGCCAAGTCACCGGTGCATCCAAACGACCATGTCAACCTGAGCCAATCGTCGAACGACTGCATTCCGACTGCGATGCACATTGCAGCAGCCGATGAGATTGCGCGGCGGTTAGACCCGGCGCTGGCGCACCTTCAGGACGGGCTACAGCGCAAGGTCAAGGAGTTCGCCAAGACCGTCAAGATCGGGCGAACGCACTTGATGGATGCAACGCCGCTGACGCTTGGTCAGGAATTCTCCGGATATGCCGCTCAGATCAAGAACGGCATCATCCGGATGCGGCTCGCCTTGAAACAACTCTATCCGCTGGCGCAAGGCGGCACTGCGGTCGGCACCGGACTGAATGCCAAGCCGCAGTTCGCGCGTGCGTTTGCGAAGAAGGTCGCGGAAATTACACGGCTGCCATTCGTCACAGCGCCCAACAAGTTCGAGGCGCTTGCATCACACGGCGCCTACGCGTTCGCGCACGGCGCGCTCAATGCATTGGCGGCCGACCTTTTCAAGATCGCCAACGATATCCGGCTGATGGGATCCGGCCCTCGCGCCGGCCTCGCCGAACTCATTTTGCCGGAGAACGAGCCTGGCTCATCAATCATGCCGGGCAAGGTCAATCCCACCCAGTGCGAAGCGTTGACCATGGTGTGCTGCCAGGTATTCGGCAACCAGTCGGCGATTACCGTCGCCGCCAGTCAGGGCCAACTGGAACTTAACGTCTTCAAGCCGGTACTGGCGTACTGCATGTTGCAATCGATTCGGTTGCTAGCGGACTCAGTGCGTTCGTTTACAGACCACTGTGTCGTCGGAATCAATGCGAACGAATTTCGGATTCGTGAACTGATGGAGCGATCGCTCATGCTCGTGACCGCGCTCGCACCGGTAATTGGGTATGACAAAGCTGCCGAGATCGTCAAAGCCGCACACGTCAACGGTACTACGTTACGTGAAGAGGCGGTTCGCCTTGGTCATCTCACAAGCACAGAGTTCGATCGTCTGGTGCGGCCTGAGCAAATGATCCGGGCTGGCTAACGCCACTGCTCGCTGCAACACTCGGTCACTGCCACAATTCATCCCCGGCACCTTTATTTCACCGTCCCATCGAGTGAAATTTTTTAGTTGTGGCAATAAGGTATCGAACTCGTCGGAGCGATGCTCACCAAGTGGTGTGGTTGAAATAAAGCCGTTCATTTGTACCAAACACAAACACACTTCAAATATATTTCGAACCTGCGGCGCTTCTTCTATTTGAAATTCGCATTTTCGATTCAAATCAATTCACAGTTCAGCCATGCGCGGTTGCATGTCGATACACAGTAACTTGAGTTTACTGCACTCTCGCCACAATTTTGATCGCAACATGAGCGGCGGCAAAGCGTCGTTTGTGACTGTCGTCACCGTATGGGCACATTTGGCGCGCACGCCGAAACCTTGAACGACTGTCGAGCAGGGGCATGGCAGAAATCGTGAATCTCCGAAGCGCCCGTAAGCGCGCCGAACGCAGCAAGGCCGAGCGCCGAGCTGCCGAACATCGGCAAGCCTACGGGACTTCAAAACGGGAACGCGCCGAAGCGGCCGCTGAACGGGACAAACTTTCTCAAACGCTCGATGGTCACCGAATCGAACCAGGAGACCGCCGATGAAGTCACCGGTTGTCAAACGATCGATCGTTATCGCCAATCACAAGACCAGTGTCAGCCTTGAAGATGCGTTCTGGAAGGGACTCAAGGACATTGCCAACGATCGCGACGTGACCCTGTCGGATCTCGTCGCCACCATCGACACCGAGCGCGAACACGGCAACCTGTCGTCGGCCATCCGGCTGTTCGTGCTCGATCACTACCGCACCAAGACCGCAGCGGTTCCGATCGAGAACCAGCCGTCCCGCGACCTGATCGGCATTCGCGTCGCGTCGTCAGCGCTGCGCGCCGAGTAGATCCAGCGGCGGATTGACAGGCGGCGGATTGGCAGGGGCCGCAGGCTTCGGCGCCGCGCGAGCCGGCATACTTTCGGCACGCGGCGCTGCGCGCGGCTTCGGCGCTGGCAATACGTTGATCGCGGGAGGCAGCGGCGGCGCCAGCCCGTCGTTAGGCACACCACTGGTCGTGTCGGCGCCATTCGCCGCCGGAGCGGTCGGCGCGGATAGCAGGTCTGGCTCGGAAGGCGCGCTCGCTTCGCGACGTTGCCGCTCAATCGTATCAAGCTGCTGCGATTGCTGTTCGACCGCGCGCAACGCAAGCCAACTCGCCAACGCACTGGCATCGATGGTGCGGCTGGGCGCCGCCAGCGGACCTTTGAGCGCGATTGAGATGATCGGACGCAAACCGCCGCCCTGCACTTGGGTGCCCGTCAGGGTGAGCACGGCGTCCAGCATGGCGTCGGCCAGGTTGATGTTCGCGGTGGCCGCAAGATCCGCCCCGCTGGTCTGCGTGATAACCTTGCTCAAGCGCGCTTGACCGGCGGAGATGGTCATGGCGGCCTCGGCGCGCGCGGCCGGCAGCCTGCCATTCTCAAGCGCAGTCGCGACGAAATCGCGGATGCGATCGGTGTCGGTCGGAATGCCGAGGTCGACGGCGCGGATCACCGCGTCGAACACCCGCGGATTGAGCCCGGCCAGTTGCGCATCGTCGAGCGCGACGCTACCGGTGCCGGCGAGCGAACCGATGAATGCCGCTGGGCTGCGGCCCGCGCCTTCGAGTTCAGCGCGCAACGTCAGCTTGCCCGCCACCGGCGGCCGCCGACCGTCCCCGATCATGGCGGCCGCATCGGCGCCGCTCAGCGCCAGTTGTGCGCGCGCTGAAATGCCGTCAGCACCGTTGGCGAACGCCAACCGGCCGCCGAGCCGGCCGCTTGCGACCTCACCATCGATATCCTCGAAAACAACTTCCGATGCACCGAACCGCGCGACCCCGCGAAGTTGCCGAGCTTGTAGCGCAGATGACAGGGCCGCGCGGGCTGCTTTGAACTCGATGCGGCCGGCAAGGTTGGATGAGCTTGCCGCGAACGGCTCCGTCGTCCAAAGCGTGGCGCCCTTGGCGTGCATACCGATCGCGGCGGCGACGATCGCAGAAGCGTCAAGCGAGTCGGCCTCAAGCGCTCCGTCCAGCCGCGGCTCCTCGCCGAGCCGCAACGCCAGCCGCCCCTGTACCTTGCTGCCGGCGATCGTGCCGGATACCCGATCGAGATTGACGGTTGCGGCTTGATCCGCTGCGAGCCGCAGCACACCTCTGCCGCTCGCATCGATGTTGCCGACCGCCAGCTTCCCTTCGAGGCGAAGCTCACGGTTCAGCAATCCCGTCGCACTGACATTGAGCCGCGCCGGACCCATGCCGGACCGGTTGACGTCCGCCAGACGGCCGAGCCCGATCAATGCCAGCAGCTTGGCCCCGTCGTCAGCCTCGAACCGGCCATCGAAACGTGCATCGGTCGCGGCCAGTGCACCGAGGTCGGTGATCGCAAAATGTTCCTGCCTGCCGTTGGCGCCAGCCGTCACGTCGAGCCGCACCGCGCCGATCCGGCCGGCGACGGCGAGCTTGGCAGCGGCGCTGCCGCCGGCCGCACTCTCCAAGCTGACGGTGGCCCGCAACTTGGCGGTTTGGTCACGATCCACCATCCGCCGCAGCGGCTCGGCGAGCATCGGCGCAAATTTCTCCGTCAGCGCGGTGACGGCGTTGAGCTCGCGCGTGTCGAGATCGACCGCGATGGTGCCGCCCGGATTGGACGTGGTCGCGATGTAACCACTTGCTTCGATCGCCGCATTGCCGAAATCGGCAACCGACAGTTTTTCCACTTGGATGCCATTGCCGTCGAGCTTGATGCGCGCGGTGCTGTTACGCGCCTCAAAGCCCGCCAGCCTGGCCCTGCCGATTTCAAGCGCGAGCACAATCTCCCGCGGCGGCTCAAGTCCAAGGCCGGCGAACGCACCATCGGCAAAGCTCGCCATCGCGTCGAAATCGACCTCGCCTGCCTTCAGATCGGCGTCGAGCCGCGCCGGACGAGTGGCCGTTGGCCAGTCATAAGCCAGCTTGCCTTCGATCACGCCACGATCCAGTTCAGTTCGCAGTTGCTCGACCGCGATGCGATCGGCGCTAAGCGTAACCTCGCCACGCGCCTGCATGGGCTTGACCAACACTTGCCCTGGCGCGCCCGGTTGGCCGGCGAGCCATGCGATCAACGCCTTCGGATCGCTGGCATCGATGCTGGCGGTACCGGTGAAGCCCAATCCCCTGGCTGCAGTAGGATCAAGCCGCCCGCTGGCGCTTACCTTGGTGAAACCCGGGGCGCGGAAGTCCAGCTTGTCGAGTCGCCATGCCGCGCCGTCCGACCACAGATCGCTGCCGAACGCCTGCAGCACAGCGCCGCCGAGCGTCACCGCGTCGACGCTAACCGTGAGGCTGACTGGGATCGACGGCCGCATCATGCCGCCAAACAACTCGGCGAACGCCTGTGTCGCCGCAGCCGGCAGACGGCGCGGCACGGCGGGAGTCGCAATCAACCGGTCGAGATCGATCTGACGCGCCGAGAGCGCGCCTTGCAGCCGCGGCCGCTCGCCAAATTTGATCTCCGCCGCGCCGTCGAGCTTGGCCGCGCGCTCCTCCGGGCCATATTGGAATTCGACCTGCTCCAGCAGCGCCGATTGCGCCGACGCCTTAACCTTGCCGGTCAGCCGCCACGGCTCTTGCGCGGTCGCCTTGCCGCTCGCCTTGACCGAACCGGCCGCGCGCGACAACGCGAAATTGCCGTCGAACCGCGGCACCGTCTGATCGAATCCGAGCAACCCGTCCGCCTCGATGGCGAGCGGCCGCTCGGCGATGTCGACATTGAGCTTGACCTTGATGCCGTCGTCGCTCAAGCGGCCGGCGCTCATCTTGTAGCCGTAGATTTCGCCGCCGCTGACGAAAGCGCCCTCGCCGCGGAACGGTCCGGTCAGGGACCGGACCTGGCCGCGAAACCAGAGCTTGTCGAGCACCAGTCGAGAATTGCTGGCCGCATCGGTCAGCACGACGCGGCCGTCTTCGATGTTGAGCCGCTCGATCGCCACCGGTTCGGTCGGCGCCGTCATCGACGGCCAGTCGACGCGGCCCAGACTGTTCAAGCCGATGCCGAACTGCGGGCCGACCAGCCGCGTCTCGACGGCGCGGATTTCGCCGCGCATCAGCGGGCCCAGGCCAAGCTCGATGCTCAGCGAGCGCGCCCGCAGCCGGCTGGTCTGCCCGGCGGGGCCGATCTCGATGTCGCCGAGCGTCATCGACGGCGTCGGCAGCACGCTGACCTTGATCGGGCCCGCCACCTTTACACTGAGCCCGACCAGGCGGCTCGCTTCGGCCTCGAAGAGGGCGCGATGATCGTTCCAGTTGACGAAATAAGGTCCGACCAGCGCCGTGAGCAGCGCCAGGATCAACGCGATCGCCAATCCCAAAAGCGTCGTTTGCACGCTCGCTCCAGTGTCGGCTTTCCGCCTCAGCCGCACACTGGCGCGGACCGGCTAAAGAAAACCTAAAGATTCGAGGCTGCCGGGCGCGGCCCCCGCAGCAGCCCGACTTGGCCTCAGATGGCGTTTGTTGGCGGCGAATCTATGTCCGCTTGCTTCAGTTTAGCTCAACGGCAGCATTTTTCCCGGGTTCATGATGTCGTCCGGGTCGAGCGCCCGCTTGACCGCGCGCATCGCCTCGAGCGCGGGCAGGCCGTGCTCGGCCGCCAGGTATTTCATCTTGCCCTGGCCGACGCCGTGCTCGCCGGTACAGGTGCCATCCATCGCCAGCGCCCGCTCGACCAGGCGTTCGCTGAAATCCTTGGCCACCTTGACCTCCGCCGGGTCGTCCATGTCGATCAACAACGTGAGGTGAAAGTTGCCGTCGCCGACATGACCGACGATCGGCGCCACCAGCTTGCTGTTAGCGATGTCGCGTTGCGTTTCCGTGACGCATTCGGCAAGCCGCGAGATCGGCACGCAAACGTCTGTCGGGATCATTTTTGCGCCCGGCCTGAGTCGGAAGGTCGACAGCGCCGCACTGTGACGCGCCTCCCAGAGCCTGGTGCGGTCTTCCGGCTGTGTGGTCCATTCGAACGGCCCGCCGCCGAGCTCCTTGGCGATCTCACCGAACCGCTCGGACTGTTCGGCGACGCTCGCTGGCGTGCCGTGGAACTCCAGGAACAGCATCGGCGTCTCGCGCAGCGACAGGTTGGAATAGATATTGACCGCCTTCACCTGCAGCGCGTCGAGCAACTCGATGCGCGCCACCGGGATGCCGGACTGGATCGTCAAGATGGCGGCGTTGCAGCAGGCCTCGACCGACGGGAACGGACAAATCCCGCCGGAGATCGCCTCCGGAATGCCGGCGAGTTTCAGCGTCAGCTCGGTGATGACGCCGAGCGTGCCCTCGGAGCCGACGATCAGCCGGGTGAGGTCATACCCGGCGGAGGATTTCTTGGCGCGGCGCGCGGTGCTCATCACCTCGCCCGACGGCATCACCACTTTGAGCGCCAGCACGTTGTCCTTCATGGTGCCGTAGCGCACCGCGTTGGTGCCGGAACAGCGCGTCGCCGCCATGCCGCCGAGCGAGGCGTCGGCGCCGGGGTCGATCGGGAAGAACACGCCCTGGTCGCGCAGGTATTCGTTGAGCGCCTTGCGGGTGATGCCGGGCTCGATGACGCAGTCGAGATCGTCGGCGTGCACCGCCAGCACCTTATTCATGTCGCGGAAATCGATCGACACGCCGCCCTGCGGGGCGTTGACATGGCCTTCCAGCGACGAGCCCTGGCCGAACGGAATAATCGGAACCCGGTTCGCGGCGCAGACCCGCACGATCTCCTGCACGTCTTCGGTCGCCTGCGGATAGACCACCGCGTCGGGCGGCTGGTTCTCGATCCAGGTGACGGTGTTGGCGTGCTGCTCGCGCACCGCGCGCGACGTCACCACGCGATTGCCGAACTTTGCCGTGAGCGTGGCGACGGCCTGCTCGATCGCCTTGGGATCGCGGCGCGCGGCCGCTGCGTTTCCTGCCATGGCGGCAGGCTAGCAGAACCGGGGTGGCGCCGGCAAAGTGCCGGCGCCGCCCCCACGTCCGGCGCAAGCAGCGCCAGCTGGGGTGGACAGTCTCAAACAACACTTGTGTTCAACGTGAACGCATCCCAGGCGCTCCAGTCGGTGCCGTCGAACGCGCGCACCCACATCAGCTCGCTGCCGGTCACCTGCCCGCCGCGCACCCAGGTGGTCGCGAGGTCGGCGGCATCGACAGTGATGTACTCATTCGCAGCGCGCTGCCCGATATCGGCGGTCCAGAAGTAACCGCTGTCCGCCGCCATGCCGGCATCCAGGAACTGATACTGCGTGATCGAATCGCCGTCGGCGTCGCTGGTGCTGATCCAGCTCTGCACTGGGACCCATTCGTTAAAATCCAGGTTCTGGGTGTCGATGGTCGCGACCGGCGCGGTGTTGTGTGTCGTGAAGGTGAACGAATCCCACGCGCCCCATCCGAAGCCGTCGAACGCGCGCACCCATAGGGTCTCGCTGCCGGTGACCTGACCGCCGCGCACCCAGGTGGTGGCAAGATCGGCGGCGGCGACCGTGATGTACGTGTCCGCAGGCTGTTGACCGATATCTGCGGTCCAGAAGTAACCGCTGCCCGCTGCCGTTCCCGAATCGTAGAACTGGTACTGCGTGATCGGATCGCCATCGACGTCGCTGGTGCTGATCCAGCTCTGCACTGGGACCCATTCGTTGTTGTGTACGGTATGATTGTTGATCGTCGCTGTCGCCAGGGTATTGATAGAGGTCAGCGTAAACGGGTCCCAGTCGCTCCACTGCGTGCCGTTGTAAGCGCGCACCCACATCTGGTCGCTGCCGGCCACCTGGCCGCCGCGCACCCAGGTGGTGGCAAGATCGGCGGCGGCGACCGTGATGGACGTGTCCGCAGGCTGTTGACCGATATCTGCGGTCCAGAAGTAACCGCTGCCCGCTGCCGTTCCCGAATTGTAGAACTGGTACTGAACCACCGGAATTCCGTTGGGATCGGAATAGGACAACCACGGCGTAACCTGGGCGTATTGGTTGGGCCGCACGCCGTGGTTGCCACTGGTTGCGACCGGCGCCGCATTGGTCCAGCTCACGATCTGGTCGGCAAAGACCAATTGCTCGACGTTGCTCAGCGTGTCGGTGCCGTCGGGGCCAACCACTTGCACTAACACGGCTGGAGCAAGCGGTCGCGGCCTACCGGGCGGCGCTGGAAGAGCGCACCCGCGAGCGCGTGCCGCTCCTATGGGCTGAGACGCAGATGAATCTCGGTATCGCGCTAGGGAAGCTCGGCGAGCGCGAGAGCGGGACGACGCGGCTGGAGGAGGCGATCGCGGCCTACCGGGCGGCGCTGGAAGAACAGACCCGCGAGCGCGTGCCGCTCGACTGGGCCGCGACGCAGAACAATCTCGGCAACGCGCTGCAGGCCTCGGCGAGCGCGAGAGCGGCACGGCGCGGCTGGAGGAAGCGGTCACGGCCTACCGGGCGGCGCTGGAGGAATACACCCGCGAGCGCGTGCCGCTGACTGGGCCATGACGCAGAACAACCTCGGCAACGCGCTCGCGACCTCGGCGAGCGCGAGAGCGGCACGGCGCGGCTGGAGGAAGCGGTCGCGGCCTACCGGGCGGCGCTGGAGGAGCGCACCCGCGAGCGCGTGCCGCTCGACTGGGCCATGACGCAGAACAATCTCGGCATCGCGCTCGAGACGCTCGGCGAGCGCGAGAGCGGAACGGCGCGGCTGGAGGAGGCGGTCGCGGCCTACCGGGCGGCGCTGGAGGAATGTACCCGCGAGCGCGTGCCGCTCGACTGGGCCATGACGCAGATGAATCTCGGTAACGCGCTCCGGACGCTCGGCGAGCGCGAGAGCGGACAACCGGCTCGAGGAGGCGGTCGCGGCCTTCCGGGCGGCGCTGGAGGAATGCACCCGCGAGCGCGTGCCGCTCGAATGGGCCATGACGCAGAAGAACCTCGGTATCGCGCTCGCGACGCTCGGCGAGCGCGAGAGCGGACGGCGCGGCTCGAGGAAGCGGTCGCGGCCTTTCGGGCGGCGCTGGAAGAACGCACCCGCGAGCGCGGTGCCGCTCGACTGGGCTCAGACGCAGATAATCTCGGTAACGCGCTCTGGACGCTTGGCGAGCGCGAGAGCGGGACGGCGCGGCTGGAGGAGGCGGTCGCCGCCTACCGGGCGGCGCTGGAAGAATGGACCGAGGAGCGCGTCCCACGATGAGCATGAAGACGCACAGCGTAGTCTCGCAAGGACGCTTGCGGAGCTACAACGACGAAAAAGTAGATTGGCATTATCAGGCTTGTCGATTTAGACCCCCTACTAGAGCATTTTCACGTTTTGCGGAATCGGATGGATACCCAACGGGGCTGATTTGTGATTTTGGGTAGCGGTGCCAATGGCTGCGAGAATCGCCGATGGGCAAGCCCTATTCCCAGGATCTGCGTGAACGCGTGATTGCGACGGTCGATGCAGGAACGCGTGTCTGTGCGACGGCGCGGGTGCTTCTGGTCAGCGTATCCTACGTGTCCAAGGTCGTTGGCCGTCGGCGAACGACCGGTGAGACGACGGCGCGTTTGGGCCGAGCGGGACGCAAGCCGAAGCTCGCACCTCACGACGAAGCCATTCGCGCCCGCGTGGCGGCTCATCCGGATGCGACGCTCGAGGAGCTGCAGGTCTGGCTTGCGGACGAATGCAAGGTCAAGGTCAGCATCGGCTGCCTGTGGAACAGGCTGAAGTTTCTCAAATTGCCGCTCAAAAAAAGTCACTGCGCGCTTCCGAACAGGATCGGCCGGATGTCGCCGAGGCCCGCGATCGGTGGCGTGCGAACCAGCCCGAACTGAAGTCGGAACGCCTCGTCTTTATCGACGAAACCGGTGCGGCGACCGACATGGCGCGCCGCTACGGCCGCTGTCCGCGCGGCGAGCGCCTCGTTTGCAGCGTGCCGTGGGGACATTGGAAAACGACGACCTTCGTTGCCGCACTGCGGCTCGGCGAGGTCGCCGCGCCCTGTGTGCTGGACGGACCGATGGATGGGGAAAGCTTTCGCGCTTATGTCGAACAGTTCGTCGTCCCGATCCTTAAGCCTGGCGATATCGTGGTGATGGATAACCTTGCAAGCCACAAGGTCGCCGGCGTCCGCGAAGCGATCGAAGCCGCAGGCGCCGAGTTGCGCTACTTGCCGCCCTACAGTCCCGACTTCAATCCGATCGAGCAGTTCTTCGCCAAGCTCAAAGCCCTGCTGCGAAAGGCCGCCGCCAGAACCGTCGAAGCTCTGATCGCAGCGATTGCTGAAGTCCTCACCGAGGTCAGACCGCAAGAATGCGCAAACTACCTCGCCAACCAAGGCTATCGCCACGAATCATGAAAGTGCTCTAGGCAGCCGCGCCCGCATTGCTTCGCCGCGCGGCGAGGCCCGGCGTACGTTGGCCGAGGCGATGACGCGAAGTGATTATCCCAGGCCCTTGGCTCTGAGGCCGTCTCGCGTTATTCGCGTCACCGCAGGCTGATCACGTTGCTCGTCCCCGTCCCCTCGACAAAGCCCAAACGTTCCGCCACTGTCTTCCTCCGCGTAGCCGTGTCGGTGTGAGCTGTCGCGGTTGTACCCTGAGCCAACCCCCGTACTACTCTCGGCAAACGTAACGTCAATCAACCCAATGGCTTAATCTGTATTTACCGCTTTACCCCCGAAAGCCGACGTCATAGCGGACATGCCCAAGTCGGCTTAGTGCCAATAGGCGCTCATCGTAGGGCTATTCGATTATTTCGTCGGCTCGCACTAGCGAGGTCGCCGGGTGTCTTTCAGCCGTCGGTGTTCAGATGCCACGTGGAGTGCGCCCCTGATAGCGGACAGCTTCAGGCAGCAGTTCTGGCAGGTTGCCGGGCGTGGCGGTCCTCATATTGCGCTGGGCTTAGATAGCCCAGGGCGGAGTGAAGTCTGCGGGTGTTGTAAACCTCGTCGATGAAGCGTGGAAGATCGGCTGTAACGTCCTCGAAGGTTTCGTAATCCATCAGATACACGGCCTCGACCTTGAGGGTCTTCATAAAGCTCTCAGCCTTGGCGTTGTCGTAGGGATTGCCGCGCCGACCCATCGACCCTACGAGGCCGTGATCGCGCAAAACGGTGCGATAGGGTTCGGAAGCGTATTGCGCGCCACGGTCGGAATGATGCACGCAACCCCGTGCCGGATTGCGAGCGTTGATGGCGGCCTTGAGCGCAGCAACGACGAGGCGCGCATCGATCGATCGGCTGATGGCGTAACCAACGACCCGACGGGACCAGGCATTGAGGATCGCGGCCAAGTACACGTAGCCAGTCGCGATTGCGACGTAGGTGATGTCGGCCACCCAGAGCTGGTTGGGGCCGTCCGGCGTCATGTTGTTCGCGAGGTCAGGGAAGACCGGATAATTGTGATTGCTATCCGTCGTCGCGATGAAACGCCTGCGCCGCCTTGGATTTAGCGCGTGCTCGCGCATGAGACGGCGGATCTTCTTAGTGTTCACGACCATGCCACGATGGCGGAGTTCGGCGTCAATACGCCGGTAGCCATAGGCTTCGAACTCGTCACAAATCGCTTTCATCTCAGCAACGACAATGGCGTCGCTCGCCTGAACGCTTGGCGTGTCATAGAAGGTCGAGCGGCTGATCCCCATTAGCCGGCATCCTTCTGCGATGGAGATCCCGTCGGGCCGGCAATGACGGATGTCGTCGCGCTTCGCGGCCGCGGTGCGTTTCTCAGCGCCCCCTTTAAAAACTCGATCTCCAGAGCCTGTCGACCAACCATCCACTCCAACGCCGCAATCTTGGATTCGTATTCCTGCAATAGCTCGGCAGCCTGGGCGTCTTCATCCAAGCCACCGGCTTCATACTTCTGAACCCAGACGCGGATTAGCTGGCGCGAAAGGTCATGCCGCTTGGCGAGCGCGTACAGGTTTCCCCGGCAACGAACTCCTGCGCGACCTGCCGCTTGAACTCGATACTGTGGGAACGGTGTCTGGCCATGGCTTTCGTCCTTCGAAAGCCCAGCTAACCCTGTCAAGTCCGAACCTCAACCTGTCCGGCCCTAGGGGCGCACTCCAACGAAAGGCTATTCGCCCAACAGTTCCAACAGCCTCCGGGATCGTAGCCGCTCGGCCCGCAGCAGCGCAGACAACCGACGTTCCCGGCTCCAGCGGCTGGGCGGCAACAGCTCCGTCTTGGCTGGCTTGCACAACATGGCCAATGCCTCGGCGTCGTTTCGCAATTCGATCATTGCGGCCAGCGCCAACAGGTTGCGCGCGAGAGGGCCGGGCGGCGGTTCATGCGGCATCGTTCTTCCTCCCCAGCGGAAACGCCGGAAGATCGATCACTTGGCCGGGTCGCGTTCTCCAAGGTTCTTATAATGTTAACCTCAGCGCGCAACTCGCCAACGGCCGTGGCCATTCCTGCTCGGTTCGCCCATGTTTCTTGCACCAGCACCTGTCCATGAACCTCGCGTCCAAATCGCGTCGTGCTCGGCCAGCGCTTCAGCGATCTCCTCAGTGATCGCGGCACGTTCAACGTCGAGATGCCTACGCAACCTCCCGTGCCAATCTTGCGCGCGTTACGATTCGACCGCCACAGCCGTTAACGCTGCGCAGCTTCGATGAAGGGTTGGCAGCGGCTTTGCGCGATCCTTTCTCTCCAACACGTCATCCTCATCCGCGACGGCGTGATGCTCAGTGACGATGTTAGCGGTCCTGCTCACTGTTATGCCCAACCTTCGTTGAGAATTTGTCTAGCGCGTCGTCATCCACTCAGTTACCACGTCACGTCTGCCAACCCACGCGATACTGAATTCGGCGCTCGCACGCCCCAAGAAATGTCGAGCATCAGGCACAGCGCGATACAATCGGTCTGCCACAACGATCTCACCGGCGCGCTGATTGGCCCGCCCGGCGGCGCGATTGGCTGCGGGGAGGTGTCCTCGGCGTGGTAAATTGCTTCCTTCGTAACCGTGAAGGACGACTTAGGATCGATCGCAACAACTAACGCGTTGAGCGCGACGACCAAGACGACTTTTGGAGGGAGGCCGTTCGAGGGAAGCACCGGATATGGAAACGGCCCAGTGGATCGCAGCGCGATTTTCGCGGCTTCGCCCGGCGCGGCGACGAAGGCAATTTGCTAGCCGCCCACCGGCGCGACGGCCGATGCGAGTGCAGCCAAGGTCGGTGCCCATCGCTTGCTCGCCACCGCCCACTCGCTGGTACCAGCCCGACGACGCCAAAGCGGAGGCCGGGAGGCCTGATATCCGATCCCGCGACGTCATCGAACAGGCACTCATCGAGTGCCGCAGCCAAGCTTTCCGTCATCGCGAGGCGAACCAGCGCCTCGGCGTTAGGCGTGGTGAACATTTCGTGTGTCAGTGCGCAAGAGACAGGCAACTTATGCGGGTTCAGCGTTGGCCCGGTGAACAGCAACTGACGGACTGGAAATGGCTCGGCTTCGCGGACGAAACCGATGCCGCTCGCCGATGCTACAATGCCGGGCACGAAGAGCGAGGCGGCGCTCCCGAAGCTCAACGAGATCGCGCGGCGAAACAATTCCGACGCGGCGGAGGCTGGACCAAGTCCGACAATGAGATCGGCGACAGCGGTCGTCGCAAGCTCCTTCGCCCAGCCGGGGGCGGCGGTCGTCGCTGGCGCGGTCGCGCCGCGCAAATCAGTCGCGTTGCCTCGTCGTCGCGCCAAAGCTGGCGGGCAACGTGCGGCGCTTCGCCGTCGCCCAGAAAGCTTCGACCTTTGGCGACAATGGCGCGGATCAGATGATCGGATGCGCGGGGGCGCGCCGCTGCCGAATAGGCAGGCCTAAGCGGTATGCCTCGGGGTGCTGGTGAGTTCATGCCGCCAGGATTGCACGACTGGTGACTGCTGGAGGGTACGCATACCCAACCGCTTAAGACTTTTCGCGGCAGGCATCGCGCCACATCGCGGCGACGGCTACGCCAACCTTACGAGGATCGTCCGCGTCGGCCTCGTCCAGCCAATCCGTATCGATCAGAAACTCAATCATCGCGGCGTCATGCTCGACCGGGCAGATTGCCAGACCAGCCGCACAACGTTCCTGGTAACGCTTCTTGCGCAGGAACCGGCGCTCAGGCCAAGCTCGCGCTTGGGATCAATCGGCGGGTTGCGCTCCAGCATTCTCGCCAGCCGCTGCGTCAGTAGCGACGACACCTCGGCGGCTTGCTGCTGCGTCAACCGCCCGGAAGCGTCGAACCGCACGACCTCACGGGCGGCAATCTCATGCCACTGCCCCTGCGGCACGTCGCGGAATTGTTGGACGATGGCACCGTATGCGTCGGTGGGCGTCATCGGTTTCGCGTCGGGCGGTGGGCGCTCAAGCATTGGCGTTGCGTCAATCAACAACCTTGAGCGGCGTTCTCAGCCCCCGGCGCGGTTTTGCCATCGTTTCAGGCGGCGCAGCAGGAGCAACAGCACGAGCCGGAACCGGGCCGAATGTCGCTTCAACGATAGCAATAAATCGCAGGCGATTTTCGGCGCTCAAGTTGAGTTTGTTGATAGCAGCAAGGTGCGTCAGTGCGTCACTGAGATCATCAATGTTGTTCATGGCATTGCTCCTCCAATGATTGTTGCATGGCTACACGCTGGCTCATGACGGCTCCCGCGCCCGCGCCTTGAACCATTTCGCAGCGCAGGCGAAGTGCAGCGAGTAAGCCTGCACCCCGCCCGCGTCCTGAATGCGCAGCACCTCGCCATCGGACCCGCAGTGTTCGCAATGGTCGCCAGTGGCTGCGCCGAGAACGGTGCCCCTCTGATCGCCGCCAAGGTCGATGGTCTTGCGGTGGTCTGGATGACCGGCAGGGTCGCGGTGGAATCCCTCTTCCGGCACTGGGTCATGGGTTGGGGACGAGGGGGGAACACCCGGCTCCCCTTTAAGGGGGGAGCCTTGTCTGTCCCCCACCGAGTCCTGGGGGACATGTCCCCCACCTGTCCCCCTAGTGTCCCCCTGTCCCCCTCGCCATACGAGATTGTTCCGAATGCCAATGATTTTAAGGACTTGCAGCCGCTTCCAGGCTCGCTGGAATGTCTTTTTCGGGGTGTCCCCCTCGCCGCTAAAGCGGGCGTAAAAATACTTTCGCCAGAGATCGAGGGGGGACACATCGGATGTGTCCCCCTTGCGGGATGTGATTTGAGGCGGGCGGGCGTGTCCCGGCGTCGGTTATCGCATCATCGAGCGCATCGAGCGCAAGCTGGTGATTGTCGGCCAGCTTGACCTTGACCCTTTGCGGCTTCGCTGCGCCCTCGACCGGCTCGATCACGCAGGATGAAATCGGATCGCCATCATCGTCGGTGCCAAGCTCGACCCATTGGAGTTGGCTCGCAATGATGCTGCCGTCCGGTCCATCCTTCATAAGCTCGACCGTGGCGGTGATGGTGCCATCCTGGGCGCGATCAATCGCGATCTGAGCGTCGTCGGCACCGCTCAGACTTGTGTGTCCGCGCGGGCGATTGGCTGCGACACCGCAATGATGGATGATGATCACGGCGCATCCGAACGTCGTGCGGATGGCGTCGGCGGCTTGAATGAACTTCGACATATCGTCGCTGGAATTCTCGTCGCCGATCAGCGCGCGATTGAGCGTGTCGATGACCACCGCATCAGGCTTCACGTCGCCAAGCTGGCTCTTGATGTCGTTGATCAGCACCCGGTGTTCTTTCACCAAATCGATGCTGCGGCTCATCAAGTAGAACGGCACCGGCTTGCGGTGGCCGTTGAGATGCCGCTGCCGCCAAGCGACGATGCGATTGCGAAACCCGTGAGCGCCCTCAAGGGCGAGGTAAATAATTGTGCCTTGCTGCACTTGGTGGCCGCGATATTCCCAGCCCAGCGCAACGTGCATCACGAGATCGAACGTCCAAAAACTTTTACCGCATTTCGGCGGACCCCAAACGACGACCAATCCGCCGCGCGGGATAATTCCCTTCACCAGATAATTTGCCATGATGTCGATCTCGATGTTGTCGAACGTGATCAGATCGAAACGCGGCTCGCTCTTGCGTGGCCTGCGCGGCTCGGAGTGTTCAGTCTTGCCGCGTGCGTGAAAATGGGACTCTGGCTCTGGTTTTTTTGTCATGCTGAGTCCGCCCAATCGCTACCGACATCGTGCGGCGTGTGAATGAACACCTCGCAGCCAGCATCAACCCATCGAGCGAGGCACTTGCGCGCGGCTTGCTGGCCTCTCCCGCTCGCATCGTGATCGGCAAAAATCGTCAGCGTCTCGATCCCCGACAGCGGCGCAAACTTCTCAATTCCGCCAGCCGATCCCAAACACCAGATCGGTCGCCAGCCCTTGGCGCGAATTGCCATCGCCGTTTCGAGTCCTTCAGCAACGCCCAGCCCTATGGTCACGGACTCGTCGGCGTCGAGCTTGATGGCGCAGCCTGCGACTGGCCCCAGCATGCGCTTGTCGATCTTGCTGCCATCCGGATTGATTCCGATCCGCAGGATCGCGACCGGCGGCGCGGCGTCGTCGGGCTCGGCGATTGGGTGGAAGGCAGCGACCAGTGCCGGAACGTGCGTCTTCTCCCACGGGCATGCCGGATGAAAACGCAGGACGCGACCGCACAGATCATCCGGCAGATCGATGCGCGGCTTGCGACCGTTGAGGTATCCCTCGCCCAACGTGCCGCGAGGATCGACGGCAGCGTTCCAGATGCGGCGGGCAAGCTCGATCCGGTGCCGGTGATCATCACCGTGGTGAGCATGGCGCGAGACGGAAGGCCTCGCCTGATCGATCTCGCCGCCGACATGCGAACAGATTGCGTCAAGAACGTCGAGCGGGTCACAGCCGGTGAAGCAATGCACCAGCAGCTTGCCGTCATTGGAATCGCGAAGTGAAAGCGACGGATTCTTGTCGTGGTGAGCCGGACAACACACAACATAGTTGCCGCCCTGCGGCTTGACTGGGCGACCGGCGAGAAGCGCGGCGATGTCGGCGGCTCTCATACTTGTGCAGCCCTGGTCGCTCGGCTACACGTCAAGGCGGTCCAAGCCAGACGAGTAGCCCCTTGAAATGCGAAGCCAGCCGCGATGAGCGGCTGGCGTTTTCGTCCTAGACGGTGGTGTGCGCTTCGATCTTGCGCGGTCTGCCGCGTTTTCGCTTCTTCGGATGCGGCTTGGGCGCAGTCGGGCGGCTATCCACCCACCGCTGCACGTCATCCTCAGCCCAGGTTCTGGAGTTTGGCCCCGTCAGTTGACCGGACGGGAAACCTCGATCACGAATCCAGTTTCCAAGTGTCACGCGGTTGGTAACGATGCCCAACGCAACGAGATCGCGAAAACGCAAACGCTTACGCATTTTAAAACTCCACCGACTCACTTGGTGGAATTTCTCAGGGCCTGCTTCGGCCTACGCCCTGAACTCCACCGCGAATCACTTGAACTGGCGGAATTTTCCCAGGGCTGCTTTGGCTTATGCACATGAAATAAAATCGCGCGTGTTGTTTTTCCACAGCCTCAAAAAATCGTTCTGAGTTCGTTCCTAGCGTCAAAGTTAGCGCCGCTTCGCCCGCTTGGTGATCGGCACCACGTTCTTCGCGCGCGGATTTACGATGCCGTCGATCAAGCTCGCGAGCTTGCGCAGTGCGTCGGCCTTCTCCTGCTTGTACGAGTGCCGGTCGTAGACGCCCTCGACGCCCGCGATTGCGTGGCCCATGACCCGCTCGGCGTGTTCAGACAAAACGCCTGCGCGGCTCATGAGGCTGCGCGCGGTCCTTCTCAAATCGTGCAACACCCAAGGCTTGACGCTGGACAGACTGGCATCGAACCGCCGCTTCGACTTGCTGAACCCGTTGAACTGCCCGTCGCCACGACCGGCGAACACGAAAGGATTGTTGCCGATCTGCGGCAGCGCCCTGATGATGTCGAGCGCGGCTGGCGGCAGCATGAGGCTCCCGGCGGAATCCTTCTCGCGTGGCTCCTGCGGAATTGTCCATTCACCGTCCTCGGAAATGTCGGCCCATTTCATCGCTGCGAGCTTGGCCCGCCGCTGCGCCGTCAGCAGAGCGATGCGGACGAACGCACCGAACATGCCGTCCGCCTCACCGGCTTTCCAGACCGTGCGGAGTTCGTCGTCGTTGAGAGTCCGCGCTCGGGCGTGTTCCTTCGGATTCCGGCGGCGCATGCCTCGGACAATCGGGACGAGATAGCTGTCACTCCGCGCGGCGTACCAATGCATGATCGGACTGATGACGCTCAGAACTGAGTCGGCCTGCCGCGCGCTGTGGCCGTCCTCGACATCGTCCAGCAGCGCCGTGACATCGCTGCGCTTGATGCTCAGGAACGGTCGCCCCCGCCAGAAACTGAAAACGTGAAGCTCCAGCAGCCGGTTGATGTGCCGCTCGGAGCGCAGCCGCTTCTTCTTGACGTGCCGATCAAGCCATCGCCTCGCCTCGGCTTCGAACGATTCTGCCGGGGCTTCGAACGCCGGTTCGCCGCTCCGGATGCGGGCGATGGCGACCCGCGCCTGCTTGCGGGCGTCCTCGATGCTCAGCACATCGGCGGCACCAATGGTCGCCCATTTCTGCTTACCGCTTGGGTCGCGAGCCGCCACCGCGAACGACTTGGCTCCGGTTGGCTGAACCCGGACGTAGTGCCCGGTCAATTCTGGGTCTGGCTGGGCGTAGGCCTTGCCCCGTTTTATTTCGAGCTTCTCGACGCCCCTGTCGGTCAGTGTCTTTCGCATCCGAAATCCTCCAGCTAACACTCCAGCTAACGGACAGCTAACGGGGGGAGAGTGTAAAGCCCGCGAAAGCCAGCTAACAACCAGCTAACATTTAAGGCCCTTTTCGAGGAAATGCGAGGGGCGTTTATACGGATTTTAGCGGGTTTTTTGGTCGCTCAGCAGGTGTTCGATCTGCTGGTCTATCTCATCGAGAACCGCGACCGCGTGGTGAGCAAGGACGATCTGATCGCCGCGGTCTGGGGCGGCCGGATCGTGTCGGACTCAACGCTTACCAGCCGCATCAATGCAGTCCGCAAGGCTGTCGGGCGACAGCGGGGACCGGCAGGCGCTGGTCCGCACCCTGGCACGCAAGGGGTTTCGTTTTGTGGGGGCCGTCGAAGGCGGCCCCGCAGCGCCTGAAGCCCGCGCCGTGCCCGCCGAGCGACCGGGGGCGGAGCCTCGCCAAGAGATTCATTTCTGTGTCGCGCCCGACGGCGTTCACATCGCCTACGCGGTTGTCGGCCAGGGCCCGCCGCTGGTCAAGACCGGCCATTGGCTCACGCATCTTGAGCATGACTGGGGCAGCCCGATCTGGAGTCCGCATCTCCACGCGTTGGCCGCGACCCATCGGCTGATCCGGTACGACGCCCGCGACAACGGGCTGTCAGACTGGGAGGTCGCCGACTTTTCCTTCGATGCGCGCGTGCGCGATCTGGAAACCGTGATCGACGCCGTCGGTCTCGACCGGTTTCCCTTGCTCGGTCTGTCGCAAGGTTGCGCCGTTTCGATCGCGTATGCGGTCAGCCATCCGGAGCGAGTCAGCCACCTTGTGCTGTATGGCGGTTTTGCGCGCGGCCGACGACATCGCGGATCGGAACAGGAAGTTCGGAATTCCGATGCCGTGCTCACGCTGATACGCCAAGGGTGGGGGCAGGACAATCCCGCATTTCGCCAGATGTTCACGTCGCTGTTTATTCCCGGCGGCACGATGGAACAGATGCAGTGGTACAACGATCTTCAGCGCATCACGACGTCGCCAGAGAACGCCGCGCGGCTTCGGCAGGCGTCGGATGAAGTCGACGTGACGCACCTGCTGCCCCAGGTCCGCGCACCGACCCTCGTCCTGCATTGCCGCAACGACGCGGTGCAGTCTTTTGAGGAGGGGCGCATCCTCGCGGCGGGAATTCCCGGTGCCCGTTTCGTCGCGCTGGAGGGAAACAATCACATTATTTTGGAAACCGATCCCGGCTGGGCGAGGTTTCTGGACGAAGTGGAGGCGTTCTTGCGAAGTTGACCTTCGTTTTTGCAGAAGCCTTCATCATTCTCTGGCACAATGCACCGATGCTCGACCGTCTCGACCTGGAACCCGTCTTCTTCGCACCCTTCGTCTCGTCGGTGATGAAGGTCGAGCCGGCCTGGATCGACTACAACGGCCATCTCAACATGGCCTATTACAATGTGCTGTTCGATCGCGCGGTCGACGAGGTGTTCGAGCTGCTCGGCTGCGGCGCCGATTACGTCAAGTCCGGCTTCTCGACCTTCACCGCCGAGGTGCACGTGCGCTATCTGCGCGAACTCCACGACGGCGACCCGGTGCGGGTCACCTTCCAGCTGCTCGATTACGACGCCAAGCGCATGCACTACTTCGAGCAGCTGTTCCACGCCGAGGAAGGCTGGGTGTCCGCGACGTCGGAGAACATGTCGCTGCATGTCGACATCGCGGCCAAGAAGGTCGCGCCCTTCCCCGCTCAGGTCGAGCGATGCCTGGTTCGAATGAAAGCCGCTCACGCCCAACTGCCGCGGCCGGAAGCGGTCGGCCGCCAGATCACGATGCCGAGCAAGAGCTAGAGCGCTGCAACCCCGATTGTGGGGACCAGGACTAGCCCTTATGCTCGTATCCCAACGCTAACAAACAAGTCGTCCAGGGAGATCACGATGCGGCGCATCTCGCTTGTCGCGACGTTCAGCCTATTTGCATCGATATTGTTGCTGTCAGAACCCACACGGGCGCAGACCGCAGCGCTTTCCGGCCAAGTCACCTCTGCCAAGGAAGGCGCCATGGAAGGCGTCGTGGTCAGCGCCAAGAAGGCGGGCTCGAAAGTCACCGTCAGCGTTCCGACCGACGACAAGGGTCGCTTCAGCTTCCCGGCCAGCCGGCTTGAGCCCGGTCAATACGCGCTCAGCATTCGCGCCATCGGCTACGATCTTGACGGCCCCAGGACCGCGGACGTCGCCGCCGGCCGGACAACGGACATCGACATCAAGCTGGCGCCGACCAAGAACCTGCCCAAGCAAATGTCGAACGCCGAATGGTTCGGCAGTTTCCCAGGCACTGCCGGCGAGAACAAGGCATTGCTCAATTGCGTGAGCTGCCACAACCTCGACCGCATCGTGCGTTCGCAATACGACGCCGATCAGTTCATCGATGTGTTCAACCGGATGGTCGGCTACTATCCGGGCAGCACGCCGGAGCATCCACAGCGTCTCGTCGGAACCGCCCAGCGCTCGCTCGGCCAAGGACCGGGATTGCGGGCGACCGCGGAATATCTCTCCCTGATCAATCTGAGCCGCGAGACCTGGCCCTATCCGCTCAAGACGCTGCCGCGTCTCACCGGCCGCTCCAGCCGTGTCATCATCACCGAATATGATCTGCCACGCCGGCTCATTCAGCCGCATGACGTCATCGTCGACGAGCAGGGCATCATCTGGTTCAGCCACTTCGCCGAACAGTTCCTCGGCAAGTTCGATCCCAAGACCGGCCAGTATTCGGAATTCCCGATTCCAGTGCTCAAGCCGGGCTACCCGATCGGCACACTCGATCTCGGCATCGACAAGGCGGGCAACCTTTGGGTCGGCATGATGTATCAGGCCGGCGTCGCGCGCTTCGACAAGAAGACCGAGACGTTCAAGGTCTGGTCGATGCCGAAAGAATGGCAGACCGATGCGGCACAGACCGGACACCTCGATCCGTCCTTCACCCATGTCGACGGTAAGCTGTGGGTCAAGAATTCCGACCGCTCCCAGATCATGCGGCTCGATATCGAGACCGGCCAGTGGGAAAATCTCGGCTCGTTCGAAGACCCGTCAACCAAGCGACGCCTCGGCATTTATGGCATCCGGTCTGACAGCGAAAACAATCTCTATCTGCTCGATTTCCAGTCGTCGAACATCGGCAAGATCGACGCCAAGACCAAGCAGTTCACACTCCATCGCGGCGAGATCGCCAATTCGCGGCCGCGCCGCGGCGCCGTCGATGCTCAGAACCGCCTGTGGTACGCCGAGTATGCCGGCAATGCGGTCGGCATGCTCGATCCGAAGACCGGGCAGATCAAGGAGTGGGTGCTGCCGACGCCATGGGCGCAGCCCTATGACGTGGTGACCGACAAGAACGGCGAGGTCTGGACCGGGTCGATGATGAGCGATCGCGTGTCGCGGCTCGATCCAAAAACCGGACAGTTCGTCGAGTATCAGCTGCCCAAGATCACCAACCTCCGCCGCGTGTTCGTGGACAATTCGACCACGCCGGTGACGTTCTGGGCGGGCTCGAATCACGGCGCTTCGATCGTCAAGCTCGAGCCGCTGGACTAGGAGCACAAACGGGCCGTTTCAATAGATGGACCATAATCCCGGCGTCGCCAGCTCCAGCAGATGTCCGTCCGGATCGCGGAAATAGATGCTGTGCCCGCCGCGCGGCCAGTCGGTGCGGCCCTCGATCTCGATCTGCTGCGCCTTGAGCCGCCGCTCCCATTCGGCAAGCTCGTCGCGGCCGATCGCGAAGGCGACATGCAGCGGCCCCGAGCCGCCGTGCCCCGGAATGGTGCCGCCTGGCATTGTCACGGTTTCCATGGTGGTGCCGCGCCGAAACAGCAGCAGAACATCCCGGTCGGCCACGCCATAGGCGCACAGCCGCGCATCGGCGTAGATCGGCTTGAGGTCCAGAACCCCCTCATAGAAGGCCCGCGCCCGGACCATGTCGTCGGTGTAGAGCGCAGTTTCAAGAATCCCGCCGAGTTTTGGCATGTTTTTGCCCCTTTTCTACGCGAGGCTATGAGTCACAGCGGCCACCAGGGCGTGGTGGTTCAAACCAACCAGGCCGTCATTTATGGTTAAGCCATAATTAATCTCACTTTGCGAGGAAGTGAGAGTAAGGCGGTCGGAAGCGTAGGGGAGTTGGCAATTGCTGAAGGGGACGCTCGCAGCAGCAGCGGTCGGGACTTTCATCGCCGCAACGATCGCGGGCACCTGGGCCGCATATTCGTACTCCTCTGCAACCGCGCAATCGCACAACGCGGCGACCGACCAATCCGTTCAGTCGCAGACATCCAATTCCAGCGCCAAGGGCGACCGCCTCAGCAGCACAACTCCCGTCGCTGTCGAAATCCTGTCCAGGCCGCAAGCCGTTCCTGACATTGTCGCCAGACCGAACGCCGCTGCGTGGCCGACGAGCTATGCGGTCGCGGCGCTGGCCACGACCGTGGTCGAACCGCCGAAGCCGCGCACCGACGTGCGCAAGCCAACTAGCGCAGCGTCCGACAAAGCCAGGCGCGCCGAGCAGCAGAAGCTCCTGCTCGACGACACACAGATCGCCAGCCTGCGCACCCGCCTCAAGCTGACGCCGACCCAGGAAGAGTTCTGGCCCGCTGTCGAGATCACGTTGCGCGACGTGGTCCGCGCCCACGCCCGCAAGTTCCGCGGCAAGCCTGACAGCTACGGCGCGCCGCAAATCGACGTCAACAGCCCCGAGGTACAGCAGCTCATCACCGCTGCCGTGCCCCTGATCATGCGGCTGAGCGAAGAACAGAAGCACGAGGTCCGCACGCTGGCGCGGATCATCGGGCTGGAGACCGTCGCCTCCAAGATCTAACGCATTAGCCGCATCACGCCAGTTTGAGGCCGGGTGATTTGCAGCCGTCGCGAGATGCGCGCATGGATGCGCCGACACCGATCGGGCATTCGGGCGATGGCCGCCGACACTCCATCTGAACAATTCTATGCCGGCGTCCCGGTGTTTCACGGCTTCGCCAATGTCATGGACCAGGCGCGATATCAGCCGCTGCCTGACGATTGGCTGATCGGCATCGCCGACGTCGCCGATTCCACCGCGGCCGTGCAGGCCAAGCGCTACAAGGCGGTGAACATGGCGGGCGCCGCGGTGATCGTCGCCGTGACCAACGCGCTCCAGCCTCGCGACTTCCCGTTCGTGTTCGGCGGCGACGGCGCAAGCTTCGCGGTGCCGGCGTCCGCGGCCGAGACTGCGCACCGCGCGCTCGCCGCGACCGCGGCATGGGTCAGGGATGAACTCGGACTTAGTTTGCGGATCGGTCTGGTGCCGGTTGCAGCGGTGCGCGCGCACGGCGCAGATGTGCATCTCGCGCGGTTCGCCGCCTCGGACAATGTCGCGCTGGCGATGTTTTCCGGCGGCGGGCTCGCCTGGGCCGACGCCGCCGTGAAGAGGGGCGAATTCGCGGTACCACCGGCGCCGCCCGGGACGCGGCCCGATCTCAGCGGTCTGTCATGCCGCTTTGAGGAAATCCCCGCCTCGCGCGGCCTGATCCTGTCGCTGCTGGTCACGCCCGCGCCAGGCGCACGACGGCCGGACGTCGATGCGGTGTTCACTGCAGTCATTCGATTGACCGAGCGCGACCCGGACGCGTCCGGTCCGGTGCCGAACAGGCTGCCGGCGCTGCGCTGGCCCCCGCAGGGACTCGACCTTGAGGCCCGCGCGCAACGCCGCGCTGGCGAGGCGCTGCTGAGGCGCAAGGCCAAGCTGCTGGTCTGGACGCTCCTCGGTTACCTGATCATGCGCTTCAACATCAACGTCGGCCGCTTCTCACCGGAAAAATACGCCAGGGAGCTGGTCGAGAATTCCGACTTCCGCAAGTTCGACGATACGCTGCGCATGGTGATCGACTGCACCGCGGCGCTGGCCGACGAGGTTGAAGCCGAACTCTCCAAGGCCGCAGCCGCCGGCACGGTCCGGTTCGGGCTGCACCGCCAGGACAAGGCGATGATGACGTGTTTCACGCCGTCGCCAATCCAATCCAATCATGTGCATTTCATCGACGGCGCGCTGGGCGGTTACACCACCGCTGCGGTCGCCCTCAAGGCGATGCCGCAATAGCCTATCGCCGCTGCATTTCTGCTTGTCATATTAATGCCTGGTCCTTGTTGAAACCGGATTCCACTTTTTCGGGATCATGCGCTAGCATCCCGACATGTCAGATATTGCCCGTGAGTTTGCGGCCCACCTGCGCTTCCGTTCGGTACGTTCGCCTGAAATTCGCGAGCACCGAATTCCGACGCCGGGCAGCAAGCCCTACATCGCGATGGAAGGCTTCGATCATTGCCTGTGGTTCTGCGAAAGCGGTGTGTCGAAGATCGGCCGTTTCGATCCAGTCAGTGCAAGCTTCACCGAATTCGATCTGCCGACGCAGAACGCGACGCCGATCGGCATCACCATCGGCGGCGACGGCAATTACTGGTTCTGCGAGAAGACTGCGCACCAGGTCGGCCGCATCACACCGCACGGCGAGATCACCGAATTTCGGCTGCCGACGCCGGACGCCGATCCCGACGGCATCCTGCTCGGGCCCGACGGCAACGTATGGTTCTCCGAGAGCAACGTCAGCCAGATCGGCCGCATCACACCGCTTGGCCGCATCACCGAATTCAAAGACGGCATCACGCCAGGATCGAAGCCACTGTCGTTCTCTGAACGCGATGGTGCGCTGTGGTTCAGCGAGGCGGCCGGCAATTGCATCGGCCGCATCACCATGGAAGGCAGGGTCACCGAGTTTCCGATCCCCAGCCAGGACAGCCAGCCGCGCGCCACCACTACGCATCCGGACGGCAGCATCTGGTTCGTCGAGACCTCGACCAACGCGCTCGGCCGCATCGACCGCGACGGCAACATCACCGAGCATCCCGTGTGGACGCCGAACGCCTCGCTGCGCGGCGTCTGCGTCGGACCGGACGGCGACCTCTGGGCCACCGAGAACTCCGCCAACAAGATCGCCCGCATGGCGCCGGATGGCACCATGCTCGGCGAGTACGACATCCCGACGCCGGCGAGCGGCGCGCGCTGCATCACAGCGATGTCGAACGGCCGGCTTTACTTCACGCAATGGGACGCCGGCCTGATCGGGGAGATCATACCGACCTAGCCGGCAATCAAGACACTTAGGGAGGCGACAGTGGCAGTCGAACGCGTTCAATATCAATCGGGCAACACCACCGGGCACGGCGCGCTGGTGTGGAACGAGAAGGTTTCCGGCAAGCGCCCGCTCCTGCTGGTGATGCCAAACTGGCTCGGCGTCACCGAAATCGCGATCAAGCGCGCCGCCAAGATGGCCGGCGACAAGTACATCGCCTTCGTCGCCGACATGTACGGCGACGGCAAAACCAGCGCCGGCCCGCCGGAATTTGGCGAACTGATGATGGCGGTTCGCGCCGACCGCGTCGAAGGCCGCAAGCGCATCGCCGCGGCGCTCGCCGCTCTGGTTGCGGAGGCCGACAAGCGCGGCATCGGCGATAGTTCGAAAAAGGCGGCGGTCGGCTTCTGCTTCGGCGGCGGCAACGTGCTCGAGCTGGCGCGCACCGGCGCTGACGTCGCGGCGGTGGTCTGCCTGCACGGCGACCTCGTCACCACCATGCCAGCCAAGAAGGGCGACATCAAAGGCGCGGTGTTCGTGATCCATGGCTCCAAGGATCCGGTCGCGCCGAAGAAGGACCGTGACGCGCTGGAAGAAGAGCTCGAAGCCTCGGGTTGCAACTGGCAGCAGCTCGACTTCGGCGGCCGGCTGCACTCCTTCAGCGAGGAGGAGACCATGATGGCGGGCGTCGCCGAGTATCACGCCGGCGCGGCGCACCAGACCTATCGCATGCTCGACGACTTTATCCAGGACGCGTTCGCGAAGCGGCTCTGATCTTCGCTCGTAGGGTGGGCTGAGCGCAGCGAAGCCCACCGTCTCGCAATGTATCTGAGACTTGCGTGGGCACGGCGCTGCGCGACTTTGCTCACCCTACGAAGGGGAAATCCATGCGGCTGCTTGCACCGATGTTGATTGGCTTCGCGACGGCCGGCTTTGCCTTCAGCGCCCAGGCGCAGCCCTACCCCAACAAACCCATCCGCCTGATCGTCTCGATCGCGGCCGGCAGTGTGACCGACGTGATCATGCGCGCGGCAGCGGCCGAATTGCAGCCAAGACTCGGCCAGCCGCTGGTGATCGAGAACATCGGCGGCGCCGCCGGCATCCTCGGCGGCAAGGCCTGCGCGCAGGCGACGGGCGACGGCTACAACGTCTGCATCATCTACCACTCGACAATGTCGTTTAACCCGCTGCTGTTCAGCAACCTGCCCTACAACCCCGACACCGACATGGTGCCGCTGGCGCGGCTGTTCTTCCTGATCGAGGGCGTGTTCGTGAACTCCGAGCTTGGCGTCGGCTCGATCGCCGAGCTGAAGACGTTGGCGCAATCGAAGCCGGCCGGGCTCAACTTTGCGACGCTGGGCGAAGGCTCCTATCCCGACCTATCGCTGAAATGGGTCAACAACCAATGGGGCACCAAGATCGTCGGCATTCCCTATCGCGGCGGCGGACCGGCAGCGCAGGCGGTCGCGGCCAATCAGGTACAGATGACGCGGTTCGGCGTCGGCAATTTCCTCGGCTTGATGCAGACCGGTAAGGTGAAGGCGCTCGCCGTCAGCTCGGCCAAGCGCTCGCCGCTTCTGCCTGACGTACCGACCTTTACCGAGGTCGGCTGGGGCGATTTCCCCGGCCAGGGCTGGTGGGGCACGGCGGTGCCCAAAGGCACGCCGCCGGAGATCGTCGCTAAGCTCAGCAGCGAATTCCAGAAGCTGTTCAGCGAGCCGAAGTTCATGGCATTTCTCGATAAGCAGGCGGTGGTGCCGGCGGCGACCGACCAGGCCGGGTTTGTCGCGTTCCTCAAGCAGGACCGGCAGAACGCGGAAAAGCTGATCAAGATCGCGAATACGCCGAAGCAGGAATTCAAGGAATAGGACACCTCGGCGAGCGGCGCTGGAGGCCAGAATGATCCATACGTTGAGCCTGTCAGTCGCATCCCTTGCGATAACGCTGTTCGCGTTTTCTGCGAGCGCCCTTCGAGCTGCGGACTGGCCGACCCGATCCGTCACCGTCATCGTGCCATTCGGAGCCGGCGGCAACACCGACACCATGGCGCGGCTCGCGACGCAACATCTCTCCGCGAAGTTCGGTCAAAGCTTCGTGGTCGAGAACCGGCCGAGCGCCGGCGGGGCGCTTGGCACCGGCCAGGTCGCTGCGGCCGCGCCCGACGGCTACACGCTGCTGTTCGCGGCGTCATCGATGATCGTGCTGACGCCGCAGGTGCAGAAGCTCAGTTTCGAGCCGCTCAAACAGCTCGTGCCGATCACCAATATGGGCACCGGCACTCAGATGATCGCCATCAAGCGCGAACTGCCGGCAAAGACGCTGCCCGAGTTCATCGCCTACGCCAAAGCCAATCCCGGGAAGCTCAACTTCTCGGTTGCGGGCACGCAGAACATCAGCCATCTCGCGCCGGTCCTGCTGTTTGCGCGGGCCGGCATCAACCTCGTCATGGTGCCGGCCAAGAGCGAACCGCAAGCCATATCCGATCTGATCTCCGGACAGGTCGATCTTTATTTCGGCAATTCCTCTTCGCTGCTGCCTCACATCAACAACGACAAAGTCCGGTTGATCGCGGTCGGGACGGCGCAGCGAATCCCCGCGGCACCGGACATCCCCACGGTGGCTGAAGTATTGCCGGGTTTCGAATTTTCCTCCTGGAACGGCTTCCTTGCGCCGACCGGAACGCCGGAGCCGATCATCACGGCGATCCGCGCTGAAATCACGAGCCTGGCAAAGTCGGCCGCAGTCTCCGAGCGCCTTCAGAAGGTAGGCATCGTACCCGGCGGGCTCAGCAAGGAGCAGAGCGAGGCCGTCTTCAAGAAGGACTACGAGTCCTTTGCCGCGGCGATCAAGGCCGCGGGCATCGATCCGCCGAAGTAACAGAACAGGAGCGCGCAGATGACTCCGGCCCAACGACTTCGCGACATCCTCGCCCAGCCGAAAATCGAGATCATGCCAGGGTGCTATGATGCGCTCTCCGCCAAGCTTGTCGCTGCAAGCGGCTACAAGGTCACCTTCATGAGCGGCTTTGCGGTGTCGGCGGCCCGTCTTGGCTTGCCGGATACGGGCCTCATTTCATTCAGCGAAATGGTCGACACGGTGCGCAATTGCTGCACCGCCGCCGGAAATGTCCCGCTGATCGGCGACGGTGATACCGGATACGGCAACGCGCTCAACGTGCAGCGCACCGTGATCGAATATGCCCGCGCCGGCGCCGCCGGTGTCATGATCGAGGACCAGGTCAGCCCGAAGAAATGCGGCCACACCCGCGGCAAGCAGGTGATCTCGCGGGAGGAGGCCCGGATGAAGATTCGCGCCGCCGTCGATGCCAAGGCGAACGCCGATATCCTGATCATGGCGCGGACCGATGCTCGCGCGGTGCACGGCTTCGACGAGGCCCTGGCGCGCTGCAAGGATTTCGAAAACGAGGGCGCCGACATCATCTTCTTCGAGGCGCCCGAGACCGAAGACGAAATGCGAAAGTTCTGTTCGGCGATGACCAAGCCCTGCATGGCCAACATGGTGCCCGGCGGAAAGACGCCGGTCTTGCCGCCGGCGAAACTGCAGGAGGTTGGCTACAAGCTCGCGCTCTACCCGGTGATGCTGCTGTCCTCGGCGATCGCAGCGATGCAGGCGACGCTTGCGTCGCTGCAACCCGGATCGAAAGCCGCAGCGCCTCCGGCGATCTCCTTCACTGACCTGCAATCCGTCGTCGGCTTTCCGGATTACTGGAGCCGCGAAGCCAAGTACCAAGCGAAAGAGTAGGACAGCGCCCGCCACGGAGCGTTCCGCAGCGCAATAGCATCGCCTTTACTGAATCTCGGCAGCCCTTCGCATGCTGGCGATCATCGAGGATCGCAGCACATATTCCCGCGCCGATTTTTTGTCTGATGCAATGTTTCGCAGCGCGTCGAGCGATCGTTTCCGGGTCTCGGGGTCGCGCTCGCTGATGATCTGCTGATTGCGGTGGGTTTGTTGCTGCACCGCCTCGATCGCAACGGTGCGCCGCTGCCGGTTGTAGCGGTCGAGCAGGCGATCGTCGGCGCCGGCATAGATCCGCTTGAACTTGTCCGCCAGGTTGAAGGCGTCCTGGATGCCGCCGTTCATGCCCATGCCGCCGAGCGGATTGTTGACATGCGCCGCATCGCCGGCAAGCAGCACGCGCCCGTGCCGAAAGCTTTTCGCCACCCGCTGGTGCACGTGATAGATCGAGCGGTGCGCAATATTATAAGGCTCGGACCGCGGCACAACGCGCTGCAACATGCTTTGCAGGTGCTCGTTTGACAGCAAACTGTCCTTGTCGGAATTTTCCGGCGCGGGCACCAGCACACGCCATAGCCCCGGCACCCGCAGCAGAACGAGCCACTCGAGTGGGTCGGCAATGTAGTTCACATAGGCGATGTCGGTCAGCACCTTCTCGAACGGATAGTCCGTCGAGGCGATCCAGAACAGTTCGGCATAGGTAAAGCCTTCGAACTCGACACCGAGCGAGCGACGGACGGCGCTCCGCGCGCCGTCGGCGGCCAGAACATATCGGCCCGTGACCTCCACCCGGCCCGACGGCGTCTGCGCCGTGACAGTGGCGGAATTGCCGTCCTGGCGGACCTCCGTTACCTCGTGGGCGAAGCGCAGATCCGCGCCCTCCTTGCGGAGGTCTTCTTCCACAAAGCGCATCAGCTTCCACTGTTCGCATTGCACCCGGTACGGATGGTTGGTGTCGCCTGCAAGCAGGGAAAGATCGAAGGTCGCAACCGGTCCCGTCTCGCGATCGCGGAACTGCCAGGTCGGGGCCTTCAAGCCAACCTCGATCATCCTCGGGACGATCCCGAATTCATCGAGCAGATCGAGCGTCGGCGGATGGAATGTCGAGCCTCGCAGTTCCATGACCAGTTCGGGCTCGGCGGCGAGCAGCGTGACCGGGATGCCACGGCGAATGAGCGCCAGCGCCGCGGTCAGCCCGACCGGTCCTGCTCCGACGACAATGATGCGATCGCGGTCTTCCGACATGAACAAGATCCCGTGGCCGGACAGACGTAGCAAAATATCGGCCGCAAATGCTGTCAGGAGCAGCAATGAGAGACGTTCTAGGCTGGCGGTGCAAGTTCGGCGTGCTGGGACCTTCCACCAACACGATCGTCCAGCCAGATTTCGAGATGATGCGGCCGCCCGGCGTCACCAATCATTACAGCCGGATTTTCACGCCGAACGCGCAGGCCGTGAGCAACGAAACGTTCATGGCCGGCACGCAGGTGATCGGCCAGAACACGCTCGACGCGGTGCGAAGCGTGATGACCTGTTCGCCGGACTACCTGGTCATGGGCATGTCGGCCGTGACGTTCTACGGCGGCGCCAAAGGCGCGAGACGAATTTCAGGCCAAGGTCGAGAAGGAGGCTGGCATCCAGATCAGCATCGGTTCGCACTCTTGCACGGCCGCTTTGAAGGCCTATGGCGAGATCAAGCGCATCGCCGTCTTGACCCCCTATTACCCGGTCGCCAACGAACAGGTGATCAAGTATTTCACCGACTTCGGATTCGAGGTGGTCCGCGATATTTATCTGCAATGCAAGAGCTGGACGGCCATCGCGGAAGTGCCGCCGGAGGTTCTTCGCGAGAAGCTGATCGAGTTGAACGGCGACGGCCGCGATGTCGACGCGATCGTGCAAGTGGGAACAAATCTGAGCATGGTGCGCTTGGCAGCCGCGGCAGAGATGTGGCTCGGCAAGCCCGTCATCGCCATCAACACGGCGACTTACTGGCACGCGCTGCGTCAAAACAAGATTTCAGACAAGATTGCGGGTCTCGGCAGATTGCTGGAAGAATTTTGAACTAAGTCGATAAGCCCGATCAGGCAGTCGCGCGTTGAGCCTGCCATCAGACGTCGGCACTCGGCGCCGCCCACGGCCGCACTTTTTGGTCGTTTTGCTTGAACGACGCAACGCGATCGCGATAGCTCTCTGTCACGGCGATATCGTCCCAGCCGTTGAGGAGGCGCGTGCGGCGGACCGGATCGATCGAAAAGTCATACTTTCTGTTGCCGCATACGATGGTTTGCTGTTCGAGGTCGACGGTGAGCTGCAACTCAGGCGTCCGGTTCAGCGAATCCATGATCTCGGCAGCTTCCTCGTCGGTGACGATGGCGGTCAGCAGGCCGTTCTGGAGCGCGTTGCCGGAAAAAATATCGCCGAAGGAAGGCGCGATCACGCACCGGATCCCGTAGTCATGGAGCGCATAGACCGCGGCCTCGCGCGATGAACCACAGCCGAAGTTTCGCGCACCGACGACGATTTTTGCGTTTCGCCACGCGGGCTTGTTGATCGGGAAGTCTGGCTTTTCCCGGCCCTCGGCATCGAACCGCAGATCCTGGAACAGCACCTTCCCAAGGCCCATGCCGCGCGTCCATTTCAGATAGCGGGCCGGCAAGATCTGGTCGGTGTTGAGATTGGCTTGACCGATCGGACACGCCGTTGCCGTCAACCTGGTGAACTTGTCCATGATCTAGACCTTCCGGTCGGCCAGCAGCGGCCGCACGTCAGCAAGGTGGCCGGCGATCGCCGCCGCCGCCACCATCACAGGCGACATCAGATGGGTGCGCGCGCCGGGACCCTGCCGGCCGCGGAAATTGCGGTTCGTTGTCGACGCGCAGCGTTCGCCCGGTGCGACCAGATCGCCATTGATGCCGACGCACATCGAGCAGCCGGACTCGCCCCATTCGAGGCCGGCGTCCCGGAAAATACGATCGAGCCCCTCCTGTTCAGCTTGATCCTTGACCAAAGAGGATCCCGGGGACACCAATCCAGGGACCTTGCTGGTGCGGCCGGCGAGGACCGCAGCGGCCGCTCTCAGATCCTCGATACGGGAGTTGGTGCAGGAACCGATAAACACCCGGTCGATGGCAATGTCGGTGAGGCGCCTGCCAGGCGCGATTCCCATGTAGTCGAGCGCGTCGCGCAGATATTGAGCACGACTCTCATCCGTCTCGCGCGCGGGGTCGGGCGTGCTGGCGTCGATTGGCAGCGCGTCTTCGGGGCTCGTGCCCCAGGTGACGATCGGTGCGATGTCTTTGGCATCGAGGCTGACATCCAGGTCGAACGGCGCATCGCGATCCGTCACAAGCGCGCTCCACGCAGCAACCGCCTTGTCGAAGTCCGTGCCCTTGGGGGCATAGGGACGGCCTTTGACATAGGCGTAGGTCGTCTCGTCGGGCGCGACCATGCCGCAGCGTGCGCCGGCCTCGATCGACATATTGCAGAGCGTCAACCGTCCCTCGATCGACAATGCTCGGATCGCGGAACCCGCAAATTCAATGGCGTGCCGGGTCGCGCCGTCGGCGCCGATGTGCGCGATGATCGCAAGCACGATGTCCTTGGCTCCGACACCCGGGGCAGCGCGGCCGTCCACAGTGATCCGCATGCTTGGCGGCTTCTTCTGCCAGATCGTCTGAGTCATCAGGACATGCGCCACCTCCGACGCGCCGATGCCGAAAGCGTAAGCGCCGAGCGCTCCGTGGGTCGAAGTGTGGCTATCCCCGCAAACGATCAGCAGGCCAGGAAGCGTCAGGCCCTGCTCCGGGCCGACCACATGCACGATGCCTTGCCGGGGGTCGTCGAGGCCGAACAGTTTCACGCCGTGCTTTGCCGTATTCTCCTCGACCTGACGGACCATGCGCGCGATTTCGGGATTGGCGATCTTCTGCCGCGACCCGCGGGTCGGAACGTAATGATCTGCCACGCCGAAGCTCAGACCGGGCTCCGCGACTTTCATGCCGCGCTCCGCCAGCCGGTTGAAGGCGTGAAACGAACCCTCGTGGACATAGTGTCGGTCCACCCACAGCAGCGATTGGCCATCCTCGCGGCAAACGATCTCGTGGGCGGCCCAAAGCTTGTCGATCAGGGTCTGCGGACGGCTCATAAATCACGCGCACGATCGGTCGGTTGGGCTAATATAGAATGGGATGCGGACCGATGTTAGCCGCTGCCGCACGTTAGGGAGGAACGAATGTCTCGCCAATTTCTTGTTGTCAGCCGCCGCCGGTTTCTGCAATCCACTGCGCTCGGAGCGGCCGCGACGGCTGCTGGAGTTTTGCATGCGCCCGCCGTGCTGCGCGCGCAAGGCGCTTCGATCAAGATCGGCGTGCTGCACCCGGTGTCGGGGGCGTTGTCTTATTCGGGCCAGCAAGGCCGGATCGGCGCGCAGATGGCGATCGACGAGATCAACGCCGCCGGCGGCATCAAATCATTGCGAGGGGCCAAGATCGAACCGGTTCTCGGCGATGCCCAATCGACGCCGGAAGGCGGCAACGCCGAAGTCGAGAAGATGAACGGCGCCGGCGTCGCTGCAATTGTAGGTGGCTACGCCAGCGGCATCTGTCTCGCCGCCAGCCAGACCGCGGCGCGCTACGACCTGCCCTACATTGTCGACGTCGGCGTGGTGGACAGCATCGTGACTCGCGGCTTGAAGAACACCTTCCGCTTCGGCCCCGGCTTCGGCGTCATCGCCAAGACCGCACTCGACAATCTGGTCACGATCAACGACCAGGGCGGCAAGGCTGCGAAGACGGTGATGATCGTGCACGAGGACTCTGCATTCGGCGCGGGCCTCGCCAAGCTTCTCAACACGCAGCTGCCCGAGCGCGGCTTCCAGGTTCTGGAAACCATTTCGCACCCGACGCCAACCCGCGACTTCAACAACGTCGTGCTCAAGATCAAGGCACAGAATCCCGATCTCGTCATTCCGGCCAATTACTACAACGAATACGTCCTGCTTGCGCGCACCATGCAGCAGCAACGTGTGCGGCCGAAAGGTATCTACTCGGTGCTCGGCGGCGCGGCGTCATCCTACAAGTTCGTCAAGGAATTCCCCGAGGCCGCGCAATACATCATGGATTGCAATCACTGGTTCGATCCGAAGAACGCCAAGGCCCTGGAGCTCAAGAAGAAGATCGATGCCAAGGGCGAGTTCTACACCTACGAAGTCTATATGAACTACTCATGCATCCTGCTGCTGGCCGACGCATTGGAGCGCGCCGCAAGCGCCGACCGTGCGAAGATCATCAGCGCGCTCGAAAGCTCGACCTTCGCCGGGCATCTGATGCCCTACGGCCCAACCAAGTTCGTCAACGGCCAGAACCAGGGCGCTGTGCCGGTGAACACCCAGGTTGTCGGCAACGACATCCAGGTGATTTTCCCGGCGGCCTTCGCGTCAGCCAAGCCGGTGTTCCCCATACCGCCGGCCTGATCTGGCGAGCGAGCGGTCAACAGCGCCGCCCTGCCCGGTAGTCCGCCGATGTCATCAGTCATCCTTGTTCCGGCGGTGCTCAACGGACTGATGACCGGCGCCGTGTACGCGCTCATCGCGCTCGGGCTTACGCTGATCTACGGTGTGCTGCATATCATCAACTTCGCGCACGGCGCATTGCTGACCGCCGCGATGTTCGCGGCGTTTTTCGCCTATCAGTGGCTCAAGCTCGATCCCTACGTCGCCGCCGCCCTGCTGACGCCGCTGTTCTTTCTGCTGGGTTACGGATTGCAACGCTTCATTATCGGACCGGCGGCGCATGGCGAAGATCGGAACATCCTGCTGGTCACGCTCGGCCTTGCCGTCGTGATCGAGAATGCGCTGCTCTACGCATTTCGCGCCGACACGCGCACCATCAATCTGCCCTATGCGTTCAATGTGATTGAGGTTGGCAACGCCTTTCTCGCCGTTCCACGCGTCATCGCTTTCGTCGTGGTCATGGCCGTGGCGCTCGGTCTTTGGCTCATCATGGCCTGGACCGACGTCGGCAAGGCGATCCGCGCCGTAGCGAAGGAGAAGCTCGGAGCGGAATTGTCAGGCATCGACGTCGCGCATATCTATGCGACGACGTTCGGTCTCGGAACCGCGTGCCTTGCGATTGCCGCCTGCCTGCTGATCCCGACCTATTACGTCAATCCGAGTGCCGGAAACGCGTTCGTGCTGATCGCATTTACGATCGTTGTGCTTGGCGGGATGGGCTCGGTCACCGGGGCGTTGCTTGGCGGGCTGTTTGTCGGGGTCGTCGAAAGCATTTCCGGCTTGTACCTCGGGGAATCCCTGGGCCAGATCGGCATCTTCGTCATGTTCATTATGGTCTTGCTGTTCCGGCCGAGCGGCTTGTTCGGGGAACGCACGTGAGGGGCCTCGCACCGATCCTCATCGCCCTGGCCGCGCTGGCCACCGTTCCAGCGATGACGTCGTCGAACGTCGTGCTCAATTTTCTGGTCATGGCGCTGCTGATCGCCCTCGTCGGGCAAGGCTGGAACCTACTCGGCGGCTACGGGGGACAATATTCGTTCGGCCACGCGGCGTTTTTCGGCACCGGCTGCTACGTCACCGCCATTCTTCAGGTGCGCTACGGCGTCAACGCCTGGTTGGGATTTGTCTTCGGTGTCGCGGCAGGCGCTTTGGTCGGCGCTATCATCGGCGTACTCAGCTTCCGCTCCGGACTGAGGGGCTCGTACTTCGCACTCGTCACGCTGGCCTTCGCCGAGGTGCTGCGAATTATCGCAAGTGTTGCTCCGATCACCGGGGCCGGTGTCGGAACGCTCATAAAGCTCGACCTTCGTCCCGAGGCTTTCCAGTTCCAGAGTCGCGCGCCGTTCTACTGGATCATCCTGGCTTTGGTCGGCGCATCGCTCATTATCGTTCGTGCCATCGAAGACAGCCGCTTCGGCGCCTACCTGATCGCAGTGCGCGAGAATGAGGACGCAGCCAAGGCGCTCGGCGTCGATGCGATGACCGTCAAGCTGTGGGCGATGATCATCTCCGCGGCGATCACGGCCGCCGGCGGCTGTTTTTACGCGCAATATTTTCTGTTCATCGATGCGGGTATTGCCTACGGAGCGTGGATCTCGGTCGAGGCGCTGCTTGCTCCGATCATCGGCGGCATCGGTACCGTGTTTGGCCCATTGCTCGGCGCCCTGGTCGTGAAGACGCTCGGCGAGGTCGCCAAGCACGTGACCGGCGGCGCGCCGGGACTCGATCTCGTCATCTATGGCGGTGTGCTCATTTTGGTGGTCGCACTGGCACCGCGCGGCATCGTGGGGATGGTCACCGATCTTCGTCGTGGTTTTCGGCGAAGGGAGCCAGCCAGACCGACGCCGGAGCGCGGCCATGACTGAACCGCTGCTCCAAGTCCAACAGGTCTCAAAGCGGTTCGGCGGTTTGCTCGCCGTGAACCAGGCGTCATTCACGGCGCCGGCAGGCCGCATCACCGCGCTGATCGGACCGAACGGTGCGGGCAAGACGACGCTCTTTTCGATTGTCACCGGCTTCCTGCCGCCAAGCGGCGGCCGCGTCGTCTACGACGGCACCGACATCACGAACGAGCCGCCGCACCGCCTAGCGCGCCGTGGCATCGCGCGCACCTTCCAGATCGTGCAACCGTTTTTGGGCCTGACCGTTCGCGAGAACATCGCTGTCGGTTCGCACCTCTCCCGCCCCGCCCGTGCCGATGCACTGATGGCAGCGGGGGACGTGGCCCGCGCAGTCGGCCTCGGCGATATGCTCGACCATCCGGCTGCCGCGCTGACCGTGGCCGGCCGCAAGCGGTTGGAGCTTGCCCGCGCACTGGCGATCGAGCCCCGCCTCCTGCTGCTGGACGAAGTTTTGGCGGGCCTCAATCCGTCCGAGATCCGTGACACGGTGCCGGTCATTCGTGACGTGGTGACGCGCGGGATCACCATCGTCATGATCGAGCACGTCATGCAGGCGGTGATGAGCCTCGCGGAACACGTGTTCGTCCTATCGGAGGGAAGCATCATCGCGGAGGGATCGCCGCAAGCAATCGGGGCAAATCCCCGCGTTGTGGAAGCCTACCTCGGCAAAGGCGCCGCGAGCCGGATGGCAGCCCCGGGAGCCGCCCATGCCTGAGGCCCTTCTCGCTGTCAGCGGCCTTCACACCGGCTATGGCGCAACCGAAATCCTGCGCGGTGTCGATCTCACAGTAGGTCGGGGCGAGATCGTGGCCGTTCTTGGCTCGAACGGGACCGGAAAGTCGACGTTGAACAGGACCATCTCCGGCGTGGTGCGCGCGTGGCAGGGCACAATCCAATTTCAGGACGAGGCGATCGAGCGCGAGTTGCCGCCCGGCATCGTTGCACGCGGCTTGATCCACGTGCCGGAAGGCCGGCGCATCTTTCCAAACCTGACGGTGCGCGAAAATCTGGACCTGGGGGCGTATCGCCGGGCGCGGGCACGCCGCACCCACAATCGAAATCGGGTGTACTCGATCTTCCCGCGGCTTGCGGAACGGCAGCGGCAGTATGCGGGGACATTATCCGGGGGCGAACAGCAGATGCTGGCCATCGGGCGCGGGCTGATGGCCGAGCCCAGGCTTCTGATCCTGGATGAACCCTCGCTCGGCCTTTCTCCCCTCCTCGTCGAGGAATTGTTTGCGCTGATCAAGGCGATCAACGCGGACGGCATCGCCTTGCTTCTCGTCGAACAGAATGTGGTGCAAAGCCTTGAGATGGCGCAGCGCGCCTATATCCTCGACAATGGCATGTTCGTGCTGCAAGGAAACGCGTCCGACATCCGGAACGACCCCAATCTCAAGCGCGCCTATCTCGGGATGTGACAATGGCTGAAACGTTGCGCGCCCGCCTCGCCCGAAAGCCGATCGTGGTCGCGCCCGGTGTCTATGATGCCTTCAGCGCGCTGGTTGCATCCCAGGCGGGCTTTGGTGCGCTTTATGTGTCCGGCGCCGCGATCGCCTACACCCGCCTCGGCCGGCCGGACATCGGCTTGGTCAGCATGACCGAGGTCGTCCAGACCCTGGCCCTGATCCGTGACCGCACCGATGGCGATCTGGTGGTCGATGCGGATACGGGATACGGCAACGCGCTCAATGTCGCCCGCACGATCCGCTCGTTCGAGCGGGCCGGCGCCAACGCGATCCAGCTCGAGGATCAGGATTTCCCCAAGCGTTGCGGCCATCTCGACGGCAAGGCCCTGGTCGCGGCCGACGAAATGTGTGGCAAGATCCGTGCTGCCGTCGATGCGCGCCAATCCCGCGAAACACTGATCATCGCGCGCACGGACGCTGTCGCCGTGGAGGGCTTCGATCGCGCCATTGAACGCGCAACCCGCTACCGCGAAGCCGGCGCCGACATGCTTTTTGTCGAGGCACCCAAGGCGCGCGGCGATCTCGTCCGCATCGTCACGGAATTGGGAGGAAGTCTGCCGCTGATGGCAAACATGGTCGAAGGTGGCAAGACGCCGCCGCTGTCTGCGACGGAATTGGAGGCTATAGGCTTCTCCCTTGTTATCTTCCCGGGCGGAATTGTGCGCGCGCTTGGCCACATGTCGCGCGAATACTACGGTTCGCTTGCGTCGCACGGAACGACGGAGCCATTCCGCTCTCGAATGCTGGATTTCGACGGTCTCAACGAACTCATCGGCACGCCAGAGATGGTAAAGCTTGGGAAACGGTATGAACCGCAGAGATAGTTCACGGATATCGCGCGATACCGCAGTGCTGCGCCGAGGCAGCATCATGGCTTGGGCTATCGCCGCCGCGTGCATCGTCCTGCCGGCTCATCAGCCGTCCAACGCGGCCGATTACCCGTCGCGGCCCATCAAGATGCTGGTTGGAGCGCCGCCAGGCGGCACCACGGACACCATCGCGCGCACAATCGCGGAGTTGTTGACCGCGGCGTTGAAGCAACCGGTCCTGGTTGAGAATCGCGCCGGCGCCGGCGGCAATCTGGCGGCCGATGCGGTTGCCAAATCCGCTCCCGACGGCCACACGCTGCTGATGAGTTTCAGCAGTCACACGATCAATGCGACCCTGTATGCCAAGCTGCCTTTTGATCCGGTGGCCGATTTCACTCCGATCTCCATGATCGCAACGGTGCCAAGTCTTCTGGTCGGCAATCCAAAATTACCCGCGCGAGATCTCAAGTCCCTCATCGAGTTGGCCAAGGCAAAACCCGGCCAGTTGACGATCGCCCTCGGCGGCTTGGGATCCTCGCTGCATCTTGCCGGCGAGCAGCTCAAAATGATGTCGGGAATTCGACTGCTCAACGTTCCCTACAAAGGGACGTCGCCGGCGCTGACAGACGTGCTTGGAGGACAGGTCGATCTCATGTTCATCAGCATGGTGACCGGCTCGGCGCAGGTTCGCGCCGGGAATTTGCGGGCCTACGGCGTGACAAGCGCCCAAAGGCACCCCGCGTTTCCGGATCTGCCGGCGATTGGAGAGGTGGTCCCGGGTTTTGAATTGAGCGCATGGTTCGGTGTTTTCGCGCCGGCCAAGCTTCCAGCCGCCATCGTCGACAAGCTGAACACCGTGATCGTTTCGGCGCTCAACAATCCGAAAATACGCGAGCAGCTCAATAACGAAGGCGCGTCGGTGGTCGGCAACACACCGGGCGAGTTCGCCGCATTCGTGCGCGATGACATCAAGCGGTGGGCGCCGATCGTCAGGCAATCCGGCGAAGTTTTCAATTAGAACGGCGGAGCGCCGGCAGGGGTACTATGGAAAAATCGTTCGATATCGTCATCAAGAATGCCCGGGTGGTGCGACCCAACAAGACCTCGGTGGACTGCCTCGATGTCGCGATCAAGGGCGGAAAGATTGCCCGCCTCGCACCCGAAATAACGGCCGACAGTGCACGTGAGATTTTCGACGCCAAGAATCGCCTGGCGTTTCCGGGCTGCGTCGACGCCCACATGCACATCGGCATCTATGCGCCGCTCGCGCAGGACGCCGTTTCGGAGAGCAAGGCCGCGGCGATGGGCGGCGTGACCTCGAGCCTGAACTACATCCGGACCGGACACTACTATTTGAACCGCGGCGGGCCGTACCGAACCTTCATGCCGGAGGTTTTCAAGCAATCGGCGGGGCGCTTCTGGGTCGACTACGGCTATCACGTCGCGCCGATCGAAGCCGCGCATATCGACGAAATGGAACATCTCGCCGTCGACCATGGCGTCACGTCGTTCAAGATCTTCATGTTCTATGGCGGCTACGGTCTGCACGGCCGCTCCGACAAGCAGAACGAATTTCTCATGATCGGGCCGGATGAACGCTACGACATCGCGCATTTCGAATTCATCATGCGGTCTGCGCAGCGGCTGATGGAAAAGCATCCGGATCGAGCCAGTCACATCAGCGTCAGCCTGCATTGCGAACTGGCCGACATTCTCAATGCCTACACCAAGATCGTCGAGCGCGAGAACAAGCTGACCGGGCTCGAAGCGTATAGTGCAGCGCGCCCGCCGCATTCCGAAGGGCTGGCGATCTGGATCGCCTCCTACCTCGCCAATGAAACGAACTGCGTGAACATCAATCTCCTGCACCTGAGCTCGCGCAAGGCGATCGACGCGGCCTGGACCATGCAACAGGTTTTTCCGCACATCGCGTTTCGCCGCGAGGTCACGGTTGGCCATTTGCTGCTGGACACCAGTTGCGAGTGCGCGGTGCACGCCAAGGTCAATCCGCCGATCCGCCCGCGCGAAGATGTCGAAGCGCTATGGCAGGCGGTGCTCGATCGCAAGGTCGACTGGGTCGTCAGCGATCACGCCTGCTGCTCGGCCGAGCAGAAATGGTCAAAGGACGACCCGACCAACATCTGGCTGGCGAAGGCCGGGTTCGGCGGTACCGAATATTTGCTCTCGGGAGTTCTGAGCGAAGGCAGCAAGCGGGGCATGTCCTACAACCACATGGCCGAGTTGCTGAGCTGGAAGCCGGCGCAACGCTTTGGCCTCCGCGACAAAGGCGATATTGCGCCTGGCTACGACGCCGATCTCGTTCTGGTCGATCCTCAGGAGACGTTCGTGTGTCGCGCGGATACGTCCGAATCCGTGCAGGGCTACACACCATTTGAAGGGGTGGAGTTGACGGGTCGGGTCAAGAGCACGTTCCTGCGCGGTGCCCTGGTCTACGACGGTGCCAACATCGTCGGACCGGCGCGCGGCGAATATTTGCGACGATCCGCGACCCAGCCGCCGTCGCACTAGAGTGCGCAGGAGCAGACATGCAACGACGCGTCGTTTATAAGTACACGCCCTAGGACCATGCCGCAGGACACCGAATCTTACGACTACATCATCGTCGGCGCTGGCAGCGCCGGCTGCGTGCTGGCGAACCGGCTCACCGCATCGGGCCAGCATCGCGTGCTGCTCCTGGAGGCCGGCCCCAAAAACAATCATCCGTGGCTGCACATCCCGCTCGGCTACGGCAAGCTCTTCACCAACACGCGCTACAACTGGTGCTACCAGACCGAGCCGCAGCCGGAATGCCACGGCCGCAATGTGATCGCGCCGCGCGGCAAGACGCTGGGCGGCTCGAGCTCGATCAACGGCTTGATCTACATCCGCGGCCAGGCTGAGGACTTCGACCATTGGCGCCAGCTCGGCAACACCGGCTGGAGCCACGATGACGTACTGCCGTACTTCCGCAAGGCCGAGGACAACGAGCGTGGCGCGGATGAGCATCACGGCGCCGGCGGACCGCTGGGCGTATCTGACATCCGCGATCGGCATCCGCTCGCCGCCGCCTTCATCGAAGCGGCGCAGCAGTGCGGCTATCCGAAGAACGACGATTTCAACGGCGCGGTGCAGGAGGGCGCGGGCTTCTACCAGAACACCATGCGCGGCGGCGTGCGCTCCTCGACCGCGGCCGCGTACCTCAAGCCGGCACGCCGGCGCGCCAACCTTCACGTGGTGTCGGAGGCGCTCGCCTCACGCGTATTGTTCGACGGCCGGCGCGCGACCGGAGTCGAGTATTTGGTCGGCGGTGAAAAGCGTACCGCGCACGCGCGCGGCGAGGTCCTGGTCGCCGGCGGGGCATTCAACTCGCCGCAACTGCTGCAGCTCTCCGGGCTTGGGCCGGCGGAGCTGCTTCGCTCGCACGGCATCCCGGTGGTCGCCGATTTCCCCGGCGTCGGCGACCAGCTTAACGATCACTACTTCGCGCGCGTCATCCTGCGTTGCAAGGAACCGATCACGCTGAACGACGCGGTGCGCAGCTGGCGCCAGGGCGCGACCGCCATGATGCAGTACGCGCTGTACCGGCGCGGCTATTTTGCGACGCCGGCGATCTCGGCCGGCTGCTTCCTGCGCGCGATGCCGTCGTCGGCGACACCGGACGTGCAATGCTCGATCGCGGTCTATTCGGTGCACAATCTCGGCGACTGGGTCGATCCGTTTCCGGGCTTCACCATCACCTGCACGCTGCTGCGGCCGGAGAGCCGTGGCCACGTGCGCATCAAGTCGGCCGACCCGCGGCAGGCGCCGGCGATCCATCCCAACTATCTCGCCACCCAGAAAGATCGAGACACCCTGGTCGCCGGCGTCAAGGTGTTGCGCCGCCTCGCGCAGGCTCCGGCGCTGGCGCGCCACGTCGCCGAGGAGATGGATCCCGGCCTGGAATGCGTGGACGACGACGCGCTGCTCGACTTCATCCGCCGCCGCGGCTCGACCGTCTATCACCCGGTCAGCACCTGCCGGATGGGCCAGGACCCAAAGGCGGTGGTGGACGAGCGGCTCAAGGTGCGCGGGTTCGAGCGGCTGCGCGTGATTGACGCGTCGATCATGCCCACGGTGGTGTCCGGCAACACCAATGCGGCAGCCATCATGATTGCCGAAAAGGGGGCGGATATGGTGTTGCAGGATGCCAAAGTGGCAGGCTCGAAGGCCGCGGCGTAGCCCGTCCCTACATAAGTATTTGATAGGTATAGTATTTTTACCTCTGTGGGGCGCCTGCCTTATCTCGTCCACGATTCTGCGGAAAAGAAGCATGCGGCTGAACCCTTTCTTGCTCCGCGCTACTAATGCATAGGCGCGGCACATCGGCCGTTTCGACATGCCGGGGGATTACGGAATGACCAAAGGAGCGTTACGGGCAGCTGCGTTGGCTGCTGGCGTCTTCGCGGCGACCGGAGCCTGGGCCAAGGCCCCTGCCCCACTCATCCCCGTTGCGCTGGTGGAGGACATCAGCAGCAACAACAGCAACAACAGCAGCACCGACGTTGAATTCATGGACTATGTGGGCGGCGGCCAGGTGATCAAGCTGGCGCCGCGCGACGTGCTGGTGCTGAGCTATCTCAAGTCCTGCGCGCACGAGACCATTACCGGCGGCACCGTGCGCATCGGCATCGAGCGCAGCGAGGTCGAGGGCGGCAAGGTCGTCCGCACCAAGGTGGCCTGCGACGGCGGCAAGATGCAGCTCGCCTCGGCGCAGGCCAATGCCAGCGGTGCCAGCGCCTTCCGGCTGCAGAGCGCCACCATTCACCCCACGCTTCGCGCCATGCCGCCCGTCATCGAGGTGCCCAAGCTGGTGCAGGGCGATGGCCGCACGCTGGTGATCGAGCGCAAGGACCGGCCCAGCGAACGCCTCGAGGTCGCGATCGGCGACGATCTCGCCGGCGGCGGCTTCTACGATCTCGGCAAGACCGACCAGAAGCTCGCCAAAGGCGCGATCTACACCGCGACGCTCGGCCCGCACTATAAGGTCGTGTTCAAGATCCACGCCAAGGCCAAGGACGCCAACAAGTCCGCCACCAAGTCCGGCAAGCCGCCGGTGATCAGCCGCCTGTTGCGCTTCCCACCGGGTTGATCCCATCATCGCGCGCATGGATTCGCTGCGCGCCGGTCTCGCTGCTCTCCTCATTGCCCTGGTCGCGGCGCTGATCGTCGTATTGCCGGCGCTCGATACGTTGCGCGGCGTCTCGATCGACCTGTTGACCGCGATGCGCTGGCGCGCGTTCGGCAACCCCTACCCGCCGGCCGCCTCGCCCACCGTGGTGGTCGCGCTCGACGAGGAAACCTTCCGCACCCCGCCGTTCGAGGGCACGCCGAGCGTCACCTGGACGCGCGAGATCGGGCAGGTGCTGACCGCGATCATCGACGGCGGCGCCAAGGTGGTGGGCTTCGACATCATCTTCCCGACCTCGATCGAGCAATCCGCGGTGCCGTTCGGCGACGAGACGCTGGGCGCGCGGGTGCGCGGCTTCGATCGGGATTATCTGCGGGCGCTGGCAACGGGCGCACGCGCCGGCAAGGTCGTGCTCAGCCAGGTCCAGCACCAGGACCATCCGGTGCTGCCCTCGCCCGGCCAGCGCGCCGCGGTCGGCCAAGGCCGCAACATCCGTGCGCTCAATGTCCACAGCGATCCCGACGACGTGATCCGGCGCATGCCGCTGAGTTTCAGCGTCGATGGTGAGCAGGTGCCTTCGATGGCGGCGGAGCTTGCCGCGCGCGCCAGCGGCGGAACGCTGCCGCAGCACGTCGATTCGAGCGTGGTGCCGAACACCATTCCGCTCAACTTCGCCGGCGGCGGCGACGACATTCCGACCTATTCGCTGGCGGATCTGCGCGCCTGCGCCGAAAAGGGCGACAAGGAATTCTTCCGCCGCCAGTTCGACGGCAAGGTGGTGCTGATCGGCACGGTGCTCGACGTCGAGGACCGCAAGATCACCTCGAAGCGCTTCGCCACCGGCACCGAAGGCTCGCGCGCCGCGCGTTGCACGCCAACCTCGCCCGCCGCCGCACCAAAATTCCTGCGCGACTCGATTTCCGGAGTCTATGTCCACGCCACCGCGGTCAACAACCTGATCCGCGGCGATGCGCTGATCGAGTTCGGCCGCACCTTCACCGGCCTCGCCGCGTTCGCGCTGGCGGCGCTGGCCACCGCCGCAACGCTGGCGCTCGGCCCGGCCATGGCGGCGCTCGCCACGCTTGGCATCGCGCTAGCGTGGGCGGCGGGCGCGACGTGGACGTTCCATCGCGCCGTCGTATTCCCGCTGGTCGAGCCGGTGCTGGCGGCGTTTCTCGCGCTCGGCATGACGGTTGGCTACCGCTTCGTCGTGGCGGACAAGGGCAAACGGCTGCTGCGGCAGAGCTTCTCGCTCTATCTCGCGCCGGCGGTGATCGAAAAGCTGATGGCGTCGAACAAGCCGCCCGTGCTCGGCGGCGAGATGCGCAACATCACCGTGTATTTCTCGGACATCGCGAGCTTCTCTTCGTTTGCGGAAAAGATCGCGCCGACCGAGCTGGTGGCGGCGATGAACGAGTATCTCACCGCCATGACCGATATCATCGAGGCGCACGGCGGCTTCGTCGACAAGTACATCGGCGACGCCATCGTGGCGGTGTTCGGTGCGCCGCTCGACGATCCGGATCACGCCAAGAACGCGGTGCGCGCCGCGCTGCAATGCTGCACGCGGCTCAGCGACCTCAACCAGGTCGCGGCGGCGTTCCGTGGCCACAAGCTGCAGCAGCGCGTCGGCCTCAACACCGGCGAGGCGCTGGTCGGCAACATCGGCTCGCGGCGGCGCTTCAACTACACCGTGATGGGCGACATGGTGAACCTGGCGTCGCGGCTCGAAGGCGCCAACAAGTTCTTCGGCACCACCATCATGGCGTCGGAGGCGACGGTGGCGGCGAGCGGCGGCGCGTTCGAGTGGCGCGAGCTCGACGCCATCCGCGTCAAGGGCCGCGCCCAGGCGGTTGAGATTTTCGAGCCGCTCGGCCCGGCGGGCGAGGTTTCGCAGGAACAGGCGGCGCGCGCGAACGCCTATGCCGAAGGATTGGCGCAGTTCCGCGCCCGCGACTTCGCCGGCGCGGCCGCGCAGTTCGCGAAATTCGCCGACGATCCGCCCGCCGCGCGATTCCTGGAGCGCGCCAGGGAGTTCCAGCGCAACTCGCCGGGGCCGGACTGGGAGCCGGTCAACGCGCTGGAGGAGAAATAGCGCGATTTGGCTTGAGCGGTTGCGGCGACGGCAGCGGGCTCCCTCGCCCCGCAGGGGCAACCCCGTGACGCTCGCGTCGCGGGGACCCCGTAGCGGGGAGAGGGTTGGGGTGAGGAGCGTCTATCTGCGAGGACGTCGTATGGAGAGGCCCCCTCACCCGGATCGCCATAGCGCGTCGAAGACGCGCGTGAACGCGCTTCCGGCGATCCGACCTCTCCCCGCAAGCGGGGAGAGGTGACGGGAATGCGGTATCGCCCCTCGCAAATCCAGGCGGTGAGTGCCATTTTCGGTCCATGATTCTCATGGAAAAGCCTGGCCTTGGCTGAGCCCATCAAACGAAACCCCGACCCTGCCACCGACGCCCCGGCCCCCCAGCCTGGCGGCATTGCGGCGCGCGCGCTCGCCGGAGCGGCCCGACCACGGTACCTGGACGGCCTTAATCCGGAACAACGGCAGGCGGTCGAGACGGTGCACGGGCCATTGCTGGTGCTGGCCGGCGCCGGCACCGGCAAGACCCGGGTGCTGACCACCCGGATCGCCCACATCCTGGCGACCGGGCACGCCCGCCCCTCCGAGATCCTCGCCGTCACCTTCACCAACAAGGCGGCGCGCGAGATGAAGGAGCGGATCGGCACCTATGTGGGCCAGGTGGTCGAGGGCATGCCGTGGCTCGGCACCTTCCACGCCATCGGCGTCAAGATCCTGCGCCGCCACGCCGAGCTGGTCGGGCTCAAGAGCGACTTCACCATCCTCGATGTCGCCGACCAGGTGCGGCTGATCAAGCAGTTGCTCGACGCCGAGGGCATCGACGAGAAGCGCTGGCCCGCGCGCGTGTTCGCCAGCCTGATCGACCACTGGAAGAACCGCGGGCTGACCCCGGACCTGGTGCCGGCCGGCGAGAGCGCGAGCTTCGCCAACGGCCGCGGCAAGAAGCTCTACGCGGCGTATCAGGAGCGGCTGAAGACGCTCAACGCCGCGGACTTCGGCGATCTCTTGTTGGAGAACATAAGGCTGTTCCGCGAGCACGCCGACGTGCTGCAGCAGTATCAGCGGCGGTTCCGGTTCATTCTGGTGGACGAGTACCAGGACACCAACGTGGCGCAGTATCTCTGGCTGCGGCTGATCGCGCAGCGCGTGAGCGAGCCAAAGGCCGGGGGCCTCGTCCTTCGAGACGCCGCGCTACGCGCGGCTCCTCAGGATGAGGGTCTCGAGCCAAAGGCCGGGGGCCTCGTCCTTCGAGACGCATCGCTTCGCGATGCTCCTCAGGATGAGGGTCTAGAGCAGCGAACGCCGAACGATGAACCTCACCCTGAGGAGCGAGGGCGAAGCCCGAGCGTCTCGAAGGGCGAGGCCGAGGTGGTGCAACAGCCCAAAAACATCTGCTGTGTCGGCGATGACGACCAGTCGATCTATGGCTGGCGCGGCGCGGAGGTCGATAACATTCTAAGATTCGAGCATGACTTCCCCGGCGCGAAGGTCATCAGACTGGAGAGAAATTACAGAAGCACCGGGCACATCCTGGCAGCGGCCTCGCATCTGATCGCGCACAATGAGGGACGGCTCGGCAAGACGCTGCGCACCGAGGACGTCGACGGCGAAAAAGTCACCGTCACCGGCTCCTGGGACTCCGAGGAAGAAGCCCGCTCGATCGGCGAGGAGATCGAGCAGCTCCAGCGCAACAACCACAACCTCGACCAGATCGCCATCCTGGTGCGCGCCTCGCACCAGATGCGCGAGTTCGAGGACCGCTTTGTCACCCTCGGCTTGCCCTACCGCGTGATCGGCGGCCCGCGCTTCTACGAGCGCGCCGAGATCCGCGACGCGCTGGCCTATCTGCGCGTCATCAACTCGCCGGCCGACGACCTCGCGTTCGAGCGCATCGTCAACGTGCCCAAGCGGGGCCTGGGCGACGCCACCATCCAGGCGATGCACGACCTCGCCCGCAAGCGCCGCGTACCGCTCACCGAAGCCGCGCGCCTCATCGTCGAGTCCGACGAGCTCAAGCCCAAGCCGCGCGGCGCGCTGCGCGGCCTGATCGAGAGCTTCGAGCGCTGGCGCAAGCAGCGCGACACCCTGCCCCACACCGAGCTGGCGCAGGTCGTGCTGGATGAATCCGGGTACACGGAAATGTGGCAGCGCGACAAGAGCGCCGACGCCGCCGGCCGGCTGGAGAACCTCAAGGAGCTGGTGCGCTCCATGGAGGAGTTCGAGAACCTCTCCGGCTTCCTCGAGCACATCAGCCTGGTGATGGACACCGACCGCGGCGAGGGCGAGGCCTCGGTCAACATCATGACCCTGCACGCCGCCAAGGGCCTGGAGTTCGACACCGTGTTCCTGCCCGGCTGGGAGGAAGGCCTGTTCCCCAACCAGCGCGCGCTCGACGACCAGGGCCGCGCCGGGCTCGAGGAGGAGCGCCGGCTCGGCCACGTCGGCCTCACCCGCGCGAGGAAGCGCGCCAAGATCTTCTTCGCCACCAACCGGCGCAACCACGGCCTATGGACCACCAACATCCCGTCACGCTTCCTCGACGAGCTGCCGGCTGCGAATGTAGAGGTGACGGAGAGCAAGGGCTCGTTCGGCGGCGCCGCCGGCTACGGCGCCTCGCGGTTCGACCAGATGACCGCGTTCGGCTCGAACTACACGACGCCGGGCTGGCAGCGCGCCCAGGCGAACAAGAAGCGCGGCGGCTTCGACGAGACCGGCGCGCCGCGCTATGGCGAAGCGGGCGTCGGCGACGACTCGCTCGACTATGTGCAGCCCGACTACGACGAGGACTCTCCGTCCCACCTCTCCCCTGCGGGGAGAGGTCGACCGCGCGCAGCGCGGTCGAGTGAGGGGGAGCGGCGTTCAAAGCGTCCCCGTGGCCCCCTCACCATCGAGGGCGAGCTGATCGCGAAATCGACCGGCACGGTGTCGTCCTTCTCGATCGGCGACCGGGTGTTTCACCTGAAATTCGGCAACGGCAACGTGGTCGCGGTCGACGGCAACAAGCTCACCATCGCGTTCGACAAGGCGGGCGAAAAGCGGGTGGTGGATAGTTTTGTGGAGAGGGTGTGAGGACTAACAGTGGTTCCGAAGTTGGATCAAACGTTCTTGGACGCCACGCGGATTGTAGACATATGTCCACAAATACCCGTGAGGATCTTGAATCACGCGAAGCAACGAAGTTCGAATTTTCTCGACCTCGGGTATTTGCAAAATCTTGTCCGGCAGCGAAAGCAATTCTGCTTCAACTGATCGCATCGCTGCATATGGAAGCCGTGCAGGTTTTGCCGCCGCCAGCCGAGGCCGGGACGCGAACGCTTCTCGACAAAGCATGGGAACCGATTCAAAAGCGCCTCCCCCAGCGAAAACGTAAGCACTAGCCCAATGGCTGCGAGATTGGGCAATGTTCTGTATTGGCAGGCTGCATTGTCGCCGCCCTCTTGTTGATAATTGGAGCAATGTTTTTGTTCGTTGCTCGAAACGACTGGGAAAGCGCCATCACGATCGCACGGGCCGCAATGGCGCGCATTTGCTGGCTGATCGGACGCGCGTGCAGATACGTGTTGGCCGGGCGATAGGTGCGCGCAATGAATTCCTGGACGAAATAGAGACAGTCCTGACGCGCTAATTTAGCCGAGTGCCGACATCGACTTGGAATTTGGATTTTGAGATTCTCGTCTCGAAGACTGGAATCATTTTGAAATCAGCCGAGTTCTTGATCACGGCAAGCACCAGCTTCTTCGTAGCGGGCTTTACTTTCGGCCCCAACATGATCCTGCGTATGCTTTGCGGGGGAACCGGGTGGACCGTGTTCGCTGCGTTGGGCAGCCACCAACGCCATTCCCGTTCGACTGACCAGTCGAATGCCTTCGTGCAGATTCCGTACTGAGTAATGTAATCAAAATCCTGTTGGGACGTTGGTACTGTTTGCAGAGCGCCAGTCTGACTGCATTTGATCGTGGGGCGTGCCGACTGATAGTTCACTTTCATAATGTTCTTAAAGACGTGACCAGCATTCTCTGTCGCACGAAACTCAACGCAGATGCCGCCGTATGCGCCAGCGTAGTGAGCCCAGAGAATTGGGTTCTGCATGCCCTCGGTAAAACAACAAATTCCTAGGTCGTCGAGGAAGTTCGAAATACGTTTGACCATATTTTGTCGAATGGTGCGCAACGCACTCGGCGTAAGCCTCGCACTTTTCGGAACGGACCAGGCCCACTTCGCGGCTAAGTCAAGCGACGACGCCATAGAGGGATTAGCTCGAAGGTTCTCGGCGTGCGCTCTCACGTCTGCCAACGAGAAATCATTCTTGATGATAGGCCTGGCATCAAAAGGATCGACGAAGTTTCCCCTTGAGGCGAGATACAATTCGCTACGCTCAAGAAGCCCTTCGAGGTTCTGCTTGAAGTACGCGGTCTCAGGGTTCCAGAAGCGAAACAGCGCCATTCCCACCGGTGCAAATTGGGGGGCTATTTGGTTGTTCATGCTCTTCCCCCGCCCCGACAAGCCGACAAACACGTGTTGGCGAACCGCGCTACATCAAGAACGGTCAGTGGTCCGGAAGGTCGTCTTGCAGAGCCGTGAGCGTTGAATCCGCGAAGCGTTCAATGTCGCGAATGACATTGAACAATACCGTGACTTCGTTGGGAGTGTCATAACCGCGTAACGTCCATTCCGTCGTCAGCGGCGGGTTTGTCTTTACGAATTCTTCCAGCGAACGGAACTGAGAGCGCAGATTGGCCAAGCCGAAAACTACCTTTCGCGAAAAATGCTCCAGGTTCTTCCAAGCCTCCTCGAATTCGCGGTGGCGCGGAATAGTCACGTCCTGGAGCACAAGCTTGCGCGGGTTCACGGCGTCGACTGACCGTGGCTCCAGTTTCATGGCGTGTTGCGCTTCGGCCCTGCATAGCTCCAGCGCGTATCCCAACCTCATTTGGAGCCCCAGCCTGCGGCGTCCTAGGTCGCGATCTCGCGTTTCCCGATCGAATGCAACCTTCGCCATTGCGGCGTGATAGGCCAGTGTCGCACCGCCCACCGCAATCAATGCGGCCATTAGCAGTTGCCAATCCTTCAGTACAATGTCCTTGCCGATCAAGTTGCCAACGGCAAATCCGCCCACAGCCCCAAGAAACACTGTAGCCACGGTCGTGATAGCAAGATTCCAGCGATCCCCCATCCCCGGAGCGTGCCGAAAGGAGTCCTCTCTGTCGAGGGCGTCCGCATTGGCGTGCTACCGATTTACACATGAAGAGGCAATCAGTGTCGCTTCACACGAACAGCGCGCGTCTTTCCGGATTGATCCGGCTCAATGTCGAACTCAACCGGGTCGCCAAAGTCAGGCGTCACGCCGCCTAGAATCGAGCCCTCGTCATCAGCGTGGAAGTCCGTTGCACAACCAATCAGGCGTCAGATTTCACCTGCGTGGTCCGGTCGATCAACGATTGCCGGACAGCGAGGATCGCAGAACTCACGACCTCATTGCGTTGGCGCGCTGCGGCCAAGCGGTCGCAAAGTTCGATCAGCCATCCCTCCCGGTGCGCCACATCGATCAGACTGTTGATGCGCGTGGCAAAGTCGGGACCGATCGCAATATTGGGCCGGGACATTTCGTTGTCGCGCAGGACTTCATCGAGAGCGGCGGGATCGAAGCCGGCCAGAATGGCTTCACGCAATTGGGACCGCGCGGAAGGAGGCATTTCGACCGCCGCGCTCAGCCCGGCGAGGCCATAGGCAACGCCGGCGGGCCTCTCCGTCCGCAGGTATATGAACGCGGCCAGAACGGCAATGATCAGCGCGGCGAGCCCGAGCGCGATGCCCAGCGGTCCGGAAAATGCGCTCAGAACCCAGCGAAACACGCCGACGCTGATCTCGATGTCTTCGCGCAGCATCCCGACCTGGACACGCTGTTTGTTCGCGCCCACCAGCAGGGTCGCCGCGACTTCGATGACGAGCGTTTTCTTGCCATGCCGCAGCGGCACCACCGTCCATTCCCAACTGACCGGAACGCGCGATGTCACCGTGCGATGCTGGGGGTCCGACGGCGTGACGCGGAAATCGGCCCCGCCCTGCAACGTTGCTTCCAGATGCTGCGCCACCGGGCCCTGCCGCTCCTGGACCTTGCCTGCGGTGCCGGCCAGAACGGAAGACGTGTCCTGGCCCTCCGCGGTCTGCAACACCAGAACGATCCGAAACGGCTCGTCGAGGTAGACGGTGTCGGGTTTGTTGAACCGGTAGGTGCCGGTGGTGAGATTTTTGATCAGATCGTCGAGGTCGATGCAGGTGTCGCCAGCCGGGACGTAGACGCCTTTGCGAAGCAGTCGTTCGCGGCAGGCCTGCTGCGCATCCGCCGCGAGATCAGGCAGCAGGCTGAAGGTGATCGAGCCATGCGGCGCCGAGACGATGGGCGTTTCATCACCAATGGGCATCTCCCGCCCCGGCGAGAGAGGGGTGTAACTTTTGGAGCCGTACCGTTGGCTTGATTCGAGCAATTCATTCGAAATGACAGCGGCGGCTGCAATCACGAGCGCAACGAGAACTCCGAAGATGACCGCTTGCACCGGTTTGCGCACCAGGGTCCCTCCACCCGCGCGATGGTAAGGCCGTCACCCCTAAAACTCAACGCAACCGCCGCGCCGCAAGCGGAGGGCTGAGAGAGCAGCGCGTGCCGCAGCAGAGAAGGCGACGCGCCGGCGCTGCGATCCCGTTCAGGCTCAGAGATCGATCACACCCCGTCTTCGACGCGACTTGAGTGCCAGCCTTTGGTCCGGCGTCTGACACGCAGCGCAGCGCTACCTGCCATCCTGTTTCTTGCATCGATGAAAGATCTGACCCCCCGCCTGGAGCTTGTCGGGCTCGACCAGCTTCAGCGTGATCGAAGCCCGTGCGCGGCCGTCGAGATCGGCGCTGTAGCCCGAAGCCTTCAACGAGCCGTCCTTGAGGCGCGCGATCCGCCTGATCTCGTAGCCGTGCTCGTAGAACAGAACCGACCGCGGCTCGACCGTCATGCCGAGCTCGCTGGACTGCTCTGCGCACGCGGCCGGATCCGACGCCCACTTGCCGAGCATGGATTTTGGCAGCCGGTCAGCGGCGTGGGCGGTGCCGGCAAGAACGACGAGCAATGCGCCGAGCGGGTATTTCATGCGGCCCTCATCGCCTGTTCTGCCAAGCCCTGTGGCGGGCATGACCGTAATTAAGCCGGCCGGGCCGTGCTACGCTCTCTCGCCGTTCACCGAGGGAGCCCGCCATGCCCCGTCCGCTTGCCGCTCTGCTGACCGTCACCGCGCTTGCAGCCCTGCTCGCCGAAGGCGCCTCCGCACAACTCGCGCAGCGCCGCGACCTTTCGTATCCGATGGCGCTCGCGATCGCGACCGGCGCGATCGAAGCCTGCAAGGCGCTGGGCTTCACCAGCGCCGCCGCGGTGGTGGTCGACCGCGCGGGCGACACCATGGTCGCGCTCAAGGACGACAACGCCCGGCCGCACGCCATGGAGGCGGCGCGCCGCAAGGCCTATACCGCGCGCACCTTCGGCATCACCACGACGGAGTTCCAGAAGGAGATCCCGGCGCGCCAGTCGCGGCGCGACCAGACCCTGCTGCCGCACGTCACCGGGCTCAACGGTGGCGTGCCGATCAAGCTCGGCAACGAGGTCATCGCCGGCGTTGGCGTCGCGGGCTCGCCCGGCAAGGACGAGGAATGCGCCACCGCTGGGCTGGAGAAGGTGAAGCAGGCGCTGCAGTAGCCGCGCGCGAGGTACGACGGCCGCGCGCACCACACTCCGCTCATACCCGCGCATAGCCGTCGAAGACGGCGTCGCTTCGCTCGCCTTGTGCTGGGTATCCAGGCCAAACGTACCGCCTTCGTTTGTGGCCCTGGGTCCCCGCTTTCGCGGGGACGAACGGGGAGAGAACACCGCGAAAGCGAGAACGCAGCGCAAGCCGCCGCCCTGCCCGCTAAAACCTTCCGCTCAGCGTCACCGTGCCCGAGCACTCGCGCTCGCCGAACACCGAGCAGGTCGCGCTCACGGTGAGCCGCAGGTTCTTGGTCCGGTAGGCGTCAACCTCGACGCCGACGCGGTTGAACTGGGTCGAGGTGGTCGGCAGCACCAGGTTCACCCGGTTCACCAGGCCTTCCGGCAGGATGTACTTGCCGTAGGTCTTCCACAGCAGCTCGTTGACGATGTGCTGGATCGCGTCCGCATCGAGCACCAGATTGCCCAGCTCGTCCTGCAGCACGAAGCCCACCTCGTCGACGTGGATGTTGCAGCCCTGGTTGGACACCGCGCAGTGCAGCGACGACATGTCGGGCAGCGTCTGGGGATCGTTGAACGCGCCGGTGAAGCGCGCGGCGTTGCGGCGCCAGCCCATGCTGTCGCGCCGGTCCTGGCCGCCGAACAGCGGCTGGTTGCGCAGCTTCATCCCGGACGCCTCGCGGAAGCCGGTGCCGTCGGTCGCCAGGAACGAGGCGCGCAGCGCCCAGTGGTCCAGGTTGTCGAGAATGGCGTGGCCGAAGAACGGCAGGCCGCTGTCGTTCCTGGCGTCGACCAGGATCTGCTTCAGCTTGCGGTAATCGCGGGCGAAGAAGTTGACGCCGTCCAGCGTGGTCTTGCCGAACCGCTGGATGCGGCCGATGTGGTCGTCGAGCACGACCGGCGGATTGCAGGCGCGCAACCGCCGGGCGATCTCGTTGTAGACGTCGTTGCCGTGGGCCGCCTTGAGGGCCTGCTGGCGGAACGCCTCGCCGCGCTGCTTGCTGAAGTGCGGAACGATGCCGGCCCGGCAGTCGCCGAGGTTCGACAGCGAGAAGTCGATCGCGACCGGCTCGACGACGTTGCGTTCGATGAAGCCGATGTGGGTGACGGCCTGCTGCGCCCACTTGTCGTTCGTCGGCAGGTCTTCGAAGTTGATCTCGGTCGAGCGGCTCGCCTCGGCGGCGTTGAGCAGCTGCTGGTAGGCGCTGCAGGTGAAGTAGAACCCTACGGCGTCGGGGAAGGCGTGCTCGTAGTTCCACTGATAGGCCTTGAGATTGATGCCGACCCGCTTGAGCCGATCGAGGACGGGAGGAACCACCCGTTGCCGCTCAAGTTGGCCGACGACCGTTGGCGGTAGTGACATGGCTTCAATCCCCGACGCGCAGCGGAGTGTGCACGAGCATCGTAGCGGCAATCGGAAATGGTGCAAGAATCGGGCGCCGATGTGGCGGGCCGCCGATTGCCATCGTGGCCGCGGTCAAACGGCGAGTCATTCCCGCTCACGCGAGCGCGACCCAGCATCGAACGTCACCGGGCTGAACGGCGGCGTGCCGATCAAGCCCGGTGACGAGGTCATCGCCGGCGTGGGCGTCGCGGGCTCGCCCGGCAAGGACGAGGAATGTGCCACCGCCGGGCTGGAGAAGGTGAGGCAGGCGCTGCAGTAGGCGCGTGGATACAATAAGCGCCGGCCGCACACCGCTCACCATCGAGGGCGAGCTGGTGGCAAATCGACCGGCACGGTGTCGCCATTCTCGATCGGCAACCGGGAGCTGGCCGACCACAGCCAGTTCACTTCTACTGACGTTGGGTTTTGAAACAATCGCCAAAAAAAGTACGTGAGAGGCGGCGCGCAAGCTCGGCCCTGCACGGGCCTTGGGGACAGGCAGGCGCAGGGGCCGAGCATCGCGACTGCGCGTTGCTGGGGGGGGCTGAGGGTGAGCAACACGCACCATGATCATGCCCGGCCCGCGCCGCCGTTTCCATTATGCTTAGGGAAGCACGGCCTATATCAAGGTACAGTGGCGGAAGCCGGCGCTTGCGACCTAGTCTCCATGGCATGCGCTCCCTCGCTTTCATCGTTTCCGCATTTCTGCTGGCGGCCACGCCGTCGTTCGCCGGGCCGGTCGTTCAGGTCCAGGACACCGCGCGCAGCGATGTGCAACCACGCGGCGATCGTTGGGAGGACCGCTGGCAGGGCCGCCATCATTGGCTCTATGACGACGCCATCCAGCAGTCCGCCACCGACGGTCAAGCGAGCAACGCGCAGGCCAGCTGCCGCACTGTCGCGGTGCGCGTGAAGCGTTCGGATGGCGCGTTTGCGATCCGCCATCATAAGCTCTGCGATTGATCGGCTGGTTTTCCGTGTCCTGGCCCTTGCCGCCGACGATGATCTCGTTGCCGTCCTGGCCGTAGCTGCGTGTCTCGCTGACCCTGCGGCTTGTTGAAAAAGCACGGCAGCAACGGTAACGTCGCGCTCCCTATTTCGATGTCGTGGCTTTGACGCGGATTGGCATTTCATCACCGGTTGGCCGCTGTGGAATCCGCTGCAAGAGATCGCCGCCTTTATAAAGCCGAGTCCCACGCGGGGCAGCGAACCGCATTCCGCCGAGACCGGGACAGCATTCTCTACAGCAATTTCTTCAGGCGGCTGGCCGGTGTGACCCAGGTTGTCCATGTTGCCGAGGGACACATCTTTCACAATCGCCTGGTGCACTCGTTGAAGGTCGCTCAGATCGGCCGGTCCCTGATCGATATTCTGATCGAGCGGGCCAACAAGCAGGACAAGGACATCCTCGAAGCCGTTGGCGGCATCAATGAAGACGTCGTCGAAACGGCATGCCTGGCGCACGATCTGGGGCATCCGCCATTCGGTCATATCGCGGAATCCGAACTCGATGCCTGTGCGAAAGAACACAACGTGCCGGACGGCTTCGAGGGAAATCCCCAGTCGTTCCGGATCGTCACCCGCGTGGCCATTCACGACGAGGGACATCCGGGACTGAACCTGACGAGCGCGTCGCTCAACGCCCTGCTCAAGTATCCCTGGAAGAGAAGTGAGGACGAGGAGGAGAAGAAGCACAAGAAGTGGGGATGTTACGACGGCGACGAGGAATCGTTTGAATTTGCACGACGTCGCGACCCGGAGTCAGACCGCAGGTCGGCCGAGGCGGAAATCATGGATTGGGCGGATGATGTGGCCTACTCGATTCACGACGTCGACGACTTCTATCGAGCCGGAATTATCCCGCTCGATCGCATCCTCTCGGGCGGAACGGAAACCACGCGATTGCTGGAATGGGTGAAGCGCGAAGAAGGGCTGGACGACATCGAGGCAGCGTCCAAGTTCGTCGCTTCTCTCAACACGCTCACCCGCAACGAGCTGCTGGCGCCTTTCCAGGGCACGACGGCGCAGTCCCGGGCGCTTCGCTTCCTGGAAACATCGCTGATCAAGCGGTTTCTCGGCGAGTTCGAACCCGCAGGACGTGCGCCTTGAGCCGGAGGGGGAATCCCGGCTCTACATTGCTCCCGAGCTCAGGCGCGAGGTGAAGATCCTCAAAGCGCTGATGAGACTGTACGTCTACGAGGCGCCAGCATTGGTTGGGCAGCAATTCGGTCAGCGCCGATTGGTTCGAAACCTGTTCGAGATCATCTACAATGCTGCCAAGCGAGAGAAGGGGTTTCCCGCCGGCATTCTGCCCAAGCCGTTTGATGAACGGCTCTACGACATCAAGAAGCTCACTGCACAAGAAGCATCAATCGAACGCGTGCGGCTGTCGATGGACGTCATTGCCTCGCTCACCGAGCAGCAGGCGGTGACCTACTACGCCCGGCTGTCGGGGACGTCACCCGGATTCCTGGCCGATCGGATTTTTGGCGCGTAGCAACCTGCACGGACAGCAAACGCCTCCTATGCATCAAGCGGAGAACCGCGCTCAATCGCGGGGGCGCTGCCCGCCCCGCCCGCCGGTCGAGCGCGGCGCCGGCCGTTCCAGCCCGCAACCGCCTGACAAATCGCTCGACTTTGCGCGGCAAAGCGCGCACGGTCGCCCGGGCCGAGACGCGCCGTCAGGGCGCTCGGCCGCAATCAGCACAGGTGTGATCTGATCGATTGGCGCGCCGCCCAATCCCGGGCGCACGCAAGGAGACTCCAGGCTTCATGAAAGAGACCAAGACCATGTCGACCAAGATGACGATGCCCAAGAAGGACGCCGAGGAGACCGCGCCGGTTGCGGCCGGGCAAGGCCGTGCCGTAATGGAGCGCTACCGGCTGCAGGTCGACCGCCAGACCAAGAACTCGTATCCGACCCACGAAGCCGCCGAGGCGGCGGGCGCGGCGATCAAAGAGGCGCACCCGCTGGTGCAGGTGGCGGTCTACGACGCCAAGGAGAGCACGATCACCGTGACATCAAGTTCGGCAACGGCAACGTCACCGCGGTCGAAGGCAACAAGCTGACCATCGCGTTCGACAAGGCCGGCGAGAGCGGATTGGGGCGGAGAGCCGACGCGAGCGCGGACAGTCCTCTCAACGCAAGGCCGAAATCGTCACTGTTCTTTGCTGGCGCATTCGAAGCACAATGCCGCCTCCGGGCGAGCCTCAAGGCGCTTGGGGGCGATTTCGGCGCCGCACCGCACACACTCCCCGTAGGTGCCGTCCGCAATTCGCGTCAGGGCTCGCTTCACAGAGGCGATCTCACGCGCGATGAGCGCAGCTTGCGCTTCGAGCGCAACGTCATCCTCGATCTCGACCGCTTGTTCGGAGGAATTGGGATCAAGCGGTTCGGCCAAATCCCGTGCAATCCGATCCCGCCGTCCTTCGAGCTCGGCCAGTTGCGCCTCGAGACGGGCTTTGGCTGCGGCAGCATTGAGCATGGCGGTGCTCCATCTCGTTACGGCAAGTGCCATAGCAAGAGCTGCAGCAAGCTCGCAAGAGAGAAGCGCGTGGTGGATCGTTTTGTGGAGAGGGAGAGGGTGTTGAGAACGCTCAATCGCGGGGGCGCTGCATGCCGCCCCGCCCGCTGGTCGAGCGCGGCGCCGGCCGTTCCGCTTCGCGCGCCGCCAGGCGGGCGCGCTCGATCACATTAAAGCACGGCGTGTTGAGGCTCTGCTGGTTGTCGAACAGGCACTGGCGCACGCGGTCGGCATCCGGGATCGCGTGGCCGCAGACGCGCCACGCATCGGGCGTGCAGGCCTGCTTGTCCTGCTCGGAGTATTCGGCGGCGGACAGCGAAACCGCGGTGGAACAAAGGACAAGAAAGATACCGAGCCTGCGCATGACAAGTTCCTCATGGTTGTCACGTCGCAGGGAAAACGAAGGAACCGGCGATCCGGTTCCGGCGAACGCCGCGCCGCACTGCTCGCATGACATCATGGAACTTTGAACCCGCGCGTCGCGCAGGGCGACCCATGGATGGGTTGGGTTTGCCACCGCGACCGGTCGCGCGATCGACCGGTTGAGACACCTGTTCTGTCAGGGAGCGCGACCATGGCCACCAAAAAGTTTGTTTATGGAACCGACGAGTCCGAGGTCCTGCAGGGCCGCTACCCGGAGGCCTATTCCGACGTCATCTTCGGCTATGGCGGCGACGACACGATCTACGGCGGCGGCTACGACGACTTCCTGTTTGGCGGGGACGGCAACGACTGGCTGCACGGCGGCCACGGCGCCGACCTCCTCCACGGCGGGGACGGCTCGGACACGGCCAGCTACATCATCCCCGGCTACGGGGCCCAGGGCGGGGTCACCGTCAACTTGAAGACCGGCGCGGCTTTTGGCGGCGATGCCGCGGGCGACATCCTCGTCAGCATCGAGAACGTCGAAGGCTCGTCGTGGGATGACACCCTGATCGGCGACGACGGTCACAATTCGCTGTATGGAGACGCTGGCCACGACGTGCTCGTTGGCGGTGACGGAATCGACGGCCTCTACGGCGGGGCGGATGACGACTGGCTCCAGGGCGGCGAAGGCGCCGACGTTCTCGCCGGCGACGCTGGCATCGACATGGCGAATTACAGCGATTCCAGCGAGGGGGTTGCGATCATCCTGGGGTCGGTAAAGGTGTGGGGAAAAGGGTATGGCGGCAGCGCGGAGGGCGATCTGCTCGTTGAGATCGAGAACGTCACCGGCTCGCTGTACGACGATTTTCTGTCCGGCAACGACGAGGAGAACGAACTCAGGGGCGCCGGCGGCAACGACACACTCAAGGGCGGCGGCGGCGCCGACGATCTCCACGGCGGTGGAGGCAACGATACCGCCTCATATGAGGATTCGGACGACAGCGTATTTGTCTCGCTCCTCGTTCACACCGCTTCGGGCGGCACCGCGCAGGACGACACCTTCAACAGCATCGAGAACCTCACCGGCTCGACATACGGCGATTTCCTCAACGGCGACGACGGCGTCAACACGCTGACAGGACTCGAGGGCGGCGATCACCTCACGGGTTACCTCGGCGACGACACGTTGCTCGGCGGCAGCGGCGGCGACTACCTCCAGGGCGGCGGCGGCGCCGACCTCATCGACGGCGGGTCCGGCATCGACACCGCGTCGTATACCCAGTCGCCGGGCGGCGTATCGGTCGCGCTTGACACCGGCACCGGTTTCCTGAGCGACGCGCAGGGCGATCTGCTCACCGACATCGAGAACCTCACCGGCTCGTTCCACGACGACCAGCTGCAGGGCAATGACGACGTCAACAAGCTCGAAGGCAGGGACGGCGACGATGCGCTGAAGGGCTTTGGCGGCGACGACACGCTGGACGGTGAGAAAGGAGCCGACTGGCTCGACGGCGGCGCGGGGGCCGACGACCTCGACGGCGGCGCCGGCGACGACATTCTGCGCTACGCCACCGGCGGCGCCATCGACACGCTCAACGGCGGCGATGACACGGACACCGCGGACTTTTCGAGCTTCGACTCGGCGGTGTGGGTCGACCTGCTCTACAGCGGCGTCGAGGCGTGGACGTCCAACACCTCCGTTGCGACCGAGCTAACATCCAACACCCAGATCGCCAATCTCGACAACATCGAGAACGTGATCGGGACCAGCGGAACAGACTTGGTCTGGGGCAGTGCCGGCGACAACGTCTACCGCTTCACCGGTCATGCTTCGGGCACGTATGATTATTTCGACGGCCGCGGCGGCAACGACACCGCCGACTTTTCCCTTTGCGGCACGGCGGTGTGGGTCGACCTCGACTACGCCGGGATCGAGGCGTGGAGCTCGCTGACTGCGGCGAACGAGCAGATCGCCGACCTCGACAATGTGGAGAACATTGTCGGCTCTGCCTTCGACGATGTGCTGATCGGCGACAGCGGTGCGAACGTGATCGCAGGCGGGTACGGCAACGACCAGCTCACCGGCGGAGCCGGGCCGGATGCCTTCGTGTTCAACAAGGCGCTCAATGCAGCGACCAATGTCGACCAAGTCACCGACTTCAACGTGGCCGACGACGTTATTCACCTCGACCGCGCGGTGTTCTCCTCGCTCAAGCCGGGAGTGCTGAAGGAGGGGGCGTTCGTGGTCGGCAGCGCAGCGGGAGATGCGAACGATCACATCGTCTACAACTCCGCAACCGGGGCGCTCCTCTACGACGCCGATGGCGACGGAGCGGACGCCGCCGTCCAGTTCGCCCAGCTCGGGACGGGCCTCGCGCTCACCAGCGCCGATTTCCTGGTCGTCTGAGGAGGCGCTCTGCCGCAGGCCGGCGGCCGATTTGTTCACACGTGCGCGGCGTCAACGCGCGCGCGCCGCGACGCACACCCCGATGCAGCCCGTGGGCCTCCTACAGCGGCACCCGCACCGTGGTCACACACCCCGGCCCCGCGTTGCGCCGCCCCACGGTGCCACCCAGCTGCGCCGCCATCTGGCTGACCAGCCGGCTGCCGATCCCCTCGCCGGCGCCATCGGCGCAGCCGATGCCGTCGTCGCGCACGGTGACGATCACCTCGCCATCGCGCTTGAGGCCAAGCTCGATGGTGCCGGCGCGGTTGTCCGGAAAGGCGTGCTTGAGACTGTTGGTGAGCAGCTCGTTGACAATGATGGCGATCGGCAGCGCGTTGTGCTCGGGCAGCTGCGTGCCGTCGCAGGCGAGCCGCAGCACGATCGGCCGGCCCTGGATCATCTCGTCGGTCTTGCGGCGCAGCTCCTCCAGGTAGGCGAGCATCGACACCATGCGATCGGGCGAGTCCGGCTCGAGGTGAGAATGAATCTGCGCCATGTGGCCGATCCGCGCCGAGGCGGCCTGCAGTGCGGCGCGGGCCTCCGGGTTCCTGGTGGCGCGCGCCTGGATGCGCAGCAGCGAGACCATGGTCATCATGTTGTTCTTGGTGCGGTGGTCGAGCTCGCGCAGCAGCACGTCCTTGGCGCGCTGCTCCTCCATGAGCCGCTCCATGACCTTGCGCAGGCCCTCGCTGACGAAGGCGGTGGCGATGCCGGTGGCGACGAACAGGATGAGCGGCACGGCGTGGCGCCAGTCCTCCGAGATCGGGATGAGATAGGCGGCGAGCGCCGCACTGGCGAAGGTGGCGAACAACGCCGAGCCGCGGTCGAACATGATGCCGGCGGCGAAGATCGCCGGGATCAGCAGGAAAAAGCCGGCAAAGCCGGCGTAGGCGTAAACCGCGGTCTGCACCGCGCAGCTGACCGCGACGATGCCCGCCGTCGTGCCGTAGCGCACCCAGAGCGGCTGCGGCTTGTCCGGCAGGATGGCGAGGAGTTCTCCACGCGGCTTAACCCACGGGGAACCGGGCGGGTTCCCGGAAATCGGGCTGGCCGGCACGGTGTCGGCTTCCCATGGGACATGAGATGTGAGGACGGTGCCCATGTCGGCCGCCAAGACGCTTGCGCTGGCACTCGCATCCAGCCGGCCGTAGAATGTTGTTCTGATACCTCTGTCATCGATCGATTGCGCAGGCCGAAGTCATGATCGTCCGGCCGGGGTAGGTCATTCGTCAGGCTTTGTTGAAAGTGCCCATCGGGGAAGCCGGCTTAGCAGCGATGAAAGCAAGACAGGACCGACAATTCTCAACGGCTGCGACCGTTTCGGCGGCCGGCGCCGCGATCAGTTCGATGCGGGAGAGATGGGCGCGCTCGGTCTTGCGACGCATCGCCTGGAGTATGCCATGGCTCAGCGTCGCCTGGCCTTCAACGGCACGAGCGCATCGACGTCCCCGCCGGCCACTGAAGTCCCGGCGCCAATCGGGGACAAGCATTCCGCAGCCGTCAGCGGGTGAGCACGAGGCCAGCACGGCACAACGCTCGACATCAAGCTCGACAGGCGGCTGACGCGTAAGCCCGCTCCTTCCACACACCAACGGCGCTGGCTCCCCTACTTTGCTACCGCTGCGGCGGTCGCGCGCCGCGGCGCGCATCACCCCGCCCCCGTGTTCACAATCGGCTGCGTGTCGCGCTCGCTGCACGGCACCACCATGAGGGCTGATCAGCGGGCTGCCGATGCCGCGGGCGCGCGTGGTGGATAGTTTTGTGGAGCGGGTGTGAGGGCGCTCAAACTGCAGTCATATTTTAACTAGGGTCTGGATCACAACTTGATCCAATAGAGTGCAGCGACAAGCGCCGCGGCAAGCAAGCCAAGGCGCTGAACATCAGCCGTGGCAGCGCCCCGTGGCGAGCGCAGGGCGTGGGGAACACGCAAAGGGAGCGCGCTTGCCGCCGCGTCAAGAACAGCAATCCGCCACACTTGGACCGGCCGAAAGTCCCGCCAACCGTCGGGCGTCCCACGATTACACGCAAGTTTTGCGAAATCCGTCCGGGGGCCCGGCGCGGAAGGGCCCTCTTTGCGCTCAAAGGGGCGGAACTCACAATTTCTGAAAAGAATGTGGTCCTCGTTGAACTGGAAGCCTCGGCCCATCGACCAACTGACAAGGCAAGAGAGCTTATCCGCTCGCTCTCCGGGCGATCGGCCGTTGTCTGGTAGGCGACGCCGCACAGCCGGTGACAACTCTCAACGAGAGGACGAGCCATGCCAAACTATGTCTATGGAACGAATTCTTCCGACATCATCGACGTATTGGACGGCGTTACCAACAATGCTGATGTGATCTATGGCTACAACGGAAATGACTTCATCTGGGCCAGCGGCGGTGCCGACACGGTTTACGGCGGCAACGGCGACGACTACATCAACGGCGGTAGCGGCAACGATCTGCTGTTCGGCGGTAACGGTGCCGACCAGTTCAACGGCGGCACTGGCACCGACACGGTGTCGTACGACGATTCAGCCGTGGGTGTTCAAGTCTACCTGACAACCGGCGAAGGATTCGGCGGTACGGCCGAAGACGATACCTACGCCAGCATCGAAAACGTCACTGGATCTTGGCACGCCGACCTCCTCGTCGGCGACGACAACGCCAACGTGATCTCCGGCCTGGGTGACAACGACACGCTCAAGGGCGGCGGCGGTGCCGACACGCTCAATGGCGACAGCGGCAACGACATGCTCAAGGGTGGCGGCGGTGCCGATACCTTGAACGGCGGTTCCGGCATCGACACGGCGGCCTACAACGAGTCGTCCGCCGGGGTGTTCGTCTCGCTCTACAACGACGTGGCCGCCTACGGCGACGCCGAGGGCGACGAGCTCAACAGCATCGAAAACCTCACCGGCTCCGCCTATGCGGACGACCTGTGGGGCAGCGACGGCGCCAACGTGCTGCGAGGCATGGACGGCGACGACTCGCTCAAGGGCTTCGGTGGCAGCGACACCCTGTGGGGCGGCGACGGCCAGGATGACCTCTTCGGGTTGGACGGCGTCGACACGCTGTATGGAGAAAACGGCAACGACTACATCGACGGCGGCTTGGGTGCCGACACCATGGTCGGCGGCCTCGGCAGCGATACCTTTATCGTCGACAACGTCGGCGACACAGTGGCGGAAGCCAGTTTCGAGGGTAGCGACGTGGTTCGCGCCAGCACGAGCTGGACACTGCAAGCCGGTGTCTGGGTCGAGACGCTGGAAACGACCGATGCCAACGGCACGTCCGCGATCAACCTGACCGGCAATGGCATCGCCAACACCATCATCGGCAACGACGGCAACAACGTACTCAATGGCGCTGGCGGCGCCGATGATATGACCGGTCTCGGCGGCGACGACACCTACATAGTCAACAACGCCGCCGACGTCGCGGTTGAGGCGGCTGCCGATGGCGACGACCTGGTCTATTCCACCGTGGATTACGTGTTGTCCGACAACATCGAGACGCTGTCGCTGAACACCGGCACCGCCAGCTCGGCAATCGGCAATAGCATGGACAACGTGCTGTACGGCAACGCCGCGGCCAACTCCCTGAACGGCGGCTACGGCGCCGACCAGCTCTCGGGCCTCGGCGGCAACGACACCTTCGTCTTCCAAGTTGGGCAGGCACAGGGCGACAGCGTCTACGAGTTCAACGGCAACGGCGCTGCTGCCGGTGACCTGCTGCACTTCTCCGGCTACGGCACTGCGGCGGCAGGCGCCACCTTGGTGCAACTGACCGCGACTGACTGGCAGATCAACTCAGCGGACGGCCTCGTTCACGAGACCATCACCCTGGTGGGCGCGCCCTCGATCGACGCCAGCGACTACGTCTTCGTCTGAGCCTGGTTCATCCCAAGCCGGACCTGAAAAGACCGCGCCCGCCGCAAGGCGGGCGCGGTTGCCGCTTGCGATCCTGGTTAGAGCACTTTCATAATTCGTGGCGATAGCCTTGGTTGGCGAGGTAGTTTGCGCATTCTTGCGGTCTGACCTCGGTGAGGACTTCAGCAATCGCTGCGATCAGAGCTTCGACGGTTCTGGCGGCGGCCTTTCGCAGCAGGGCTTTGAGCTTGGCGAAGAACTGCTCGATCGGATTGAAGTCGGGACTGTAGGGCGGCAAGTAGCGCAACTCGGCGCCTGCGGCTTCGATCGCTTCGCGGACGCCGGCGACCTTGTGGCTTGCAAGGTTATCCATCACCACGATATCGCCAGGCTTAAGGATCGGGACGACGAACTGTTCGACATAAGCGCGAAAGCTTTCCCCATCCATCGGTCCGTCCAGCACACAGGGCGCGGCGACCTCGCCGAGCCGCAGTGCGGCAACGAAGGTCGTCGTTTTCCAATGTCCCCACGGCACGCTGCAAACGAGGCGCTCGCCGCGCGGACAGCGGCCGTAGCGGCGCGCCATGTCGGTCGCCGCACCGGTTTCGTCGATAAAGACGAGGCGTTCCGACTTCAGTTCGGGCTGGTTCGCACGCCACCGATCGCGGGCCTCGGCGACATCCGGCCGATCCTGTTCGGAAGCGCGCAGTGACTTTTTTTGAGCGGCAATTTGAGAAACTTCAGCCTGTTCCACAGGCAGCCGATGCTGACCTTGACCTTGCATTCGTCCGCAAGCCAGACCTGCAGCTCCTCGAGCGTCGCATCCGGATGAGCCGCCACGCGGGCGCGAATGGCTTCGTCGTGAGGTGCGAGCTTCGGCTTGCGTCCCGCTCGGCCCAAACGCGCCGTCGTCTCACCGGTCGTTCGCCGACGGCCAACGACCTTGGACACGTAGGATACGCTGACCAGAAGCACCCGCGCCGTCGCACAGACACGCGTTCCTGCATCGACCGTCGCAATCACGCGTTCACGCAGATCCTGGGAATAGGGCTTGCCCATCGGCAATTCTCGCAGCCATTGGCACCGCTACCCAAAATCACAAATCAGCCCCGTTGGGTATCCATCCGATTCCGCAAAACGTGAAAATGCTCTAGCCGATACGCGCCAAAGGCCCGGCCGATAGCTTCGCCTCAACGCGCGCCGCAACGTCACGGTGCTGGCGAAGCGATCGCATCGCGCATTCGCGATCGGTTGGAACAAGCAGCGTGATAGCGCGACGCTATCGCGCGCAGACATGCACGTGCGCTCACGCGTCGCGATAGCGCGAAGCTATGGAACTCAGAAGAATTAAGGTCCTGAACAAAGACCTGAAGAAGCAGCGTCGACTACGGTGCGCTCCGTCGCTTGCCTGAACGCCGTACGTCCGCAGTGCCGGTGAAACTCGAGGATCGGCATTTGTGTGACCCATGACACATGCGTGCGACGGCGCGTGTGGTGAATTGCGCGGTGAGACGCGCAAGCCTTGAGCCCGCGTCGTCGGGCTCCCAGTCAAAAGGAGAGCACCATGGCCACGATCAATGGGACCAACAGCGCCGACACCTTGTACGGCACGTCGGGGGCTGATTCGATCTTTGGCTTCAACGGCAACGACACGCTCAAGGGCGGCGGCGGCGCCGACCGGCTCGACGGCGGCAGCGGCTATGACACGATTTTCTACACCGACTCGAACGTCGGCGTTTCGGTCAACCTCGCGACCCGCCGCGGCTTCGGCGGCACCGCCGAGGGCGACACCTATGTCAGCATCGAGAACGTCTACGCCTCGTCGTTCAACGACACGGTCACCGGCGACAACGCCAACAACCAGCTCTACGGGCTCGACGGCGCCGACGTTCTCAAGGGCGGCGGCGGCTACGACTACCTCGAAGGCGGCACCGGCGACGACATCCTCAAGGGCGGCGGCGAGGCCGACTGGCTCAACGGCGGCTCGGGTATCGATACGGCGGACTATAGCCAGGCCGGGCCGACCGCCAGCGAGTACGGCGTCTACGTCGATCTGACGAACAATGTCGCGTTTCGTGGCGAGGCCGACGGCGACGTGTTCACCAGCATCGAGAACGTGACCGGCACCTTCTACCACGACGACCTCTACGGCGACGCGGCCGGCAATGTGCTGAAGGGGCTGGACGGCATCGACAATCTGTACGGCTACGACGGCAACGACGTGCTCGACGGCGGCAATGACAACGATGTGCTCGACGGCGGCGCCGGCATCGACACAATGACGGGCGGCACCGGCTACGACACCTATTTCGTCGATAACGCGAGCGATGTGGTCAACGAGACCGCGGGACAACCAGGCTACGACCAGGTGCGCTCGAGCTCTAGCTACGCGCTTTCGGCCACGGCCGAGATCGAGTTCATGTACACGATCGACCAGAACAGCACGGCAGCGCTCGACTTCACCGGCAACGATTTCAACCAGTACATCATGGGCAACGCGGGCGCCAACGTGCTCAGCGGCGGCGGCGGCGTCGACAGCCTCGACGGGCGCGAAGGCAACGACACCCTGCTCGGCGGCGCAGGTGACGACGCGTTCTACGGCGACTCCGGCGCCGACCTCATGACCGGCGGCACCGGGCTGGACCAGTTCGCCTATTCCCTGGCGTCCGATACGGGGACGCTGCTGGGAACCATGGACATCATCACCGACTTCAATCGCGCCGAGGGCGACCTGCTCAACTTCGGCCAGATGGACGCCAACTGGGACCTCCCCGGCGACGAGAGCTGGACCTTCATCGGCACCGCTACGTTAACGGCCCCGGGACAGTGCAATTTCTCTCACTTCGATGGCGACACGTTCATCGGGCTGCTCTACAGCAACAGTGCTCCCGCTACCTTTATCCAGATCGAAGGCATCCACACCGTCGACGCGAGCTGGTTCGTGCTGCAGCCCTACTGCGTCAGAAAGCGGACCACCTATATTTGCGCCCTCTCCCCTTGTGGGAGAGGGCGCCCTAAATCACTCGCGCGTCGAGCGCGCCGCACGCGAGCGCTTGGCGTGGTCGCGCCGTAGCTCGCGGAATTCCTGCGGGCCCTTCAGCAGCCTGCGTTTGCGCCGCTCCCGCTCCTCGGGGGGCACCGAGCGGTCGGCGCGCCGGTCGATCGCCTCGGCGGCCATGGCGGCGGCCTTGCGCCGCGGCTTCGGACTCGCCGCGCGCGCCGGGGTCCCAACGGACAGGCCGAGCTCGACCAGGCGGCGCACCGCCTCGGCGCGGCTGGGCCGGTCAGGCTCGCGGCCGCGCCAGTCGTCAATCGTCTTCAGAATCGCAGGGGCCAGGGACACGTAATGGCGCACGGGATGCCTTTCGCGCTGTTGCCGCTCTCAAGAAAACGCGGCAACGCCGCGAGACGTTCCCCGCTCAAGTACCCCGCCCGCTCGACGCCGAGCTCGACAGGCGCCTGACGCGCTAGCGGCGACCGGCCCGATTGACGGGGCCGCCGCGATTGGCGGGCGTGCCGGCGCGTACGCCAACGCCCGGCGCACCAACTCCGACGGTCGCCGCACCGACGGTCGCCGCGCGGGCAACCGGACGCGCCCGAAGAACGACGCCAGGTCTTGCCACACAATTCGTCGGATAGCCGATGTATGTGCAGTAAACCACGGCATGCGCGGGTTCGCTGGTGGTCGCAGCGACCCCACCGATTGCAAGCAGCCCTGCGAGGGACGCCAGAGTCTTTTTCATCTTGGATCCTCCCTGTTGTAGTGGAAGATGGTAGCCAGGACCGCGGCCGCCGACTTGATCCAAGTCAACCTTGGACCATTTTGGGTTTGAATAAACTCAGCACCGGCATTGCAATGCGGCGACAGAGCGTCGTGCGCGCGCGTCGCTGCAGGTCGCGCCTGTCCTGCCGCGCGCCCGCCCCTGTGTTCACGATCGGCTGGGCAGAAGCCTGCGCCTGCGGCACCGCAGCATGGCCGGTAAGGAACTGAATGGTCTGTTGCGCTGTTTGTGGCACAGGAGATTGCCATGTCACTCACAACCATTCTGCTAATCGTTTTGATTCTGCTCCTGATCGGCGCGCTGCCAACGTGGCCGCATAGCTCGGCGTGGGGGTACTATCCCTCGGGCGGACTGGGCCTCGTGGTGGTCATCCTGCTGATCTTGATATTGATGGGCAGGCTATAGTTCGCGCCAAGGATGATTTGCTCGCGTCGCCGATGACGCCCAGCGATATCGGCGGCGTTGGCGAGATCACGTGAAGCGTATTCGGCGCATTCAAGCGAGCGTCCGTCCTACCGCGCCCCCGCCCCCGTGTTCACGATCGGCTGGGTGTCGCGCTCGCTGCACAGCACCACCATGAGGTTGGACACCAGCGCGGCGCGGCGCTCGACGTCGAGCTCGACCAGCTTCTTGGTGGCGAGCATGTCGAGCGCCATCTCCACCATGCCCACCGCGCCCTCGACCATGGCCTTGCGCGCCGCCACCACGGCCTGCGCCTGCTGACGGCGCAGCATGGCGCCGGCGATCTCGGAGGCGTAGGCGAGATGGGTGAAGCCGCATTCGTCGACCGTGATGCCGGCGACCCGCAGGCGGTTGATCAGCTCGGTGCGCAGCTCCGAGCTGACCTGCTCGGAATTGCCGCGCAAGGTCACCTCGAGGTGCTCGAAGTCGTCGTAGGGGTAGCGCGAGCCGATGGTGCGCACCGCCGCCTCGATCTGCACGTTGACGAACGCCTTGTAGTCGTGGACGTCGAACAGCGCCTGCGCGGTGTCGGTGACGCGCCACACCACCTGCGCCGCCATCTCGATCGGGTTGCCGCGCAAATCGTTGACCTTGATCTGGTCGGAGATGACGTTGTTGGCCCGCACCGACACCTTCTCCTTGCCCATCCACGGCCACACCCAGCGCAGCCCGGCGGCGCGGTCGGTGCCGCGGTAGCTGCCGAACAAGGTGACCACCGCGGCCTGGTTGGGCTGCAGCATGTAGAAGCCCTTGGCGATCAGCACGACCAGGATGACGGAGAGAATGACGATCGCCATCGAGCCCGGGCCGCGCGACGCCAGCGCCCAGAGGCCGCCGCCGAAAAAGATGACGAGCAGAACCACCAGCATGACATAGCCGCTGGAAGTCGACGCGGCCTGCTCGCGGCTGGATTGCAGTGATGGGGATGCTGATGGGGCCATGGAATCCTCATGCGTGAGCCAAAACTGCGCGACTCGCGATCAGAATCAGCATACCACCGCCGTGACGCTGCTTGATGAAAGCCCTGTGGCGGAGCTCAGCCGCCGCCGGTGCGATTGCGTCTGGGCGAAGTGCCGGGAATCCGTGGGAACCAGAACAGCTTGAGGCCAAACTCGCTTTCAATGAGCAGGTTATCAAAAGTGCCGACACGATTTCGTCTGCTCAGGAAGGATTGTGCGCCTGCTGTGGCAGATAGGATCATAACGGGACGGGTTCGTGCGGCGGTGCTGAGTTGCCGCACGCCCATCCGCACTATTTTCGCTTTATGCAATTGTACTGGATGCCCCGTGACTGCGTTCCATCGGCGGGCACGGCGCGGAGGCAACTCCCGGTCACTTCCAGGATCTGCCCCGCCTGACACGATTGGTCGTCGACCAGCACTTTATGCCCTCAGGACAACTGGGACAGATCCAGTTTCTTCTTGTTGGTTGTTTGCGACATCGCCGGCGCGGCAAACGCGACGCTGACGAAAGCGAGCAATAACCCGGAACGGTGCCAATGCATCTTGCATCCTAGCATGGATGCCACCCCAGAGGCGGCCGGTGTTTGATCGTTCGGGCGGCTGCCGGCACGGCGAAAACTTGCGTGCCTCATTCACTGCGCCGGTCTCGTTGGAATCTACCGGCCGACCTCAACCTGAAATTCACTCAAGAACAGACCGAGCGCCGTTTTCCCGGCGCGGCCAGCCTCCGTCATGGATTCAAAGTGAATGCTGGACTGGCTGATCGGGCTGCTGCGGCCGGCGCGATAGATCTCCCATCGCCACGGCTTCGGAAGCGGAGCGCGGTTTTTGACGACGACGGAAAAATCGGAAACGTCAATCATGGCTCACCCTGCAGCCGCATCTCGGTTTCCCTTTCGCAGGAGACGCATTCGAAGGTTCGGATTTCACCTCCGACATGTCGAGGGTCTGCTATTCGGCTCATCACAAACGCTTCACCGCCACAGTGCGGGCAGCGGATCGGCGTCATGAATATGGACTGATCTTGCAACGACGGCTGTGACACTCTGGCTTCCTTTCGTAACAGGGGCGCAGCCGCTCGGGAGCATGTTGCCGAGCGTCCTGGGGATTCCCCCGCGAATTCTTGGATCAGGCGATCGTGCGCAGCGGTTCGGCCATGAATTTGCAATAGCTGTAGAGCCGCCCCTGCCAATCGACAATGACCTTTTTATCCAACATCAGGTCCACCGAAGAAACGTGAATCCCGCACGCGAAGACATGAAAACCAATGACAGCGACGGGGATGAGCAAGAGCGGAACCAGGATAACAAGCAGCAGGAATTGCATGGCCGCGGATCCAACTTTCACGAAGCGAAGTGGACGTCAGCACTTGGGACGTTAGCACTTGGCCGCCCCCACAGGTGACAATTCGGCAAGGCGCCACGATTTGCGGCGGCCCCCGGTGGGGGATGAGGGCGCTACAATTTGAGTGTGTTGGCCATGGCCGCTGTTCGCTGTCCCCAATCCGTGGATGCCAGCTTCGTGCCGGACTTAGACGTCGGGGCGCTTCACTCGATCAGCTCGCCGGAGCAGGCGATCAGCGCCGGCGCACCGTGCAAAAGAAAGATCGCCGGCGGAGGTCCTTTTGGACCCCGGCTCGCTCGAAAGCGGATCAGTGTCACGACTTGAAGGGTGAGCAAAATTGCTCACTTTGAGTTTCTCTCTTCACCTTGTGTCTCATTGAATTGACTCATCGCCCAATGCGCGAGGAGGTGCGCGGCTCGCCCGCGTGCTCGTCGATGGAACGAACAGGCGGTTCTGAACGTTGGTTAGAGTGCATCATGCGGAGCGCGGATGATACCGACGCACCGCGATAGGAGTTTCAGATGGACCTCACCATGCTTCTTATTATCGTCCTCCTCGTCGTGTTGCTTGGCGGCGGCGGCTGGTACGGCCGTGGACGCTGGTACGGCAGGTGATTGGCAAGCGCATGGGCGCAAGCCTGCGCACAGACCACCGGAGAGTTGAACGTTGAGAACTTGCATTCAACATCCAGAGAGGTTGCCATGCGCGCGCTTATGATTGGCCTGCTGACAGTGACAGGTATCGCCATCGCCACGCCCGTTTCCATGTCACCCGCTGCGGCGCAGGGCGTTACCATCGAGACCCCCGCCGGCGGCGTGAGAGTGGGGCCGCAGCGGCACTACGACCGCGACCGCGACTACGACCGTCCCCGCCATCGCGAGTTGACGGGATACAGCGAACGGTCATATGACCGCGGATGCCGTACCATCACGGTTCGCCATGATGATGGCTCGGTTCGCAGAATCCGCCGCTGCGACTGAAATCGTAGTTGGTTGAAAGAGAGAAAGCCCGGCGTTCGCAAGAGCGTCGGGCTTCTTCCGTAACGGCCCTACTTCGGTTTGAGATGGTCAATTTGGAACAGACTCGCCTCAATCCAAGTGGGACGATCGGGGCCGCGGGCAGACCGCGTTACGTGAGGAGCAATGTCATGCGTATGGAAAACGTCACTCCCACTTCTCCTCCTTGCCCAACCTGCGGCAAGGAGATGAGACTAACGGGCCATACCCCAACCTGCGAAAGCATGATCTACGATTTTTTGTGCAGCGACGATGGCGACCGGCTCAGTTGGCAGCCTCGACCTGTCGCTGCCGGTGCCCGCTGAAGTCCACTGACAGTTCGCCTTTCTGCTCAATGAAGGACCGGCGCAGAAGCTCCCGCTCCCACCCGCGCCTGCGCCTGGCGGTTTGAGAACAAAAACGAGCACATCAGCATCACCAGGACTTCGTTGCGCTCCTTCTCGGGCAGCGCAGGAGCGGCAATGGTGATCCAGTCTTGCAGCGCGTCTTTTGCGCCCTGCTCGTGCAGCCGCCTGCTCATTTTGAGAAAAAGCGCGATCGCCTGCTGTCCTCCGTGATTTAAAGTGGCGAGGTCGGCCAGGACAAGTTCTTCCGTCAGCAGCGTTGGCGTCATTACACACTCCCTTTGCAGGCGGGAGCACAACCGGTCTCTCAGTCGCCGACGCCTGGCGCACGGCCGTTGTCGGTGATGGCCAATGCTTTGCCGAAACAGGCCGCGAGTTTGGTCTGAATTGACCACTTTCGCAAAGTCGTTGCGATGTCCGCGCCATGCCACCAGGCGTCGCGCCCGGTGTCGCTCGACAACGTCGTCTCCGGCATCAGCGGCAGCCGAAAAACAAGCCGCTCGCTGCGCCAGCCGGGGGCTTATGCCGGATAGCGCACATAGTGCTCGACTTTAAGCAGTAAACAGCGCATGATCGATTGTGCCGAGACGCCGTCAGAGCGATCGGCCCAAGCAGCAATTGAACGGTTTCTTCTGGAATTCATCGTGACGCGCGGCCGATTTTGGGTGCGCGCGACAAGGCGTGCCTGCACCAGCGCGGCCTGTCGCAGCGCCAACCTGTCTCAAGGCAAGGAGCCGAAATGGCCAAACGACACATCCCTCGGCTGACCGGGCGCACACCCCGCCCAACAAAGGGGGACGCTCGTTTCGACCCTGCGCAATTTTTGGAAACAGTGGCCAAGGGCCGCATCGTCTCCACGCATGACAAGAAAGCGATCATTTTTGCGCAGGGCGAGGCCGCCGATGCCGTTGTCTATATCAGGAAGGGCAAGGTCAAAGTCACGGTCGTGTCCAAACAGGGCAAGGAAGCGGTTGTCGCGCTGCTGGGCGCGGACGAATTCCTGGGCGAAGGATGCCTGATCGGACAGCCGAAGCGCCTGGCGACAGCAACGGCCATGACGGAATGCGTGACGATGCGGGTGGAGAAGACCGAGATCCTGCGGGTTCTTCAGGAAGAGCCGGCATTCTCGCAAATGTTCATCTCGCACATCCTGGCCAGGAACGCCCGGGTCGAAGAAGACCTGGTGGATCAGCTCTTCAACTCGACCGAGAAGCGGCTGGCCCGGCTGCTGCTGCTGCTGGCCAATTTCGGCAAGGAAGGCCGGCCGGAGCCGATCGTCGCCAAGATCAGCCAGGAGACGCTCGCCGAGATGATCGGCACGACCCGGTCGCGCGTCAGCCATTTCATGAACAAGTTCCGCGGCATGGGTTTCATCGACTACAACGGCCATCTCGAGGTCCACAGCTCGTTGCTGAGCGTGGTGCTGAACGACCAACCCAACACTGTGCTGTGAGGCCCCAGGCTACGGCTTGTTCGCGAACGGCCGGGCGTGCAAGGCATTCCGGCTTATTTTCATTTGTGAGCAATTTTGCACAGTCCTGGCGCCGGAACGGTGGAAGCCTGGCAACTGCGCGAGACTGAAGAATTTTAAGCAAAATTCGAAGCCGCACGGCCGACGCTCCCCGCGGCCGGCAGGCAAATCGACTCGCGCCATTCGGATGCTGCGCCCGCCGGCCATCCCCCCGATTCCGGCGGGCGCGCTTCCGCGTGTGTCAGGTGTTGAGTGTGTGACGTGTGTGTTGATGGCTTCCAGGTCACGAGAGCTTTGGAGGTATGAACATGAGCAGCATGGCACTCGATCGAATGTATCAGTCCAGCGCGCGGCGCGCGGTGGAGCAGGCGACACGCGAACAAGACCGGCATCGCGATGCTCTGACAGTCGACTTGCAGGAATTGCTGGCGCGCGAGGGCGTGTTGCTCCGCGAGAAGCATGCCCTGTCGCAGCGTCAGGTCACGCTGACCCAGGAATTCGAGCATCGGCTCATCAACAGCCTGCAATTGATCGTCAGCCTGCTGTCCTTGCAAAGTCGCACCGCGACAACGCCTGAAGCCGCGGCTCAATTGCTCGTCGCAGCCCGTCGCGTTGGCGCGCTCGGACGGGTGCATCGCCGGCTGCATCTCCTCGATCACGAGGACAATGTTCGGTTCAAGCCCTATCTGCAGCACCTGTGCGCGGATCTTTCCGACCTGCTGCTGCAGGACGGGTCCGGCTACGCCATCGTGGTGGAGAGCGAGAACGTCGAGATACCGACCGCGTTCGCGATCCCGCTCGGTTTCATCGTCAACGAGCTCGTCACCAATTCGGCAAAATACGCCCAGGGCAACATCACGGTCGGATTTAAGGCGACATCGTCCGACAATCTTTCGCTGACGGTGTCGGACGACGGGCCAGGCTTGCCGACAGGGTTCGATGCTTCGAAATGCACGGGACTTGGAATGAAGATCGTATTGGCGCTGGTGAAGCAGGTTGGCGGCGAGTTGCACATCCTGCCTGGCGACAACGGCCGCGGGACCCGCTTTGCGGTCACGTTTGGCTCTCGTCTGTCGCCGGCTTGAGCCGCTCCGGGAATGCGCTCGACCGCGGCAAGCTCCTCAATGCGGCGCCGCTTCTGACGCCGCTGCTTCGATGTTCGCGGCCGCGGCAAAATATTCGTCGGCCATGAGCCTCAGGTCTCGCGAAGCATCGCGCGACTGTGTCGTATGCGCCGAAGGTCCGCTTCGGACGGATGGAGCCGAACGACATGCGGAGGCCCCGGCTGCACGGCCGGGGCCTCTTCAACAGTTACGCCTCGTTAGTTGACGACATCGCCTTTGGCGGTGTCGTAGAATTGACGGCCGTCAAACCGCGGCGGCATGGATCGGTTCGGCGCGATAAAAGCCGGGGCGCCTTGAACCCTGTGCCATGCATCACCAGTACCATGGGCGTACCAAGTGCCCGCTGAGTCCTGCATATAGGACACGCCATACTGATCCTGATGGATGCGCGGCGCTGCGAGGCTGGAAGCAATGCCTCCCAGCAGGAGCAAAGAAGCCAAAGTCAGTTTCTGAAAGCGATGCATTATCGTGTTCTCCTACGGAGCAAGTCACAAAGATCAAGCGATCTCGCCCATTGCGATGCGATGGACTTGCGGTAGTTATGGCACCTCATCCTCACCACAACGCACTTAATTGTGCGTTGCAATATGCCGATGCTTGTGAGTCAGACCGGCGTCTAGCTTCAGCGCGCCCAAAACAGGTCAGCGACCGCGATCGACGCCAACACGCTGGCCGTCTCGTTCGCCAAAGCGCGCGAAAAGCAGGTGGTGGATAGTCTTGTGGAGCGGGTGTGAAGATCGTCGCGGGCTCGTCTCACTGCGGTGCTGGCGCTGAGCTTGCCGCCTCGATTTTCGCCGCCTCGGCAAAATATTCGTCGGCCATGAGCCGCAGGTCGCGCGCCGTTCCAAGGTCCATGCAAGACCGCGATAGCCGCTGACAGCGCTCGGCTTGGAGCCGCACGTAGGCCGAACACATTGGGCCGGGACAAATTTGCTCTGCGAGCCAGAAGCCCATGACGCTACTCCTTGGTGTGGGGTTACCTTTTCACAAGGATTAGGTTCCGGAAATTCGTATTGAAATCAGGAAATACTTTATTATCCGAACGGAGCACTTTTACTCTACAGCGCTTTATTACTAAATATCAGCCGATTCCAGGTAAACCTCGGCTTTTTGGTCGATTTATTGAACACATCGCCTGCGGCCGCCATTGAACCTTTAACTCGAGCACGCGTTGCCAACCCAAGCGCATCCATGCGCTTAAGGGCTCGCAATGCTCAAATCCGTCACCGCGGCGTCGATCACTGCCATTGCCGCAGCCGCTCTCGCGGCCGGCCTGGGGGCTTTGTTGACCTCCACTGTGCCAGAGGCGAAGGCCGGATCGCCGATCCTAGGGGCGGTTCAACAGTTTCAAGCCGAGGACGACCGTCTGCCCCTGCACGTAACCGGCTCGGCATGCTCGTCGCGCAGCTGGCCGAATTACGACGCGGCGTGTCAATTCGACCGCAGAACCCCGGCCAACGAAGCCCGGACCGCCCCTCGGGTGATCGACCTTCGTCAATCCCCGCGCTCGTGAACCGTCCAGGACCGGATTCTGATAGGGTGCCGACACCAATTGGCACGCGAGAACCGCGATGGCGAGCGACTTCAAGAGCCGCAACGACGATGCGCTCGAAACGGAAAATGCCGGCCTGCGTGAATTGCTGTCGCAAGCCGAAATCGATGCGGCCCGCCTGCTGGCCAAGGCTGGAATCGATGCCTCCGAGAACGAGGCGGCCAAACGATTGCAGCGCCTGCTGCTGGAAGAATTGCATCACCGCGTGAAGAACACGCTGGCGACAGTGATCGCGATCACCTCGCAGAGCCTGCGGACCGCGGACAGCCTGGAGCAGGGCCGATTGGCAGTGGAAAGCCGATTGGTCGCCTTGGGCAGGGCCCATGATCTGCTGCTGCAAGCCAACTGGTCGAGCGCGAAGTTGGCCGACGTCATTCACGCCGCGATCGAACCCTTCGACGGCGGCCAGGACGCGCGACGATTTGTCGTGCAGGAAATCCCAGTCGAGATCGGCGCCGGCGCGGTCTTGCCGCTGACCATGTCACTCAACGAACTCTGCACCAACGCGGTCAAGTACGGCGCCTTGTCCAACACCACGGGGCGGATCGAAATTACGTCGCGGGTGGATGAAAAGGCCGAGCGGTTCAGACTGACATGGACCGAAAGCGGCGGCCCGGCGATCCAGCAACCCACCCGGCAAGGCTTTGGGACACGGCTGATCGGCCGTCTCGCCGATCAGGTTCGGGGCAATGCTCGACTGAAATATGAGCCCACGGGACTCGTGTACGTACTCGACATGCCTCTGGTTAACCTGCACCCGCGCCGCGCCAATTGAGACGCCGCGAGCCTCTCAGAATTTGATTTCGTGAACGGGACGGCCACGGGACGCGTTCGCGGCGCGTGCACGATTGAACACCGCGGTGCATGCGGAGCTGAGTTGCTCCTTGTTCTTGACGAGGCACAGCACCACGCGAGTCTTGTCGGGCATGGCCTGCGTGCAAAGCCGCATCGCATCCGGCGTGCAGGCATCGACGTCTGCTTGCGTATACGCGAGGGCGGGCAACGAAGCCGTCATGGTCAACACGACAACAACGGCGCTAAATCCGCGCATGATGTTTTTGCTCCTTGGGGATTCGGAGCGACAACGGCCGGAGCGAGAATTTGTTCCTGCTGCCGCCGTTTTAATCTTGGGAATATCTTAATATTCAGCAATTCATCCAAGTATTCTTGAATAAATCCGCGGCTCGATCTTGTTTAAGCCGGTTGCATAGTTAGATGTCATGGGTACCAAAACTTATTCTCGATCTTTCACGAAGGGATAATACCCGGCGGAAGGCCTGATCATCGGAATTTTTGCCGCGATCTCCATCGGGTTTTCGCGCGGTCATTGAGGCATCGATCATGCAAGTCGTTGTTTTCTTCACCGCATGGCTCGTTTTTTGGATGGGTACCGGCGCTGCCGTTGGCAGCATTGCGTTTGGGAGTCCCTGGGCTGGAACAGTCAATGGATTCTTTTTCGCGATATTGGCGACGTTTGCCTGGCCGTGGACCGTGCCAAAATTTGTCAACGACTGGATGGACGACAGTTCCGCCCCGACTTGGTAGAGCGCGGAAACTCCAACACAGGATGGCTCGCGTGAAACAGACCGATGAGACCGCCAAGACAATTGACTATCGGAGCCCCGCGATCCGCATCAGCGATCGAGCGCGCACCAGCAAATCCAGTTTCCTGGCCATCGGCACTGCGATTGCGATCGTTCTCGGACTTGCCGTCTACTCTATCGCCGGCAACTAGGCCGCCTCAGTGGCGGGCACATTATTTCAAACTGAGCCACCACCCGCCGGACAGACCGCTCGACTTTGCACGCAAACAATAGGAGGAGGCTTCATGAAAGAACCCAAAACCATGTCGACCGTAATGACGATGCCCAAAAAGAACGCCGAGGAATCCGCGCCCGTTGCGGCCCGGCAAGTCCGCGCGGCGATGGAGCGCTACCGGCTGCAGGTCGACCGGCAGACCAAGGCCTCGTATACTATGCACGACGCCGCTGAAGCGGCGGGCGCCGCGATCAAGCAGGCGCATCCACTGGTGCAGGTGTCGATCTACGACGCCAAGGAGACCACCATCACGGTGCTCTGATCTGGCAGGCGCAGGCCGATGGATGCGAATGCAACCAGCGTCCGTGTCCTTCATTGCAATATCAAAGCGTTGACCGGCGCACCGCCGCCACGGTGCGCGTTATTTCAGTACACGCCTGACGCGTTCGGCATGGCTGCTGCCTCAAAAACGAACCAATCCGCGCATCGCATGTTGCTTAGAACGTAATAAATCTGGCGACGGCGGCGCCAACCCCGGCGCTGCACCCAATAAGAAAATCGAAGGCGGTCCAGGAACGTGCTTGCACGGCCTTCGATTTTCTTTTGGGCCTATTTTTCGTGGAGAAGCCTATGAGCCCGCCAACTTCGGTGATTTCCAAGCCGCCTGCATCCGCAACCATTCCCAAGCCGCCAACCACCACCATTACGATCAACGTCAACGGCCACGATTGCAAGCTGACCATCGCGCCGTGGACCACGTTGCTCGACGCGCTGCGCGACCGCCTGCATCTCACCGGCACCAAGAAGGGCTGCGACCACGGCCAGTGCGGCGCCTGCACGGTGCTGGTCGACGGGCGGCGGGTCAATTCGTGCCTGACGCTCGCCATCATGAAGGACGGCGCCAAGGTCACCACCATCGAAGGCCTCGCTGCCGGCGGCGCGCTGCACCCGCTGCAGCAGGCGTTCATCGACCACGACGCGTTCCAGTGCGGCTATTGCACGCCCGGCCAGATCTGCTCGGCCGCCGGCCTGATCGCCGAGGGCAAGGCCAAGACCGCCGACGAAATCCGCGAGCTGATGAGCGGCAACATCTGCCGCTGCGGCGCCTATCCCAACATCGTCGCCGCGATCGAGCAGGCGATGGCGCAAATGGGAGGCAAGCGATGAACAATTTCCAGTACGCGCGCGCCGCCGACGTCGCCGACGCGGTGGCCCAGATCGCGGCCGACCCGGCGGCCAAGTTCATCGCCGGCGGCACCAACCTGATCGACCTGATGAAATACGACGTCGAGCGCCCGGCGCGGCTGATCGATATCACGCATCTGCCGCTGAAGTCCGTCGAGCAAACCGCAAGCGGCGGGCTGCGGATCGGCGCGCTGGTGCCGAACAGCGACCTCGCCTATCACCCGCTGATCGGCGAGCGCTACCCGCTGGTGTCGAGCGCGATCCTGGCCGGCGCCTCGCAGCAACTGCGCAACATGGCCTCGACCGGCGGCAACCTGCTGCAGCGCACGCGCTGCTTTTATTTCTATGACGTCGCGACGCCCTGCAACAAACGCGAGCCGGGCAGCGGCTGCTCGGCGATCAGCGGCATCAACCGCATCAACGCCATCCTCGGCACCAGCGAATCCTGCATCGCGACGCATCCGTCCGACCTGTGCGTCGCACTGGCGGCGCTGGAAGCGACCGTCCATGTGGCGGGCCGCGCCGGCGAGCGCGCCATCGCGTTCGCCGATTTCCACCGGTTGCCGGGCGATACGCCGCACATCGACACCAACCTCAAGCCGGACGAGATCATCACCGCAATCGAGCTGCCGGCGAAGGGCTTCGCGGCAAACTACAGCTATCTCAAGATCCGCGACCGGCTGTCCTACGCGTTCGCGCTGGTCTCGGTCGCCGCCGCGCTCGAGCTCGAGGGCGGCCGCATCAAGGCGGCGCGGCTCGCGCTCGGCGGCGTCGCACCCAAGCCGTGGCGCAACACGGAGGCGGAAGCGGCGCTGCAGGGCGAGGCGCCCGGCGCTGCCGCGTTCGGCAAGGCCGCCGACGTGCTGCTGCGCGACGCCAAGGGCTACGCGCACAACGCCTTCAAGATCGAGCTGGCCCGCCGCGCCATGGTGCGCACCTTGACGCAGGCCGCGAACGGCACCCCGCAAGTCCAGTCCAGCAAGAAGATCCGGTGAGCGCCATGGCATCTTATATCGGCACCGCGACCTCCCGCGTCGACGGACGCGCCAAGGTCACCGGCACGGCGCAGTACGCCGGCGAGTTCAAAGCCTCCGACCTCGCCTATGGCAGCGTCGTCACCTCGACCATCGCCAAAGGCCGCATCGCGAAGATCGACACAAGTCGCGCGTTGGCGGTCGAAGACGTGCTCGACGTGCTCACGCATGCCAACCGGCCCCAGATGGGCAGCACCGACGCGGCCTACCACGACGATGTGGCTCCGGAAGGCTCGCCGTTCCGTCCGCTCTACGACGACGCGGTCAAGTTCAACGGTCAGCCGATCGCGCTGGTGATCGCGGACGATTGGGAGACCGCGCGGTTCGCCGCCACCCTGGTGCGGGTCGAATACCAGGCGGAACAGCACGCCACCGACCTGCACGCGCGGCTCGGCCAAGCCTTCGTGATCGACAAGCCGGAGAAGCCGCGCGGCGACGCCGCGAAGGCCCTTGCGGCCGCGGCGGTTCGGCATGCGGCCGAATATTTCATCCCGACCGAGCACCACAACCCGATGGAGCTGTTCGCCGCGACCGCGGTGTGGAACGGCAACAACAAGCTTACGGTGTTCGACAAGACCCAGGGCGTGCAGAACGTGCAGCGCTATGTCTGCGGCGTGTTCGGCCTGAAGCCGGACGACGTGCGCGTGATGTCGCCGTTCGTCGGCGGCGCGTTCGGCTCCGGCCTGCGTCCGCAATACGAGGTGGTGCTGGCGGTGCAAGGCGCGCTGCAGCTCAAGCGCTCGGTGCGCGTGGTGCTGACCCGCGAGCAGATGTACGGCCTCGGCTACCGGCCGGCGACGATCGAGCGCGTCGCGCTCGGCGCCAAGGCCGACGGCACGCTCGACGCGATCACCCATGAAGCGATCGCCATCACCTCGCAATACGAGGAGTTCTCGCGCAACGACACCGCGTGGTCGGAGCTGCTCTACAAGAGTGCCAACGCCAAGTATGAGCACAAGCTGACCCGGCTCGATCTGCCGACCGCCTCCGACATGCGCGCGCCAGGCGCAGCGACCGGCGTGTACGCGCTGGAATGCGCGATGGACGAGCTTGCGATTGGGTTGAAGCTCGATCCGGTGGAACTGCGGCTGCGCTGCTATTCCGACCGCGACCAGCACCAGGGCGTGCCGTACACCAGCAAGCAGTTGAAGGAATGCTACCGCCAGGGCGCCGCGGCGTTCGGCTGGGATAAGCGCAACGCCGCGCCGCGCTCGATGCGCGACGGCAGCGATCTGGTCGGCTGGGGCATGGCAAGCGGCATCTGGGAGGCGCTGCAGGTGCCGACGACGGTGCGCATCGTCCTGACCGGCAACGGCCACGCCGAAGTGTCGTGCGCCACCTCCGACATCGGCACCGGCACCTACACGGTCATGGCGCAGGTCGCGGCCGACGTGCTCGGCCTGCCGATCGACAACATCACGGTGAAGCTCGGCGACTCGAGCCTGCCGATGTCGCAGGTCGAAGGCGGCTCATGGACGGCGGCCTCGGTGTCGCACGCCATTGCGGCGGCGGCCGACGCCGTGCGCAACGAGCTGCTCGGCATGGCGCAGAAACTGTCGAACTCGCCGCTCGCCGGCCTCAAGGCCGACGACGTCGTCCTTACCGGCGGCATGATCGTCGCCAAGGCGGATGCCAAACGCGAGATCCCCGTCGCGGTCGCCATGCTGCACGCCGGCGTCGACCGCATCACGCAGGAACGAACCGCCGAGTTCAAACAGGACGGCAAGCACGCCGGCAACACGCACTCGGCGATCTTCGCCGAGGTGAAGGTGGACGAGGAGCTCGGCGTGATCCGCGTCACCCGCGTGGTCAGCGCGGTCGCTGCCGGCCGCATCATCAACACCAAGACGGCGGCCAGTCAGGTGATGGGCAGCGTGGTGTGGGGGATCGGCATGGCGCTGCACGAGGAAACGCTGGTCGACCAAGCGTTCGGCCGCGTCATGAACGCCAACATCGCCGAATACCACGTGCCGGTGAACGCCGACGTGGGCGACATCAAGGTCATCTTTGTCGACGAACCGGACAGCATCATCAACCCGCTCGGCATCAAGGGCGTGGGCGAGATCGGCATCGTCGGGGTCGCGGCGGCGATCGCCAACGCGGTCTATCACGCGACCGGAAAGCGGGTGCGCGACCTGCCGATCACGCTGGACAAGCTGCAGCGCTGACCGCGCTGTGGTTGGCCGGCCGGGCGCGGCTTGGGTTGTCCGCCCTGCGAGGCGCAGGCGGACAACGCCGCTGCGGCGTTCTGCCCTGGAACCTGGCGGGTGCCAGCGCGTTCTGTCCCCATGCGTCCCATCGTGCTTATTGCTATCGGCCTGCTCGTGGCCGCGCCGCCGGCGTTCGCCTCCCCTGCCCTGCAGGACGCGGCCGAACAGGCGCAGCCGCGCGGCGAGCGCTGGAACGAGCGCTGGCAGGGCCGCCATCACTGGCTCTATGACGACGCCACTTCGGCGACCGACGGCGCTGGCGCGAACGCGCAGGCGCACTGCCGCACCGTGCCGGTGCGCATGAAGCGCTCCGACGGCACGACCGTGCTGCGCCGCATCCGCCGCTGCGATTAAGCACGTTGTTGCGACGCGGGACGGCCGAGGCAAGCGCCCCGCTGCGCCCGCAACGAAAACGGTGATTTGACGGTGCAGCGCCGCGGAGTCATATGGCACTTGGCCACGGCAGACTGTGCCGTCCATGAGCGACACGTGGGTGGCATGCCGCGCGCTGAGGCCGAGGGGAAGGCACACTCACCTTGGCTTCGATCGGGCCGCCTGGTTTTTCCGGGCGGCCCGATCATTTGCGCACGCCGCCGCTAGCCGGCCGCCATCTGTGTTCGGCGTCACCCGGTGGTCCGCGCGAAACCGGCACCACTCCAAGGAGCACAGGACAGAAACCAGCACGCCCTCGTTGTCACGCCCGCAACGCGCACTCTAAAGTCCGACATTGGTGAATTTCTCGTCATTGTCGCTCGGGGGCGACATCAATCAGGAGTGTGCCATGATGAAATTTGTGCTCGCGGCGCCCGTCGCCGCCGCGTTGTTTGCTGTCTCTTCGTTGTCCGCGCAGGCGCAGGCGCCGCGCACCTGGGTTGCAGGATCCAACGGCAACGATGCCAACCCGTGCAGCCGGAGCCAGCCGTGCGCAACGTTCGGCGCCGCGCTTGCGGCGACCATCGCGGGCGGCGAAATCAACGTGATCGACGGCGGGGGGTTCGGCACCCTCAGCATCAACAAGTCGGTCACTATCCAGAACGACGGCGCCGGCACGGCAGGCATACTTCATTCCATGGACACCGGGATCACCGTCAACGGCCCAGGCATCGTGGTCACGTTGCGTGGACTGGACTTTTTCGGCAACGGCACCGGGCTCAGAGGTGTCCGCTTCGTGGATGGCTCAGCGCTGCATATCGAAAATTGCACGTTCCGCAATTCCAACGCAGGGAACGGCTTCGGCATCGAATTCATACCGTTCACCGGGCCGGCGGCACTGTTCGTGTCGGACACGGTGATCACCAACAACGGCTCGGGGTCGACCGGCGGCGGCATCCTGATCCGCCCAACCGGCTCGACCTTTGTCAACGCGACGCTGACCCGCGTCGAAGTGAAGAACAACGCCTCCGGCTTCAAGTCCGACGCCAGCGTCACCACTGGCTTCATCAGCATGGCGATCAGGGACAGCACCGCCGCCAGCAACACGCAGCACGGCGTCTGGGCGCTCGGCGGCTCGTTCGGCACCGATATCTTTATCCAGAATTCGATGATCAACAGCAACGCGCTGAACGGACTGCGTGCCGAGAACTCGGGCGCCCGCATCTTCTATGCGGGCACAACCATCACCAACAACGGAGTGGGGCTTGCGCCGCTGAGCGGTGGACAGCTGATCAGCAACGGCACCAATCGCAACCGCGCCAATTACACGCAGGGCGCGCCGACCTCGACGCAGGCGCAGGACTGAGGAAGGACAGCACCTTGACCAGCAGCAGCGCCACGCGAGCGTGGCTCGGTTGGTCGGAACGCGGAGCCTGCGTGGTGCAGCACCGCTGGCATGGGGTCGTTAACGCTGAGAAGTCGTGAGCGAGGCGGCGCTCTCTCCCGCTCGTCGCCGCGCAAGCGAGGACCCAGAGCCACAATTGAGGACAATACCTTGGCCCTGGATTCCAGTTTGCGCGGGAATGAGCGGAGGATGGAATGAGGCTCTAACACCCACCGGTATGATCAAAAAATTCTGTCCGGCTTTGAACTTCCGCGCCAGCCCGCGCGACCAACCGTCAGCAGCTTCCATTTCCACACGGCAACGCCGCCAGACTTTGCGGGTTGGATGCCGGCTTCGTCACGCTCCGCCTAAGGGCCCGGGCGGACGGCTCCGGAATGACGGCGGGGGGCCGTCATGGCCGGACATGGGCGTCGAAGGTCACTTCGTCCGCCATGTCCCGCCTCCACGTGTCTACGGCAAGGTCCGGTTACCGGATCGTCTCACGCACCGGCGACGTTGACGCTGCAACTCCAGCCGGCTGCGTGGTCACCGCCTTCTGCTCCACGCCAACCGCCGGCAGCTGCAGCACACTCGCCCGCTGCCCCGGAACGAGCCGGGTGAGCGGCACGATCAGCCCGTCGGGAAACTCCAATGCGTCGTGGTGGGCATAGGCGTCGTAGCGGTCGATCTCGCGGAACCGCGCGGTCGCCGCGCCGGCCTTGGTGCGCCGGTGCGTCACCGGGTGGTCGTATTCGACCTCGCGGTCGAACGCGAGCTCGGTGCCGGGCAGCAGGCACACCGCCACGTTGATGTCGTCCGCGGCCGCGAAGCCGCGGGTGATAGTGTTGGAAAAGGTCGTGCTGACCAGCCGGTCGGCCACCGCCGCGGGCCGCGACAGCACGTTCTCGAGGCTGTAATCACACATGAAATGCCTCCGTTGGCGGACCGATCCGGTCGGCCGGAGGGCTCGCCGTTTAAAGACAACGCGCCAGAGCACGATGCGTTCACTTCTTTTCCAGCATCAGCGTGCTTTCGCGGCGGATCGCCGGCGCAAGCTTCTCGGCAATCTTGGCGAGTAGCCACGGCAGACTGACTGCGACGATCACCTGGTCGTCCAGCACGTCGAGCGTGCCGGAGGCCTCCTGGCCGAGCGCATTAGCGCGGAAAGTCAGCCGGTCGCCGGTCCAAGCCTGCTCCGAAATGGTCAGAATGCCGGCGAAACGGTGGCCGGCGCGCGTGAAACCGTCCTTGATGCGGCGCGCCGCTTCGTCACGGCCAAGCCGATGGGGAATGGACACGACCACGGGCTTCGACATGGCACCTCCAGCTCGCCTTGGCTGACATATGGGGAGCCGCGGAGGAATGTCAGCGCACCCTATGATGGCCGGGCCCTGCCCGTTGCAGGACAAGTCTTGCGCGAACAATTAGGGCGATTGGCTGTGGACGTTGGGGATGGCCGGCGCCACGATAACCTTTTGGCAATATCGCGCGCGTCGCTGCGTCCGCTGCCGCGGCGAAAAAATCAAGCCGTTCCGTGACTCGTCGAATCGCGCAAGAGGACTTTAACCAGTCACGCAACCCGATAAAACGAACGCTTGAGTACACGCCGTGCGTGCGCGAAGAATTGCAGCGGGGGGTACCATGTCCCATCTGAATTCGGCGCGTGTACCGGCCGCGTTCATTTTCACCGCGCTGCTGGTCATCATCCTGGTGAGCTCCGGCCGCACCACCTACAAGCTCGCGCCTCCGCCGGCGAGCGACGCGGCGCCGGCCCACGACGCCGGCTACGCGCTGGCGAGCTGTAACTCGCGCCCCGTCGCATCGGCGCCCGAGCCCGAGCCGCGCCCAGTCGCATCGACGCCCGGGCTCGAGCCGCACACATTCCGCATGGCACGCGAGGGCGAGCCGCCGCGGATCTGCGCGTGGCCGCGGCGTTTCCAGCACTCGTCGGTCCACTCCAGGGGGCAAGAGGGGGCGCCAGTGCGGCACAGCGTCGCCGAAGCGTCCGCGCGGCGTCCCGATACGCTGCTGCCGCCGGAATGACGCGTCACGCGGGCCTGCTCCTCCAACGCTATTCCTCCATGTGCGGATAGCGTCGCGCCATCTGGCGGCGCAACTCGCTCGCTTCCACCATGGCGTCGAACGATTTGCGGAACAACCTGCGCAACAACGCGACAAGGTGGGTGAGCAACATGGAAGACGTCTCCTTCTGAGGTGCGATCCCAGAGCGTTTCCCGACGATGTTATGGGGTGAAAGGTCAGTCGTTGCTGACCAGCCGCACCCTAGGCAACAATGGTGGCGTCGATATGACCAGGGCGCGACGCGCGGAGGACATTTGCTATGCCGATCAGCCAGAAGGTGAAGGATCTTATCTACAATGCTTGGGTCGACGGCGCGCCATGCCTGTTGGCGACCGCCGGCCCCAATGGACCCAACATCTCGCCGAAGGGGAGCATGCTGGTCTACGACGACGATCACCTCGCCTATTGGGAGCGCTCGAAAAAGCAGGCGCTACAAAACCTCGGCCACGACCAGCGCGTGGTGGTGATGTACGCCAACTTCAAGGCGCAGCGCGACGGCGTGCTGGAAAGCGGATTCCTGCGCTTCTACGGCACCGCCGCGCTTCACGAGAGCGGGCCGCTGCGCGAGGCCATCTTTCAGAAATTGACGCCGCGCGAACAAACCCATGACGGCGCGGACAAGGGCATCGGCGTGCTGATTAAGATCGAACGCGCGGCCGATGTGCGGGGCAAGCCAATCCCTTGATTCCAGGGGTTAAAAAGCGCCCCAAAATGGGGCATTCGAGGCCAAAAAATATTCGTGATTACATGCACATATATGGTTAACGAGGGAGCGAAATCGCGCTAGGATACTTGCCTCTTCTGATGTGGCGTCAAGGAGGCCAGTAAAATGCGCGTTGTCGCGTCTGCCGCGTCGATCGCGGCGTTGTTCGTGTCGTTTGGATCCGGCCCCGCGGCCGCCTGCTACGGCTGTCAGGGCGGCTACTATCCAGTCGGTGCCGTCGTGCAGTCTGGGCCGCCGGCTATCGTAACGTCGCCAACGGTGGTCGCACCACAGACTTACCAGACCGCGCCGATCTATCAGGCACCGGTGTATCAAGCGCCGATCGTGCAGACCGCCCCAGTGTATCAGGCTCCAGTCGTGCAAGCGGCGCCGATCTATCAAGCGCCCATCGTGCAAACGCCGGTGATCGAGACCGCGCCGACCTACGTCGACAATTCGACGACATATATCAACGGCGGGCGCTACTACGGTGGAAACGGTTACGGCGGAAACGGCTACGGTGGGTACAACAACGGCTACGGCGGAAACGGCTACGGCCGCACGGTTTATTACGAACGCGGACCGGAATACCCGGTCTCGTATCGGGAATATCCGGCCTACGGCCACGGCCCGCAGGGCTACTACGGTGGCGGATACAACAACGGCGGCTACAACAACGGCGGCTACTACAACGGCGGCTACAATAACGGCGGCTACTACAACGGTGGCTACAATAACGGTGGCTACTACAACGGCGGCTACTACGCCGAGCCTTATCCCTATGGCGGCTACGACCGTCCGTACTATCGCCGCGCCACGGTATGCGTGGGCGGTGCGTACGAGACCGGACAAGCACTCTGCGGCATGCGGCCGTAGCGGGGGACTCCCTACGCTGCACGCTGCCAACCGCCGCCCGCCGCACCGGGCGGCGGTTTTGCTTGCCCAAGCACACGTGTTTGAGCCGGGACAAACCAGGCTGCGCCGCGATATGCTTTGCGCCTGCCGCCGCCGATCAGAGCGGCCTATCTGGGGAGGAGTGAAACTATGTCTGCGTCCATCTCTCGCCTGGCGCTCGCTGGCCTCGCCTGTGCGATCGCACTGCCCGCGTCCGCACAGACGCTCACGCGCAAGGACCTGTCGCTCGAAGGTGCGCTCGCTATCGCCACTGAATCCATCGCAACGTGCAAACAAAATGGCTTTGCGGTGTCAGTCACGGTGGTCGGCCGCAACGGCGAAGTGCTGGTGCAGTTGCGCGGTGACGGCACCGGCCCGCACACCATGGAGAACAGCTTCAAGAAATCTTACACCTCGCGCACCTTCCGCATTGCATCGGGCGAGATGGAGGAGCGCTTCAAAAAGAACCCGCAGCTCGGCGCGGTTTTCCTGTCCAACATCACCACCGGGCGGGGCGCGTTGCCGATCAAGATTGGCGACGAGGTGGTCGGCGCGGTCGGCGCCTCTGGTGCTCCCGGCGGCGAGAAAGACGAAGCCTGCGTCAAGGCCGGCATCGACAAGATCGCCGACAAGTTGAAATAGGCGCCGGCCGACCCGCGCGCTCACCCTCTCCCGTGCGGGAGAGGGTGCGGCGCCGGCGGCTTGATCATCCCGTTAGCCAGGCGGCGTAGCGCGCCTTGAGCGCCTCAGTCTCGGCACGTCCGTCATAATGCACCGGCTCGGCCAACGAGCGGCCGGCCGCCTCGACGCGATAGCCCATGTAGCGATAGGGCGGCGGAAACCGCGCGGTGTCGGCGCCCTGCATCAGCGCGTCGAACGCGGGAGACGGCAGCACCGGATCAAGCCGGTCCTGCTCGTAGATCGTGGCGCGCTCGGCGATGCGCCAGCGGCCGTCGCGCTGCTCGATCCGGTCGACGAACCGGGCATACGACGTCAGATCAACCTCAATGCCGTCGATAGTCTGGCGGACCAAGATGGCGACATTGCACTCCGACAGCGCGCGGCTCCCGTTCATCGTGACGCGCGCCGGCCAGAGCAGATGCTTCGACTTGGTGCGGCCATGGTTCTGCCGGCACCGCTCGACAAAATCCGCATAGGCGCCCATGAACCAAGACACATGAATGCGGCCGTCCGGATGGAAGATGTCGGTGAGGTCCGCCCAGCGGCCCTGATCGCGGGCAAATCCCCAGGCTTGGACCAATTCGGCGCAGGCGGTCTTGTCAGCAGCATCCATGGCGAAACACTCCAAGGCGGTGGAAAACTCACCCGCAAAACAGCGCGAACTATGTCACAGTCCGTTCGATAAGCCTGGGGGCAAATTGTGGACAATGCCGTGACGACTGACGCCGTCCCGGTGCACAAAGACCTGTGACCAAGTCGCAAACCAATCCCAAACACCGCACCACTTATGTCGCCTGGCTGGTCGCCGCGGCGGCGCCGGCGCAGCGCATCGCCGCGCAAATGGCCGAGCAGCTCGACCCGGTCGAGGCGGTCTGCTCCGCCTTCGAGCAACCCGACCGGCGCTGGCGGGTGGAATTGCATTTCGCCGCGCGGCCGAAGCCCGCGGCGTTGCGCGCCATGATCGCGCGAGCCTCAAGCGAGGCGCTGGCGCGAATGCTCGTTGTGGAAGACGTGCCGGCGCAGGACTGGGTGAAGGCGAGCCTTGCCGGCCTCAAGCCGGTCGGTGCCGGCCGCTTTGTGGTGCACGGCGCCCATGACCGCGCCCATGTGCCGCGAAACCGGATCGCGATCGAAATCGAAGCGTCAACCGCATTCGGCACCGGCCACCACGCCACCACGCGCGGCTGCCTGATTGCGCTCGATACGCTGACCCGCTACCGGCGGCCACGGCATGTGCTCGACCTCGGCACCGGCAGCGGCGTGCTCGCGATCGCGGCCGCGAAACTACTGCGCATGCCGGTGCTCGCCACCGACATCGATCCCGGAGCGGTGCGCGCCGCACGCGGTAATGCCCGCAACAACGGCGTCGGCGCGCTGGTCGAGACTGTACAGGCCGCAGGTCTCACCGCGCCGGAGGTCGTTACGCGCGCCCCGTTCGATCTGGTGTTCGCTAACATCCTGCTTGCGCCGCTGCAGCGGCTAGCCGCGCCGCTCGCCCGCAGCCTGTCGCCGCGCGCACGCGTGGTGCTGTCCGGCGTGCTGGCGACGCAGTCGAGTGCTGCGATCGCGGCCTATCGCTCGCAAGGTCTGATGCTAGAGCGCCGCATTGCGCTCGATGAATGGATGACGCTGGTGATGGTGGCGGCGAGCCGCAGCTGAAGCATGACCCCGAAAAGTGGTACCCGGTTTCCCACCTGCGCGAGGCGCCAGCACAGTCGCCATGTTGGCTTGACGCTTCGGCGCGCGAAGGCAGGTCGGATCAGATCATGCTCAAGGATTACGTGTGGCGCCTCTTGCTGCGGCAGATTGCGCGCAGCGATTGACGCATTTGCCATTCCGCAAGCACGTCGAGAATTCGCAGCAATAGACTGCGTTGGGTCAAAGCATCGACCATGGTGCTTCTCCGTGCCCCCTCGACGCGCCCGTGACCGGTATAACCCCAGTCCAATCCCAAAGAGAGAGTGCGGCGTTGCATGGGTCTATTTCCTGTGCCGCATGGGACGCAGACCAGCCGGTTCCCGCCCGGGGAGGACAGCGAGACGCCGACCGGTCTGGTCTTTGGCGGTATAATCGTGTCGGAACCGATTTCCGCCTTTGAATCGCGGGCCTAGCGGACAAATGGCAGCGAATCTTCGCTGCGCTCGGTGAGCTTCCAGCCGGCTTGTTCTTCCAGTTCGCGCGGAATCAGGTGGCTGTGCTGCTGGATGAACGCTTCAGCCTTGCGCATCCGCGCCTCAACCATGCGGTCAACGAAACGCTGCAACAGGCCCTTCCGCTTCGGCGCAGCGGCGCTGCGAGAACCGTAGGCGGGGGAATAGGTTGTCGTCGTGGCCATGGGGATTCTCCTTGTATCTTCTCGAAAAGCCGGCAGCAGATCCCCTCGCTACACCGCTTTTCCGCAATGCAACATAGGCGGCGCGGCCCGATTCGGGTAGCCGCTTCAGTGCATAGGTCTTATGCTATCCATAAGAAAATAAAAGATAAATTCAGTTTCTTGATTGCATCGATCAATTGCAGCGATCAGTTGCTCGTGAGTCTCATTTTTGCAGTGCATATAGAGAGCAAATTGCCTAAATAAAGCCGCCGTTGCCCCACTCCGAGCCCGTCCATAAAGTCCTCCAATGTTCGAGGCCCGCTTCCAGTCGTTCGACGATCCTGAACGCGCGGCCACCGGGCCCAGGGTGGCGGCGTTGCGCGCCGACCTGGAAAAGCGCGGGCTCGCGGGCTTTGTCGTGCCCCGCGCCGACCGCCAGCAGAACGAATACGTACCGCCCTCGGAGGAGCGGCTTGCCTGGCTCACCGGCTTCACCGGCTCGGCCGGCGTTGCGATCGTGCTTGCCAACCGCGCCGCGCTGTTCGTCGATGGCCGCTACACCTTGCAAGCCAAGGATCAGATCGATCCGACGCTGTTTGCAATCGTACCCACGGCCGAAACGTCACCCGAACAGTGGCTCGAAGCCAATCTGCCGAAGGACAGCAAGCTCGGCTACGACCCGTGGCTGCACACCACGGACGGTGCCGAACGCCTGGCCAAGGCCTGCGCCAACGCCGGCGCAACAACGGTGCCGATCGAACCCAATCCGCTCGACGCGCTATGGAGCGACCGCCCGGCGCCACCATCCGGCGCGGTGACGCTGCACGACTTCCGTTACGCCGGCGAATACGCCAACTCCAAGCTGACGCGCATCCGCGCCGAGATTGCAGCGCTGCGCGCCGACGCATTGGTGGTGTCGGATCCGCACAATATCGCCTGGACCTTCAACATTCGCGGCGCCGACATCGCGCACACACCGATTGCGCTCGCTTTCGCCATCGTGCCGCAAGACGGCCGCCCGACGCTCTACATCGACAGCAACAAGCTCTCCAACGCGGTCCGTCACAAGATCGAGGAGCTCGCCGCCGTGCGCGAGCCCGGCAGCTTCATCCGCGACCTGACCGCGCTCGGCATCGCGAAACGTACGGTCCGGCTCGACCAGGCGACCGGCGCCGACGCCCTGGCCCGCGTCGTCAGCGGCGCCGGCGGCCGGGTGACGCGGGGCAGCGATCCAATCGCGCTGATGAAATCGGTGAAGAACCCGGTTGAGATCGAAGGCGCGCGTGAGGCGCAGCGCCGCGACGGCGCCGCCATGGCCCGCTTCCTCGCCTGGTTCGACCAGGAGGCGCCAAGCGGTCAGCTCACCGAAATCGACGCGGTCGAGGCGCTGGAAACCTTCCGCCGCTACACCGGGGCACTCAAGGACATTTCGTTTCCCACCATTTCCGGATCGGGACCGAACGGCGCCATCGTGCACTATCGCGTGACGCGAGCCACCAATCGCAGGATTTCGCCCGGTGAGTTGTTCCTGATCAACTCCGGCGGCCAATACGAAGACGGCACCACGGATATTACACGCACGGTGGCGGTCGGCGAACCCACCCAGGAGATGCGCGAGCGCTTCACGCTGGTGCTCAAGGGCCATATCGCGCTGACCCGCGCGGTGTTCCCCGACGGCACGACCGGCGCACAGCTCGACCCATTCGCGCGGGCGCCGCTGTGGGAGCATGGGCTCGATTTCGACCACGGCACCGGCCACGGCGTCGGCAGCTATCTGTCGGTGCACGAAGGGCCACCGCGCATCTCCAAGCTCGGCAACACCGCGCTCAAGCGCGGCATGATCCTGTCCAACGAGCCGGGCTACTACAAGGCGGGCGCCTACGGCATCCGCACCGAGAACCTGGTGCTGGTGGTCGAGGCACCATCGGCGGAAGGCGGCGAGAAGCCGCTCAACACGTTCGAGACGCTCACGCTTGTTCCGATCGACCGGCGGCTGATCGACACGTCGATGCTCTCATCCGACGAATATGCCTGGCTCGAAATTTACCACGCCAAGGTGGCGGAGGCGCTGGTGCCGCTGGTCGGGCCGGAGACGCGGCCTTGGCTCGACGAGGCCACCCGGCCGCTGGGACAGGCCTGAGGCCACGACGTGGACGACCGCACCGCAACGACGCTGCGCGACACGACGCGCCGGCAGACGCCGTGGGGCCTGTTGCTGCTCCTGATGGCGACGACGGCGATCGGCCCGACCTCGCTCAACATCCTGGTGCCCGCCGTGCCCGAGCTGTCGCATCAGTTCGGCACGCCGGCGACCACCATGCAGCTCACCATCACGCTGTTCCTGATCGGGCTCGCGGTCGCACAACTCGTCATGGGCCCGCTGTCGGACCGGTTCGGCCGCCGCCCGGTCATGCTCGGCGGGCTGTCGTTGACCGTGCTCGCGAGTCTGATGGCGATCGTCATGCCGACCATCGAGAGCGTGATCGTCGCGCGCATCCTGCAGGCGATCGGAGCGTCCGCCGGCATCGTGGTTGCGCGCGCCATCATCCGCGACCTGTTCAGCCGCGATCGCGCCGCCTCGGTGCTCGGCCTGGTGGCGACCGTGATGGTCGCGGCGCCGACCCTGGGCCCGCTGATCGGCGGATTGCTGGAGACGTTCTTTCGCTGGCAATCGATCTTTCTGTTCACGGCACTCACCACGCTAGCAGTGGTTGCATGGGCCGCGATCACACTGCCGGAAACCCGGGGCCTCAACGTGCCGGCTGGGCATGGCGAGGGGTTCCGGCGCGACCTCGCGGCACTAGCGCGCAGCCGCCCGTTCATCGGCTACGTGCTGATCGGCGCGTTCGGCTCAGGCACGTTTTTCGTTTTTCTCGGCGGCGGACCGCACGTCATTGTCACACTGATGGGCCGCACCTCCGCCGAGTATGGGGTGTGGTTCGCGGCGTCTTCGATCGGCTACATGGCCGGCAACTTCATCGCGTCACGGCTGGCGACCCGGCACGGCATCCATCCGCTGATTTTCTGGGGCATCGCGCTCGAGATCGCCGGCGTTGCGCTGGCCACCGCGCTGGCATGGGGCGCGGACGACTTCGGCCCCATCATCGTGTTCGGTCCGCAAATGGTGATTTCGCTCGGCAACGGCCTGCTGCTGCCCGGTGCAATCGCCGGCGCGACCAGCGTGCGGCCGCAAGCCGCAGGCACGGCCGCCGGCATCATCGGCTGCACCCAGATGGCGCTGGGCGCCGCGCTGGTGCAATACGCCGCCGCCCTGCTTGGCGATGCGACCTCCGCGCTGCCGATGGCGGTCCTGATGGATCTGGTGGTGCTGGCGCTTGCCCTGTCGTTCGCCATGCTGCACCGTCGCAACCAATAGGATTGTGGGATCGACCCCGTTCTTGGAACGTTATTCTTGCGGCGATTGCCTCAGGAGAAAAATAATCGCGATCATTGACGGCCGACGTTCAACGGCTAGGTTCCGCGCCAGTTAAGCCATTTGGCTCAAGGAGATCGAAATGGGCTGTTGCGACGAGGAATCGGCACTGGTCCCGAAATCGGGGATGCGGCGATCCGATTTCGCGCAGCCCGACGTATCACGGCGCTCGATCCTGCAGGGCGTCGGCGCGGTCGCCGGCGTGCTCGGCTCGGCCGGTCCGGCGGCCACGCAAAGCCCGCCGCTCAAGAAGATCACCATCTCGTTCTGCAGCCAGTTCCTGTGCGCCCCGCCCTACGAGGTGGCGCGCGCCTTCGGCTATTTCCGCCAACATGGGCTCGACGCCGAGATCGTCTACTTCCGCGGCGGCAACGCTGCGATCCAGGCGCTGGTCAGCGGCGCGGTCGACTATGGCGCGACCTCGCTCGACGTCGCCATGCAAGCTTATGCCAAGGGCGCCGATATCCGGCGCTTCGTTACCACCGGCCGCCTGCCGCTGTTCGCGCTGGCAACCGCGCCGAAGACCGCCGAGACCATCCGCGAAGTGAAGGAGCTCGAAGGCAAGACGGTCGGGGTGTCCGCGCTCGGCAACGCCGATCACGCGCTGTTGTTGTTCCTGCTCAAGCAGGCCAATGCCGACCACGGCAAGGTCCGGTTCGCAACGCTGGGGGTCAACATTCTTGAAGCCTTGCGACAGGGTCAGGTCGACGCCGGCCTGGTCCAGGAACCGGCGCTGACGCTATTGAGCGGCGCCGGCGCCCGTGTCCTGGTCAACGCCATGGACAGCGACGATGCGCAGAAGCATCTCGGCGGCGCTTATGAGTTCATGGGTGTTTCGGTCCGCGCCAAGGAGATGGAAGCGCGCCGCGCCGAGATGCAGGCGGTGGCGCGCGGTCTCGACGACGCACTCAAGGCGATGCCGAAGATGCCGCCGGAGCAGATGGTCAGGGCGTTTCCGCGCGAGCTGTTCGCTGGCGCCGATGTGAAGCAGTTCGAAAACGTGCTGGCGCGCTACAAGGACTCGCTCTACCCCGACAGCGTGAAGATCGACCTTCCGGCGGCGCGGCGGGTCGCGGAAACGCTCAAGATCGCGGGCCTGGTCGCCGCCAACGCCGACGTCAGCGGCTTGCACGACACCACGGTGGTCGGGGGCTAGGTCCTGCGCGTCCGCGACCTATCGATTTCCTACGGTGCCACGCCGGTGCTTCAAGGCGCGAGCCTGGAGGTTGGCGAAGGCCAGTTCGTCAGCCTTGTCGGCCCCTCGGGCTCAGGCAAGTCGAGCCTGCTGCGCGCCGTGATCGGGCTGCAGACGCCGCTCGCCGGCACGGTCGAGAGCGAAGTCGCGCCGGCCGAGCTCGGCATCCTGTTCCAGGACGACGCATTGCTGCCGTGGCGCACGGCACGCGACAACGTCGCGCTGGGGCTGGGCTTTCATGGCATGGAGCGCCAGGCCGCGCTCAAGGAAGCCGATGCCTGGCTCGCGCGGCTCGGGCTCGCCGGCTTCGAGCACCGGTTTCCGCGCCATCTCAGCGGCGGACAGAGGAAGCGCGTGGCGCTCGCCCAGGTGCTCGCGCTGCGGCCGAAGCTCCTCTTGATGGACGAGCCGTTCGCCTCGCTCGACGCCATCGTCCGCGCCCGCATCATCCAGGACGTGGTGGCGCTGGTCGAACGCGAGCGCATCAGCGTGTTGCTGGTGACGCATGACTTGGAGGAGGCGCTGGCGCTCTCCGACGTGGTCTACCTGCTGTCGCAGGGACCGCGCGCGCGGATCACGCAATCCTATCCGGTGCCAATTCCGCGCCCGCGCGACGTGATGCAGGCGCGCCTGCATCCGGCGTTCGCCCCGCTCTACGAACGGCTGTGGAACGACCTCTCGCGCGAAGTCAGCCGCGAAGCGGCGGAGGCGGCCTGATGACGCTCAACCCGTCCTATGCGTGGATTCGGCAATTCGCGGCGCTCGCCGTGCTGCTCGCGCTGTGGGAAGGCGCCGGCTATGCCGGCATGCTCAACCCGCTCTACATGCCGACGCCGAGTCAGATCGGCAACGCGCTCGTGGAGCTGTTCGGCACCGGCAGCATCTGGACACATCTAGAAGCGACCTTTGGCGCGGCGCTCGGCGGCCTGGCGCTCGGCATTGTGGTCGGCATCCTGCTCGGCGTACTCGCAGCGCTCATTCCGCTCATCGCCGAATTGCTCGAACCGGTGATGACGCTGCTCAACGCCATCCCGCGCGTGATCCTGGCCCCGTTGTTTGTGATCTGGCTCGGCATCGGCCTCGCCTCCAAGGTAGCGCTGTCATTCATCCTGGTCGCGGTGCTGATCTTCTTCACGGTGTTCACCGGTATCCGCCAAGTGGACCGCCGGCTGGTCGAGCGGATCGTGACGCTGGGCGGCACCCGCGTGGACCTGGTGCGCCACGTCTATCTGCCCGCAGTCACCGCCTGGGTGCTGGGCAGCTTGAAGGTCGCGATCGGCTTTGCCTTCACCGGAGCTTGCGTCGGCGAGTTCGTCGCCGCCAGCCGCGGGCTCGGCTACCTCTTGTCGTTCGCGCAGAGCACCTACAACGCGGCGCTGATGATGGCTTTGGTATTCCTGATCATGGTTGTCGTGCTGGTGATCTTCGCGATCAGCGGCCGGCTGGAAAAATGGTTGCTGCGCTGGAACTGAAATGACCGCGACCTGCCGCCTGCCCTGCTGCGCCGCGCCGCGAATGACGGTCAGCGAGCTCTTGGAACGCGGCCTGCGACGCAACCGTGCGGCGCCGCTGGCGATCCAGGGCGACGATTGCGCGGACGCGGAAGGATGCTTCCCCGACCTCTACAAGGCGCTGTCGGGCAAGATGCCGGACCAGGTGATCACGTTGTAGCGCCGCCGCCGGGCCTGCCAACCGACCGCGCTATGATCTATCGTCGGGGATCGCCGGGGACTCCGATCATGATTGCATTGTCGATTTGTCGTGCATCGCCATTCGTTCTTGCACTGGCGCTGCTGTCGCCCGCTCGCGCCGAGACGCTCGACGAGCTCTACCGGAAAGCCAAGCTGGAAGGCGCACTGCACTTCTATGCCGGCGGACCGGCAGCGCCACACGAGGCCCGCGTCAAACAATTCCAGGAGCGATTTCCCGGCATCACCGTCACCGTGACCGGCGGCTTCAGCAATGTGCTCAACGAACGCATTGAGAAGCAGATCGCCGACAAGAAGCTGGAAGTCAGCATGGCGTTCTTCCAGACCGTGCAAGACTTCGTCGCCTGGAAGCGGCAAGGCAAGCTGCTGACGTTCAAGCCCGAGGGCTTCGACGCCATCCTGCCGAACTTCAAAGACCCCGACGGCGCTTACATGGCGCTCAGCGCCAACGCCATCGGCTATGCCTACAACACCAAGCTGGTGAAGCCCGAGGACGTGCCGAAGTCGGCACTCGATTTCCTCAAGCCGATGTTCCAGGGCAAGCTGATCAGCGTCTATCCGCACGACGATGATGCAGCCCTCTACCTGTTTCATCTGATTGTGCAGAAATACGGCTGGTCGTGGATGGACCGCTATATGGCCAACAAACCGAACTTCGTGCAGGGCCATCTGCCGGTGTCGCGCAGCGTCGCGAGCGGCGAGAACATCGCGACGCTCGACGCCACCAACTCGACCACGACGGCGATCAGGCGCAGCGGTGCGCCGATCGAGCTGGTGTTTTCCGAGGCGGACGAGACGCCGGTGTTCACGCTGACCGGCGGCATTTTCAAGGACGCGCCGCATTCCAACGCCGCCAAGCTCTATCTCACCTGGTTCCTCGCCAAGGAACAGCAGAGCCGGCTTGGCACTTTCTCGTCCCGCGCCGACGTGCCGCCGCCCGAAGGGCTGAAACCGCTGGCCTCGTACAAGATCGCCAACGCGTTTCGCGAATTCATGATCGAGGACAAGCTGATCGCCGATCTGCGCAAGCGGATGGAAGCATACACCGGGCCGGTGGTGAACAAGGGCGGAGTGCGTTAGCGAAACCACGCGTCGCCGGAACATGCGCTATGACCCTACTCCCGCTCCGGCCCGCCGCGGCCTATGGTTGATGCCTTCGATCAGGGAGGCGACGGCCATGAGAAACTTGCTGGGACTGTGTGCGCTTGCGTTGGTGGCGATCAGCACGGGAGCGACGGCTCAACCCTACGAAGTCGTGACGCGCACCAACGTCGAGTATGTCGAGCATGACAGCATCAAGCTGGCCGGCGACCTCTATCTGCCCAAGGGCCACGACAAGGCGCCGATGCTGATCGCGGCCCACGGCGGCGGCTGGCAGGCAGGCAGCCGCGCCAGCTATCGCTTCTGGGGGCCGTACCTCGCCAAACACGGTATCGGATTGTTCGCGATCAGCTACCGGCTGTCGAAGCCCGGCGCCAAGACCTACCCGGCCGCGGTTTACGACGTCAAAGCCGCGGTGCAGTACGCGCGCGCCAATGCGGCGCAGCTCAACATCGATCCGGATCGCATCGGCTTGATCGGCAACTCGGCCGGCGCGCATCTGGTGGCGCTGGTGGCGTTGGCCGGCGACGATCCGCTGTTCTCGACCGAATACCGCAACGATCCACACGCCGCGACGCCCTCCAACGTCAAGGCCGTCATCGGCTTCTACGGCGTCTATGACATGCACGCGCAGTGGCATCACGACCAGTTGTCGCGGCCGCGCGATCAGATCACCGAGAAGTTCATCGGCATGACGCCGATGCAAAGCCGCCGCGCTTACTTCGACGCGTCGCCGACCAGCTACGCCACCATCGACAAGCGCGAAAAGACCGGCACGCGTTTCCTGCTCATCCATGGCACCAACGACGACATCGTCGATCCGAAGACCCAGGGCGAGGTGTTTCTCAACGCGCTCAAGCAGGCGGGGTTCTTTGCGCGCACGATCGTGGTGCCCGGCTCGGGCCACTTCTGGGCCAGCGACCCGGTCGAAGAGCCGGGCAGCTATGGCTCGCAGGCAGCGCCACAGATGCTGCGGTTCCTGCGGGTGGCGTTTCAGTAGTCGGTTGTATCGCACCGGCGCTCCGATCGAGCTGCCCCGGTTCGGCCGCGCCAGCTGCAGCAATAATATCGCGGCGATGGCGCGGCGGCGTTGCCGTGGAAATCGACCTTTTTGTGATGGCCATCACGTCTTGCTGGCGCGCAAGCTATTAGCGTTTGAGTGTGACGACGTCGGTTGTTAGGGGAGATTCCAGCGGCTTTCCGGCGGCGCGCCCCAGTGAACCGGACCAGGGGCGCTGGCGACGAAAGCATAGGCTCCCTTCTCGAAGGTGCGAGTCCATAAAGCACGAATGACCTGCGGACTGGTGCCGCAGGAAGACGCTGATGGAGGTCACGATGATTTTGCGTTTCCTCGTCCTTTCGCTCTTTCTGATCATGACCGCGGCCTTCGTGCCCGAGGCTAAGGCCGAGCGCCGGATCGCCTTGGTGATCGGAAACTCGAACTACTCGCAAGCCGGAACGCTGCGCAATCCACGCAACGACGCCAGCGACATGGCGGCGGCACTCAAGGAGCTCGGCTTTGAAGTCCTGCTCGGCCTCGATCTGAATCAACAGCAGTTCGCCAAGACCATCGACCAATTTGCCCGTCAGCTCGACGACGCGACCGTCGGCCTGCTGTTTTATGCAGGGCACGGTGTGCAGATCAACGAGCGGAATTACCTCGTCTCCGTCAATGCCAGGCTGGAAAGCGAATTCCTGGTTTCCTCGGAGGCTATCGAGCTCAACTCCATCATCGCGCTGATGAAGTCGAAGGTTCCGACGAATCTGATTTTCCTCGACGCGTGCCGCAACAATCCGTTAAGCGACCGGCTGAGGCAGAATCTGGCCGTCACGAAGCGCAGCGCGAATATGGGACGCGGCTTGGCCCGGGTCGAACCGACGGGTCGCGACACATTGATCGCTTTCGCCGCCGCGCCCGGACAAGAGGCCGCCGATGGGGCTGATCGCAACAGCCCGTTCACGTCAGCGCTGCTCAAATACCTTCCGAAGCCCGGCCTTGAGGTTTCCGTGATGCTCAAGGACGTCGCGGCCGAAGTGCGGCGCATCACCAGGAATGAGCAGCGCCCGCAGCAGCTCAGCGACATGACTCGCACCTTCTACTTTGCGAAGGCGGAAGCGCCCAAGCTGACCCAGACCAACGCCGCAACCGCGCCTGCAGCCACGGCGTTGGCGCCAGTGCCGACGACCAGTCCGGCGCCGTCGATGGACGAGCGCGCGTTCGAGCTTGCTTTCTGGAATTCCGTGCAGTCGTCCAACGATTGCGGTTCGACCCGCGCCTACCTGCAGCGGTTCCCGAACGGAGTTTTCGCCGAACTCGCCCGTCTCGCCGAGCGGCGTCTGTGCGGGGCCGGAAGCCCGGTGGCTGCTACCAATGCATCCTCGGCTGGCAGCACCGCGCCGGTCGCGGCATTGCCTCCCTCTCCCTCGCCGCCCCCGTCGAGCAGCGGTACCGAAAAGCCCGCCTCGGTGGTCGCGGCCCTGCCGGCTGCCACGCCGAGCGTTGCCGACCCCGCGACGACCGCGCGGCCGGAGCTCGCGCGCAACATCCAGCTTGAGCTGATCCGCCTGGGCTGCTTTGCCGGTGAGGCGGACGGCAACTGGAGCGCCGGCACGCGCCAAGCCGTCGCCCGGATCAACAAGGCCGCCAAGGTCAACTTCGACGCCAATACGCCGTCGGCCACCACACTTGCGACGCTTCAGAAGCGCCAGGGCCGCGCGTGCCCGGTGGAATGCGGGCGCGGCTATCAGGCTCGCGGCAACACTTGCGTGGCAGACAAGCCGGAACCTCGCAAGTCGCGCGTTACGGAGCGCAGTGTCGAGCGGCGCCCCGCGGCCGTCGAGCGGCGTCCCGCGGCCGTCGAGCGGCACGTCGAAGAAGAGCCGGCGGTCCGGCCGGCAATCGGCGGCATGGGCTTCGGTGGCATGGGCCTCGGCTTCCGTTTCGGCCGCCGTTGATATTTGGCGATAGGCCTGGCGAGTCTCGAGACGTTCCAGGCCGATGCCGTGATCGATCAGCGCTAGCGCGCGCCGACCAGATCGAACCACTCGTCCTCCGTCAGCGTCTTCACGCCATGCTTCTTGGCCTCGGCGAGCTTCGAGCCGGCGCCCGGACCGGCCACCAGGTAGTCGGTCTTCTTCGACACTGAGCCTGCGACCTTGGCGCCCAGGCGTTCGGCCATCGCCTTGGCCTCGTCGCGGGTCATCTTTTCCAACGAGCCGGTGAACACCACGGTCTTGCCGGCAACGGCAGAATCCATGCGTGGCTTCTCGGCATCGAGGATGGTGACCTGTTCGACCAGCCGTTCGACCATGCGGCGGTTGTGCGTCTCGCCGAAGTAGTCCGCGATCGCGTCGATCACGGTGTCGCCGATCTGGTCGAGCGCATCCATCTCGGCGCGCGTCTCCTCGTCGCCCTTGACGACCTTCAAGCAGGCATCGTGGAAAGCCTGCCAGGAGCCGTAGCCGCGAGCCAGTGCGACCGCGGTGGTTTCGCCGACATGGCGGATACCTAGTGCGTAGATGAATCGTTCGAGCGAGATTTCGCGCCGTGCCTCGATCGACTGGTAGAGGTTGCGGACTGAAGTCTCGCCGTAGCCTTCGATCTCGCGCAGCTTGATCGTCTTGTCACGGGCTTGAAGCGTGAAGATGTCGGCCGGCTCCTTGACCCAGCCCTTTTCGTAGAACAGCTCGATCTGTTTCTCACCGAGCCCTTCGATATCGAAGGCGCGGCGCGACACGAAGTGCATCAGGTGCTGGGTGCGCTGGAACGGACAGGCGAACTCGCCGGTGCAATGCGCCCGCGCGCCCTCCTCGCCGCCGGCGATGGTCTCGCGGACCACCTCGGTCTTGAGCGGGCACGGGCATTTCTTCGGAAACTGGTAGGGCTTGGCGCCGCGCGGCTTGTCCGGCACCACCTCGACCACCTGGGGAATGACGTCGCCAGCCCGCTGGATCACGACCGTGTCGCCAATCCGCACGCCGAGCCGCTCGATCTCGTCTTGATTGTGCAGAGTGGCATTCTGCACCACCACGCCACCAACGGTTACAGGCTCCAGCTTGGCGACCGGTGTCAGCGCGCCGGTGCGGCCGACCTGGATTTCGATGTCGCGGACGATGGTGGCGGCGCGCTCGGCGGCGAACTTGTGCGCGATCGCCCAACGCGGCGTTCGCGACACGAACCCAAGCCGCTCCTGCCAGTCCAGCCGGTCGAGCTTGTAGACCACGCCGTCGATGTCGTAGTCGAGCTGGGCGCGTTTGCCTTCGATCTCGTGATGAAACGCGAGCATCTCCTCAACCGACGAGCACTGCTTCCACAGCGGGTTGGTCTTGAAGCCGCTGTCGGCCAACCACTTGATCATGCCGGACTGCGTATCGGCCGGCATCCTGGCCATCTCGCCCCAGGCATAGGCGAAGAAGTGCAGCGGTCGCGACGCGGTGATGGCTGGATCCTTCTGACGCAATGAGCCGGCGGCCGAATTCCGTGGATTAGCGAAAATCTGGCCGCCTGCTTCGGCCTGGCGCTTGTTGAGCGCCAGGAAGTCATGCTTGAGCATGTAGATCTCGCCGCGCACTTCCGCGACGGCAAGGCCCCTGCCCTTGAGCTTGTGTGGAACGTCCTCGATCGTCTTGACGTTGGCGGTGACGTCCTCGCCCTCGCTGCCGTCGCCGCGGGTTGCCGCACGGACCAGTTCGCCGTCCTCGTAGCGCAACGACATCGACAGGCCGTCGATCTTCGGCTCGGCGGTGAACGCCACCGGCTGGTCGTCCTTCAGGCTGAGGAAGCGGCGGATGCGCGCCACGAACTCGACGACGTCCTCCTCGCTGAAGGCGTTCTGCAGCGACAGCATCGGCACCGCGTGCCGCACCTTGGCGAAACCGCGGGCGGGCGCGGCGCCGACCTTGAGCGACAGGCTCTCCAAGGTGCGCAGATCGGGAAACCGCGCCTCGATCGCCTCGTAGCGCCGCCGCAGCGCGTCGTATTCGGCGTCGGTGACGGTCGGCGCATCCTTCTGGTAGTAGGCCTCGTCGTGTTGCCTGATCTCGGCTTCCAGCCGCGCATGCTCGCGCTTCGCCTGGCGCGGCGTCATCGCTTCGACGGCGAGCTTGGCATCGCGGCTTGGTCGGGCGGTGGCCATGATCCTCGTATATTGCCTCATTCCACGCCGCTGCAACCCCGGTCGATGCCCAGGCCGTCGGCCTGTTTCCGACTGTGATTCGGCCCGATACGATGCCGCCGTGGCAATGGGGCAAGCATGCGCATCGCGATCGTCAACATCGGTTCGATCGTCTCAGGTGACCTGAACGAGCCTCTGCTCGGCGGCGACACCATCGTCACCGAGGGCGATCGCATCGTGCTGGTCGGCACGGCGTCGGCGAAGGCGGTCGAGGATTGCGACGTGGTGATCGATGCCGATCGCACCACCGCCATTCCCGGCCTGATCAATTCGCACGTGCACATCACGTTCGGCGACTTCACGCCGCGGCAACAGACCGTGGGTTATCTCGAAAGCTACCTGCACGGCGGCGTCACGACCGCGATCAGCGCATCCGAGGTGCACGTGCCCGGCCGGCCGCGCGACGCCGACGGCGTGAAGGCGCTCGCGGTTGCTGCCCACAAGTGCTTCGAGCACTACCGCCCGGGCGGCATGACGGTTCACGCTGGCTCGGTCATTCTTGAGCCCGGCCTATCGGGCAACGACCTCGGCGAGATCGCCAAACAAGGCGTCTGGCTTGCCAAGGCCGGCTTCGGCGCGTTCAAAACGCCATACGAATATGCGCCGCTGATCGCGGCGGCGCGGGCACACGGCATGATCACGACGGTCCACACCGGCGGATCGTCGATCCCCGGCTCCGGCGCGATCACCGGCGACCACCTGCTGGCGCTGCGGCCGCACGTGTCGTTCCACATCAACGGCGGGCCGACCGCCATGCCCGACAAGGATTTCGAACGCATCATCGTCGAGAGCGATATCGCACTGCAGATCTGCACCGCGGGCAATCTGCGCACCGCGCTGCTGTGTGCGGCGCAGGCGGAGCGGCACAAGGCCTTCGAGCGGCTCATCATCGCAACCGACACGCCGACCGGCAGCGGCGTCATGCCGCTTGGCATGCTCTACACCATCTCCCATCTCGCGGCGCTGGCCGGCATCGCGCCCGAGCGCTGTATCGCCGCCGCGACCGGCAGCAACGCACGGGTCTATCGCCTCGACGCCGGGCTGCTGAGCCCGGGTAAGGCCGCCGACATCGTGCTGCTCGATGCGCCTGATGGCGGCACGCAGGACACTGCGCTTGCCGCGATCGCGAACGGCGACATCGCCGCGGTCGGCGCTGTCATCGCCGGCGGCGACCCGCGCTTTATCGGCCGCAGCCGCAACACACCGGGGACGACGCGCAACGTGCGCGTGGCGGCTTGCAAGCTCGCCCGCGATTTTTCCGGTAGCCGGCACTAGGGAACACCATGAAGGCCATCCGCATCCATTCTCACGGCGGTCCCGAGGTCATGCGCCTCGAGGACATCGAGCAGCCGCCGCCCGGCCCCGGCGAGGCGCGAGTGCGGCACACCGCCATCGGGCTCAACTTTTCCGACATCAACGTGCGGCGCGGCGGCTTCTACCAGAAGGAGCCGCTGCCGATGCCGATCATCCTCGGCAACGAGGCGGCCGGCGTGGTGACAGCGCTTGGCGCGGGCGTGACCGAGGTCGCGGTCGGCGACCGGGTCGGCTATTGCGGCGTCGGCTCCAATTTCTTCGTTCAACACCGGTGCGTATGCGGAACAACGCAATGTCGTCGCCGCAAGGCTGGTAAAACTGCCCCCCACCGTTTCCGACCAGCAGGCAGCCGCCTTGATGCTCAAGGGGCTGACCGCCACGAGCATCGTCGACCGCGTCTATCGGCCCAAACCCGGCGACATCGTCATGGTGCACGCAGCAGCCAGCGGCGTCGGCCTTCTGATGGTGCAATGGTCGAAGCATTTCGGCGCAACCGTGATCGGAACCGTCGGCAGCGCCGACAAGGCACGCATCGCCAAGGACCACGGCTGCGACCATGCCATTCTTTACCGTCAGGTCGATTTCGTGCAGGAGGCGAAACGCATCGCACCGCGCGGCGTCAACGCGGTGTTCGACGGTGTCGGCAAGGACACGTTTGAAAAGTCCCTCGACTGCATGGCGCCGTTCGGCATGATCGTGAACTACGGCAATGCGTCGGGCCATGTGCCGCCGCTCGACATTCTCAAACTGTCGCTGAAGGGCTCGCTGTCGGTAAGCCGAGTCGGCGTCAGCACCTTCCTGGGCGAACCAGCGCGCTTTCGACAACTCGCTACAGAATTGTTCGACGCGGTCGCGCGCGGCATCCTGAAGACCACGACGATCCGCACCTATCCGCTTGCAGACGCCGCGTCCGCGCACCGCGACGCCGAGACGGCGTCCTATGCCGGGCCGGTGGTGCTGCTGCCATAGAGGGTGCCCCGGCGGACACCCGCTTCCGCGACCACTTGGGAAGGCGTACGCTAACCACCGTGGATTCCCGCTCCCGAAGGAGCCCCCGATGGCCATTCTCCCCCGTCTGCTCAAGCATGTCTGGCTCGCCCTGGCGCTGGTGCCGTTTTCGGCCTCCGCCGATACGGTCCGCGTCTATGTCACCAACGCCGCTGGCGACAACGTCCATGTCATCGATCCGAAGACCAACAAGGTCGTTCAGGTGTTCAAGGGGCCGGAGGCGGCGCACGGCGTCGCGTTCTCGCCGGACGGCGCGCGGGTCTATGTCAGCAACGAGGCCGAAACGACGCTTGACGTGTTCGATCGCAAGACCGGCAGGCTGACCCACCAGGTGCCGCTCAGCAACCGGCCCAACAATATTGCGGTCGCCAGGGACGGCCGCATCGTGGTCGGCATCGCGCGCGGCGATGGCGCGCTCGACATCGTCGACCCGGCCGAGCTGCGGCTGAAGAAGAGCGTTCCGGTCAAGGGCCGCCTGCACAATGTCTATGTGACGCCCGACAGCAAATACGTCATCACCGGCTCGCTGCGGACGGGCATCATCAGCGTGATTGATCTTGCGACGGAAACGGTGAGCTGGGAGGTCGATCTGGGCAAGGGCATCCGTCCCATGACCATGGACGTCAACCCGGATGGCTCGACCAAGCGGATCTTCGTCCAGCTCTCGGACCTCAACGGCTTTGCGGTGGTGGATTTCGCCACGCGAAAGGAGGTCGCCCGAATCACGCTGCCGAAGACGCTGGTCGAGTTCGAGACCGACGCCGGCCGCGCTCACGCGCCTTCGCATGGCCTCGGTGTTGCACCCGATAACAAGACGCTGTGGGTCACCAGCATCCCCAACAACGCGGTGTTTTCCTATTCGCTCGCCGATCTCAAGCTGACCGGCGAGGTCGCGCTGCCCTCGTTGAAGCTGCCGGGCCGCGGGCCGATCGCCTCGGTGCCCAACTGGGTTACCTTCACGCCCGACAGCAAGACGATCTACGTGTCCAACGCCGCGATCCGCTCGGTCACCGCGATCGACACGCAGAGCATGAAGGTAAAGGCGGTGATCCGCGCCGGCGAAGTGCCCAAGCGGATCAACACGCTGGTGATATCCGACACGCCGCGGCCGTCCGCTACCTCTTCGACGGGGCCGCGAGCGTCGCTCCATTGACGAACTGCACCAGGACCTTCCAGTCCCGGTTGTTCTTGGAGGTGAACTGGCGGCCGCCGGAATGATAGGCGTGGCCGCCCGCTTCCGGCGCCAACGGATGCGTGGTCAGGATGCTGGTCGAAGGTCGCCGGGGTTCACCAACTTGGCGATCATGGCGAAGTTCTTGCGCGACTGCTCCTCGGTCCATGCGGTCGCGCCGGCGGAAAGCCGTTCCAGCTTGAAATTGTTGTTGGCGTCGGCGTGGCACACCACGCAGCGCGTGTAGCCGGCCTTCTTGGCGAGGAAGATCGGCTCGACGCGGCTCCGGTAGAATTCAAAATCGAGCGACGGCTTCGGCTGCGCTGTGACGGCACCGGGCGCCGTCAATCCAATGACCGCAAACGCGGCCGGCACCAGCAACCAGCGACCGGACATCGCAGCCTCCCTGAGCTTCGTTGTTGTTAGCGGAAAATGTTAGCAGAGGCCTGCACGCCGCGCGACCGGACCCCCCGTTCCATCGGCCCGGGCGGGCGGTGTAGGCTTGATGCCAAGCCGGGCCGCAAGGGCACGATCAACACACTCGCGACGCCGGCACTAACTTGTCCTGGGGAGGTCAAGCCATGTCGTCCGAGCAGATCCAAGCCGCAAGCCGCCGCCGTTTTCTGCAATTCCTCGCCGCCAGCCCACTGGTCGCCGCGAGCGGCGGTTCCGCCTTCGCCGACCTGCTGCTGCCGGGCACCAAGCTGCCCGATCCGCTGATGTGGAGTCCGCTCGATCCCAAGCGGCTGATCAAGACGCCCAAGGAAGCCATCAACGTGTTCGATTTCGAGCCGGTGATGCGCCAGAACGTTCCGCCGGCGCATTTCGGCTACATGGCGTCGGGCATCGACGACGAGGTGACGCTGCGGCGCAATCGCGAGGACTTCCTGAAGTTCCAGCTGCGCCCGCGCCGCCTGGTGGACGTCAGCAAGGTCGACATGAGTGTCGACATCCTGGGCACGAAGTACGACTCGCCGATCGTGCTGGCGCCGGTCGGCGGCCAGCGCTCGTTCCATGACGAGGGCGAACTCGCCGACGCCCGCGCCGCCAAGGTAGGCAACCATTTGCAGATCATGTCGACGATGACGTCTTATGGCGTCGAGGAGGTTGTCAAGGCGCGCGGCGCGCCGATCTGGCTGCAGCTCTACGCCACCAACAAGTTCGAGGTGGCGAAGGCCATCACCCAGCGTTCCGAAGCAGCCGGCTGCACCGCCGTCGCGGTGACGGTCGATCGCAGCGGCGGGCGCAACCAGGAAACCTTGTTCCGGCTGCGGCCCGGCGACACGCGCGACTGCAACGCCTGCCATGACCGCACCAACCTGCAGACCAATCTCAAGGGCCGTGCCATGTTCCAGGGCTTGGACATCAGCGGGCTGCGCAACACCCAGTCGTCCGCGATGAACTGGGACTATCTGAAGCGGATTCGCGACACCACCAAGATGAAGGTGCTGATCAAGGGCGTTCTGGCCTGGGAGGACGCCGTGCTCGCCGCCGAGGCCGGGCTCGACGGCATCATCGTGTCCAACCACGGCGCCCGCAGCGAGGACTCGGGCCGCTCGACCATCGATGCGCTGCCGGAGATCGCCGAGGCGGTGAAGGGGCGCATCCCGATCCTGGTCGACAGCGGGTTCCGCCGCGGCTCCGACATCGTCAAGGCGCTGTGCATGGGTGCCACGGCCGTATGCGTTGGCCGGCCCTACATCTGGGGACTTGGCGCGTTCGGCCAGCCAGGCGTCGAGCGCGTGCTCGAATTGCTCCGCATCGAGACCTACGCCATGATCCAGCAGATGGGCGCGCAGAACGTGAAGCAACTGGTTCCAGCGATGGTGCGGCGGGCCTGAGAGGCCAAAGCGGGCCTGCGCCCCGGAGGGCTCCCGGCAACGGGGGCCCTCCACTTCTCTTTCCCTCGCTGGAGCTAAAGTCAGATGCGTATCCTAATCGCCACCTTCGCCGCGGCTGTGCTGGTGAGCACCAATGCGACAGCGCAAACGACAATCTTACGCAATGCAACGTTGATCGACGGCAGCGGCTCGCCACCACAGCCGAACGTGACCATCACAGTTGAGCGTGGCCGCATCGTAGACATCGCGCCAACGCCGCAAGGACCGTCGGTCATTGCAACGGGCCCAGGAACGGACATCGTCGATCTCACCGGAAAATTCGTCACGCCCGGCATCATCAACGGCCACGGCCACGTTGGGCGCAACCGCGATGCACAACTGCGCCAATACGCGCTCTACGGCGTCACCACCACAACCAGCATGGCGTGGGACCCCGACGACGTCCTGGAATTCAAGAACACGCAGAAGCGCGGCGATCTCAAGGGCGCCCGCATCTTGACGGTGAAGTACCGGTTCATGTCTGCGCCACAGATGCCGGGCTCCGAATACAAGACGCCGGAAGAAGCCCGCGCCAAGGTCGACGAGATCGCCTCCAGCGCAGACATCATCAAGGTCTGGATCGACCCGCAGGGCGGCCGTCATCCAAGACTTTCACCGGAATTCACCGCCGCCGTGATGGATCAAGCCAAGAAGCACAACCTGCTCAGGGGCGCGCATGTCGTCGAACTCGCCGACGCGCGGCGGATCGTCGATCAGGGCGTCAACGTGCTGCTGCACAACGTGCGTGACCAGGAGATTCCCGACGATTTCATCGCCACACTGAAGGCGCGCAACGTCTCGGTGATCTCCACGCTGGCGCGCGAGGAGGCGCTGTTCGTGTTCGGCGAGGGGCCGAACGGGCCGGCTTTCACCGACAACCCGTTCTTCCAGAAGGGCCTCACCGCGGAGCGGCTGGCGTTGCTGCGTTCAAAGAAACGCGAGGAGCAGGCCAACGACCCGGCGCGGCCGCGCTGGCTGAAGATGTTCGACACCGACAAGAAGAACCTCAAGAAACTTGTCGACGCCGGCGTCCGCTTCGGCTTCGGCACGGATTCCGGCGGCGCGCCCGACCGCTACTTCATCCAGGGCTTCTTCGAGCATCGGCAGATGGAGCTGATGCGCGATGCCGGACTGACGCCGATGCAGATCATCCAGTCCTTCTCCAAGAACAATTCGGAGCTGCTCGGCATCGACAAGGAGTTCGGCACGCTCGCCAAAGGCAAGGCCGCCGACCTGCTGGTGCTGACCCGCAATCCGCTCGACGACATCACCAACATGCGCAGCCTCGAAGCTGTCTATCTCGCCGGCAAGAAATTCGAATAGGGAGCGACATCATGCACAACCTCACTCGACTGGCGATCGGCGCCGCGGCATTGGCGATTACGTTCGCCTCCGCACTGGCCCAGACCGCGCCGAACTTCGCGATCGACGCAGCCTGGCCCAAGGACCTGCCGAGCGACTGGATCACCGGCCGGCTCGGCGGCGTATGCATGGATGCGGCGCAGGACAACGTCTACGTCGTCAACCGCCGCGACATCACCGACGAGGAGAAGGAAACGTCAACCTCGGCACCCTCGATCATCAAGTTCAATCCCGCCGGCGAGGTGGTGGCGTCGTGGGGCGATCAGACCACCGTCCCCGGCTCGATCCACGGCTGCTTCGTCGATCTGTCCGGCAACGTCTGGGTCGCGGGGAACGGCGACGCCATGATCCAGAAGTACGGGCCGGACGGGAAGCTGCTGCTGCAGATCGGCACCCGCGGCAAGTTCGATTCGGTCGACGGCACGCGGCGCGGCAAAGGCAACAACACCGCCAAGGACCAACTCCACATGCCAGCGGCCGCGGTGATCGATCCCGGCAACGGCGACATCTACGTGGCGGACGGCTACGGCAACCGGCGCGTCGTGGTGTTCGACAAGGACGGCAAGTTCCTGCGGCAATGGGGCCGGCAGGCCACCGACGAGGAGAGCCAGAACAACGTGCCGGGCGTATTCGCCCAGGTGGTGCACTGCATCGCCATGAGCAATGCCGGCCTGATCTACGTCTGCGACCGCCAGGGCAACCGCGTCCAGGTGTTCCAAAAGGACGGCAACTTCGTCCGCGACATCCTGATCCCGAACAAGAGCGGCAAGCTGCCCGACAAACGCGGCACCGCCTGGTGGGTGGCGTTCTCGCCGGACCGCGAGCAGAAGTTCCTGTACGTCATGAACGGCGGCACCGAGCAGGTGCACATCCTCGATCATGCCAGTGGGAAAATCCTGTCGAGCTTCGGCCGTCCGGGCCATCAGATCGGCAATTTCACCCACGGCCACACCATTGCGGTCGATTCCAAAGGCAGCATCTATGTGGCGGAGACCGACTGGGGACGAAGGATCCAGAAGTTCAAGATCGTCGAGTGAAGCACGAGGGAGCGCGGATGAGCACGGGAGCGGTACGAGGCGCCGGTACGCGCCATTCCGATATCGCCCCGCAAGGCGGCGACCCCATCGCGCGCGCCAGCGCGCTGGCGCCGCTGATCGCCGCGGACGCGCCGCGCATCGAAGCCGAGCACACGCTCACGCCCGGGGTCGTCGCCGCGTTGCATGAGGCCGGCCTGTTCCGGATGCTGCTGCCGCGTTCGGTTGGCGGCGCCGAGCTGCCGCCTCCGCTGTTCGTGCAGACCATCGAAGAACTGGCCAAAGCCGACGCCAGCACCGCGTGGTGCGTGGCGCAGACCTCGATCTGCTCGACGCTTGCGGCGTCGCTCCGGCCGGATGTGGCGCGCTCGATGTTCGGCAAGGCCGAAGTGCTGTCCTGGGGACCGTTTTCGCCGAAGGGCCGCGCGGTCGCCGATCCGGCGGGCTACCGCATCACCGGCTCCTGGAGCTTCGCCAGCGGCAGTCGGCACGCCGACTGGATGGCGGCACACTGCCCGATCTACGAAGCTGACGGCCGGCCGCGCCTCAACCCCGACGGCACGCAAGCCGACGTCACCGTGATCTTCCCGCGAAGCAGCGCCAGTTTCCGGGACACCTGGCAGGTGATGGGGCTGAAAGGCACCGGCAGCGACAGCTATTCGGTGACCGATCTGCTGGTTCCGACGGACCGCACGATGAATTCGTACGGCAAGGATCCCGCGCAGAAGTTCGAGCGCGGCCCGCTCTACAAGTTCACCGTCTTCCAGCTGTTTCCCGCAACCTTTGCCGGCATCGCGCTTGGGATCGGACGCGCCACGCTCGATGCGTTCGTGGAGCTGGCGAAAAACAAGAAGCCCACGCACGGCAATAGCATCCTGCGCGATAATGCGGCGATCCAGTCGCAGGTCGGTGTGTCGGAGACGCAACTGGCGTCCGCGCGGGTGTACCTGCTACACGTGCTGGAACAGATGTACGAGGAGTTGTCCCGCTTCGGCGCGCCGACCATGGAGCAGCGGATTGGGCTGAGGATGGCCGCGTCCAACGCCTCGTATCTGTCCCGCGAGGTGGTGGAGCGTTGCTATCACGCCGCCGGCGCCACGGCGATCTTCGAAAGTAATCCGTTTGAGCGCCGGTTCCGCGACATGCATGCGGTGTCGCAACAGGTCCAGGCGCATTTCTCGCAATTCGAGGCGATCGGCCAGCACTTCCTCGGTCTGCCGCCGCAGACCAAATTTATTTGATTGTCGCCTGTCGAGTGGCGGCCGCGGGATCGTCGGCTAGAGCACTTTCATGATTCGTGGCGATAGCCTTGGTTGGCGAGGTAGTTTGCGCATTCTTGCGGTCTGACCTCGGTGAGGACTTCAGCAATCGCTGCGATCAGAGCTTCGACGGTTCTGGCGGCGGCCTTTCGCAGCAGGGCTTTGAGCTTGGCGAAGAACTGCTCGATCGGATTGAAGTCGGGACTGTAGGGCGGCAAGTAGCGCAACTCGGCGCCTGCGGCTTCGATCGCTTCGCGGACGCCGGCGACCTTGTGGCTTGCAAGGTTATCCATCACCACGATATCGCCAGGCTTAAGGATCGGGACGACGAACTGTTCGACATAAGCGCGAAAGCTTTCCCCATCCATCGGTCCGTCCAGCACACAGGGCGCGGCGACCTCGCCGAGCCGCAGTGCGGCAACGAAGGTCGTCGTTTTCCAATGTCCCCACGGCACGCTGCAAACGAGGCGCTCGCCGCGCGGACAGCGGCCGTAGCGGCGCGCCATGTCGGTCGCCGCACCGGTTTCGTCGATAAAGACGAGGCGTTCCGACTTCAGTTCGGGCTGGTTCGCACGCCACCGATCGCGGGCCTCGGCGACATCCGGCCGATCCTGTTCGGAAGCGCGCAGTGACTTTTTTTGAGCGGCAATTTGAGAAACTTCAGCCTGTTCCACAGGCAGCCGATGCTGACCTTGACCTTGCATTCGTCCGCAAGCCAGACCTGCAGCTCCTCGAGCGTCGCATCCGGATGAGCCGCCACGCGGGCGCGAATGGCTTCGTCGTGAGGTGCGAGCTTCGGCTTGCGTCCCGCTCGGCCCAAACGCGCCGTCGTCTCACCGGTCGTTCGCCGACGGCCAACGACCTTGGACACGTAGGATACGCTGACCAGAAGCACCCGCGCCGTCGCACAGACACGCGTTCCTGCATCGACCGTCGCAATCACGCGTTCACGCAGATCCTGGGAATAGGGCTTGCCCATCGGCGATTCTCGCAGCCATTGGCACCGCTACCCAGAATCACAAATCAGCCCCGTTGGGTATCCATCCGATTCCGCAAAACGTGAAAATGCTCTAGCGCAGCTCGACCGTCAGCGGATTGTAGGAATAGAGCCAGGCGTTGCGGTCGGTCCCTTCGTCGCGCTTTGCGAAGGCGGCACGGATTTCCTGCTGCGAGCGCAGGTGAAACAGGTCGCGATTGAAGTTCGACTGATTGACGATCCGCGCGGTGCGCTCCATCCGGTTGCGCTGATAGAGCTGAAGCGCCTCCTGGATCGAACCCGCCAGCTCCAGCGCGCGGGTGAGCACCGCGCCGTCCTCGATCGCCATCGCCGCCCCTTGCGCCAGATAGGGCAGTGTCGCGTGCGCGGAATCGCCCAGCAGCGTGGCGCGCCGTGAGCTCCAGTTCTGCAGCGGCCTGCGGAAGAACAGCGACCAGCGATAACACTGGTCTTTGTCGGCGGCGTCGATGATTGCCCGGATCGCCGGGTGCCAGCCCTGGTAATGGGACTTCAGCATGTCCCAGGGCAGCTTGACCGTCCAGGATTCCTCGGAGACCTCATCCGTCTCGACGAGGCCGACGAAATTCAGCAATGCCCCGGCGCGCAGATAGTAGCAGACCACGTGGCCGCCCGGCCCCATAAACACCGACATGACGGGTTCGAGCAGATCCTTCGGCAATCGCTCGGTCGGCACGACCAGCCGCCACGCCGCGTCGCCAGTGTATTGCGCCGGAATGTCGCCCACGATCTGGCGCGCCACCACCGACTTCAACCCGTCGGCGCCAATCAGCAGGTCGCCGCGCGCGGTGGCGCCGTTCTCAAAGCGAAGCGTCACGCCCGCGGCATCTTCGGCGAAACCCGCAACCTTGTAATTGAGCCGCACAATACCCGGATCGAAGTCGCGCACCCTGGCAGCCAGGATATCGTGCAGGTCGGCGCGGTGCAGTTGCGTGTAGGGCGCACCATGCAGCCGCAAATGCTCCTCTGACAGCGAGAAGCGCTGGATCACCTCGCCGGTGTCATGCAGGCGAAAGACATAGGCCCCGGGGCTGACGCCGATGTCGATGATGGCGCGCTCCATATCGAGCGAGCGCAGCACGTGCATAGCATTGGCGCTGATCTGGATGCCGGCGCCGATCTCGGCGAGCTGCGGCGCCTGCTCGTAGACTTCGACGTGGTGGCCGGCCTTGGCAAGGCACGACGCGGTCGTCAGCCCGCCGATGCCCGCACCGGCGACGAGAATGCGGTATGTCTTCATTCGTGACTTTCTTACGGGATTTCGATCCGGAGCGTTGAGCCGGATCAGGCCCTGGCGCGCTTGGGCGGGACACCCTGCCCGGCCGCCGCTGTCCCGATCAGCTTCTCGGCGGCGGCGCGCGCCTCTTCGGTCACCTCGGCGCCCGCCAGCATCCGCGCGATTTCCTCGCGACGCCGCTCGGCGGGAAGTTCGGTGACGCGAGTTACCATACGCTTGCCCTTGTCGAGCGCGTCCTTGGTGATGAGATAATGCCGCTCGGCGCGGGCCGCGACCTGCGGCGCATGGGTGACGGTGACGACCTGCACGTCGGTGCCGAGTCTCGCAAGCCGCACCCCGATTGCATCGGCGACGGCACCGCCGACCCCGGTATCGATTTCGTCGAACACCAGCGTTGGGGCAGAGCCGCGGTCCGCCAGCACAACCTTGAGCGCCAATAGAAAGCGCGCGAGCTCGCCGCCGGACGCGACCTTCATCAGCGGGCCCGGCCGAGTGCCCGGGTTGGTCTGCACCCAGAATTCGATCCGATCGATGCCGTTCGGCCCGGCCGCCGCCGCATCGCTCTCGATCTCGGTCGAGAACTTGGCGCGGTCGAGCTTGAGCGGCTTGAGTTCGGCATTAACCGCCTTGTCGAGCTTCTGCGCCCCCTTGAGCCGCGCCTCCGACAGCGCCTCGGCGGCCTTGGCAAACTTTGCCTCCGTGTCACACGCGGCCTTTTCCAGCGCAGCGAGCCGTTCGGCACCGGCGTCGATCAGAGCGAGATCGGCGGCATGCCGGGCGGCGAGCGCTTTGAGATCGTCGACCGGGGAATTGTATTTGCGGCCGGCTGCGCGCAATGCGAACAGCCGCTCCTCGATGCGGTCGAGTTCCTGGGGATCGTGATCGGCAGCGCGTAACGCCGCCTCAAGATGCGCGCGGGCCTCTTCAAGCGCATTGAGCGCCGCATCGAACGCCTGCACCGCCGGTTCGAGCAGGCCGGGCGCCTGCGCGGCGCGGCGCTCCAGGCGTCGCACCGCGGCGGCCAACGCCGGCACCGGCGACGCACCGCCCGCTACAGCCTCGTGCGCTTCGCGCAAGTCGCCGGCAACCTTCTCGCCCTGCATCATCTTGGCGCGGCGGTCGGCCAATGACGTTTCCTCGCCAGCCGCGGGCGCCAGTTTGGTAAGTTCCTCAACGGCGTGGCGCAGCCAGTCGGCCTCGCGAGCGGCGCGCTCGACTTCGGCACGATGGGTTGCGACCGCGGCCTCCGCCTCGCGCCGCGCGTGCCATAGCCGCTCAACAGCCGCAGCACCATTTTCCAGTCCTGCGTAAGCATCGAGCAGCCGGCGATGGGTCGCCGCATCGACCAGCGCGCGGGCGTCATGCTGGCCGTGGATCTCGACCAACGCCGCGCCCAACGCCTGCAGCGCCTGCACGCTGACCGGCTGATCGTTGACAAAGGCGCGGGTGCGTCCGTCGGAGAACTGCACGCGACGAAGGATCAGGGCGTCGTCCGGCGGTATGTCGCTTTCAATAAGCAGCCGGCGTGCGGGATGATTGGCCGCTAGCTCGAACATCGCGATCACCTGGCCCTGCTCGGCACCCTGGCGTACCAGCGCCGCGTCGCCCCGCGCGCCGAGCGCCAGCGCGAAGGCATCGAGCAGGATCGACTTGCCGGCGCCGGTCTCGCCGGTGAGGACCGACAGGCCGCCGACGAAATCGATGTCGAGCCTGTCAATCAGAACGATGTCGCGAATCGAGAGCCGCGCCAGCATGACCGCAATATTCCTCGAACGCCCACCTCGGGCGTTCCGCATCTTGCCAGATTCGCCATCATCAAAGACGACAGCAGCCGGGACAAGCCCGGCCGGGACATTGTGAGTAAATGCACTAGCCGCGCTGGGCGGGAGCAGCGAAGCCGATGCCGACCTTCTTGAACGCCCGGCTGATCCAGGAGCCGGTGTCTTCGAACGGCTCCAAGCCCCCGGATTTCACCAGCTTGTAGGCATCGGCGTACCAGCGGCTGTCCGGGAAGTTGTGGCCCAGCACGGCCGCAGCGGTCTGCGCCTCGTTGACGATGCCGAGCGCCATGTAGGCCTCGGTGAGGCGCGTCAATGCCTCTTCCACGTGCCGCGTGGTCTGGTATTGCGTCACCACGATCTTGAAACGGTTGATGCCGGCGGTGAAATCCTTCCGGTTCATGTAGTAGCGCCCGACCAGCATCTCCTTGCCGGCAAGCTGGTCGCGCGCCATCGCAATCTTGCGTTTCGACGCGATGGCATATTCGGTGTTGGGGTACTTGCGCGAAACCTCTTCGAGCGCGGCGATCGCACGTTCAGCGCGATTCTGATCGCGTGTCACGTCCGGAATTTGATCGTAGTAGGAGGAGCCGATCAGGAATTGCGCGTAGGCGGCGTCCGGGCTGCTCGGATGCAAGGTCACGTAACGCCGCGCCGCATTTACTGCATCATCGTATTCGCGCCCCTCGTAGCGCGCGTAGGCGGTCATGATCAGCGATTTGCGCGCCCACTCGGAGTACGGGTGCTGGCGCTCGACCTCTTCGAACTTCTTGGCGGCGCTCTTGTACTCCTGCTTCTGGTTCAGCAGGTAGACGCCCTCGTTGTAGAGCTTCTCGGCCGGCAGATCGGGGCCGAGCGTGTCATCCTTGTTGAACCAGCTGCTGCAGCCCGCCAGTGGGATGACAAGTAGTGCCAACGTCAGCACCGTCCGCACGGTGCGCGATGCTCGACCGGTCGATGAATGGAAACGCCACATGCGATGCGCGATGCCCGCGAATTTGTCGACCAACGTCAACTTTCAACCGACCCCCGGCGCGGCACCCGCCCGCGCGCTATCTATTTGAAAAACAAAGGTTGATCAAACGTTTAAGACGACAATCGGCCAGCAATATGGCGGCTTCAGGAAATCTCGGGACCGTAGGCCGGGGCGACCATGCCGGCGGCGACATCGGCGTGACCGCGCACGACCCGGCGCGGGGCTTCCTTTGTCTCCACCACTGTCCAGGCGGACGGATCGGCCATCAACGCGGAGAGCACCGCGTGGTTCAGGCTGTGGCCGCCGCGCACCGAGCGATAAGCGCAAAGCAGCGGCGCGCCGGCGAGCGATAGATCGCCGATCGCATCGAGTGCCTTGTGGCGGACGAACTCGTCGGCAAAGCGAAGCCCTTCGGGATTGAGGACCCGATCCTCGGTGATCACCAGAGTGTTCTCGAACGAGGCTCCGAGCGCATAGCCCGCGTTCCAAAGCTTGGCGACGTCTTTCATGAAGCCGAATGTGCGAGCCCGCGCGATGTCGCGGCGGAAGGCCTCGGGCTCGACCTCCATCCCGATCGACTGCTTGCCGATCATCGGATGGTCGAAATCGATCTCAACGTCGATCCGGAAGCCATGCGAATAAGGAAGCAATTCGCCGTAGGCATCGCCCTGGGCGACGCGGATTGGCTTGAGGACCTTGGTGTATCGCCGCGGCGCGGCGAGCGTTGCGATACCGGCTTGGTCGATCGCAGCGACGAACGGAGCCGAGCTGCCGTCCATAATCGGCGCTTCGGCGCCATCAATCTCGATCACAGCGTTGTCGACACCGAGCCCAGTGAGTGCCGCCAGCACATGCTCCGCGGTCGAACACAGCGGGCCTTCGGCATCACCGATCACAGTGGCAAATTCGGTCGCTGTCACGGCACGGACGTTGGCGCGAACCTCGCGGTCCGGCAGGCCGCCCTGACCCAGACGAACAAAGACGACGCCGGTGTTGGCCTCGGCCGGAAGCATGTTGAGCGTGGCCGGTGCGCCGGAATGAACCCCCACCCCACTGACGGAGGCGGCGGTGCGAAGCGTAGTCTGCCTGCCAGCTTTCATTCGTCCTGTTACCCAGCCCGCACGCAACGCGCGTGTTGCCCCTCAGGTCGGCGCAAACCCCTGATTTCGCCTATAAAGGTCGGAAGGTTGTGTCCCGGCAAACTTGCCGATTCCCCGCCGTCCCTGGCAAAATCCCCTTTTGCTGAGAACACTTTAGACGTGTCACGAATCACCGCCAACTCACGCTTTCTTACCGACTGTTACCACTTATTCGCCGCAAAGGCGCCCAACACCGGGCATTTTCCGGCCCGCTGCGGCACAAACCACGGAATTGCACGCCCTTTCGTGACGTCCCCCAGGCCCGCTTCACGTCGTCGAGCAGCCTTAAATCATTAAGGTAAATCAGTACTTTATTCGGAAAAGACAATCCAAACCGGAGCGGTACGACGCTCATGAGGACCAGGTCCCAGCCGACACGGCCGGGACCTGCAACGATCTAGGGCACGCCCATCAGTTGGCTTGGCGGCGCAAGAACGCCGGGATCTCCAACTGATCTTCGTCCACAGACTTATGCACAGGCGCCTGTCGACCGTGCTGGTCGAGGCCCTGCGGCGTGGTTCGGCGGGCGTATTCCGACACCGGCTCAGACCGATTCTCGGAGACACGCACCGGCGTCTGCGGCAGCGGCGGCAGCCGCTCGATGGTCTGCGGGGTTGCGGCGCGCGGTTGCGGCGCTGGCGCTTCTTCGGCTGCCTGCCGCCCGAGTCCGACCGACGCGAGACGCTGCAGCAACGTGAGGCGCCGTTTCTCCGGATGCTCCTCCTGTAGCTCTCCGCGTTGCTGACGCAGCTCGTTCTGCGCCGGGATCGGGAGTTCATCGATGCGCGGCATGCGGGGCGTGCGGTTCGGCGGCCGCTCGGCCTGCGGCGGGATGAACGCCTTGGGCGTGTCCTGCAGCGGAGGATCGGCCATCGCCGGCTCCATGAACAGCGACGGCTTCGGTGCGATCGGCCGGATCGTCACATCATCGCTGCCTGCAGGCGATTGCAGCGCCGCCGCAACCGCGGCGGTCGCAGCCTGCTCGACAGCGGCCCGCGCCGGCGCGGCCGGCGCAGAAGCTTGAGTCTGTGCGGTCGCGCGCGGCGCCTGCTCGGCGCGGTCAATGCGCTCGGTGAGGCGTTGCGTGTCGGCGCGCAGTTTTTGCGTGAGCTCCGCGACCCGGCTTTCCGCGCTCGGACGCGCAGCGATCGCAATATGATCGATGCCGGTCGCCACCACCGAAACGCGGGTGATGCCTTCCAGGCTCTCATCGAACGTCGCGCCGACGATGATGTTGGCTTCCTGGTCGACCTCCTCGCGGATGCGGGTCGCGGCCTCGTCCACCTCGTAGAGCGTGAGGTCCTTGCCGCCGGTGATCGAAATCAACAGGCCACGCGCCCCCTTCATCGACACGTCGTCGATTAGCGGATTGGAGATTGCGGCCTCCGCCGCGCGTAACGCACGCTTCTCGCCGCTCGCCTCGCCGGTGCCCATCATCGCCTTGCCCATCTCGCGCATGACGGCGCGCACGTCGGCGAAGTCGAGGTTGATCAGGCCTTCCTTGACCATCAGGTCGGTGATGCAGGCTACGCCCGAGTAGAGCACCTGGTCCGCCATGGCGAAGGCGTCGGCGAACGTCGTCTTCTCGTTGGCGACCCGGAACAGATTCTGGTTCGGGATGATGATCTGGGTGTCGACCGCCTTCTGCAATTCGGCGATGCCCATCTCCGCATATTTCATGCGGCGCACGCCTTCGAAGTGGAACGGCTTGGTCACCACACCGACGGTGAGAATGCCCATCTCCTTGGCGAGGCGGGCGACGACCGGGGCGGCGCCGGTGCCAGTGCCGCCACCCATGCCGGCGGTGACGAACACCATGTGCGCGCCCTGCAGATGATCGCGGATTTCGTCGACCCCCTCCTCGGCGGCGGCGCGTCCGACCTCGGGCTGCGAGCCGGCGCCGAGACCTTCGGTCACCGCGACGCCCATCTGGATGATGCGCTCGGCCTTCGACATGGTCAGCGCCTGGGCGTCAGTGTTGGCGACGACGAAGTCGACCCCCTGCAGCCCTGCCGTGATCATGTTGTTGACGGCATTGCCGCCGGCTCCGCCAACGCCGAACACGGTGATCCGCGGCTTGAGTTCGCGAATGTCTGGGATCTTCAAGTTGATGCTCATGGCTGCCTCTTCATTGGGCGGCATCAAGCGATGCCGCCGGTTCGTGCCGGTCCGCCGCCGGCCGATCGGTGAAACTGGGTGTGGTGCGCGTCAGACATCAGAAGCTCTCCCGGAGCCATTGTCCGACACGGGCGATGTATCCCGTCCCTGTCATGAGATGCCGCGTTCGCCGCGGTTCGAAGTGTTCGAGATGCGCCGCCTGCGGGTAGACCAGCAGTCCCGCAGCCACGGCAAAGGCCGGTCCCTTGGCGGCTTCGGGCAGCCCGGAAATTCCGAGCGGCCGGCCGATCCGGACCGGACGATTGAGGATGTTGGCGGCAAGCTCCGGCAAGCCGGTGAGCTGGCTCGCGCCGCCGGTGAAGATGACGCGCGAGCGCGGCTCCGCCGCGAACGGCGAATCCGCCAGGCGGTCGCGGACCATCTCCAGGATTTCCTCCACCCGCGGCTTGATGATGCGCACCAGGTTGGCGCGCGACACGAACTGCGGCGGATCGCGCTCGTCGTCGCCGACCCGCGGCACCGAAATCATGTCGCGCTCGTCGGAACTGCCGCCGATCACGCTGCCGTGCAGCGTCTTGATCCGCTCGGCGCCGGCAATCGGCGTGTTGAGGCCGCGCGCGAGGTCCATGGTGACGTGCTGGCCGCCGAGCGCGAAGCTGTCGGCGTGCATGAACCGGCCGCTGGAAAACACGGCCATGGAGGTGGTGCCCGCGCCCATGTCGACCAGCGCGGCGCCAAGCTCGGCCTCGTCGTCGGCCATCGCGCCCAGGCCTGCCACGTAGGGCGCGGCCACCATGGTCTCGATGGTGAGATGGCAGCGCTCGACCGTGAGCATGAGATTGCGCGCCGCCGCGACGTCGCAGGTCACCGCGTGCATGTCGACGCCGAACTCGCGCGCCAGCATGCCGCGCGGCTCGCCGATGCCCCGCACGCCGTCGAGCGAATAGCCGATCGGCAGCGAATGCAGCACCACACGGCCTTCGCGCACCGAATGATAGCTGCCCGCGGTCAGGACCCGGGCGATGTCGCCTTCCGTGATGGTCGAGCCCGCGACGTTGATGGTTGCGGCATAGAGTTCGCTGGCGATGCGGCCGGTCGACACCGCCACGACGACCGACTCGAGCTGCACCGACGCCTCGCGCTCGGCCAGGTCGACGGCATGGCGCACCGCGGCCTCGGCCTCGGCAAGATTGATGACCGCCCCGCTCTTGATGCCGCGCGACTCCACGTGGCCGAGGCCGAGTATCTCGATACCATGGCTGCGCCGGCGCAGCGTCTCCCGCGGCGACTGCGGCTTGAGCCGCGCGATCAGGCAGACGATCTTGCTGGTGCCGATGTCGAGCACGGCGACGATCGCCGAACGGCGCGGCGACACCGGCTTCATCTTCGGCGTAAGCCCGTCGTGGAGGCTCATACATTGCCTCCCTTGGCTTTGGGCTTCGGCGGCCGGAGTGTTTCCAGGCGGCTGGCGAAGGCGCCGTCGGTGAGCCGCACGGTGACCCGGTCGGGCAGCCGCAGGTCGACCATCTCGATGTCGCGGGACAAGAGCTTCTTGTCCTGGTCGAGTTGCACCAGCGTCTCGAGCGCAGTCTCGGCGCGGTCTTCCGGCAACCGGATGTCGATGCCGTTCTTGAGCTTGAGGTTCCAGCGCCGCTCCGCCACCAGGACCGAAGCGCGCAGCTGATCGCGGATCAGCGGGAACCTGTCGATGGTCGCGAGAAAGTCTCTGGCCCGCAGCTCGGCGCCGTCGCCGACCACCATCGGCAGCTTGGCGAAGCGTTGCGAGACGTAGGTTTCGACTACGGTGCCGTCGGCGGCAATCACCGCGACCTTGCCGGCCTTCTGCCAAAGCGCGAAAGCCTCGCGTTCGGTGATCGCGATATGCAGCCGGCCCGGATAGAGCTTGAGCACGGTCGCCTCGGCGATCCACGGATTGGCCTTGAGGCGGGCGCGAGCCGCGGTGGCGTCGAGGAACAGCAGTGACGTGCGCCCGGTGACACCGGCGGTGGTGAGAATCTCCTCACGGGTGAGCTGGCGGCCACCGGCGAGCGCGATCGAGGTGATGCGGAAGCCGAATGTGTTGGCGATGGCGTCGCGGGCGTCGCTCAGCTCGGCGGCGACGGCGGCGGCGTGGCCGCCACGGATCGTGCCATAGGCCAGCGTTGCGGCCAGCAGCGACAGCACGGCGATGGTACCGCTCCAGCGCGGAACCCGTTGTTGAACGTAGGACCAGCGCCGCACCAAACGCGGCAGCGGGATACGGCGCGCAAGCAAGCGCAGGCGCGCGCCAATGCTTCGCGACGCCGGCGCCGTGCCGGCCACCGGGCGCACCATGGCGCCGTCGGCTACCGGTTCAGCGAGGCGTCGTCGACCATCCATCGCACCAGCTCATCGAAAAGGCATGCCCGCGTACGCCGCGAGTTCAGGCACGAGCGACGTTTCGGTCATGCCGGGTTGCGTGTTGACTTCGAGACAGACCAGCCCCTCCGTCCCCCCGCTACGATCGTCGTAACGGCAATCGACACGGCTCACGCCCCGGCAGCCCGAGGCGTAACGTGCCTTGACGCTAGTCTTCAGACCTGTTGGTAAACAAAGCGTAAAACCGGCGCCGTATCGGACGGAAATCTCCATTGGCGACACGGCTTTGCGCGTGGGCGGCGGCGCACGGCATAGCGAATGGCAACCGACCGGCATTTCCCCGATAGGCTCCTTGTCTGGGCAGCGGAACGCGCGCGAAATCACAGCAAACGAAGGAATCTGATTTGCAAGGCGTGCGCCACTGGATTGTCGCCCGGACGGTAACGGGAGGCGGAGGCTGGGGCGTTTTTCGGGGGTGGTGAGTTTTTGGAGTTACAAATTGAGGCGATGGCGCGGGGCGACGCTTATCGCCGCCGTGTACATAATTCGGCGCACGCATCTCGCGCGCTCTCCCGCCTGCGGGAAAGCGCGTAGCCCGGATGAGCGACCATAAGGCCGCGACATCCGGGAGCGATTGTCCCGCATATCGCTGCGCTCATGCGGGCTACTTGCTATTTGGGCTTCGGATGATTGGAGTCCGGGGTTACCTCGAAAAGGTTGACGGCTTGCAGGCAACGCGCCGCTCGGCCTCGCATTTGGCGTCCAGGCAAACGTTAAGGATCGTCCGAACGTCCGGGACCGGCTTGACTGGCTTCGGGGTCTCCTGGGCGAGTGCCAGAGCCGGGACCAGGAGCAAAGCAGCCGCGTACCGCATCCGGCTGCAACATCGGAATTTCATGGCACGCGTTGGGCGGCCACTCGCAGGGGCGAAATAGGCCAAACACCCATTTGAGGAGGGCCCTTTCCCGTTCAGAACACGCGCGGCTTGACAGTCGATGGCGTTTGTTCTTCTTATGTTCTCCCTGCCGGGATGTGCCGTATGGATGTCGCCGCGATCCTGCATGCGGACCTCGACGCCTTCTACGCGTCGGTCGAGCAGCTCCTGGATCCGTCCTTGCGCGGCAAGCCGATCGCGGTCGGCGGCGGCGTGGTGCTCGCCGCCTCCTACGAGGCGAGAGCCTTCGGCGTGCGCAGCGGCATGCCCGGACGGCGCGCACGCGAACTCTGCCCCGGCATCATTTTCACGGGCGGCCATTTCGCCGAATACCAGCGTCTCGGCGATGCCGCCATCGACGTGCTGAGCGCCTACACGCCGGATATCGAGCGCATCTCCATCGATGAGGCGTTCGCCGACGTCTCCGGCTCGGTGCAGCTGTTTGGTCCGCCTGGCGAGATCGCGAAGACGATCCGAAAGCGCGTGCGCGCGGAGCTGGGCCTGCCGATCTCGATCGGCGTGGCGCGCACCAAGCATCTGGCGAAGATCGCTTCGCAGGTCGCCAAGCCGGACGGATTGGCAATCGTCGATCCCGGCATCGAGCTCGAGTTTCTGCACAACCTGCCTGTCGAGCTGATGTGGGGCGTCGGCCCCGCCACCAAAGCGCGGCTCGCCGAAGCGGGCATCGAGACAATCGGGCAACTGGCGCAGAGCTCGCCAACATCGATGGAGCGCCTGCTCGGGCGGGCGGTCGGACGAAAGCTGACGGCGCTCGCCTGGAATCGTGATCCGCGCGAGATTCAAACGCGTCGGCGCGCGCATTCCGCCGGCGCGCAATCGGCGCTTGGGCGAAAGCCGGCCGCGGAGCGCGTCTTCCGCCCCGTCCTGCTTCATCTCGCAGAGCGGATCGCGCGGCGCCTGCGCGCCAAGAATCGTCCGTGCCGGACGGTGACCGTCCGCGTGCGCTTCGCCGATCTGAGGTCGGTCACGCGCGCGATCACGCTGCCGGCGCCGATTTGCGCAACCACTGCGCTGGCCGAAATCGCCGTCGATCTGGTGCGCGCCGTGCTGCGAGATCACCCCGAGGAGAAGTCCATCTCGCTTCTGGCGATCTCGGCGTCGCATCTTGGGCAGTCCGTGCTTCAACTCGAGCTGCCGTTCGGCCTCGCCGATGACGGCCGTCGTCCCGGAACCCGGAAAGGCCTGGCGCGAGAGCGCGCCGATCGCGCCGTCGATGCGATCCGCGATCGCTTCGGGTTGGAGGCGGTCGGCTATGCGTCGGCCGCTTTTGGCGTCGCGCATTCTGTTCCGGACGACTTCCGGAGCCTCGCCGAGAAGGAGCTGTGAGCAAGTAGCCCGAAGCGAAATCCGGGAATCCCCGTTCCGTTGCGATGCTGGTCCCGCATATCGCTGCGCTCATGCGAGCTACTTGCTGCCTTCGCTACGTACTCACAAATTGCTGCCGTTTGGCAATCGCTGGCTAATGGCTGCTTTACCCCGCGAAAGCGGACATTCGCGGGCGCGGCTGGCATGTCCGCTAAGTGCCAGGAACGGACGTCTGCATTGGCTGGCTGGCACGACGCGCCGCCGCAACTAACCCTCCAACAGCCGCCGCTCTCGCTGGAATACCTCGATGAGATAGTCGGTCACCGCCCTCACGCGGGGAACGTTTTTCAAGTCACGTCGAACCAACAGCCACACATCACGCTCTGGCAGACGCTTTCCCAGCGAGACCTGCACGAGATCCGGTTCATGAGTCGCCACGACGTATCGGGGAAGAAGCGCGATGCCATAATCCGCGCGTGCCGCGGCAGCCTGCGTCGTCTGGCTGTTGGTGCGAAACGAAAACCGCTTGTCGCCAAACTGGCTGTTGAGCCATGCGGCTTCGGCAATGAAGTCGCTCTCTTCGTCGAAACCGATGAAGGCCGGCGTTTGCCCGGCGTTTAGCTTGTCGCGATAGGCCGCCGAGGCATAAAGGCCGAAGCTGATCCTCGCCACGCGTCGAGCAACAAGCTCGCTGTCCTTGGGCGACCCGAATCGCAACGCGACGTCCGCTTCGCGCTTGGCGAGGCTCACGATCCGCGATCCACCGATCACTTCGAGGTCGATCGCAGGATAGCGTTCATAAAACGCACGCAGGCGATCGATGAGGAAGCGCTCGGCCAGCACGCGGCCGGCGGCGAGGCGTACCAGGCCGCTCAATTCCGTGCCGGTCGAGCCGGCGCAGCACGGAGAGCGCCGCTTCGTCCATGGCGCTCGCCTCGTCGAGCACTGACCTGCCTTCCGCAGTGAGCACATAGCCGTTGGCGCGACGGTCGAACAAGGCGCGTCCAAGGAGCGTTTCCAGGCTCGCGATACGACGCGCCACCGTCGCGTGGTTGACGCGCAACGCCCGCGCGGTCGCCGAAAGCGTTGCGTGGCGGGCCAGCGCGACGAAGTAGCGAACGTCCTCCCAGTCGAGGCGCGCTGTGCGTTTTTTATCAGGCATGGAGAAATATTAGAGAATTGATGCACAGAGCGCCATAGCCTAAATGTACCGCGACCCAAAGCCCCCAAGCGAACGGGAGGCCGCAATGGCATCGGAAATCGCAAAGCCAACAAACCTTTTTACCGAACAATGCCCCTCGATCGGCTTGTCCGGCTGGATCGGCCATCCCGCCGCGGCGTTGGCGCGAGCCGCCTGGCAAATCGTTGTGGTCGTCAAACATCGTCGGGAGCTCTCGCGTCTTGCCGACCGCGACGACCGCTTGCTCGCCGACATCGGGCTTACGCGCAGCGATCTGCGCGCGGCTCGTTCGGAACCGCTGTGGCGGGACCCAACCAGCGTTCTGCAGCGGCGTGTCAGCCGCAAGCAGGTGGCCTTCGAGCTCTCGGCTCCGAGCGCCGCCAATGCCGTGCACCAGCCATCGGCCGATCGGCCGGCTCGCTACCTGACATGAGGCGAGCGCCGCACCGCGAAAACCCCAACGAAACATTCGCATCTTGGAACCAACCCAATGACTATGATCGCAACCACAAACGCACTCCCGGCCCCATCATCGCGCCGCCGCGCCCGGTCGCCGAGCAGTTCATGTGGAGGCCCGGACAGGGCACTCGTGGCACCGCGGTGTAAGCCGCCAATATGCCGGGCCTACGACAACCGCCCGGTCAGCTGCTGTGCAGCCAAGCGTTGTCTCAACTCCATTAGGAGATGAGATATGTGCGCTAACCAGACTTGCTCTTCTGTGCTCGCCTATCGGCACCAGTCCAGGCCTGCTGGGAACGGTTCCCCATCATGAAGGCGATGATCGCCGTAGTGGAAGCTTTCCAAGAAGCTATGCATATGCGTCGTGTTGCGCAGAGAAGCTGCTTTCTCGGCGACGAATGATCGGGGCGGGTCCTTTGCGATTAGGGAAGCGGCAGTTGCTACTACTGCCCTGCTCCATCGTTGCATCGATGGTTTTCTTGAAGAACCGCTGTCGCGATCACTTCACAGCCCAACGCCATTTGACGATCCTCTTTAGCTCTTTGTGATCGCTGTTTTCTCAAGTGCAGCACGAAGCCCTCTGGCTAGCTTGAGCGCGTCGTCGTTGGCCCAGAAGTGGGCGAATATGAGCCGGGGTTGCTCGGTCAGCATGTGGCTGTGGATCGCCGTCACGTCGATGCCGTTTTCGCGCAACGTCTTGATCAGCGCAGGCACCTCGTTTCCGGTTACCACGAAGTCCCCGGTGATAGCGGCCTTGCCGCTGCTGGTGGGCTGGAAGTTGATGACCGTGGCCACTCCCATGGGTCCAGGGGGAGTAATCTGCATGCCGCCTTCACTGATCGGATCGCGCCGCGGCACTCCAAACTGATAGACGCCTCCATTGGCCGCACCTTTGAAGCCGATGATCTGGTCGAGCTGCGCGGTATCGAGATCGATCGCGGGCGCAGCCGGCGGCGAGCGGGAGGCCCCGCGGGCGGTCGTGCGCGAAGAGGCGCGCGTCCTCCTCGAACCCCTGGGCGGCGTTCGTAGCAAGTAGCGCTTAGCAGGCAGCCGGATGAGGGAGGCGAAATCCGGGGCAACTTCGTTCCGCACAAGAAACCCGGATTGCGCTGCCCTCCATCCGGCCTACGCTTGCTATGGTCCGGGCGGGCCTCCGGGAGTTTTACCGTCACGATCCCAACTGGGGCGGCCGGCATGCTTCGGAGATCGTTGCGGAATTATGTAGGGCCATGGTGAGAGCTTCTCGCGAGCGCGTCTCGCCGGTCGTATCCGGCGGATTACCAAGCGTGGGTAAGCGCCGGTAGGGGACTGCACCTGGTCTTAAGAATAAATTCCTTGACAGCGTGACGCTGGTCCGCTAGCCTTCCGATACGCTCCCTTTCGTGTGTGGCCTGACCCCACCCCGGATCGCTTCGCGATCCGACCTCCCCTTTCAGGGGGAGGTAAGGCGGCGTGCCACGCGCACGAGCGCTTCCCTTCACAAATCGAGATGAGCAACGGCTGGCGCGCTATTCGCCCGAATTCATTGCCGCGATGCGGCACGACTACGAAGAGACTGACCTGTCCCTCGCCCAGATGGCGGCCAAGCACGGCGTCAGCGAGCGCACCGTCAACCGGATGCGCGACCGTTATGGCTGGGCGCGCCGCAGCGCGCGCGTGCGCGATGTGGCGCCGGCGGTGCGGGCGCTGCAGGAGGCGACGAGGCTGTTGGTGGAACGGCAAGAATTCAGCTTGAACCGTTCGACGCCTGCTCCGAACTCCGCTCATTCCCGCGCAAGCGGGAATCCAGAGCAAAATGCACCGTCCTCAATTGCGGCTCTGGGTCCCCGCTTTCGCAGGGGACGAACGGGAGAGAGGCGATCCGATCGGTCCGCATCGGGAGCGCACCGAGCTCACGGCAATGCCGCCCTCCCCGATCGAGCGCATCGAGCGGCTGGTCGAACGCGAACTGGAAGCCGAGGAAACGGCGCGCAAGGCGCTCGGCGCGCTGCCGCGGCCGCCCGGCGATGCGGAGCGCTGCGCGCGCACGCTCGCGACCCTGACACAGACCCTGCATGCGCTGGCCCGCCTGCGCAGCGGTGTTTCCCCCGACAACGGATTGGCCGATGACGACATGCCACGAGACATCGATGAATTCCGTCGCGAGCTTGCGCGACGCATACGCGTGTTTGTTCAAAACCGGATCGCTGGACGCGTGGGTGGCGGAGTTGCCGCTGGCGCAGACAGTGCAGGCGAGCCGTGACTTCGCGGCGCTGGCGCATGCGCACCAGGACCCGCCGCCGTTCGCCAACAACGGCCGGCCATGGACCACCTGGCTGGTGCTGGGCGGGCGCGGCGCCGGCAAGACGAGGCTCGGCGCCGAATGGGTCAACGCCGCAGCGCACGGCAGCGCGCCCTATGCCGCGAGCGGCGCCACCGCCGCATCGCGCTGGTCGGCGAGAGCGAGCACGACGTCCGCGAGGTGATGATCGAAGGCGTGTCCGGGCTGCTGCGGATTTCGCCGCGCGCCGAGCGGCCGGTCTGGATGGCGTCACGGCGGCTGGAATGGCCGAACGGCGCGGTGGCGCAGGCGTTCTCGGCGGAGGATCCGGAATCGCTGCGCGGCCCGCAGTTCGATGCGGCGTGGTGCGACGAACTCGCCAAGTGGCGCCATGCGGAGGCGGCGTTCGACATGCTGCAGTTCGGACTGCGGTTAGGCGCCCGGCCGCGCCAGCTCATCACCACCACGCCGCGGCCGATCCCGCTGATCAAGCGGCTGCTCGCCGACCGCGACCGCGGTGACGCGGGCGCCGACCCAGGCCAATGCGGCGTTCCTGTCGCCGGCGTTCCTCGACGAGATCGTGGCGCGCTACGCGGGCACGCGGCTCGGCCGCCAGGAAATCGACGGCGAGATCATCGAGGACCGGCCCGACGCGCTGTGGTCGCGCGCGACGATCGAGAGCGCGCGCGTTGCGGCGGCTCCGCCGCTTGCCCGCATCGCGGTCGGGATCGACCCGCCGGCCTCGTCACGGCCGGGCGCGGACGCCTGCGGCATCGTCGCGGCGGGCATCGCCGAGGACGGCCTGGTGTATGTGCTGGAGGACGCGACCGTGGCCGGCACCGCGCCGGAGCGCTGGGCGGCGCGCGCGATTTTTCTCTACCGCAAGCTCGAAGCCGACACGCTGGTCGCCGAGGTCAACCAGGGCGGCGACATGGTGCGCGCGGTGCTGCGCCAGGTCGATCCCGAGGTGCCGCTCAAGACCGTGCATGCGACGCGCGGCAAGTTCCTGCGCGCCGAGCCGGTCGCGGCGCTCTACGCACAGGGCCGCGTCAAGCATGTCGGAGCGCCGTTCACCGCGCTGGAGGATCAGATGTGCGACTTCGGGCTCGACGGGCTCTCCGGCGGCGGCTCGCCGGACCGGCTCGACGCACTGGTGTGGGCGGTGACCGAGCTGACCGCGCGGCCGTGGCAGGGGCCGAGGATCAGGGTGTTGTAGGGGCACACGGTGCGGCGCCAATCCGTAGCCTGGATCGAGCGAAGCGACATCCGGGACTATTTCGGCTGAGTGCTGACCCGCATCTCGCTGCGCTCATGCGGGCTACGAACTGACGGCCAAGTCGCGAAGCCTCGCAAACCTCGATCAAATGAACGGGAGGGAAATCACATTGATTCAATTCGCGCGCTTGCGCTCCAAGAATGCAACGAATGCTGCGCGGGCCTCAGGCGATCTGAGGCGCGTATTGAATTGTTCGGCCTCCTCGTCGATGCGTGCAATGATTTCCTCACGCGTCCCGCGCATGAGACGCCGCGATGCCAACACCCCTTCGGGCGGGAGATTAGAGATTTCCCGCGCTGCCTTCATAGCTTCGGCCTCAAGTTCCGCTGATGACACGACGGTGTTTACAATGCCGGCGGCTTTGGCCTCGTCTGCGCTCAATGGCCGGCCCATCACGAGGAGTGAAAACGCATTTGCGTGACCCATAAGCCGCGGTGCGATCAGGCTCGATGCCGCTTCCGGGACCAAACCAAGTGCTACGAATGGCGTCGAAAACCGCGCGGTGGCAGCGGCGACCACGTGATCGCAATGCAGCAGCATCGTGGTCCCAACGCCGATCGCAACCCCGGCCACCGCAGCGACCAGCGGCTTTTCGCAACAAACGAGCGAATGCAGAAAACGGAGTATCGTTGGGCTGAGCGCGCCATCCTTGCTGGCCGCCTGCATGAAATCGCCAATGTCGTGTCCGGCGCAAAAAGCTTCGGGGCCACCGGCAATGAGAAGGCAGCGAATCGCACCATTGGTTGCTGCTTCTTCAATTGTCGTCGCCATCGTCTCGTACATTGGGAGCGTCAGAGCGTTCTTTTTTCCGGGCCGATTCATGCGCAAGGTGCGGATAGGCCCCTCATCGCTGACGACCAAATCGCTCATCATTTCGTCACCTGAATTCGGTGCGCCGGACCGATGCCGATGTCCGATTTGGATTGCCGGCTCAACCGGTCGACGCAACACCCGCGTAACGCTTAAACGCTCGCCTAATCGCTTTTCAAGATTCCCGGCTGCCAGCGATGCCAAAGCTCCGGTTTCTCGGCCGCAGTTAGCCCTTGACGACATTTTTCGCTCATCAGCACGTACTCTCTGTCTCTTCTGTTCAAGAGTAGGTGTTGCGTCGATCGGTTGAGACCACCATCATTGAACGGACATCAGGCCTTTGAACCGCGATATCCGCTTTACCCCCGAAAAGCGACATCAGGCGGTTAGGCTGCGATGTCGGCTAAGTGCCAAGTGCCGACATGACATTACCATTTCCCCTTCGCCAGCGGCTTGGCCACCTCGCGGGCAGAGTCGATGAACAGCTGTGCCGCCGGACTGAGCGTGCGGTTCTTCAAGGTAAAGATCCCAATCGGCATTGGCCGCAGCGACAATTCAACGGGCACCATCTTGATACGTGGATGTGTGGCGGGAAACCACAGCGCAGATTCGGGCAGGATTGTGAGATAGCGATTGGTCGCCAGCAGGCTCACGCGCACCTCGTAGGCAAAGGCGACAACTGACACTCGGGGGAAATCCAGTCCTTGGGCGCGAAACGCTTCACCAAGAAACGACCCTACGGGGCTGTCGGGTGGTGGCAACACCCAGGGCTCGTCCATCAGCTCGGCAAGCCTGACCTTTTTTCGCCGAATCCACGGACTCTTCACCCCTGCCATCACAACATACGGATTGTCGTAGAGACGCTCGAAATTCAGTTCCTCGCCTGCCAGAGTGCCAAATCTGCGACCAATCACGAGGTCAACGTTCCGCTCAGCCAGTGCGCGGCCCAGAATCTCCGTGTCCCCGACCGTCGGATGAAACACGAAGCGCGGATATCGCCTGGAGAGGCGGTCGATGATGCCGGCAACGAAGCTTGCCGCGAGCGGAGCGGTGCTTGCGACTCGTACTTCGCCCGCCGTCGGATCCGCCAGAAACTCGATGTCCCTGACACCTTGCCGCAACTCGTCGAATGCCACGAGGCCGCGCCGGAGCAGGACGCGCCCGTAAGCCGTCGGCTCGACCCCTTTCGGGCTGCGGTCAAGCAGCGGGACGCCAATCGCGTGTTCGAGCTCGGCGATCGCCTTCGAGACCACCGGCACCGAGATGGCGAGGTCGCCAGCCGCCTTGGTCATGCTGCCGGCTTGCGCGACTGCATGGAGTACATGCAGGTCCCGCAACTTGATGCGCCGGCCGATACGGTCTGCCCATTGCATGTTTTCCTCTTAGCCAAATTGGTAAAGGGAATGACAAAATTAGAGATTTCATGAAACACGCAAACCGGGCACCGTTACAAGGGTCGATTGGCATTCCGAACCGCTGCGTGGTCGAGCAATGATGTCAAGACGCCGGTTCTTGTCCGGGGTGGCGGGTGCGAGCTTCGGGCTGGTCGTTCCCGGTGCAGCAGCGCAGAGCTATCCGTCGCGGCCGGTGCGATTGATCGTCGGCTTTCCCCCCGGCGGCGTGGGCGACATCTCCTCACGCCTTATGGGGCAATGGCTGTCGGACCGGCTTGGCCAGCCATTCGTCATCGAGAACCGGCCGGGTGCCGCGAGCAATATCGCCACCGAGGCGGTCATGAAGGCGCCGCCGGACGGCTACACGCTCCTCCATGTCAGCACTACGAACGCGATCAACGCGACACTCTACGACAAGCTCAACTTCCACCGCGGCATCGCGCCGGTCGCTGGCATCATCCGCGTGCCGCTGGTCATGGTTGTAAATCCATCGGTTCCGGCCAAGACGGTTTACGAGTTGATCGCCTACGCCAAGGCCAATCCAGGTAAGCTCAACATGGCATCTGCGGGCAACGGGAGCACGGCACACGTAACAGGCGAGCTGTTCAAGATGATGACCAGTGTCGAGATGCTTCACGTCCCTTACCGTGGTTCAGCGCCTGCGGTCACTGACCTACTTGGCGGTCAGGTTCATGTGATGTTCGATCCATTGTCCTCTTCGATCGAGCATATCAAGGCCGGTAAACTGCGCGCGCTGGCGGTGACGACCCGGACCCGTTGGGAGACGCTGCCGGACATCCCGCCAGTGGGTGATTTCGTGCCGGGCTTCGAGGCGAGCGCGTGGCAGGGCGTCGCCGCGCCCAAGAACATGCCGGCGGAGATTGTCGAAAAACTCAACAAAGAAATTAACACCGCGCTCGCCGACCCAAAGATGACGGCTCGGCTTGCCGACGTGGGCGGCACAGTGCTTCGAGGCTCGTACCTGGACTTCGCAAAGCTCATCGCCGAGGACATCGAGAAGTGGGCCAAAGTGATCCGAGCGGCCAACATCAAGCCGGAGTAGAACGGCCCATCGGAATTCCATAAACTTCGTTCCGCGAATTGCCGTGCATGTTGGCTTGGGGTCATTAGCCGACATTTCTCAGCTGCTGTGACATGTCCGCTTTACACCCGATTGTGTTGAGTTGCGGGGTTGGCGGTAATTTTCTGCCGCCTTGCGCGCGCTCCCGTCCAGGGGCTTGCCCATTATGGCTGACGCTACGCCTACGCTGGGCAGGTGGCTGCAAACGGTGGAGGAGCGCGGCCGAGTAGTTTGACAAGCCGTCTCAGGTTCTGCGCAGTTGCGGTGAGCAGCACCTCGTCCCTGACACCGCTCAATCCTCGCAGTCGAAGCCGGTCGAGCCTGAGGATACGCTTCATATGCGCAAATCGCATCTCGACCTTCTTGCGCTCTCGACGGGATTGTTGGAAGGCATCCGTGCCAGCCAACGCGCGAACATGATCGCGCACATCTTCGTTGAGATCGCGGGTGATCTTGCGCACGCCCGCCGTCGTACACTTCGGCTTCAATGAGCAGATCGAGCAGTCGTTCTTGCTGGCCCTGTAGTAGACGATATGGCCCTGATCGGTATTGCCGGTGCTGGTCAGCTTCGCGCCGGCTGGGCAAACGTAGATGTTGCGCTCTTGGTCGAAGACGAAGTCGGCTCGGCTGAAGGCGCCATCGTGGCGCGCCGACTTGTCCCATACCGGAATGTGCGGCGTGATGCTGCGATCCACCAGCCACTTGAGCAGCTTGACCGCACCATAAACGGTGTCGCCTGCCAGCCTCTGGGGCTGTAGATCGAAGCGTCGCCGGACCCGGTCCACCATGGTCTGGGTGACCGCAATCTCCACGACGCGATTGGCGCAGGTGCCCTCGGCGTCGACGATGATCCCAGCCTTGTTGTCGATGAGGTAGTTCGCATCGTAGGCAAAGAATGGGTCCATGCCCGGCCGGGCAACCCAGGTCGCCTGCGGATCAGTCAATGAGACTGCTTTGGGAGGCTTGCCTCGATTGCCGGCGCCGCTCGAACCGCTACCGTCTCCGTCGCCGCTCTCCTCATCGCTGCGAGCAGCATCAAGAGCCGTCAGGTACTCACGAACCGCATGGGACGCTTCCTCCGCCGTTGGCCAATTCATCGGCTGGTCGCCAGGAACCCGCTTTTTCTTGTCCACATCCGCCTTGATCAGGCTCGCATCGACCGAAAACGCCTCGCCGCCGACAAGCCCCGCCGCGATGCACATCGCCACCACGCCCTCAAACACCCGCCGCAAGGCATCGCTCTCGCGAAAGCGCTCGTGCCGGGCTCGGCTGAACACCGAATGGTCGGGGATCGTATCTTCGACGCTGAGCTTGCAGAACCAGCGATAGGCCAGATTGACCTGAACCTCAGAGCAGAGCCGTCGCTCCGAGCGGAGCGCAAACACGTAGCCGACAAGCAACATACGGATCATCAGCACCGGATCGATCGAGGGCCGGCCGGTGTGCGAGTAGTAAGGCGCAAGCTCCTTGTGCACCCAACTCAGATCGAGAACGCCATCGATCTGGCGGACCAGATGGTCAGCTGGCACGACCTTGTCGAGATCAAACGCATACAGGAACTGGACCTGACCATCATCCCGCCGACCCATCATGCGTCGCTCCCGCCGATGTTCGTCTCAATCAACGAAATCACGGTTCGCGAGTCGTCTCAACGAGAGTTTTGCAACACAATCCACCCAGTAGCGGACATCGAGCGGCTGGGCCTGCAATGTCCGCTAAGTGCGGTGGTCTCAACCGGTCGACGCAACACCTTCTAATCTTAGCCGATGAGGAGGTGGCTCATGGAGGGGAATGCACGGACCTGGTTCACGCCGCAGCAGAAGGCCGAGCTCTGGGAGCGCTGGAGGAGCGGTCAATGTGTGGCGGACATCGCCCGAGCGCTTGAGAGGCGGAACAAGAGCGGCGTCTATCGGATATTGGCTCTCAATGGAGGAATCGCTCCGACGGCACGCCGCAGAGCTCGGGTCGCGCTGAGGGGCGAAGAGCGCGAAGAGATATCGCGTGGCATCGCCGCCGGTCGGTCGATGCGGCTCATCGCACAGGACCTCGGGCGATCGGCCTCGACCGTCAGTCGAGAGATAAGGCGTAACGGCGGCTGCGGCGCCTACCGTGCAAGCGAGGCTGAGACGCGGGCTTGGGAGCGCGCGTTGCGGCCGAAGTCTTGTCGCCTGGCGCGCCATGCGGAGTTACGATGGCGGGTGGCGCAGAAGCTCGCGCTGCAGTGGTCGCCGGAGCAGGTCTCCGGCTGGCTGAAGCGGCAATTCCCTGTTGACCAAGGCATGCAGATATCTCACGAAACGATCTACCGAAGTCTCTTTATTCAGACCCGCGGCGTGCTGAAGAAGCAGCTGATGGTGCACCTGCGTACAGCACGGCAGATGCGCCAAGCCAAGGGCGGTACGACGAAGAGCGGGCTGGGACAAATTGTCGACACCGTCTCGATCCGCGAGCGGCCGGCCGATGCCGATGACCGTGCCGTGCCAGGTCACTGGGAAGGTGACCTTCTCTGCGGAGCGAACAACACGCACATCGTGACGCTGGTCGAGCGCCATACTCGCTTTGCGATGCTTCTCAAAGTGCCCAGCAAGGACACCGCGACCGTCGTAGCCGCGCTCGGTCGACAGGTGAGCAAACTGCCTCAGCAGCTACGCCGCTCCTTGACCTGGGATCGAGGCAAGGAGATGGCTGACCACAAGAACTTCACCATCGCCACAAACGTCCAGGTTTACTTCTGTGATCCACGCAGTCCTTGGCAGCGCGGCAGCAACGAGAACACCAACGGCTTGCTGCGACAGTATTTCCCGAGGGGAACAGACCTCTCGCACTTCTCTCAGGCTCACCTGAACAAGGTTGCCCGGCGGCTCAATCAGCGTCCGCGGAAGACCTTGGGCTTTGAAACACCCGCCGATAGACTACGAGCCGTGTTGCATTGATCGATTGAACTCACCGCCAGAAGCAGACATCGCCCGCTTAACGCTTCAGCTTTGAGGGCGGTGAGGCGCCATTGGGCCAACGTTGGAAGAGCAGTCCCTCAACTTTATCAGTGTTTGGGTGATCGTATCGCCAAAACGCGCGGCTACTTCGTCGGTGAGGATCGATCTCGAGTTTCCAAGCCGGTCGACGCTGATAGTGAGGGCGGTCAGTGGCTCCCTCAGTCGCGCGATTTCGGATTCGAGGGCTGGGTTTTCTCCTGCCTTGATCTCACGGAGGGCGTTACCAAGCGCGCGGATTTCCCCGGTCAATTCTCGTATATTCGCCAGCACGTCTTTCGACGGCAAATCAGCTTTTGACAGCACGGCGTAAGTCATCGTCGCAACAATGTTTTCGGCAAAATGCTCGATGCGGGCAACGGCAACGAGTGCAAGAATTGAGCCGACAATCACCAGTATCGCTGTGGCGTTGATCAGTGCCAGTAATAACTGGCTGGGGAGTCTCCACAGCCGCGCGGAAATTCCAGGGTGATCGGGCGCGGCCATGGGTGCCTCCTATCCTCCCTTATACTCCCGGATGAAGAAGCCACATATGTGTGCCAGGACTTGACCATGCAGGCCACCGTTCGGACACCGACGGTACGCGGCAACCGCCGGGCCTATACCGAAGCGTAAGCCCTCCATCTCTTGCGATGATGGAATCGTACCCATGCACAATGGGGCGCGTCGTTTTCGGCCTGCCAGCAAGACGTCTGCTTTACCCCTGAAAGCCGACCTCATAGCGGACATTCCGTCACGTCTGCTTGGTGCCAACACCGGACCCATGCGCCACAGCAAAAAAGATCGTTATTCGATCACATCATTGGCGCGGGCCAGCACGGAGGGCGGAAAGGCGAGGCCGAGCGCCTTGGCGGTGCGAAGATGCCGCGTACCAACGATAGAAAGTGCGTCATTTTGGAAACCGCGTTTTTGTGATGGCCAGCACAGCAGGCAGGTGTCGTTCAGCGGAGCATATTTCCACCGAACCTAACGGAGGGGTCCGTTCCATGTACCCTCGCAAACCGACGCGATGCCGACAACTCTCGGATCAGTCGAGAGTAACGATGCCAATATTGTCATTTTGTGCGGTCGTCGGCGTCGCTCTCCTGGGCCTGATCTATTTCGCCGAGGATATATTGGGAGCCCCCCGTCAGCTCTCCGTCAGCACCAATTTTCACGGACTGCCAAAGCCATTCAAGGTCAGCCACTCGGTTGAGGTCCTGACCGTGCGTCAGGCGCCTGCACCGCAGGCTTCGGCCGGTGAGGCCCTCGCCCAAGCACCTTCTGAGGTCGTTCCACCGAAAAAGGTCGCGCTCACCAGCAAGAGCGGAAAGACAAAGAAAGCGGTGAAAGTTGTGCGGACACGGCCGCGCAGCGAGAGCTATGCGCACGTGGTTGGCAGCAATTTCCCTAGGATGTGGTGACCTCTTCCCGCCGATCTGTGATTTGAATGTCGGCGTCTCTATTGGATTGGCGATGGCTGCTCTACCCCCGAAAGCGGACATTCATAGAGACGATAGGGACGTCCGCTTTGTGCCAATAGATGGGGTAATCGGCCGGCGGGCTTGTTGATAGCTGAAGATTTTGGGTGCTGCGCTTCAGGCTGATGGTGAAACGAGGTCCGCGTTGAGCGGCCCCAAGCATCAGAAGGAGAAGCGCAGCATGGAGCATTTTGCGGGACTGGACGTTTCGGTCAAGGACACGAGCGTCCGCATTTTGGATGACGCGGGCAAGATCGTCCGAGAATTAAGGGTGGCGAGCGAACCTGAAGCATTGTCAGCGGTGCTGAAGAACCTGCGCGGTACATTGCGCAACTTCGGTCTCAAGGTCGGAATAGTCGGGAAGGTGAAGTTCGAAGCGCGGATCAAGGAGCTTGTCGAGAATATTCCCGACTTGGCGGTGCTGGTCGAACCACTGCTCATTGTCCGCCGAGTGCTGCGCGAACAGGTCATCGTCCTGCACCGCCGCTTGTTGGCGATCGTGCGGGACGATGATGTGTGCCGGCGCCTGATGACGGTGCCCGGTGTGGGTCCCGTGGTGTCGCTGACCTCGCGCCACCGTCGACGTGCCCGCTCGCTTCCGCAAATCTAAATCCGTCGGGGCGGTGCCAATTCCGAAGAGAAGCGCGAGCCCGTGAGCGACATCGACACTGCAGTGGCGGATAGTCTGATAGTGCTTGACCCCAAACGGCCGATTAGAGAAGCGGACATCGGAAATGACGAGCCACTGAGAATTGGTTTTGTCAGCCGCCGATAAGGCGTTCCGCCCATACGGATACAGCGTCTCCGCTACTCATGTCCGACTGAACTAGCCCATCGATCATGAATGTCGGGCTGACATGAATTCCGTTTTGCCTTGCGTACCGGCAATGCATTTTGACCGCCCTGTCCAAATCAGAAATGTCGAACGCAGCGGCTAGTTTGATGCCGCTATAGCGCTCGATCCGCGCAATAATATCGTTTGGAGTGGCTGTGCGGTTGGGGCCGGCGCAATGCTTGTCAAATTCGAATTCTTCGCGATGTGCGGCCACGGCTTCCATGACGCGCCAGGCGGCTTCCCGGCCATTGTCTAGCGTCGAAGCTGCGAGGATCGACCGAACGATCACACCGGAATAGAGATGCCACGGCTGGGATTGCAGCCAGACTTTGACCGAAATCTTATCTTCGCCCGTCGTCGACAGAAGTTCTTTGATTTTGCCGAAGGCCTTATTCGAAAATGGACAAGTCGGTTCTAAAAACATCTCGAAAACCCGAGATCCATGCCCCCATTCAAGTTCAGCCGCCTTCCATCCCGCCATATCCATTTCCTCGCTTTGTACTCACCGCCAAATATTATTAAAACGTCCGGTGCCGTGCAGGAACCCAGCAAGGCGGCGAACAGACGGGACGAATGTCCGCTTTAGGTAAAAGCAGACATTTCCAGTTGTCAGCACGATGTTCGCTTAGTGCCAAGAGCGGCCTCTTGTGCGGCAAGAAAAAGGACCATGCCCCCTTCCGCCCGCGCGCAAGCCTGATGTAGCGTTCCTTGAAGCTGCCAGCGGGACGTGCCAAATCCCGGTTGTTGCAACGGCGGCCAGTGTGCCCTCGGCGGGCCCCCACCAAAGAGTACCGCCCCCATGCCCAAACTCTACGAAGCCCTCGCCGAAGCGTTCCTTGCCGAGGGCGTTGACACCCAGTTCGTCCTGATGGGCGACGGCAACATGCACTGGTCCACCGCCTTCGCCAAACTGCCGGGCGTAGAGACCGTCCATGTCAGGCACGAGCACGCCACCGTGGCGGCGGCGACAGCCTATAACGTCGCCACCAACAAGGTCGCCGTTGCCTCCGTGACGTGCGGCCCTGGCGTGACCCAGTTGATGACGGCGCTGCCGGCCGCGGTTCGCGCCCGCCTGCCGATGGTGGTGTTCGCCGGCGAGTCGCCGATCAACGCCAAGTACTACAACCAGGCGATCGACCAGGCGCCCCTGGTGGAGGCGACCGGCGCGCATTACATCGCCGCGCACAGCGTGCCGCGCATGATGGACTACGTGCGCGAGGCCTTCCACCTCGCCAAGGACGAGCGGCAGCCGGTGGTGCTGGGCATTCCCTACGACCTGCAGAAGGTCGAGCACATGTCCAACGCCCCCTACGAGACCTCGGCGATGTACCAGCCCAAGGTCGGGCGGATGCACCCCGATCCCGAACTCGTGGCCGAGGCTGTCGAGAAGCTGGCCGCGGCCAAGCGGCCGATCGTCTTCGGCGGCCGCGGCGTGATGTGGTCCGGCGCACGCGAGGCGTTGGTCAAGCTCGCCGACCGCTGCGGCGCCTTCTATCCAATACGCTGCCGGCGCGCGGCCTGTTCCACGACCATCCGTTCCAGCTCGGCATCGCCGGCAGCTATTTCTCGGCGCTCGGCCGGGAGATCTACGAAACCGCCGACGTCGTGCTCGCGGTCGGCACCAGTCTGTCCTACTACACCGGTGCCGGGCACTTCTGGCCACAAGCCTACAAGATCCAGCTGGACGATGCCCCGCGCGGCTTGCGCGATGGGATGAAGGCCGCCGACCTCTACGTCAAATCGGATGCGCTCGTCGGCATCGAGGCGATCCTGGCCGGCCTCGACAAGAAGCTCGGCGCCGGCAAGCCGACCGCGGCGGCGATCCGCACGAAAGAGCTAGCGCATCGCATCGCGACCGAGCCTGCCGACTCGACGCCGTTCGAAGTCGCGCCTGGCGTGCTCGATCCGCGCAAGGTGATCGAGGCTCTCGACGTGGTCATCCCGAAGGACTGGGACATCGTCATCGGCGGCGGCCATCAGTCCTATTTCAACACCCAGATGCGGGGCCGGCCGGCGGAGCGCTACACGACGATCCGTGAATTCGGCGCGGTCGGCAATGGCCTGTGCTATGCGCTAGGCGTCGCGGCGGCGCGCCGGCAGGGCCGCGACGGCAAGATCGTGCTGTTCGAAGGCGACGGCGGATTCTTGTTCCATATCCAGGAGCTCGAGACGCTCAAGCGACAAGGATATCGCATCCTGATGTGCGTGATGAACGACGGCGGATACGGCTCGGAGTTTCACAAGCTGCGCGCCGACGGCATCGCCGATCGTGGGCGTTGTTCGGCCGGCCCGCGTTCGAAAACATCGCGCGCGGCTTCGGCCTGCGCGGCAACGAGATCCGCGATGTATCGGTCATTCCGAAGCTGTTCAAAGACTTCACCGCGCAGGGCGAAAGCGAAATCTGGAACATCCAGATCTCCGACCAGGTCACCGCGCCGGTGATGCGCCAGACCGTCAAGCGCGGGCACGGCAATATGTGAGGATTTCGATCAGGTTGGTCTTGCTGGTCGTATAAGGAGATGGCGTGACGGCCGCTTGTCGTAAGTCGTCGAAGACGGCCACCCACCCCACAATCAAGCAACGCTCTCAGGTCCGCCACGGGATGTGGCTCGTTCTGCTGCCGGGAGCCGTGGGCTGTATCGTGTTCGGTTTCTTCTTCCAGGTGAGGAACGCGTATTTTCAGGGCATTCTTCTTACCGGCGTCGCGGGATTCCTCGCCATGGTGCTGTTTGTGATCATTGCCCTGGACCGGCCGTTTGTCGTGGACCTGGGCATCACCGCGGAGCCGTACCAACTGATCTACGACCACCACATGAAACCGCGCCCGGACGTTCGCTAGCCTGTCGAAGTCAATGGTGAGGTGGAACAACTTCTGGCGCCGACGGGGAATTCCGATGCCGAGCAACCGACGTGGCTTTGCTGTTCTGATCCTATGTCTTCTATCCGCACCGGCGGATGCAGAGACGCTCGATGTGCTGCAAGGGAAATTTGGATTCAACTGGCACGCGGATCCGGGTCGCCAAAAATGCATCAGGATCGAGGGGCGATTGCTGGTCGACTTCAAATCAGCCCGGTATCGTTGCGATCTGAAAGTCAAAACAAATACGTCGTCCAGCGAGAGTGCTCGCACATGCACCGAGGCAAATGGTCGTAAGCAATATAAGGAATATCTGATATATTCGACACGCGGCGGGCATGTGAAAAGGAGCGGAACGAACAGGCGTCGAACGAATGAATGGCATGCCGCCCTGCTTGAACATCGCGTCAGGTCCCGATCACCCGCTTGATTCCGAAGGCCCCTCCGATCAGCAGGTCGCCGTCTTCGAGGACCGTCGTGATGCCGCCAAAGGCGTTCCAGAGGCGGCCGTCATCGGGGAATATCCAGCGTTCACGCAACGCCCCGGTCATCCAGTCGAGCCCGACATATTTAGCCCCTACCAAATACGCCCAGCATTGTAAGAGAAAGGCACAGCAGCTGCTGCGTAACTTTGTCCGCCACGCCGCGTCTGCATCGGTCGCTTCGGTTTGTTGCTTCGCAGCAATCTTTGCGACAGGATGCTTCCTTGGCTCAATTTGTCGCGCCATTATCTGATCTTCAATCGAAGTTAGGGCCCACGCTGGGGGCGCGGGTGGCTCACGGATTGTGAGGATTGGCATTGAAGTATCCCGCGCCTGAACGCGACTACCTGGCAAGCGGATAGGTGCTGCTACGTGCGTCGGGGGCGGTGAGGCATCATAGGCTGCGGCCGCAATAAAAAGCACACCAATGAGGCACGGTGTCACCACCGCAAAATAGCTGAAAAGTGGCATTCGTACCCGCGACCGATAACCGCGCATCACGCTTCCAGCTAATGAGTTCGATTTGCCGGAAGGCTAAGGCGACTAACGTCCAGCTCCCAAGTGTACGTTGGTTGCTGACGAATATCGAAAAGGGGAAATTGCCTATACGAAAGGCGTAGGGTGCCCGCCATATATTTGTGCTGATGCGCCAAATCGCTGCGCGCGGTCGGCGGCTGATGCGGTCACATCACGGCGGCGCAGCTTCAGCCATTCGGCGCCGCTTCGGCTGCAGCCGTTCTATGGTGAAGATGGTATCTTCACGTCATTCATTTTTCATTTGCCTTGCGCATCAGCCGGTCGGCGGTTTCGGCGCGGTATTGTCTGGCCAGGCACTGCACGCCCGGCAGGTGTTCGGTAATCTCCGCGTCGGTGAACCCGGCGAACGCCAGCGCGGCGCGGCCGGCGATGCGGTCTTTTATTTCCGGCACCTGGTCGGCCAGCACGCGGGCCATGGCGCAAACATCGACTGGCTGCATCGTTCGGAGCTCCGAACAGCAATCAGCCCCACGATGCGCATTACACGCCGCCGCAAATCCCAGTTTTGATTTGCGTCAAAAACCCATTCCGCGTTTGAGACCAAGCTGCGGTGCCTGTTCGTCCCGACGGGCATGTAGCAACACTGCGGCCCGAATGGGTCCACCGGTCGGGCCGTTGCCATTATTTGCGAGGATGTGCCGGGCCGCAGGACGCTAAGCGCGTCTGTCAGCCGCCTTCCTGAATTCGCAGCACCGCAGCGTCGAATGGTATTCGGCGGTAGCGTCAGCGACGGCAAAATTTGCCGGTTGTTAAGCTTACCAGACTGATAATGGGCCAGTTCGTAGCGTGATTGGGAGTCAGTGATGCGTAACGCGTTCGGCGTTTTTGACGGCCCGTTCGGTCCACTGTTCGCGGGTCTGATTGTCCTGTGCACAGCGATGGTATCGATGGCCTAGAAGGTCATCCCCGCCAGGCAGCGATGCCTGGCGGGCGACCGTAGGCCGCAACGAGCAGCGACTGGCGGACGCTATGCGCGCGCCGGAGCTTGCATGAAAAAATACGGATATCGACCAAAAAATAGATCAGGCTGCTGGGCTTGTAGCAAGTAGCCCGGATGAGCGGAGCGAAATTCGGGATTTCCGTTGCGATGCTGGTCCCGCATGTCGCTGCGTTCATCAGCAGTTGCTCGCGCGATACCAGGTCCAGCCATACGGAATGATCACCGTGTTGCAGCCGTAGCTGTATCCGTTCCGGTGGTGGTCGGCGTTGTAGTAGCCGCTGTCATGCGGGCGATAGTACGGCCGATGGTAGTGCGAACGGTGGTAGGCGCTCCGATCGCCGTAGCCGCCACGCTGTCGTTTCGCCGGCGTGGCCGTTCGCCGAACGGCTGATGGTCGTAAGGATCGCAATAACTGCAAGCAGCGCCGCGACTGGCAGAGCTCCCAGGAGCCATGAGGACCGCGCAGCACCACGCCCGTGCCCGATCTGAGTTGCGTGGCGGAAGCCGGCGGGCTGACCGCGGCAAAGACGGCTACGGCGAAAACAAAAGCGATGCGACGGCGCATGAAGCCAACACCCTGACACGTCCTCGCGCGCGATCCGGCACATTATTGCCTCGGAGGCAACGCCTGTCACTGTTTACCGGCGCGCGCCGGGTCCAGGCAATGCGTCGATGGTATCACTGTCCTCATTGAGCCGCGCGGCGACGATGCGCCGGATCGAGCGCGGCGGCGTGTGACCGTCGGCGCGCCGCGCCGTGCGGATCGACGGCGCGCCGAGGTCCACGCCCCCAAAATTCAGGTGCGGCTCCGCACCCATTGAGGAGACAGCTCGAGCTGCTGCTGCTCGGCCATTTCGATCTCCTCAAGTTCCCGGAGGGCTTCGTCGAGAGCTTGCTTGGTTTCGCCGAGCTGCCTCTCAAGTTCAATCGCCGAACGTTTCATGTTTGCAGCCGCTCCATAAGCACCTTGGCAAGCCGGGGATAAGCCACATGGGCTGGATCCGTTTTGCCTGTGCTCTGCTCAAGGCGCCTGACCTCTTGTTCCAGTTCAGCACACGTCCGTTCAAGTTCACCGATCATGCTCCCGATCTGCACGATATTGCGGCGTAGTTGATCGGCTCGAAATTGCTTTACTCGCTTGAGGGTTCCGCGTGGATTCTTCACGAGCACGTTGACCCCGCTGTCCGTGGTTTCACGTCAGCGACGATACGATCGAGTTCTTGTGAACTGCTCAATTGATCGAGACAATTTGCTCATAAGCGGAACCTTCTGTTCGCCAGCGCACAATCGTCTCAGAGCGTTGCTGTGATGTTCACATCCCTTCGCGCTCGATCCGGCGCAGCGTCCGCTCGTAGCCGACCCGGTTGAGTGCACGCGCCGCGTGGGCGCGATCTTTGCCGAGCGCGCGGCGAATGACACGCTCGGTCCTGCGCGGCGGATCCGCCGCGGTGGTGGTATCGGGCGGTGGTGCCTCGACGGCGTCCGGGTACCATCAATGCCGGCGAAATGGCATGGCCGTGTTGCCAGTAGATCGTCTTGCGGATCGTGTGCACGCGGAGCGCCCGTGATAGGCTGCAGTCTCTGAGGCAACTAGGGCCCGCGCGTGTGCACTGCGCGCGGGCCTTCTCTATGCCGCGCCGTCGCGGCAAGCGCTGCGCCAGGACACGCACTCGCTCGCGTCACCGCGCCCTTTGATGGCGGAAGGATCGGGGGAAAAAGCCCGAAGCGCCAAATAACCTTTATATTTCAAAGCCTGTGTCGCGGATGAGCGAAGCGAAATCCAGGATTTCCCGTTCCGTGGGCGTTCACGCCCGTCTTCGACGGGCTATGGGGAGAGGGCGCAACAACGGCCGCCCGTTTCGCGGCAATCACCGGTTCAGCGAGGCGTCCTCGACCATCCAGCGCACCAGCTCGTCGAACGGCATGCCCACATACGCCGCGAGCTCGGGCACGAGCGAGGTTTCGGTCATGCCGGGCTGCGTGTTGACCTCGAGACAAACCAGGCCCTCCGTCCCGCGCCGGTCGTCGTAACGGAAATCGGCGCGGCTCACGCCGCGGCAGCCCAGCGCGTGGTGCGCGGCGAGCGCCAGCCGGCGGACCTCCTGGTAGACCGCCGGTGAAATCTGCGCCGGCAGGATGTGCTTCGAGCCGCCCGGGGCGTACTTCGCCTCATAGTCGTAGAACCTTGTGGCGGCGACGATCTCGATCACGTCGAGCGCGCGATCGCCCATCACCGCACAGGTCAGCTCCTTGCCGGGGATGTAGCGCTCGACCAGCACCCGGGAGTAAGGCCAGTCTGCGCGGGTGAGCTCCTGCGGCGGGTGGCGGTGCTCCTCGGTGACGATGAACACGCCGACGCTCGAACCTTCGGCAACCGGCTTGATCACGTAGGGCTGCGGCATCGCATGCGCCTTGGCCGCCTCGGCGGCATCGATCACCTTGCCTTCGGGCACCGGCACACCGGCCGCCGCCATCACCACCTTGGCAACGTCCTTCTGCATCGCGAGCGCCGAGGCGAGCACGCCGGAGTGCGTGTACGGGATGGCAAGGATTTCCAGGATGCCCTGCAAGGTGCCGTCCTCGCCCGGCGTGCCGTGCAAGACGTTGAACGCGGCATCCGGCTTGAGCGTGCGCAGCACGGTCGCGATGTCGCGGCCGACGTCGACGCGGCTGATGCGGTATCCGTTGCGCTCCAGCGCGTCGGCGCAGGCCTTGCCCGAGCGCAGCGACACCTCGCGCTCGGCGGACCAGCCTCCCATCAGAACGGCGACGTGCTTGCTCATGCCGCCTTCCCGATGTTGCCGTCCGGCAGCTTGAAGCCGTCATAGAGCCAGGCGAGGCACTGAAACGTCTCGGCCTCGCTGCGCTCGCCGAGCATCTGCCAGTAGACATCGCGCGAGATGCCTTCGGCGTGATAGACGTCCCACATGTAGCGGGATTCCACGGTGACGCGCGCGGTGCGCAGCGACCGGGCGCACTCGTAGCGCCGGAACGCCGACGCGTAGTCGCCGCCGGCGGTGGCGATGCAATCGGCGAGACAGAGCCCATCCTCGATCGCCATGCAGGCGCCCTGCGCCAGCGACTGCAGGGTCGGGTGTGCCGCGTCGCCGAGCAGCGCCACGCGGCCCTGGTGCCAATGCCGGATCGGGTCGCGATCGCCAATGGCCTGGCGCCGGCCGAGATCGAGCATCGCCAGCAGCGCCTTCATGGCGGGATGCGCGTCGCGATAGACGTGCTCAAGCTCGGCGCGATAGGCCGCGACGTCGCTGCGCTCGGAATTTGCCGAGCGGCGGAACACCGCCACGATGTTGAACAGCGTGCCGTGGCGTAGCGGATAGTGCACGATGTGGAAGCCCGGCCCGGCCCACAACGCCACGATATCGCGCGGAACATCCGCGGTGAGATCGCCGATCGGGACGATGGTGCGGAAACCCATATAGCCGTTCGGCAGCGGCTCGCCGTCGTTGAACATCTGCGCCCGCGTGCGCGAGCGGATGCCGTCGGCGCCGATCAAGGCCGCGCCGTCGAACGAGCGGCCATCCTCGGTCGTCACGGAGACACGATCGCCGTGGTCCTGGAACTGGCTGACCATGGCGTCGGGCTGCAGCGTGATCAGCGGGTCGCGCCGGCACGCATCGAGCAAGACGTTGTGCAGGTCGATGCGGTGGATGACGATGTAGGGATACTTGAAGCGCGCGCGAAACGACGACCCGGTCGGGATCCGGGTCACTTCCTTGCCGCTCAGCGCATCGAACATCCGCACGGTGGGCGGGAAGTCGGCCTTTTCGAGCACCGCCTTGCTGATGCCGAGGCGATCCAGCACATGAAAGACGTTCGGGCCGAACTGGATGCCGAAACCGATGGCGCCGAACGCGGAGGCGCCTTCGAGGACGTGCGCCGCGATGCCGTGGCGCGCGAGCGCCAGCGCGGCCGTCAGCCCGCCGAGCCCGCCGCCGACGACGAGAATGGGTTCTTGTTGGCTCGCCAACACGGTCTCCACGAATCAGAAAGCAAGCTAGCGTGAGTTTCTAGGGCCGGCCAACCCGCTTGATCTCCCATTCGAGATCGACGCCGGAGGTTTCCTTGACACGGCGGCGAACCGATTTGCCCAGCGTTTCGATGTCGGCGGCGGTCGCATCACCCAGATTGATCAGGAAATTGCAGTGCAGCGGCGAAACCCGCGCCGCACCGACGGTCAAGCCGCGGCAGCCGGCTGCGTCGATCAGCTGCCACGCCTTCTGTCTCGGCGGATTCTTGAAGGTGGAGCCGCAGGTCTTGTTGGGCGGCTGACTCGCCTTGCGTTTCTCCGCGATGTCCGTCATCGCGGCGCCGATCGCCGCCGGATCGCCGAGCCGGCCCTGGAACAACGCCTGGGTGAAGATGACGTCGTCCGGCGCGTTGGAGTGGCGGTACGAGTATTCCATGTCGGCATTGCTGAAGGTGCGCAGATTGCCTCGGCGGTCGACACCGCGCGCCTCGACCAGGATATCCTTGGTCTCGCCGCCGTAGGCGCCGGCGTTCATCCGCAGCGCGCCGCCGATCCCTCCGGGAATACCGCTGAGGAACTCCAGGCCGGCGATGCCGGCGTCGCGCGCCGCGCGGGCCACCCGCACGTCGAGGACGCCGGTGCCAACCCGCATGCGGTGATCCGGCTCCGCCGTGATCTCGCTGAAGCTCCTGCCGAGCCGCACCACCACCCCCGGAATTCCGCCATCGCGAATGATCACGTTGGAGGCGGCGCCGAGCACCATGACTGGGATGTCGTCCGGAAGCTTCGTTATGAAATAAGCGAGGTCGTTCTCGTCATCCGGCATGAACAACGCCTGCGCCGGACCACCGACCCGGAACCATGCGCTTTCCGCCAGCGATTGGTTGGCGAGAAGCCGGCCGCGCAATTCCGGCATCGCGGCTTTCAACGCCGGGACGAGATCGGCGAACGCCATCACCCCAGCGCCTTCAACTCGCCCTCGAGCGCATAGGCCCACTGCGTGATGCTGCCGGCGCCGAGACAGATCACGTAGTCGCCCTTCCTGGCCAGCCCTTTGACGATGCCGGCAAGCTCGCTCGGCCCGGCAAGCGGAATGACCTGGCGATGACCGCGGGCGCGCAACGCGGTGACGAGGTGATCGCGGTCGATGCCTTCAATTGGCGGCTCACCGGCCGAATAGACCTCGGCGACGATCACCGCATCGGCGTCGTTGAAGCAGGTCGAGAACGGCTCGAACAGCGATTGCAGCCGGGTGTAGCGGTGCGGCTGGACCACTGCGATCACCTGGCCCTTGGTGGATTCACGCGCGGCGCGCAGCACCGCAGCAATCTCGACCGGATGGTGGCCGTAGTCGTCGATGATCAGCGCGCCGTTCCATTCGCCCGCCCGGGTGAAGCGGCGGCGCACGCCACGGAACCCGGCAAGCGCGCTGCGGATGGCTTCGTCGGAGATGCCGAGCTCGTGCGCGACCGCGACCGCCGAAGTGGCGTTGAGTGCATTGTGGCGGCCCGGCATCGGCAGCATCAAATTCTTGATAGCGTGGACGGTGTTGCCCTCGCGATCGCGGAACAGCACCGAGAATTTCGAGCGGCCGTCGACATGGTCGAGATCGGTGAGCCGCACGTCGGCCTGCGGGTTCTCGCCGTAGGTGATGATGCGGCGATCCTCGATGCGGCCGACCAGCCGCTGCACGATCGGATGGTCGGTGCACATCACCGCGAAGCCGTAAAATGGCACATTGTCGACGAACGCCAGGAACGCGTCCTGCACTGCATTGAAGGTCTTGAAGTGATCGAGGTGCTCGGCGTCGACATTGGTAACGATGGCGATGTCGGCCGGCAGCTTGAGGAAGGTGCCGTCGGACTCGTCCGCTTCGACCACCATCCAGTCGCCGGCGCCGAGCCGCGCGTTGCTGCCGTAGGCATTGATGATGCCGCCGTTGATCACCGTCGGATCGAGGTTGCCAGCATCGAGCAGCGCCGCCACCAGCGTCGTCGTCGTGGTCTTGCCGTGAGTGCCGGCGATGGCGATGCAGCTCTTAAGCCGCATCAATTCGGCCAGCATCTCGGCGCGCCGCACCACCGGCAGCCGTTTCTCGCGCGCGGTCACCAATTCCGGATTGTCGCGCTTGATCGCGGTCGAAACGACCAGCACCTCGGCGCCGTCGACATTCTCCGCCGCGTGACCGATTGCGATCTTGGCGCCCTTGTCGCGCAGCCGCTTGACGTTGGCGTTATCGGACGCGTCGGAGCCTTGCACCGTGTAGCCGAGATTGATCAGCACTTCGGCGATGCCGCTCATGCCGATGCCGCCGATGCCGACGAAATGGATCGGTCCGATTTCGGTCGGCAGTTTCATGCGGCAAAGTCCCTTTAGCAGCTGTGGAGAGCTTAGAGCGGGGTGAATTCAAGTTGAAACGCTTTCACTTGCTCCGAACTCCGCTCATTCTCGCGTAAGCGGGTATCCAGGGCCCAATGCACTGATCTCAACTGTAGCCCTGGTCCCCGCTTGCGCGGGGACGAACGGGAGGAAGACCGATCCGATCGAGACGCATCGTGCCTTCAACGCGCCTGCGGTATCACACCAGCCACCCGCAGCACCAGATCGGCGAGCCGCTCGGCGGCATCGATGACGCCGGCCGATTGGGCCGCCTTGGCCATGTCGGTGAGACGCTGCGGCGCGGCCGCCAGCGCCGCGAGCTCGGCGGCGACCCGGCCGGGCGTAAAGATATCCTGCTCCAGACGAATCGCGCCGCCGGCACGTTCCAGGATGCCGGCATTGGCGCGCTGGTCCTGATCGAGTGCGTGCGGAAGCGGCACCAGGATGCTGGGACGGCCGATCGCGGCGAGCTCGGCAACGGTCGATGCTCCGGAACGGCCGATCACCAGTTGGCTTGCCGCCATGCGCGCCGGCAGGTCGGAGAAGAACGGCTCGATCTCGGCAGCAACCTTGAGTCGTGCGTAGGTTTCGCGCACGCTCGTCAGATCCTCCTGCCGCGCCTGCTGCACGACGTTGAGCCGCTTGCGCAGCGACTCGTCGAGCCGCTCGATGGCAGCGGGCAGAATTTCCGACATGACCCGTGCGCCCTGGCTGCCGCCGAACACCAGGAGATGCAGCGGGCCTGTGGCGTCAGGCGATGAATACGGACGCGTCGCCGCCAGGATCACCATCGGCCGCACCGGATTGCCGGTGTGCGTCGCCTTGGCGGCAAGCGCGGCGTTCTTGTCGAAGACGCCGGCAAATCCGGTCGCAATAGCGCTCACCCGTCCCGCCAGAAAACGGTTGGCGCGGCCCATCACGGCGTTCTGTTCATGGATGAGAGTAGGGATGCCGCGCAGTGAAGCGGCGAGCACGGTGGGAATGCTCGGATAGCCGCCGAAGCCGACCACGATCGCAGGCTTGATCGAGCCAAGCTTCAGCCACGCCTTGGCGACGCCGTAGCCCAACACTGTTGCGGTCTTCGCCAGCGAGAACGGATCGCGGCCGCGGATCGTCGCGCTGGGAATGACATGCACCGCCGGAAACGCGCCGCTGTAGCGCTCGGCGCGATGGTCGGTTGCAAGCTCGACCCTGATGCCGCGGTTGGACAGCACCGCAGTCAGCGCCTCGGCGGGAAACAGATGGCCGCCGGTGCCGCCGGCAGCGACCAATACACGCGCAATTCGCTCTTCCCGAGTTGCTGAATTCACCATCGACTCCGGGCGCCGGCCTGGCGCGGACGTACCTTTATACGAGGGTAAGAAGAAAAGGTCAGGCGGGGGCGCGGACCAGGTTGGCGTCGCGGCTCGCCAGCATCTCGGCGCGGGGGCGTTCGCGGGTCAGCGCCAGCAGCATGCCCATGCCATAGGCGAGCGAGATCATCGACGAGCCGCCGTAGGAGATGAACGGCAAGGTCATGCCCTTGGCGGGCATGAGATGCAGATTGACCCCCATATTGATCGCCGACTGCAGCCCGAACAGGATCGCCAAACCGGCCACCGCGAAGCGGCTGAAGGGATCCTCGTCGCCCAGCGCATGGCGCAGCGAGCGGATCACGATGAAGGCGAACATCGCGAGCAGCGCGAGACACAGCACGATGCCGAACTCCTCCGCCGCCACCGCGAACACGAAATCGGTATGGCCCTCGGGCAGGATGCGCTTGAGCGTCCCCTCGCCCGGCCCGCGGCCGAGCCAACCGCCGCGCACGAAGGATTCCATCGCGTAGTCGATGTTGAACGTGTCGCCGGACGCTGGATCGAGAAAGCGCTGAATGCGCCGCGTCACGTGCGGCACCGTGAAATACGCGCCAGCCAAACCGGCAGCGGCAACGCCGCCAAGCCCCGCGACCCAAATCAACCGCATCCCGGCCATGAAGAACAGCGCGCCCCAGACCAGCACGATCAGCATGGTCTGGCCGAAGTCGGGCTGCAGCACCAGGAGCGCAACGACCGTCATGAGCAGGCCGAGCGCCACCGTGTTGGCCGGCATCTCGGGGCGCCGCGCCGATTCACCGAACAGCCAGGCGATCAGGATGACGAATGCCGGCTTGAGGAATTCCGAGGGCTGGATGTTGACGCCGAGAATGACCAGCCAGCGGCGCGCGCCCTTGATCTCCGCGCCGAAGAACGGCGTCGCCGCGACCAGCAGCAGACTGACCGCGAACACCACCAGCGCGAGACGGCGGACATGCCGCGGCGAGAGCATCGAGGTCGCCAGCAGCACGGCAGTTGCCGGGATCAGGAACATCACCTGGCGGTTGACGAAGTGGAAGGCGTCGAGATTGAGCCGTGCCGCGACCGGCGGGCTCGCGGCCAGGCACAACACGATGCCGCCGAGCATCAGTGCCGCCAGAGCACCCAGCATCAGCCGGTCGATCGTCCACCACCAATCGCCGAACGGCGTGCGTAGCGCGCGCGAAGCCATCGCTGTCCCCGGGCCCGGATGTCCCCTGACAACCCTGGCCCGGCTATGGTTTCCAATCGCTTAATTTCGTGACCGTGCGTATCCGGAAATGCCCGGCGGCGCAGCAATTCACCTCCCCCTGAAAGGGGCATGGCCTGGGCTGGCGTTCACGAACTGGCCGCCGACGCCGCCGAGCTTTCCGCCTTGTGTGGCCCAGCCCAGCCGCGGCCATTGCCGCCGGGTCGTCGGAGCCGGGAACGTGTCCAGATTGTGGCGCTGCTCAAGGCGGAGCACCGTCGATCCGAGCGGTTGATCGCGTGCTAGGCAAGTGAACGCGGAAACAGCGGGTCACGCGACCTTGGAAAGCGCGTAGAGAGGCACCTAGCCCACTGAGTTGCGCGGCAAGTCGGGTATTATGTTCCCTGATCCAGCCTGGGATCAGAAAGGCATCGACGACCCACCAGATGATTGCGATCACTGTGCAGTATCAAAAAGAGACCGACGCCGGAAACTAATATGCCGAGCACGGCCAAAAATGTAGAGCCGAACAAGGGCAAAACAGTAGTTCATAAGGATTCTGATAAGTGCCATGCGCGACCTTGCCGACATAGAATAAATGCGGTCACCCAGCCAACGAGCAAAAACCACTACACGGATGCAATCACCATCGTTTCTGGTTAGCACGCGGATACTCATCATGGCATTGTGCGTCAGCCGCTGATCTCGGAGACGTAGGGATCAATTGTGGACATGTTTCGGGACTCGATCGTGTCGTTGCCGTTTGCTGATGCAGGCGACGCCCGCACTGAGGGATTTAGCCGACTTTGACCCCATTTGAATTGCGCTGTCAGGCCAACCATCGCTTATTCAAGCCAATGTGCGCAAAACACCGGGTGGAGGGCACATGAACCGTTCACGAGAGTGGTCGCCACAGCTGGCAACTCGACGCCGGAGCGGGCCGACTTCACCGGAACGAAGGCACGGCGAGTGCCGAACGCTCGACGGGACACGCGCTACCCGCTCGCATTCGAGATAAGCTTCATTGACGCCGATAAATGTTTTATCGCTGATAAAGTCGACGCTAACCCATTACCCTTTCAGGGCGCGCGCGATCCCCGTGCCGTCTTGCCAAATTGCAACTCCCTCGCCTTTCATCGGAAAGGCAATCTCGCGCCACCGCTGATCGACGCTCGACATGCCTTCAGCGATCACTGCGGTGTGATCTCATTGCGCATCAGCGGGTCGAAACCGGCCTGAGCCCCGGCAATGCCAGCACCAGGTCGCGGAACGCGGTCCCCCGCACCTCGAAATTCGGATACTGGTCGAACGAGGCGCAGGCCGGAGACAGCAGCACCACCGGTTCCTCGAGGGAGGCCGCTGCCGCGTCGCGCGCGGACGCCGCCACGGCGCGCTCGAGGGTTCCCACGATTTCGTAAGGCACCTTGCCGTCGAGGGTGCGGGCGAACTCCTCCGCGGCCTCGCCGATCAGATAAGCCTTGCGGATGCGCGGAAAAAATCCGGCGAGTGGCGTGATGCCGCCGGTCTTCGGCTTGCCGCCGGCAATCCAGAAAATATCGTCGAAGCACGCCAGCGCCTGCGCGGCGGAGTCCGCGTTGGTCGCTTTCGAATCGTTGACGAACAGCACGGTGCCCTTGTGGCCGACCTGCTCCATGCGATGCGCCAGACCCGGGAAGGTCTTCAGTCCCCGCGCGATCTCCGAAGGAGAAAGGCCGCAGTGCCACGCCGCGCCGCAGGCGAAGGCGGCGTTCTGCGCGTTGTGACGGCCGCGCAGCGATCCAACGCCTGAAAGATCGCCGAGCACTTCGGCCTGATCTGGCGGCTTGTTGTAGGCCTTTGACACAATCTCGGTGCCACGCAGGAAATAGCCCCATGACAACTCGCGCGCGGCCGAAACCGGGATGACGTAGGGCCGGACGCGACCCGACAAACGGCGTCCGATCTCGTCGGTAATCTCGTCGTCGACGCCGACCAGAGAAATTTCAGAGTTCGCGACCAGCCGCTCCTTCACTGCGGCGTAGTGCTCCATCGTGCCATGCCGATCGAGATGATCGGGCGACAGGTTGATCAGAATGCCCACGGACGGATCGATCGAGGGTGCAAGATCGATCTGGTAGGACGAACATTCAATGACGTGAAAGCGGTCGGCCGCTGGCGGCTCCAGCGAGAGGATTGCAGTGCCGATGTTGCCGCCGATCTGCACATCCTTGCCGGCCGTCCGCAGGATGTGCGCAATCAACGCGGTGGTGGTCGACTTGCCGTTGGTGCCGGTGATCGCTACGAACGGAGAGCGCGGCGCAACCTTGCGGCGCTCGCGGCAATAAAGCTCGATGTCGCCGATCACCTCGACGCCGGCGCCCTGCGCGAGCTTCACGCTCCAATGCGGCTCCGGGTGGGTCAGTGGCACGCCGGGTGCCAGCAGCAGCGCCGCAACCTTCGACCAGTCGAGCGAGCGCAGATCGGCCGTCTTGATGCCCGCGGCCGCGGCCTTGCCAAGGCTCGTCGCGCTGTCATCGAATGCAACAACGTCGGCGCCCCCGGCGACCAGCGCCTGCGCGCTGGCGAGCCCCGAGCCGCCGAGCCCGAATACGGCAACGGTCTTGCCCGCAAAGCTCGTGACCGGGATCATCGCAGCTTGAGCGTGCCGAGCCCGGCGAGCGCCAGCACGATCGAGATGATCCAGAACCGGATCACGATCTGCGATTCGGTCCAGCCCTTCTGCTCGAAGTGATGGTGCAGCGGCGCCATGCGAAACACGCGCTTGCCGGTGAGCCTGAACGAAATCACCTGCACGATCACCGACACCGCTTCGAGCACGAACAGCCCGCCGACGATGGCAAGCGTGATCTCGTGCTTGGTGGCGACCGCCACCGAGCCGAGCAGCCCGCCGAGCGCCAGCGAACCGGTGTCGCCCATGAAGATCGAGGCCGGCGGCGCGTTGAACCAGAGGAAGCCGAGCCCCGCCCCGACCACCGCGCCTAAAATAATCGCAAGCTCGCCGGTGCCGGCCACGAAATGAACCTGCAGATAGTCGGCAAATACGGCGTTACCGATGAGATACGCGATGGCGCCAAACGTCCCTGCCGCGATCATCACCGGGCCGATGGCGAGGCCGTCGAGGCCGTCGGTCAGGTTCACCGCATTACCGGCGCCGACGATGATGAAGGCGCCGAACAGCACGAAAAACCAGCCCAGATTGAGGACAAGTTCCTTGAACAATGGAAACGTCAGCGAGGTGGCGAACTGCGGCCGCCCGAGATTGGCGAATGCGATGCAGGCGGCGATCGCGATCGCAGCTTCGATCGAGAGGCGGAACACGCCGCCGAAGCCCGTGGTGGTCTGCCGCGTCACCTTCAGATAGTCGTCATAGAACCCGACCATGGCGAAGCCGAGCATCACCGCAAGCACGATCCAGACGTATGCGTTGCGCGGATTGGCCCACAGCAATGTCGCCACCACGACGCCGAGCAGGATCATCAGGCCGCCCATGGTCGGCGTACCGGCCTTGACGAAGTGCGACTTCGGCCCGTCGGTGCGGATCGGCTGGCCCTTGCCCTGCTTGATGCGCAGGTGATCGATGATCCAGGGCCCGAACAGGAAAACAAAGAGACCTGCGGTGAACATCGCTCCGCCGGTGCGCACCGTCAGATAGCGGAACACGTTGAAGATCGACAGCGTGCTGGAGAGGTCGGCGAGCCAGTAGAGCATGGGATCAACCCTGTGCAGGCGCAGAAACGGCGCCCTGATGCGAGTATTGGCGGGTCAGCGCCTTGACGATAGGACCCATTTTCGAACCCAGCGATCCCTTGACCATGATCGCGTCGCCCGCCCCCACCGCGCCGAGCACCTCAGCCTCGAGCGACGCGGACTCCTCCGCATAGCCGCCTCGGCGCTCGGAGGGAAGTGCCTCCCACAACGCGCGCATCAGCGGCCCCGAGCAGAATACGACGTCGACGGCGTTGGCGATCACTGCGTCGGCCAGGCTGCGGTGCAATTCGGCACCCTGCGGGCCAAGTTCGAGCATGTCGCCAAGCACGGCAATGCGCCGGCCAAACGTCCCGAGTGGCGCCTGGCCCAGCAGGGCAAGCGCGGCGCGCATCGAGGCCGGATTGGCGTTGTAGCTTTCGTCGATCAGGATGGCGGGACCGCCGCGCAGATTGAGCGTCATGCGGGCGCCGCGTCCGGCAGCAGGGGCAAGATCGGCCAGCGCGAGCGCGGCCAGCGCCAGATCGGCGCCGGCAAGTTTCGCGGCCGCCAACACCGCCAATGAATTGAGAACGACATGCCGCCCCGGCGCGCCGAGCTTGTAGGTCACGTCAGTGCCGAGAACACGCGCCTGCACGGTCGATGAGTCGGGTTGCAGCGCACACTTGATGAGCCGCACCTGGGCGTCCTCGTGCTCGCCGAACGGCACGATGTTGGTGACGCCGGCGCTCTTGCGCGGCGCGCGACAGCCGCGCGAACTGGTCGTTGTCGCGATTGATCACCGCCGCGCCGCCCGGCTCGATGCCTTCGAAGATCTCCGCTTTGGCGTCGGCGATCTTCTCCACCGTGCCGAAGAACTCCAGATGCACCGGCTCGACAGTGGTGACGATCGCAATGTGCGGGCGCACCAGCCGGGTGAGCGGCGCGATCTCGCCTGCATGGTTCATGCCCATTTCGAGGACCGCGAACCGCGCACTCTGCGGGCAGCGCGCCAGCGACAGTGGCGTGCCCCAGTGATTGTTGTAGGAGGCGGCCGAGGCGTGCGTCTCGCCGCTACGCGACAGTGCAAGCCGCAGCGCCTCCTTGGTGCCGGTCTTGCCGACCGAGCCGGTCACGCCGATGAATTTCGCCTGGCTGCGCGCGCGGGCCGCACGGGCGAGCTGCCGCAGCGCGTCCAGCACGTCAGACACGACGAGCAACGGCGCGCTTGGCGGCATTTCGCTCGCTCTGTCGCCGGCCACAATCGCCACGCCGGCGCCGGCCTTGAGCGCGGCAGACACAAACGCATGGCCGTCGCGATTTTCGCCGGCGATGGCGAAGAACGCATCGCCGGCGCGCAGCGTTCGGCTGTCGATCGAAAGCCCCGGCACATTGTCAGGCAGCGCGCCCTGGCGGCGCGCGCTCATCGCGGCTGCCATCGCGTCTATGGTCCATAGTGCGCGGCCGCTCATGCCATCTCCTTAAGCGCCGTTTCGACCGCCTCATGGTCGCTGAACGGCAAGATGCGATCGCCGATGATCTGGCCGCTTTCGTGGCCCTTGCCGGCGATCAGCAACACATCGCCGGCCTGCAGGGATGCGATCGCGCCGCGGACCGCTTCGCGGCGATCGCCAACCTCCGAGATGTGGGCCGCACCGGATGCGCCGCCCAGGATGGTGGCACGGATCGAGGCGGGATTTTCGCTGCGGGGATTGTCGTCGGTGACAATGACACGGTCGGCGTCGCGGGCCGCAATCTCACCCATAATCGCACGCTTGCCTTTGTCGCGGTCGCCGCCGCAGCCGAACACAATAACGAGCTCGCGTTTGGCATAAGGCCGCAGCGCCTCAAGCGCCTTGGCGAGCGCGTCGGGCTTGTGCGCGTAGTCGACAAAGATCGGTGCGCCGTTGCGCGTGCCGGCCAGATCGAGCCGGCCTTTGGCACCTTTGAGCGAGGCGAGTGCGGCAAACACCTTGGCGGGCTCGCCGCCGGTTGCGATGGCGAGCCCGGCAGCGACCAGCGCGTTCTCGACCTGGAACGCGCCCACCAGCGGCAAACGCACTTGGTGGCGCGTGCCGCGATGCTCGATCGTCATCACCTGGGCAAAACCGTCGATGGTCGCGTTGACCAGCCGAATGCCCTCGCCGCTCCGCCCTACCGTGATGAGCTTCAGGCCGCGAGCCTTGGCAGCAGCGATCACCTGCGTTGCGTGTTCGTGATCGATGTCGATAACGGCCGTGCCGCCATCGATCACCAACGCCTCGAACAGCCGCAGCTTCGCCTGCAAGTAATGCTCGATGGTCGGGTGGTAGTCGAGATGGTCACGCGACAGATTGGTGAAGGCGCCGGCCGCGACCCGCACGCCGTCGAGCCGGTGCTGATCAAGGCCGTGCGACGACGCTTCGATCGCCAGATGCGTGATCCCCTCGCCGGCAAGGTCGGCCAGCGTGCGATGCAGTCCGACCGGGTCGGGCGTCGTCAGCGAGCCATAGACCTCACGCTGCGGCGTGACCACGCCGACCGTGCCGACACTCGCTGCCTGATAACCGAGAGCGGCCCAAATCTGGCGGGTGAAGGCGGCAACCGACGTCTTGCCGCTGGTGCCGGTCACAGCCGCGATCACGGCCGGCTGCCTGCCGAAAAACCGCGCGGCGGCGAGAGCGAGCGTGCGGCGCGCGTTGTCGACGGCGACAAAGACCGCCCCATTCGGCAGCGACGCGGGATCCTTTTCACCGACAATCGCGGCAGCGCCGGCCGCCGCAGCCTGGGCGGCGAACGCCGACCCATCGGCCTTGCTGCCGGCCAGCGCGACGAACACATCGCCACGCCTGACCACCCGACTGTCCGACGTGATGCCGCTCGTTTTGATTGATGCAGTTCCGGCATCGAGCCTAGCGGAATCGATCAGGAGTTCGCCGAGAGTCATGCGCGAAACCAGTTGCTCGGCACACCGCTGTCATCGTCCGCGAAAGCGGACGATCCAGCAACCACGGAATGCAGTAATGGATCGCGACTCATCCAACGTCCTCGAATATTGGATGCCCTGCTTTCACTGAGCATGACAAGTGAGGCAATGGCATACGGCATGCCTTTGACCAAAATAAGCTATTCCGCTAGGCTCAAATTGCAGCTTGTAGGCCGGGTCAGCGCACCAGAACCTCGCGTTTGGCAAAACCTGTCGCACGCAAGGCTTATTCCGCATCCCGGCATATCTCTGGATGGAGAACGTCGATGGCGGACGAGGCTCTGGTCAGCCGTCTGCCCAAATGCGAGTTGCACATTCACATTGAGGGGAGCCTGGAACCGGAGCTGATGTTCGCGCTCGCGGCTCGCAACGGCGTCCGTCTCCCGTACGAATCTGTGGAGGCCCTGCGCGCGGCCTACCACTTCACGCAGCTCCAGGATTTCCTCGATGTCTACTATCGGGGAATGTCTGTCCTTATCACCAAGCAGGACTTCTTCGACCTGGCCTGGTCCTATCTTGAGCGTGCGCACGCCGATTGCGTACGTCACGTCGAGATGTTCTTCGACCCGCAGGGCCATACACGCCGTGGAGTCGCATTTTCGACCGTGATCGACGGCCTTCATGGCGCGATCGAAAAGGCCGGCCGCGAGCTCGGAGTGAGCGCAAGCCTGATCATGTGCTTCTTGCGCGATCTCGACGAGGCCGATGCGCAGCGGACGCTCGATATGGCGCTCGCGCACCGGGCGAAGATCGCGGGTGTTGGACTCGACTCGACCGAACGGGGCAACCCGCCGGCCAAGTTCCGGCACGTGTTTCGGCGGGCACGCGAAGCCGGCTTGTTCCTGTGCGCCCATGCCGGAGAAGAGGGACCGCCGGCCTACGTTTGGGAAGCCATTGACGTTCTCGGAGTGAACCGGATCGATCACGGCAACCGGTCGCTGGAGGATGCGGCCCTGGTTGAGCGAATGGCCCGCGACCGCAAGCCGCTGACCGTGTGCCCCTTATCCAACCTGCGGCTCCGTGTTGTGCAGGACCTGAAGCATCACCCGTTGCGGCGGATGATCGAGAAGGACCTCCTGGTAACGGTCAACTCGGACGATCCGGCCTATTTCGGCGGCTACGTCAATGACAACTATCGCGCGGTGCAGCAGGCCTTGGGCCTCTCTCGAGACGAGATCATCATGATCGCGCGCAACAGCTTCATCGCGTCGATGATGCCCGAAGAAGAGAAGCGCCGCGCGCTTGCAGATTTCGACCGGGTGCTTGCGCACATTGACCGCTGAGCGGGCTGCTTCAACTACCGCGCGCCTTTGGCCAAAATCAGCTGTTCGGCCGGGGCCAGATCGAAGCGCGGCTCGATGCCGAGCATCGGCGCGATACGGGCGATCACCTTGCCGGCGGTCGGCGCCGCATTCCAGCCGGAGGTGGCGTAGCCGCCGGTCTCGGGCAGGCCTTGCGGCTCGTCGAGCATGATCAGCACCTGGTAGCGCGGCTTGTCGGCCGGCAGGATCGCCGTGAAGGTGGTGAGCAGCTTGTTTCTCGAGTAGCGGCCGCCGACCACCTTCTCCGAGGTGCCGGTCTTGCCGCCGACATAATACCCCGTGACTTCGGCCCGCTTGGCGGTGCCCCGTTCGGCATTGAGCCGCATCAGGTAGCGCATCTTGTCGCTGGTCTCGGCCTTGACGACCTGCTTGCCGAGCTTCCTCGCCTCTTCCGGCGTACGCTTCATGAAGGTCGGCGGGATCAACAGGCCGCCGTTCACCAGCGCGTTGATGCCGGCCACCGCCTGCAGCGGCGCGACCGAAAGGCCGTGGCCGAACGCGATGGTCACGGTGTTGAGCTCGCCCCAGCGTTTGGGCACCAGCGGCTCGGCGCTTTCCGGCAGCTCGGTACGCAATCGATCGAGCTGGCCGAGCTTCTTCAAGAACCACTTGTGGTGCTCGACCCCCATCGCCAGCGCCATCTTCGCGGTGCCGATGTTCGAGGAATAGGTGAAGATCTCCGGCACGGTAAGGACGCGGTTCTGTCCCTTGTAGTCGTTGATGTTGAACTTGCCGTAGCGCAACGAACCGCGCGCGTCGAACGTGGAGTTGAGGCCGACCTTGCCGGAGTCCAGCGCCATCGCCATGGTCAGCGCCTTGAAGGTCGAGCCCAGCTCGAACACGCCGGTGGTCAGCCGGTTGATGCGCAGCGGATCGTTCGCCTGCTTCGGGCTGTTGGGATCGTAGTCCGGCAGCGACACCATCGAGATGATCTCGCCGGTATTGACGTCGACCACGAGGCCGGCCGCGGCCTTGACCTTGAACTTGGTGGCGGCGGCGATCAGCTCGTCGCGCACCGCGTGCTGCACGCGAAGGTCGACCGCCAGCTCGATGGCGCTTTGCAGGCGGTCGGTGGCGAAGCCCGCCATGTGCAGCGCCTGCAAGCCGCGGCCATCCAGCCACTTCTCGATGCCGGCGATGCCCTGATTGTCGATGTTGACGTGACCGATCAGATGCGAAACTTCGGCGCTGTTGGGATAGACGCGCTTGTTCTCGCTGAGGAAGCCGACGCCCGGTAGACCGAGCTTGTGAATCTCGCGCTGCTGTTTCGGCGTGATCTCGCGCTTGACCCAGATGAAACCCTTCTTGGTGTTCAACCGGTCGCGCAGTTCGGTGGCGTCGAGGTCGGGCAGCACGGCGGTGAGCAATTCCGTCGCCTCGTCGAGGTCGACGATGCGGCGCGGCTCCGCAAACAACGACGGCGAGCGCACGTCGGTCGCGAGCACGTGACCATTGCGGTCGACGATATCGGGCCGTGCGGTCGAGATGCGCTCCTGCGAGCCGGCACGGCGCACGATATGACTTTCCGGCACGACCGCGAACATCACGAGCCGCACCGCGATCACGCCATAGACCACCGCGAAGGCGAGGATCGCCAGGCCGACGCGCGCCTTGGCCTTGGCGTGGCGGTTGACGTTTTCGCCGTACAGCAGGTTGCGCATCAGCCGCCGGCGCCAGGGCTCGCCCGGCTTGACCGCGGCTGATGCAATAGGGGAATCCGCGAGCGCGTCCATCGGATCAGCCCTGATCGTCGTCGCGGCCCGGCAACGTGCCGGGCGGCGGCCCTTCTTCTGGCACCGAGCCGGTCGGCGTATGGTCGTCCGGATTCTCGATCATCGCGGCGATCGCATCGTCGGCCGGCGGCTGCACGATCTGCGGCGCGCGCTCCGGCAGACGGTCGAGCGAGTCGAACTGCGTCGGCTGCGTCGGCCCGAGCGGCAGATGCCGCCGCACCAGGCCCTGGATGCGCGCGGGGTTCTCCAGCGCGGCCCATTCGGCGCGCAGCGCCGCGATCGCGTCGCGCTCGCGCCGCACGTCGCCGCGCATCTTGGCAATGCGCTCGGCGCGCAAGGTCGATTCGAACTTGATCTCGTAGACGTAGGCCGCGGCGAACACCAGCATCGCCAGAACGCAGATGTGCAGGAGGCGCATGCTCACCGCCCCTTCAGCACGTCGGCGAGCGAAGGCAGCCGCGGCAGCAGACCAGTGCTGTCCAGCGCGCGCGGCGGCGCCTCGGTGCGTTCGGCGGCGCGCAGCTTGGCCGAGCGCGCCCGTGGATTGGCGCCAATCTCCGCCTCGCCGGCTGTGACGGCGCGTTTGGTCAGCATTCGGAATGTCGGCGTCGGCGCTTTGTATACCGGCGCATGGCGGGAGGTGCCGCGCGAGCCGCTGCGTTCGGTCAGGAACGTCTTGACGATGCGGTCTTCGAGCGAATGGAAGCTGACCACCACCAGGCGGCCACCGGACTTGAGGATGCGTTCGGCGGCCGCGAGCCCGTCCGCAAGCTCAGCAAGCTCCTCATTGACGAAAATGCGCAGCGCCTGGAACGTGCGGGTCGCCGGATGGATGCGATCGGGCCGCGCGTGCACCACGCTTCCAACAATGTCGGCGAGCGCGCTTGTGGTTGTGATGGGAGCGGCGACGCGGGCCTTGACGATTGCGCGTGCCACCAGGCGAGCGAAGCGCTCCTCGCCAAGCCTGGCAATGATCGCCGCGAGATCGCGATCGGAGGCCTGGGCCACGACATCCGCGGCGGTCGGGCCGTCGCCGCCCATGCGCATGTCGAGCGGGCCGTCGAGACGGAACGAAAAGCCGCGCGCGGCTTCGTCGAGCTGCATGGACGACACGCCGACGTCGAGCACCACGCCATCCACGGCGCGGTGGCCGAACCGGTGCGCAACCGCGTCCAGGTCGGAGAAGCGCCCTTGCACCAGCGTGAGACGGCCGCCCGCCTGCTGCACCAGCCCCGCACCATGCGCGATCGCAGTCTGATCGCGGTCGATGCCGATCACCTGGGCGTCCGCCGCCTGCAGGATTGCGCCGGTGTAACCGCCGGCGCCGAACGTGCCGTCGATATAGATGCCGCCCTCACGGACGTTGAGCTGCTCGAGCGCAGCCCGTACGAGCACCGGAACATGTCGTGCCGGTCCGCGGGCAGCGTCGCCGCCACCGGTTATCACCGCCGTGCTCCGAGTGGAGTTGCTGCGAATGTCCGGGAACGCGGAGAGTCGCCCCGCGCGGCGTCCCCGCAACATGGCGCGCCGGGCTGTGCGGATGCTTCGATCTGCGCTCTGCGTGCCAGCGCCGCACGAATCATGCTCTTGCCCCGATCCAGCTGCGCGATGCTCCGGGCCGACAGCGCGATGGCCATCGGCCAACCGCCCATTCCCCCGGTATCTCAACTGCTTACACCGAAACCGGGAGAGCATGGGAGACGGCATGGGGTTCAACGGGGCATCCAGAAAATGCTGACGGAACGGCGCTTGGCCGAGCGCCGATCCGCCTCGCGATTAAACGGCGCTTAAGCTTAAGGAATCGTTTGCAATCGCCCGCCGAGCACGGTGCGAGCGGCAATCGTCCCGACCCGAATGCCGAAATGGTGGCCTCGGCGGGAACTCAAAAATTGACCCGAGTACGCCGCGCACATCGCCGCGAAGTTTGGAACCCGCATGGAACCTGCGTTCCAGGCCCGGAAACTACGGCGGAACACGCCAATGGGTTCCAACGTTGTCCGATCGAGGGGATTTATGCACGTACGGAATCCTAACACGTACGCAATCCTAGGAGACGGAAATGCTGAAGAAGCTAATGATTACGACCGCTCTGAGCGGTCTGATGGTGGGCGCGGCGTTCGCCCAGAGTGACACCAAACCCATCGACTCGCCGGCGGCAACTCCGCCTGCCGCGGCGGCGCCGGCATCCAAGCCTGATGCTGCGCCGGCATCCAAGCCTGATGCTGCCAAGACGACCATGGCGCCGGCTTCCGACTCGGCGCAGTTCGTCAGCACGCAGAAGCCCGATCAATGGCTCGCCTCGAAGTTCAAGGGAACTGACGTGGTCGGCGCCGACAACGAGAAGATCGGCGACGTCAGCGACATCTTGTTCGACAAGACCGGCAAGATCGAAGCATTCGTCGTGAGCGTCGGCGGCTTCCTGGGCATGGGCGCCAAGGATGTCGCGCTGGCTCCGGCTTCGTTCCAGGTCGTGAAGGGTGACGCGTCCAAGAGCGAGTCCGACAAGCTGAAGATCTCGATGTCGAAGGATCAGCTGAAGCAGGCGGCGAACTTCGAGCCGTACAAGGAACCGCGGGCAACGACGGGCATGGGCCCGACGCGTCCGGCCCCGGCCACGCCGGCTCCGCGGCCCCAGTAGCAGTAAAGTAGCGTCCGTAGCGTATAGTCTGCGTACGGAGTGGGTATCGGCCCAGATCGGGTAAAACCGGTCTGGGCCGATCCATTATGCGCGATAAACCGACGAAATCCGTTGGTCTCTTTGCCTTTGCTTTGTCTGTTTCCGTTGATAATCCTCGGCTGACGCCTCGCATATTGGAATCACGCCCAATCTCATGCTCGAATTTCCCGCCAACTCGAGTCTTGTCGAACGCATCGTTGTCTCGCCCAACCACGACGAACGAGCGGGTGGCGATCCCGACATCATCCTGCTGCACTACACCGGCATGAAGACCGCCGACGAAGCGCTGCAGCGCCTGTGCGACACGGAGGCCCGGGTTTCGTGCCATTACTTTGTGTACGAGAACGGCAGCATCCTGCAGCTCGTGCCCGAGGCGCGACGCGCCTGGCACGCCGGCGAATCGTCCTGGGCCGGCCATACCGACATCAACTCCCGCTCAATCGGGATCGAGATCGTCAACCCCGGTCACGATTTCGACTATCCCGAATTCCCGATGCGGCAGATCGCGGCGCTGATCGCACTGTGCCGAGGCATCACTGCGCGCCGCCATATCCGGCGCGACCGTGTGCTGGCGCATTCCGACGTGGCGCCGCACCGCAAGCGCGATCCGGGCGAAAAGTTTCCCTGGCGTTTGCTTGCCGACTCCGGGATCGGACTGTGGGTCGAGCCGGTGGCGATCACCGATTGGCTTTCGCTCGTTCCCGGCGACACCGGCGACAACGTCAAGGAACTGCAGAAGGCGCTCGCCGACTTCGGCTACGGCGTGCCGACCTCGGGCGACTACGACGAGATGACCCGGCATGCCGTCACCGCATTCCAGCGCCGGTTTCGCCCGGCGCAGATCGACGGCATGGCCGACACCTCGACGCGCGAGACGCTGCAGAAGCTTTTGGCGGCGCGCGACAAGTCCGGACGCCAAGGCGGACAGGAAACCAGCTGCCAAGCTTTAACACTGCGAGCTGATTGCTGCCGCTCGTAGACCAGCCGCCCTTGACGCGCCGCCACCGCGGCCCCACACCTATCCCGTCAGTCGGCCGGACGGCCGCTCCGGCAATCGCCGAAAGGTGGCCGGGGAGGAAAGTCCGGGCTCCACGGATGAACGGTGCCGGATAACGTCCGGCGGACTTCATCCCTGCTTTCGCGGGGACAGGGTCCAGGGACAGTGCCACAGAGAACAGACCGCCGCGGCGCGTAGCGTATTGCCGAGGCAAGGGTGAAACGGTGCGGTAAGAGCGCACCGCGCTTGCGGCAACGCAAGCGGCACGGCAAACCCCACCGGGAGCAAAACCGAATAGGGACGGCAAGGAGCGCAAGCTCCAGCCTTTTTCCGGGTCGCCGTCCGGGTAGGTTGCTTCAGGCGCCGGGCAACCGGCGTCGCAGAGGAATGGCCGTCACGTTCATCGCATCCGCGATGGGCCATACAGAACCCGGCTTACAGGCCGTCTGATACGTAAAGGGGGCTCGGCGGCAACACCGCCGGGCCCCCGCCAATTTTCAGACGGGCCTTGATCGCCGTGTTGGTGTTACGCTTGCTCATGCCAGCTAAGCTCGCATGAGGACCTCATGACGCGGATCCAACTCGCAACATGCAGCGCCGTCGCCGCGCTCGTCGCGATCACGCTAACCGGTCCCGCCGCTACGCAAGGCTTGAGGAGCGGCACGCTCACGCTGGTCGTGCCGTTCGCGGCCGGCGGCCCAAGCGACGTGGCGGGACGGCTGGTGGCGGCGGCGCTGAGCGAGGTGCTCGGCCAGAACGTGGTGGTCGAGAACCCGGTCGGCGCGGGCGGCACGGTCGGCTCGCTGCGGGTATCGAAGTCGACGCCGGACGGTTCGCAGTTCGTGATCGGCAACAGCGGCACCCACGCCTGGAGCCAATCGCTCTACAAGAACCCGCCCTACAACACGCTCACCGATTTCACGCCGCTCGGCCTCGTCGTCGAGGCGCCGCGCGTGATCATCGCGCCAAAAACATTGCCGGCGAATACGCTGCAGGAGTTCATCGCCTACGTGAAGGCGAACCAAACCAAGGTAAAGTATGGCCACGCCGGGGCAGGCTCCGCATCGCACGTGACGTCGATTCTGTTCAACGCCGCGATGGGCGTCGACGTCGTCGCCGTGCCGTATCGCGGCCTCGGACCTGCGATGCAGGATTTGATCGCCGGCCGCGTCGACTACATGAGCGACGACCCATCGACCTCGAAGCCGCAATTGGAGGGCAACTTCGTCAAGGCGATCACCATCACCGGCAAGCAGCGTTCGCCAGCCCTGCCGCAAGTGCCGACCGCCCATGAGCAAGGTCTCAACTTCGACGTGACGGCGTGGCAAGGCCTGTTCCTCGCCAAGGGCACGCCGGAACCGATCGTCCGCCAGCTCAGCGCGGCGCTGAACAAAGCCTTGGACCTGCCAATTCTGCGGCAGCGCTTCGAGGCCCTGGGCGTCGAAGTCGCGACGCCCGAGCGCCGCGGCCCGGAGTATTTCCGCAAGTTCGTCGCCGACGAGATCGCGCGGTGGAGCGGCCCGATCAAGGCGAGCGGCGTCACCGTGGAGTGACGCATCGCCGCCATGAGCGAAACGACGCCCGGCGATCTCGTTTCAGAACGTCTCCAAGAGCTACGGCGACGGGCGCCGCAAGGCGCTCGACAGCGTTTCGCTCGAGGTAAACGAGCGCGAATTCCTCGCCATCGTGGGGCCGTCGGGCTCCGGCAAGACCACGCTGCTGCGTCTCGTCAATCGGCTTGCCGAAAGCGACAGCGGAACGGTGCGCGTCGAAGGCGAGGATGTCCGCGCCGCTGATCCGGTCGTGCTGCGGCGGCGGATCGGCTACGTGTTCCAGGGCGTCGGCCTGTTCCCGCACATGAGCGTCGCGGAGAACATCGCGATCACGCCGCACCTGCTCGGCTGGGACAGCGCGCGCATCGCCGCTCGAGTCGACGAGTTGATCGATCTGGTGCGGCTCTCCCGCGCCGAGCATCGCGACCGCCTGCCGGCTCAGCTCTCCGGCGGCGAACGCCAGCGCGTCGGCGTTGCGCGCGCCATCGCTGCCAACCCCAAGATCGTGCTGATGGACGAGCCGTTCGGCGCGCTCGATCCGCTCACCCGCAATGCGCTGGGTGACGACTACCGGCGTCTGCACGATGAGCTCGGCCTGACCAGCGTGATGATCACCCATGACACGCTCGAAGCCGTGCTGCTCGCCGATCGCATCGCGGTGATCCATCAAGGCCGCATCGCCGCGCAGGGCACGCCGCATGAGCTGATGGAGCAGACCGATCCCTACGTCCGCGAGCTGATGGCGACCCCGCGCAAGCAGGCCGACCGGCTTCGCGCCGTGCTGGAGCGGCGGGGCGCGCCATGAACGCGCAGATCGCCGACGCGTTCGCGCGACTGCCCGACTATCTCGGCGGCCATGTTGCGGTCAGTCTGACCGCGCTGGCGCTGGGGCTTGCGATCAGCCTGCCGCTCGCGCTCGTGTCGGTGCGGCGGCCGGCGTTACGCAACACGCTGCTTGGCGTTGCCAGCATCGTGCAGACCATTCCCGGCCTCGCGCTGCTGGCGTTGTTCTATCCGCTGCTGCTCGGCATCGCGGCGCTGTGCGAACGTATCTTCGGCGCTGGATTCTCGGCACTCGGCTTTCTGCCGTCGGTACTGGCGCTGGCGCTCTATTCCATGCTGCCGGTGTTGCGGAACACCATCGCCGGGCTCGACGGCGTCGATGCCGACGTCAAGCAGGCCGCACTCGGCGTCGGCATGACGCCGCGGCAGTCGTTGTTCATGGTGGAATTGCCGCTCGCGCTGCCGGTCATCATGGCCGGTATCCGCACCGCCGCGGTGTGGGTGATCGGCACCGCGACGCTATCGACGCCGATCGGGCAGACCAGCCTCGGCAACTACATCTTCACCGGCCTGCAGACCCAGAATTGGGTGTTCGTATTGTTCGGCTGCGCCGCCGCGGCGGTGCTGGCGCTCGCGGTCGATCAGCTGTTGGCGCTGATGGAAAATGGCTTGGGTGAGCGTAAGCGTTCCCGTGTCGCGATCGGCGCGTTGGGACTTCTCGTCATCACCGCCGCCGCGCTCGCACCCGGCCTGTCACGACCCACCGCGACCTACGTGATCGGCACCAAGACGTTCACGGAGCAATACGTTCTCGCCTCGCTGATCGAGCAGCGGCTGAGCGCCGCTGGGATCTCCGCACGGCGGCGCGAGGGATTGGGCTCGAGCGTGATCTTCGACGCGCTGCGCGCCAACGAGATCGACGTCTATGTCGACTATTCCGGCACCGTTTGGGCCAACCAATTGCGGCGGACCGAGGCAAAGCCACTTGCCGAAATGTTGTCCGAGATGCGCACGGATCTGCGCGAGCGCTTCGGCATCGCGGTCGTGGGCGCCCTCGGCTTCGAAAATGCCTATGCGCTGGCCATGACATCGAGCCGCGCACAGGCACTTCGCATCCGCGACATTGCCGACCTTGCGGGCCGCGCGCCGCAGCTTTCGATTGGCGGCGACTACGAATTCTTCGCCCGGCCGGAATGGGACGCGATCCGCAAGGCCTATGGCCTGGTGTTTCGCGAGCAACGCCAGATGCAGCCGGAGTTCATGTATGGTGCCGTCGCCGCAGGCCAGGTCGATGTGATCTCGGCCTACACCAGCGACGGCCGCATCGCGCTTCACAACCTCATGGTGCTGGAAGATCCCAGACGAGTGATCCCGCCCTACGACGCTGTTCTGTTGATCGCGCCGAAACGAGCCGGCGATCAGGCGCTGTTGCAGGCCCTGCAGCCGCTGGTCGGTGCGATCGACGTGGCGATGATGCGCGAAGCAAACCTGCGCGCCATACAGGCCGACGGGAGCGGCAGCGCGTCACCCGAGCAAGCGGCGCGCTGGCTGTCGGCTGAGATCGAGAAGAAAACGAAACGCTAGCCACCCGCGCGCAGGGCGTGGACCGAGAAGAAGCTATCGCGATCGGTCCACAACGACAGCGTGGTCCAGCCGCCGCAGCCGCGCGCCAGCGCACCGAACGATTCGATCGAATACTTGTAGCTGTTCTCGGTGTGGATCGTCTCGCCGGCGCGGAAGTCGATGGTCTCGCCGCGTACGCGCACCTTCTGCCGCTTCAGACTCGCAAGATGCATCTCGATGCGCGACTTCTCGCGGTTGTAGAAAGCGTGATGCTCGAACCGCGAGAGGTCGAAGTTGGCGCCGAGCTCGCGATTGATGCGCGCCAGCAGGTTGAGATTGAACTTCGCGGTGACGCCCTGCTTGTCGTTATAGGCCTTCTGCAGCACACGCTGGTCCTTCACCAGATCGACGCCGACGATGAACACCGCGCCGTGGCCAAGCGTCTCGGCGGCCCGTCGCAGGAACGCCCCGGCTTCATGTGGCTCGAGATTGCCGATCGTTGAGCCGGGGAAAAAACCCACCCGTGGCATGCCTTTGGTCGCCAGCGGGCAATTCGAATGGCTGGCTGAAATCGGCCGCGACCGGGAGCATGGCGACGCTGGGATGCTCGCGCCGCAACGCTGCAACCTGACCCTCCAGGAAGTCGGCCGATATATCGACCGGCACATAGGCGGCGACATCCTTTGCCGCATCGAGCACGATGCGCGTCTTGGTGCTCGCGCCGCTGCCGAACTCGATCAGCGCCGCGCCTTGCGGAATGAACGCGGCGATATCGCCCGCATGCTCACGCAGAATGCCGAGCTCGCAGCGCGTCGGGTAATACTCGGGCAGTGTGGTGATGCGCTCGAACAGTTCGGAGCCTGCGCTGTCGTAGAAATATTTCGGCGGCAGCCGCTTCGGCATCGCGGTGAGGCCAGCGATCACGTCGACAGCGAACGCGGTCGTCTCCGGACGGTCCGGCTCGACCGGCAATGCAGTTCGTGCGAGAGCCGTCATACTCACGGGACACCTCGTCAGTCGTAATCGACGAGCCGAACGCCGCTGAATTGCCAGCGTGCCGGCGGATGAAAGAAGTTGCGATAGCTCACGCGGCTGTGTCCCTCGGGCGTCGCCAGTGAAGCGCCGCGCAGCACCATCTGGTTGACCATGAACTTGCCGTTGTACTCGCCGAGCGCGCCTTCGGCCGCGCGGTAACCGGGATATGGGGAGTAGGCGCTGCGAGTCCACTGCCAGACCACGCCGTCGGCGTCGGCCAGCACGCCGGCGCGCGCCGCAACCTCCCATTCGAACTCGCTCGGCAGGTGCCTGCCGGCCCAGCGCGCGAAGGCGTCGGCTTCGTAATAGCTGACGTGACAGACCGCCGCCGCCGGATCGACGGGTTTGAGGCCGCCGAGCGTCAGCGCATGCCATTGTCCGTCGATCTCGCGCCAATAGCCCGGTGCGCGCCAGCCTTGCGCCTCGACCGTGGCCCAGCCGTCGGACAGCCAGAGCGACGGCGTCGTGTAGCCGCCGTCCGCCATGAAATCGAGCCACTCGCCGTTGGTGGTCAATTGCCGTGCGATAGCGGCGTCGCGCAGCAGCACCTGATGCGCCGGCCGCTCGTTATCGAAGCAAAACGTATCGCTGGCATGTCCGACCTCGTAGATGCCGGCGGCGAGATCAACGAACTCATTATTGGACGCGCGGCGCGGCGCGGGCGGCCGCCATGCCGGGTCGTAGGCCGGGCTGGTCGGATTCTGTGCAAAAGCATGCAGGATGTCGGTCCAGATCAACTCCTGGTGCTGCTGCTCGTGATTGAGCCCTATTTCCACGATCGGCGAAATTTGCGCCAGTGTCGCCGCGTCAGCTTCGCGGATCAGCGCTTCGACGGCCCGATCGACGTGAGCGCGATACGCCGCGACCTCGTCCGCATTCGGCCGTGTGATAAGTCCGCGCTCCGGCCGGGCGTGCCGCGGGCCGGCCGCGACGTAATAGGAATTGAACAGATAGGAGAAGCGCTCGTCGAACACGCGATAGTTCTCGGCGTGTGGTTTGAGCAGGAACTGCTCGAAGAACCAGGTCGTATGGGCGCGATGCCATTTGATCGGGCTCGCGTCCGGCATCGACTGCACCACCTGATCTTCCGCCGACAGCGGCGCAGCCCGCCGCTCGGTCTCGGCGCGCACGGCGCGGAATGCGCCAGCCCAGAACTGCCGGGGGTCGGCGGTTACGTCACGTTGCGCGTTATCTTGAACGAGCGGAAATGTGGCGGTACGCGGCAATGTCATCTCCGCTGCGGGAGGATAGGAAATATGATCGGTCTGACGACTCAACAATAAAGAGCGCGACAACTAGTTCCCATGGGCCACAGGTTGGCGCAACCGGGAATAGGCCATGCTGGCGCAGAAGTGAGGAGGTTGTGAACGCCCCTATCGCGGGGTGCGCTCAAATGGTCCAGGAACGCAGGTATGACAGGCGTCGGAACGGTTCACGCCGCTGGGGGCGTGGGATAGAGTGATTGAGCCGGGTCCATCGCACTGGGGGTAACGATGCTTCGCTCGTTCACTCGGCTGCTGACCCGTCTGTCAGTCGCTTCGCTCACCGCTCTTGCACTCATTCTCGCTGTCCCGCAGGCCCACGCACAGGACAAAGTGATCCGGGTGGGCACGCTCAAGCTCATCCACGGCATTTCGGCATATTTCTACGACAAGTTCACCCCGGCCGGTTACCGGGTCGAGGTCATCCCGTTCGAGAGCCCGACCGACGGCAAGAACGCCGTTCTCACCGGCACCGTCGACACCTGCATCCACGGTATAGCGGCATTCATTCTGGGCGCCGCCGCCAATGAGCCGGTGTTCATCGTGGCCAATGCCAACAATGGCGGCATGGCGATCATGGCCGGCGTCAATACCGGCATCAAATCGGTCAAAGATTTGAAGGGTAAGAAGGTCGCGATCTGGCCGGGCTCGACGCAGGAGGCGGTGATCCTGGAGCGGCTGCGGATGGAAGGCATGTCGATCAAGGACATCCAGCCGATCCGGCTGCAGTTCAGCGACCATGCCGCCGCGCTGGCGCGTGGCGACGTCGACGCCTATGTCGGCGCCGAGCCTGCCGCCGGCATCAGCCTCGCGAATGGCACTGGCGTGCTCGTCGAGTATCCGTATTCGACGCCGATCGGGCCGCTCAACATGATTCTGTCGGCGAGCCAGAAGCAGGTGAAGGAGAACCCGGAGCGCATCAAGATGGTGGTCGACATGCACAAGAAGGCGGTCGACTACGCGATGGCGCACCGGCCGGAGATCGTCGACATGGCGGTGCAGAAGCTCGGTCAGCAGAAGCGGTCGGTCGAGCTCGCCGTGCCCAACGTGGAACTGGCGTGGAAGATCGATGACGTGTTCATGCAGCGCGCCAAGGCCTACACGCAGCTGATGTTCGAGAACAAGCAGATCCGCCAGTCCATCGACCTGGACAAGTTTGTCGCCAAGCAGTTCCAGTAGAGCATGATCCCGAAAAGTGGGAACCGGTTTTCGGACCAGATCATGCTCACACTAAGAGCCAATTGAGGCTGTCTTGAACGAGCACGTCACGGCGCTTCCGGAAGCGACCCAGCAAGCCGCTTCGGAAGCGCCGACGGCGGCGGCACGCCGCCGCCGCGACTCTCTCGACAAGGTCAGAGCGATCGCGCTCGGTGCGGGGTTTCCCGTGCTGCTCGTCGTGCTGTGGCATTTCGCGGTCGCCTACACCGGCACGCGGCTGATCCCAAGCCCGTACGACGTCGCGGTGATGATGTACGACTTCTCGTTCGGCGGCGTCTATGAGGACGCGTTCAGCCGAACCATCCTCATCCATATTTGGATGTCGGTCACCCGCGTCTATGGCGGCTTCTTTCTTGCCGCCATCATCGGCATTCCGCTCGGCCTGATGATCGGCCGCATGAAGCTGCTGCGGCAACTGCTCGATCCGACCATCAACGTGCTGCGCCCGATCCCGGTCACCGCGTGGCTGCCATTGTCGATGATCTTCTTCGGCCTCGGGCCGAATGCGGCGATTTTCCTGGTCTTCCTCGGCGCGTTCTATCCGATCCTGCTCAACACCATCTTCGGCGTGCGCTCGGTCGATCCGCGGCTGTTCGAGGCGGCGGCGATGCTGGGCTGCTCCGGCTCGGCGATGTTCCGGCAGATCGTCTTCCCGGCGGCGCTGCCGTCGATCTTCAACGGCTTGCGCATCGCCCACGGCTTCGCCTGGATCCTGATCGTGGTCGGCGAGATGACCGGGGTGCCGACCGGGCTGGGCTCGGTGATCATGGACGGCCGCACGCTGTCGCGCACCGATCTTGGTGGTGACCGGCATGATCGTGATCGGCGCCATGGGGTTCCTGACCGACCGCATCATCGTGATGATCTCGAATCGCGTGCTGAGCTGGAGCCCGCAGCACCATGCTTAAGCCGAAGCAGCCGCCGCTGATCATCCGTGACGTTACCAAGCGATTTCCGGTCGGCGACGACGAGATCGAAGCGCTGGCCCGCGTCGACGTCACGATCGACGCCGGCCAGTTCGTCTGCCTGATCGGCGCGTCCGGCTGCGGCAAGTCCACGCTGTTACGCATCATCGCCGGCTTCGACGAGCCGACCACCGGCGAAGTGCTGGCGCAAGGCAAGGTGATTACCGGGCCGGGCAGCGACCGCGGCATGGTGTTCCAGGACTACGCGCTGTTTCCCTGGATGACGGTTCGCGACAACATCGGTTTCGGCCCGCGGCAGCGCGGCCTGCCCCGCGCGCAGATCACCGACTCCACGGACGAGTTCCTCAAGCTGGTCGGCTTGAGCGTTTCGCCGACCGCTATCCAAGCCAATTGTCCGGCGGCATGAAGCAGCGCGTGGCGATTGCGCGCGTGCTCGCCAACAACGCCAGCACGCTGCTGATGGACGAGCCGTTCGGCGCGCTCGACGCGCTGACCCGCGAGCAGCTGCAGCGCGAATTGCTGCAGATCTGGTCGCGCACCGGGGTCACGGTGATCTTCGTCACCCACTCCGTCGAGGAGGCGGTCCTGCTGGCCGACCGCGTGCTGGTGATGAGCGCAGGGCCCGGGCGGATCGCCAACGACATCACGATCGACCTGCCGCGCCCGCGCGACGTGTCGTCGCCCGAGTTCAACGCGGTGCGTCGCGACGTCGCGCGGCGGCTGACCAGCCATCTCGCGCCGGGACGCGCCCTTGAGACAGCTTCCGCATCTGACATGACCGCGATCTACCGGGGCATGGACCGCGCGGCGCTCGATGCCGCCTACGACAACACCGGGCCGGTCACCGACAGCCAGGACTATCGCGCCCGCTGGTGGGAGGCGAGCGCAGAACTGCGGGCGAAGCCGACGTCAAAGCTCGATCTTCGCTTCGGCCAGCGGCCGCGCGCCACGCTGGACTATTTTCCGGCCGCGCCAGGCGCACCGCTGTTCGTGTTCATCCACGGCGGCTACTGGCAGCGCAACGAAAAGGAGCGGTTCTCCTTCACCGCGCTCGGCCCAAACGCGCACGGCATCAACGTCGCGGTGCCGGGCTACACGCTGGCGCCGGACGCACGCCTTACCGATATCGTGGCGGAGATACGCGAAGCGCTGAGCTTTCTCGCCGAACGGGCCGGAGAGCTGGGTTTCGACCGCGGCAAGCTGTTGATCGGCGGCTGGTCGGCCGGCGGCCATCTCACTGCCGCGGTCGCCGATCATCCGGCAGTCGCCGGCGGGATTCCGATCAGCGGCATCTTCGATCTCGAGCCGATCGCGCTCGGGGTGCTCAACGACAAGCTGCAGCTCGACGCCGGCGAAGTTGCGAAGCTGAGCCCACTCAACAACCTCCCTGCCCGCTCGCCGCCGCTTGAGCTGTTCGTTGGCGGCAACGAATTGCCGGAGCTGAAGCGGCAATCCCAGGACTACGCCGCGGCGGTTCGAAGCCGCGGCCTGCCGGTCAATCTGACCGTGCTGCCAGGCCACCACCACTTCTCGATCCTCGACGAACTGCAATCGCCCGATGGCGCGCTGACCAAAGCCATCATGCAGTTGATCGCAAAGCTCGGCTGATCAGTCGAGCCGCTTCACGTTGTAGCCTGCAGGCTGGGTGCGCTCGTACGCCGCCATGGCTCGCACCACATCACAGTCACCCATCGCGCGGCCGACGATCTGCAGGCCGACCGGCATGCCGTCCGAAGCAATTCCAGCACACACCGACGCGGCGGGCTGGCCGGTCAGGTTGAACGGATAGGTGTAGTAGACCCACGACACCAGATTGCGGTCACCGAGGTGGTCGGGGATGTTCTTGCCGACGTCGAGCGACGTCACCGGCAGCACCGGCGAGAGCAGAATGTCGTAGCGCTCGAAGAACGGCCGCAGCGTGTCGCGCAACGCGTAGCGCTCGAACACCTTGCTGTAGTAGTCGCGCAGTTCCTGCTGCAAGGCCTGTTCGAGAATGTCCGCCACCGCCGGGTCGAGCAATTCGCGTTTGCCTTCGAGCGCCGGCCGCAACCGCGTCCCGGCGCCGGCATAGAATTCGGCCGACCAGATGTCGACCGGGTCGCGCTCGAACACACGCTCGACCAGATCGACCGTGCAGCCAAGCGCCTCGAATTGCTTCACCGCTTGCTCGACCACGCGCAGCACCTCGGCATCGGGCCGCGCATAGCCGAGCGTCGGGCTGTAGGCGATCCGCAGACCCTTCGCGTCCTGCCGGCAAGCAGCGAGCAGATCGGGCACCTCGCCGGCCACCGAGTACGGATCGCGCGGGTCGAAGCCGGCGCACGCCATGAAGAGCAGCGCAGCATCCTCCACGGTGCGCGCCATCGGGCCGACGTGCGCGAGAGTGGTGGTGGCCGACACCGGCCACACCGGGACGCGGCCGAACTGTCCCTTGATGGTGGCGAGACCGGTGAAGCAGCCCGGAATGCGGACCGAGCCGCCGCCGTCGGTGCCGAGCGCAAACGGCGTGACGCCCGCCGCGACCGAGGATGCAGCGCCCGCGCTCGAACCGCCGGGCGTTTTCCCGAGGTTCCATGGATTGCGCGTGATGCCGGTCAGCGGACTGTCGCCGACCGCCTTGCAGCCGAACTCGCTGGTCGTGGTCTTGCCGACAATGATCGCGCCGGCGCGCTTGACACGCTCGACCGGCGGCGCGTCGGCCGCAGCGACGTTGCCAACCATGGTGCGCGAACCGAACGCATAGGGCTTGCCGCCGATTGCGATCATATCCTTGATCGAAACAGGAATGCCGTGCAGCGGCCCGAGCGCATCACCATGCATCACCGCGTCTTCGGCGGCCTTTGCAGCAGCCATCGCCTCGTCGGACATCAGCAGGCAGAACGCATTGAGCGTCGATTGCGTCGACTGCGCCTTGTCGAGCGCGCGACGCGTCACGTCGACCGGCGAGATTTCGCGCCGTGCGATCCGCCGGCGCAACTCGACCGCGGTCATCCAATCGAATTCGGAATGCTGAGCTGCCATGTCTACCGAGGGATTGAAGGCCATCCAGGATAGGAGTGTAATTCAACAAAATCGATGGGGAGGACGTTGATGGCGTACAGCACAACCTTGGCGCTTGCCACAGCGATGACTCTGGCCGCCGGCATGAGCGCTCAAGCCGCCGAACTCCGCATCCTGATCAGCGGCGCGTTCAAGAATCCAATGGTCGACATCAAGCCGATGTTCGAACAGGCGTCCGGCCACAAGCTGATCGTCGACGCCGATACCTCGGGCCGCATCGCCAAGCGGATCGCCGACGGCGAGCAGACCGACTTCATCATCACGACCAGCGCGGGGGCGGACGATCTGATCAAGAGCGGCAAGCTCTCGCCGACAGCAAGACAGCAATTGCACGCGCGGGCGTCGGCACGGTGGTGCAGAAGGGCGCCCGCAAACCGGACATCTCGACACCGGAGACATTCAAGCAGGCGCTGCTCGACGCCAAGGCGGTGGCCTACACCAACCCGGCAAGTGGCGGCCAGAGCGGCGTCTATTTCGCCAAGCTGCTCGCACAGCTCGGCATCGCCGACGAGATCAACAAGAAAGCCAAGTTCGGCGATGGCGGCCCGATCGCGCTGATCGTCGCCAAGGGCGACGCCGAGATCGGCATGCAGCCGATCCCCGAACTGCTGATGTATTCGGATCGGGTCGACTTTTCCGGCCCGCTGCCGGCGGCGCTGCAATCCTACAACCATCTCACCGCCGGTATTCCGTCGAACAGCAAACAACCGGAGGCTGCCCGCGCGCTGCTGAAATTTCTCACCACGCCAGCGGCGCAGGCAGTGATGAAATCCAAAGGTCTGGAGCCGGGCTAGGCAATGTCGGAAATCAAGCTGCTCAGCACCACGGCGATGAAGTGGTCGCTTGACGAGTTGTTGCCGAAATTCGAGCAAGCCACCGGCCACCGCGTCGTGGCGGACTACTGTCCCTCGCCGCGCGTCGCCAAACGCGTCGCCGAGGGCGAGGCGACCGACGTCGCGATCTCCAACGCCCAGGCGGTGGCCGAGTTGATCAAGAACGGCAAGCTCGTCGCGGGCACCCCCGCTGATGTCGCGCGCTCTGCGATGGGACTTGCGGTGCAAAAGGGCGCGCCCAAGCCCGACATCTCGACAGCGGAACAATTCAAACGGGCGATGCTGGCGACCAAATCGCTCGGCATGAGCAATCCGGTTGGTGGCGGCGTCAGCGGCGGCATTGTCATGAAGGCGTTCGAGCGGCTCGGCATCGCGGAGGAGATGAAGGCCAAGGCGACCTATGGGCCAGGCGGGCCGGCCGGACTGATCGGCCATTTCCTGGTGCGCAAGGAAGTCGAGACCGGAATCCAGCAGATGCCGGAGCTGATGGCGGTGCCCGGGATCGACATCGTCGGGCCGCTGCCCGACGGCATCCAATCCGTCACCGTATTCACCGCCGGCGTCTCGACCGGCGCCAGAGACCCGGCCGCGGCGAAGGCGCTGATCCAATTCATCACGAGCCCCGACGCGGCGCCGGTGATCCGATCCAAAGGCCTGGAGATGTGACGGGAGGAACGATGCGTAACGCAATCGCTGCCACTGCCCTTGCGGTGCTGACCGCAACCGCGAGCGCCAATGCCGCAGAGATCGACGCGCTGATCTCGACCGCAGTGAAGACGGCAACCGACGAGATCGTGCCGCCGTTCGAGCGTGCCAACGGACACAAATTGCGCGCGGTCTACGGACCCTCGGGCGGCCTCACCCGCCGGTTCGATAACGGCGAACCCGCCGACCTGATCATCGTCGACAGCGCCGCGATCGACGCTCTCATCAAACAAGGCAAGCTGGTGGGCGGCCGCACCGACTTCGCGCGCACCGGCATCGGCATTGCCGTGAAGAAGGGCGCGGCCAAGCCCGACGTGTCGTCGGCCGAGGCGCTCAAGCGTGCGCTGCTCGCCGCCAAGACGGTCGGCCACACCGCGCCGGCCGGCGGCGGCATCACCGCGATGCATCTGCTGCGGACGTTTGAGAAGCTCGGCATCGCCTCCGAGGTCGCCGCCAAGACCAAGCTTGCGGCCGGCGGGCCGAACGGTCGCGTCAGCGTGCTGGTCTCCAGCGGCGAGGCGGAGATCGGGCTGCAGCAGGTCTCGGAGCTGATGTCCAACCCCGAGGTCGAGGTGATCGGCATGCTGCCGGCGGAGTTGCAGCAGATCACGATCTATTCGGCCGCCGTCACCGCCGGCGCCAAGCAGCCCGATGCGGCCAAGGCGCTGATCGCCGCGATCGCCGCGCCGTCGACGCTGCCGATCTACAAGTCGAAGGGCTTGGCGTTCTGAACCTGGTTTCCGAACATGGCGACCATCAAATTCCTCTGCACCACCGCGCTGAAAACCTCGTTCGACGAGCTACAGCCGCAGTTCGAACGCGCGAGCGGACACAAGGTCGAGCCGGCCTACGGGCCGTCCGCCCAGCTCACCAAGCGGCTGGCGGACGGCGAAGCGGCAGACGCCGTCGTCTTGACCGGACCTGGGTTCGAGGAGATGGCGAAGCTCGGCAAGGTGGCGCCCGAAAGCCGGCTCAACATCGCGCGCTCCGCGACCATGGTCGCGGTCAAGCAGGGCACGCCGAAACCGGATATCTCGACGCTGGAAAAGTTCAAGCAGGCGATGCTCGCGGCGAAGTCGCTCGCCTACAGCGGGCCCGGCGCCGGCGCGAGCGGTGCGCATGCCGCCAAGGTGCTCGAACAGCTCGGCATCGCCGACGCGATGAAGCCGAAGACCGTGCTCGGCCCCGGCGGCCCGGCCGGGCTGATCGGCCACTACCTGGTGCGCGGCGAGGCCGAGATCGGCATCCAGCAGGATTCCGAGCTGATGGCGGTGCCCGGCGTCGACATCATCGGCCCGCTGCCGCCTGGGATCGGATTGATCACCGAGTTTATCTTTGGCTGCCACACCGGCGCCGGGAACACCGGCGCCGTCAAAGCGCTGGGTGAATTCCTGCGCGCGCCGGCGACGCTCGCCGTGATGAAGCAGAAGGGCCTTACGCCCGCCTGATCGGAGGATATTTTGCCATGCGCACGCTCGCCATCGCCATCGCGTTGCTCGTTGCGGCTGGAACGGCGCGAGCCGCCGAGATCAACGCCATGATGACCACCGCCATGAAGGCCGCGTTCGACGAGCTGTTTCCGCCGTTCGAGCGGGCCAACGGCCACAGCATTCGCCCGACCTATGGCCCGTCCGGCGCGCTGATGCGCCGCTTCAACGGCGGCGAGCCAGCCGACCTGTTCATCACCGACGTCCCGGCGCTCGATGAGCTGCTCAAGCAGGGCAAGATCGTCGCCGACCGCACCAGGCTTTCGAGCACCGGGATCGGCATCTGCGTCAGGAAGGGCGCTCCCAAACCAGATGTGTCGACGCCGGAAGCGCTCAAGCGCGCGCTGCTTGCTGCAAAGAGCGTGGGTCACGCCTCCCCGGCCGGCGGCAGCATCACCGGAGGGCACATCATCGGCATGTTCGAGAAGCTCGGCATCGCCAAGGAGGTTGCCGCCAAGACCAAGTTCTCCATGGGCGGGCCGAACAGCCGTGTCAGCACGCTGGTGTCGAGCGGCGAAGCCGAGATCGGTATCCAGCAGGCCTCCGAATTGCTGTCGAACCCGGACGTCGAGGTGATCGGCATGCTGCCGCCGGAATTTCAGCAGACTACGATCTATGCCGCGAGCATCACCGGCACTGCCAAGCAGCCCGACGCAGCCAAGGCGCTGATCCGAACGCTCGCCGCGCCGGAGGCGATGGCGCTCTACAAGACGAAGGGACTGGAACGCTAGAGACAGCGGGCAAGGTCACTTCGGACCAAACGCGCCCTTCTTCGCCAGCGCGTCCCACTTCGCGATTTCGGACGTGAGGTGCTTGGCAAGCACCTGCGGCGAGCCGCCGATGAAGCGGTAACCGAGCTGCGCCTCGCGCTCCCGCATGTCCGGCATGTCGATCACGGTCTGCAGGTCCTTGCTGACCTTGTCGATGATCGCCTGCGGCGTACCCTTGGGCGCGAGGAAGCCGTACCAGCTCGATTCCTCGGACATCTTGATGCCGACCTCCGTCAATGTCGGGACGTCGGGCAACAGCTTGGCACGGGCCGGGCCGGACAGCGCCAACGCCCGCAGCTTGCCGGCGCGGATGTTGCCGATCGAGCTTCCCATCGGGCCGAAATTGACTTCGGTGCGGCCGGAGTAGAGATCGTTCATGCCCTGCGACATCTGGCTGTAGGGCACGTGCTGCATCTTGGTGTCGGTCACGTCCATGAACAGCACGGTGGAGAGATGCGAGGTCGAGCCGATGCCGACCGAGTAGTAGTTGAGCTTGCCGGGATTGGCCTTGGCGTAGGCGATCACCTCATGAACCGACTGGAACGGCGTCACAGCCGAGACCTGAAACACCTCCTGCGAGGTCGCCACCAGCATGATCGGGTCGAAGCTCTTGACCGGATCGAATGCGGTGGCCGGCGACAGCGTCACGTTGACGGCGAGCGTCTGCGCGCCGAAGTGCAGCGTGTAGCCATCGGGCGGAGCAGCCGAGGCGGCAGCCGCGCCGATATTGCCGCTGCCGCCGGGACGATTCTCGACCACGACCTGCTGGCCCCACAGCACGCTCAGCTTGTCGGCGATGAAGCGGCCCAGAATGTCGATCGCGCCCGCCGGCGAGAACGCGATGATCACCTTCACCGGCCGTTCGGGATATTTTTGCGCCGACGCCGGGCCACCGAGCCCAAGCACAAGGCTCGTGGCGACAGCCAGCATTCCCAACCATTTCAAGGTCACGGGCGCCTCCCGCGGCTATTCGAACACAATCCTTTCCGAATACCGCTTCCCACTTTTCGGGATGTTGCTCACTTGAACGCACCTTTCGTCGCGAGCTCTTCCCACTTCGCGATCTCGGTCTTGAGGTGGGTGGCAAGCCGGTCCGGCGAGCCGCCGATGAAGCGATAGCCGAGCGCCAGCTCCTTCTCCCGCATGTCCGGCAAGTCGATCACCGCCTGAAGATCGCGGTTGACCTTGTCGATGATCGCCTTCGGCGTGCCTTTGGGCGCAAAGAAGCCGTACCAGCTCGACTCGTCCTTCATGTTGATGCCGAGCTCGATCATGGTCGGCAGCTCGGGCAGCAGCTTGGAACGCGTCGGCCCGTTGACCGCGAGCGCGCGGACCTTGCCGGACTTGACGTGCGGCAGCGAGCCGCCCGCGGTGGTGAACCAGATCTCGGTGCGCCCGGAGAACACGTCGGTATAGGTCTGCGACATCTGGCTATAGGGGATGTGCTGCATCTTTATGCCGACCACGTCCATGAACAAAGCCGTGGCGAGATGGGCGCTGGTGCCGATGCCGACCGACGCGTAGTTCAGCTTGCCTGGATTGGCCTTGGCGTAGTCGACCACCTCCTTGACCGAATTGAACGGTGTCGCGTTGGCGACCATGAACACTTCCAGCGCCGTGCCGACCAGCATGATCGGCTCGAAGCTCGTGACTGGATGAAAAGCCGTGGTCGGCGACAGCGTGACGTTGGTGCCGAGCGTCTGCGCGCCGAAGTGCAGCGTGTAACCGTCCGGAGGAGCCGTCGCCGCCGCGGCTGCGCCGATGTTGCCGCCGCCGCCGGGGCGGTTTTCCACCACGACCTGCTGGCCCCACTTTTCCGACAGCTTCTGCGCGATCAGCCGGCCGAGCACGTCGATCGCACCGGCGGGCGAGAACGCGATCAGGATTTTCACCGGGCGGTCGGGGTAAGTTTGCGCCTGGCCGGACGCGGGCAACGTCGCCGTGGCAAACGCAGCCAAGAGCAGCGCTGCAAGCGATTTCAAGCGCATACGATCCTCCCCGATGCTGCCGCTTGGCGGCTTTTGCCGCAGCATGACGGCGGAACCGGGTGAAATCAATGCGGCAGCCAAGCGACAACGCGTGCCAAGCGCGGTAGAAGAGTCGTTGCGGGCCCACGCGGCCTCCGATATTTTTCGAGCCGTTACAAATTAGCCGGGTGAGGAAACATGGCCGAGTTTTTCGTCGCGACGAGCGCCGAGATGAAGGACGGCGACCGCCGCATCGTTACCGCCGGCAAGCGCGAGATCGGCGTGTTTCACAAAGATGGCGCCTACTACGCCTACAGCAACGTCTGCCTGCATCAGGGCGGCCCGGCCTGCGAGGGTATGCTGACCGCGAACGTGGTCGACGTGTTCGCCAAGGACAAGACCTATGAGGGCCAGGTGTTCGGCGACGAGATGCACTTCGTCTGCCCGTGGCATGGCTATGAATACGACATCAAAACTGGGGAATGCATTGGCGACCGCAAGTTGAAGCTGCGCAAGTTCGAAGTCGTCAAGCGCGGCGAAGACATCTACGTCGTCGCCTGAGACAGGGATAGGAGAGCTTCCAATGGACATGCCGCGCAACGACGTCCGCCCGGTCGAACTCGACGTCTTCTCAACGCCTAAGCATCTGGAGCACGCCAGCGCGCAGGCGCGCGCCCGCAACTATCAGGACTTCCTGATCGTCGACGTCGACTCGCACCATTACGAGAATGAGTCCTACGCTGAGGTGTTCGAGTACATCGAAAGCCCGGTGATCCGTCGCGAGGCGTTCGAAGGCAACTCTCGCCGGACCGGTCTTCTCAACTCCCAGGTCGGCTATCAGAACACCGGCGGGCGCATCCACCGCCAGAAATTCCGCGGCATCGAGAAGGTCAAGCCCGGCTACAAGCACAAGGACATCGCCCAGACGCTCGACTGGATGGACGCGATGGGCGTCGACTATTGCTGCATGTTCCCGACCCCGATGCTGTTCCTCGGCCTACATCCCGCAGGTCGAGGTCGAGGTCGCGATGTGCCGCGCCTACAACCGCTGGCTCTGCGAGCGCGTGCTGGCGCACGAGCCGCGCATCGTGTCGATGCTGTACCTGCCGTTCAACGACCCGGAGGCGACCTACCGCACCGTGAAGGATTTCGCCGATAAGAAGGGCTGCGTCGGATTCATGGTGACTTCGCCGCGCTACAAGCCGGTGCACGACAACGCCTACATCAAGACGTACGCGCTCTTGGAAGAGATCGGAAAGCCGATCGCGTTCCACGCCGCCTACAGCTGGGACGACCGCGCGCTGCAGATGACCAACCGCTTCATCTCGGTTCATGCGCTCGGTTTCATGTGGTTCAACATGATCCACATGACCAACTGGGTCATCAACGGCCTGCCGGTGCGCTTCCCGAAGCTGAAGGTGATGTGGGTGGAGAGCGGGCTGACCTGGGCTGCCTCGCTGATGCAGCGGCTCGACCACTCCTACATGATGCGGACCTCGGACGCTCCGACGCTGAAGGAGAAGCCGAGCCACTACATGAAGCAGATGTACTACTCGACGCAGCCGATGGAGATCCCGGACGACAAGTCGATGATGCAGTCGACCTTCAAATGCATCAACGCGGACACGCAGTTGGTCTGGTCGTCGGACTATCCGCACTGGGACTTCGACCTGCCGTCAACGATCTACGACCTGCCGTTCCTCAATGAAACTTCAGAAGCGCAACATCCTTGGCGCCAACGCGGCGCGGCTTTTCAATCTCGATCCCAAGCCGGTGAAGAAAATCCCGTAGCTTTCGCTCGGAGCCGAAATTTGAGACATGGCCGGCCCTGGCGCCGGCCATGTCGATTCATGGCACATGCGTCAACAAAACCCGGTGACCTGTCTTGCAGGCGCGCAATTTCAGTCCGATGCTGTAAGCGGCGCGTGCCGATCAGAGCGGGAACTCAGGGTCCGCCCGCGCCGGAACCGAGGGGGAAGCCATGAGGACCTATTCGGGTCTCGCTCGTCTATTCGCGCTTTGCCTTGGCGCACTGGCGCTCTTGGTGGGCAACGCATCGGCTCAGGACTATCCCAACAAGGCGATCAAACTTCATCGTCTGCTTCGCGGCCGGCGGCCCTAACGACATTACCGCGCGGCTGCTCAGCCAATATTTGTCGGAGCACCTCAACCAGCAATTCATCGTCGAGAACCGGCCCGGCGCCGGCGGCAACATCGGCATGCAGGTTGCGCTCAGCTCGCCGCCTGACGGCTACACCATCGTGTTCGTCGGCCCGAACAACTTCATCAACCCGTCGATCTACCACAACATGGCGTTCGACTTTATCCGCGACAGCATTCCGGTCGCCGGTACGATGAAGATGACCAACATCCTGGTGGTGAACCCGGAATCGCCCCACATCAGACGCTGAAAGAATATATCGACTACGCCAAGGCCAATCCGGGCAAGCTCAACTTCGGGTCCGGTGGCCTCGGCACCTCGCCACATATGTCCGGCGAACTGCTCAAGTCGATGACCGGCATCAACATCGTCCACGTGCCGTACCGTGGCACGGCGCCGGCGCTGGTCGACGTGTTGGCCGGCCAGTTGCACTCGGCCTTCGACAACCTTCCAGGGCCGATCGGCCACGTCAAATCCGGCACGCTGCGGGCGCTCGGCGTCGCCGATACCAAGCGCGTGCCGCAGCTTCCCGGCGTTCCGGCCATCGCCGAAACCGTGCCCGGCTATGAGGCCAATGTGGTCTACGGCATCGCGATGCCAAAAGGCACCCCGCCCGACGTGGTCGCCAAGTTCAACGCGGCGGTGAACGCGGTGCTTAAGAACCCCAAGCTGCAGGCGCGTATCGACGAACTCGGCGCTTCGCCAATGCCGATGACCCCGGCGGAATTCAAGAAGCTCGTGGTCGACCAGACCGACAAATGGGCCAACGTGATCAAGACCGCCGGCATCAAAATCACATAGCCGCCCGCGCGACGCAAGGCGGCTTGCCGCCGAGGCCGCACCGTCGCAAGATGCGTTGATATCCGGCAGAGAACATCCACACGAGGGAGGACCAGCTTGCGAACCCATCGGCTGATCATCGGCGCCCTCGCCTGCGCCATGATGCTTCCCGCCAGCGCCCAGGCGCAGAACGTCACGTTGAACGTCAGCTCCTGGGTGCCGCCGTCGCACCTGATCAACGCCGACGTCATCATGCCGCTGTGCAAGGACATGGAATCCGCCACCCAGGGCCGCGTGAAGTGCAATCTGCTGCCCAAGGCAGTGGTCGCGCCGCCGCAAACGTTCGACGCGGTCCGCGATGGGCTCGCCGATCTGTCGTTCTCGGCGCACGGTTACACGCCAGGCCGGTTCGTCGCCACCGACGTCGCGGAATTTCCGTTCCTCGGCGACACCTCCGAATCCATCTCGGTCGCCTATCAGCGCATCCACGACCGGATGCTCGCCAAGCTCGACGAGCACAAGGGCCTGCATCTGCTCGGCGTGTTCACCCACGGCCCGGGCCAGATCTTCAACACCAAGCGGCCAATCAATTCGCTCAAGGACATCGAAGGCATGAAGATCCGGGTCGGCGGCGGCCTGGTCAACGACGTCGCCAGCGCGCTCGGCGCCGTGCCGATGCTCAAGCCCGCGCCGGAGAGCTACGAACTGCTCAGCCAGGGCGTGGCCGACGGCGTGTTCTTCCCGAAGGAAGCGGCGATGTCCTTCAAGCTGATCCCACTGCTCAAGCACGTCACCTTCGTTCCAGGCGGCCTCTACAACGTCACCTTCGGCATGGTGATGAATCCGGGCAAGTGGAAGCAGATTTCGCCGGCCGACCAGGCGGCGATCAACAAGCTGTCGGGTGAAGCGCTGGCGCGCCGCGCCGGCAAGGCGTGGGATGCGACCGACGCGCGCGCTGTGAAGGCGCTCAACGACGCCGGCATCCCGATCATCAACGCCAGCCCGCAGTTCGTCGCCGAGATCAAGTCGCGCACCGCCGGGCTGGAGAAGGCCTGGGCCGACAAGGCGAAGGCCAAGGGTCTCGATGGAGCGGCGGCGCTCGCCGCGTTGCGCGCCGAGATCGCCAAGCCGACCAACTAGTCGCGAGGGCGACACGTCGCGGCATCCGGCGCGCCGGCTGCCGCGACACGACCGCCGGGGGGAGCATGGACGGCCGGCAACCGCTGGACCAATTCGACCGTTTCGTCGTTCCTGCGCTCGGCGCGATCGCCGCCATCGTGCTGTTCGTCATGATGGCGCTCACCTGTGCCGACGTGATCGGCCGCTACTTCTTCGCCAAGCCGATCTTCGGCGCTTTCGAGCTCACCGAGATGCTGCTGGCGGCGATGATCTTCGTCGGCCTGCCGCTGGTGACGCTGCGCAACGACCACGTCACGGTCGACGTGCTCGATCCCATAACGCCGGACTGGATGTTCCGCCTGCAGCACGTCGCGGCCTGCCTTATCGGCATGCTGTCGACCGGCTATCTCGCCTGGCGGCTCTGGATACGGGCAACCACGCTCTACACAGGCGGCGAAACCACCGCGCAACTCAAGCTCAAGCTCGGCTACCTCGCCTACTCGATGAGCGTGCTGATGGCGCTCACCGCCGTTGCGCTGTTCGTGCTGATGTTCCGGCAGCCGCACCGCTCCGTTCCCGGCGAGGGCGGCACCGCGTGACCGAAACCCTGGCCGGCTTCGCCGCGTTCCTGATCCTCGCTTTTCTGCGCGTGCCGATGGCGTTCGCGATGGGCATCGTCGGCTTTGTCGGCGTCGGCTACATGCTCAACTTCAACGTCGCCGCGGCGATGATCGGTCAGATCACGTACGAGACCGGCCTGTCCTACACGCTGTCGGTGATCCCGCTGTTCATCCTGATGGGCAATTTCGTGGTGCGGGCGAAATTGTCCGACGAGCTCTACCACGCCGCCTACTGCTTCCTCGGCCATCTGCGCGGCGGCCTGGCGATGTCGACGGTGCTGGCTTGCGCCGGGTTCGGCGCGATCTGCGGCTCCTCGATCGCGACCGCCGCGACCTTCACCAAGGTGTCGTATCCGTCGATGCGCCGCTACGGCTATTCGGACGCGCTGGCGGCCGGCTCGATCGCCGCCGGCGGCACGCTCGGCATCCTGATCCCGCCCTCGGTCATCATGGTGATCTACGGCATCATGACCGAGACCAGCATCGGCAAGCTGTTCATCGCCGGCATCATCCCTGGTCTGGTCGCGACCGTATTGCTGTGCCTGGCCGTGGTGTGGATCACACGGCGCGATCCCGCTGCCGGCCCGCCGGCGGAGCCGCATTCCTGGGCGGAGCGGATCGACGCGCTCAGATACGTCTGGCCGGTGATCGCGCTGTTCGTGCTGGTGATCGGCGGCATCTACGTCGGCGCCTTCACCGCCACCGAGGGCGCCGGCATTGGCGCCGGCGGCGCCTTCCTGTTCGCGCTCGCCCGGCGCGCGCTGAATTGGCGCGTTCTGATCGACGTGCTGGTGGAAAGCGCACGCACCACATCGATGTTGTTCATGATCCTGATCGGCGCGCTGATGTTTGCGAGCTTCGTCAACTACACCAGCATGCCGGCCGATCTCAAAGCCTTCGTCTCGCTGTTCAAGGCCACGCCAGTGGTGGTGGTGATCGCGATCTGCGCGATCTACGTGATCCTCGGCACCGCGATGGAGGAACTTTCCATGATCCTCCTCACCGTGCCGCTGTTCTTTCCGGTGGTGACGTCGCTCGGCTACGACCCGATCTGGTTCGGCGTCATTGTTGTGATCGTGGTGCAGATCGGACTGATCAGCCCGCCGGTCGGCATGAACATTTTCGTGGTGAAGAACCTGCTGCGCCACCTGTCGATCAGCACGGTGTTCCGCGGCGTGACGCCGTTCACCGTCGCGCTCATCGCTTTGCTGGCGGTGATGGTGGCGTTTCCGGGCTTGGCGACCTGGCTGCCGAGCTACATGAGGTGACGCAGCGGACCGATGCGGCAGCGCTACTGGCTGTGCGTAATCCCCGCCTTCTCCACCAGCTCGCCCCAGCGCACGATCTCGGACTCGACGAAGCGCTTGAATTCGGCGGGTGACGGCGAAACCTGCGGGATGGCGCCTTCGTTGCTGAGCAATTGCTGCACCTCGCTGTCGGCCATGATGGCGCGCAGCTCGTTTGCCAGCTTGTCGACGATCTCCTGCGGCACGCCCGCCGCGGTCGAGATCGAGTGCCACGACGCGGTGTTGAAGTTCGGAATGCCGACCTCGGCGAGCGGCGCCACATCGGGGATCGCCTTGACGCGCTCCGCCGTGGTGACGCCGAGCGCGCGCACTTTGCCGGCGTCGATCAACGGCCGCGCCGGCGGTACATCGCTGAACATGAACTGGACATGGCCGCCGACCACGTCCTGCAACGCCGGCGAAGAGCCCTTGTAAGGCACGTGCACGACATCGAGCCCGAACGTGATCTTGAACAGTTCCGCGTTGAGGTGGTGGATGGTGCCGGGACCGACCGAGGCGAACGACAGCTGGCCCGGCTTCGCCTTGGCGAGCTTGACCAGATCGGCGACCGAGCGCACCGCCAGCTCGGGATTGACCACCAGCACGAACGGCATGCGCGCGATCAGCGCGATCGGGGTGATGTCCTTGCGCGGATCGTAAGGCAGCTGTTTGCGTGTACTTAAATTGATCGCGAGCGCCGTGCTCGACGCCATCATGATCGTGTAGCCGTCAGGTGCGGCACGCGCCGCAGCAGTGATCCCGACCATACCGCCGCCGCCCGGACGGTGATCCACCACGAACGGCTTGCCGAGCCGCTGTTCGAGCTTCTGCGCCATGATCCGCGCGATCAGCCCGGTGGCGCCGCCCGGCGCGAACGGCACGATGAAGGTGACAGGACGATTCGGATAGTCCGACGCCTGCGCGATCGCCGTTTGCGGCGATGCAGCGAGGAGCGCAATCAACGAAACGGCAAGGCCAAGCGGTTTCATCGGCGTCGCTCCTCCCCTTCGAGCCGCAAGCTTCGCGGCGCGTCGGAAGATCGTCAAGGCGCCAACTAGCGCAGCGCCCAGTCGAGCGAATAGCGGCCGGGGCCGAAGAACACCAGCAACAGGAGGCCGCCGCAGATCGCGAGATGCTCGAGTGCAATGGTGAACTGCATGCGCCGCGCCAGCCCGTCGTGCTCGAACGGGCGGTGCGCCAACAGGGTGGCGAGCGCGGTGAAGGCAAGCAGCAGGGCCGCGCCCCACCCGGAATAGACGCCGAGCAGTACCGACAAGCCGCCAACGAGTTGCACCGCAATGACCAGGAACCGGAGCATGGCAGGCTCCGGTAATTTCAACGCCTCAAGCTCGGCGACCGCGTCCGCGCGATTGAGCAGCTTGTCGAATGCGCTGAACAGATAGACGGCGCTGAGAAAGACGCGCGCCACCAGAAAGCCAAGATCCGAGATGTCCGCCATCTTTGGCTCGCCCCCTGCGCGGGATCAATCTCTCCCCGCGGATAGCAGTGTCGCCAAAGATGGTAGCGGGGACTGGGATCGAACCAGCGACCTACGGATTATGATTCCGCCGCTCTAACCAGCTGAGCTACCCCGCCATCCAAACCATCGCCTGACGATCAGGACCACCAGCTCGCCAGCGCGAGCCACATCTAGGGCAAATTCTGTGGCTTTCCAAGCCGAAAGGCAGCTCGAAATGAACCAGTTTCGCTGCCGGACGTTGCCGTGCCGAACGAGCCTTCGGAGGACGCGATGGCAGGAGGAACCAAGCCGCGCGCAGGCACCCGGCGTACGGAGAAATTTCAAGGACGGCCTGAAAAAAGCCGGCCGTATCAGAACACAGCGTCACGCCGGACCGGGCCGCGCCAGCCAGACACGTTCGTCCGGCATGAAGGGCTCGCAACTGCAGAAAAGAGTACAGCCATGATCACTGCCCCAGTGCTTCAAATCCGACATACACCTCAAGACGAGTGGTTCGTCGCAGCCAAATGGCCGGATGGCCGCACCGAAGATATTCGCGGTTTCAAGACCGAATCCGAGGCGAACGAATGGGTCGTCAACGAATTGCAGGCGTGGTTGGACGAACGAAAGGGCGAGAACGCACATGCCTGACAAGCCTCCCAACGGCGACAGGCGCGAACATTGCGGCCGTCGGTCGTGATGAAGATCGTTCTTCTGCCCTGGCAACCATCGCTTGCCTCACCGGAGGAGCCGCAGCGCAAGGTATCGGCTTCGGCAGCCGCGCCGGAGTCGAGCCACGGTATCCGGCAAATCCGCAATACCAGTACCCCTATCCGTACAAAGAAGACACGCGTGTGCAGACAGGACCGAAGTGTCGCAATGGCGAAGTGCGCCATCAGGGCCAGTGCAAGCCAGCTCGTCCGTTGGCGCTGCCGTTCTAGGGTCGAACCAAGCGATCCAGCCCCTTGTTGGAACCAGCCTCTGCGGCCGCACGTTGCCCCCGCGGGGATGACAAGAATGACGCGGAGGAACCATGGCCAAGAGGCGCAAGTATTCGCGCAGCGCGAGCCGGGACGTCGAAAATGAAATGCGCCGTTACAAGCGAGGCACGGCGAAGAGCGGCCCACGCGGCAGGGGCGGACGGGTCAAGAGCCGCAAGCAGGCGATCGCCATCGGTTTGTCCAAGGCGCGCAAGAAAGGCAAGAAAGTGCCGCGGCAGCGACGGGCATAGAAGGCACCGGGCACGAGATGAGTCGCTGTACGCTGCTGGCGGTCGAAACCTGGGACGTGGTCGAATTTGAGAAGGCGGTGGTCCGCCGCCTTCAGGCCGCGCTGACGCCATCGCTGATCCCGCCTCCCAACAATCCGGCCGACCGCATTGTCGTCAATACGATCGCCGCCATGGTCGAGGACGAACGCGTGCGGGCGATGCTGCGCGGCGGGCGATACGACCGCTTCGTCAGCGTGATCCGCGCGGTCGAAGAGGTGCTGTCGCGCCGCGACTTCCTGGGCGACGAGGAGACGATCGCCGAGTTGTGGGAATTCATCGACGAGGACGACCTGAACATGATGCTCGCGACCGCGAAGGCGAGCGAGCAGCCGGAGGAGTTGCTGGTCCGGATGTTCGAGGGTCCGTACCGGACGCTGCATTCCTAGTGCCGTCATTCCGTGGCGCGAGCCATAAGCGCGGTTACGCGCGCCCATAGCCCGTCGAAGACGCGCGTGAACGCGCTTACGGGCGCGTCTGGAATGACGACGAAGTTATTTCGGCCGCACCGTCGGATCGCCGCCCGGACTGCCGGGCGGCGGAATGACTCGCATCTTGCCCGCCTCGGGCGTCGGCGCGTTAATGGCCGGATCGACATTGGGCGGACAGATCACGCCATCGGTGCGCGCGAGCCTGTCGCTTAATCCTTCACCGGTGGTCTGCGGCGGCGCCGTCGGATTTTGCTCACCGGGCCTGAGGCGATCCTGCGCTGTACAGGCCTTGGAATTGACCGCAGCCGGCGGCAACTGCTGGGCGTGGAGCGCTCCGGCAGCCGCACCGAGCACCAAGCCCGGCAGCACGAATATGAGGCCACCCACGTCATGACCGCGTCACCCGCGGCACCACCTGCTCGACCTCGCGCTCGGTCTTGCTCGCGCCGCCTGGAAACGCATTGTTCGCTTTGGCCTTCAGGCGCCTGCGATTTGCGGGCGCGCGCTTGAGCGCCGTCCTGCTGGCGGTGCGCTTGCCTTTGGTCGCCTTCGCCATGCGTCTGCTCCACTCGCTGATCGAATAGATCAACGGGCGAGCAGCATGGATGTTCCGGAGGGTCAGCCGCTGGCGCGACTGATGATCTGCGCCGGCACGGCGCTCTTGCCGAAACGGATCAGCGAGAAATGCCCGAGCGGCGGCATCGGCCGGCGTTCGATCAGATGGATTCCGCTCCTGCGCTCGGCCCAGCGCGTCAGCCGCGCCCAGGGAAACTCCGGCCGCCAGCCGAGCCGGCGCGCCACTGGCGAAAACCATTGCTCGAAGGCACGGCGCAGGCCGGTCTCCGCGCCGATGTGGTTGACCAGGACGATCTCGCCGCCCGGTTTGAGCACGCGGGCGAACTCGTCGAGCGTCGCTTCCGGGTCGGGCACGGCAGTGATCACGTACTGCGCCACGATCACGTCGAACGACGCGTCCGGGAAGCCGAGGTGCTTGGCATCCATCACCGCGACCGTCTCGACGTTGTCGAGCTTGTGCTCGATCACGCGCTCGCGCGCCTTGCGCAGCATCGGCTCGGAATAGTCGACGCCAACGATGCGGTTCGACCGCGAATAGTCCGGCAATGAAATGCCGGTGCCGACCCCGACATCGAGAATGCGCCCGCCGGACGTGCCGCAGACCCGCTCGGCCGCTTCGATCGAGGCCCGGCGGCCGCGCTCGAACACCGCGCCGAACACCAAGTCATAGACCGGCGCCCAGCGGGCATAGGCCTTGGCCATCGTCTGCTTGTCGATTTCGTCTGTCATCGCCCCGCTACGCAAACGTCTCAGCCGTGTTGATCTTATCCGAAAGTCAGCGGCGGTTACGGAATATTCGCGGCCTACGCCGCCCTCGCCTTCGCCTCCGCGCTGCGGATAAAGCCGCCGCCCAGCACGCGCGCCTGTCCCTGCGCGCCATCGTAGAACACGCAAGCCTGGCCCGGCGAAACGCCATCCTCGCCGTCGGTGAGTTCGACCTCGTAACCGCCGCCCGCCGCTACCAGCCGGGCCGGCTGCGGCGCGCGGGTCGAGCGCACCTTGACGAACACCTCAAGGCCGCCGCCTTCGATCGCCGTCTCCAGCGGGCCTTCGCCGATCCAATTGACATCGCGCAGCTGGATGCGCCGCATCGTCAGCGCGTCACGCGGACCGACCACGACCTGACGTGTGCCGGCCTCGAGCCGTACCACGTAGAGCGGAGCGGCGCCCGCGATCTTCAAGCCGCGGCGCTGCCCGACGGTGAAGTGGATGATGCCGTCGTGACGGCCCAGCACCTTGCCGTCGAGATCGACGATATCGCCCGCCTGCGACGCGCCGGGCTTGAGCCGCTCGATCACGTCGGTGTAGCGGCCGGTCGGCACGAAGCAGATGTCCTGGCTGTCGTGCTTGTCGGCAATGGCGAGCCCGAATTGCCGCGCCAGCTCGCGCGTTTCCGTCTTGGTTCGCTCGCCGAGCGGAAAGCGCAGCAGATCGAGTTGATCGCGCGTGGTGGCGAACAGGAAATAGCTCTGGTCGCGCTCCTCGTCGCGCGCGCGGTAAAGCGCACGGCGTCCCGTCGGATCGCGGCGCGACGCGACGTAATGACCGGTCGCGAGCGCCTTTGCGCCAAGCTCGCGCGCGGTCGACAGCAGGTCGTTGAATTTGACCGACACGTTGCAATCGATACACGGCACCGGCGTCTCGCCGGCGACATAGCTCTCAGCGAATCGGTCAATGACCGACTCCTTGAAACGGCGCTCATAGTCGAGAACGTAGTGCGGGATGCCGATCCGGTCGGCCACTGAACGAGCGTCGTTGATGTCCTGCCCGGCGCAGCACGCGCCCTTGCGGTGGGTCGCTGCACCATGGTCATAGAGTTGCAGCGTGATGCCCACCACGTCGTAGCCCTCGGCCTTGAGCAGCGCCGCGGTTACCGAGGAATCGACCCCGCCCGACATGGCGACGACGATACGGGTCGCGCCCGGCGAGCCGTCGGTGTCGAGACTGTTGAGCATTCCTGCCGCGGCGGGGGCCGCGCTCCTGACTTCCGCGGATAAGGCTACGGTCTTACTATAGGTGCCGAAGGGTGCCGCGCAATGTGCGCGCACGCCGCAAATCCGGCGGTTTCCAGCTTGGCTCGGCAATTGTTGCCGACGATGCGCAGGGTGTGCCGGGACGATCCGTCCAGCTCGCGTTTAACCCGCTGAAACAAAACACAATTTTTAGCCAACACAATGGCCCGCGGCTTGCAGCCCGTACGCCATTGCAATTCCAGTCCTGCGAGGTGCCTGCCGTGCCCAGCGTCGCGTCTGAAGCGAGCGTTTTCCCGTCCGCCAATCCCCTGTCCAGCGCCACGAAGTCATCCAAGGCGCAGGAACCGGCTGCCTTTGGCGCCGCAGAGCCCAGCAAGTTCGCCGAAATGCTCGACAGCTCAAGGCGCACCTCCGACCGCGAGAGCGCGCCGCGCGCCAAGCACGATGCCAAGACAAGCCGCCGCGACAACGCCGCGCCGGCAAACGGCAGGAGCCGCGCCGACGCTTCGAAAGTGCCGCCAGACGTGAATGACGCAGCTCAGCCGGATAGCCAGGAAGCGCCAAAAGCCGCCGACGAAACGGCGGCACAGAATACCACCTCGCAGCCGGCGGCTGACGCCTCAGAGCAAGCCCGCGAGGCGACCGAAGCAACTGACCAATTCGAATCTGGAAATGCCGAAGCCGCCGTCATCGCAGCGCCGGTGGCCGTCATCGCGGCACCGGTGGCCGTCATCGCGGCGCCGGTGACTGTGTCGAACAACGCGGCCATCCCGACCGACTTGGCTGTGACCATCGTCGCGCCGGAAGCAGCCGCACCGGTTGCGATGCCGGAGGCCGCGACCGTATCGCCGGAGGCCGCGACCGTATCGCCGGAGATGGCTGTACCGGTCGCTGCGGCGCCCACCGCAACGACCGCGCCCGAAGCATCGCCTTCGGCGCCTGTCGCCTCGCCCGCTGCGGCCACAGCCGCGGCCGCGACCGGAATTGCCGCCCCAGCCGCCACTCCGGCGACACAGGCTCCCGTTGTGCCCGCCAGCGAGACCGGCGAAGTCAAGCTCGCCACTGCCGTTGCCACCGACACACCGAAAGCGCAGCCGGCAGCGAAGGCAGAAGCGCCGTCAAACGAAGCCGCCCCCGACACTAAGCCTGCATTACCGCAGGCTGCACCGCAGCTGCGCCGCGTGAGAGCCAGCCGGCGCGCGCCGAAAGCGCCGCCGATCAACTGGTGCAACGCGCCGTTCCGCAGGCGGCGGCGACCCCAGCCGAAACAGCCATCGATCCCGCCGCGCGCCCGAACGATGCAGCGAGCGCCGTACGCGCCGTCGCCGACGTGGTGCAGAATCTCGGCCTCACCGCTCCCGCTGGCTCCCGCCACTATACCGACGCAAAGCAGCGCGGCTGCCGTTGCGGCTGCAGCGGCGGCGCCAACCCCTGCTCCGGCGGTGCCGGTTGCCGGCCTCGCCGTCGAAATCGCGGCACAGGCACACGCCGGCAAGAACCGCTTCGACATCCGTCTCGACCCGCCCGAGCTCGGCCGGATCGACGTGCGGCTCGAGATCGACCGCGACGGCAACGTCAGCTCCCGCCTGGTCGTGGAGCGCAGCGAGACGCTGGACCTGCTCCGGCGCGACGCGACGCAGCTTGAACGCGCGTTGCAGCAGGCCGGATTGAAAACCGCCGACAACGCGCTGGAATTCTCGCTCCGCCAGCAAGCGTCCCATCGCGACAGCGACGAGGCCTTGCAGAACGCCGCCCGCCTCGTTGCAGCCGACGACGGCACCGCGCCCGACACCGCGCAAATGCATTACGGACGGCGCCTCGGAACCAGCGGCGGCATCGACATCCGCGTCTAGGAGAAAGACATGGCCACGATCAATCCAGCAGTAACCTCCGCGATCATCTCGACGACGAACTCCACCTCGTCGACCGGCGTCGACCAGAGCACGCTGCAAGCCAACTTCAGCCAGTTCCTGCAGCTGCTCACCACGCAGCTCAAGAACCAGAACCCGCTCGACCCGCTGGACACCAACCAGTTCACCCAGCAGCTCGTGCAGTTCGCGCAGGTCGAGCAGCAGCTCAAACAGAACGATCAACTCGCCACCCTGGTATCGCTGCAGAAGACCGCGCAGTCGACCGCCGCGCTCGGCTTCGTCGGCGAAACCGTGGTGGTGGACGGCGCCACCGCGACCATGACCGACCGCAGCGCAACCTGGCATCTTGATGTTCCGAAACCCGCGGTGGTCACGATCAACATTCAATCCGCCACGGGCCAGACCGTGTTCACCGGCAACTACAGCATGAACGCCGGCAAGCAGGACTTTGCCTGGGACGGCAAGAGCGCCAACGGCACCCAGTGGCCGGACGGCAATTACAAGATGACGGTCACGGCCAAGGACGCCAGCGGCCAATCGGTGGCAATCCCCACCGAGGTCGAGGGGACTGTCAACTCCGCCGATCTCACGAAGAGCCCGCCGGTGCTTTCGGTCGCCGGCTCGGAGTACACGCTCGACAAGGTCAAACGCGTCGTGCGCCACTAGCGCACGTCCCGGCGCGGTAATATTTCGTTCATTTCTCGGCTGCCAAGGTGGCGTCACACCGGCAAAATTGCTATCGAAATTGCGTGCAATTCTGTTCTAAAATTTGAAAACGGCAAGTTTTGCCGATTTGCAGAGGTTCGCTTAGCCAAATTTTAAGCCGGGCCCGGTAAGGTCCGTGTATCGTAGTCAGTGTCAGTCAGTAGTTCGTGAGTGTATCGATGGCCGAGCCCCACCGTCCGAGGGCGAAATATGTGATCGGGCCCGACGGTAGTCCGCTGACAATTGCGGATCTTCCGGCACCGGGAACGAAGCGTTGGGTGATCCGCCGCAAGGCGGAGGTCGTGGCAGCTGTGCGCGGCGGCCTGCTCTCCCTCGAAGAAGCTTGTGCCCGCTACACGCTGACGGTCGAGGAATTTCTGTCCTGGCAGTATTCGATCGAGCAGCACGGCCTCGCCGGCCTGCGCACCACGCGCATCCAGCAGTATCGGCAATAGGGCTTCGCTGAATTCCCGAATGTGGCGCCGGCCTTGGGCCGGCGTTTGCTTTTTCGGGCCCATGAATTTTGGCGGCTATGAACTCTTGAACTCCAGGCGCCCATGAATTTCCCAAATAGGCCGGGAACTCGGGTCGAGTTGTATCTGTTTACCTCTAGGAACCCCACGCAGGAGCCCCATCATGCGGCTCGCAACGACCGTTCTTCCGCGAACGCTTTCGACGCTCGCCATAGCTGCCGCGGTCATGTTTTTCATGCTGCCCGGTCCCGGCATCCATGCCCAGGCCCCGCCGGCAGGAGAGCAACGCACCCCCACCGTCAACCTGACCGTCGAGCAGCGGCACATGATCAAGGAACTCCTGAAGGAGTTTAAGGTCGAGCCGATCAGTACAGCGGCGCCCACCACCATCGGCGAGACGGTGCCCGAACGCGTTACGGTGCAGCCGATCCCCGTCGAGGTCGCTCAGCGCGTGCCACAGATCCGGTCGCATTCCTATTACATCAAGGACGAGCACATCGTGCTGGTCGATCCGAAGGACCGAAAAATCGCCGACGTGATCAATTGATCCACCGCGTCGAGCGCACAACGCCTTCGACCGCACATTAACCGCGCAGTAACCATAAACTGGGCAATTCTTGCCGGGTCAGGCGCAGCGGCGCCGACTCAGCGGGAGTTTCCGTGCAGGCCTTCTCGGCGTTCCTGAAAACCCTCGGCGCGTCACGGATCGTGGCGATGGGCGCGGTGACCATCGCGCTCGCCGGCTTCTTCGCCTGACCTGCCCCCTTCAGACGGAGCCAAGGGTAATCTTGGCATTGCCGATCTGAAGGAGGGAGACCATGCCGCGGAAGAGGCATTCGGCTGAAGAGATTGTCACGAAGCTGCGCCAGGCAGATGTGTTGCTGGCGCAGGGACAAACGGGCGCTGATGTTGCCCGCGTGTTGGGTGTCACAGAGACGACCTATTATCGATGGCGGTCTGAGTACGGTGGACTGAAGGGCGACCAAGTGAAGCGGCTGAAGGAGCTCGAGCAGGAGAACAGTCGGCTCCGGGAGGCCGTTGCGGAACTGACGCTCGATAAGCTGATCCTGAAAGAGGCTGCCAAGGGAAACTGGTAAGCCCCTCTCGTCGTCGCGACTGCGTGAGCCGGGTAAGAGAGCAACTGGGCATCTCGGAGCGCCGAGCCTGCCGTGTTCTCAGCCAACCGCGTTCCACGCAGCGGCGCAGGCCTCAGACACCTGACGACGAGGCCGCGCTCACCGCCGACATCATCGCTCTTGCCAAGCAGTATGGCCGCTATGGCTACCGCCGGATCACAGCCTTGCTGCGCACCGCCGGGTGGCTGGTGAACAAGAAGCGGGTCGAGCGGATCTGGCGACGAGAGGGGCTCAAAGTACCCGCCAAACAACCAAAACGGGGCCGTCTGTGGCTGACTGACGGATCATGTATCCGGCTACGGCCGGAGCGTCCCAATCACGTCTGGGCTTATGACTTCGTGGAGGACCGCACCCATGATGGGCGAAAGTATCGAATGCTGAACATCGTCGATGAGTTCACCCGCGAAGCTCTCGCAATCCGCATTGATCGACGACTGAGATCGATCGATGTGATCGACACGCTGGCCGATCTCTTCGTCCTGCGCGGCATTCCTGGCCATATCCGATCCGATAATGGTTCGGAGTTCATCGCAACCGCGGTAAGGGACTGGATTGCGGCAGTCGGTGCCAAGACTGCCTACATTGAGAAGGGCAGTCCCTGGGAGAACGGCTTTATCGAGTCATTCAACGGCAAGCTGCGCGATGAACTGCTCAACGCTGAGATTTTCTACTCGTTACGAGAGGCTCAGGTCGTGATCGAACAATGGCGCCAGCACTACAATACGATCCGACCTCACTCATCGCTCGGATACCGACCACCAGCGCCCGAGGTCATCATGACGGTAGGCGGCCAGACTGTAGCGCCGCGGCCGCCACTAAACTAACATTGCATGTGGCTCCGTTTGTGGGGGCCGGTCACCGCTCGGCATCCAGGCGCGAACAGAAGACAAAGCGGCCCCGGAAGTGATGCAGCGAGCCTCCGGGGCCGGGGTGTGTGAGAACTCAGTACTTTCCTGCACACCCAATGGCGGCAGGATAGGCGCGACTTTCTAGGAACGCTTTGTTATCTTCTGCCAAAAGCTTGTTCGTTCGTGCCAGGCTGCGCTCAAGCCAATCGATCAGGGATCGAGGCTCGATGCTGAAAGTGAAAAGCTCTGCGCCGTCGCTGGCACGCCAGTGGCCGTGACGACGTTCGCAAACAATCCCAACGCGATCAGTCCCGGCAGAATTTACCTGTACGGTTGATGTTTACCTCCTTTTTCCTTCCTTCAATCGCGCTGGCTTCACGTATGGAATGTGACGGCTGCACTGGCTTCACATATGGAATGTGACGGCGGCGCGGATGATTGCCGCCAAGCAGGTCGAGCATCACGCGATCTATCTCAGCCTGCGTCGGTTTCCAGCGATGGGCCTCTGTGCGTTTCTTGGCGTCGATCACTGGCCCCAAGTCAGCAACCGTCATGCGCTTGACTCTGGCCGTGATATCAGCGGCTTCCAACGCTGCTATAGCGCCCTGAACACTGTACGCCCGGTCCCACCGGCCCTCTGCGTCGAAAGCCACCAAAATTGGTCTAATGTCAGCTTTGATCGCCCCACCCTCATACCAACAATAGACATCGAGAGTTTTCTGCTTGGTGCCTGCATATTGCGGCAAAACCGTCCGGCCAAGCATTCGCGTTGGGATCCTCCAGACGCCATCACTGCCGAACAGGTAGTACCGAAATTTCATATTCTCGGGCATGCTTTCCTTCCACGGCCCCCACGGCATAGTTCGGGATGTTGGATATTAGGCGCGGATTTTCGCGGGTGATTTGTCGGCGTCTGCCAAAAACTTGTTCGCCCGTGCCAGTCAGTCTGAGGTCAATCGATCAAGGATCGCGACTTATGACACGAGAAGGAACGGCTCCTGCCAACAGCCACGCTGATCGACTTCCCAGCACGGCCGGCGGCATGACGCGGCTGGCTTATGATCGGGCAAAAGCAGCTGGCATTGCATTGGACCCGCTATTAACGAAGGCCGGTCTGACCGCTCACCAAATCGAGGACCCCCAGACCGTCATCAGGGTGCGCGATCAAATCAAGTTCTTGGATCTTGTCGCCACCGCTCTGGAGGATGACCTTCTCGGATTTCACTTGGCTCAAACCGCCGATCTTCGCCAACTGGGGCTGCTGTATTATGTCCTCGCTTCGTCGGAAATGCTTATCGACGCGCTGCAGAGAGCGGCGCGCTACAGTTCCATCGTTAACGAGGGAATTTCGCTAAGGTGCATTGTCGGTAAGTCCGTTGGAATATCGTTTCACTGTGTTGGCGTCGCTCGCCATCAGGATCGGCACCAGCTCGAATGCACGATGACGGCGCTGGTGCGGATTTGCCGGCAGTTGACTGGCCTTCGCCTTCTGCCCAACCGTGTGCGGCTGATGCACCATCGGGCACGGAATGCAGAATTTGCAAAATTCTTCGGCGACAACATTGAATTCGGCGCTACCGCCGATGACATCACGTTCTCCAACAACATCAGGCAATCGCCCGTCGTCAGCGCCGATCCCTACCTCAACAAGCTGATGATTTCCTATTGCGAGGAAGCGATTTCTCATCGACGAAGAACTCGCGGTTCATTCCGGTCGAGGGTCGAGAACGTCATTGCTACGCTGTTGCCACATGGCAAGGCACACGCCAGCGAAATCGCCCGCGAACTGGGGGTAAGTCAGCGAACGTTTGCCCGGCGGTTGTCGGAGGAAGAGGTCTCTTTCTCCGAGGTTTTGGACGGTCTCCGATCCGACCTCGCAAATCGCCATCTGGCCGACCGGGATCTGGCCATTTCGCAAATTGCATGGCTGCTTGGCTATCGAGACGCCGGTGCCTTTTCGCATGCCTTCAAACGCTGGACCGGCAAGACGCCCGGCCAAGCGCGTGACGAACGCGCAGCTTGAAATACAAACCACGCTAATCGCGCGCGCCTATTTGCCGGATCAGCGCGCTCACTGCCAACCCAGGTACTACACGCTACAGGACGGGACGCTTGTGCTCGACCAGACGCGACAACCGATGGTTATTCTACTGCCAGTTCCGCAGCCTGCACCTGGCGACCGCCGCGCCGTCCAACCAAGACATCGCGTCGTTTAACTCTTCCTGCTCGGCCATCCTGATCTAGTCCCGCTCAACGATCAGCCAAGCTCGTCGCGTTGCCTCCGGGATGTCCGCACGCGTCGATTTGTTACGGGCTTGTAAAGCCCTTTCTCGATAGGCAAAAGCCCGCACTTCACTCATGCCAACCTCCGCACAAGCACAGCCGGCTGAAGCTTACTGCATACAGGCGGGGCCATGGAAGGCGGTGCGGCGCGCGAGTGCTACCGCTTGCGTTCGGAGCGCAAGCTCACCCAGAAGTCGAGTTGTCATCTGGCCTATCGGTGATTCTGCCGGCTCGATCTCGACGACAGGGTTCCGCACCCCGACGTCTTTCTCCCATATTCGAGCGCGTCGTGGGCCGCCTGCATGGCCGCCGGCCTAGTCAAGGGCGAAGGCTTAGTCTGCGGCTTTGCGAAGCCTGCGAGTGGTCAAGATTGCTCGGCCATCTTGGCCCTGAAATGTTTCTCCATCGTCTCGCGGACGGTTCGGGCCAACTCCCTCACGTGCGCATCACCCGAGGCCGCACCTCCGGAGCGCATTTCGCCGCGACATCATACAAACGATCGCCCCACAGCTGCCCGTTACCGTCCACCGTCCTGTCGAGAAAGCTGCGGAACTCAGTGTCAGCAAGTTCCGCAGGACTTATCGTTCCGTCCGAAAAGCGGATGATGTCCGTCGTGAAGCTCGTGATCGTCGTCGCGCCGTTGGTTTCAAAAATCCAGAAATTTAGCGAAAGGCGATCCGCGGCTGCTGGCATCTGCGATCGGGTGGGTGCCGGGGGGCGGGCACCAATGGGTCGGACCGCCAGCGAACCGCCTTTGCGCGGTCGCGAAATGCGGAAGCCGCGAGTGGGTGTCGCGTAGCCAAAAGTGGGGCCAAAAGTGGGACTAGCGAAATGAAACCATTAAATAAATAAGCTATATCAAAATCTTAGCCAAACGATCTGGCGGAGCTTCTGTCCTACGGCGAGGTGCAGAAGCTCATCAAGGAGCTACCCAAGGAGCAAGCGGAACTGGTGAAGGACATCGTGCCGCAGCAGATCACCATCTCGGGCGTCCAGCGCGTGCTGCAGCTCCTGCTCGCCGAGCGCATCTCGATCCGCGACCTTGCATCGATCCTGGAAGGCATTGCGGACGCCCTCTCCTTCACCCGCAATCCGGTGACGATCTCCGAGCACGTCCGGGTGCGGCTGGCCCGCCAGATCTGCGCCCAGCACACCACCCGGGGCGGCTACCTGCCGCTGATTGCGCTCTCCGCCAAGTGGGAACAGAACTTCGCGGAATCGATCATTGGCCAGGGCGATGAGCGTAGCCTGGCGATGCAGCCATCCCGGCTATCGGAGTTCATCACCATCGTGCGCGAGCGGTTCGAGGACGCCGCGCGCGAGGGCGAGGCGCCGGTGCTGGTGACGTCGCCCGGCATCCGGCCGTTCGTGCGCGGCATCGTCGAGCGCTTCCGCACCCAGACCAGCGTGCTGTCGCAGTCCGAAATCCATCCCCGGGTGCGGCTTAAGACGGTCGGCAGCATCTAGCGGTGGCGCATGTCGTTTTCGGCGAACCGGTGCCCACTTCGCCGGGACATGCGGTAGCTCAATTCTTCGTCACGCCGATTATGAACATGGCGGCCGCCACACCGCAGGCCACCGTGCGGACGTGATTCCACATCGTCCCGTGACCCACCATGACCCCCTTCGGATTTCTACCCGTAGCGCCGAGCCCGATTTTGCGGCCGTCAAATTCAATCAATCGAACGTGAACGGGACTTGGAACTGTGGCGGGCCTTCCCACGTTAAAGTGCACGAAACCGCAGCGATGGGGGAGTCGCCGCCGGTCCTGGGCGAGCCAGGGCAGGAACGACTTCCTATGCGCTGCGTCGTAACCCACACCCGAAAAATTCGCCGAGGGCGTTGAACCTTTCGTCGATCCCGAGCGACCAATCGGGAAGGAGAGATGCGGGAGTCCGCCATGAACAACACATCGATGTTCACTGCCGACCGCGTCACCCACCTCAAGATCGTGGTGGTGTCGCTGGTCTTGGGCATCGTCGTGGTCGGCATCGGTATTGCCGCCCGCCCGACCCTGCCCGACATGAGCACCCAGCTCGAAGCCCGCGCGCCGGTCCTCAAGGCCGGTGGGCCAGTGATCTGGTCCGGCAACGAGAATTCGACCATTCGCTAGTCACGCGCAACGTTCGCAAACGTCTCGCGCGCCCTGCACGGGCGCGCGTTTGTTTGAGGTGGTCGCATTCCAAAAAAAAGCGAAATGCCCGGCATGAGCCGGGCATTGCGTCGTTGACCGAGATCGGACCGGTCAAGCCGGCAGATTGCGCACCCGCATCAAGCCGATGGCGTCGAGCTCGGCCTGTTCGCGGGCGGCCGCTTCGGCGCGCTCGCGCATCTGGTCGCGCTCATCGAGCAGCTCGACCTTCTTGAGCTCTTCGAAGGCCTCGGACAGCGCGTCCTTGGCGTCGTTGAGCTGACCCTTGAGTTCGTCGGCGGAGCGCTTGAGATTCTCGCGACGGGAGATCGCCGCTTTGGCATAGGTCGGATAGGCGAAATGCGACGGATCGTGGATGTTGGCGCGATCCTGTTCGATCTTGATTTCGCGCTCGAGATCGCTGGCCATGCGTTCGAATTCGGCGATCATGCTTTCGATCTGCATGACCTTGCGGCGCTTCTCGTCGACCTGGAATTTCTTCAGACGAATGAGCGTTTCGCGTGACTTCATCGACTCTTACTCCCCCTGAAGCCGCGCGAGGCCGGCCACGGATGGCCCGCCGCGCCTGCGACAGCAGCACCAAGGCGGGATTGTGGGGCGATAACGTTAGTTTTCGGTTTCCAAAGGCGCAGCGGCGAGAATCTGCTCAAGCCTTTGATATCCCTCGGCAAGACTGGTTGATTCTTCCTTACGCTGATCCAGGAACGCTTCCAGGTGCGGGTGCAGCCTGATCGCCTCGTCCACCTCCGGGCTCGAACCCGGCCGATAGGCCCCGAGCCGGATCAGCTCCTCCATGTCTGCATAGGTCGCCATCACCTGCCGGGACCGGGCCAGCACCTCGAGGTAGGCCGGGTCGGCGGCCCGCGGCATGGTCCGGGATACCGACTTGAGCACGTTGATCGCCGGATAGCGGCCGCGCTCAGCGATCTGGCGCTCCATCACGATATGGCCGTCCAGAATGGCGCGGACCGCGTCGGCGATCGGCTCGTTGTGGTCGTCGCCCTCGACCAGCACCGTGAAGACGCCGGTGATGGTGCCCTCCCCCGATCCCGTGCCGGCCCGCTCGAGGAGCCGCGGTAATTCGGAGAACACGGTCGGCGTATAGCCCTTGGCGGTCGGCGGCTCGCCGGTCGAGAGCCCGATCTCGCGCTGCGCCACCGCGAAGCGCGTCACTGAGTCCATCAGCAGAAGCACGTCCTGGCCTTCGTCGCGGAAGTATTCCGATATGGCAAGCGACAGATAGGCGGCTTGGCGGCGCATCAGCGCCGGCTCGTCCGAGGTCGAAACCACGACCACCGAGCGAGCCAGGCCGGCTTCGCCGAGATCGTCCTGCAGGAATTCCTGGACCTCGCGGCCGCGCTCGCCGATCAGGCCGATCACCGACACGTCGGCGGCGACGTTGCGCGCCAGCATCGAGAGCAGCACCGATTTACCGACGCCCGAGCCTGAGAAAATGCCGATGCGTTGGCCGCGGCAGCATGTGATGAACGTGTTGATCGCCCTCACCCCAAGGTCGAGCGGCGCGCCGACCCGCTGGCGCGCATGGGCGGGCGGCGCCGCGCTGCGGAACGCGTAGGGCGAGGCGCCACCGGGCAGCGGGCCCTTGCCGTCGAGCGGTTCGCCGAGCGCATTGACCACCCGGCCGAGCCAACCGGCCGACGGCCGCACCGCGCCGGGCGTTGCCGAGACGACAGCGCGGCAGCCGCGGCGCACACCTTCCAGTGGCGCAAAAGGCATTAGCAGGGCGTTGCTGCCGGTAAACCCCACCACCTCGCACGGGATTGGCTTGGCGGGGCTCTCGACCACTACCCGGGCACCGACCGACATAGCGTGGATCGGTCCCGCGACCTCGACCATCAGGCCGCGCACTCCGACCACCCGGCCGTAGATTTCGACCCCGTCCAGTTCGTTGATCTGCTCGGCCAGCGCCTTCACAGCCGGGGCCCTTGCGGTAACCTTTTGCCGGCTGTCTTAACTGCCTGTTTACCCGCGTCGTTAATCATTACGTCATCGTCCTTGGGATTGAGGCAGTGGCTCATCCAGCCCGCACGGACGGGGTGAGTCTCAAGAGTCGGTTGTTATCAGTTCTTAAAGTGGAACATGAACGGCGCTGTGTCCAAAAAACCACTCCCGAGCAACATCTTACGTCGATTCGGCCGATTCTGGCCAGGGGATGGTTGCCTCGCGGAATCACCGTTTGTTAACCATGCGGAGTTAACGTTCCGAATCGAATTGTCCCATGGCGTTTTAACTGGCGTTTTTCTGGGCCGCCCATGCGGCGTGCCGAGTTCACCGCAGCGGCGAGGAAGGGGACTGGCATGCGCGTTCTATTGATCGAGGACGATAGCGCCACCGCGCAATCGATTGAGCTGATGCTCAAGTCCGAGAGCTTCAACGTCTACACGACGGATCTCGGCGAAGAGGGCGTCGATCTCGGCAAGCTCTACGACTACGACATCATCCTGCTCGACCTGAACCTGCCGGACATGTCCGGCTTCGAGGTGCTGCGGTCGCTGCGAGTCTCCAAGGTGAAGACCCCGATCCTGATCCTGTCCGGCCTCGCCGGCACCGAGGACAAGGTCAAGGGGCTCGGCTTCGGCGCCGACGACTATATGACCAAGCCGTTCCACAAGGACGAGCTGGTGGCGCGCATCCACGCGATCGTGCGGCGCTCCAAGGGCCATGCCCAGTCGGTCATCAACACCGGCGACCTCACCGTCAATCTCGACCAGAAGACCGTGGAAGTGGCCGGCTCGCGCGTGCATCTGACCGGCAAGGAATATCAGATGCTGGAGCTGCTCTCGCTCCGCAAGGGCACCACGCTCACCAAGGAGATGTTCCTCAACCATCTCTACGGCGGCATGGATGAGCCCGAGCTCAAGATCATCGACGTCTTCATCTGCAAGCTGCGCAAGAAGCTGGCCAACGCCTCCTCGGGCAAGAACTACATCGAGACGGTGTGGGGCCGCGGCTATGTGCTGCGCGAGCCGACCGAGGACGAGGCAAGAATTCCGGCGTAGGTCTGGGGCGAGCAAGGGGAAGCGAAAACCCCGGCCGAGAGGCCGGGGTTTTTGTTTGCGTCCGCGTTGGTTTGCCGGTCGGTGCCGGCCTATCGCCGGGCCGCTCAAAAGCCTAAGCTCGGGGCCCCGATGGGCTGCCTCAGCAGCCCTCAAGAAAACCGCAATCCCTCCTTGAGATTGCGCAACGTTCAATCTGAGAACGAGCTAGGGAGGCCTTTATAATGACTCGATACGCTTTGAGCGCGATCTTCGGCCTTGCGCTGTTGCCGATCGCTTCGGCGCCGGCAAGCGCCAACATTGCCGGCATGACCCAACCGGCCATCGCAACGGATGCCATCGAAACAGACGTAATTCAGGTTCAGCGGCGCGGCGGCGGAGCGCACCGCGGCGGCGGGGCGTACCGCGGCGGTGGGGCGTACCGCGGCGGTGCCGTTCGCGTCAATCGCGCCGTGGGCGTCAATCGCGCGGTGGGCGTCAATCGCGCCGTGGGCGTCAATCGTGCCGTGCGCGTGAACCGCGCTGTGGGCGTCGGCGGTCGCGGCCTTTATTACGGTCGTCACGTCTATCGCGGCGGCCCTTGGGTGCGTCCGCGTAATTATTGGTGGCCGGTGGGCGGCGCGATCGCGGCCGGCGCGGCACTTGGCGTCATCGCCGCAGGCTCTGCGTATTGGGCCGGCCCGGCCCCCGGCCCGGGCTATTGCTGGTACTACACCGACCCGAGCCAACAGAACGGCTTCTGGGATCAGTGCCAGTAATCCGAAGCGCAAGCCCGATACGAGAACCCCGCCGCGAGGCGGGGTTCTTGTTTGTGCATCGTCCGGTCGTCACTTGGCATCGTGAAAGATGATGCCCAGCGTGTGACGCCGCCCTGAGCGAATCCGGCTCACGCCGTGGCGCATGTTGACCCGGTAGATACCGCGCGTGCCTTGCACCGGCCGGTGGTGGACCGGAAAAATCACCGCCTCGCCTTGCTGCAGGCCGACCACCTCGGCACGCGATTGCATGCGCGGACGCTGCTCGGTCAGCACGAATTCGCCGCCCGAAAAATCGGCTCCCGGCTGCGACAGCAGCACGGTGGCCTGCAACGGAAAGACGTGCTCGCCGTAGATGTCCTGGTGCAGGCAATTGTAGTCGCCGGGCCCGTACTGCAGCAGCAGTGGCGTCGGCTTGGTCTGCCCGGCCCTGTGACAGCGCTTGACGAAGTCGTCGTGCTGCTGCGGATAGCGCACCGCGATCCCCATCGCGGCATTCCAGCGGTTGGCGATCTCGGCGAGATGCGGATAGAGCGCGGCGCGCAATCCGGCGATCAGATCAGGCAACGGATAGGCGAAGTACTTGTACTCGCCGCGGCCGAAGCCGTGCCGCGCCATGATCACGCGGCTGCGGAACAACGCGTCGGTCGAATAGTCGTCGGCGAGCGCAACGCACTCGTCTTTGGTGAGAAGCGGCGCGGTCTGCGCACAGCCATGCGCTTCGAGCGCCGCGCCGATCGAAGACCAATCCAGCGCGGCAACCCGCTTCTCGATTGAATCCGGCACGGATGGCCGGGGCTTGGCTTTCGTCGCGGTCAGTGTCGCTGCCATGATATGCCTCCTTTCTTCGCCGCTTACATGGCCCGGCCAACGCTCAACAACCACCCGAAACCTGACAACCGCGCCGGGCCATGGAACAGTCGGTTTCTAGGCGCGAGGCGGGATTTCCGCTGGTGCTCGCCGCTACAATGACAATGCTTCGCTGCGATGTGAGCATGGAACGTCCCGCATAATTGCGTTCGGAAAAGATCACGCACAAAAGAATGAGTTCGCCCGCGCGAGAGGCCGCGCTAGAATCTCAGATGGAAGATGTCGTCGCCGGGCTCGAGCCCGGCGTCCTCATCCATCTCCCCCACCATCAGGTGCTCAACCAGGTTGCCGGAACCACGCGGCGGCGTGGTCGAAAAATCCCGCACGCCGGGCGGCGGCGCGGGCGGAGCGACCATGTCGCGATAGGTGTCGTAGGCCTTCTGGTAGCCGACGAAGGCACAGCGGCAGTCGGTCGGATCGGCGTAGATGTAATAGCGCACGCCGTCCTTGGTCCGCCCCACGAACCGGTGGGTCGGCAGCGACTTGAGCTTCGCCATCTTGCCTGGCGTGTCGGCCGGCCGCATCACGAAGCCCGCCGCGACCAGGTCGCGGTCGATGGCGCGCTGTTGCGCATGGACCAGCGAATTGAAGATCGCAGCGGCGGCGAACGCCACCGCCGCCGCGCAACACCCGATGGTCGAACCGCCGCGCATGGTGCTCACCTGCGCCCGTCGATGGTTGTCTTGCCCGCGATCATGCCATCGATCTCGGCTTCGCTGTAGCCCAGCTCGGCCAGGATTTCGACGCTCTGCCCGCCGAGGAACGGCGCCGGTGTCTGCTCGCCGCGCAGCCCGGCGGAGAACTTGTTCGGGTTGTTCAGTTCGATCTTGGTGCCCTCGCTCGGATGCTCGATGCGGCGGAACATGCCGACCTCGGCCAGGTGCTCGTCCTCGATCAGGCTCTCCATCGTGTGCACCTGCCCGGCCGGCACGTCGGACTGCTCGAAAATCTCCAGCCACTCCCTGGTGGTCTTGCTCTTCAGCCCTTCCCGCCGGATCGAGAAATATTCCTTCACGTTGGCGTAACGCGCCTTCACCGAATTGAACTTCGGATCGGTCTTGAGCTCCGGCCGGCCGATCGCATCGAACAACGCGAAGGCCTGGCCGTCGGTGTTGGCCGACACCGCGATCCAGCCGTCCTTGGTCGCGATCGGCTGCGCCAGCGGATCGAGCACGCGGCGGTCGCCCCAGTCGCCGAGCGGCGGCACAAAAGTCAGATCGCCGAGATGCTCCACCATCACGAAGGTCGCGGCGTTCTCGAACATCGGCACTTCGATCGCCTGCGCCTCGCCGGTCTTCTCGCGGTGGAACAGCGCGGCGAGGATGCACTGCGTCGCGATCAGGCCGACCGCGTGGTCCATCATCACCATGGGCACGAACTTCGGCTCGCCGAACACGCGCGCGTTGCAGGCGGCGACGCCCGACATGCCCTGGATGATGCTGTCGTAGGCCGGCCGCTCGGCGTAGCGGCCGCCGCGGCCGAACCCCATCAGGTTGCAGACGATCAGCTTCTTGTGGCGCTCGCGCAGCGCCTCCGCGCCCAGGCCCAGCCGCTCCAACGCGGCGGGCCGCACGTTGGCGATGAACACGTCAGCGGTCGCGAGCAGCTTGTGCAGCGCCTCCTGCGCTTGGTCCTGCTTGAGGTCGAGCACGATCGAGCGCTTGTTGCGGTTGAAGTGTGTGAACTTGCCGGACAGCTGCCCGCTCTTGGAGCGGCCACCCAGCGTGCGCAGCAGATCGCCGCCCGGCGCCTCGACCTTGATCACCTCGGCGCCATAGTCGGCGAGGAACAGCGTCGCGGTGGGGCCGACCACCACGGTGGTGAGATCGACCACGCGAATCCCGGCCAGCGGACCGCCGCTCGGCTTGCGATCAGCCATGCTTAGCGTCTCTTGAACGCGATATTGACGCGATAGTGCACGCCGCCGTCGGGACTGCTCGCCCAGGTCTCGGCGGTGTCGCCAGCCAGGCGCGTGTTGAGCGTGATGGTCTGTCCGATGAACAGCGGCGCCATGGCGCGTGCGTCGTAGCCGGTGACGGCGCCCGGCACGTGCGGCCGGGCGCTCTCGACCAACATCAGCGCGGTGAGCCCGCCGTTGACCACCAGCGCCGGGTAGCCCTCTTTCTCCCGCGTGTACGGCAGGTCGTAGTGGATGCGGTGCGCGTTGTAGGTCAGCGCGGAATAACGAAACAGCATCGGCGTGTCCGGCGTCCATGCCACCGACCAGTCGGGCTTCTCGGTGGCGGGCTGGCCCTTGGCCTGTTGGGCCGGCTTGCCGTCGCTGGCTTCGGCCACGGCCTCGCGATAGACCAGGTCCTGCTCTTCGGTGATCGCAACGCCCGCGCCGGCGCTCAACTCGTGTACCACCGTGACCAGCGTGAACGAGCCGGTACGGCCGGTTTTCGGCTCAACCCCGCGGATGGTCGAGACGCGTTCGACCAGATCGCCGACCTTGAGCGGCTTGTGGAACTTGACGCGCCGGCCCGCGAACATGCGGCGCGTGTTGTGCATCGGCGGCATCAGGTCGTCGCCGCCGGTCACCGGATGGCCGTCGGGCCCGATGCCCTTTTGCAGCGCCGTCGGACCGAACAGGATGGTGTACCAGCTCTCCGGCACTTCGCTGCCGCGCTGGTAGGGCGTGGGATCCTGGTCGAGCATGGCGGCGAGCCGGCGCACTTGGCCGAGCCCCAGTTCGTCCTCCTCCTTGCGCTGGCGGCCGAGCCAATCCTTGATTGATGCTGTCTGGTTCACGCGCCCTACCCTGTGGCTCTTATTTCGTCATTCATGGCAGTGTATCGCGGAAATACAAGCCGTGGATACGCGACCCCGAGGGCGAACCATGAATGTAACGAAGGACAGTCCAAAGTGATCCGCTCCCTGCTCTACGTGCCCGCAAGCTCCGAGCGTTTCGTCGCCAAGGCGGCCGAGCGCGGCGCCGATGCGATCGTGCTCGATCTCGAGGACGCGGTCGCGCCTTCGGAGAAAGTCGCGGCGCGAAACAATCTCAACCAGACGGTGCCGGCGGTCGGAGCCAAGGGCGCGACCGTGTTCGTTCGCATCAACTCGGAGCCGGAGCGACAGCGCGCCGACGCGGAGGCCGCCGTCGCGGCCGGCGCATTTGGCCTGCTGGTGACCAAGGCGCGTGACCCGAAGGCACTGCGCGAGCTGGCGGGATGGCTCGAGCCGCTGGAGAAAAGCCGCCAGCCTGCCGTCCTGGTGCCGATGCTCGAAGACCCCGGCGCGGTGCTCGACGCGCGCACCATTGCGACTGCGACGCCGCGCGTGTTCGCACTGTTGACCGGCGGCGAAGACCTCGCCACTGCGCTGGGCGGCGATCCGACGCCCGAGGTGCTCACCGTTCCCAAGCTGCTGGTCCACTATGCCGCCAAGGCGTCCGGCGTGTTCTCATGGGGGCTGCTGCGCACCGTCGCCGATTACAACGATCTCGCCGGGATCGAGAAATCCGCGCGTGAGGCGCGCGCCCACGGCATCGACGGCGCGACCTGCGTGCATCCGGCCGTGATCCCGATCCTCAACAAGGCGTTCTCGCCATCGCCTGAAGAGCTCGACCATGCGCGCCGCCTGGTCGAGGCCTATGCCAAGGCGCAGGCCGACGGTCTCGGCGCCGTCGAATTCGAAGGCAAGATGATCGACGAACCGGTGGCGCAACGGGCGCGCGCGCTGCTCAAGCGCGCCGGCTGAAGCGCGGCAGCTAGGGACGAAGGTGGAGGGTCGCTCCGGGCAGACCGATTAGAGCATTTTCACGTTTTGCGGAATCGGATGGATACCCAACGGGGCTGATTTGTGATTCTGGGTAGCGGTGCCAATGGCTGCGAGAATCGCCGATGGGCAAGCCCTATTCCCAGGATCTGCGTGAACGCGTGATTGCGACGGTCGATGCAGGAACGCGTGTCTGTGCGACGGCGCGGGTGCTTCTGGTCAGCGTATCCTACGTGTCCAAGGTCGTTGGCCGTCGGCGAACGACCGGTGAGACGACGGCGCGTTTGGGCCGAGCGGGACGCAAGCCGAAGCTCGCACCTCACGACGAAGCCATTCGCGCCCGCGTGGCGGCTCATCCGGATGCGACGCTCGAGGAGCTGCAGGTCTGGCTTGCGGACGAATGCAAGGTCAAGGTCAGCATCGGCTGCCTGTGGAACAGGCTGAAGTTTCTCAAATTGCCGCTCAAAAAAAGTCACTGCGCGCTTCCGAACAGGATCGGCCGGATGTCGCCGAGGCCCGCGATCGGTGGCGTGCGAACCAGCCCGAACTGAAGTCGGAACGCCTCGTCTTTATCGACGAAACCGGTGCGGCGACCGACATGGCGCGCCGCTACGGCCGCTGTCCGCGCGGCGAGCGCCTCGTTTGCAGCGTGCCGTGGGGACATTGGAAAACGACGACCTTCGTTGCCGCACTGCGGCTCGGCGAGGTCGCCGCGCCCTGTGTGCTGGACGGACCGATGGATGGGGAAAGCTTTCGCGCTTATGTCGAACAGTTCGTCGTCCCGATCCTTAAGCCTGGCGATATCGTGGTGATGGATAACCTTGCAAGCCACAAGGTCGCCGGCGTCCGCGAAGCGATCGAAGCCGCAGGCGCCGAGTTGCGCTACTTGCCGCCCTACAGTCCCGACTTCAATCCGATCGAGCAGTTCTTCGCCAAGCTCAAAGCCCTGCTGCGAAAGGCCGCCGCCAGAACCGTCGAAGCTCTGATCGCAGCGATTGCTGAAGTCCTCACCGAGGTCAGACCGCAAGAATGCGCAAACTACCTCGCCAACCAAGGCTATCGCCACGAATCATGAAAGTGCTCTAGCCCGGCTTGCGCCTCTCCTCGACTTCCATGGCTTTCTCCAGCCAATATCGCGCCATTTCGAGCCATGCCGCGCGCGCTGCCGGATCAACCGCAGCCTTGGCACGCTCAAAGCATTCGTCCGCGTCTTTTCGAAACTGTTCCGCTGCCCGCAATGGCATCCCCCCAGCGCGTCAAAGCTGAGCCGCGGGATTGGTTCCGATGCGATGTGTCTTTTTGCACAATTTTAGGAGTTTCTGGATCTGAGCCGCCGACTTGGAGCGCAGGAACGCCTCCGCGCTCCATCCCTACCTTTAATAAGTAATTGAAATATATGGATAGTTTGTCCGACCCTACAGGCTACCCCAAAAACCGATCCCAGTTTGCGCGTGTGGCACGCTCGCGGGCCGATGCCACGCGAGCGCGTGCTCGAAAGGCGTCAACCAAGAGCATTGAGTTGGTGCTCGTTGAGAAGCTTTTCCTTCCCGCATCCCAAGCCTCGATCCTTGATCGGTTGACTTCGGGTCAGCTTGGCATGTGCGAACAAGCTTTTGGCAGAAGATAACAAGGCACTCTCGAAAAGTCGCCCGTATATCAGTCGACCAATACACGGCTCACGCCAAAGCCAACGCGCAGCCAGTAGGCAAAGAGGGACGTATCGATGTTGGGGGCTTTAATCACCGTCGGCGCTCGATTCGCGTCTCAATATTATTTTCGTCGACGTTGGACACGGTACTTAACAATCGCCTGTGCGGTAGTGCTTTGTATCCTTACTGCACTCCTCGTAGATGCCAAATTGTACTGGACTGCGGGCATAGCGGGTGCATGTGCTGCAGCGGTATTGATTGCATTGGCAGTACAATACCTACAGGCGTCGCGCCACAAAGCCGAACACGAACGCCAGCAGCGCGAAGCAGCAGCGCGGCGTGCCGCTGCGGCCGAGGCTCGCACCGAAAAACTCGATAAGGCGCGCGCATCTGCTGCTGAATTGGCAAAAGGATTGAACACCAGTGCGACCGTCCTCGCCGACGTAACAATGAGCAGTGCGGCTAGTCTGGCCGATGTAACAAAAGCAGTGCGGCTGGTCTGGCCGACGTGACCAAAAGAGGATTAGCGGGTACGCGCGATCGGCTAAGCGCCTGGCGCAGTAAGCCGAGTGCGGAATAGGGCCTGGGCAAGTCCAGCTGACGCGCGGCTTGCGCCAGTCAACCACAGCAAAGCGTGGTCGACATCACCAACTCGCGAGAAGCTGCTCATCTTGAAGCGAAGAAAGGTGAGACCATGTCGCTGTCGGATTGGTTGAGCGGTCGCACTGTCCCGGCTCCACCCCAGCTCAAAATTACCGAGCGCGGTCCTCTTGCCGACACGTCGGAAGAACAGCAAGACCCGCTTAGCCCGCCCGACCGAGACGGTGACGGCATTCCTGACGCTATCGAAGGGATTGCGCTCGGTATGGAGTATGCCGATGCCGCCGGCGAGATCTCGGCGCGACGCCTAATTGCCGAACGCGTTACGCCGGCATCCGGCGGTTTTCTCTACCTCGAAGGATGGTGTCTCCTCCGCAACGACAGGCGACGCTTTCGCAGCGATCGGATGCTGAAGTTGATGATTCCGCCCACCTGGGATCCGATAGCCGATCCCACAGGGTTTTTGCGCGAGTTTGCTTTAGAGCCGAGACCCGCCCAGCGTCGATCACGAACTATCAATCCAAAGGTAGTATGCCGCGATGGATTGGCCGTGCTGCTCTACGTTGCCCGCTCGGACAGTGAAGTCCCACCAGCAGCGGAACGAGAAGCGATCAATCTCTACATCGCCGCAGCGTGCCGACGTGCAGGCATTCCAGCGGACGACACCACGGTTGCCAAAATCGCAGCCTATGCCGACACCCTTTATCCTTCTGCGCGTTCGATGGGGCGGTACCTTGGGCGGCTTGAACGCGATCCGGGCGCCCTCGACATCCTGGTGCCTTGCCTGGATTCGCTGGTCAGGGCAGACGGCGTCTATTCGGCGCACGAGCAGCAGGCGGTTGCGACGCTTCTGAAAGCGATCGGTCGGGCGCGCCAGCGGATCGCCAAAGAGGGAGGCGATCAGCCCACGACGACAATCCACCGCGGCGACCACCAAGCCGCGGCGCTGACACGACCGCGGCAAGTGCCTGGAAATTTCGTTGCCCTAGATGTTGAAACGGCAAATGCCGACATGGCGAGCATTTGCTCAATCGGCCTTGTGCATTTCAAGGCAGGTGAGGTCGCGCAGAAACTCACAGTTCTGGTCAATCCTGAGTGTCACTTCGATCCAATGAACATTTCCATTCATGGCATCCGGCCCGATGACGTCGCCAATGCCAAGACGATGCGTGAAGTGCTGCCAGCCATTGCATCCGCCCTGAAATCGGTAGTGGTCGTTCACCACACGCATTTTGATCGCGCCGCATTGTCCCAGGCCGCAGCCAAACACGGCTTTCCCGATCTGGCTTGCCGCTGGCTCGATAGCGCGCGCGTTGCCCGCCGGGCCTGGGAACGCTTCGCTCGCAGGGGATACGGCTTGGCAAATCTTGCGGAGGAGTTCGCTATCAATTTTAGACACCATGATGCGTGTGAAGATGCGCGCGCCGCCGGATTGGTTTTGCTGAGAGCGATGGCGGAAACGGGCCTCTCGCTTGACGACTGGATGGAGCGGATAAACGAGCCGGTAGGAAGTAAGTCAGTTCAGGCGGTTGCCGCCAGCAATCCCAGGGGACCGCTCGCCGGCGAGATCGTTGTGTTCACCGGCCAGCTTGCCACCCTGACAAGACGCGAAGCTGTTGCGCTCGCGACTGCGGCGGGGATGGAAGTCGCAGGCAGCGTAACGGAGGATACCTCGTTGTTGGTTGTTGACGATCAGGATCTCCGGAAACTTGACGGCCACGATAAGAGCACGAAACGTCACCGAGCCGAAGAATTGATCAGCCAAGGGGCTCCACTCCGGATTATCGGAGAGAGCGACTTCAAGACCATGGTGATCGCCGATCATGGGGCGGTGGGATGACGCTATGACCCGCTGACTGAGACGGTCAGCCTGACGGTGCACCCTAACTTTTCGACCGCGGAAAGCCTGAAGACGCTTAAGGATTCGGCGGCCTGTGAGCGCTGGCCTACGCAAGGATCGGCCTAACCGCAGCGGCTACCAAAGAACCGCTGGCGCAGCCGGTGCGACTGCAAGGTCGTCCGCCGTTCAGGCCGCTCGACCAGCACGCGATGAATTCGGTCCGAAGTCGTGGGCTCAAAAGCGCAAAAGATTGGCGTGATCCGACAAAACCCGATGGGGGTCTTCAGGTGACAAATCAGCGTGGATGCACCGGAACACGAACAAGCAAACCAAACGAGGGCAGCTATGGACCCGGAGTACACCTTGATTGATTGCGCCACCGGCCTTGTCTACGGGCCCTACCAGACGCCCTATAAAGCACGTCACACCGCCGAGGGAATGGCCACCTGGGAAATCCTCGATGACCGCGACGAGTTGGTCGATTGCGGCCGCGCGAAAGCGAAACGCGGAATGGGTCGGGACGAGCCGGCCCTTTCTCGGATGGGCAACTGATGCCCGCCTTCTCCCGCCATATCGGCATCGACTATTCAGGTGCGAAGACACCGACTGACAGCCTGCCGGGCCTGCGGGTCTATCTGGCTGAGGGCGCTACGTCGCCTGTCGAAGTGCCGCCACCACACAGCCCACCGAAGTACTGGACCCGGAAGGGCATCGCCGAATGGCTGGTGGAACGGCTGGCCGAGGATAGGCCCACGCTGGTCGGCATCGACCACGGCTTCTCGTTTCCGCGGCGCTATTTCGACCATCACCGCCTCCCGCCCGACTGGCCCGCGTTTCTCGACGATTTCCAGCGCCATTGGCCGACCGACGAGGACATCTACGTCGATCGCGTCCGCCACGGCCTGATCGGCAACGGGGCTGCGCGCCAGGGCAACGCCCGCTGGCGGCGACTGACCGAGGAGCGGGCCGGCGGTGCGAAGTCTGTCTTTCATTTCGACGTTCCAGGGCAGGTTGCGAAATCTACGCATGCCGGGATTCCCTGGCTGCGCTTCATCCGCCAGCGGGTCGGGCCGCGCGTGCATTTCTGGCCCTTCGACGGCTGGGACATCTGCGCCGGGCGATCGGCCATCGCCGAGGTCTATCCGGCCTTGTGGTCGCGCGGCTTCGCGAACGAGGGTCGCAGCGGCGACCAGCACGACGCCTACAGCATCGCCGCCTGGCTGTTGCGCGCCGACCGGGATGGCAGCCTCGCTGGGTTCCTCAACCCCGATCAATCGCCGCCCGAACGCACGTTGGCTGAGGTGGAGGGCTGGATCCTCGGCGTCGCTGACTCGAACACTCGTCCAATGGTTGCGAGTGCGCAGCACCAAACGGCGTCAACGGTCGTCCCGCGGCCAATGCTGATCACAGCCGGCTCGGGGACAACGAAAGCCTGTCCAGAGTGCGGTTATGTGTTTCGAGGCGGAACCTGGGGCGGCATTGATGCGCACTGGAAGGCCGATCACAACCACATCATGCCCTACAAAGAGGCGTGGCCGATCATTAAGGCAGGGAGGAAGCCATCGCTCGTCGCCGAAACATCGCAGAGCTGTTCGCCGTTTGGAAATTGACCACGCGCGCTGGGTAGTTGGACGCGTTACGGCGCGTGCGAGCACAACTGGACTGCGCCACATGAGCATTTCGGAGGACATCCGGGCTAGGTGCTCGTCGTGTCGCGAGACCCTGCGCTCTCGGCGGCGCAAAGTTTCATCGCGCGCTGCAGCGCCTCGCGGCGGCGGATTTTCTCGGCACCGGCATACTCCGGTTCAGGCGCAAAACGCCCGCAGCTGGGTTGCCAGCAACGGCAACGATGGCCAGTCCTGTACCCGTGCCCTACCGTGCCTGACGTTCGGCGGTGCATACGCCAACGTGGTCGACAGCGCGGATTATGGCCCGATGATCATCAGCAAATCGATCACCATTCAAAACGACGGCGCGCAGGCCCTCGAATAGCCTTCGACCCGCGGCGGGCGATCTGCAAGCAGAGCCCTCACATAATGCAGGCGGGCGCAACTGAACGGGGTTCGATTATTTGGCGTGCTACTGATGTTCGCAACAGCAGCGCGCGCCGGGTCGGGCGACGCAATTTGTCCGACAAAATACTCTCGCTATCGAGCACACAAAACCACCCACCGGGCAGTGCGCTTAGCGCGCCGCGACCGTGTTATCCTCGGCGCATGTCCTGCACCGCCGCGTCACGTGGCCCGAGCTGTAGGCATCGCTAGGAGGGCTTAGACATGACCGTAACGGTATTGATAATGACGATATTGACGGGTCAAAATCATAGCGTCGTTGCTGAGTATGACACCCCGCAGGCTTGCCAAGCCGCAGCACAGGCACACCGGAAAGCCCTTTCGGACTTCAACATGACGGTGATCTTCACCTGTTCTCCTAAAGCGGGTTCACGGCAATAAATCGCCCTCACCTTGGGGATCAGCCCTGCACACCGCGCGGCCGCTCAACCGGATCGGCTCGAAGCAACGCTGCGCCGGATCAATGACCGAGTGGTCGTCTGGGAGAGAATGAAATGAAAACCACAGTACGTGGCGTGCGCAGCGTCGAGATCGACATGAGCCGGCCGGAACGCGCCGCGGAGTTCTACGGCAAGGTGTGGAACCTCACCGAGGTCGAACGCCGCAACGGCTCGATCTATTTCCGCGGCACCGGCCGCTGTCACCACATCCTCGCCATCCACGACGCGCCGAAGGGTTTTGCGATCCGCCGCCTGACGTTCGACGCCGCCAACAAGGACATCGTCCACGCACTGCACAAGGCGGTGGTCGGCGCGGGTTGCCAGAGCGATGAGCCGCATGCGCTCAAGAGCCCTGGCGGCGGCTACGGCTTCGGCTTTGCCGATCCGGAGGGCCGCAACCTCGCGGTCGTGTGCGGCGCCGCCGATCACGGCGACGACGCCGATGTGCGCGACCGGCCGCGCAAGATCGCGCATGTCAATCTCAACGCCGCCGACGTCGGCAAGACCAACGCATTTTTCGAGACCGTCCTGGGCTTTCGCCGGGTCGACCACAGCGGGCCGCTGCACTTTCTCCACTGTGACAGCACCGATCATTCCTCGATCGTGACGGGGCAGACCGCGACGCCGACGCTCAACCACGTGTCGTTCGAGATGCCGGACCTGGAATTGACCATGCGCGGCGCCGGCCGCATGCGCGACGCCGGCTATCCGATCGAATGGGGCGTCGGCCGCCATGGCGCCGGCAACAACGTGTTCGCCTATTTCGCCGGGCCTGAGGAATTCCCGATCGAGTACACCGCCGAGGTCATGCAGATCGACGATTCTTACGAATTCCACGGCCCCGAATACTGGAAGTGGCCGCCGGGCCGGCTCGACCAGTGGGGCGTGACGCCGCCGCACACCCAGCGCTGGAAGCGCATCCAGGACATGTATCGGTTCGCGCCGGGGCAGTGGCGGATTTGATGACTGGAGCAAGGCGCTCGCCACGATACCCCGGCGCGCGGCTGTGCGTTCCCGTTGTGTTTGGTTCGAAAGCGGACAACCGGGGGAAATGGGCCGTTTATGAAAGGTCGGTTGCCGGTCGGGCCCGGCATCCCGGAAAATCAAAAACCGTCCCCCGGCCCACAATGAAACCGACCGGACATCGGGGAGTCGTTCAGCATTGCTGACCCAAGTCAGACGTGGCGTGTCCTAACTTCCTGGATCGGCGAGGCTTCTCTCGCCTTCACGTCGCATGGGGCGACATCATCCAGGAGTGTGCCATGCTGAAATATGCAGTTACGGCACTCGCTGCCGTCACGCTGTTCGCGGTCACGTCATCTTCGGTTCAGGCGCAAAACAACCGCAGCTGGGTTTCAGGGACCGGCAGCGATGCCAACCCCTGCACCCGGGCCTTGCCGTGCGCGTCGCTCACCGTTGCGCACACTAACACCAACGCCGGGGGCGAAATCAATGTGCTGGATGGCGGCGCCTTCACCACGGGGATCATCACCAAGTCGATCACCATCCAGAACGATGGCGCAGGCACGGCAGGCGTGAGCATCAATGCTGGAAACGCGATCATCATCAGCGGCGCAGGCATCGTGGTCACCCTGCGCGGGCTGGATATCAGCAACGTCACCGCCCAGAACAGCGGCGTCGTCTTCGTCAACGGCGCGGTGCTGCACATCGAGAACTGCACGATCCGAAATTTCACAGGTGCGGACGCATTCGGGATCCGCTTCACGCCCAACAGCGGCTCGTCGCTGCTGTTCGTGTCGGATACCGTTGTTTCGACCAACACATCGTCGACCGGCGGAGGGATACTGGTGCGTCCGACTGGCTCGGCCAGCGTCAATGCGTCCTTCACGCGCGTCATATCGAAGAACAATGCGGTCGGTTTCAAGTCCGATGCCAGCGGCACCTCGGGCTTCATCAACGTGACAATCGACGACAGCAACGCTACCGGCAACACGCAGCACGGCGTCTGGGCGGTCGGCGGATCGTTCGGCACCGATATCTTCATTCATAACACAATGATCAACGGCAACACGCTGAACGGGCTGCGCGCGGAGAACGCCGGGGCGCGCATCTTCTATTCGTACTCGACCATCACCATCAATGGGCTTGGGCTCGCGCCGCTCAACGGCGGCCAGCTGATCTCCAAAGGCACCAACAACAACCGCGGCAACTTCCTGCCCGGCGGGCCGACCAGCACGCAGGCCCTCGAATAGCAAATAGAACCGGCGACCCGTGTCGGCATGCTCGCCCGTCGTCGGGTCGCCGGTCACCGCGAGGTGAAAGGGAGGCAAAGCCCGCAAATAGACCGCCGCCGCATGGCCGAACGTGAGCGAGATCGCGCGCTTGAAGTGGCCGCCGGGCCGGCTCGACCAGTGGGGCGTGACGCCGCCGCACACCCAGCGCTGGAAGCGCATCCAGGACATGTACCTGTTCGCGCCGGGGCAGTGGCGGATTTGATGACTGGAGCAAAGCGCTCGCCACGTCTCGGTGTCGTCCCGCGAAAGCGCGGACGACAATCCCTCTATGGCCCGATAAATACCGAACGCACCAAGTCCCGATACAACAACACCTGCCGCGGCGGGATGGTGACGTCGTTGAGTAGCCGGCCGAGGATCAGCGCGCCTTCGACCAAGGTCGCGGCCATATCCGCGAGTGCGTCGAAATCGACCTCGAAGCGCGGCGGATAGCGCGTCGCGATCAGATCGAGCCGCTCGCGGAACCGCTTGCGCCAGGCCAGCACGCCTTCGGCGTTCAGCTGCCGGATTTCTCGATTGAAGAGCTGGTCCTGGTAGGCGAACGACGCCGCGAGGCAGCCGGGATGCGCTTCGGGCAGGTTCGCCATCATCTCGGCGAACAGCTTGAGCCCGACCAGAAAGCCATGCAGCGGATCTTCGTGCAGCTCGTCGCCGCGGCGGAAGATGTCGTCGAGCACGGCGCGGTCCTGCTCCAGGTAGCGCAGCAGCAAGCCTTTCGCGAGCTCGGACTTGTCCTTGAAATGGTAGAAGAAGCCGCTTTTGGTGATGCCGACCGCCGCGATCAATTCCTCGATCGAGGTGGCCGCGAAGCCCTTCGCCAGCACGGCGGTTTCCGCGACTTCCAGGATGCGCTCGCGGGTGTCTTTGCGGGGAGCGGATTCGAGCATGGGCGGCACTGTACCACGAGTACAGTTGTCGGCCGGGACAGCCTCGATGCTGTCACAATCGGCCGCAGCGGTGCACGCAACGTGTTGATTTTACAAGCAGCCTTAAGATTTCCGCCGACTGGACCACGAGTTGTCTAGCCCTGTCGCACGCGCTGCGTATGTTCACGCCGTCTCATCACCGAACCCATGGATCACCAATGCCGAAGTACCGAAGCAATTTGCCCCAGTTGGCCGGGGGCCTGTTTCTCACTGACAGCGGGCTCGAGACCACGCTGATCTTCAAGGACGGCATCGAGCTCAACCAGTTCGCCTCGTTCGAGTTGATCAAGACCGAGCGCGGCCGCAACCGTCTGCTCGACTATTTCCGCGAACACGCCCGGACCGCCGTCGATGCCGGCATGGGCTTCGTACTGGAGAGCGCGACCTGGCGCAGCAACGCCGACTGGGGCGCCAAGCTCGGCTATTCGCCGGAGCAGCTTGCCGATCTCAACCGCCAGTCGATCGAGCTGATGGTGCAGGTGCGCGATGAAATGGAGACGCCGGAGTTGCCGATGCCGATCAGCGGCAACATCGGGCCGCTGGGCGACGGCTATGTCGCCGGCACGATGAATGCCGACGATGCCGAGCGGCTGCACACGCCGCAGGTCAGGACGTTCGCCGCGACCGAGGCCGACCTGGTGAGCGCCTTCACCATGACCAACACCGACGAGGCGATCGGCGTGACGCGCGCCGCCGTCAAGGCGGGGATGCCGGTCGTGATTTCTTTCACCGTGGAAACCGACGGCCGCCTGCCGACCGGCCAGACGCTGAAGGAGGCGGTCGAGACCGTGGATGCCGAAACCGACGCCGCGCCGGCCTACTACATGATCAACTGCGCGCACCCGACCCATTTCGAGCAGGCGCTCAAGGCGAACGAGACATGGATCAAGCGCGTGCGCGGCGTGCGAGCCAATGCGTCAAGGCGCAGCCACGCCGAGCTTGACGCGGCTTTGGACCTGGACGATGGCGATCCGGTCGAACTTGGCCAGCAGTATCGTGAGCTGCGCCGTTCGTTCGGCCAGTTCACCGTGCTGGGCGGCTGCTGCGGCACCGACCACCGCCATGTCGAGCAGATCTGCTTCGCGTGCAGCGAAGTCGCAGGACAACACGCCGCGGAATAGTTATCCCCGGTCCGGGTTTCTGCCGCTATCGTGAGGCGCCGCGACCAGTGGTCCCGGCGCCTCAACGCATGAAAAGCACCCGGGAGGACGTATGAAGGCCATCCAGATCAGCCGCACCGGCGGCAGCGACGTGCTGGAGCTGGTCGAGGTGCCGACCCCCGCGCCCGGCCCCGGCGAGGTGCTGGTCGGGGCCGACGCGATCGGCGTCAACTATTTCGATCTATTGATCCGCACCGGGCGCTACCGCTGGATGCCGGCACTGCCCTTCATCCTCGGCAACGAGATGAGCGGCCAGGTGGTCGCGGTTGGAGCCGATGCGAGCCGGCTCAAGGTCGGCCAGCGGGTATTCATTGCCGGCTACGACATCGGCAACCGCGGTGGCCTCTATGCGCAATACGCCGCCGTGCCGCAGGAGGCGCCCTGGCCGCTGCCCGATTCAATCAGCGCAGAGGAAGCAACCGCGCTGACCAACTACCAGCTCGCCCACATTCTGCTGCATCACGCCGCCCGTGGCGTAAAGCCGGAAACGGTCGTGGTGTATGGCGCAGCGGGCGGCGTCGGCTCCGCGCTGGTCGATGTCGCACGCCACGCCGGCGCCACCGTGATCGGCACCGCGGGATCGGACCAGAAATGCGAGTTCGTCCGCAACCGCGGCGCCATGCATGCGATCAACTACAACACGCAGAACGTGGTCGAGCGCGTCAATGCGCTCACGCTGCGTGGCGCCGACATCGTGTTCGATCACGTCGCCGGCAAGGCCTTTACGGACGGCCTGAAGATAATCGCGCCGCTCGGCATGATCGTGTCCTACGCGGTGCTGGGCGGCGTGCCCGAGGACGACCTGTTCAAGGCAATGCGCACCAATATCGAAGCGAGCCCCGCGGTGCGCTGCTTCACCATGCACACCTACGACCACATGCCGGAACCGCGCCGCGAAGCGATGCAGAGTGCGATCGATCTGATATCAAGTGGCAAGGTCCGGCCGGCGATCGCGGCACAATTTGCGCTAGCCGAAGCGGCACGCGCGCATCAGCTTGTAGAGTCACGCAAGGCGATGGGAAAGGTCGTGTTGAAGCCGTGATCTCGACAACGAGAGACTCAGCGCGCGCCGCCGGACGCCAGCCGCTGCGCCGAGGGAATGAGCCTCACCACGTTGCTCTCGTTCGTCTTGGCCACGACCGGACTGGGCGCGTAGAGGCCGCGGGCTTCGGCAATCGGCTTGAAGGCTTGCGTCAGGCCAACGACGGTCTCTGCGCCGCCCAGCGCCAGGAATCCGTCGCGCTCGATGACGGCATCGATGCGGTTGAGCACGTCGATCTTGGTCTCTTGATCGAAATAGATCAGGACGTTGCGGCAGAACACCACGTCGAATGCGCCGATCGAAGAGAAATCGTTCAGCAGGTTGAGCGGCTGGAATTTCACCATGGCGCGGATTTCCGGCGCGATCTGCCACATCTCGCCGACCTGCGAGAAATACTTGACCAGCATCAGCACCGGCAGGCCGCGCTGCACCTCGAACTGACTGAAGATGCCGCTCTTGGCCTTCTCCAGGACCTCGGTGGAGAGATCGGTCGCCAAAATGTCGATCCGCCAACCATTCAGCTCCTTGCCGAGCTCCTTGAGGCAGATCGCGAGCGTGTAGGGCTCCTGGCCGGTCGAGGCGGCGGCGCACCAGATCCGGATGCGGCGCGTCGCCGCGCGCGCTCTCAGCAGTACCGGAATGATGGTGTCGCGGAACTGGTCGAATGGAACCTTGTCACGGAAGAACAGCGACTCGTTCGTGGTCATCGCCTCGACGACCTCGACGATGAGCGGCTCGGCGTCGGGCGTTTTCAGTTTGGCGACCAGCCCGGTGAGATTGAACAGCCCGTTCTTGCGCGCGACCGGCAGCAGCCTGCTCTCCACCAGGTAGTGCTTGTCGGACGACAGCACGAGGCCGGATCGGACCTTCAAGAGCTTGCGCAGGTAATCGTAGTCGAGCGGTGTCACGAGCGCGCTCCGAGGAACATGCGGACCACCTTCGGTCCGATCTGCTCCAGCGGCAGCACCGCCGAGCACACGCCGGCATCGACCGCCGAGCCTGGCATGCCCCAGACCACGCTGGTCGCCTCGTCCTGCGCGATGACGCTGCCGCCGCCGGCTACGATGTCGGCGGCGCCCGCGGTGCCGTCGATGCCCATCCCGGTCAGGATCAGCGCGAGATTCCAGGAGCCCCACACTTCGGCGGCAGAGGAAAACAGCGGGTCGACAGCGGGCTTGCAAAAGTGCACCGGCGCGCCGTCGTCGAGCACGATCACCGCGTTGCCGTCGCGCCGCGTCACGCGCATGTGCCGCCCGCCGGGCGCGACGTAGACCGTCCCGGCCAGCACCGGCTCGCCGTCGGCAGCTTCGCGCACCGGCTTGGCGCTGGCGCGGCTGAGGTGCTCGGCGAAGATGGTCGTGAATGTCGCAGGCATGTGCTGCGTAATCAGCACCGGCGCGGAATCGGTGATCGCATCGAGCGGGGCGATCAGCTTGGTCAGAGCTTGCGGGCCACCGGTCGAGGCGCCGATCAGCAGCACGCGCGGCAGAACCGGCGCGAACGGACGCAGATTGAACGCCGACTGGTCGGCGGGCGCAGGCAAGCGCCACTTGCCGACCCGTTGGATCGCGCCGCCGAGCTTGCGCGTTGCCGGATCGATGGTTCGCCGTACGTAGGCCGGCACGCGCGGGGGCTTGGGACGGCGCCGTCCGAGTGCAACAATCTTCTCGATCAGATCGCGCCGGAATGCGGCCGACGTCATCACGCCGCCTTCGGCCTCTGGTTTCGGAACGTAGTCGGCGGCGCCAAGCGACAGCGCCTTGATGGTCACCTCCGCATTGTCGCGCGTGAGCGCAGAGGCCATGATTATGACGAGATCGCGCCGCTTTTCCAGCAACAGCGGCAGCGTCGATATGCCGTCGAGTTGCGGCATGTCCACGTCGAGAACAACCACGTCGGGATTGTGCTGTTCAAGCTGATCGACGGCCTCACGGCCAGAGCGCAACGCCGCGACGAGGGTGAGGCCGGGCTGTTCGCCGATCCATCGGGACATCAGAGAACGCACTACCACCGCGTCATCGACAACCATGACGCGGATATCGCCTTTCGCCGAAGCCGGCGCGGCAGACGGGACGGGTGCAAAGGCGCTCATTGCGAAGCGATACTCACGTGACCAAAACGCAAATGGGGGCTGGACTGCCGGCTGGCCGGTCAGATCAGCCCCACCTCCTGGAACTTCGCTTCGACGATCTCCTTGTCGAACGGCTTCATGATGTACTCATTGGCGCCGGCGTGCAGCGCGCGGGCGATATGAGCGACATCGTTCTCGGTGGTGCAGAACACCACCTTCAGCCGGTCGCCGCCAGGCAAGCGGCGCAGCGCCTTGAGGAATTCGTAGCCGTCCATCTTCGGCATATTCCAGTCGAGCAGCACCGCATCCGGCAACTGACGCTGGCAAACACCCAGCGCCTGCTCGCCGTCTTCGGCCTCGACGATCTGGAACTCCAATCCCTCGAGGATCCGACGCGCCACCTTTCGGATGACGCTGGAGTTGTCAACAACCAAACAGATCTTCATTGCACCCTCACTTCGCGTTACGCAGCGGACATTCCCGCACTTTCATCACATGGCACCGTTGCTTCGTTCACGCCGCAGCAGCCCTGTTCTTGATGTCCAGCACGCGATCGACATCGAGCACCACCAGGAGCTGGCCCTCGAGCCGGATCACGCCGGAGGCGACGCGCGCCCATCGCCGATCGAGGTTGGCTGGCTTGGCCTCGCAGGCGCTGTCGGGAAACTTCATCACCTCGCCGACCGCGTCGACCAGCAATCCGTACGACTCACCGCGCGTGTCGATGCCGATCGCCATGACCGGCTGCCCATCGGCGCGCTTGGCCAGGTCAAGCCGACATCGCATATCGATCGCCGTAACAATACGGCCGCGCAGATTGAGCACGCCCGCAACGTCGGGCGGAGACAACGGCACGCGGGTCAGCCGTTCCGGCACGAACACATCCTGCACGCGTCCGATTGGCAGGCCGAACAGCTGATCGCCGATAATCACCGTTACGTATTCGGTGAACTGCTCGCTCACGGCCTCGTTCCTCTGCGTCATGTCTAGGCTGCCCGGATCACGTCGGCGGTCTGCTCTTTGAGCGCGGCAACCAGGCTCTGGCGGTCGAACTTGGCAACATAGTCGTGGAATCCGACCTCGCGGCCGCGCTCGATCGATTCCGGCGAGCTGTAGGTCGACAGCGCGATAATGGGCAGATCGGTCAGTTTTGCTTCAGTGCGCACGGCCTGCGCCAGGGCAAACCCGTCCATGTCGGGCATGTCAAGATCAGTCACCAGCACGTCGAAGCGCCGGCCGTTCTTGAGAAGCGTCAGCGCCTCTTGCGCTCCTGGGACGGACGTCACTTCGTAGCCGGCCGCCTTTAGAACGGGTGTCAGCATGTTGCGGAAGAACGCGGAATTGTCGACCAGCAAAAGCGTTCGCGCGCTGTCGTCGACACGGATGTCCTTGCGCAGGAACCAATCTTCGTAGGCCAACGGCAGGAAATGGCCGACATCGAGAATTTCGGTGGCGTGGCCGCGGATCACCGCAGAGCCGAGAATGCCGGCGTGATCGCTGCCGACCTGGATGTCGAGATTGTCGTCAACGATGTCGACGATCTCATCGACCACAAGACCCATAGAACGCCCGGCGTCGGAGAACACGAGTAACGGCTGCGTGCCGTCGGCTTTGACGCGGACTTCGTCGTTGACTCGCACCAGCGGCATGAGTTGGCCGCGGTACTGCACCATGTGACGACCATTGGAGAGCTCGATCTTGCGGCCATCGATCTCTTCAAGCCGTGTCACCAACGAGAGCGGCACCGCCTTCGGCGCGGCCGAGCCGGCGCGGAATACCAGCAGCGATGTCGCGTTGCCGGTTGATGCGCGGTGTCCGGCATCGCTTATCGCGTCGTCGTGCGCACTGGCGTTCGCCGTCACAATGGTGCCGATCTCCTGCGCAACGCCGTTCGGATCGACGATCATGATCACCGAACCGTCGCCGAGGATGGTGTTGCCGGAGAACATGCTGATGTGGCGGAGCATGGACGACATCGGCTTCACGACGATTTCCTCGGTGTGGAACACGCTGTCGACCACAATGCCGAATGTCTGGGCGCCGACCTGGGTCACCACGATGAAGCCGCGCTCGGGCGCCATGTCGCCGCCGCTCATCTTCAGCAACGTCTTGAGATGAACGAGCGGCAGGAGTTTGTTGCGCAACCGGAGCACCGCGGCATCCTTGATGCGCTCGATGCGGTGCTCCGACTTGGCATGGACGCGGACCAACTCGATCACGGACAGCTGCGGAATGGCAAAGCGGTCCTGACCGGCTTCCACGATCAATGCGGATATGATCGCCAGCGTCAGCGGAATCTTGATGGTGAAACTCAAACCTTCGCCGCGCACCGAGTTGACGTCGACGCTGCCGCCGATCTGATCGATGTTGTTGCGCACCACGTCCATGCCGACGCCGCGGCCGGACACGCTGGTGACTTTAGCGGCGGTGGAGAAGCCGGGCGTGAAGATGAACTTGTGGATCTGCGCTTCCGACATCTTCTCGATTTCGGCCTCGGTCGCGAGGCCGTTCGCCATTGCTTTCTCTTTGATGCGCTCGGTATCGAGACCCCGGCCATCGTCGGCAACGCTGATGATGATGTGTCCGCCCTGATGATACGCCGAGAGCCGGATGGTTGCTTTCTCGGGCTTGCCCACGGCGATGCGCTCGGCGGGCAACTCGAGGCCGTGGTCGGCCGAGTTGCGGACCATGTGGGTGAGCGGATCCTTGATCCGCTCCAGCACCTGGCGGTCGAGCTCGGTGTCGGCGCCATGCATTTCGAGCTCGATCTCCTTGCCGAGCTCAGCGGAGAGATCGCGCACGATGCGGGGCAGCTTCTGCCAGGCGTTGCCGATCGGCTGCATCCGCGTCTTCATCACGCCTTCCTGCAGCTCGGCCGTGACGTTGGAGAGGCGTTGCAGCGGCACCTTGAATTCGGAGTCGACGTGACGGCGCATGATGTCGAGCAGCTGGTTGCGGGTGAGCACCAGCTCCGACACCATCGTCATCAGATATTCGAGCGTGTCCAAGTTGACCCGAATCGATTGATTGACGGTCTTGGGCTCGGAGCGGTCCTCATCTTCGCCGTCTGATGGCTTTTCGTGCGCCGGACTCGTTGCAGGAACCGGCTTCGCCGGTGCAGGGCCGGGTGTTTCGCGGAACGCACGCTCCAATTCATCGAGCGACACTTCACCCGGACGCAGCGGCCGTTCGAGCACCTGGGGAACCAAGGTACCGACAGCATGCGCCACCGCGGGTTTCTTCGCCGGCGCCTGCAGCACCATTTTTTCGAGTGCGCCGATCAGATCATCATCGCCACCGTCCGGCTCGCGCTGATGCTCCTCAAGCGACGTGAGGATATCCTTGGTCCTGTCGATGGTGGCGAGCACCAAGGTGACGGCTTCGCCGGTCACCGGCATGCTGCCGTCGCGGAACTTTCCCATCAAAGTTTCGGCGGCGTGCGCCAACTTCTGCAGCCGCGGCAGCCCGAGGAAGCCGCAGGTGCCTTTGATGGTGTGAACCAGCCGGAAGATGTTGTCGAGAATCTTCGCGTTGTTGGGCTCCTGCTCGAAGCGCACCAACTCGACGTTGACCGTATCGAGACTTTCGTTCGTCTCGGTCAAAAATTCCCGCAGCAGGTCGTCCATGAAACAGCCTTCACCCAGCTGACCCGGTGCGCTCGGGGCCGCCGTCCTTCGGAAGGCTCAGTGTGTTGTGGAAGCGTTTAATTTCGGTTGCGAGCAGAGCTGCATCGAGCCACCGTTTACCGATTGTTAAGGTCGACGATTGGTATCCCCAAGCCGGCGCTAACGTTCCATTAACCGGAAAAGCGCAGCTGGCGCGCTCTAACGAGCCGTCACGACGATCGCGTCGCCTTCGCTTGCCATCGCGATTGCCAGACCGCAACTGCGGGCGAGCAGGCCCGTATAGAACGGCTGGATGGCGTGAGCGTCGACTGCATGATCGCTGGGCTCACCGCTAAGCAGTCCCGGCACGGCCTGAGGCAGGCGCGAATTGGGCCCAGTCGCCGCGATCCGAAAACCCATGGTTTCGCCCTCGCCGACCGGATCGACGTTCAGCAAACCACCGCGGGGAATGGCCTGCCCCGCGACCAGCACCATGTTGAGGAGCAGCTTGACCCGATTTTTCGGCAGCAGGATGCGTGGCAACGTCCAGTTAAGCTTGGTCTTTTCGTCCTCGATCAGGCCGCGCGTCACCTTTTCGGCGTCACCGCTGTCGATCTGCGCGCCGGCCGAACCGGCGGCGCCGAACGCGAGGCGGCAGAACTGCAGCTTCGCCGAAGCGGTCCGTGCGCTCTTCTTGATCAGGTCCATCGCGAACGTCCGAGTTTCCTCGTTCTTGTCTTCCTCCATCACCTCAAGTCCGTTGGCGATGGCACCGACTGGACTGATCAGGTCGTGACAGACCCGCGAGCACAGCAGGGCGGCGAGGTCGAGCGATTCCAAGACGATCGGGCCGGACATTATGACGTCTCCGGTGAAGGACAGAGCGGACGTTTAGGCGATTCGGCGGTCGAGGGTGAGGCCGCGATGCTATAAATCGCACTGAGAATCGACCCTTGGAGCCCTCGTGACGCAGGATTCGGAGTTCCGCCGGCCCTCAATTGACCGGCGCCTATTGGACGGGCTCGTTTCGATTGCCTCCCAAGCGGCAGCTGCGATCCTGGCTGTCAGTCCCGCCGACCTGGCGCGACGCGACAAAACCGACCAATCGCCGGTGACAGCCGCCGACGAAGCGTCTGAAGTTGTCATTCTCCAAGGACTTTCTCGGCTGCTCCCAGGCACTCCTGTCGTTTCCGAGGAATTGTTCGCCCGGGTCGCACTGCCGGTGCGCACTGACACGTTCCTGTTGGTCGACCCGCTCGACGGCACGCGCGAACTCATCGCCGGCATGACCGAGTACACGGTCAATGTCGCGCTGATTGAGGACGGCGCGCCGGTCGCCGGCGTGATCGCAGCGCCGGCGTTCGGCACGATCTGGGCGGGCGCGGTCGGACAGGGTGCCGAGCGACTTGCACTTGCGGCCGGCGCGGAACCCGCGGCAGCGCGCGAGCGTGTCGCGATCCGCACCCGGCCCCGGCCGCAACGCGGCGCCATCGCACCGATCAGCCGGTTCCATCGTGACGCAGCGACCGATGCCTGTCTCGACCGCATTCCGGGTTTGGAGCGCGTGGTCTGGGGCTCCTCGATCAAGTTCTGCCGCATCGCCGAGGGCGCCGCCGACATCTACGTGCGCCTGACGTCGCTCTCGGAGTGGGATGTGGCCGCGGGCCACGCGCTGGTGGTCGCGGCGGGCGGTGCGATGACGGCGCTCGACGGAGCGCCGCTGCGCTATGGCAGCGCAGATTTGCGCCTGCCGTCGTTCGTCGCGTCGGGCGATCGGACAGCGCCGCTGCCAGGCTGGTCAGGGTGACAGTGTACGCAGCACCGCGGGCCAGACCCGCTCGGCGGCATCGATGGCCGGACCGGATGCGCTGATGAAGGCGTCGCGTGCCGCGGCGCTGTAGAACAGGTAAAGCCGCTCCTCGGCGATCGCCCACAATTCGGGATGGCCGGGCGCACTGGCGCCTCGCGCCACCGCCATCGGGTCGTAGCCGCCGAACCGCGGCGTGAAAACATCGGGATCGGTGGCAAAAGCCGCGCGGTTGCCCTCGTTGCGGAAGCGCCATATCACGCCCTTAAGCCGCAGCTCGAATTCCGGCCGGCCCGGCACGGCAGCGGCGTTGGTGAAATAGGCGACCGGGTCGAAGCCGCTGATCGCCAAGCCAGTGTGCGGGTCGGCGACGATCCGCTCGGTGGTGGCTGCGCGGACCGGGCCCGCCTTGAAACTCACGACCCCCGAAACGACCGCCAAAAACACCGAAAAAACGGCGGCCGCGCGGCCCATCTTCCGTTGCCGCCGCGCTGTCGTCATATTCCGGCCCTCTGCTGTTCCGATTCGCGTGATTTGCCTGACGCTAGGGCAGCCGCGTGAGCAACGCGTTAAGCGAAGGCTTTCGGCCTGCACTTGGGGGAGCACGCCATGCACGCAATTTTTCAACTTGCCGCCATGTTGCTGGTGATTACCGGCCTTGGCGCCGCAGCCGCGTCGGCGCAGAGCGCCGCACCGCCGGGCGCGGTCCAGCCCGCCCCGCCGCCCGCACCCGCGCCGAGCGGCGAGGGCTTCTCGGCCAGCGAGCTCGTCAACTCCGGGCACCGGTTTTTCGGCACCGTATCGCGCGGCCTGGCGCAGGTGATCGAGAAGGCGGTCAGCCAGTGGGGACTGCCGAACGGCTACGTGCTCGGCGAGGAAGCGAGCGGCGCGTTCGTCGCCGGGCTGCGCTACGGCGACGGCGTGCTCTACACCAAGAACGCCGGCGACCTGAAGGTTTATTGGCAGGGTCCCTCGGTCGGCTTCGACTGGGGCGGCGACGGCGCGCGGACCATGATGCTGGTCTACAACCTGCCCTCGACCGAGGCGATCTACGAGCGCTTCGGCGGCCTCGACGGCTCCGCCTATTTCATCGGCGGCTTCGGCATGACCGCGCTCACCAACGCCAGCGTGGTCGTGGTGCCGATCCGCTCCGGCGTCGGACTGCGGCTCGGCGCCAATGTCGGTTATTTGAAGTTCACGCCCAAGCCGACGTGGAATCCGCTGTAGGGCGGCTTTCTCAAACTAACGACTTTGGCCGCGCGCTTGGTGCAACAGCTCCTGCCGGATCGCTTGCATCAACACATCCGTGAAAGCCGGCGCAGTCCCGCCCGGTAGCGTTACGAAGCCGATATTTCGGCGCAGGCGTGGTCCGACCAGCCGGCGGGCCCCTATGAATATTTAGTATCCTATTATTTGACGCGATAAATGTGCCCTTCTAGCGTCGCCGCCTCTGAGGAGCGCGGATGACGTCGAAGGTTTTCATCGGTGCGGGGTCGGGATTTGCCGGGGATCGCACCGACGCCGCCGCACCAGTCGCCGACGCATTGGGGCGACTGCCGGGCGCGCGCTACTTGATGTTCGAGACCCTGGCCGAGCGAACGCTCGCCCTGTCCCAGCTGGAACGTCGTCGCGACCCTTCGCGCGGTTTCAACCCGGCGCTCGAACGGTTCGTCGGCCCGATACTGGATCGCTGCCTGAGCAACAAGATCAGGATCGTCGGCAATTTCGGCGCGGCCAACCCGCGAGCGGCAGCGGAATGCATTCTGGCGCTGGCCCGCCAGCAGGGTCTCTCGCCACCACGCGTGGCGGTGGTGGAGGGCGACGATCTTACGGGTGTATTGACGACGCGCGAGCTGATTGCGCGTGAAACCGGCGGCGTCATCCTGCAAGGCGCGCAGGACATCATCGCGGCGAACGCCTACCTCGGCGCGTGGCCGATTGCCGAGGCGCTGGGTCAGGGTGCAGACGTCGTGGTGACCGGGCGTGTCGCCGATTCCGCTCTCGCGCTTGGACCGTTGATCCACGCCTTCGGCTGGAAAAACGACGATTGGGACCGTCTCGCCGCCGGCACGCTGGCGGGCCACCTGCTCGAATGCGGCAGCCAGATCACGGGCGGCTATTTCGCCGATCCGCCGTTCAAGGACGTTCCCGGCATGGCCGAACTGGGCTATCCGATCGCGGAGGTCGCCGACGATGGCAATATCGTCATCACCAAGCCGGACGGCACCGGAGGACTGGTCAACCGGCTCACGGTCATCGAACAACTTTTGTATGAAGTCCACGACCCCTCTGCGTACCTGGCGCCTGACGTGGTGCTCGACGTCACGAACGTGGCCGTGCAGGAAGAGAGCCGCGATCGGGTGCGTGTTACCGGGGCTCGCGGCAAGCCGGCGCCGGAAATGCTCAAGGCCACGGTCTGCATTGACGGCGGTGTGCTGGGCGAAGCCGAAATATCGTATGCGGGCCCGAACGCGGTTGCGCGTGCCCGTCTTGCGGCCGAAATCGTTTCATCGCGGATGAAGAAACGCGCGCCGGGTCTTGTCATCCGAACCGACGCCATCGGCCTTGTCAGTGTGCTGGGTGACAACGCAGGGACCTTTGCGCGTCCCAACGATACCGAGGCGGGTGACGTGCGCCTGCGCTTTGCCGCACAGTCGCTGAACGCCGCTGAGATCGAATGTCTGCTCGATGAAGTGGAAGCGCTTTATTGCGCGGGTCCGGCCGGCGGCGCCGGCGTGCGTCGGCGCGTGACCCCGCGGCTATCGAGCGCCTCGTGCCTGATTGAGCGCCGCCTTGTCAAACCCCGTATCACCATGCTCGGGGACAGCGCATGACCTTACGGACGGTGCTGCTGCACGACATCGCGAACGCGCGCTCGGGCGACAAGGGCAATCGGCTCAATATCGCCCTGGTCTGCCGCGATCCAGCGCACTATCCGGCGATCGCGCGCCAGATCACACCGGAGCGTGTCGCGCAGGCCTTTGCCGCGCGTAAGCCGTCGCACGTTGCCCGTTACGATTTGCCCAAGCTCGCCGCGTTCAATTTCGTCATCGACGACGTTCTCGAAGGCGGCGTCAACTCCAGCCTCGGCCTCGACGGTCATGGCAAATCCCTGTCGTTTGTCGTTCTGGAAATACCTTTGGAAATCGAAGTGTAGGGAGAGGCGGGCCGGGTTGGGCTGGCGATCGCCGGCGCCGCTATTGAGGTCACGCGTGGCGTAGATCAAGTCTCAAGTGAATGGGTCAGACGGCGGCCCGCCCAGCATGACCTGCCCATAGCTGTAGGCGGGCATCTCCCAGCCGGCGACGATGTGGCCCTGCAGCGCGTGCAAATCGGCATAGGCGCGCTGGACCCGGCTGCCTTCGTAGATGCCGCGCCCGGCGGTCGCCGTGAACAGCTTCTCCGCGGCGAGCTTGGCCGTCGTCACAGACCAGCCCTGGTCGCGCCGGCTGCGCGCGCGGTGCTCCAAACTCAGCGGCTCGCCAGCAAAAATCTTGTCGATCGTCTCGGTGAACGAGCGCCGATAGAGCAGATCGGCGGCATCGATCATGGCGCTCGCCTCAGCGACGACCAGATGCATACCGGGCTTCTTCGACAGCGGAGAATGATCGTAGGAGCCTTCCCGCACCTTCATGTCCTCTAAGAAGGCGTCGAGCGCGCCGCGCGCCATGCCGTTGGCCGGCGAGGAAATGGTGAACGGAATGATCCCCCACACCGAGGCCTTGTACAGCGGCGAGTCATGCAGCTTGGAGCCCGGCGTCGTGCCGTGGATCATGTCGGCCAGGCCGCAGATGCGGTGGTTGGGCACGAACACGTCCTCGACCACGACACCTTTGCTGCCGGTGCCGCGCAGGCCGAACACAAACCAATCATCGATCACCTTGTACTCGCCCTTTGGCAGCATCACGTAGCGGATGTCGGGGATCGGCGAGCCGCCGCTCGGCGGCCCGAAGAACACACCGAGCAGAAGCCAGTCGGCGTTGTCGACACCGCTGGAGAACGACCATCGGCCGGAGATCCGATAGCCGCCATCGGCGGGCGTCGCCTTGCCGGACGGCGCGAAGCTCGAAGCGCTCAGCGTGTTCTTCGCCCAGTACTCCTTTTGGAACTGCTCCGGCCACAGCGCCACCAGCAGATCGTGGATACTGAACACCGCCCAAATCCAACCGGCCGATCCGTCGGCGCGGGCGAGCTCCTTGGCCACGGCGAGCGCGACATCCGGCCGAATCTCGGGGCCACCGAACTTTTTCGGCTTCATCAGGTACCAAAGGCCGGCGTTCCAGAAGTCCTGGATCGTCTCGTCCGGGATACGGCGGGCCTGATTGGTCGCCGCCGCGCGCTCACGCAACTTGGGCGCCAGCGCCCGGGCCTTCTCAAGCAGCGTCTCGGCCTCATCCCGCGGCTTCGGCATGAAATCCTCCCTTTCCCACCAGGGTACAATTCGGGCGTGCCGCCGCTTGAACAGCTGCAGGACGGTACCCTTCAGATCCTCGAACGTCACCATGTCGCAATTGGGCGGAGGGGCATTGCGTGCCATGCGGCCGCTCCGGGTGCCCCGCCGAGCCGCTATTCAAGCCATTGGCCGGGCCCACTGGTCATGCCGGATGGCGTTAGGGGCAAATAAAGCGGCCTCCCCGCCGCGACCGCCGCGATTTAGGTTACCGCCGGGTTGATATGGCCGGGTCAAGCTTGCCGTGGCATGCTGGCTGATCGGCATCATTTGGGTGGGAGGCCCCCGGCATGATCGAGCCGATCATGTTCTTTGGCATTGGTTTTCTGGTCGCCAGCCTGTTCGGGCTGGTGCTGATCCCGCTTGTCCACAACCGGGCTGTGCGCCTGACCGTGCGGCGCCTGGAAGCGGCCACGCCGCTGTCGATGGCCGAGATCCAAGCCGACAAGGATCAGCTGCGCGCCGAATTCGCCATGTCGACGCGCCGGCTTGAGCTCTCGGTCGAGCAGATGAAGAGCAAGACCACCAGTCAGCTCGCCGAGCTCGGCAAGAAAACCGACGCCATCAACCGCCTCAAGGTCGAGCTTGGCGAGAAGACCGCGGCGATCTTCGCTTTGGAGGCACGCGAGAAGTCGCTGCGTGACCAGCTGCAGACCACGGAGAAGGAATTTTCCGTCAAGATCGGCTCGCTACGCGAAGCCGAGCGGACGTTGGCCGACAAGGAAGCCGAGCTCTCCAAGGTCAGCGTCGATCTGGACGAGCGCTCGGTCCACGCCGACAGCCAGCGTATCGAAGTGGTGGCGCTGCGCACCCAGGTCGAGGCGCTCAAGCACCGCATCAACGACTACGAAAAGGAAGCGCGGGACATCGGCGACCGCCTCGATCAGGAGCGCAAGGAGGCGAGCGCCGCCACGCAGGAACTCAACGACGAGCGTGGCCGCGTCGATCAGCTTGGCGAACGGGTCGCGCAGCTGGAGCGCGCACTGATCGCGCAGACCACCGAAGCCGAGATTCTCGGCCGCCGCGTGCAGGAGCTGGAAGCGCGGCTCGCCGAGCAGATGAAGGTCCTCGCCGAGCGCGAGTTCGAATGCAGTCAGCTGCGCGACAAGCTCACCACCGCGCAGAAGACCGAATCCGACCTGCGCGCCGAGATCGCCTCGACCGAGAAGCGGCACCGCGACGCCACCGAGAGCCTCAAGTCGGAAAAGGGCCAGGTGGCGAGCCAGCTCGCGCGCGCCCAGGACGATTACCTCAAGGCGCAAAACGAGGTCGCGGCGATGAAGCGCGAGGCCGAGCAGACCTGGGCCGCCGAGCGGGTCGAGAACGCGCTGCTGCGCGAACGCATCAACGACATTGCGGCGGAAATCTCCCGGCTGACCCTCGCGCTGGAAGGCCAGGCCTCGCCGATCGAGGCGATGCTCGCCGGCCAGCCGATCGACGCCAATGGCGGCTTCGGCGACGACAAGACCGGCGACGCCACCGGCGAGAGCAAGGGCAACCTGGCCGATCGCATCCGCGCCCTGCAGATGAAGGCGTCGCGGGTTCAGCAGCCGAACTGACGCGGCTCTCACGCGCCTCTCCTTCATGCTGAGGATGAGGCGGAGTTGGAGCGCGGTTTGCCCATGCAACCGCCGTTGCGCGATCATATCTGAATGGACATGACCGGCTGGTTTGGCCTCAGGACGAAATCATGACCTTGCCCGGTCGGTGGCGTTGGGCCCGCGCTGCCGTGGCTGCGCCGCTGGTGCTTGCCCTTGCCGGCACGATCGCACTTGCCGAGCATCCCGAGATCGCCAAGCGGCGCGCAGCGGAACGCAAGGCCTTCACCGATTCCGAGATCGTCGATGGCTTCTTCAAGCTGACGTTGAACTCGGAATTCCAGGTCACGGGGCGTTCCGATCGGATCCGCAAGTTCGACGGCCCGGTGCGGGTCTTCATCGACAATCGCGCCAAGCCCGACCGCCGCCGCCAGGTCGCCACGACCGTGGCCGATATCAAGCACCGCGTTCAAAATCTCGATATCGCCATGACCGAGACGCGCGAGGACGCCAACACCATCGTCACGCTGGTGCGCGACCGCGACCTTGCGCAGACCATCCGCTCGATCTATGGCCGCGAGCGGGCGCGCAGCATCCAGAAATCGCTCGAGCCGCAATGCCTCTCGAGCTTCCGCAGGGACGACAGCTTCCGCATCGCGCACGCCAACGTCATCCTGGTGGCAGATGCCGGCGACTTCATTTTCTACGACTGCGCCTATGAGGAGCTGCTGCAGGCGCTCGGGCCGATCAACGACGATTCCTCGGTGCGATGGAGCATGTTCAACGACAAGGTCCAAATGGGGTTCTTCGGAGTGTACGATCAGTACATCCTCAACATTTTGTATCACCCGCGCATCCGCCCGGGCATGTCGCGCGAGGAAGTCGAGGCGCTGCTGCCTGAGGTGTTGCCGGAGGTTCGCGCGTTCGTAGCGAAGATCAACAACCTGGCGCCCTGAGCGGGCGTCCGCGCGAGCGCTCATGCCCGCGAAAGCGGGCATCCCGGATCGGCCCTGGGTCCCCGCTTGCGCGGGGACGAACGGGAAGGATCAAATGCGAACGCGCGCCCAGCGGCGTGATCTTCAGGCTCGCCGCCAGCTCGTCGATCTGCTTTAACAGATTTGCCGGCAACGGCACGCCATTCGCGGTGCGATCTTGGCGGCGCTTGCGGCGGTCCTCGCCAGGCATGCGGATGGCGTCGAACCCCGGCAGTCGCGCCGACGAGCGCAAATCGCCAAGGTGACGATCCATCTCGGCGGCAAACACCTCCGGCGGCAGGAAGCGCGCGACGTCGATCGCCACCATGAATTGCCCGGTGTTGGTCTTTTCCGATCCGGGGCCGGTAAAATCGATCACGTCTTTGCCGAACGCCGCGCCGTTGAGCACGCCCGCCAGCAGGCCGATGATGATCGCGAGGCCACTCCCCTTGTAGTCGCCGATCGGCAGCAGCACCCCGTCGCCAACCTCCTTGGGATCGTTGACCGGCTTGCCGGTCTTCTTGTTGACCACCCAGCCGTCCGGCAGCGCCTTGCCGGCAGCGACGTACTGCCGGACCGTGCCGAACGACGCGACCGACGTTGCGATGTCGAGCACCACCGGCGCTTCCTTTCCGGCCGGGATGCCGATCGCGATCGGATTGGTGCCGAGCAGCGCCTCGGCGGCGCCCCACACCGCCATATGGTTGGCGGTCGAGACCGCGGCGTAGATGCCGACCATGTTCTGTTTGGTCGGCATCTCCGCGTAAATCCCCGCAGCGCCGGCATGGTTGCTGCGCCGTGCCCCGACCCAGCCGATGCCGCTTTCGCGCGCCAGCTCCATGGCGAGGTTCGCCGCATAGGTCATCACCAGATGGCCGATGCCGTCGTCGCCATCGACCAGCGCGGTCGCCGCCGAACGCTGCACCGTTCGGATGTTGGCCTTCGGATTGCAGCGGCCGGATTTCAGCGTGTTGCAGTAGAAGCCGAGGCGAAAGATGCCGTGCGCGTCGAAGCCGGTGATGTCGGCCTCGGTCATCTGCTTGGCCGCGATTGCAGCGTCCGCTTCGGGGACGCCGCAGGCGACCAGCGCATCGCGCGAGAACGCGAGCAGTGCCGCGACGGGATAACGAGTGTTTGACATTGATTAAATCTCGGTTCGCGTTGGATGACCGTTGTTTTGGAATTGGACCGCGCGGCAAAGACGGTCCACCTCTCCCGTGGGGAGAGGTCGACGCGCGAAGCGCGTCAGGTGAGGGCGTACGCTCTCGATAAAGCTAGCCCCCCTCACCCCAGCCCTCTCCCCAACGGGGAGAGGGAGTCCACCGCCGATGCCGCTCCGCTTTGCCTGAAACAATCATGCGCTACGCCGCGGCCGCCCGGGCCTGCAGCGGAAAGTATTTCTCCAGCCAATCGTAGATCACGGTGCGCACCCGCGTGTTGCTCTCCGCGAACATGAAATGGTCGGTCTCGGCGAACAGGTGCAGGTCGCACGGCTGCTTGGCGCGCTTGAACATCTCGATCGACTGTTCGGTCGGCGTGACCGAATCCACCGAGGAGTGCAGCAGCAGAATCGGCCGGCCAGCGGCTTGCGCAATCACATCGTCGGCGCGGAAGTCGTACATGCTCTGCGCCGTCTCGGCGGTGAACTCCAGGATCGAGTTGCTGGCGAGGTTACCCGCGCAGATGCTGCGGAATCGGCACGATATCATAGCGCGGCACCATCAGTGACTTGCCGGTCTTATCGCGGTGCCGCTTGCCCTCCGCCAGCATGTCGGTGAACTTTTTCCAGGCCGCTTCGCCGGGATGCTGGCCGCGGAACTTGCGCTCGCCGTCGCCCCAGCCGCCCGACGAGATCGCGGCGGCCACGCGCTTGTCGACGCCGATGGCGTAGACCGCGATCGCGGCGCCGAAGCTCGAACCGATCATGCCGATGCGGGAGCCATCGACGTTGGGATGCTTCGCCAGGAAGGTCAACGCGTCGCTCGCCGCCTGCACCTGCTCCAGGCAGATCAGGTTGCCGCGCTCGCCCTCACTTTCGCCGCAGCCCGGCATGTCGAAGCGCAGCGTCACGTAGCCGAGTTTCTCGAACATGTCGCAGGGTTCGATCACCGAATGGGAGGTCATGTTGCTGCCGAAGCCGTGCATGACGATCCAGGCCGGCCGGCGCTCGCCCGGCTTGACGGCGTCCGGCACCCGCACGGTGCCGGCGAGCTTGCGGCCTTCGGAGACAAACGTGATTTTCGTATCGGCCATTCCCTCACCTTCAGCTGTTGACAGCCTGGCGCGTTAACCACGCCAAAGCTTAACGTTCAGCCTAAACGCCACCGACCCCAACCTATAGTGGCTGCCGTGCTCGCGGCACCCAATCGAGTCTTGCACCGGTAACGTTTCTCAATACACATTAACGTCCACGAGGAGGCCACCTCAAGAGCGACGCGAGCAATCGCGCAAGTGGAGGTGGTAGTGTTGAATTTCAGTCTGGCGACGTTAAGCAACGAATTCCTTGTTGGCGTTGCGGTTGCCGCGATCGTCATCAGCGCCCTGGTCGCATCGTCCCTGTTCCGCAATCTTGCACTCGCCCTGGCTGCAGGCGCCGTCGTGCTGTTGTACCTGCAGGGCGGCATCGGCGCCTTGATCGCGACCTCGAAGGTGCTGGAAACCGAAATCAGGGCGACGCCCGACTTCTCGCAGGGGCTAATGGTCGGCCTGGCGATCTCGGCGGTGTTCCTGGTCGGGATGCGGCAGCGCTCGAGTTGAGGTGTTGCGCCTCACGCGCTAACCCCGCCGCCGGCAGGTGCCGAACCGCGCCCGATCAAGTCCAGGACCTCGTTCGGATCATGCCTTCTGCTTCAGCTGACCGGGCAGCAGTCCCAGCTGATCGACTTCTGCCGCACTGAATTCGCCGATGATCTGAACATTCTTGTACTGGGCGAGCGGGCCGGCGGCGTCATGAGCCGCTTGCATTGCGCCGTCGGGGTCGGCCAACGCGACGTACCAATCCTCAAAGGGAGCGAACGGCCCGCCGATCCTGACTACAAACCCATACGCCATGGCCTTGGTGCCGTCGGCACACCCTCGTCAGCCGGATCAACCCAACAAGTTGGGCAACGGTCAATTCCGAGCTGGGAAGCTGTGCAAATCGGCGCAGCTGCCGATGGTCGCCCAACACGCGGAATGATTCAGCGAAGCGCGGCCGTTGGCAATCGGTCCTCCGAATGAGCGTGAACGACGCGTTTATAGACGCTTATGTTGCGCCTTGTCCGCCGTTAACCCTGGAGGCCTCGGCGGCGGACTTTCTGGTGGATCGCGAGGCGAGACCGGAGATCTCAGCGGCGTCCGAAAGGCGCGGGGGCAAGCGCTCGATCTGAGTGGTCGAATTTGTTGGCGCTCCCTGGGGGAATCGAACCCCCGTTTCAGCCTTGAGAGGGCCGCGTCCTAGACCGCTAGACGAAGGGAGCGTGGCGGGCTTTCTGAAATAGCCGCGTTCCGCAGGTCACGCAAGCGCCGGGCTCGCGCGGCTCGCCTGGATGGGACGAGCGCAAAGGTCTAGGTGTGGTGTTCACGTTACCCTCCCGGGAACTTCGGGCGGGTGCCGCGGGGCGGTCGTTCTCGACGCCCCGCGGCTGTTTGTTTAGACGCAGCAATCAGATGAGGAAGAAGTCTTGCTGGTTCAGTGCCCAGGCGACGTCGTTTGCCACGAGTTGGATCTCGACGTCGTCGCCGACGCCGCCGTCGATCACGTCGATGCCGCCACCGCCGACCAGGACATCATCGCCTGCACCGCCGAACAGCACGTCGTTGCCTTCGCCGCCGACCAGCACGTCATCGTCGTCGCCGCCATTGGCGGTGAGCTGGATCGCGCCGAGCCCAAGCCCTGACGCTTCAATCACGTCATCACCGCCCAGACCGTTGATCACGATCCGGTCAAGGTTGGCCTCGAAGCCGGTGATGTTGATCTGCGTGGCAAGGCCCAGCACCGAGACGCCGCTGGCATCGCCGAAGGCCAGCACCACGTCGTCGCCGTTTGTGGCGTTGATGACGATCGTGTCTGCCTGACCATCGCCGAGGCCGTCGGAGCCGGCGAGGTTGATGTTCACCTCGGTGAGATCGGTGCCGGACATGTCGTTCACCACGATCGTGTCGGCCCCGCCGAGAGCGAAGTCGATCAACTCCATGTCGTTGAGGTCCATGGTGACGTTCGCGATGTCGCGGAAAAAGGTCGCTCGGCCATCATTCGCCGAGATCGTGATGTTCTCCGCCACATTGGCGCCGTTGAACAGCATCGTATCGAACCCGTCCTGACCTTCGAGGGTGTCATTGTCGTCTCCCGGGTTCCAGACGAAGGTGTCGTCGCCGGCGCCCATCAGCGCGAGGTCGTTGCCGTCGCCGCCGTTGATGAGATCGTTGCCTTCGCTGCCGAGGAACACGTCAGCACCGCGGCCGCCATTCATCGTCAGCTGGATGCCGTCGGCCTCGAGGCTGGTGGCGTTGATGACGTCGTCGCCATCACCAGCGTTCAGGACAAGCCTGTCGTTGGCGACTTCCTGGAAGAAGATGTTCACCCCGGCTTGCAGGCCGAACACGTTGATGCCGCCTGCATCGCCCGCAACGCCGAACACATCGGCCCCTTGGGTCGCGTTGACAGTGACGGTGTCGGCTGCGCCGTCGCCGCCGCCGTTCGGACCCCTGAGATCAATACCGATCTGGGTCATATCGGTGCCGCCGAGATCGCCGACGACGATGTTGTCGGCGCCGCCAAGCGCGCGGAATTCGATGTTCTCGACGCCATCGA
>CAWBFG010000035.1:0-40875 GCA_963787955.1 uncultured Alphaproteobacteria bacterium | reverse complement strand
GGCCCACCACATCTTCAGTTCACACATGCTCGCCCCCGTCTGCCGGTGTTCACGAAACAATTGATATATCATCGGAAACGGTCTCCTGATATCCGTGGACTGCCACCGTCGTTTGCTTGCAGCCACAAAATTTGACGGTACATTTGACGGTACATTTGGACGGCCAAAATGGAGATACCGTCAGATGCCGCTGACCAACTCGCGCATCCGCAACGCCAAGCCAAAGCTCAGGCCATGCAAGCTCAGCGACGGCGGCGGCCTGCATCTGCTCATAATGCCGTCCGGGGCGCGCTACTGGCGTATGGACTATCGGTTCGGCGGAAAGCGTCGCACCCTCGCTCTCGGTGTCTATCCCGAAGTGCCGCTCGCGCAGGCCCGTACCCGCCGCGAGGAAGCGCGTGCCTCACTCGCCAGAGACGCCGATCCATCTTCGGTGAAGAAGGCAACGAAGCGAGCCGCACGGCTCGCAAGCGTGAACACATTCGAGGCCGTCGCGCGGGAGATAACTTGAGAATCGGGGAACGAGCCTCAGCCCCGGCTACCGCGTCAGGATACAGGCGCGGCTGGAGGCGGATATCTTCCCGCAGGTCGGCTCGCGGCCCATTGCCGTGATCGAAGCACCGGACTTGTTGGAGGCGTTCAAGAAAGTGGAGAAACGTGGCGCGATCGAGATGGCCAAGCGGCTGCGGCAGGTGTGCGGTCAAGTATTCCGATACGCGATTGCCAGCGGGCGCGCCAAGCGCGATCCCTCAGCCGACCTCCCAGGCGCGCTCAAGTCGCCCGGCCGACCGCGCGGTCACAAGGCGATGCAGCTCAACGACGTTCCGGCCTTTCTGAATGCGGTCGCCGCTTACGACGGTGACCCGCGAACTTGCCTAGCCCTGCGGCTCGTGGTCCTGACGTTCGTACGTACGACCGAATTAAGGGCGGCACAGTGGTCTGAAATTGAGGGCCTTAATGGCGATGAGCCGCTGTGGCGTATTCCGGCTGAACGCATGAAGATGAAGCACGAGCATATCGTTCCACTCGCGCCGCAGGCTGTGGCTGTGCTTCGCAAATTGCGGGAGCTGCCCGGCTCCGAAAGCTCGCCGTTTTTGTTTCCGTCCCGTCACGCGACGGCTACATGTCCAACAACACGATGCTATTTGCTCTGTACCGCATGGGCTATCACGGCCGCGCAACAGTGCACGGCTTCCGCGCGACCGCTTCGACCGCCCTCAATGAAATGGGCTTCCGCCCTGACGTGATTGAACGCCAGCTTGCTCATCGAAGAGCAGAATGCTGTTCGTGCTGCCTATAACCGCGCGGAATACCTGAATGAGCGTCGCACCATGATGAACCAATGGGCCGGCTATATCGATGCGGTCGGGGGTCGAAATGTCATTCCGCTGCAGCCAAAGACCCGCAGGGAATAGCCAAGCCGAACTCGGAGAGGCATGTCGAACCCCTGCGAACCCCATTCGGTACTTCAAGAGGTAAGCGATGGCAGTGAAACGAACCCGCAGGCTCCCTAAACCCTGCGACCCTGAGGAGGCGGCAAAGCGGTTAGCAAAACTCCGTCAGCAATTGGAAAACCACATAGATGAATACAAGTTCGAGCGGGATCAAACCGGTATTTCCTTTGAATTAGGGTCAAAACTCATTAATTCTTCTGCTCTGACAATACGATCCTGATTTTGCTTTTGGAAGGGAATTGGGATTATGAGCAAGAATTTATTTTTGCTGAGCGACGAGCAATGGAAACGCATTGAACCTCATCTGCCGACGAAAGTTCGAGGCAAGAAACGAAAGGACGATCGTCGCGTGATTAGCGGCATCGTCCATGTGCTGAAGAGCGGCTGTCGCTGGTGCGATTGTCCCGAAACCTATGGTCCGCATACGACGATCTACAATCGCTTCGCGCGTTGGGCGCGGCGCGGCATCTGGGAAAACTGGTTTCCGGGAGCTGGCCAACAACGGTCGCTCTGCGGACACGCAAATGATCGACTTCACGCATGTCAAAGCTCACCGCTCGGCGGCCGGCGGAAAAGGGGGAGCAGAAACAGGCTGTTGGCCGCTCGCGCGGCGGGCGTAACACGAAGATACACGCACTCGCAGATGCTAAAGGGCGCCTGATCGCCATCCTGCTGACGGGAGGTGAAGCGCATGACTGTCCGGTCGCGCCACGCCTTATTCGCAGGGTCAAACCAGCGAAGCACACGCTCGGCGACAAGGCCTACGACAGCGCAGAGTTGCGCGAAGACTTGCAACAGGGCGGCACCAAGCCGGTCATCCCCAACCGCACCTGCCGAAAGCAGCCATTCAGCTTCAACAAGCGCCTCTACAAACTTCGATGGCGCATCGAGGCCGCTTTCAACAGGTTAAAGGACTTCAGACGCATTGCCACCCGCTACGATAAATTGGCGCGAAACTACCTGGCCTCCGTCTGCTTGGCCGCCGCCCTGGTATGGTGGATTTAATGAGTTCGGACCCTAGTTCAGGGTTTGTCGGTGCTGTAAGGAAGGGCGGAAGTCTTGAGCTGGCCTTAGGTATACGGCGGGGCAAGGGAAGACCTAAGAAGACCGGCCCCGGCAAGCATTTTGACGTCGCGCGACCGCGTATTTAGCCTAAGGTCGCAGGGCAAGTCTTGGAAAAAGATATGCGAGGAGCTGAATTTCGCAGATCAGCGAGAGCTGCAAAAAGTCTACGAGCGAGAACTGCCAAAAGTGCAACGTGCCATGGCGGAAGAGAAACAGGAGTGCTCCGCTTGCAGCAACGCCGGGGATTGAACAGTCGATTTAGCCCACATATCGGGCACTGCCGTTTTGGAGAATAGTCCGACCGTTCGCTGCAACCCGCAGCGGTGCGAGAGGACATAGACACATGGCCGACAGGCTTGCATTCTCTCCCGATGAGAAGGCTGCTTCCATCGCTGGCGTCGGGCGCACATTCATCTTCTCAGAAATCAAGAACGGACGACTTGAGGCCGTTAAAGCGGGTTCCCGCACGCTGATCACGCAAGATGCGTTGACTGCGTGGCTGAAGTCGCTGCCACGGCGTGGCTCAATGCAGGCCGCACCAGCAACCCGCCTTCCAGAACAAGCGGCCGGTGCTAGACACCGGGCAGGGCGTCGAACGCATCAGTGACGGGAGGGTGTCGCCATGACCCCCCCGTCACGTCAGCTTACCCGACCTCAGCGGCGGCAGCTGCAGAAGCTTGCGGATCGCGTTGATCGCGTGACGCAGGCCGATCGCTTGTTCTTTGAGCGCAGGCCCGACCGGCAGCGCCGTGTCCGGCTCGCCAACCAGGCCGAGATTGAGCAGCAGGAAATCATTGCCGGCAAACCGATGGCGGCCCTCTGGGCGAGCTCGCAGCGGTGCTGTGGTTAGCCGGCGGCGCGGGAACATGACCATGACTTCAACGCTTCAGCGACCGTGCCGCCGTCGTCGCAATCGCCATCCGGCAAATCGTTGCAAACACGCTCAATCCGGACGAGCAGCAGCTCCGGATCGAGCAGCTCCTTCGCGATGAGATCGTCGACATTGAGCGGCAGGTAACGGCTGATCGTCATGCATGAGCCCTTGCCTCACCGCGTTGTGGTCCCGATCGGCATCACCGCCGAGCACGTTCTGCACCGCGACATCGAAACCCGCAGCCAGGCCGACCTGAAGAAGGTCGGCCCGGCCAAGTATGCGGCTGACAAAACGACTGAAGTTTTGTGCGTGGCGTATGCCGTCGACGCATGGTCCCGTGCAGCTGTGGCGCCCAGGAGACCCACTTCCGGCGGAATTCCTCGAAGCTGCGGCGGATCCGAGCTGGATTGTGACCGCACACAACGACGCTTTCGAAAGCGCCATTGAACAGCATGTGCTGCGCCCTCTCGGGTGGCCGATCATTCTGCCCGAGCGCCATCGTTGCACAATGTCGATGTCGCTGGCGGTCGGACTGCCGGCGAAGCTGGCCGCGGTGGCTCGATGCGCTCGAGCTCAGAAATCGCAAAGACGCCGCCGGCGAACGGCTGATGCACCAGATGTCGAAGCCGCGGCGTGCGCGTCAAGACGAAGACGCCGCCGCTGTGCACTGGTTCGAAGATGACGATCGGGGTGACGTGATCGGCCCAAAGGTAACCGATTCAAGATCTCGAAACTTGCCATCCCATCCCAGGCGGGAACCGCTGCGATTGCAATCAGGGTAGGTGAGCGCCACGGCAGTGGCGCTTCGCCACGCGCCTTGGGCAGACCGTCACCCCATGACAGGCTCGGGTCGTGACAGGTCGAACAGGAGCGAACCTGCGAGCCGGAGAGAATGGGATCGGAAAACAGCTTGCGGCCCAGTTCTACTTTGGATGGCGAGTAGGGATTGTCTTCGGATAGGAAACGGCGGTGGGGCGGTAGAGTTCGCGCCATTCAGCGCGCTTGGCGGATACGTTTTCGGAGGTTGAAATCTGTATCCAAAGCAGTGCTGCGACAGCGGCGATAATCGCACCGCAAAGCTTCTAATGCATGGCTACCCCCAAATAATCGGACGGTCGCCGATGCGCGTTAACATTCTACAAACAATATTGATCTCGGAAGTGGCCGCATGCGCGGAGGTCGTCGCTTTGCTGCGACAATGACGAACAACGGCGGGCGGTCCGATGAACTGGGAATTGCTTTTTGACCGCTCAGTTTGCGAAACCCTTGACGTGTGCGCCTGCGCGCCTGCGCGCTACTATTGTATCCTGGGCCTTTGATCGCTATTATATATGAGTGGGTTAGCGCCCGCCCCAGTGCCTTCAGTTTCGGCGATTTGGCCCGTCGGTTCGGCGGGCCGTCGCCTTTTCGGGGAATAGCGTGCGATGACGCGCTCCAATCGGTCCGACCATATTCGCCTGACGTCGCATCCGGCGCCGGGCGCCAAGCACCGCTTCCCCATCACCTGGGGCGCTGCCACCGCGCGCGAGCGCGGACCGATCATCGGCACGGTGTCGCGCCCGCAGGAGCGCAATGTCATCGGTAGTCACGGCGGTTCTTACGCAGTCTATCGCGCGCTCGCGGTGTCATCGGGGGCGCTCGATCCGATCCGCCGTCCCGATCTCACCAATACGCATCCTGCCGCGACCATCGGAGCCTTCCCACAATGGTCGGAGCCGCAGCGTATCGTCTCGCTCGATCCCTGGGGCCATCTGGTCGCCGAGAACTTCAGCGCGGAGCTGGCTGAAGGCACCGACATCCGGCCGAGCATTGCAATCACCCGGGCGCGCCTCGACCTGCCGGAGCTGCAGAGCGCGATAACGGCCGGACGACTCAAGAACGATGGCACCGTCGTTCACGCCAACGGCAGCGTCTCGGTTGTAAAAATCGCGATTGATCCAGTGTGGCATTTGCCTGGCATCGCGGCGCGGTTTGGCACCACAGAGACGAACCTGCGTCGGGCGCTGTTCGAGCAGACCGCCGGCATGTTTCCGGAACTGGTGACGCGCCCTGACCTCCACGTCTTTCTGCCGCCGATCGGCGGCACCACCGCCTATCTGTTCGGCGATGTCGCTAAACTCGCTGATCACCGCACGCAGATCACCTGCCGTGTTCACGACGAATGCAACGGTTCGGACGTGTTCGGCTCGGACATCTGCACGTGTCGTCCATATCTGATCCACGGCATCGAGGAGTGCGCCCGTGCGGGGCAGTTGGGCGGGCTCGGCATCATCATCTACAATCGCAAGGAAGGCCGCGCCCTGGGCGAGGTGACCAAGTTCCTGGTTTACAACGCGCGCAAGCGGCAAGAGGGCGGCGACTCTGCGGCGCAGTATTTTGAACGTACTGAATGCGTCGCCGGCGTGCAGGACGCCCGCTTTCAGCAGCTCATGCCCGACGTCGTGCATTGGCTTGGTTTGAGGCGGATCGACCGCTTCGTCTCAATGAGCGACATGAAGCATGACGCGTTGACCGGCCAGGGCATCGAAATCGTCAATCGCGTTCCGATACCGGACGAGCTGGTGCCCGCCGATGCGCACGTCGAGATCGCAGCTAAGAAGGCGGCCGGCTACTACACGCATGAACCGCCAAAGCCGCAGGATCTGACGGATTCGGTCGGCCGGTCGCTCGAAAAGTATTGACGCCAATTCGGTATCCGCCGTGCAACCCAACGTCGCCGCCGCGTATTCTCTATTGAATGCACAAGCGGTGCGCACCCGAGCTCACCAGATGCTGGCGGCGGGCCTCAACGACAAGCTGCCGCATTTTCGAATTGACCTTGGCCGCCTCGATGCAGCAACGGATCTGGTGCGCGTAGCCACGCTCAGGAACCATCCGTCCCTTGATGTGCCGTTCCATTCGCGCTGGCGGCATTTCGTCGTGGGAGGCCAGGACCGCTGGGCGGCGGTGGCGGGTACGACGCCGTGGCGTGACCGCGCACAACGAGCCCGTGCCGAATTCGACCTGGCGGTCGTGAGCGTCTTTCTCGATGCGGGCGCCGGACCCCGATGGCGGTATCGCGATCCGGTCACAGGAGCCAGCATCGGCCGTTCGGAAGGTCTGGCGCTCGCCAGCCTTGCAATGTTCGAGCGCGGTGCCTTCTCATCGAACTCAAGCGATCCGCTGCGCGCTGATGCGGACGCGCTGCAACGACTGTCCGCCGGTGCGATTCGTGCCGGATTTCAGGTATCGGACGACAATCCGCTGATCGGCCTGGAAGGCCGGCTCGCGCTGCTTCGCAGTCTCGGGAAAGTTATCGCGGCCGCACCGGATGCTTTCGCAACAGGTGATGGGCCGCGTCCCGGTGGGCTGTTCGACCGCCTCGCAGGCATGGCCACGAACGGCGCGATTGCAGCCCCGGTCATCCTCTCGGAGCTGCTGCTCCAGCTGGGGCCGATCTGGCCGTCCCGGCTTACGCTCGGCGGCGTGCCACTCGGGGATTGCTGGAAACACCCGTCAATCGTCACGAATGACGCCACCAGCGGCTATGTGCCGTTGCATAAGCTTTCGCAATGGCTGGCTTATTCACTCATTGAGCCGTCGCAGACCGCTGGCATCGTCGTGACGGATATCGACGGCCTGACAGGACTGGCCGAATATCGCAATGGCGGGCTCTTTATTGACGCCGGCGTGCTGGCGTTCCGCAATCCGGCCGACGCGGTGCGCGAACACAATGTTGCGTCCAGCTTGGTGGTCGAATGGCGTGCCCTCACTGTGGCGCTGCTTGACCAGCTGGCGGATGGTTTGCGTCAGCAGTTGTCGTTGGACGCAACGTCGCTGCCGCTTGCCAAGGTGCTCGAAGGTGGGACGTGGGCGGTGGGGCGTGCGCTCGCGCGCGAGCGTCGTGCCGACGGGTCGCCTCCGGTGAAGGTTGTCAGCGACGGCACCGTGTTCTGAACAAGGACGGAAGTCGAGGGGGAGTCCATGGAAGGCGTCACTGTAGTCGGTCATCCGCTGGTGCAGCACAAGCTTACGCTGATCCGCGACAAAGCCATCTCGACCAAATCGTTTCGGCAGCTTCTCAAGGAGATCGGGATGCTGCTGTGCTACGAGGTGACGCGCGACCTGCCGCTCACCGAAGTCGACATCGAAACGCCGATGGCGAAAATGAAATCGCTGCGGATCGCCGGCAAGAAATTGGTGTTCGCGCCGGTGCTCCGTGCGGGCGTGACGTTCGCAGATGGCATGCTGGATCTCGTTCCTGCAGCTCGCGTCGCTCACATCGGGCTCTACCGCAATCCGGAAACCTTCGTCGCCGTCGAATACTTCTTCAAGGCGCCTTCCGACCTCCACGAACGGCTTGTCATCGTGGTGTCCCCCGTGCTCGCGACCGGAAACTCGGCCGTTGCGGCGCTTGATCGCGTGAAAGAGCATGGCGGCAAGGACATCAGGCTGGTGTGTCTGCTCGGCGCGCCGGAAGGGTTCGAACGCGTGCGAGGCGCTCATCCAGACGTGCCGATCTGGACGGCGGGGATCGACGAGGGTCTTGACGAGCACGCCTACATTCTTCCTGGCCTCGGCGACGCCGGCGACCGCGCGTACGGCACCAAGTGAAATCCTCCTGGGCAGCAGGCCGCTGTCATCGAACTGTCACACACGGCGCTTGTACTGCCGCCGGGTTTGCTCCGCATGTCCAGCCGACGCTACGCGATCTACTACACGCCACCGCCATTTTCGGCGCTGGCGCGCTTTGGCGCCGGTGTCCTCGGCTACGACTGTTTCGAAGGCCAAGAGGTGCTGCACCGGCGGCTCGATGGCATTGATCTGCCAGTGCTCAGGCTGATGACGGTTGACCCACGGCGCTATGGTTTTCATGCGACGATTGTCGCGCCGTTCCGTCTCAATCATCATTCGGAGAGCGACCTGATTGCGGCCGTGGAGGAACATGCGGCGCACACTCCACCCGAACCAGTGGGGGCGCTGGTCGCATCTCTGTTCGGGGGGTTCATCGTGCTCGTTCCGGCTCACGACAGTCCGGGCATTTCGCGCTTCGCTGCCGGATGTCTCCGGTTGTTCGACCAGTATCGGGCGCCGCTATCTGCCGCCGATCGGGAGCGGCGGATACAGGCCGGCCTGACGCCGGCGCAGATCCAGCTGCTGGACCGTTGGGGCTATCCCTACGTGCTCGACCAGTTTCGGTTTCACATGACGTTGGCAGGGCCCGTTCCGGACGGTCAGCGCCAGCAGCTCCTCGCCCTTATGTGGCGCGCTTACAGTGACCATGCGCCGAGCGTCGTGGAGATCGATGCCATTTCGGTGATGCGGCAGGACGATGCTGGCGCACGCTTTCGCGTGCTGCGACGCTGCCGTTTGCGCGGCTGAGCTCTCGCCTCGTAAATTCTCTCTGTCGACGGGTCGGCGTCAACGCCTGGTCGCCAGCCACATCTCCCTGATACCAAACATCACAATGGCCAAGCAGAACGGTACGACAAAGTAGAGAACCCGGAAGATCAGCAACGACGCAAGCACTTGCTCCTTCGCAATCTGGGGCAATCCCAGGAGCAGCGCCGCATCGAATACGCCGAGGCTTCCCGGCGCGTGGCTGACAAACCCAAGCAACGCAGCAAAGATGAACGTAACCCCGAGCGAGGTGACGTCGACTGTTGCGTGGACGGAGACCAGCACCACCATCGCTAGCGCTGCCAGGCTCATGTCGGCAATGCCGATCACGATCTGCACCAGCGTCAACGGCGCATTCGGCAGTGTCACCTTCCAGCTGTTCCAGCCGATGGCGCGCGGCGCGGGAAGTAGCCAGATCAGGTAGCAGACGATGACCGCTAGCGCGGTCAGCGCGATAGTTCGATTAAGCCAAGGCGGTAGTTGGTTGATCGCGCTCGCAGCCTCAGGGACATAGGCCGCGCCCAATCCGAGCATGAAGGCATTGCCGAGCCAAAATGTCAGCCCGGTGATAAATGCCACCTTGGCGACTTCGATCAGGCCGAGGCCCCAAGCCTTGTAGATCCGTAGCCGCACTACTCCGGCTGTCAGCACGGTCGCGCCGAGGTTGTGGCCAAACGTATAGGCCAGAAATCCAGTGAAGGCCGCGACCCGGTACGGCACCTGGTCTTGCCCGATCGTTCGAAGCGCGAAGAAGTCATAAAACGTCAGCGTGACGTAGCTTGCGGCAACCAGCAAGCCGGCGACGATGACAGCCTCGCTCGGCGTTGCGCGCAACGCTGTTCCGATCTTGGCGATGTCGATGCCTTGCAGCAGGTGGAACAGAACGAAGCAGGCGGCCGCAATGATCGCGATGCTGAACCCGATCCCGATCGTGTCCCAGTTCAGACGACCTCGCACGGCTCGTGCGACAGTTCCGGCAAATTGCATTGGCCCCCGGGCGATCGTCATTTGCGACTGATTCGTGTCAAAACACTGCCAGTTCGTTGCAACACATTTTTAACAGCTGTCGAAAGCGCAGATGTCACCTGCGAACGCAGTGTCATCATGGTGAGATATGAATTCGCAATTGTTGTCGCATGAGATTCGGCAATGCGATCCGCGCCCTTCTGTATCGAGTGACCGCGGGACCGCGCGTCGACCGCAGCGCGCCAAGCGACCACAACCCTAGCGCCGACACTCCAGATCTCCAACGCCAATCCCCCGCGGAGGCCGTCTGATGCGTGTGCTGATTGCCACCGATGCCTGGCACCCGCAAGTTAACGGCGTTGTCCGCACGTTGACATCGCTTGCTGAAAGCGCGGGACGGCTCGGTATCAGCGTCGACTTCCTGTCGCCCGAAGGCTTTCCGTCCATGCCACTACCGACGTACCGGTCGTTGCGTCTCGCCCTGCCGAGGCGGGATGAAATCGATCGCCGCATCGCGGACAAGCGGCCGGATGCGATTCACATCGCGACGGAAGGACCGATTGGCTTCATGACTCGCGCTCATTGCATCAGGCGTGGACTGCCGTTCACCACCAGCTATACCACCCGGTTTCCGGAATACATCGCGGCGCGCTTCCCCGTGCCGGTGTCCTGGAGCTATGCGGTGCTGCGCCGATTTCACGCGGCCGCCGCGGTGACGATGGTGTCGACCGCGTCCCTGATGTCCGAGCTTCGGCAACACGGTTTCCGAAATCTCGGCATGTGGACGCGCGGTGTTGACACCGAATTGTTCACGCCCGAGCGCGCGATGCCGTGGGATTTGCCGCGGCCGATTTTTCTATGCGCGGGGCGCATCGCGATTGAGAAGAACTTGGAGGCGTTCCTGGCGCTGGACCTTCCAGGCACGAAGGTCGTGATCGGCGAAGGGCCCCAGGAGGCTGAGCTTCAACGCCGCTATCCGGATGTGAGATTTCTTGGTCTCCGCAAGGGCAAGGAATTGGCAAGCTACATGGCGTCTGCCGACGTGTTCGTGTTTCCGAGCCTGACAGACACTTTCGGCGTCGTACAGCTTGAGGCGCTCGCCTCCGGCGTGCCGGTGGCAGCATTCCCTGTGATGGGTCCACAGGATGTGATCGGCGACCGCCCGATCGGCGTGATCGACGGCGATCTGCGGGCTGCCTGCCTCGGAGCGCTTCGCATGTCCCGCGGTGCGTGCCGCCAGTTCGCCTTGACGCATTCGTGGGAAGCGAGCGCGCGACAGTTCATCGGTCATATCGATCAGATGGTGATCGCGCGGTCGCGCAAGCTTCGTCCGGCGCGGCCGGTGCATGCAACGGCGAACGGATAGCGTGCGGCGAATTGGTTGAAATCCAAGCAGAGAAGGACTGTTCGGCAATGGCAAAGGACATAGAAAAAACGGCGGTGGAGAAGGCGTACGATCGCTGGGCGCCGATCTACGATCTCGTGTTCGGCCCGGTGTTCGAGCGCGGCCGGCGGGCAGCGATCCTGGCGGCTGACCGCGTCGGCGGACGCATTCTCGAGGTCGGCGTCGGCACGGGAATTTCTCTTCCGGACTACTCACGCAACAGCCGTCTATACGGCGTTGACATTTCGGGAGCGATGCTCGGCAAGGCCCGCGAGCGAGTGATCGAGCTTGGGCTCAACAATGTCGAGGGCCTTGAGGTGATGGACGCCGAGCATCTGAAGTTTCCCGATGCGTCGTTCGACGTTGTCGTCGCGCAATACGTCATCACGGCGGTTCCCGATCCCGAGGCCGCACTCGACGAATTCGCGCGCGTGCTCAGGCCCGGCGGTGAGATCGTCATCTTGAGCCGAGTCGGCGCGGAAGCGGGATTGCGGCGAGCTATCGAGCGTTGGTTCGCGCCGGCGGCCCGCAAGCTCGGGTGGCGCACCGAGTTTGCGTGGGAGCGTTACGCGCGCTGGGCGGAGCAGACCGATGGCATCGCCTTGATGGAGCGCCGCGCCATGCCCCCGCTCGGGCATTTCTCGCTCATTCGCTTCGGCAAGCCCGCCACTGCCACATCATCCGAAGCGCCGCTTCCAATGTCAGCGACAGGTTGACAACACCGCCGTCCAATCCACTCATCACAGCTCACGGGGGACTATCATCAATGGCCAACTTTCGCGAAGCTCTCAGGGTGCAGCGCTGGGACGACCATCGCTACTATCACCACAGCCGCATCAATCAGTCGCTTCACCTCGTCAGCGCGATTAGCTTCTTGTGCGCTTACGCCATGGCATTCAGCGATCCCGCCGTCGCTGCGCTGATCGGCTGGTTGGTGGCGATGACCACCCGGCAGATCGGTCATCTGTTCTTCGAGCCTAAGGGCTACGACCACATCAACCACGCCACTCACGAGCACAAGGAAGAGATCAAGGTTGGCTACAACCTGCAACGCAAGATCGTTCTTCTGACAATCTGGGCGCTTTCGCCGTTGACCCTGTATATCGATCCGACGCTGATGGGCATTTTCGAGCCGCACAAAACTGCGGGTGAATTCGTCCGCCATGTTGCGCTGGTCTGGTTGTTCCTTGGAATGGTCGGACTGCTGTTCCGCACGGTGCACTTGTTTTTCATCCGTGATGTTCAGACCGGCCTGGTGTGGATGACGAAAATCCTCACGGATCCGTTCCACGACATCAAGCTCTACTACAAGGCCCCGTTCTATCTGCTGCGCGGCGAGTTGATCGATCCGCGCCACGCCCAACACGTCGAAGACGAGTTGGAAGAGCAACCCCGGACCGCCTAGGCAACCTGCGTCGACGATCGTCATGCCACACACAGCTCTCGCGCTTTACGCGCTCGGTGCGGGCGCAGTCACGACCTCCCTGGTCAAGCTGAAGAAGCGCTTCGATCTGTCGAAGGCCAAGCACCCCTCGCTGTCCGGACATTCGCGGATGGCGAGGCGCTTGGCCTCGATGATCCCGTTCTACGAGTACGACAACGCAACCTTCTTCCGGTGCGACGGCGCTCCCGTGGAGATCGCCGCGCGGCGCGAAGCAGGCTTCGGCCGGCTCGCCGAACTGTACCGTGAGCGCTATCCCAAGACCTTGGCACTGACGGCAGAAACCAAAGGAAGCATTTCCGATTTGCAGTTCACCGAGGCCTATCGGGTACCGTTTCAATTCAGACGTCTCGTCAAGCAGCATCTGCCCGTTGGATCATTCCTCGAGTCATCGTCCGGTGTGACGGTGACCGACCTCGACGGCAATCGCTTCTACGATTTGACCGGATCGTACGGTGTCAACCTTTTCGGTTACGACTTCTACAAGGAATGCATCGCGAATGGCGCCACGCGCGTGAGAGATCTCGGTCCAGTGCTGGGGTCCTATCATCCAGACATTGCCTACAATGTTGCGCGGCTGCGCGAGATTTCGGGACTGGACGAAGTCTCGTTCCACATGTCCGGCACCGAAGCGGTCATGCAGGCGGTGCGGCTCGCCCGCTACCACACCCGCCGCACCCATCTGGTCCGGTTTTGCGGCGCCTACCACGGCTGGTGGGGCGACGTGGCGCCCGGGGTTGGTAATCCGGTGCCCGCGCGTGGGACCTATACGCTGCAAGACATGTCGGAGCAGGCGTTGCGCGTTATCGCAACTCGGCGCGACATTGCGTGCGTGCTGGTGAACCCGCTGCAGGCACTGCATCCGAACGCCAATGCTCCATCTAACTCGTCGCTGGTCGACAGCGGTCGGACGGCGCACTTTGACCGCACTGCATACGCCGACTGGCTGCGACGGCTGCGCGCGATCTGCTCCGAGCGCGGCATCGTGTTCATCTTGGACGAGGTGTTTCTCGGCTTCCGCGTCGCGCTTGGCGGCGCACAGGAATACTTCGGCGTTCGGGCCGATCTGGTGAGTTACGGTAAGACGCTCGGCGGCGGGCTTCCGATCGGCGTGCTGTGCGGCCGCAAGGAGCTGATGCGGCGTTTCCACGACGATCGCCCGGCGGATATCTGCTTTGCGCGCGGCACGTTCAATTCCCATCCCTATGTAATGGGCGCGATGTACGAATTCCTGCAGCGTCTGCAGACGCCGGAAATCCTGAGTCTCTACGATAATCTCGATGAGATCTGGGATACGCGTACAGCACGACTTAACGAGCGTCTCCGGCATGAAGGCCTGCCGGTCGAAATCGCGAACCTCTCATCGATCTGGTCCGTCTGCTACACTACGCCGTCGCGCTACAACTGGATGCTGCAATACTACCTGCGCGCGGAAGGTCTTGCGTTGAGTTGGGTTGGCACCGGCCGGCTGATTTTCAGCTTGAATTACACCACTGGAGACTTTGAGGTGGTTGCGAACCGGTTTGTGGCCGCCGCCAAGGCGATGCAGCAGGACGGCTGGTGGTGGTGTGACCCGGCCGTCACGAACAAGTCGATCCGGCGCCAGATTCTTCGGGAAATGTTTGCCCATCGGCTGCCATCCCGCCGGCGCGGCCGTTCAGCCGAGCGATGACGGGCCGAGCCTCAATCCTGAAAGTTTTCGAGCAGGAGGATATCAACTTCCTGCTGACCAACCGCATCCCGCGGCGGCTACTGACGCAATTCATGGGTTGGTTCAGCAAGATCGAGCAGCCGCTGGTGCGCGATCTGTCGATTGGTCTCTGGCGGCTGTTTTCCGATCTCGATTTGAGCGAGGCGAAGCGAACGACATTCAAGAGCATGCATGACTGCTTCATCCGTGAGCTGAAGGATGGTGCGAGGCCGGTCGACGCGAACCCGTCCGTCTTGATCAGCCCGTGTGACGCGATCGTAGGCACCTGCGGCCGCATCGAAGGCACCGAGCTCTTGCAGATCAAGGGCTCTCGCTATTCCCTCGTGGACTTGGTCGCCAGCTCGCAGCTCGTGGATCGCTATCGCAACGGCGTCTACGTGACGCTGCGCCTGACGTCGAGCATGTATCACCGCTTCCATGCACCGCACGATTGCTGCGTCGAGCAGGTTACCTACATCTCTGGCGACACCTGGAACGTGAATCCGATCGCGCTGCGACGCATCGAAAAACTGTTCTGCAAGAACGAACGTGCCGTTGTTCAGACGCGGCTTGCGGCAACTGGCGATGTGATCACGCTGGTGCCGGTGGCGGCAATCCTGGTTGCGAGCATCCGGCTGAATTTTCTCGGCGGAACATTCGACCTGCGCCGGGGCGCCAATGTCATCCAGTGCGACGCGGCGTTCAAGAAAGGTCAGGAGATGGGCTGGTTCGAGCACGGCTCGACGATCATCGTACTTGCTCCCGAGCACGTTTCGCTGGCGGTGCAGTCCGGACAAACGATTTGGATGGGCGAACGGCTGGGATGGCTCTGACGATCGCGAACGGCTCGCTGACTGGTTGCGAAAGACGGTTTACTCGAGCTTGGCTCCGCTCGCCCGCACGATCGGCGTCCAGCGCGCCTGCTCCGCACGGATGAAGGCTTCGCCGTCACGCGGACCCCGGTCGAGCACCGGCTCATAGCCGAGCGCCAACAGCTTGCTGCGAAAGTCCTCGTCGCGCAGCAGTACTTGCGTGACCTGATTGATCCGGTCGACGATTGGCTTCGGCGTCGCTGCGGGAGCGAACAGGCCGCAGAAGAACTCTACAGTCATGTCAGGGAGCCCTTGCTCGACCGCGGTCGGGATTTCGGGCGCCGCCTTGAGCCGTTGCGGCGCGTTCACGGCGAGCACACGCAATTTGCCAGATTTGTGCAGATCAAGCACTTGGCCGGTCGCGTTGGGCGTCGCAATCGGAATGTGACCGCTGATCGCGTCCGCGATGCTCGGTCCGGCGCCCTTGTATGGCACGTGCACGATGTTCAAACCGCCGGCCAGCTGCTTGAACAGTTCGCCGGTCATCTGGCTCATGGAGCCGACGCCTGCCGAGCCGTACGACAGCTTGCCGGGATTGACCTTGGCATGCGCGATCAACTCCTGCAGCGACTGGACCGGTAGCGCGGGGTTGACCACGATTGAGGTGGCGCTTGCGGAAATGACTGCGATGGTCGCGAGATCCTTGAGCGGGTCGTACGGCGCACGCTGCGCGATCACCGGCGCGATGATATGACTGCTGGTGCTGCCGAGCAGCAGCGTGTAGCCGTCGGGTTCGGCTTTGACGACTTCGGTCGCGCCAATCAGCGTACCGGCGCCGGGCCGGTTTTCGATGACGACAGGTCCAAGAGCCTGCTTGATGCGGTCGGCCCAAAGCCGTCCGATCACATCATGGACGCCGGCCGGAGGGGATGGCGCGATCAGACGAATTGGGCGACTTGGGTAGTCGCCCTGCGCTGCAGCACTGCCCGGACCGAATGTCAGCAAGACCGCAATCGCGCCGCAAAGCGAATGAATGCCCCGCCGTCTTTTTGTCATCACGATCGTTGTCCGTATCCGCCCGCGGTCAGAGTGCGCGCCGTCGACATTAGATTTTCGCCATGTTGAATGTCGATGTGGCAAACAGCTCCTGAGCGTCGAGCTTGCGAGTTGTCAGACCTTGCTCGTGCGCATAGCGGGTCATGACATCGATCTCGTGCCGGCAGTCCTTGACGCCGTAGCGCCAGTAATCATGACCCATCAACGCCCTTGTCTCGCTCGCCTCGGCTTCCATCCAGGGCAACGACACCGCGAGTTGGGCGAGATTGGTCAGCCTTTCCAGGCCGATTGCCTTCGATTCCAGCAGTGCCTTGTAGACGCTGGCCGGCAGCCAAGGGTAACGCTCGGCCAGTGACGTACGAATGGCGACGATGTGCATGATCGGGAAGTAGCCGGTCTTCTTATAGTAGGCCTGCTCCACCTCCTTGTAGTTGGGGAACAGGCGGTCGACATTCGGCGCGCGGCGCAGGTACACCGACGGCGTGCGCGCCGACAGCATGGCGTCGATCTCGCCCGCTTGCAGCATGGCGGACAGCGTCGCGCCTTCCGGAATGGGCTTGAGATCGAGGCCCGGGATCGAAACCGGCATGCGTTCTTCGCGCCCCGGCTGTTCCTGGCCGCCGGTCCGCCATTTGATGTTGAGTGGGCTGACGCCATACTCATCCTGCAGCATGCCGCGCAGCCAGAGCGCGGCCGTCATCTGATATTCGGGTACACCGACGACACGTCCCGCCAGGTCGCCCGGCGTACGAATGCCACGATCTGTTCTGATGTAGAAGGATGAATGTCGGAACGCGCGCGACAGGAACGCTGGCACCGCGGTGTACGTCGAATTACCCTGGTCGACCATGCGCATGTAGCTGCTGAACGACAGCTCCGTGATGTCGAACTCGAAATAGCGGCAAGCGCGCGCGAACATTTCGGCGGGCTCAAGCACCAGCGAAGTAACGTCGCAGCCCTCGACGCGAACCTGCCCATCGACGATCGCGCGCGTTCGGTCGTTGTGGCTGCACGCGAAAGTCACCGGCACGTTGGTCATGAATACTCCCGGAAGTTTTCTTCTTCAAACTGATGATCGTGCGCCGCGCCGCCGTGGGGAAGCTGTGATCAACGTGGCGCCTTGGCCCTTGGCATAGACGCGCAGCGACTCCAACATCATGTCATGCATATGGGCGACGGTCGGCAGCGGCGTCTGACCGCGCCGCGTGACAATGCCGATCGTGCGCGAGAGCTGCGGTGAGGTGAGTGGTATGAACACCAGACCCAACGCCTTCTCCGCCCTGGTCAGCAACGGGACGACGGTGACCCCCAAACCGGCCTTGACGCAGGCCATCAGCCCGGGCCGACTCGTCACCACTAGGGGAGGGTTCTCGATCGATTGTCCGAGCCCGCGTCCCCGGAGCAATTCCATCGCATCGTTGCCGATCACGCGTTCCTCGCTCAGCTCGCTCCAGGGCAACGCCCGGCGCCGCTTGGCCAGCGGATGGTTGGGCGCACAAAGCACGCCGAACGCGTCGCTCGCGACCGGTTGGAATGTGAGCTTTGGATCGTCGGCCATCATTCCGGCAACGCCGATGTCGACCGCGCCTTCAGCCACCATCGAGCGCACCTGCGGCGAACGCTGGTCGGTCGCGCGGACGTGAATTTCCGGGTGGTCTCGCGTAAAGGTCGTCAGGAACGCTGGCAGCCATTCCTCGGCAAGCACCGGGACAACGGCAAGCGAGATCGAGCCGCGTTCGGCTTGCGCCAGGTGGCGGGCGTCACCGAGCACGCGATCGTGCGTGACCAGCAAATGGTTGAAAATCGGCAGCAGGGTTTGTGCCAGCGGTGTGAGTTGGGCGCGGCGGCCCTTTTCGAACAGCTTCGCACCAATCTGCCGCTCCAGGTCCCGCATTGCCGAGGACACCGCGGCCTGCGAACGGAAGGTCCCGGTCGCTGCGGCGCGGAAGCTGCCCGAGGTGGCGGTAATGACGAACTGCCGGATCTGCTGAATTCGCAATGGCTCGGCCACGGCGCAGCCCCTTTGCAGTTTCTACAATTCTGAAGTCCAGTTCGGTAAATTTAGTTTGCTGAAAGTGTAGCATCCCACCAAGATGCCGCGATCGTCAATCGGAAGCGCGGAATGAAGTTCGGCATCTTCGACTACGTCGACCTGCGATCCGAGCCGCTGCCGCGCACCTATGACGAACGGATGGTGTTGATCCAGGCCGCTGAGGCCGCTGGTTTTTACGGCTATCACGTGACCGAACATCACGCGACGCCTCTCTCCGCGGCGCCGTCGCCGTCGGTGTTTCTTGCCGCTGCTGCGCGCGAGACCACGCGCATCCGGCTCGGCGCGCTGCTCTTTCTGTTGCCGCTTTATCATCCGTTCCGGCTGCTCGAAGAGCTGCAGATGCTCGACAATCTCAGCAACGGCCGGCTCGACATCGGCGTCGGTCGCGGCGTGTCGCCGTTCGAGTTCGCGGCGCTGGGTCAGGACTTCAAGGACAGCGATGAGGTCTATGCCGAGTGCCTGGACGTCATCTGGCAGGGCCTCAAAAGCAATCGAATTACGTATCAGGGTGCGCGCTACAAGCTCGACAACGCGCCGCTGCCGCTTGGCTGGGTGCAGAAGGCGCATCCGCCGCTCTGGTACGGTTTGCGCAGCGGTCCGGACGGATCGCTGTTGCCGGTGCGCCGCGGCATGAACGTGGTCACGCTCGGCAATGACGCCCGCGCGGTGCGACAAGAGCCAGGATCTGCTGGTTCCGGCGGAACGGACGCGCGACGTCGATCCGGCCGAGCGGCGGTTCGTTCACACGACCGACCGGCCAATACCGGGACAAGGGTGGGGAGCTCCGGTTCGGTCCCGAGCCGCGGCAGGATTTCGAGCTTGAGGTCGGAGCGTTCATCGCGCGCGGCAACAAGCAGGGGACGCCGATCCCGCTTACGCAGGCGCGCGATCACATCTTCGGCTACTGCCTGCTCAACGATTGGTCGGCGCGCGCCATCCAGGCCTGGGAGACGGTCCCGGCGGGGCCGTTCCAGGGCAAGAGCTTCTGCACCACCATTTCGCCGTGGATCGTCACTGGCGAAGCGCTCGCGCCATTCCATTGCGCAAACTTCCCGCGCGCTGCCGACGATCCGAAGCCGCTACCTTATCTCTACAGCGAGGAGAACGAGAAAGAAGGCGGCATCGACCTGCGGCTTGAGGCCTATCTGCTGACGCCTCGAATGCGTTCGGCCAACATGCTGGCGGCGCGTATCACGGTGACCAATCTGACCACGCTGTATTGGACATTCGGCCAGATGGTCACGTACCACGCCAGCAACGGCTGCAACTTCTTGCCGGGCGACGTGATCGGCAGCGGCACGTGCTCCGGTCCGACGGACGAAAGCCGTGCCTGTCTCAACGAGCTCTGCGCGTTCAATACCGCCGACATTCCGCTGCCCAACGGCGAGACGCGCCGCTATCTCGAAGATGGTGACGAGATCATCCTGCGCGCCCACGCCGAGCGTACCGGCTACGTCTCGATCGGCTTCGGCGAGTGCCGCGGCCGGGTCGATCCGGCGCTGCCTTTTCCAGCGTGAGCAATTCGTCGATCAATTGCTTCAGACGATCGTTGTCGACCATGCACTATGGCGCTTCTCAGCGGCAGTTGCCTCCGCTTCATTGATGAAGCTGCGGACGGCGATATTGAAGCTCGCAGGTCGCTCGACCGCGGAGATGTGGCCCGCCGCGGGAACCTCGACATAGCGCGAGCCCGGCGTCGCGGCGTGCATGGCGCGCACCACTGGCGGCGGCGCGCCGAGGTCCTGCGTGCCGACCAGATAAAGCGTTGGCAGCCGGATTTCGCCGAGCCGCGGCTGGTAGTTCAAGGTTTGCAGCGCCGCGGCGCAGCCGCAGTATCCTTGGCGCGAGGTGGCGCTCATCATCGCGCGCATCTTGTCGAGCGCTGGCGACGGCTTGGCGAGGAACGCCGGCGTGAACCAGCGTTTCAAGGTGCGTTCGACCAGGGCCGGCATCCCGCCGGAGCGGACGATGCCGATGCGCTCGATCCAGCCTTCGTTGTATTCTGCGGTCGCCTCGGCGCGCGCATCGCACGCGATAAGGCTCTTCAATCGTTCGGGTTGATCGAGTGCAAGCCCAGCCCGACCATGCCGCCCATCGAAAGGCCGACGAAGTGGGTCCGCTCGATGCCGAGGTGGTCGAGGATTGCCTGGACGTCGCCGACCAGCATGTCCCAGGAGTAGTCGCCGGCTGTCGCTGCAGAACGGCCGTGGCCGCGCGCGTCGTAGCGCAGCACGCGATACTTCCCGGTGAGCGCCGACGTTAGCTCGTCCCACATGGTGAGGTCGGTGGCGAGCCCGTGCGCCAGCGTTACCCACGAACCGTCGCGCGGACCGTCGACGCGGTAGTAGAACGTGGTCCCTTGACTGCAAAGTTCAGGCATCAGCCTGCCTTGAGTCCCGCGGCCTTGATGACTTCGCGCCAGCGCTCCACTTCGCTCTTGAGGAATTTGTCCGTATCCGCCTGTGGCGCGCCGATCACAATCATCGACTGAGCCGTCAATTTCTCGGCGAGGTCTGGCGCACGCAACGCCTCGATGATGGCAGCCGACAGCTTGGCGGCGATGTCCGCCGGTGTCTTCGGCGGCGCCACCATCGCGTACCAGGTGCTGGAGTAGAAGCCCGGGAACGTCGCGGCGATCGTCGGCACGTTCGGCAGTTGTTCGATCCGCTTGTCGGTGCTGATGCCAAGCGCCCGAACGTTGCCGGCGGTGATGTGGGGCAGGGCTTCGGAAATGTTGATGAACATGGCGTCGATGCGGCCGCCCAGAACATCCACCAGGCCAGGACCAGTACCCTGCCGGTATGGGATGTCACGGATGTTGGCGCCGCTCTTGAGCTTGAGCAGTTCCATCGCCAGCGTCGGGGTTCCGCCAGGTCCGGTCGAAACGTAGGTGAGGGCGCCGGGCTTGCTCTTGGCGAGCGCGATGAATTCCTGAAGTGTCTTGACGTTGAGGCCCGGGTTGACGACCAGCACGTTCGGAACCAACGTCATCAGCGAGATTGGAACGAATGCCGTCGGATCGAACTTCAGATTGGGGTCGAGGCTTTGGTTGATGGCGAGCGGCGGTGCCGCGGTCGACAGCAACGTGTAGCCATCCGGCGGAGCCTTGGCGACAATCTCGGCGCCGATGTTGCCGGTCGCGCCGGGGCGGTTCTCGACGATGACAGGCTGCCCCCATTTGGCTGTGAGTTTGTCGCCGATCAGGCGCGGAATCTGATCGGCGGTGGTGCCGGCGGCGAACGGCACCACGATCTTGATCACGCGATTGGGGAAAACCTCCTGCGCGCCCGCCCCGGAGGCGGCGATCGCCAGTCCGGCCGTCACGAGGACCGCCGCCGATAGCCCGACCGTCGCGCGCCGGACGCTCGGATTCATCAATTCCTCCATGGAGATAGCGGATCCCCGCGGCGGCGGCGCCGCCGCGGGGCCGTCTTCTATTGGCGCGGCCCCCCGAATTGGTCGCGCGGGTACTTCTAGATAGGGCCCCTCTGGATGGCCCGGCGCGGATTATTCCGCCGTCAGGTCACTTCCGCAAAATTGAATTTATGGAAACTCACTTTCAAATTTCTTCACCGAGCATGTCCGAGCACGGGCGTATTTGGCGAACGTCGGGCCCACGTCGGGCGTGGTCGGCCCGGTGCATGGCGTTAGGTCGGCAGCTGCATCCGGTAGTGCTGCACGATCTCGGAGCCGATCGCGTTCCGTTGCAAACCTGCGGGGGAGTTTCTCCTCCCCCGTCCAGTTCGTCGGGCTTCAATACCACCGGGCGCAAACGTTCCCTGCACCCCACACCGCGCACCTGCGGGCTTGCCTGCGGACTTGGCGTTTGGTGGTTCTGGCCACGCAGACACCAGCAACCCGTGTCCTGCCAACTCCGCATCCGAGAGCGACTTGCGTGGTAATGCCGTCCGTCTGATAAAGCGGCGCTGGCGACATCGCTTGCGCCGAGGTTGCGAAAGCTAAGGCGAAGGCAGAAACAGCGATCAACCGGATCATTTGTTTTCTCCATGTTAGCTTCGATTTCAACCATGCCCTGTTTCGGTCGGCAGATGTTTGACTCAGATCAAATGCGGGGCTGCGGCGGAATTTTCTGGTCAGCCGCATTGACCCTTTAAGCCACGCAACGCGCGCTTCAAGCTTCTCCGTACTCGGTGCAATCCGGCCCCTCGAAAGCGGACATTTTGGCCGACGACTCGTCCAAGTCGGTTCATCTGAAATTTTAGAGTCCACGCCCTAGACGTGCTCATGAATGACGGCTTGCCGCACGTCATCCTCGATCAGCCGCCAGATGTGGTCGACATATTCCACGAACTCGGGGCTGCGCTTGATCGCAAGTTCGCGCGGCCGCGGCAGCTTGATCTGCACTGTTTCCTGCACGCGCCCTGGCCGGCGCGCGAACACCAGCACCCGATCCGACAGAAAGACCGCCTCGTCGATCTGGTGGGTCACAAACAGCACGGTCTTGCGTCCCTGTTCCCAGATGCGCAGCAATTCGGTTTGCATGATCTCGCGGGTCTGCGCATCCAACGAGGCGAACGGCTCGTCCATCAGCAGGATTTCGGGATCGATCGCGAGCGCACGGGCAAGATTGACGCGCTGGCGCATGCCGCCGGAGAGCTGACGCGGATAGTAGCCTTCAAAGCCGCCGAGGCCGACCAGCTTCAGGAGGTCGAGCGTGCGCTGCCGTTCGCGCGGTCCGATCTGCCCTGCGACCTCCGGCCCGATCAGAGCATTGCCCAGCACGGTGCGCCACGGCAGCAGGCTGTCGTTCTGGAACACAAAGCCGCGGCTGCCGCCCGGGCCGCTCAGCGCGCGGCCGTCCAGCAGAATGCTGCCGCTGCTGGCGGGCTCCAGGCCGGCGACGATGCGAAGGAACGTGGTCTTGCCGCAGCCGCTCGGACCCACCACCGCGATGAACTCGCCGCGCTCGACCGCAACGTCGATGTTTTTGCAACACCTGAAGCTCGCCGAACTGCTTGTTCAAACCGCTGACTTCGAGCTTGCGCGGCATGGCTAGTCCCGCGTCCATGGTACGAGCTTCTTCTCGACCCAGCCAAACCCGGCCGTCATGGCGATGCCCGCCACCGCGAGCACGATCACCCCGGCAAACAGCTCGGGCATGTTGAAGGCGTCGGCCGACTGGCTGATCAGGCGGCCGAGGCCGGCGCGCGAGCCGAACAATTCGGCCACCACCACACCGATCAGGCCGCGGCCGATCCCGAGCTTGAGACCGGCGAGAATGAACGGCAGCGCCGACGGCAGCGACACCTTGAAGAAAATCTGCCGCTCGGTGGCGCCGAAGCTGCGCAGCATCTCGATCAGGCGTTCGCTGGTGGTGCGCAGCCCCGCCTCGGTGTTGATGGTGACGGGAAACAGCACCAGGAAGATCACCACCAGCACCTTCGACCAGATGCCGATCCCCAGCCACAGGATGAACAGCGGGGCCAGCGCGATGGTCGGCGTCGCGTAGAGGCCGGAAATCCAGGGCTGCATCGCCTGCTTGAAGCGCGGGCTGTTCGCCATGCCGAACCCGACGGCGATTCCCAGCACGCTCGCGATCAGATAGCCGATGGCGAATTCGGCGGCGCTGATCGCGACGTGGCGCTGCATTTCGCCGCTCGCGGTCAGCGAGATGACGGCCTGGATGATCTGGGTGGGGGCGGCGAGGAACAGCGGGTTGGCGATGACGAGCCGGCTCACCAGCTCCCACAGCGCGAGCCCGCCGACCACCGACAAGGTGCCGGCGAGGTACCTCTCACGCGCGCCCGCCCACATGTCAGTCGGCAACTTGCGTAATGCCCGTCAGGTACAGTCGATCGACCGCGAAGCCTGCCGGGACGTCGCCCAGCGTCTTCAGCGCATCGACCAGCTTGGTCAGCTTTCCTTTGGACACCTTGCCGGTCGGCTCGAAATACTTGCCAGGGATCAGGAAGTCGTAAGCCTTTTCGACATCGTCCTTCTTCAGCTTGCTGACCTTCATCAGGATCTGCACCGCCTCGTCACGGTTGGCCGGATCATACAGCCAGGCGATGCTCTTGGTGTAGATGCGCACCACCTTTTCGACGGCCTCACGGTTGGCCTGCGCCCAGGTCGTGTTCACGGCAATGCCCGCGAACGGCATATCGGTGTAGTCGACCGTGTTGCCGAGCAGGGTGAAGCCTGCCGATTGCGCATGGAAATTGAACGGCGGTGTCAGAATGGCGGCATCGACCGCGCCGGCCTGCAGCGCGGCAAAGCGCGCCGAGGTGGCGCCGGCAAACGTCATATCGAATTCACCGGGCTTCACGAGCATCCGCTCGACGAACAGCCGGGTGATGTCCTTGGCGCCGCCGACCGAGACCAGCTTTCCCTTGAGTTCCTTCATGCCCTTGATGGCGGGCTTGCCGAGCAGCGAATAGGGCGGGACTGCACCTCGATGCGGATGATGGCGAGCGGGACGCCCTTCTCGATGGCGCGGATCGGGTCGACCAGCCCCGAATTGGTCGAGAAATTGATCGCCCCGGTCGCGAGCTGCTGAATCACCGCCGCATTGGACTGCGCGAACACCGGGTCGGGCTTGAGCCCCTCGGCGGCGAAATATCCCTTTTCGATCGCCACATAGCTCGGCCAGCCGTTGGCCGAAGATGACCCGACCGATCCCAGGATCACGGTCTGTTGCGCGGCGGCCGGCGTGCTGACGAGCGCCAGCGCGATCAGCGCGGCATGCAACAATTGTCTGTTCATGGCCCCCTCCACAACGTCAATTGCTTATTTGCGTGACGCCGGGCAGCATCAGGCGCTCGGTGTCAAATGACGCCGGCAGATCGCCAAGCTGCTGCAAGGCGGCAACCAGCGCGTTCAGCTTGGTCCGCGAAATCGTGCCGCTGCGCTCGAAGAAGTTTCCCTTGTGCAGGAAGTCATAGGACTTCGCGTCATCCTCGGTCTTGATGCGGCTCACGGCCGCCATCATCGTGACGGCTTCGTCGCGGTTGTTGGTGTCATAGAACCAGTCGACGCTTTTCTTGTGCGCGGCGAGAATTCGCTGCAGCAGCGCCTGGTTCTTTCCCGCCCAGTTGCGGTTGACCACCGTTCCCGAGAACGGCAGCTCCGGCGCGTAGTCGATTGTCAGTCCCAGATCGTTGAAGCCGGCCGCGGTGGCGTGGAAGTTGAACGGCGGCAGCAGGATCGCCGCGTCGACCGCACCGCCCTGCAGCGCCGAGGCGCGCGCCGATGTCGCGCCGGCAAACACCATGTCGAACTCGCCCGGCTTCACGCCGTGCGGCGCCAGCATCCGCTCGACGAAAATCCGGGTGATGTCCTTCGGCCCGCCGAGCGAGATGGTCTTTCCCTTCAGCTCCTTCAGGCTCTTGATGTTGGATTTGGCGAGCAGCGCATAGGGCGGCGCCTGCACCTCGAAGCGCACGATGGCGAGCGGCGCGCGCTGATCGATGGCGCGAATCGGATCGACCAGTCCGGTGGACATGGTGATGTCGAGCGATCCGGCCGCCAGCTGCTGCACCAGGTTGGCGCTCGACTGCACGTATACGACGTCGAGCTTGATCTTCTCGGCGGCGAAAAAGCCCTTATTGATGCCGATCACCACCGGCCAGAGATTGGCCGAGGCCGAGCCGACCGTACCGATCGTGACATTATCCTGCGCGCGCGCAGCCGCAGGCAGCAACAGCGCAACGCCTAGCAGCAGCGCCCGCGCGCCGCGAAACAGCCCCGTCATCGCTCCACCGCCTATTTCTTCGCCGGTTTCTTTTTAGCCGGCACCCCCGCCTTCATCTGCGCGACATAGTGCCTTGCAATTTCCGAGCCGGTCGCCTTCCAGACCTTCTTGTGCTTGCAGATGTATTTCAGTGCGGCGTCGAACGCGCCGATCCGGTGCGGCACGCCGATCAGGTAGGGATGCAGCGCGATCGCCATGACGCGGCCGGACTTGGCGCCCTCGCGATAAAGCACGTCGAACTGGTCGCAGATCATCTGGCGGAAGCCATCGGCGCTGACGAAGCGGCGCTCGATCGATGACTTGTCGTTGAGCTGCTGGGTGTAGGGCATGGCGATGATCGAGCGTCCGCCGTCGAGACTCATCTCATAGGGCTGGTCGTCGTTGCACCAGTCCAGCCTGATATTCGACGCCTTCCGCTGCCAGATGATCGAGCGTGTCCCAGGTCTGCTGCAGCCCGGACGAAAGCCAGCCGGTCGGACGCCGGCCGCTCGCCTTGCCGATCGTATCGAGCGTGCGGCGGATGATGTTGACCTCCTCGCCGGGCGGCGCCTCATTGAGTTGCCGGGTGTTGCTCTCGTTGTGACCGATCCATTCCCATTTGCGCTTGTTGCCTTCCGCGATGATCTGCGGATGCTCGGCGCACAGGTTGCTGTTGAGCGCCACGGTGCCTCTGATGCCATAACGATCCAGCGTCTCCATGATGCGGAACACGCCGACGCGGTTGCCGTAGTCGCGCTCCGACCACATGACGACATCGGGGACCTTGCCCGCGCCGTAGCCGCCGGGCCGCTCCTCCAACGAGAAGTATTCGATGTTCGGGATGATCCAGAGCGCGACGTGGGCACCGTTCGGCCATTCCAGGCGCGGCCGGCTGATGATGGGCGAATAGGGGAACGGGCCGTAGGCTTGCGGTTTCATCTCAGCTGGCCTTCTTGACGGCCAGGCCATTGAGATGCGTAACGACTTCATCGACGTGCATCACGTCGGCATACTTGTGATGCAGGTCGAACAGATTCACCTTGTGAGACAGCAGGCTGCGGTCGAAACAGCACTCTTCCGCCAGCACGACATGAAAGCCGTGCGAATAGGCGTCCACCGACGACGCGCGCACGCAGCCCGACGTGCTTTCGCCGCAAACGATCACGGTCTGAATCCCAAGCTGCGTCAGGTGGGCCAGCAGCGGCGTGCCGTAAAAACCGCTGGCGCGCTGCTTCGGTACGATGACGTCGCCGGGCTGCGGCTTGAAATCCGACCGGATCGCATAGAGCGCGGGATCGCGCGATGTGTTGCGCCGCTTGGTCGCGGTGACGCGGGTCGGTGCGCTGTCCGGCTGGGTATCCTGCGTGGTGTAGAAGATCGGGATGCCGGCCGCCCGCGCGGCGGCGAACAGCCGCTTGGTCGGCTCGATCGCCGCGTAGGCGTATTCACCGCACGAGCTCGGAAAGGTCTTGTGCAATTCGGCGACCGGCTTGGCGCCGCCCTGATAGGACAGCTCATAGAGATCGATCGCCAGCAGCGCGGGGGAGGGACCGACGAACACCTTGCGCACGTAGTGCGAATAGATGTCCAGCACATCCGGCGAGACAACGTCCTTCCAGCAATGATCTTCAAAGTCGTCAGCCATCGATTGCTCCCGGGAAAAGTTCAGAGATCCCTGCCGCGATGCAAGAAGCGTACTATGGGATCGCCGGCGAAATCTTCGGAATTTTCGGGCTTTTCGGACCTGCTGGATTCGCTCATAACGGATTGGCCGGAGGTTTGAGTTCTTCCAGGTCGCCAGCGTCCCGCTTACGGATAGCCACCATGACAAATCTGCGCATCACCGCCGGACCGTTCCAATTCCAGGCGCGCTTCGAAACCGCGCTGGCGCCCAAGACCTGCGCCATCTTCCAGAAGTTGCTGCCGTACCAGCAGCGCGTCATTCACGTGCGCTGGAGCGGCGAGGCGGTCTGGATTCCGCTCGGCGAAACCGACATGGGCGTGCCGGCCGAGAACCAGACCAGCTATCCGGCGCCGGGTCAGATCATCCTCTATCCGGGCGGTTTGAGCGAAACCGAGATCCTGTTGGCGTACGGCGGCGTGCATTTCGCCAGCAAGGTCGGCCAACTGGCCGGCAACCACTTCATCACCATCACCTCGCCGCTCGACGACCTGCCGAAGCTCGGCAAGATGGTGCTCTGGGAGGGCGCGCAGCCATTTCTGATCGAGGCGGCTTGAGCCGCTCGTCATGATTGCCGACGACCGCAGGGCGCGACTGATCGACGCCATGGCAGGGGCCGGCCTGGACACACTGCTGGTCTACGGCAACGCCTGGCAATGCGACTATCTGCGCTATGCCACCGACTTCGGCATTCTTGAAGGCCAGGCGCTTTCACTGGTGCGTGGCGACGGCCATGTCACGCTTTATCTCGACAGCCCGCTCGAGCTCGATCGCGCGCAACTCGACTGTCCCGGCATCGAGGTGATCCACGCGCCTGATCTCGTTGCGGAGGTTGACGGCGCGCTCGACCGGCTGCGCAATCAGCGGATCGGCGCGGCACCGCAGCGGCTGATCCCGCGCCGCATTGCGGCGCGCGCCAAAGACCTCAATCTCAGCGACCAGACGGCCTTCTTCGACCGCCTGCTGATGAGCAAGATGGAGACGGAGATCGCCGCGGTCCGCCGCGCGGCAAAGATCGCGGATGAAGGCTACCGGGTGTTCATGAATGCGGCGCGTCCGGGCCGGGCCGACTACGAGCTAATCGCCGAGTCGGAGGCGTTCTTTCGCGCCAACGGTGTCGACGACAACTTCCAGATCATCGGCGTCGGCGGCGTCGAGGTGCGCGGCATGACGCCGCCCGGCGGCAAGCGGCTCAAGCGCGGCGACCTCGTCACCACCGAGCTGACGCCCTGCGTCGAGGGCTATTACGCGCAGATCTGCCGCACGCTGGTGGTCGGCGAGCCGAGCGCCGAGCAGCGCGCGGCCCACGCGCTCTACCGCGAGGCGATGGAGGCCGGTATTGCCGTGGTGCGCGACGGCGTCATCGCCGCGGATATCGCACGCGCGCAGAACGACGTGTTCCGCAAGCACGGTCTCGGCGAATACACCAGCAGCAAGTACACACGCGTGCGCGGCCACGGCATAGGCTTGTTCGCGGATTCCAAGCCGCACCTTCTCGAAAACGTCGAGACGCGGATCGACGCCGGCATGACGTTGATCGTGCATCCCAACACCTATCATCCGGCGGTGGGCTACTTCGTGCTCGGCGACGCTGTGGCGGTGACCCGGGACGGCTGTGAGGTGCTCACCGCGACGCCGCGCGAACTGTTCAGCGTTCCGGCTTGATCGAGCAACGCCATGCGCCGTGGTTTGTTGCAATGGAATCCGCAGGAACTGCCGGTCGAGGCGCTGGAGGCCCGGATCGCGCGGCTGCGCGCAAGCATGAAAAGCGCCGGCCTCGATGCGTTCATCGCCTACACCAATATCGTGCGGCCCAGCGCCGTCGCGCATCTCACCGGCTTCACGCCGTATTGGTCGGAAGGGTTGCTGTTGGTGCCGCTCGACGGCCAGCCAGTATTTGCGACTGCGCTGACCCATCGCGTGGCCGACTGGATCCGATCCACCAACCCGGTCAGCGAAGTCATCAGCACGCCGCGGCCGGGAACGTTGCTGGGCGAACGCCTGATTCAGCACGCGGGGGCGAAGCGGGTCGGCGTGCTGGAGCTCGATGCCATGCCGTCGGAGCTTGCGGAGGACCTTGCCGCCGCGGCGCCGGCCGTCGAATGGGTCGACGGCAGCGCGCTGTTCACAGCCATTCGCCGCGTTATCGATGCCAGCGAGTTCCTCATGCTGACGCACGCTCATGGGCTTGCGGACAATGCGCTTGGCGAGGTGAACATCGCTGCGGCCGCGGACGCCGGCGCGCTTGCCGGCCAAGTCGAGAAGCACGCGCGTCTCGCCGGCGCCGAAGAGGTCTATGTCGCGGTCGCGCCCGACCTTGCGGCGGACCACAGGCTCAATCGCATCTCAAAGCCGGTGCCGCTGGCGGAGCGCTTCGCGGTCCGCGCCTCGGTTGCGTACAAGGGGTGCTGGGTTCGCCGCACGCGCACCTTCGTCAAGGGCGATAGTCTTGCGGACGTCGAGCGTTGGTTCTGGGCCATGGCCCGCGGCATCGAGCTCGGCCGGCACACCGCCGGACAGCTTGCGGAACTCGTCGCCGAAATTCCCGGTGCCGCGATCAAAAGCTGGATGCTCGAAAGCTGCGTCGGCAGCTATCCGCTGTCGGTCGTCGCTTCTTCGCAATCAACCGCACTGGTCGCTCCGAGCGATGGTGGCTTTTTCGTGCTGACGATCGAGCTGATGCTCGACAGCGGTCCATGGATCGGCGGCGCACCGGTAATTGTTGGTGAGCGTGGTCTCTAGACGGATTAGCATTAATCCGGTTCATATCCAGCGGCTGCAAAGAAGTTGGCGCACTCGGTCGCGGTGAAGGCCGGGATCAGGGCGCCGATGGTGTCCCACAAGGCATCGACTGTGCGCTCGGCGGCCTTTCGCAGCAGTGCCTTGAGCTTGGAAAACGCATTCTCGATCGGATTGAAATCGGGGCTGTAGGGCGGCAGGTAGAGGAGCATGGCTCCGACCGCCTCAATGGCGGCGCGCACGGCGCGTCCCTTGTGGCTGCCAAGGTTGTCCATGATCACGATGTCGCCGGGCCTGAGTTCGGGAACGAGAACCTGATCGACATAGGCCTGGAAAGCGTGGCCGTTGATCGGCCCGTCGAGGACCATCGGCGCCACCATCCCGGTCAGGCGAAGTCCGGCGACGAAGGTGGTCGTCCGCCAATGGCCATGCGGGATGCCGGCGCGCAGTCGTTCGCCCCTCGGGGCGCGCCCGCGCAGCCGCGCCATGTTGGTGGAGGCCCACGTCTCGTCGATGAACACCAGCCGTTCGGGATCGAGATCGGGCTGACTGTCGAACCAGGCCTCGCGCCGCTTTACGACGTCCGGACGATCCCGCTCCGTGGCGTGGGCGGTCTTTTTTTGTACGTCAGGCCGCAGCGGTCGAGGAACGTCCACAGGGTCGCCCGGGCGGCACGCACGCCGCGTTCAGCGAGAAGCCGCGCCAGTAGTTCACTGATCGTCAGGTCCGGGGTCGCCGTGATCAAGCCGAGAATGTAATCACGATGCGGATCAAGCTTGCAGCGCCGCGGCTGCCCCTGCTTGCGTGCGGTCCGTTCACCTCTCTGGCGTGCCCGGCGCACCCAGACGATCGCCGTTGCATTGCCAATCCCGAAACGCGCTGCCGCCTGCCGCGCAGGCGCTCCCGCCAAGGCCGCATCGATCACACGGTCACGCAAATCCTGACTGTAAGCTCGGGCCATGTGCCGCCTCCATCGCTCTCACGACAGAGGACTCGCACTGTTCGCCTGATTTGGGAATCCCACTCGAATCGGAAAACGACGAACGTGCTCTAAGGCCAATTTGTCTGAGATCGAGCCCGGCGCCCTGCACTCCGCCCACCTCTCCCCTTGGGAGAGGTCGGCGCGCGTTAGCGCGCCGGGTGAGGGGTACTCTCCAGACGACGGGCTCGTGGGACTCCCCCTCACCCCGACCCTCTCCCCGCAAGCGGGGAGAGGGAGTTCGCTGCCGATGCCGATCCGCTTCAGCTCAAAGCGACGAGGCCGCGTTACATCCCTGCCTTCACCGGCAGGAATTGCGTCGTGAACATCGCCTTGTCGTCCGGGGTCTCCTTGAGCAGACCCATCTCGATGAAGGATTGCTTGAGCACGGCGACCGCCTTCGGATCGAAGGTCAGGTCCGGGCTGAAGATGCCCATCTGCTCATCATAGGCGCGCGCGGTCGCGTGCGGACTGATGTTGACGACCTTGGCGGTGATCTCCACGGTCTTGTCCTTGTTGGCCTTCATGAACGCGATGCTGTCCTGCCAGCCCTGCAGGAACGCCTTCACCGCCTGCGGACGCTTGGCGATCACGTCCTCGCGCACGAAGAACACGTGGGTGATGAAATGATCCACGAACGGCGTTGCCGAGGTGATGACGCGCCACTCCTTGCCCTCTTCGAGGTGGTAGCCGACTTCGAGCGCACCGATGTAGCCGTCGATCTGGCCGGTCTTGATCGCCGCGCGCGCCGGCGGCATGCCGCCGATCGGCACCGTGGTGATGCCGGCCGGACCCCAGCCTTTCTGCGTACCGATTCGCTTGCCGATCCAGTCGGTCAGCGACCCGACGGTGGTGACGCCGAGCTTCTTGCCCTTGAGGTCGTCGACCGTCTTGATCGACGAGTCATAGCCCACCATCACCGCCATGTTGCGCGGGATACCGGCCATGACGCCGACCGCCTTGGCGGGCACGCCCTTGACCATGAAGGCCATGCCCGGCCCACTGCCGATGCCGATATCGATCGAGTCCGACGTCAGCCCCTGCTGCATCCTGGCGTCGCCGTTGAAGGCCGACGCCTCGATCTCTACGCCATGCTTGGCGAAGATGCCGGTCTGCATGCCGACGTCGAGCGGCGTGAAGGTCCAGGCGAACGCCACCGCCTTGCCGACCCGGAGCTTTTCGGCGGCGCTCGCGGGCGTAGCGCACAACGCCACGAGACTGCACAGGATTGCACGGCTGGTCCAACGCATGGCTTCCTCCCGTGGCCGCTGACTGCCCGGCCTTGGTGAAATCTTCGCAGAAATCGTGAGGCCCTGCCAATGCGGCGAGCGGCCGCTTACGCGCCAGTCACTCCGCCTTGAGGCCGGCGAAGCGGATCACCTTGGCCCATTTCTCCGTCTCGTCGGCGATATGCCTGGCAAAATCGGCCGGCGCGCCCGTCATCAGGGTGCAGCCCAGCTCGATGAGCCGCGCCCGCACCTTGGGCTCAGCGAGCGCCGCATTGATCTCCTTGTTCAGCTTCTCGACCACGCCGGCGGGCGTGTCCTTCGGCACGCCGATGCCGTACCACGCGCTCGCCTCGAAGCCTGGAATGTACTCGGCAATGGTCGGCACATCGGGCAGCGCCATCTCGCGCGCCGCGGTGGTCACCGCCAGCGGCCGCAGTTTGCCGGCGCGGATGTATTCGATCGAGACCGGCGTGGTGACGAAGTAGAAATCCACCTGGCCGGCGAGCAGGTCGGTCATTGCTGGTGCGGCGCCGCGATAGGGCACGTGCTGAAAGCTGACGCCCGCCATCATCTTGAACAGTTCGCCGGCGAGATGCGGCGACGAGCCGACACCCGACGACGCCATGTTGAGCTTGCCCGGACTGGCCTTGGCGTAGGCGATGAATTCGGGAATTGATTTCACCGGAACGCTGGGATGCATCACCATGACGGCCGGCACGCGGACAATGCCCGCCACCGGCGCGATGTCGCGGGCGAAATTGTAATTCAGCTTGGCATACAGCGATGCGTTGATCGCATTCGGCGCGCCGACGAACAGCAGCGTGTAGCCGTCGGCCGGCGACCGCGCGACCATCTCGGTGGCGATGTTGGTGCCGGCACCCGGCCGGGTCTCGATGATGAACGGCTGGCCGAGCTGCTCGGTCAGCCACTGCGCGACGACGCGCGAAATGATGTCGGTGGTGCCGCCGGCCGCAAAGCCGATGATCCATCGCACCGGCTTGGCCGGATAGCTTTGCGCCCTCGCGGAGTGCGGCAGCGCCGGCAGTGCGGCAGCGGCTCCCGCCAGATGCAAAAATCGCCGGCGCGAATGCGTCATGCGCTCCCTCCCAGGTGCTCGCGAACGCGCGTTGCTGGTTCGCCACGTCGTTCGAGCGTTTCCAGGATACCGGCGTCCGGATGCGGCGGATAGTTCGGCCTGGACTCGCGTTGACCGGGCCGGGGGCTGCTCCTAAAATCGCAGAATCACCGCCTGACGGCAGGGATCCCCATGCACATCATCGACTCGCATTTCCATTGGTGGCCGCGCTCGATCTTCGACAAGCTCTGCAAGCGCGCGGAGTTTCCCAGGGCGCGGGTCAACCAGAAGGGCGGCTACGACTACATGCGCCGCCAGGAGAGCGGCCAGCACCTCAACTCCTGGGCCGAGTGGTTCGATCTCGACAAGCAGTTCGAGTACATGGATAGCCTCGGCCACCGCGTCGACGTGGTGTGCTCGATCGGCCCGTTCTCCGTATCGTTTTCCGATATGCCGCTCGCCGAAGGGCGCGACTATGCGCTGATGTGGAACGAGGAGATGGCCGGCGCGCAGAAGAAATATCCGGGCCGGCTCTGGGCCAGCGCGGCGGTGCCGCTGCAGGACACCCGGACCGCGATCGAAGTGGTGGACGACGCCGTCAACCGGCTCGGTCTGATGGGCGTCAACTTGCCGGGCAGTGTCGGCTCCGACGCGCGCATCGACGCCGAGCGGCTGCAGCCGTTCTACGCGCATTGCGAGAAGCTCGGCATTCCGCTGTTCCTGCATCCGACCGACGTGATCTTCCAGGACATGCTGTCGGACGGCTACGACGGCGCGCTGCACCTGAGCCTCGGCCGCGTCATTGAGGTGAGCGTCGCGGCGATGCGGCTCATCCTGTCCGGCACCATGGAGCGCCATCCGAACCTCAAGATCGTGATGTCGCACACCGGCGGCTCGCTGCCCTATCAGGCCGGCAGGATGGACAAGAATTCCAAGGCCGCGAAACTGCCGAAGCCGGTGACGACCTACATGAAGCGCATGTTCACCGACACGGTGTCCCCGCATTCCGAGGGCATGCAGTTCGCGATCGATTATTTCGGCATCGATCACGTCATGTACGGCACCGATTATCCGTGCTGGGATCCGGCGCCGTGCCTCAAGCTGCTGGAAGACGTGCGGTTGAGCGAAGCCGACCAGCGCAAGCTGTTCTACGACAACGCGCGGCGCATCCTCGGCTTGAAAGACCCGGCGCCCGTGCAAGCCAAGCGCGAGCCGGCGCTGGCGTAGTTCGGAAACGTCTCGTGGCGTCTGCCAAGGCCGGCTTGTCCGGCTCTCCTCGCTTGGGCGACAAAGACTTATTGCACCAGCTCCGGCCACGGCACGATGGTTGATTTCACCGTCCGCATCGCCATCGCGTCGGCAACCGCGCGGCTGATGCCGTCCTCGGAAAACGGATAGAGCGTCTGCATGTCGAGCCAAGGATATTTCGCCCGCGTGCGATAGAGCATGTCGACGCCGAGCGGCAGGTCGTTGCCAGTAAAAGCCCACGATCCGAGAATGGTGACGTCCTTCACGCAGAAGCGATGCCACGACGTCATGATCGAGCCCGCGTCGGTGAACTGACCCATTTCGACGTAAGTGCCGCCGTCGCGCAGAAATTCGACGCCTTCGGGACCCGCGCTCGGATGGCCGGAGCAATCCATCACCAGGTCGGCGCCGAAGCCGCCGACGATGTCGCGTACTTGCCTGATCCGTTCCTCCGGCGTCGTGGCCGCCTCGATATTCACCGTGGCCTCGGCGCCGAACTTGCGCGCCAGTGCAAGCCGCGGCGTCTCAGGCGCGCCGACGCAGATCACCCGGCCCGCGCCCATCTCCTGCGCCGCCGCCACCGCCAGAATGCCGATCGGACCGGAGCCCTGAATCACGACGGTGTCGCCCCACTTGAATCCGCCGGCCCGCGTCGCGCGGTTGAACGCGCGAATGCACGAGGTCAGCGGCTCGGACAACGCGCCAAGCCGCAGCGGCATGTCGTCGGGCAACTTGTAGATCTTGGTGCCCGGCAGCATGTCGAGATCGACATAGACGTATTCCGCCCAGCCGCCCCACAGATGCGGCGCCTTGTCGAAGCCGAGATAGCGGCCGTAATAGACTGGGGTGAGGCACTTGTTCGCGTTCTCCGGATAATGGATGCAGTAGTAGCAGCGGCCGCATGGCATCAGCGGCGGAATCATCACCTTCGACCCGACCTTCAGCGGTTTGCTCATGAAGTCCTCGCGGAACTCCGCGCCGGCTTCCACGATCACGCCGCCAAGCTCGTGCCCGAGCGTGAACGGCCACGGCAGTTGCTTTGGCCAGTGACCCTTGAGGATGTGCAGGTCGGTGCCGCACACGCCGCAGGCGCCGATCTTGATGAGCGCCGCGTTCTTCGGAATTTTCGGCCAAGGCACCGTGCGGATCACCGGCTGAGCGCCGGGGCCGTCAAAGGTCGAAACGCGAATTTGTTGCATGAACGTCCCGTCAGCGGTTCATGAGCGCGCGGTGGCGAACCGCTCGTCCACGCTTTCCCACTTATCGTAGCCGACGACGCGCTTGTACTCCTCGAAATCCATGCCGTCGTTGCGGCGTGCGAACTTGCCGGACTTCATGTCGAGCAGCACGGCTTCGACCGCCTTGGCGGCATGCATCAGCGTGTCGAGCCCGAGCACCGCGCAGTTGAAACCAAGGTCCGCCATCTCCTCCATGGTGAGGATCGGCGTGTGGCCGCCCATCAGCGGGTTGCAGATCTGCGGCACGTCGAACGTCTTGCCGATCCGCTCCAGCTCCTGCACGCTGCGCGGCGCCTCGATGAAGATGCCGTCGGCGCCCGCCTTGATGAATCGCTCGGCGCGCCGCATTGCCTCGTCGAGATCGTAGACCTGGCGCGCGTCGGTGCGCGCCAGGATCCAGGTTTCCGGGTTGATGCGTTCTGAGCAGGCGGCCTTGATCTTCGCCTCTGCGAGCTCGATCGGCACCACCTTTTTGCCCGCCATGTGGCCGCAGCGCTTGGGCCATTGCTGATCCTCGATCAGGATCGCCGAGACGCCCATGCGCTCGTAGCTCTGCACCGTGTGCACCACGTTCTTGACGTCGCCGTAGCCATCGTCGCCGTCGACGAACACCGGCAAGTCGCAGGCCGCCATGATGTCGCGCACCGCGGCGGAGATTTCGCCGAAGCCCTTCAGGCCGACGTCCGGCACGCCGTAGCGCGAGCCGACCGCCGGAAAGCCGCCGATGAAATAGGTCTCGAAGCCGATCTTCTGGATCAGCCGCGCGCTGAGCGCGTCGTGCGCGCCGGGGACAACCAGAAACCGCTTGTCCTTCACGGCTTGGTCGATCACCTGTCGAAAGCTTGCTGGCATTGAGCGGCTCCGGAATTGTCGATATCGTCTCGGTGCTTATCCCGCCTCAATACAAGCCCAGTTCAACGAACAAGACCAGCACCGCCAGGGTAGGAGCAGTTGTGTGATTTTCGTGGCGGTCGACATTGGCGGGACTTTCACCGACCTAATCGGCTTCGATGACGAGAAGGGCGCGTTTCTCCAGGCCAAGAGTCTCACCACGCCGGCTGAGCTCACACAGGGCGTGATCGACTGCATCCGGCAGAGCGGTGTGGCGCCCGCCGCGATCACCGAACTGATCCACGGCTCGACCACTGCGATCAACACATTGATCGAACGCAAGGGCGCCAAAACGGGTCTGGTGGTGACACGCGGCACGCGCGACGTCTACATTATCGGGCGAGGCAATCGCCCGGAGTCCTATAATCTATTCTTCCACAAGCACCGCCCGCTGGTTTCACGTGCGCTGACACTCGAAGTCGACGAGCGCCTGCTGTCATCCGGCGAGGTGGAGACACCGCTCAAGAAGGCGAGCGTCGCGGCAGCCTGCAACGCGCTGAAGGCCGCCGGCGTCGAGGCCGTCGCAGTCTGCTTCCTGCACTCTTATGCCAATCCAGAACATGAACGCGTCGCCGGCGCGATGATCCGCAGGGCGATGCCGGACGTCTACCTGTCGCTGTCGCACGACATTCTGCGCGAGTATCGCGAGTTCGAGCGGATGTCGACCACGGTGGTCAACGCCTACATCGGCCCGAAGGTCGGCGGCTACGTGAAGAGCCTGCGGTCGAAGTCTCGGCGGCATCGGCTTCGGCGGCGATCTGTCGATCATGCGTTCGAACGGCGGCGTGATGACGCCGGACGTCGCGACCGAGCGGCCAGCCGCGATGATGGAATCCGGACCGGTCGGCGGCATTATCGCGTCCGCGCGCGTCGGCCAGCAACTTGGCTACCCCAATGTCATCTCGTTCGACATGGGCGGCACCACGGCGAAGGCGAGCTTGATCCGCGACGGCGAGCCGACGCTGGCGCCGGGGTATTATGTCGGCGGCTATGCCAGCGGCCATCCGGTGATGCTGCCGATGATCGACGTGGTCGAGGTCGGCGCCGGCGGCGGCAGCATCGCCTGGCGCGACGACATCGGCGCGCTGAAGGTCGGGCCGCAAAGCGCGGGCGCCGATCCGGGGCCGATCTGCTATCGCGGCGGCGGCACCGAACCGACCATCACCGACGCCAATGTGGTGCTGGGCCGGCTCGACCCGGACAATTTCCTCGGCGGGACCATGAAGCTCGACGCCGAGGGCGCAAGGCGCGGCATCGAGGCGAAGGTGGCCAAGCCGCTGAGGCTCGACACGATTGCGGCCGCGCAGGCGATCGTCGAGATCGCGATTGCAAAAATGTCGCTGGCGGTGCGCGAAGTCTCGGTCGCCAAAGGCTATGACCCGCGCGACTTCGCGCTGGTTGCTTCCGGTGGGGCAGGGCCATTGCACGTGTGCGCCATCGCGCGCGAGCTATTCGTGCCGACCGTGATCGTGCCGTTGTTCCCATCGCACTTCTCGGCGCTGGGCATGCTGCTCGCCGACGAGCGCCATGACTTCATCCGCACCGTCTATTCGGATCTGGCCAGCGTCGATTTTGCCAAGCTGGTGGCGGTGCATGACGAAATGGTTGCGGGCGCCAAGTCGAGCCTGCGCCACGGCAAGGATGCGCGCCATGAGATCCGGCTCGACCTGCGTTACGTCGGCCAGGAGTTCACGTTGTCGGTGCCGGTCGATCTGGCGCAGCTCAAGCGCGGCGACCGCAAGGCGATCCGCACGGCGTTCGATGAACTTTACGAGCAGCGCTACGCTCATCACTCGCCCGAGGAGCCGGTCGAAATGGTCAACATCCGGCTCGGTGCGATCGGCAAGCGGCCCTCGCTGGCGTTCCCGAGCCTCACCGCGGCCGGCGCGGCGGCGCCGGCTGGCGAGCGTGCCGTCTATTTCAGCAGCGCGAGCCAGCCGCTCGCCGCCAAGGTCTACCGCCGTGACAAGCTCGGGGCCGGCGCCGAAATTGCCGGGCCGGCGCTGATCCAGGAGCATGGCACCACCACGGTGCTGTTCGAAAACGACAAGTGCCGCGTCGCCGACAGCGGCGAGCTGATCATTTCGGTTGGAGGCGTGCGATGAAGCTCGACCCCGTCACGCTCGAAGTGATCCGCAACGCGCTGCCCGCCGTTGCCAACGAGATGGCGGCCGACCTGCAGCGCACCTCCTACAACATGATGATCTACGAGGTGCGCGACTATTGCACCGCGCTGCTCGACTTGAAGGGCGAGCTGATCTCGCAGAACGTCGGCGGCGTCTCGCACTTCGTTGCCGACCTCGGCGTGCTGGTGGTCGATGGCATGAAGCGCTACGGCCGCGACGGCTTCAAGCCGGGCGACGTCATCATCACCAACCACCAGGCGGTCGCCGGCCAGCATCTGAACAACGTCGTCATCTACATGCCCTACTTCTACAAGGGCGAGCTATTGATGTTCTGCATGGTGCGCGCGCACTGGATCGACGTCGGCGGCCAGAGCACCGGCTTCGGCGCCGGCGCCACGGTGGCCGACCCCTGGCTGGAAGGCCTTCAACTCGACCAGCTCAAAATCTACGAGGAGGGCAAGCTCAACGAGACGCTCTACCGCGTCATCAAGGACAACATCCGCTTCCCGGAATCCTCGCTCGGCGACATGAAATCGCAGATGGCGGCGTGCCGGCTCGCCGCGCGCCGTATGGACGAGCTGTTCGACAAATACGGCAAGGAGACCATCCTCGCCGCGATCGCGCGGATTTTCGACGAGACCGAACAGAAGTGCCGCAACGTGGTGGCGGCGCTGCCGGACGGCGTCTACGAGGCGCAGGCTTCGATCGACGACGACGGCCTGCTGCGCGACCAGGAGGTGCCGATCGGCGTCAAGATCACCATCAAGGGTAGTGACATGACGATCGATCTGTCCGGCTGTTCGGCCGAGCGCAAGGCGGCGATCAACTCGCGCACCTATGCGGGCGCACGCGTTGCCTACAAGGCGCTGACCGGGCCGCTCGATCCGGTCAATGAAGGTTCGTTCCGCGCGCTCCAAGTCATCATTCCCGAAGGCAACATCATGATGGCCAGGTTTCCGGCGCCGATGTCGGGCTGGAGCGCCATCGTGCCGACCGTGGTGGACACCATCGTGCGGGCGCTGTCCGAAGCCATGCCGGATCGGGTGCCGGGCGGCCATCACGGCTTGCTCGGCGGCTCGGTGGTGTTCTTCGGGCTGCATCCCAAGACCAAGCGGCGCTTCATCGTGCAGAGCATCGAAGGCGGCGGCTGGGGTGGACGGCCGTTCGAAGACGGCGAGTCGGCAACCGTTTCAGTGTGCCAGGGCGACGTGCGCAACGGCTCGATCGAGGGCATCGAGCTCAAGTGCCCGGTGGTGGTCGAGGGCCGCGTGCTGCGCACCGACTCCTGCGGGGCCGGAAAATATCGCGGCGGACTTGGGCTCGACACCAAGGTGCGCGGCCTGGTCGAGGGCAAATGGAATTTCGAGCGCAGCCGGCGCAGCAAATGCCCGCCGTGGGGCATTGCGGGTGGGCTGCCCGGCGAGGCCGGCGGCAATCTGCTCAAGCTGCCCGGTGAAAAATCCTTCAAGTGGATCAGCGGCGCGAACATTCCGGTGCCGCCCGGTGCGCGGGCGATCGTGCGCACCGGCGGCGGCGGCGGCTGGGGCGATCCCTTGCAGCGCCCTGCCGCACGGGTCGCGGAGGATGCAGCCGAGGGGCTGATTTCCCGCAAGGCGGCGCGCGATTTCTATGGGGTGGTGCTCCGGGGCAATCTGTCGCTCGACGAAACCGCGACCAAGCGGCTGCGCGACCGGCTAGGATCGACGCGCAAGGCGAAGCTCAGGGCGAAAAAAGTAGCGAAGCGGAGGAAGCGGCGGTGACACATGTCGCCGTGCATTCGGTGTTCGCGTCTCGTGCCCTCTCCC
>CAWBFG010000034.1:0-345335 GCA_963787955.1 uncultured Alphaproteobacteria bacterium | reverse complement strand
ATCGTCAGCCGAGCGCCCGTATCCCAGAAAGTCCAGGGTGCGCGAAGCAGCGTCATGCGCACCTCAACGGATGCGGGAAGCAAGGGCTACCGCTGCAACCAACTCTAGGCCAATCTCTCGGGTTCCCAACGCGTTCAACAAAATTTGAACGCGCTCGCTTTCGAGGCGACACTAACGAGGCTCGGCCCACCAGCTGCAATGAGGCTCGGCCCACGATCTGCCCACCGTCTCGATGGTGGTACGTTACCCTGTGCTGGGTAATAGCTTGGGGGCCTAGAAGCAGCGCAGCTCTGCCTCGACCTGCGCGCGCTTCAGTTCGTCGACCTTCGCGCGCAGCATCGGCATGCTCAGGAACATCGACGCGTTCTTGCCGCTTCGCTGACGCACGCGCATGACCGTCTCCGCCTCCTCATACTGTTCATACGGGAGAAGCGAGGCGATGACGTCAATGGAGCATGCACATTTTTCGAGTGCATCCCGGGTCTGGCCGTTGACCTGCATGCAGCCGAACACATAGTCGGCGCGCGCCACCGTCGGATACTCGTTGGCGGGAAGTTCGGCAGCCGGTGCCGCAGCGCAATGCACGGCGACCAAGGCTGCTGCGAGCGCTTGAGGCATCGGGCGCATGCTGGTCAGTCCTGACCTGCGACGTTCCAACCGGGCGAACGGCCATTGTCTATCACCGTCCGTGCCGCCGCGCGCGCTATGCGCGCCGATCCGGTGGGACAGGTCGAAGAAATAGGCCCAGGTCCCGCCCCGCGCAATGCCGCACAACCATGCGGTGTCACGCCTAGCCCGATCGCCTCTTGCACGTGGGGATACTTCCCAATCGGTAATGGACGGATGAGTGGGCGTACTGCTGAGTCATCGTCGACAACAACACGAAGAAGTGACCAAAGCCCATCCATGATTGCCATCATCCTGTCCGCCTGTCTGGTTGGTGATCCCGGCGTCTGTCGCGATCACAGGGTTCCTCTCGCGCCCGAGATTTCGGTCATCCAGTGCATGAAGAACGCCTCGGTCTTTCTGGCCCAGTGGAGCGACGAAAACCCGCGTTGGCGCGTGGTTCGCTGGCAGTGCCGCCCGGTGAGCGAGCACGACATCTGATCCGGCGCGACCGCCGTCCGCCCGGGAGGCGGACGATGATCTTGAGCCACTGGTTGAAGGCGACGCTGGCGGCGGCAATATTGGTGTGCGCGATGCCGGGCGCTGTCGCCGCGCAGGACATGCTGAGGTTCCTCGACCTCAAGTCGGACGATTTTACCAAAGCCGAGATGACGCGAACGGAGATCGAAGCGGCGCTTGCCGCTGCTGGTCCGGCGACGCGGGTTGACCTCTCGGGCCGGCGCCTCAACGGCCTCGACCTGTCGGGGATCGATCTCCGACGTGCAAACCTCCAGGCGACGCGCCTCAATCGCACGAACCTTGCCGGCGCCAATCTTGCCGGCGTAACGCTCGATCAGGCGTGGGCACTCGATGCTGATCTCACCGGTGCGAGCCTTCGGGGTGCAAGCCTGTTCGCCACGCAGCTCGTGGGCGCAAAGCTCGATGGCGCCGATCTTTCTGATGCCCGCATCACCGGCGATTTGTCACGGGCTAGCATGAGACAGGCCCGCCTCGATCGGGCCAATCTCTCCGCCGACATGCGCAACCAGTCCATGGGGCTCATGCGGGGCGTCTTGCGGTCGGCCAATCTGGATGGCGCTAGCTTCGAGAATGCAAATCTATCGCGCGCGGTTCTCGAATTTGCCTCGCTACGCGATGCGATCCTCAAGGGCGCCAACCTCAACGGCAGCGAGCTCGGCGGCGCCGATTTCCTGGGGGCGGACGTCACCGACGCCGATTTCGAGAATGCCGACGTCACCTCGACGCGGCTTATCGGTCTGCGCGGGCGCGACAAGGCACGCAACCTCGACCGGGTCAGGAATCTCGACCGCGCCTTCAAGGAGTAACCGGGCTATCCATCTACGCGGTGTGTGTTTAGCGAGAGCCGACGTGCTGCTTGGCTTCTCGTATGGCTTCCATGCATTCGGCTTCTTTGCCCTGCTTATCGAGCGCACGCGCACGATCCAGCGCGCTGCTTGCCTGAGATGGAGAGTCAGTTCTCGCGGCCGCGCCGGTTGTTCCTTGCTGAGCAGCTGTCGGCTGCCCTTCGGTTTGGCGACGCACGTCTTCGGGAGACGCGGCCCGGCCCTCAGTCTGTTGTCCCATGATGCTGGTGGGCGGGTGTTGGCCTGATGGGCTTCCCGCCGATTGTGGGCCGCCCGCTGCCCCGGCGGTCGGGCCAGAACCTGCATCCTTGGCGGCGAGGGTCTTGGTGAGACTATCGATCTCGTTGCTACACGGCCCAGAGTTCGCGGAACTCACGCCCAGGGCGAATAGCGTTATATTGGCCAGGATGAATGCCTTCGTCTTCATCGCGCGCTCCTTTCGGAACCGAACCGATGGCGGAAAGCTAGGATTCGGCTCCCTCTGTTTGGTCGGGTCTTCTTTGCAACCCGGCGACGGTCTCGGTGTTCCGGGAAAAGCAACGCAGGGAACACGGAAGAACTCGGGCTACCAAGTAGCGTCCGTTAATTTGGACGCAGGAGTCGAAAAGCTCGCGTTCCGTCATCCCTAAGCTGCTCATAGCCATCGCAACGCAGCAATGAAATCTGGGTAAGTGTCAGGACGTGCCGATGCTATCTTCAATGATGTTTCTGACTCCGGGCCGAATAGTGGCGATGACGCTCATTGCGCAGGTCGGGTTGGCCTCGGCGGGCGAAGCCCCGCGCCAGGAAGGTGAAGCGAGACAATTCCAGGCGGAGTCGACCCGCACCGGCAAGGAGCGGCTCGGCGGCAAGGCCAGCGACGAGCAGCGTGTAGACGACTGCAAGGTTCCGGTCGATCTGCGCGGTTCGACACTGCGTCCGGACGATTGCGGCGATGCGGCAAGCACAGCGCCCAGGCGCCGGTAGCCACAGCACGGCAATCTTCCGCATGTAGCGCGGCGGCCAGTCATGCAAGCTTTGCAGGCCGACCGCTTTACAGACGCGATGTGCGTGCTCATCATCATCATGCATTGCGTTGAAAGTTCCGGCGCAACGCCGAACGCAGGACCACGTCGGCGAAATAGCGAAGCGGCCCAACGATCGCGCACGTTTCGAGAATTCGGTGCCCGCGGGCAAAGGCCAGATATCGCCGGGCATGCTGACCAACGAGAAAATCGATTTGCTTTGGACCGACATCCGAGCCAAATGCGAAGCAAAAATAGCAAGGCACGTACTGCAACCGCACTTCTGGCGGCCTGCCTCGGGCTTGCACTCAGCTCCGCTGTCCAAACCGCAACAGCTGAACGGCTGCGCCTTGTCGTAACCCATACCGCGCCACCGCTGGTGCCGAATTCGGTTATGGACCTCGCCGACACACTCGGCTTCTACCGGCGCGAGGGCCTTGCCGTCGATCTGGTGCGCGTGCAGAACACGCCGCTTGCCATCGTCGCGTTGAAGACCGGGAATGCCGACCTCGCCAACATCTCGCTCAGCGGCGCGCTGCAGCTTGCGGCGCAGCGCGTGATGAAGGTCAAAGCGATCCTGTCACCCGACAAGTCAATCCGGTACCTGATCGCCTCCCATGGCGACGTCCCCTCGATCAAGGCGCTGGAAGGGATCACGCTCGGTATCGGCGGTGTGGGCAGCCTCGACCACTCGATGACCCGCCTCGTGCTGGCTGCCCATGGCGTCGACGTCGAAAAGGTAAAGGTGGTGGCACTCGGCGAGCCGCATGTTCGCGCGCTCGCGCTCAGCGCGCGGCGCATCGATGCGACCACCATGTCGGTCGGCATGTGGAACCGGTTCCGTGACCGGCCAGGGCTGAAGGTCCTGCTTTCGGACCAGGACTATTTCAACGCTGCGCCGGTGCTCAACAAAGTGATCGTCGCAGACCAGGACTTGCTCGCCGCCCGGCGACCGGCGGTCGAACGCTTCGTGGCAGCCCTCGTCAAGGCGTCACGTGCGTTCGCGGCCGATCCTGGCGTGTGGGTCGAGGCTATGCGCCAAGCCCGCCCGGAGGTTCCGCAGCGGGAACTAGAGGAACTCGCTCGTTCCTTTGCCCGCCATTGGAGCGTCAACGGCGGACTCGATCCGGTGCAGGTGGTCTATTCCATCGAGCAGCTTTATCGGCAGCCGGAATTCCGAGAGCTTCGCCGCGTCAGCGGAAATGAACTGCTCGACCAGGGTCCGCTCGGCTTGGTGCTGTCACGCCTCGGAATCATTGAAGGGCTGGACGAACCCGGCCGGTAAGGTTCCCGCGCCGGGAGTTGCAGGTTCTGCAAACTTGGACCTTTTAGGCGGTTGCGCGAAGATGGATCACGAACTACCTTTAGTGGCACGGACCGGTTTTGATGGTTCGAGAGGAAGTACCATGGCTTGGACAACCCCGACCCTGATCGAGATCTGCATCGGCCTCGAGATCAACGGCTATCTGCCGGCCGAATTCTGATTTCGCTTAGGCTTCCAATTCGATGGGCCTGACCGCCATCGTACTCGGTGCGGCGGCGGGTGGCGGCGTTCCGCAATGGAACTGCAATTGCAATGTGTGCCGGCTCGCCTGGGCCGGCGACAAGCGTGTGCGCCCGCGCACACAGGCCAGCCTCGCCATCTCGGGCGATGGCGAACGTTGGACACTCATCAACGCCTCGCCCGATCTGCGCGCGCAGATCCAGAATAGTTGGCAGTTGCATCCGCGCGGCGGCGTCCGCGCCAGCCCGATTGAGGCGGTGGTGCTCACCGGCGGGGAGATCGACCAGACGGCCGGCCTGCTTAGCCTGCGTGAGCGCTCGCCATTCACCCTGATCGCCACCGCCGCGACGCTTGCCGCGGTGGCCGGCAATCCGATGTTCGGCGTGCTGGGCTCCGATGTGGTGTGGCGGCGCGCCATCACGCCGGGCGAAGGCTTTTCATTGGGCGGGGGTACCAAGGCCGAGTTGTTCATCGTGCCGGGAAAAGTCCCGCTCTACCTTGAGGGCGATAACCCGGACATTGCAGGCGAAAGCGCCGCCAACGTTGGCGTCGAGATTTCAGCCGGCGCGAAACGGCTCGTTTACGCGCCCGGCGCGGCGTCGGTCACGCCGGAGGTCGAGGCGCGACTCAAGCGTGCGGACGTCGTGCTGTTCGACGGCACGCTCTTTACCGACGACGAAATGATCCGCACCGGCACGGGCACCAAGCCCGGCCGGCGCATGGGCCATATGCCGATCGATGGGTTCGGCGGATCGCTCGCATTGCTCACCGGCCTCGCATCGCGGCGCATCTTCGTGCACATCAACAACACCAACCCTATCCTGGTCGACGGCTCATGCGAGCGCAAACGCGTCGAGGCCGCGGGATGGGAGGTTGCGGAAGACGGCATGGAGATCGTGCTCTGACGGATCGTGCTGTGAAGCTGCTACCGCCGGAGAACCTCGAAGCCGCGCTGCGCGACATTGGCGCGCGGCGTTACCACCGACTGCACCCATTTCACAAGCTGCTGCACGGCGGCAAATGCGCCAAAGGCCAGGTTCAGGCGTGGGCGCTCAACCGCTACTACTATCAATCGATGATCCCGATCAAGGACGCGAGTCTGATTGCGCGCTGCGACGACGCCGCCGTGCGGCGTGCGTGGCGATCGCGCCTGGTCGACCACGATGGCGAGGGCGAGTTCGACGGCGGCATTGCACGCTGGCTCAAGCTCACTGATGGACTTGGCCTCGATCGCGACTATGTCACGTCGTTGCGTGGTCTGCTGCCGGGCACGCGATTTGCTGTCGATGCCTATGTCCGCTTCGTGCGCGAGAAGACGCTGCTCGAAGCCATCGCCTCGTCGCTGACCGAGATGTTTTCACCGCAGATCATTACCGAACGGATGGACGGCATGCTGGCCAGCTATTCGTTCGTGACACGAGACACCCTCGCCTATTTCGACAAGCGCCCGCCGCAGGCCGCGCGCGATGCCGATTTCGCGCTTAACTACGTCAAGCGTCACGCGCGAACACCCGAGCACCAGCAGCAGGTCCTGGCATCGCTGGAATTCAAATGCTCGGTATTGTGGGCGATGTGCGATGCGTTGCACCGCGCCTACGTCGATCCCAAAGACATACCGCCCGGCGCGTTCGTGCCGGGCGAGTGATCGCCATTTTCCGAGACCCGCACAGGCGCGAACGCGATCGTCGGTTGTGATATAATACTGCGGCTGAAGGGGGCAATCAGCGGCATGGAACCATTTGGCAGAAGATTTCACGATAGCGCCTGATGCCAAGCCTCGGCTGCCGCGCGGCGTGCGGCTCACGCATAGCGAGGCGCAGGGCGGTTGGGTGCTGCTGGCGCCGGAACGTATCTTTAAGGCCGATGCCATTGCGTTTGAGATTCTGAGGCGATGCACAGGCGAGACGACGTTCGATGCCCTCGTCGACGACCTGGCACGGACCTTCAACGCACCGCGCGAACGCATCCACGCCGATGTGACGAAGCTGTTGGCCAGCCTCGCCGAAAAAAAGCTGCTGGAGTTGTAACGTGGCCCAAGCCCCTAGCCAGACAAAGCCGCTTGGCCTGCTCGCTGAACTGACGCATCGCTGTCCGCTCGGCTGCCCCTATTGCTCAAATCCGTTGACGCTCGAGCGACGCGAGGACGAGCTGGATACCGCGACCTGGGCCAGGGTGTTTCGCGAGGCCGCGGAGCTGGGCGTATTGCAGGTTCATCTATCTGGCGGCGAGCCTGGCGCGCGGCGCGATTTGGTCGAGATCGCCGCTTCGGCGCGCGAGCCCGGTCTCTACACCAACCTCATCACATCGGGTGTCGGCATCACCGCTCGAACGATGCACGACTTGTGGGAGGCTGGACTTGATCATGTCCAGCTCTCGATCCAGGATTTGGATGCCGTTTCGGCGGATCATATCGCCGGCTACAAGGGTGCGTTCCAACGCAAGCACGCGCTCGCCACCGAAGCGGTGCGGCTCGGGCTGATGCTGACCATCAATTTTGTCGTGCACCGCGCCAATGCCGATCGCATCACCGAAATGGTCGATCTCGCGCTGGCTCTCAAGGCCAGCCGAATTGAGATTGCCCATGTGCAGTACTACGGCTGGGCGCTCAAGAACCGCTCGGCGCTGATGCCAACGCGCGAGCAGGTCGATCGCGCGGTCATGTCCGTCGAGGATCTCCGTCGCAAACATCAAGGCAGCATCGTGATTGATGCCGTGCTGCCAGACTATCACGCACGATTTCCCAAGCCTTGCGTCGGCGGTTGGGGACGACGTTCGCTCAATGTGACGCCGTCCGGCAAAGTGCTGCCATGTCACGCCGCGGAATCAATTCCGGATCTTGAGTTCTGGAATGTCCGCGATCGTTCGCTGGCGGATATCTGGGCATCGTCCCCCGCCTTCAATGCTTTTCGCGGTACGGCCTACCTGCCGGAACCTTGCGCCAGCTGCGAGCGGCGCGAGATCGATTTCGGTGGCTGCCGCTGTCAGGCCTTCCTGCTAACCGGCGACGCGCGGGCGACAGACCCGGTGTGTCACCTATCACCCGCCCATGATCTGGTGGCGAGGGCGGCCGAAACTCAAACGGATGCGACGTACCATTATCGCCGCTGAGCGCGGCCGATGGGTGGCCCGATGGCTTGTCCAGCATTGATCTAGCTATTGCATAGGAAAGCTGAATGGATATAAGCCCAGGCCACAACCCCACGGAATTTGGCTCTACGGGAGGATCCGATGCCCTTGCGCAAATTCGTCATCGAGAGGGACATTCCGAAAGTCGGTTCATTCGAGCGCGAGCAATTGCGCGGAGCGGCCGCAAAATCGAACGAGGTGCTGCGGCAACTCGGCGCCGACATTCAATGGGTCGAAAGCTATGTCGCCGCCGACAAAACCTTCTGCGTCTATCTCGCCAAGGATGAAGCCATCATCCGCCGGCATGAACAAATAAGCGGATTTCCGGCAACGACGATCACCGAGATCCACAAGATGATCGATCCGACGACGGAGCGACCCGATTAGTGGCAAAAACTCGTTGTCACGCAGCCGTGGCCCGATCGACGGCAACTCCTAGCACTTCGAGTCATTTCGGACCGATGCCCCTGATAGGTCGCTATTGGAGGCACAGCGGACATTGGTCGAACTCGGTCGGTCGCAAATGACCCAATGAGTACACGACCTAGCTTTCTTCACCGCTGCAGCTTCACCCCGACCAGGAAGATGCTGGCGGCGTAGTTCACGCCCGGCGCTGTGGAGTGCAGCCATTCCTGGCGGAACTCGCCCTTCAGCCAAATCTCGCGACTGAGCTTGTAGGTCACGATCGCGGCGAGCGAGGTGCGATTATCCACGCGGTCGGAGCCGACGTACTCGTCTTGGCCGTATCCGACCTTCACGGTTCCGACCAGCCAGCGGCGGAACGCATGATCGACCTGCAGGCCGACATTCGCGCCGCAGCGCACCCGAGACGCCCGCAATCACCGTTTCCTCGGTTCGCGAACTGGCAGCTGAGCGTCACGGTCGTCAGCCCGGTCGCGACCCAGATCAGCGATGAATCCAACACCCAGCCGCGCAAGGTCTGTAGATCCGGGCTGACGTAGTCGCGGGTCGTGTAGCCGGCCGACACCTCGCCGGTGAGGTGGCGGGCCAATTCGAAGGTCACGCCGCCTCTTGGCGTAAAGGCATGTGAACTGCGGTCGATGCCGTCGCAGGTGCACGGCGTGCCGTACTTACGCTGGTCGACATCCATTTCGACGAACGGCTTGACGGCGGGCGTGAACTCGTAGCTGACGCGCGCCTGGACGCGGTACTGAAAGAAATTGCGGTCTGCGTTGCTTACCGTGCTGCCGTCGGTCAACTCGGAATTTGCGTACTCGGTGCGGTCGACGCTGCCCTTCACCGCCAAGATCTAGACGATTGAAGCGCTGCGCCAACGCCGGCGCTGGGCCCCAGACCGTGAAAATCGGAAGCTTCGCCAGACCGGCCTGCAGGTTCGGACTGCCCGGATTGTCCGTGCCAAGCAGGAAACGGCCTTCCCCTGCGAAACCGCAGGTCGCGCGTGATATCGAGGCGTCCGAATATCTTTGGTGTCGGCTGCCGGCCGGTTGTCGGACGGCAGCGAGTTGTAGGCGTAATAACTGCCGCGCAAGGTCGCGCCCAATTCGTGACGCGACCATTCCGACTTGGCCTGCAGCTCCGGCAACACCTGCGTGAAGTTCGACTTTGGACCCCCGGGCGTGCGATTGGGATTGGTGTCGACGCCATAGCCGGCCTCGATCGCCGGCTTGAACAGGAATTCGCCGACCCGAATGCCAATCGGCTCGAACGGGTCGGTGTTGGGCGGCAGCGGCCGGCGCAGCGGCGCATCTACCGGTTTGTAGGTGTTGGCATAGGTGGCGCGCGCCGCGATCTGCGGCGCGGATGCGTGGCCACCCGCCTGTTGCGGCGGACCTTGGAGCACCACCGCGCCGGCGCGCGGCAGCGGGTACGGGCTGCCTGGCTTTCGCTTGAGCTTGCGCTTCTTGGCGATCGAGCCGGTGGAATCGAACCCGGTCTCGCCGGCGCTCGCGCTTGCGTTTGCACCGGCGGACGGAGTGGCTGCCGGCTGGGTCGCGCGTGTGGTGCCGTCGGGGGCCCTGCCGAAGCGCTGCGTGTTTCGCGGATCGGTGAGCGTCGGACTGAACAGCGACGGCGCGGAGCTCTGCGCCAACGCGTCGCTCGTCAACGCCGCCGCCAGCGCGCCGAGCGCAACAGCCATAGCTCTGGAACGATCGCGCAGCAGAGGCGACCCCCGTTTGCACAATGCATCGCGCCAGCGTTCGCGCGCCCCTGTTCGGCAGGGACGTGCGTCAGCCGGCACCGGCCGCCCCGCGGCGGCCGTGGTTAACGAGGGTTAAAGATTTGTGGTTAATGAGTGCTTTACGGCCAAACCGGCCCCTAAAGCGTGATGCGGTTAGGTCGGACCAGGTCCTTCCCCGTTCGTCCCCGCGAAAGCGGGGACCCATGGCTGAGTGGAGATCGGAGCTAGTCGCGATGCTAACTTAACCGCATCATCTCTACGCAGGCTCAACCTTGAGATTGGCGCCCTCGGCGCGGACCACCCGGACCCGGCTGCCGGCGGCGGCGTCCGCGCCGCTGACCCGCCAGATGGTGTCGTCGATTCGCACCGTGCCGATGCCGTCGACGATCGGCTTTTCGAGCGTGAACACGCGGCCGACCAGCGCCTCGGTGCGGCGGTTGAGATAGGGCGACTCCAGCTGCGGGTCGACCTTGCGGGCGAAGCGCCGCCACAACGGCACCGACGCTGCGGTAAAGATCGCGAACGCCACAAGCTGCGCCTGCCACGACCAGTCGACCGCGAACGAAATCAGCCCAACCAGGACCGCGGCGAGCCCGAGCCACATCATGAATGCGCCGGGCACGGCCAGTTCCAGCGCGAGCAGGATCGCGCTGAGGATGACCCATTTCCATGGGCCCAGCGAAGCGATGAACGGCATGATCTCTACGTTCATGACCTCGTCGCCTGGCCAGTCGTCGTTGCCGGTCCGGTGGGACGCCGCGCCACCGTAGCTGGTGCGGGCGGCTTGCCCGGCGCGTCGGGCCCGAATGTCGCCCGGGCGATCTCGCCGATGCCGGCCAGCGAACCCAGCACACCGGTCACCTCGACCGGGAAGATCAGCGTCTTCTGGTTCGGCGAGTTGGCCAACTCGGCGAGCACCTTCATGTATTTTTCCGCGACGAAGTAGTTGAGCGCCTGGATGTCGCCGTTGGCGACCGCCAAGCTCACCATCTCGGTCGCCTTCGCCTCGGCCTGCGCCGCGCGCTCGCGCGCCTCGGCATCGCGGAACGCAGCCTCGCGCCGGCCCTCGGCTTCGAGGATTTGCGCCTGCTTCTGGCCTTCGGCCTTCAGGATCGCCGATTGGCGCTGACCTTCGGCCTGCAGGATCTCGGCGCGCTTTTCGCGCTCGGCTTTCATCTGCCGGCCCATCGACTGGATCAGATCGGCGGGCGGCACGATGTCCTTGATCTCGATGCGGTTGACCTTGACGCCCCATGGCGAAACCGCGGCGTCGACCACGCGCAGCAGCCGCTCGTTGATCTCGTCGCGGTGCGACAGCATCTGGTCGAGGTCCATCGAGCCCATCACCGAGCGGATGTTGGTCATGGTCAGCGTGATGATGGCGCGGTCGAGATTGGTCACCTCGTAGCTGGCCTTGGCGGCATCGAACACCTGGAAGAACGCGACGCCGTCCACCATGACGGTGGCGTTGTCCTTGCTGATCACGTCCTGCTGCGGGATGTCGATCACCTGCTCCATCATGTTCACCTTGCGCCCGATGCGGTCGAAAAACGGCACGATCAGGTTGAGGCCGGAATTCAGCGTGCGGGTGTAGCGGCCGAAGCGCTCCACGGTCCAATGATAGCCCTGCGTGACGGTCTTGACGCCCGCCACCAGGGTCAAGATGGCGAGGATCACGAGCACCACGACAAAAAGATTGACGCCGAGCAACATCGAAAAATTGTCCATGAAATCCCTCCTCCAGCCGAACAGCATATGACGACGCGTCCGCGCCGGCGGCAAGGCCTGCGCGGAGCGTCATTAGAATTGGTCGATCCTGGGCCGCGTCAGGTTCAAACTCTCGAATCGTCACGCCCAACCCTCAAGATCGTGATGAATCAGATGAATGAGCAGCGTCATCCCGTTGTCACTGTCATTCAGGCAGGGGATGGCGGCAAAGTTCGTCCCGCCGTTGGTCTTGAAGATGTCGCCGTTCTCGACCGTGATCTCCTCCAACGTTTCGAGGCAATCGGCGGCGAAGCCCGGTGTCACCACCGCAAGATTTTTCACGCCGCTTTGCGCGAGACTCTTCACCGTCTCATCGGTGTAGGGCTTGAGCCACTCGGCGCGGCCGAAGCGCGACTGGAACGTGAGCATCAGCTGACGCTCGTCGAGATTGAGGCGCGCGCGGAGTAACCGCACCGTCTCGTGACATTGGGTCGGATAGGGATCGCCGTCATCGGCATAGGACTTCGGAATGCCGTGGAACGAGGCGAGAATGATTTCGGGTTTGAACGACAACGATTGCAAGGTCGTTTCGATCGAAGCCGCGAGCGCCTCGATATAGACCGGATCGTCGTAATACGGCGGCACCACGCGCAGCGCGGGCTGAAAGCGCAGCCGGGCAAGCGTGGCAAACGCCGCATCGCAGACCGTGGCCGTCGTCGCCGCGGCATATTGCGGATAGAGCGGCACCAGCAGGATGCGCTCGCAACCGAGCTTGACCAGCGATTCAAGCCGCGAATCGAGCGACGGATTGCCATAGCGCATCGCCCAATCGACGACGATGCCGGGAACGGTGCGCTGCACCGCGCCCTGCTCCAGCGCCGTGCGAAGCTTGCCGGCCTGCGCGCGCGTGATGGTCTTGAGCGGGGATTCGTTGCGTTCCCGATTCCAGATCTTCTCGTAGTCGAGGCCTTTGCGGCGCGGCCGCCTGGTCAGGATGATGGCGTTGAGCACGAACTTCCAAACCGGCCCTTGGTCCTCGATCACACGTTTATCGCTTAGAAACTCTCTCAGATAGCGCCGCACCGAGGCTGGATCGGTTGCGTCAGGCGTGCCGAGATTGACGATCACGACGCCAATGCGCGCGTCGCCGGTCGCGGTGCCGTCTCGTGCAAGAATCTCAGGTCTGTTCATATCCACAGCGAATATCGTGGCGCTGGCGCCGCGTCCCGCAGCATAGCCGGGCGCCGTCCTAGTGTCCCGGACCCGAAGTTCGCACGATTGCTCAGCAGCCACTTTTGCGAACTTCGGGTCCAAAGGGACACTAGAATCATAGAGTTGCTAGTGTCGCTTTGGTTCGGAAGTTCGCTTCGAAGCAAGCTGAGAACCCAGGCGAACTTCCGAACCGCGACACTAGCGTGCTAGAGCAGGCTCCTGCCTCACGGATCATCCTACATGTTCGCCCTGCGCCGCCTGCTGATCATCCTGTGTCTTGCCGTCTTGCCGCTGGCGGCTCAGGCGCAGACCGCCAAGATCACCTTCGTCCTGACCAACGACATCTACCTGATGGGCGAGACGCAGATGGCCGATGGCCAACGGCGCGGCGGTTTCGCCAGGCTGGCCGCCGTGGTCAAGGCGGAGCGCGCCAAGGGCGGTCACGTCGTGTTCGCGCACGGCGGCGACACGCTGTCGCCGTCGCTGATGTCTGGCATCGACAGCGGCGCGCACATCATCGCGCTCACCAACATGATCCCGCCCGACATCTTCGTGCCCGGCAATCACGAATTCGACTTTGGCAAGGCGAACTTTCTGACGCGGATGGCCGAGGCGAAGTTTCCGCTCTATGCCGCCAATCTGCGCGGCGCCGACGGCAAGCCGCTGGCCAACTTCAAGGACCGCGCCGTGCTGACATTCGATGGCGTGCGGGTTGGCGTCACCGGCGCGACCTATGACGAGTTACGCCGCGCGTCAAGTCCCGAGGACCTCCAGTTCCAACCCACCATCGCGACGATGAAGCAGCAAGCCGAAGCTCTGCGCGGCGAAGGCGCGGACTTCGTCGTTGCGGTCATCCATGCCGAGCGCGGCGACGCCCTGGTGCTCGCGGGAGCGGGTTCCGCCGATCTCGTCCTGTCCGGACACAACCACGACCTTTTCGTCAACTTCGACGGCCGCAGCGCGATCGTGGAATCGTCCTATGACGCCCACTACGTGGTGCTGATCGACGTCACCATCGAGGTGAAGACGGTCGAAGGCCGCCGCGAGATGCAATGGTGGCCGCAATTCCGCATCATCGACACCGCGACGGTGACACCCGATCCCGAGGTCGCCGCCGTGGTTAAAGGTTACGAGGCAGAGCTCGGCCGCGAGCTGGACGTGCCGCTTGCCAAGCTCGCCGTCGAGCTCGACAGCCGCAACGCCACAGTGCGCAGCCGCGAAGCGGCGATCGGCAACGTGATTGCCGACGCGATGCGCAGCAAGACCGGCGCCGAAGCTGCGGTGACGAACGCCGGCGCCATTCGAGCGGGCAAGATCTATCCCGCGGGGAGCACCATCACGCGGCGCGACGTGCTTGCCGAGCTGCCGTTCGGCAATCGGGTGGTGACGATCGAGGTGCGTGGCCGCGACCTGCGCGACGCGCTGGAAAGCGGCTTCGCCCTGCTGCCAGCCACTGCGGGCCGCTTCCCCCAGGTATCCGGCATGAGCATCGTATTCGACGAGCGGAAACCGTCGGGAAAGCGCATTCAGTCGATCAAGATCGGCGGCAAACCGCTCAATCTCAACCGCACCTACCGCATCGCCACCAATGACTTCCTGGCACGGGGCAGCGATGGCTATGTGCCATTCGGCAAGGCTAAGACGCTGTTGCCGGTCGACGACTCGCCGCTGCTGGCGAACGAGGTGATGGTTCACCTGCGCAAGCTTGGCACGGTGCAAACCGGCGTCGAGGGACGCATCGTTGCGAAATGAAACCAGCCGCCGTGTGCGACGGCGACTCGCCATAGATGCAGCTTGATCAGCGGCCCGGGCGCAGTTCGAGGCCGGCGACGCCCGCCGCAACGCCGAGGCCGGTCTGGCCCTGCAAGCTCAGCGGCTGCAGCGCGATGGTGTTGTTCGAACCGCCGACCAGGGCGTTGGCGCCGACACCGACGACCGCCGTGGCGCTGGCACCCGCGCCGGCATAGGTGCCACGCAGATCGCCGGGACCAATGTTGCGGGTCGGCGCGAACACGCCCCATGCCATCGCGGTGTTGGCGGGCAGCGCGATATCGACGCCGACGCGCCGGATCGTGGCGGTGTAGGGATCGGCACGGCCGTCGGGACCCTTGAAGATGCAGCGCAGCTCAGTCACCGACCCGACGACGAAACTCGCCGTCGTGCCGGCGCATTCCAACACGCCAGCTTCGACCCGCGACTGCGCCGCGGCCGGCGACACGATTGCGGCGATGCTCGCCGCGAACACAAATGCTACTGAAAATCGAATCATGGGGCCTCCTCCCTGGTTTGCGCGAATGCACCAGTCGTGGCAGACCGCGAGCAACGGCCCTGCCGGACTCGCGTTACTTCAGATTGCCGCAGAACCGCTGGATGCGGCGGCAGGCTTCCTCAAGGTCTTCGGTCTTGGTGGCATAAGAAATACGGAACGCCGGACCGACGCCGAATGGCGTGCCCTGCACCACCGCCACACCCTCGGCCTCGAGCAGCTCGGTGACGAAGTCCTCGTCGGTCTCGATCGTCTTGCCGCTCGGCGCGGTGCGGCCGATCGCGCCGGCGCAGGACGGATAGACATAGAACGCGCCTTCCGGCGTCGGACACTTGAGTCCGCGCGACTGGTTGAGCATCGAGACGCAGAGATCGCGGCGCTCCTTGAAGATCGCGTTGTGCTTCGGGATGAAGTCTTGCGGGCCAGTGAGCGCCTCAACCGACGCCCATTGCGACACCGCGGACGGGTTCGAGGTCGATTGCGACTGGATCATCGCCATCGCTTTGATCAACGGCTCCGGACCGCCGGCGTAGCCGATGCGCCAGCCGGTCATGCAATAGGCCTTGGACACGCCGTTGACCGTGAGCGTGCGCTCATAGAGCCGCGGCTCGACTTCGGCGGGCGATGAGAACTTGAATTCGTCGTAGACCAGGTGCTCGTACATGTCGTCGCTCATCACCCAGACATGGGGATGCTTCGCCAGCACGTCGGTGATCTTCTTAAGCTCATCACGCGAATAGGCGGCGCCGGTCGGGTTCGACGGCGAGTTGAAGATGATCCACTTGGTCTTCGGCGTGATCGCCTTCTCCAGGGCTTCCGGCCGCATCTTGAAGCCGTCTTCCATGGTGGTCGGCACGCTGACCGGCTCGCCCCTTGCGAGCAGCACCATGTCCGGATAGCTGACCCAATAGGGTGCCGGGATGATCACCTCGTCGCCCGGATTGATGGTCGCCATCAGTGCGTTGTAGAGCACCTGCTTGCCGCCGGTGCCGACGATGATCTGCGACGGCTTGTAGTCGAGATTGTTCTCGCGCTTGAACTTGGCCGCGACGGCTTGCTTGAGCTCGGCAAGGCCGTCGACCGCGGTGTACTTCGAAGCCTTGCCGCTCTGGATCGCCTTCATTGCGGCCTGCTTGATGTTGTCAGGCGTGTCGAAATCCGGCTCGCCGGCGCCAAGCCCGATGACATCGCGGCCCGCGAGTTTGAGCGCACGCGCCTTGTCGGTCACCGCGATGGTGGCGGACGGCTTGATGCGGCTGAGATAGTCGGCGAGCAGGGCCATTTTCGGGAATCTCCAAGCCCGCAAACGGGCGCGAATGTCCTAATGGCCGATCCCGGCAACGGCAAGGCGGAAACGCTGATTGGGCCCATCAATCCGTTTGATGGACCTGGCTTCAGGCCGGACTGGCCCCAAATCGGAGCAATCCATTTACGCCTTTTCAAGCGTCCTTCCGTAGTGTTCGGACCGCCAGCCAACGGCGAGCGGGATCGGAAAATACCTATGCATGACGCCACGGCGCTGCGCCGGCTGGACAATCTGATCTGGACAATCGTGGCGAGCGTGGCCGTCATCGTGCTGGCCGCGGTTCTGGTGACCAATTTCCGCCTTGGGATGGCAACTTTCGCGGCACCAGCCGTATCGTGCCTCGCGCTCGGCCTCGCCGCCTGGTTCTACCGCTGCCGGCGCAACGACGCGCGCATCGCCTCCGGCCTGGAGAGCACGGCACAGCTCGTTGCCTTCACGGCGATCGGCGCGCCGCTCTCCTACCTCGCTGCCGCGGCCGGAGCCGCCTTCCCCCTGCACGATTCGATGTTCGATGCGATCGACCGTGCATTGGGCCTCGACTGGCGGAGCTTGCTCGTATGGATGAACGGACTGGAGATCGCCCACCCGCTGTTCATGTTCGCCTATCTGAGCTTCACGCTGCAGGCCTCGGTGACCATTCTGGTGCTGGCGTTCTGCGGTCACCTGGTCCGGCTGCGCGTTTTCATGCTGTCTTTGGCCCTGTCGGCGTTGCTGTGTATTGCGGTCTCGGCGCTGCTCCCGGCCGAGGGAGTCTGGGGCTATTACAAGCTGACCGCGGCAGACCACGCGGCGATCGTGCCCGCCACGCGTGAACTGCACCTGCCTATTTTTCACGGCCTGCGGGACGGCACGTTCCGCGCACTCACCGGCCTGAATTCCGAGGGCATCATCACCTTCCCGAGCTTCCACGCGGCGCTCGGCGTGGTCTTCATGGTTGCGCTGTGGCCGGTGCCGGTGCTGCGCTGGATCGGAGCTGTCGTGAATGGCGTGATGATCGTGGCAACGCCGATCGACGGCGGTCACTATTTCATCGATGTGTTCGCGGGCATTGTGGTGGCCTGGTTCTGCATCGTGGTCGCGCGGGCCGCTGCAGCACGCGCCGGCCATGCATCGACTGCCATCACAGCGGGGAAAATTCCGCAGGTCGCGACCAGCGACTAGGCCAATGCAGCGTGCGGCAGCGGCGAAGGCCGCGCGGCCGACGGAAACGCGATGAGGAATATCGTCGAGCAATTGCGGACCGGCGATTGGATCAACCGCGAGCGCACCTGGCTCTGCTCGCTTGCGCTGCTGGTTGCGTCTTGTGCTGGATTCGTCTTCCTGTTCGCGACTGCGGATGGCCTCAACGACTACCAGGGACGGCCGCTCGGCACCGACTTCTCCAAGGTCTATTCGGCCGGCACCTTTGTGCTGGACGGCCAGCCGGGCCGCGCGTTCGATCCGCCGGCCCAGCACGCCCGCGAACAGGTGATCTTCGGCAAGGATACGCCGTTCTACGGCTGGCTTTATCCGCCGGTCTTTCTGTTCGTCGCTGCCGCGCTGGCGCTGCTGCCCTACCTGGTGGCGCTGGCGGTGTACCAAGCCGCGACACTGGTGCTCTATCTCTGGATGCTTCGCGGCATTCTGTCGTCTTCGACGGTCCTTTCCCCGCAAGCGCCAAAGGGAGAAGAAGCGGGTGCTGCAGCCCAGCGTGGGCACCGCGGGCTATGGCTCCTCGTCGCCATCGCGTCGCCGGCCGTGTTCGTCAACATCGGCCATGGCCACAACGGCTTCCTCACCGCCGCGCTGATCGGCGGCGCGCTGCTGTTGCTCGACCGCAAGCCGGTGCTGGCCGGCGTGCTGTTCGGGCTGCTCGTCTACAAGCCACACGTCGGCATCATGATCCCGTTGGTTCTGATCGTCACCGGGCGCTGGCGCGTCCTCGCCGCCGCCACAACGACCGCGTTGGCGCTCGTCGCGGTCACTGCTCTGGCATTCGGCCCCGACATCTGGCGCTCCTTCGTCAATGCCCTGCCATTCGTCCGGGAGGCGGTGCTCGAGCAGGGCGGCACCGGCTGGCACAAGATCCAGGGCGTGTTCTCGTGGGTCCGAATGTGGGGCGGCAGCGTGCCCCTCGCCTATGCGATGCAAGGCGCTGCGATGGCCATTCTGGCGGTGGTGCTGGCCTGGCTGTGGCGCAGCGATGCGAGCTATCGGCTCAAGGCGGCGGCGCTGCCGCTCGTCGCGATCCTCGCGTCGCCCTACAGCCTGGACTACGACTTTGTCGTGCTGGCGTCGGCCATCGCCTTCCTCGCGGTGGAAGGAGCAGATCGTGGCTTCCACGCTTGGGAAAAGACCGCGCTCGCGCTGTTATGGTTCCTCCCGCTGATCGCCCGCACGCTTGCAGAGCAAGCTTTGATTCCGTTGGGCGTTCCGGTCATGAGCTTGATGCTGCTCCTGGTGCTGCGGCGCGCCACGGCGGAAACGGGCGTCTTTCAACGTTGGCATTCGGCGGCGCATACGATTAAGTAGCGGCATGCTCACGCGGCGCGCTGCGCTCACGACAATCGCCGGGCTGATGGGTGCGCATGCAGCGTGCGCGCAAACGTTTCCGTCTCGAAACATCTTGATCGTAGTGCCCTATCCGGCCGGCGGGCCGGTCGACACGGTGGCACGGCTGATCGCGCAGGCCGCCTCCGGCCCGCTCGGCCAAGCGATCGTGGTCGAGAACCGCGGCGGCGGCTCCGGTGCGATTGGCACCGCAGCCGTGGCGCGCGCGGAGCCAGACGGCCACACGCTGGTGCTTGGCACCAACCAAACGCACGCGACCAACCAAAGTCTCTTGAAGAACTGTCCTTACGACGCGGTGAAGGATTTCTCAGCCGTAGCCGGCATCGCCGATATCCCGCATGCGCTGGTGGTGCGGCGCGGGCTCGAAGCAGACAGCGTTGCCGCACTGATCGACCTCGCGAAGAAGGGCAAGCTCAACTACGGCTCGACCGGGAACGGCTCGGCCTCGCACCTCGCCGCCGAACTGTTCAAGCTCAGGGCCGACGTCGATCTCCTCCATGTGCCGTTCCGCGGCGCCGCGCCGCTGACCACCGAACTGCTTGCCGGGCGCGTCGACGTCACCTTCGTCACGCTGCCGAGCGTGATCAGCTATATCGACGCGGGCGTGCTGCGCGCGCTGGCGGTGGCAAGCCCGAAGCGCGCGGTACGCCTGCCGGAGGTGAAGACGCTGGCGGAGGCCGGCATCCAAGGCGTCGAGGCCGACGCCTGGTTCGCACTGTTTGCGCCGGCGCGAACGCCGTCGGATACGCTCAACAAGCTCTACAATGCAGTATCCTATTCGCTGTCTAGCAAGCCGGCTTCCGACGCGATCGCAGCGCAAGGGATGACGCTGGCGTTGCGGCCGCCCGATGTGGTCGCGAAATGGCTGCCGGGCGAGGTGACGAAGTGGGCGGCGGTGATCAAGGCGGCCGGCGTCGCGGTCGAATAGCGCTAAGTTCCGTCGCGTCGGCTTCTTGATGGCCGATCACAGTTCCGTGCGGGCGAATGATGTGCGCAACGGCCTGCGCGATCTTGGCTATGTGGAGGGGCGCGACATCACCTACGAATACCAATGGTCGGGCGATGCATGCGAGCAGGTGCCCGCCTTGGCTGCCAAGTCGCCGCTGGCACAAGCTGTTTGTTGCACAAACCCTGATGCCGGCACGTTCGCTTATATCGGCGGAACCATCGTGTTGCCATGCTGTTCTGTTGATGCATCTCGTCTTGACCTTCGCGGGCCTGGAGCCAGGCGCTGCGCGCCGGCTGGGAACGGGTTGTCACATGAGCGAAGACGTCGTCATCCCGTGGCTGCTGTACCGCCCGCCGATTTGGACCGTGCTGTTGGCTGCATTGGCACCGGCCGCAGTCGCCCACTTCCGGCGGCGCTCGCCGATGCGCTGGTACCTTTACGGTCTCGCCTGCACTCTGGTGGCTTGGCCCCTCATCGCGCTGGCGACAATCCATGCCCTTCTTGTCCGTTCGCGGACCGTATCGCCTGAGGTCACGCAACGGCAGCGCAGGACAGACGCATTGGCCCTGCTCGCGGAAAGCAGCGTGCCATCGCAGCCGAGTTGGATCGCGGAGCTCAAGCTCAAGGCACCCGACGGGACCGATCGCCGCCGTTATGCTTATGAGAAAATCAGACCGGGCGAGTTGATCGAACTCGTCCGCGAAGGAGCCGGTCAGGGTGACCATCACGCCGTGGCGTATCGCCATCACGGCGTCCACCTTGGCTACGTCCCCAAGCGACATCGTTGGGTTGCCCCTGCTATCGACGACGGGCGTCGGCTGGTCGCGATCGTAGACAAGGTCAAAGTTGGCGGCATCGTGCGCCGACGCGCGAAATTCGTGGGCGTCCGGATTGTTGCCCTTGACGCCGGCTAGCGGCTGTTGAGCCACGTATGCCGCCATTGCCGAAGGCGTAACCACCGTGCGGGTGGATGAGACGGCGGATCGCTAGCTGCGGGCTACAATTCGAAGCAGTGGTCCCATTGAATCGGCGTGGCCGGCAACAGGAGCCCCTCGTCCTGCATGGCGGGTAGCAAGAGCCCTTCGGTCCGCGCGCCATGCACCGTGATCACCTCGTCCTGCCCAGGCGGCTGGCGCGCGTCGTGTTGCACGGTCGTCAAGACATGCTGCTCGCCGGACTGGGAATCCAGGATGATGATCGAGTCGCCGCCGGGATTGTGCGGGTTGCTCGGATCGACGCGGCAGAAATCAAACGCCGCATCGTTGAGATTATTCTGGCACATGTGGGTTCTCCTCTCTTCGCACCAACGAAATCTGGAGAATGGCGCATGGGGCGACGCTTCGGGCGGGTTGTCCCATGCGCAGCCCCCGCTACCGACCCCATCGGTCACGCAGATTGGTCTGATCAACGCGGCAGCAGGTTCAAACCCGCGGAAAGGTTCCGTTGCGACGCACGGCGCGGGGAATGACGAGAAGAGTGGAACACGCGCCAGGACGGCGGCATCGCCACCATCGTCCGTGCTACAATGCTCCCAAAATCCCAGGGAGCACCGCCATGCAGCTCACCGTCGCACAGCTCAAGGCCTTCGACGACCAGGGCTACATCTTCATTCCGAACTGCTTCGCCGACGAGGAGGTCGCGCTGATGCGCTCCGAGGGCGAGGACATCCTCAAGGCCGACCGCCAGGAGGTCTGGCGCGAGAAGACCGGCGCGCCGCGCACCGCGTTCGCCGCGCATACCTTCAACGAGCTGTTCCGGCTGCTGGTCAGCCATCCGCGGCTGGTCGGGCCGCTGAAGCAGTATTTCGGCGAGGACGTCTACGTCCACCAGTTCAAGCTAAACGCCAAGGCAGCGTTCGAAGGCGACGTCTGGCAGTGGCATCAGGACTACGGCACCTGGGCGCGCGACGACGGCATGCCGCAGCCGCGCGCGATGAACATCGCGGTGTTCCTCGACGAGGTGATGCCGATCAACGGGCCGCTGCTGCTGGTTCCCGGCAGCCACAAGGCCGGCGTGCTGGAAGCCGGCCACGACAAGCTCACCACCTCCTATCCGCTGTGGACGCTCGACAAGGAGACGGTGACGCGGCTGGTCGCCGACGCCGAGACGAAATACGGCCAGGGCATCGCGGCGCCGACCGGCAAGCCCGGCTCGGTGCTGATGTTCCACGGCAACCTGGTGCACGCCTCGCCGCCCAATATCACCCCCTACCCGCGCAAGATCGTCTATGTGACGTTCTGCGCCTGCTCGAATCACATCACCAAGTTCACCCGCGCCGAATGGATCGCGCACCGCGATTTCACGCCGATCCAGCCCGTGAACGACGACGCTTTGCTTCGGTACGCACGCGAACGGCGCGTTGCGGCGGAGTGACGAGCCGCGCTTCCATCCTTTGTCATTCCTGGACTGAGCGAAGCGTGGGACCCGGAATCCAGACGCAGCCCCTGAAGTCGTGCGGATTTCGCAGCGCAACAAGCCGCAATCGCAGCAATGAAGACGCTGATCAATTTCTTTTTATCTCCAACCTGAGGAATTGCCGCAGCGGCGTCACTTTGGCGAATCGAGTTGGAAGCAATTTTCGTTCTGACTGCCTTTGCAGCGCGAATGCGCTGCATTTCGTGCTGCAGCGCACACGAACATCTTTTTCATCCGATCGTCATGGCGCGGCCTTGCAATCGCCGCGCTTTGCCTTTCAATCGAGTCAGAAAACAAGCTGCACGTCGGTCGCGCTGACCGGGGGGTTCAGATGTACACGCTCTATTCCATGCGCCGCTCCGGCAATAGCTACAAGGTGCGGCTCGCGCTCGCGCAGCTCGGCATCCCGCATGAGCTGGTCGAAGTCGACATCCTGCACGGCGAGACTCGCACGCCGGAATTCCTGGCGATCAACCCGAGCGGCCACATCCCGCTGCTCAAGGTCGCGCCGGGTAGGTTCCTTCCCGAATCGAACGCCATCCTCTGGTTCCTCGCCGAGGGCACGCCGCTGCTCTCCGACGATCCGATCGAGCGCGCCTCCACCTTGCAGTGGATGTTCTTCGAGCAGCACGCGCTCGAACCCAACCTCGGCGCAGCCTGGTTCTGGCTGGTGCTGGTCCGGGGCGGCCGCGAGCTGCAGCAACACGCGCTGGAGGACTGGATGGAGGAAGGCCACCGCGCGCTCGGCGTGATCGACAAGCACTTGGCGAAGCAGGACTTCCTGGCCGACGACCGCTATTCGATCGCCGACATCGCGCTCTACGCCTACACCCACGTCGCCGAGCAGTGCGACTACGACCTGACCGCGTTCCCGGCGGTGCGCGACTGGCTCGACCGCGTAGCGGCGCAGCCGAACCACGTGCCGATGGACTGGCACCCGGCGGTGCCGTTGGTGGCGGCGCAGTAGCGAGCTCTAATCGCCCGCCTTGATGTTGGCGTCCTTGATCACCTTCGCCCACTTGGCGATGTCCGCCTTGATGATCGCCGCCGTGGCGTCCGGCCCATCGGACGCGGTATCGAGGCCAAGCGCGGACAATTTGTCGCGCACGTCAGGCAGCGCCGCGATCTTCACCGCCTCCTGATAGACCTTGGCGATGATCGGCGCCGGGGTTCCGGCCGGCGCCATCATGCCGAACCATGACGTCGCCTCGAAGCCCGGCAGACCGGATTCCGCAACTGTCGGCAGGTCGATGACCGGCGTGCGCTTCAGCGAAGTGACGGCGAGACCGCGCAGCCTGCCCTCCTTCACGTGCGGCAGGACGGTGCCCATGTTCTGCAGCGTCATCGACACGCGCCCGCCGATCACGTCGGTGAACACCGCGCCGCGGTATGGCACATGCGTGATGTTGACGCCGGCCTGGGCCTTGAGCAACTCGCCGGCGATGTGCTGCGGGGTGCCGGTGCCCGGCGAGGCGTAGGACAGCTTGCCGGGCTCTTTCTTGGCCAGCGCGATCAGCTCGGAAAATGTCTTGGCCGGCACGTCGTTGTTGACGGCGATGATGCTCGCCATGGTCAACAGACGCGCCACTGGCGCGAGGTCACGTTGCACATCAAAGGTCTGGTTCGGCAGCAGCGTCGGGTTGATGGTCAGCGCGCCGTTGGCGCCCCAGTAGAACGTGGTGCCGTCCGGCGCCGCCTTCGCGACCCGGTCGCCGCCGACGCTACCGCCGGCGCCCGGAACGTTCTCGACCGTCACCGGCACCTTCCAGGCTTCGGCGAACTTCGCCGCGAACAGCCGCGCCGTGATGTCGGTTGCGCTGCCGGCGGTGAAGCCGACGATAAAGCGCACCGGTTTATCGGGATATTCGCCTGCGCGAACGCTGGCATCGTCGTCAGCGCTGCAGCCAGCACGAGCCACCCGCCTCGAATGCGCATCATGGTTCCCTCCTTTGTTCCCGTCCCTCCCGTTGTCATCGCCGGGCTTGACCCGGCGATCCATCATTGAAGATTTCTTGTTCGTACGATGGATGCGCGGGTCATGCCCGCGCATGACGACGTTGATATTGCGCTTGGTTATTGCGGCATCTTGATTCCGGCGTCCTTGATCACCTTGCCCCACATCGGGGTTTCTTTCCTGACGATGTCGACGAATTCCGCCGGCGTGTTGCCGACCAGTTGCAGCCCGAGGCCCTCGAGCTTGGCGCGAACGTCCGGCATCGCCAGCGTCTTCACGGTCTCGGCGTGGATCTTGTTGACGATCGGCTGCGGCGTGCCGGCCGGCGCCATCAGCCCGAACCAGGCGGTGGCTTCGAAGTCCTTGAAGCCCAACTCCTCCATGGTCGGCAGCTCCGGAATCTGCGGCGACCGCTTGCGCGACGTGATCGCGAACGCGCGCAGCTTGCCCTCGCGCACCAGCGGCAGGCAGTTCGAAATGTTGCCGAAGAACAGATTGAGCCGTCCACCCAGCAGGTCCGGCAGGATCTGCGTCGTGCCGCGATACGGCACCTGCTGAATCTTCACTCCGGTCATTTTCATGAACAGCTCGCCGCCGAGGTGCTGCGAGGTGCCGATGCCGGCGTGACCCGCCACGAAGTAATCCGGCTTCGCCTTGGCGAGCGCGATGACGTCCTGGATTGTCTTGGCCGGAACGTCGGCCGGCACCACCACGAGGTTCGGCACGATGAAGATCTGGGTGATGTAGGCGAAGTCCCTGATCGGATCGTAGGGCAGCTTGTCGAACAGGTTGGGATTGATCACCAGCGAGGCATTGCCGCCCATCAGCAGCGTGTAGCCGTCGGGCGCCGCCTTGGCCCCGCGCTCGACCGCGGTGTTGCCGCCGGCGCCGGTGACGTTCTCGACCGTCACGCCCTTGGCCCAGGTCTCGTTCCACTTGTCGCCGAACAGCCGCGAGGTCACGTCCGGCGCCACGCCGGGCGAGAATCCCACGATGATCCGGATCGGCTTGTCGGGGTAGTTCGCCTGCGCCGAAACGCCGACCGCCGCCAGCAGGACGCCCAGCACCGCCGTCAAACCCACTGCCCACCGCATTCCGTGCCCTCCCCGCCACACCTATTCTTTATTGCACCAGCATAGCAGGCCTTAACCTTCTGTTAACCCTGCGCCATGGTTTCGCCGCGGTTCGCCAATCGCGCCGCCGCAATGCAGCCGAACCGCAGCCAGCATCCACGGCGATATTCCGTGCGCAAGGGTGATTCGTCTTCAAGGTGTGCCCAAGGACGTCCCATGACCAATGAATTGATCGAACAGTCTCGTAAGCGTTCCGCATTTGCAGATCAGGCGTTCGTTGCCACCACGCTGGCGCTTGTCGTTTCGATCGCGGTTGCGTTCACCGTGGTGTCGATCGAGATCGCGCGCGCCGCGATGTGATTTCCGGAGGCGTCGTGCCCGCGTAACGCGTCGGTGCCGCGTCGTTGCGTCCCAGTTCTTGTTTGAATAGTCCAAATATTCCTGGACGCCGGCGCGGTGCCGGCGTCCAGGACATTTTGCCGACGCCGCCTTACGGCAGTTCGGCGATCATCTTTATGTATTCTGCTTCCGTCCAGGCGCGCGCGGTGCTGGTGCGCACGTTGCCGAGCGAGCTGACCGCCATCGCGAATTTGGCGACCTTCTCGCCGCTGTCCGATTCGGCGATCGCGATGAGATCGCTTGCGCCGGTGGTGAGATAGACCTCTTTCAAATCAACGCCCAGTTTCTTGCCGAGCGCGCGCGCCGCCTTGCTCCGCTTCGGCGCGTCCTTGATGGAACGGATGCCCTGATCGGTCCAGTTGAGTGACAGGATAAACGTCGCCATGCGTCTCTCCCTTGAAGAACGCCACGCGATTAGTCGCCGTCGAAGCGGCGACCGCGTCTGCGCTGGAATAAGAATGGAGCGCCAGAAAAAAGCTGCGCCGGTTTCAAGATCGAATGACCCGCCGACGGTCTGTCATGCTGCCCGTTCTGCGAAGGAGACTTCGGCACGTCCCGCAACAGCAGCTCGCGGTAAGCTAGCCGGTTTTCCGAAGCGCTAAAAGAGCCGTACCTCACTGCGTCTTGATGCCGGCGGCCTGGATGATCGGCCACCAGCGCTCGATCTCGGCCTTCTGTTGTGCCGCGAGCGCGGCAGGATTTTGCTGTTCCTTCGGCCAGATCTCCTGACCGATGTCGCCGAAGCGCTTTTTCAGGGCCGGATCGTCGAGCGCCTGCGACACCGCGGTGTTCAGCCTGACGACCACGTCCTTCGGCGTCCCCTTCGGAACCCAGAGGCCGTGCCAGAACGATGAATAGAGGTCGGGGCCGCCGGCCTCGACGATGGTCGGCGTGTCCGGCGATGCCCACCAGCGCTTGGCGGCAAGAACGGCGTAGGCCTTGAGCTGGCCGGCGCGCACCGGGTTGAGATAGTTCGCAGCCTGACCGAACGTCATGTCGATCTGCCCGCTGATCAGGTCCTGGATCAGCGGCGCGCCACCCTTGTAGGGCACGATCTGAACCGCCGTTCCGGTGTGGCGCTGGAAGTAGATCGCCGCGATATCACCCGGCCCGCCGACGCCGACGCTGCCGACCGTCGCCTTGCCCGGATTTGCCTTCATCCAGGCGACCATTTCCTTGACATCCTTGGCGGGGAAATTTCCGCGCGTCACGATCCAGGTCGGCGTGTCCGCGATCAGCGTGACCGGCTCGAAATCCTTCACCACGTCGTAGTTGAGGTTCTGCGTTGCACCGTTGAGCACGTGGGTCTGCACATGACCGAGGCTGAGCATGTAGCCGTCTGGCGCCGAGCGCGCGACGCGCCCGGTGCCGATGCTGCCGCCCGCGCCCGACGACGTTTTCGATGATGACGGTCTGGCCGAGCGTGGAGCGCATCGCCTCGGCCAGCACGCGCGCCAGCGTGTCCGACGGTCCGCCTGCGGGATATGGCACGATCAGCGTCACCGGCCGTGACGGATAGGTCTGCGCCTGCGCTGCCGCAGCGAACGCAGTGAAGGCAAGGGCAACCAGCAACTTTCTCATCACGCAGCTCCTGAATTTCACTGCAGCTTGATGCCGGCCGCCTTGATGATCGGCCACCATTTTTCGATCTCGGCCTTGTGGTGGGCGCCGAGCGCTTCGGGAGTCTGCTGCTCGCGCGGCGGTATGTCATGGCCCTGTTCGGTGAGCCGCGCCTGCACCGCCGGATCGGCGAACGCGTCGACCACCGCGGCGTTGAGCTTGGTGATGACGTCGCGCGGCGTCCCGGCCGGCGCCCACAGGCCGTACCAGAACGTCATGTGCAGCCCGGGGGCGCCCGCCTCATCGGTGGTCGGAACCTCAGGCGCCGCGAACCAGCGTGTGGTGCCCATGACGGCATAAGCCTTGATCTTGCCGCTGCGATAGAGCGCCAAGGTCTGCCCGGCCTCGGGGCAGGTCAGGTCGATCTGCCCGGCCAACAGATCCTGCATGATCGGAGCAGCGCCACGGTACGGCACCAGCTGGAACTTGGTTCCGGTGTTGTTTTGGAAGTCGATGAAACAGAGCTGCGTGCCGCTGCCGGCGCCGATCGTTCCCGCGGTCGCCTTGTTTGGATTCTGCTTGAGCCAGGCAATCAGTTCCCGGAGATCCTTCGCCGGCAGATCGTTTCGCCCGATGATCCACAGCCGCGCCATGGTGAGACGCGCCACCGGCGCCAAGTCCTTGAGCAGATCGAATGACAGATTGTAGAGCGCGCCGCTGCCGACGTGCGAGCTCCACTGGCCGAAGCCGATGGTGTAGCCGTCCGGCGCCGAGCGTGCGACCCGCGTGGTGCCGATCGTGCCGCCGGCACCGCCGATGTTTTCGATGACCACAGGCTGGCCAAGCGACGCCTTCATGCGCTCGGCCACGATGCGCGCCAGGATGTCGGAGCCGCCGCCGGCCGGGAACGGCACGATCATGGTGATGGGCTTCGACGGGTAGCTCTGCGAATGCGCGGGTGCGACAGCGATCAGCCCCGCAACGGCCACCGCCACGGTCAGCCTCATCATGCGCGCTCCTCCCTCGCCTGCTCGCCGTCAATCGGGCTTCACGCCCGCTGCCTTGACGATCGGATACCACTTCTCGACTTCGGCCTTGTGGAATGCGGCGAATGCCGGGGGCGTCCGCTGCTCCCGTGGCGGCAGGTCCATACCGAGCGCGTCGATGCGCTTGCGCACCTCCGGATCGGCCATCGCCGCGTTGGCTGCGGCGTTGATTTTGTCGACCACGTCCGCCGGGGTGCCCTTCGGCGCCCAGAAGCCGTGCCAGGTGCTGTAGTAGAGGCCGGGCACGCCGGCCTCGTCCGCGGTCGGAACTTCGGGCGCCGCGAACCAACGCACCTTGGTCATCACCGCGTAGGCCTTGATGTTGCCGCTGCGGTACTGCGCCAGCGAGTTGGCGGCGAGATCGCACGACAGATCGATCTGCCCCGCCGCGAGATCATTGAGCGCCGGCGCGCCGCCGCGATACGGCACGAACTGGAAGCTGGTCCCGGTCGCCTTCTGAAATCCCATGCCGCAGAACCGCGCCATGCTCGCGGTGCCGACCGAGGTCGCCGACGCTTTGTCCGGATTGGCCTTGAGCCAGTCGACCAGCTCCTTGAGCGAATTCGGCGGCAGGTTCTTGCGCGCCACCATCCAATACGGAACGTTAGGCAGCAGCGCGACCGGCGTCAGATCGGCCAGCATGTCGAATTGCAGCGGATAGATCGCGCCCGAGATCACATATTGGCCGAGCGTGCCCATGCCGAGCGTGTAGCCGTCGGGCGCCGAGCGAACGACACGCCCGATCGACAGCGTACCGCCCGCGCCGCCCATGTTCTCCACCACGATGGCCTGGCCGAGCGTGCCGCGCATGTGCTCGGCCAGCACGCGCGCCAGCGCATCGACCGCGCCGCCGGCCGGCAGCGCCACCACCACCGTGATGGGCCGCGACGGATAGGGCTGCGCCTGCGCGCCACAGCTCAGCAGGGTCAGCGCGACCGCAGCCAACAATCGCTTCATGCAATCACTCATGGTTGCGGCCGGCTTTACTGGAGTTTGACATTGGCCTTGGTGATGATCGGGCGCCATTTGTCGAGCTCGGCCTTGTGATACGACGCCAGTGCGTCGGGTGTCTGCAACTCGCGCGGCGGGATTTCGTGCCCCACGTCGTTCAGCCGCTGGCGCACATTCGCATCGGCAAGCGCATCGACCGCTGCGGCGTTGAGCTTGGCGATCACATCCCTGGGCGTGCCCTTCGGCGCCCACAGCGCGTGCCAGAACGGAAACACCAGGCTTGGCACGCCGGCTTCGTCGAAGGTCGGGACGTCCGGCGCCTTGAACCAGCGCTTGGCAGCGAGGACCGCGTAGGGCTTGACCTGCCCCGAGCCGGCAAGCGAGAGCGTCTGTCCGGCCTCCAGACATGCAAGGTCAATGGCGCCGCTCGCCACGTCCTGCATCGCGGGCGCGCCACCGCGATAGGGCACATACTGCACGCTGCTGCCGATCGTGTTGGCGAGATACACCATGCACATGTGCGCGCCGCTGCCGGGGCCGATCGTTCCGGATGATGCCTTACCGGGATTTGCCTTCAACCGGGCGATCAGCTCCCTGGCGTCCCTGGCTGGAAAGTCCTTTCGGCCGATTACCCAGATCGCGCCTACGGACAGCCGTGCAACCGGCTCAAAATCCGTCAGGTAATCGAACGGCAACGAGTACATCACGGCCGCGCCGACGTGCGACGACCACTGGCCGATCAGGACGGTGTAGCCGTCGGACGGCGCGCGAAACAGCCGCGTGACGGCGGTGGTGCCGCCGGCGCCGGTCACGTTCTCGGCAACGACCGGCTGGCCGAGCGAGGCCCTCATGCGTTCAGCGACGACGCGGCCGACGATGTCGGTGCTGCCTCCGGCAGCGACCGGTATGATCATGGTGATCGGCCGTGATGGAAAAGTCTGCGCCTGCGCGGCCGACACGCTCGCGATCGTGGCGAGCGTGAAGGCAATCAGTCTGCTCATGCCTCGATCCTCGTGCTGCAGCCGTTACTGCACCTTGATGCCGGAGGCCTTGATGATCGGCCACCACCGTTCGATCTCGGCTTTCTGATGCGCCGCCAGCGCCTCGGGGGTCTGCTTGTCACGCGGCCAGAGCTCCTGACCGAAATCGTTGAATCGCTTCTTGACCGCCGGATCGGCCAGCGCCGCAACCACCGCGGCGTTCAGTTTGGCAACGATGTCTTTCGGCGTGTCCTTCGGCACCCACATGCCATGCCAGTACGACCCATACAGTCCCGGCACGCCGGCTTCGTCCACGGTCGGGATCTCGGGCGCAATCGACCACCGCTGCTTGGCCTGCACCGCCATCGCCTTGAGCTGGCCGCTGCGCACGGCGCCGAGATAAGTCGACGCCTGGCCGAAATTGAAATCGATCTGGCCGGAGACCAGGTCCTGCAGCAGCGGCGCGCCGCCACGATAGGGCACCAGCTGCAAGCTGGTGCCGGTCAGTTTCTGGAACTGCCAGACGGTGATATCGCCTGGCCCACCGACGCCGACCACACCGACCGTCCCCTTGCCGGGATTGGCCTTCAGCCAGTCGATCGTCTCCCGCAGGTTGTTCGCCGGGAACGAGGTGCGGGCGACGATCGTTTGCGGCGTATCGGAGATCAGCGCGACCGGTTCGAAGTCGGTCACCACGTCATAAGACAAATTCAGCACCGCGCCGTTAAGCACATGGGTCTGCATGTGGCTGAAGCTGACCGTGTAGCCATCCGGCGCCGCCCGCGCGACGCGGCCGACGCCGATGCTGCCGCCACCGCCGCCGACATTTTCAATGATGATGGTCTGGCCGAGCGCCGCCTGCATCGGCTCAAGGAGAATGCGCGCCATCGCGCCGGTCGAGCCGCCCGGCGGGAACGGCACCACGATGGTGATGGGACGCGACGGGTAAGTTTGCGCCTGGGCGCCAGCGATGCCGGCAAGCGCGGCAATTGCAAGCGCTGTGAGTTGCGCTCGCATGTTAGTTGGCCTTGATGTTGGTGGCTTTGATGATCGGCCACCATTTGTCGATTTCCGCCTTGTTGAAGGCCGCAAGACCCTCCGGGGTCTGCTGCTGACGCGACGCGATGTCGAGGCCGAGGTCGGCGAACCGCGCCTTCACCGCCGGGTCGGCGAGCGCCGCCACCATCGCTTCGTTGAGCTTAGCGACGACGTCCTTCGGTGTGCCTTTCGGCGCAAAGAAGCCGAACCATCCCGACATATAGAGGCCCGGCACGCCGCCCTCGTCCGAGGTTGGGATGTCCGGCATGGACGGCGAGCGCTGCGGCGACAGGTTGACGATCGACTTGATCGTGCCGGCGCGCAGTTGCGGCAGCGAGACGGCGGCCTGCACCACCAGCAGGTCCACCTGCCCCGAGATCAGATCAGTCATCGCGGGGCCGGCGCCGCGGTATGGAATGTAGTTCACCTTCGTGCCGGTCGCCTTCTCCATCAGGATGCCGGTCACCTGCGCCGCGGCATTCTGGTTGACGAACTTCACCTCACCGGGCTTGGCCTTCATCAACGCCACCAACTCCTTGAGATTGTTCGCCGGCAGATTCTTCTGCGCCAGCATCAATTGCGGATTGATGGAGAGCAGCCCGATCGGGGCAAAGTCGGTCTGCAGATCGAAGTTGATGTTGTAGATAATGCTGCCGACGTGAGTGTCCCATTGGCCGATGTCGATGGTGTAGCCGTCCGGCGCCGCGCGCGCGAGCCGCCCGACCGCAATGCTGCCGCCGGCGCCGCCGACGTTCTCGATGATGACCGACTGGCCCAGCGTCGATTTCATCTTGTCGGCCATGATGCGGGCGATGGTGTCGGTCGAGCCGCCCGGCGGGAACGGTACGATCAGGGTGACCGGGCGCGATGGAAAGGTTTGCGCATTGGCACCGGCAAGGCTCGCCAGTACGAGCGCAGCAGCAACAATCGACTTCATCATTTTCCTCTCCTCCCAGGCAGGAGTTCTCACTGCACCTTGATGCCCAACTCGCGGACCACCGCGCCCCATTTGTCCATCTCGGTTTTGAGATACACGGCAAACGCTTCCGGGCTCTGCTGCTCGGGCGGCGGGATTTCCAGGCCCTGAACCGCGATGCGCTCACGGATAATCGGATCGGCCATTGCGGCTTTGAAGGCTGCGTTGAGTTTGAGGACAATGTCCTTCGGTGTGCCCTTAGGCGCGAAGGCGCCGAGCCAGTTGGTGAGCTCGATCCCGGGAACGCCTGCTTCGGCGACGGTCGGCACGTCGGGCGCAGCGAACCATCGCTTCTTCGATGTGACCGCATAGGCCTTGATGTTGCCGGCCCTCACCTGCGCGAGCGAGTTCGCCGCCAGATCGCACATCATGTCGACGTTGCCGGCGACAATGTCCTGCAGCGCCGGGGCGCCGCCGCGATACGGCACGAGCTGCGCGGTCGTACCGGTCGCCTTCTGGAAGTAGTAGCTGCAGACCGCCGAGCTGCCACCGGCGCCGACCGATCCGGCCGTGACCTTGTTCGCCTTCATGTAGGTGACGAGTTCCTGCAGATTTTCCGGCGGGAGGTTTTTCCGCGCTATGAACCAATGCGGCACGCTCGGCAGCAGCGCGACTGTCTCGAAATCGGACGCGAGATCGTAGGGCGGCGAATAGATGAAGGAATTGAGGACGTGCGTGCCCCAGGTGCCGACGCTAAGCGTGTAGCCGTCGGGCGCCGCCCGCGCGACCCGAGCAGTGCCCGTGGTACCGCCGGCGCCGCCGACGTTCTCGACCAGGATCGGCTGGCCGAGTGACGCGCGCAGCGAGTCGAGCATGGTGCGGACCATAGTGTCGACCGCACCGCCCGCCGCGAGCGGGATCACGATGGTGACAGGCTTCGCCGGATAGGTCTGCGCATTCGCGCCCGCGATGCCCGCAAGCGTCGCGCAAGTAACGGCGGCGATCAGTGTCCTCGCGCTGGCCACGTTCGCCTCGACCCTACTGCCCCGCCTTGATGCCGGCCGCCTTGATGATCGGCCACCACTTCTCGATCTCTGCCTTCTGGTATTTGCCCAGCGCCTCGGGCGAAGACATCTCCGGTCCAAAGAGTTCCTGTCCGGTGTCGAGCAGGCGCTTGCGGGTCGTCGGGTCGGCCAGCGCCTTCATGGTTGCATCGTTGAGCTTGGCGATCACATCCTTCGGCGTGCCCTTGGGCACCCAGAACGCGTGCCAGAAATAAAATCGGAATCCGGGCAGCCCTGCCTCATCGGTGGTCGGCACGTCCGGCACCACCGGCGAACGTTTGTCCGCTGTCATCGCGAAGGCCTTGAGCCGCCCTTCGCGCACGTGTCCGCCGGACGTCGAAGCCGTGTCCATCATCATGTCGATGTTGCCTGCCAACAGGTCCTGCGAGGCCGGGCCTGCGCTGCGGTATTGAACGGGCTGGATCTGGCCGCCGATGGTGTTCTGGAAAAATATGCTGGAGACGTGGCCCGGGCTGCCGATGCCGGCGTTGCCCACTGTAACCTTGCCTGGATTGGCTTTGATGTGGGCGATCAGTTCCTTCAGATTGTTGGCTTCCAGATTCTTCCGGCCGACGATCATGGACGGCTGCGTGGCGATCAGCGCAACCGGCTCCAGATCGGTCAGCAGGTCGATCGGCAGGCTGTAGACGGCGCCGCTTGCGACATTGGTGCCCCACTGGCCGATCTGCACCAGGTAGCCGTCGGGCGCCGAGCGCGCCGCACGGATCACGCCGGTCGAGCCGCCCGCACCGGGTGCATTTTCAACGATCACGGTTCCGAGATGCGGCCGCATGCCTTCGGCCATGATGCGGCCGATCGTGTCGGTCGAACCGCCGGGCGCGAGCGGAACCAGGATCGTGACCGGACGGTTCGGAAATGATTGCGCTTGCGCCATCCCGACGCCGAGCGCGGCCAGCGCAACGGCAGCGACCAATCTCTTCATATCGTTTCCTCCCACTCTGAATTTCTTGTCTTGCAGTCCAGGCAATTCGATCAGTTCTGTTTCACCGCATTCTTGATGACAGGCCACCACTTCTCGACTTCGGCTTTGTGATACGCGGCGAGCGCCTCCGGCGTCGCCTCGGCGGCCGACGGGATCACCATGCCGAGCGCAGCGATGCGCTGCTGCACCGCTGGCTCGGCAAACACAGTGATCACTGCCGCGTTCAGCTTGGCGATCGCGTCTTTGGGGGTGTTCTTCGGCGCCCACAGCCCGTGCCAGAACGGCAGCGTGATGTCGGCCGAAGCAATCTCCTTCATGGTCGGAACGTCCGGCAACGGCGCCCAGCGTTGCTCCGAGAGCACGGTGAACGCCTTCATCTTGCCGGCGCGCACGTGCGCCAGCGTCTGGGACGCTTCGGAGCAGAACAGATCGATCTGATTGCCGATCAGGTCCTGCATGATCGGCGCGCCGCCCTTGTACGGCACGAAGGTTCCGGTGACGCCGACCTTGTCGTTGAAATACACCGAGCAGACGTGCGCACCACTGCCGTTGCCGACATTGGCAATCGACGCCTTCCCCGGATTGGCTTTCATCCACGCGATCAACTCGCGGATGTTGTTCGCCGGCAGATCGTTCTTGCCAACAATCATCAGCGTCGAAACAGGTAGCTTCGCCACCGGCACGAGGTCGCTGAGGATATGCCAGCTCACCGGATAGATCGCGCCGGCGCCGACGTGGCTCGTCCAGTTGCCGAGACTCAGTGTGTAGCCGTCGGGTGCTGCCGCCACGGCGCGGCCGATGCCGATGCTGGCGCCCGCGCCCGCCACGTTCTCGACAATGACCGGCTGGCCGAGCGGGCCCTTCGCATACTCGGCGAAGATGCGCGCCAGCGTGTCGGTCGGCCCGCCGGCCGGAAACGGCACGATGATGGTGATGGGCCGCGCCGGAAAGGACTGCGCCGCCACTCCGGTTACGCACGCTAGTACAACGAACAAGGCGATCAGGACACGCTTCATATGACTTTCCACTTTACGTACGACACTCGCATTGGCGCATGTCCTTTTCGGCGAACCGGTACCCACCCCGGATCAAGTCCGGGGCAGGCTTTCGCCGGGACATGCGCTAACCCTCCGGCTTGACGCCGGCGGACTTGATCATCGGCCACCACTTGTCGGCCTCGGTCTTCTGATGGGCGCGCAATGCCTCCGGGCTCTGGCGAGCGGCCGGTGCGGCGTCGAGGCCGAGGTCCCCGAACCGCTTCAAGACGCCCGGATCGGCCAACGCCTCGCGCAGCGCCGTGTTGAGCTTGGCGACGATGTCCTTCGGCGTCCCCTTCGGGACCCACATGCCCGACCACAGCAGCACGTGAAACCCCGGCAGGCCCGCTTCATCCACGGTAGGGACGTCGGGTGCCGCCGAAATGCGCTTGCCGTCGGTGACGGCATAAGCTCGGATCTTGCCGCCCTGCACCTGCGGCATCGAGTTGGACGCCTGGTCCACGATGATGTCGATGTTGCCGGCGACAAGATCCTGCATCGCCGGTCCGGTGCCGCGGTAAGGCACGTACCGGGCTTTGGTGCCGATCAGGCTCTGGAAATAGAGACCGCTGAAATGCGCGCCGGAGCCGACGCCGGCGGTGCCGAACGTCACCTTGGCTTCATTCGCTTTGATCCAGGAGATCAGCTCCTTGAGAAGTCTTGGCCGGCACGCCATTCTTGCTGACGACCAGCATCGGGTTGGCGCCAATCATTCCGACCGGGTCGAGATCGTTGAGCAGGTCGAACGTCAGCGGATAGATCGCACCGTTGATGACGTGCGTACCGAGGTGACCAAAGCTCACGGTGTAGCCATCGGCCGCCGCGCGCACCACCCGCGTTACGCCGATCGTGCCCGCCGCACCGGTCACGTTCTCGACGATGACCGTCTGGTTCAAGGCGGCGCGCATGCGCTCGCCCAACACGCGCGCCAGCACGTCGGACGGCCCGCCGGCCGCGAATGGCACGATGACCGTGACGGGCCTGGAAGGATAGGACTGCGCTGCAGCATCGGTCGCGACCGCGCAAGCTGCGGCCAACGCAACGGCGATCAGCGACTTTCTCATTTCACTTCCTCCCGCGCCTTGGCTACACACTACCAGCTTGGCGCGGTCGCGCCATATGGCCCCTCCGTCAAGCCGCCGGGAATCGGATTGACCACGCAAGGTACCGATCAGTCGCGCTCGATCGAGACGCGAAGCTCCTGGGTCGTCGCTGGCGTATCGCTTGCGCTGCTCGGACTGTCATTCGGCGGCCCGTGGATCACCGCGGTCGGACTGAAGTCGATCGCCGCGGAGATGGGCGGGGCGCGCTCGGTCCCGGCGCTCGGCAACTCGCTCGCCTGGTTCGGCTCGGCGGTCGGCGGCATCCTGATGGGCCGCGTCGCGGAACGATTCGGCATCCGCTGGACCGTGATGTTCGGCTCGGTGATGATCTGCGTCGGACTGTTCATCTCGACTGGCGGCGAGCCCTGGCAACTCTATCTCGGCCACGGCCTGTTCATGGGCTTTCTCGGTAATGCAGGCCTGAATGCGCCGCTGTACGTCTATGTCAGCCAATGGTTCGACCGGCGCCGTGGCTCGGCGCTGGCGCTGATCTCGAGTGGCGGCTACCTCGCCGGCTTCGTGTGGCCGACCATCTTCGAGCGCGCTATTTCGAGCTTCGGCTGGCGCTGGACCATGATTGGCTACGCCGTGTTTCAGGTCGTGCTCATCATCCCGCTGGCGGCGATATTCCTGCGCCCGCCGCCGCAAACGCACATTGCCGCTGGACCAAGCAACGTCGCGGGCGCCAAACCGAAGGTGCTCGGCTGGCCACCGAACGTGGTGTTCGCACTGATCGCGATCGCATCGTTCATGTGCTGCGTGACGATGTCGATGCCGCAGGGACATATCGTCGCGCTTTGCACCGACCTCGGCATTTCGGCGACGGTCGGCGCCGCGATGCTCTCGGTGTTGCTCGGCGCGGGAGTGATCAGCCGGCAGGCCTGGGGGTTGGTCGCCGACCGCATCGGGGGACTGCGTACGGCGCTGCTCAGTTCGGCGCTACAGGCCGCCGGAATGACGGGCTTCATTTTCACTCAGGACGAGGTCGGCCTGTTCACCGTCTCGGCCGCGTTCGGCATCGGCTTCAGCGCGCTGATCCCCGCCTACGTGCTGGCGATTCGCGACCTCTACCCGGTCGGCGAAGCCTATTGGCGGGTGCCGACGCTTCTGCTGCTGAGCGGCTCGGGCATGGCGGTCGGCGGCTGGCTTGCAGGCTATCTCTACGACCTCCACGGCTACTACGGTGTGGCGTTCGCGACCGGCGTTGCATTCAACATCGTCAATCTGCTGATGCTGATCATGCTGGTGCTGCGCCAGCGCATGGTCGCGGCGCGCGGGGCGTGAAACGCCCGGCGCCTCATCAATTCATCTTGATGTTGGCCGCCTTGATGATCGGCCACCACTTGTCGACCTCTTCCTTGTGATATTTCGCGAGCGCCTGCGGCGTGCGCTCAGCCGGGATGGTCATGCCCAGGTCCGCGATCCGCTTCGCCACCGCCGGATCGTCGAGTGCCTTGCTGACCGCCGTGTTGAGCGCGTCGACCACCGGCTTGGGCAGGCCCTTCGGACCCCAGAGCCCGTGCCAGAACGACCACAGCATATCCAGCCCGACCTCCTGCATGGTCGGCACGTCCGGCAGCGGTGCCCAGCGGCCCGCCGACATGACGGCGAAGGCCTTCATCTTGCCGCCGCGCACATGTGTCAGCGTCTGCGACGCCTCGGCGCACATCAGGTCGATCTGGTTGCCGACCAGGTCCTGCATCGCGGGCGCGCCGCCGCGGTACTGCGCGAACTGAAAGCTGGTGCCGGTCTTGTCCATGAAATAGAGACCGCAGATGTGCGCACCGCTGCCGGCGCCGACGCTGGCGGCCGTCGCCTTGTCGGGATTCGCCTTCAGCCAGGCGATCAGCTCCTTGATGTTGTTGGCGGGCAGACCGGTCTTGCCGACGATCATCAGCGAGGAGGCGGGAAGCGGCGCGATCGGCGTCAGATCGTTCAGGATATGCCATGAGGTTTGGTAAAGCGCGCCGGCCCCGACCGCGCTGGTCCAGTTACCGACATAGATCGTGTAGCCGTCGGGCGGCGCCTGCACAGCGCGGCCGGTGCCGATGGTGGAGCCCGCACCGGTGACGTTCTCGACGATCAGCGTCTGGCCGAGCGTGTTCTTCATGTGATCGCCCATGATCCGCGCGATCGTGTCGGTTGGGCCTCCGGCCGGGAATGGCACGATGATGGTGATCGGCCGCGACGGATAGGTTTGCGCACTGGCGTTTCCCAGCAACGTCAGGCCGGCCAGCAACGCGACGACAACGGAGCGCAATTGCAATGTCATGGAGTTCCCCTGAGTATTCCAAGTTCCGCACATCCCCCTGCAAAACAATGACACCGGCCCTGCCAGCGGAAAAAGTCAGCAATGCTGTCACGATCAATTGATAGGGCTGCGGCAAATTGAAACCACGCCAATTGTGCACGGTTGTTGCTCGGCCGGGCCACTTCTGGAGATCAGTATGAAATTAGGGGTTGTCTGCGCGGTGACAGCGCTGACGCTGCCCGGCACGGTCGCGGTCGCGCAGACCTATAAATCGTCGGCAGGCGGCATCGCGGTCGAAACGGTCGCGAGCGGGCTGGTCAATCCTTGGGCAATTGCGTTCCTGCCCGACCGCCGCATGCTGGTGACCGAGCGGCCCGGCAGGCTGCGCATCGTCGGTGCCGACGGCAAGCTGTCACCGCCGCTGACCGGCGTGCCCAAGGTTTATGCATCAAGCCAGGGCGGGCTGCATGACGTGACGCTCGATCGCAGCTTCGCGCAGAACCAGACCATCTATTTCTGCTTCGCCGATCCGCACGACGGCGGCGGCCGCACCTCGATGGCCCGCGCGCGCCTCGCCGGCGACCGCCTCGAAGACGTGAAGGTGATCTTCCGCCAGGAAGGTCCACCGTCGCGCGGCCGGCATTTCGGCTGCCGTATCGTACAGACCGCCGATAACAACCTGTTCCTGACCATGGGCGACCACGGCTCCTACCCGCAGGAGGCGCAGAACCTCGGCAATCACATCGGCAAGATCGTGCGCATCACGTCGGACGGCGCGGCGCCGAACGACAACCCGTTCGTCGGCCGCACCGACGCCAAGCCGGAGATCTGGAGCTACGGCAACCGAAATGTGCAAGGTGCGGCGCTGCACCCAACGACCGGAAAACTGTGGGCGCACGAGCACGGCCCGCAAGGCGGCGACGAGGTCAACATCATCGAGAAGGGCAAGAACTACGGCTGGCCGGTGATCGGCTACGGCGTCAACTACGGCGGCGCGAAAATCCACGAAGCCACCGCAAAGGCCGGCATGGAGCAGCCGGTCAAGTACTGGGTGCCGTCGATCGCGCCATCCGGCATGGCGTTCTACAACAGCGCGCTGTTCCCATCCTGGCGCGGCAGCCTGTTCGTCGGCGCGTTGGTCGCGGGCGTGCTGGTGCGGCTCAGTCTCGACCGCGACAAGGTGACCGGCGAGGAACGCTTGCTGCAGGGCATTCGCGAACGCATCCGTGACGTTCGCACGGGTCCGGACGGCGCGATCTATCTCGCCACCGACAGCTCCGACGGACGCATCCTGCGCGTGAAGCCGGCGGACTAGAGCATTTTCACGTTTTGCGGAATCGGATGGATACCCAACGGGGCTGATTTGTGATTCTGGGTAGCGGTGCCAATGGCTGCGAGAATCGCCGATGGGCAAGCCCTATTCCCAGGATCTGCGTGAACGCGTGATTGCGACGGTCGATGCAGGAACGCGTGTCTGTGCGACGGCGCGGGTGCTTCTGGTCAGCGTATCCTACGTGTCCAAGGTCGTTGGCCGTCGGCGAACGACCGGTGAGACGACGGCGCGTTTGGGCCGAGCGGGACGCAAGCCGAAGCTCGCACCTCACGACGAAGCCATTCGCGCCCGCGTGGCGGCTCATCCGGATGCGACGCTCGAGGAGCTGCAGGTCTGGCTTGCGGACGAATGCAAGGTCAAGGTCAGCATCGGCTGCCTGTGGAACAGGCTGAAGTTTCTCAAATTGCCGCTCAAAAAAAGTCACTGCGCGCTTCCGAACAGGATCGGCCGGATGTCGCCGAGGCCCGCGATCGGTGGCGTGCGAACCAGCCCGAACTGAAGTCGGAACGCCTCGTCTTTATCGACGAAACCGGTGCGGCGACCGACATGGCGCGCCGCTACGGCCGCTGTCCGCGCGGCGAGCGCCTCGTTTGCAGCGTGCCGTGGGGACATTGGAAAACGACGACCTTCGTTGCCGCACTGCGGCTCGGCGAGGTCGCCGCGCCCTGTGTGCTGGACGGACCGATGGATGGGGAAAGCTTTCGCGCTTATGTCGAACAGTTCGTCGTCCCGATCCTTAAGCCTGGCGATATCGTGGTGATGGATAACCTTGCAAGCCACAAGGTCGCCGGCGTCCGCGAAGCGATCGAAGCCGCAGGCGCCGAGTTGCGCTACTTGCCGCCCTACAGTCCCGACTTCAATCCGATCGAGCAGTTCTTCGCCAAGCTCAAAGCCCTGCTGCGAAAGGCCGCCGCCAGAACCGTCGAAGCTCTGATCGCAGCGATTGCTGAAGTCCTCACCGAGGTCAGACCGCAAGAATGCGCAAACTACCTCGCCAACCAAGGCTATCGCCACGAATCATGAAAGTGCTCTAGACAACGCTACGAGCACACCCAGACGCGCTGCCAGCGCAGGCCGCGCGGCGTCTTCACCCGGACGTTGCGATAGCAAGCCGGATCATCCCCATAGTAGGAATACTCGTACGGATAGTAGTCGTAGGCATATGGAAAGCCGCCGTAGAGGGCGAACACCGGACGACGATGGCCGTGACGAAAGTGGCCATGCCGCCAGTTGCCCTGCCAGCCGGGGCGCCCTTGCCAGTTTGCAACCCCGCCGCGGAATCCGGTAGCTGCCACACCGCTCCGGAACCCAGCGTTAGGAATTGCACCGCGGAAGCCGCCGCCAGCCACCCCGCCTCGGAATCCACTGCCAGCCACTCCGCCTCGGAATCCACTGCCAGCCATCCCGCTGCGAAATCCGCCGCTGACCATTCCGCCGCGGAATCCGCCGCCGGCCATTCCGCCACCGCGGAAGCCGCCGCCCGAAAAACCTCCGCCCCTCCCGCCGCCAGAAAATCCGCCGCCGGAGCGCGCGGACGCGTCGCTTGGCATCAGCAGGACAAAGCTCGCGGCGACGGCTGCGGCGACAATCGTCAGCTTTCGCATCATGGTGACACCCATATGCGTCAAGCGTCGCACCCAGTAGCGACGATAGCACGACGCGGCGATGCTAACGATCAATTCCGCGTGCGTGTGGGTAAGGTTGTTCGTCGGTAGGTTGCGCGACCGAACGCCGAAGTTCGCACGCTGCGTGCGCGCGCCTGCGAAACTGCACTCAGGCCGAACGCAACAACCCGGCCATCGGGCCGACTGCGGCACTGTCCGGGAACACCGTTGCGGCGAGCTTCGCCTGATCCACGCGCAGGTGATCCGCCAGCACGCCTTTAAGCACCGCGCGCAGGTCAACAGTCGCCTTGAGATCGCGATTTTCGTGCAGGTCGGCGTCCTGGACACCCGGCCAGTCTGCGATCACCCGCCCGCCTTGCAGCGCGCCACCGGCCAGCAGCGCGACGGTCGCGGTGCCGTGATCGGTGCCGTCGGTGCCGTTGATGCGCGCGGTGCGGCCAAACTCGGTGATGATCGCAACGACGGTCTCGCGCCAGGCGTCGCCCATGTTGGTTTCGACCGCGTGGATGGCGCCGTCGAGTGCGCCCAGCAATCCCGCCAGCAGGCCGTCGATAGCGCCCTCGTTCGCATGCGTGTCCCAGCCGTTGAACGCGAGCGCACCGACACGCGGTCCGTCCGGGCGAGCGAGATACTTGGCCGCCGTGCCGGCCGCCTCGGCGAAATACTCCCGCACGCGGGCCATGCCGACCACGCCGGGCACGATTTCACGTGGGGTCATGGCGTCCATGCCCCCGGCCCGCGTCATGTTGACCAGGCCGGCGCGGCCCTCCAGCACGCGGGCGAGCTCCGGATCGGTGTGGCGATAAAGCTCGACCAGCCGCATCATGGTGTCGTCGCTTGCCGGCGGCAGCCGTGGCGACGTCCAAGACATCACCGGCGCCGGGCCGCGGACGACCAGCGGCGCCACCGGACCGACCGCGAACACGCGCCGTCCTTGCGGCCTGCCGTGTGGCTCCGGCTCGAGCGCGGCGAAGGCGCGATTGAGCCAACCGGAATCGCTTCGCGCCGGCCTGACGAGGCCGCTCTCCAGCACGTCCTGCCCGTCGAAATGCGAACGCTCCCGATACGGCGTGGCGGCGGCATGCACGATTGTCGCCTGTCGGGCCTGATACAGCCGGTGCAGGTTCGGCATTGCCGGATTGAGGGCGAAAAACGAATCCAGCGGCAGCGCCGGCGTCTTGCCGTCGAGCACCAACGCGCGATCGCCGCGCAGCTTGAGCCAGGCCGGATCGCCGACCGGCGCGACGGTGGCGAGACCATCCAATCCGCCGCGCAGCACGATGACCAGCAGGCGCGGATCGCGGCCCTCCGCGCGTGCGAGCTTCGGCAGGTGCGCCCAGGTGAACAGCACGCCCGAGGCGAGCAGCAATTCACGGCGCGAAACGGCATGGGGCGACATGGTCATCTCCGCTGGAATTCCGGCGCCATCAGCAGCAGGGTGAACGCCTGCGCCCGGCTTTCGGCGCGCGCAACCGTCTGCCTGGTCTCTTGCGATGCGAGCGGGCCGAGCGATTCTTCAAGCGCCTCCTGCGGATCGATGCGCTCGGCGACGCGTTCGCCGAACGCATTGGCGACGTCGAGCCGCAACGCCATTCCGTCGACCCACGGCGCCGCTTCGTCCGAAAAACCCTTCGGTGCCGGCGGCCGCCACAGCGGTTCGCCCATCAGTGCCTGCGAGCGCACCGCGCGCTGGGCGTCCGGATTCTTGAGTCCGGCGGCGCGATAGCCGGCGATGCGCCATTCGCTCGGCCGCTTGAGCTTCGATCGCACCGGCTGCCAAGCTTCCGGCGCGGTGACCAGCGTCCTGGCGAACTCCTTGAGATCGCCCTCGGTGTTTCGGAACGACGCGGCCAGCCGCTCGACCAGGGACGGCGGCGGCTGATCGGCAACGAAATGGCAAGCAAATTTCTGCGCAACATGGTTCGCCGTCGCGGCGTGACGCGCGAGATCGGCCAGCACCGCACGGCCTTGCTCGGCGCCGCCTTCCGGATAGACCTTGCCCATAATGGTCTGCGCTCCGGGCTCGTGGATGCGCTTGTTGAACACGAACTCGCCGCCATGCTCCGGATTGCCCATGTTGGGAACTATCGTCCAGCCGGTCAGCACATGCGCAAACTGCGTGACGTCGGCCTGGGAGTAGCCGGTGCGCACGCCGAGGGTATGCAGCTCGAGAATTTCGCGGGCGAGATTTTCGTTCAGGCCGCGGCTGCGGTTGATGCCAGCCACCGAGTTCGGCCCGATCGATCCCGAGTTGTCGAGATAGAATAGCATCGCCGGATGGCTCTCGACGGCAAGCAGCATGTCGGCAAATCGGCCGAGCACATGCGGCCGGATCGCTTCCCGCTCGTAGCCGCCGGCCATGTTGGGAACGCGATCGGCGGACACGCAGAAATGGTTCGACCAGAACCAGACCAGACGTTCGACAAATCCAACCTCGGCGTTGACGGCCGCGTCGATGCGGGCTTTCGCTTCGTTGAGAAAAATCCGTTGCTCGACGTTCAACTCCTCCGCAGCCGGCGTGGTGGCCGCGGCTTCGGTGCTCGGGGCCATCGACTCGTCCGTGGCGGTTCCTTCCATGGCTCGCCGACGGTCCGCTTCTCGCTTGGCAACGATCTGCCGCGCCCGGCGCTCGGCGCGAAACTCGAAAGCCGCGCGCGACGATTGCGCGCTGCTCATCAAGTCTGGATTGCTGTCGATGCGGCCCGCGGCGGGTCGTTCAAGGTCGGCCAGCAGCGCACCTCGCGGGTCGGACGCGATTGTCGCGATCGAACCCGCCCGGGGGCCGAAGCCGAACCGGTGCAGGCCGAGCGCTGCGGTGGCTTTTGGGTCAAGCGTCATGGCTGCGTCCGGACTCGCAGCGCGGCATGACCATCCGGGCGCGAGGCGAAAATCAGTCAGCGCGGCAATTATACTCCGCCCGGCGCGGACATGCCAGAATGTCGCAGGTGACGCCGCAACCCTTTGCCAGGGCTGTGGAATTTGGCGCTACGCGCGCAGGAGATTCTTCTCCAGCATGACATGGATGCCTTTGGTGCCGTTGACCACTTGGGTGACGCGCAAATCGGCAGCCAGGCTGCAGAGCGTGTAGGCGTCCTCGCGCGACAAGTTGGTGCGCGCGCAGATGAGCTTGATCATATCGCGCAGCGCGATCACCACGCAGTCGTCGAGGTCCGGATCGAAACCCATGGTCATGATGTGGGTCGGCGTCTCCGCCATCGGCCATTCCAGCTTCATGTCGGGCCGCACGATCAACTCGAACGTTCCGATCAGCCCGGTCTCGATCGCGGTGACGCAGACCTCGCCATCGCCCTGCACGCCGTGACCGTCGCCGCAGGAGAACAGCGCGCCGTCGACATGGACCGGCAGATAGAGCGTGGTGCCGGCGACCAGTTCCTTGTTGTCCATGTTGCCGCCGTTCTTGCGCGGCGGCTGCGTCGGGATCGCGCCCCAGCCGGGCGGCGGCGCCACCGCCATGATGCCGAAGAACGGCTTGAGCGGCAGTTCCAGCCCCCATGGCAGCGTTCCCACGTTCCGCTTCTTGTCGAGCGGAATGTGCATGACGCGCATCTCGTGGAAATCGTCCGGCAGCGCGCCGGCCAACGGCCGCACCGTGTTGTAGCCCCAGTCGTAGTTGAGTTCGATCGACTTGATGCGGACCTCAAGCACCTGTCCCGCCTTGGCGCCGCGCACCGCGACCGGCCCGGTGAGAATGTGCGGGCCGCCAAGCTTCGGCTGCAGCTTCTCGTGGATCGCGGACAGTGCGGGCGGGATCGCGAGACCCGAGCCCGGTTTCGGAACCTGGTTTGGATGGCCGGAGACCGTGGAGAAGGTAACGGTGTCGCCGGAGTCGACGGTGATGAGCGGCTTGAGCGCCGCGTCGAAAAATCCCCAATGCACGGTGTCGGGTCCTGCGTCGAGACGATGGGTGGCCATGCGATCTTGCTCCCGTGCTTGCACCGCGGCGCGTCGTGTCACCCGCCGCCTGAATTCAGCGTGCTGGAGAGCTGGCATTGAATCAAGGGTGCCCGTCGCTTGGCAGGCATTCCCGCGCTATCGTGACCCGCTTCATCGCGAGATAGGAAGATGCGCCACCACGGCCCCATGTCGTCCTTCTGCCTGATCGCGCTTGCGCTGGTCATAGTCGCGACCGTCGTCCGGCCGACAATTGCTCAGCAGGGCGGGCCACTACCACCCCCGCCCAAGCCATACGGCGCAGTCCCACTCACCCTGCCGCGTCCGCTTGCCGACGCCGGGTTGGAGGCGTTCCGCAAGGAACTTGCCGCGATCGTCAAACGACGCTCCAAGACCGATTTGATCAAGCTCGTGGTACCGCAAGGTTTCTTCTGGGAGGGCGATTTCGGCGGATCGTTCGAGGCGGGAAAGTCCTCAGCCGACAATTTCGTCAGGGCGTTTCACTTCGATCATGAGGGCGGCGATGCGTGGGATCGGCTCGCGGCCGTGACGGCCGAGCGCGCCGCGTCCCGGCATCCCGCGCGCCGTGGCGTGATCTGCGCGCCAGGCGAGCCGGTCTACAACGACGCCGCGTTGGAGAAGCTGTACGATGCGACGGGCACCCACGGGCTGGACTGGGCCTATCCGCGCGCCGTATCGACGCCGGTGCGCACAGCCCCGCAAGCCAGCGCGGCGGTGATGGAGACGCTGAAGCTGCATTTCGTGCGCAAGCTCGACGACCCCGCTGCGGACAACGATCCGAACCCTCTCCTCAATATTTGGGCGCGGGTCGTCATGCCGTCGGGCAAGACCGGCTTCGTCGCGCCGGGTTCGCTAACGACGCTCTATGTCGAGCGGCTCTGCTACGGCAAGGACACGCGCGGCCGCTGGCGCATCACCGGCTATATCGGCGGAGGAGACTAGCGCCGTCCTGACTGCGCAAAGCCGGGATCGATACCAACAGCTTGAAGGCCGCGTCAAAAAAGTCGGGATGATGCGCGCCTCAATCGCGTTTCATGATGATCTGACTGTCGATCTGCTCGATCAAGTCGAGGTCGATCAGGACCGCGGCGCCCTTTTTCTCCGGATCTTTCGACTGCTCTTCGTGATTGGTCAGAGTCCAAGCCTTGTCGCGCTCCGGCCCGCTGGTGACGATTCGCGCCTTACCGTGGAAGCGGATGCAGCCGGCGCGATACGGGTTCTCCTTCCGCGCCGGGTTGCGGTAGTAGACCATCACGTGCGGATTCTCGCCGATACGCGCCTGCGAGGTGCGGTGGCTGCGCTCCCAGTAACACAACGTGTCGTCGTTGAAGACCGCGACGCTGCCCTTTGGGCTGATCTGCGGATGGCCATCCTTTGACGCGGTGCCGATCAGGCAGGGCGTGCCATCGGCGAGCGCGTTGTCCAGCAGGTCCTTCATCATGGGCGTGATCTTGATCATGGTTTCCTGACCCTCGCGTTCTTGAGTACGTTGGCCCATTTGTCGGATTCGGCCTTGATGTAGCTGCCAAGCTGCGCAGGCGACATGGTGGACGCTTCCAGGCCCTGCTTGGCAAAGCTCTCCTTCACGTCGGACAACGCCATCATGTTGCGCACCTCGGCATTGAGCCGAGCGATGATCGGCTCGGGCGTGCCGCCAGTCGCCATCAGGCAGACCCAGGCGTTGACGTCGAAGCCTGGGAGGCCGGATTCATCCACCGTTGGAATCTGCGGCGCGAACGGCGAACGCACCAGCCGTGTCACCGCCAGCGCTTTCAGCGTGCCGGCCGCGACATGCGGATACATCGACGATATGGCGGAGATCGCAATCTGGGTGCGGCCCGCCAGCAAATCCGGCATGGCGGGGCCAATCCCGGGATAGGGCACGATGGTCAGGTCGATGCCGGCCCGCTGCATCAGCAGCTCAGCGCCCAGATGATTGGGCGTGCCCACCGGCGAGATCGCGACCGCGACCGAGTTGGGTTTCTGTTTCGCCAGCGCCACCAACTCGGCAACATTGTTAGCGGGCAGCGTAGGATGCGCCACCAGCAGCATGTTCGCTTCGGCGACCATCGTCACCGGCAAGAGATCGCGTTCGTAATCGAAACCGGCATCCGGGATCAGCGTCGGATTGACGGCGTGGTTGGTGCCGCTGAGCAGCAGCGTGTAGCCGTCGGGCGCCGCCTTCGCGACCGCCGCGGCCGCCATGTTGCCGCCGGCGCCCGGACGATTCTCCACCACCACCGGCTGACCGAGCGCGCTCGTCAGATGCTTGGCGACCAGACGCGCCATCGCATCCGGAAGTCCGCCGGGCGCTGCGATCACCATGATCTTCAGCGGCCGCTGCGGCCAGTCCTGCGCCGCTGCTGACTCCTGCGCCGCCACGACGACGACACAAGTCAGCATCACATTGAGCATGGCTCGGATCACGATATCGCTTTCCTTTCCCGATCGCGCGGCGGCCCTGGGCGAACGCAGGCGGTTGCACTAAGCTTCGCCCGACGCGCGTTTGAAGCCAAGCACCAAAGGCAGGACATGGCGAACGAAAATCCGGCTGACAAGATTTTCGTCGGCAAGAGCGGCAAACCGGAATACCTCACGTTGCGGCTGGCCAACCGGCACGGGCTGGCGACCGGCGCGACCGGCACGGGCAAGACCGTCACGTTGCAGGTGCTGGCCGAGGGTTTTTCCCGCGCCGGGGTCCCGGTGTTCGCGGCGGACATCAAAGGCGACCTGTCCGGCGTCGCTGCGCCCGGCGAGCCGAAGGATTTCCTGCTCCAGCGCGCCAAGGACATCGGCATAAACTATCAACCCGACGAATTTCCCGTGGTGTTCTGGGATCTGTTCGGCGAACAAGGCCACCCAATCCGCACCACCGTGTTCGAGATGGGCCCGCTCTTGATCTCGCGCATGCTCGGCCTGAACGACACGCAGGAAGGCGTCATCAACATCGCCTTCAAGTTCGCCGACGACGAGTTCGGCGCGTCGGACAGCGTCAACAAAGGTCTGATCGATCTCAAGGACCTGCGCGAACTGCTCAATTACCTGTCGAAGAACGCTAAGACGATCGGCCAGAAATACGGCAACGTCGCCAACGCCACGGTCGGGGCGGTGCAACGTCAGCTGCTGGTGTTGGAAAATCAGGGCGGCGCGAAATTCTTCGGCGAGCCGGCGCTGTCGATCAACGACCTGATGCGCACCGGCCGCGACGGCCGCGGCATCATCAACATCCTCGCCTCCGACCGGCTGATGGAGAATCCGCAGCTTTATTCCACCTTCCTGCTTTGGCTGCTCGCCGAACTGTTCGAGAAGCTTCCCGAGGTCGGCGATCTCGACAAACCGAAGCTCGTGTTCTTCTTCGACGAGGCGCATCTGCTGTTCGACGAAGCGCCCAAGGCGCTGATGGACAAGATCGAGCAGGTGGTGCGGCTGATCCGATCCAAGGGCGTCGGCGTTTATTTCGTCACCCAGAATCCATTGGACGTGCCGGACAAGGTGCTGGCTCAGCTCGGCAACCGCGTGCAGCACGCGCTACGCGCGTTTACGCCGCGCGACCAGAAGGCGGTGAAGGCGGCGGCCGAAACGTTCCGGCCGAATCCCAAGCTCAAGACCGAGAAGGTCATCACCGAGCTCGGCAAGGGCGAGGCGCTGGTGTCGTTCCTCGAAGGCAACGGCACGCCGTCGATGGTCGAGCGCGCGCTGATCGCGCCACCCACCGCGCGCATCGGGCCGGTGACGCCAGCGGAGCGCAAGGCGGTGATCGCCAAGAGCCCGATCAAGGGCAAGTACGATCAGGCGATCGATCCGGAATCCGCCTACGAGATCCTGCAGCGTCGCGTTGGCCAGACGCCGGATACGCCAAAGGCGCCGACCAGCCGTCCTGGCCCCTGGGGCCAGGCGCCGCGTGAGGAGCCGGAGCCGATGCGGCCGCCAACGCAGCCGCGATCCGGCGGCTCCTCCGTTCCCCGCATGCCGCGCACACCGTTGCCACCTGAGGTGCCGCCATCGCCAGGCGGCAGTTGGGGCGATGTGATCGGCGACGTGCTGGGGGGTGGCAGCACGCCCGGACCACGCGGCGGACGCCCGCGCGGACGCATGTCGACCGGCGAGGTGGTGACCAAGCAGGTCGCGCGTTCGGTCGCCACACAGGTCGGCAGCGCGCTCGGCAAAGCGATCGTTCGCGGTGTGCTCGGCAGCCTCGGCAAGAAATAGCTTCCGCGGAACGTCAACTGTCCCAGCCGATGTCCGCCATCGTCGGCTTGGGCGTGAGCACCAGCGTGAGCCGGCCTCTCACCTCGGCGCCGACCGTGTAGTGGAAGCGCGGGAAGCTCGCCATCAGGTCCTGCTCGTATCGCGCAGCCGCGTCGGCGCGGCAGAGCAGGAATTTCGCCGCCGCGGATATGTCCTCGCGGTCGATGATGCACATCACCACCATGCCCGGATGGCGATCGAGATAGTTCAGCACTGTGACGATCAGCTCCGGATAGCCGGGATGCAGCATGTCGTCCACCGCGATCACGCCGGCTGGATGCAGGACGTGATGGGCCAATTCGAGGTCGTGGCTGAGCGCCGCATCGGTGTGTTCTCCGTCGATATGGATGAAGCGCACCGTTGCGGATTGAAGCTGGCTGCGCAGATCGTCCGGCGACAGCGACCGTGTATCGATCTTCCAGGTGCAGAAGCGGTCACGCGGCAATTCCGCCGCCGCGCAATGGCTCAGCAGGCGATCATGCACGCCGGCATTCGGCCAGTCGAACGTGTCGATTCCGATCGCACGCTCGCCGGCGGCCAAGCCTAGCGCCATCGCGATGAAGAAGCGTCCCTCGAAGGTACCGATCTCCGCCAGGTCTCCGGAAATGCCGAACTCGGTCTGGCTGCGGATCACGTGACCGCAGATCGCGGCGGCGAAGCGTGACGACATGCCCCGCACGCGCGCGTAGCCATCGGCAAGGTACCTGTCGATAGCGGCGTGTCCGCTGACGATATCGATCATTCGAGATCCGCCTCGTGCGACGCTAGCATTTCTGGAACACGAAGAACGCTCCCAGCGCAATGAACGCGAACCCTACGGCGTGATTCCAGCTGAACTGCTCCTTGAGATAGATCACCGAGAAGATGGCGAACACGACGAGTGTGATCACCTCCTGCATGGTCTTGAGCTGCGCCGTCGAATAGACCGCGTTGCCCCATCGATTGGCTGGCACGGCAAGACAATATTCGACAAAGGCAATCCCCCAGCTCGCCAGGATGACGCCGAGCAGCGGCGTTTCCTTGAACCGCAGGTGGCCATACCAGGCCAACGTCATGAACACGTTGGAAGCAAGCAACAGCGCGATTGGCAGCACGTAAGGCACGATGGGTACGGTGGGCATGGGAAACCAAATGGAAGGACTTGATGGACCGGTAGAATAGCGTTGGCCGCTCCGATGTGGTCAGCAATCGTAACGAACCATCGCTCTTTGTTACCCGCCGTATGGCGGTCGCAATTTCGGCGTCAGCTCAATAAACTCGTTTCCGAGGAGCCGTTCCGATGCGCCGTGCCGTCTTGTTGTCGTGTGCCACCTACGCATTGCTGCTGGCCGTTGCGCCGGCACTGTCGCAGAGCCAGCAGCCGAGGCCTCTCCCGCCGCCGGGCGCACCGCAGCAGTCGAAGCCATTGGCGCCGGGACCCGCGACGCAGCCGCAACAACAACAACAACAGCAGCAGCAGCAGGCCGCGCAACCGCCGCAGGCGGCGCCGAAACCCTATCAGCCGGTGACAATCACTGCGCCGCAGCCCGTCAAGGATCCGAGCTTCGACGTCTTCCGCAACCAAATCGCCGATCTTGCGAAGCGCAAGGATCGCGCCGGGCTCACCAAGCTGGTGGTGGCGAAGGATTTCTTCTGGCTCGGCGAAAAAGGCGACCGCGCCGACAAGAAGCGGGCCGGGATCGACAATCTGACGCGGGCGCTCGACCTCAACGCCAAGGACGGCTCGGGCTGGGAAGCGCTGGCCGGCTATGCCGCCGATCCGACTGGCATGGCGCTGCCGGACCGCAAGGACACGATCTGCGCGCCGGCCGATCCGATGTTTGACATGAAGCAGCTCGAAAATCTCGCCAAGGAAACCGGCACCGAACCTTCGGAGTGGGGCTATCCGGCGCAACCCGGGATCGAGTTGCGCAGCGCCGCGCAAATCAGCGCGCCGGTCGTCGAGAAGCTCGGCATGCATTTCGTCCGTGTGATGGAAGCGGACGGACCGGAGCCTCCGCCCGGCCAGCTACCGATGCTGCGGGTGGTCGCGCCTTCCGGCAAGGTCGGCTACGTGCCGGCTGATGCGCTCAGCCCGCTCGGCGGCGATCAGCTCTGCTATGCCAAGGACGCGGCAGGCTGGAAGATCGCGGGCTTCGTCGGCGGCGATCAATAATCCATTGAGCGGTAGCGAGCCGGGACGCGCGCCGGAATAGGCGCGCGCTTTGTCGTGTTATTGCCTCGGACGGGCGACGTTCTTTGCGATGTAATAGTATTACATCAGCGCCCTTCTCTAGCTTCAAGGCACCAAGAAACCATTCCAGGAGGGCGACCATGGAACGACGCTTCACTCTATCGATTTCTGCCGTGCTGCTGGCCACTGTGATCAGCATGCCGGCAATGGCGCAACAGGCGCAGCGGCCGCCGACCGAGGCCACCAAGGTCGAAGGCACCGAGAACGTCTACATCTGGCGCAACCAGAACCATCAGGCGATGTTCATCGTCACCAAGGACGGCGTCATCGCCACCGATCCGGTCGCCTATGGCCGGCCGACCGGCGGACAGCAGTACGTCGATGCGATCAAGAAGATCACCGACAAGCCGATCAAGTATCTGATCTACAGCCACGTCCACTTCGACCACATCGCCGGCGGCAAGGCATTCAAGGATGCCGGCGCGCGCGTGATCGCGCACAAGAATGCCACCGCACGGCTCAAGACCTTGAAGGACCCGAATACTGTCATCCCCGACGAGTTGGTCGGCAACAAGAAGGTGATCAAGCTCGGCGGCACCACGCTTGAGCTGCTCTATCTCGGCCTCAACCACTCCGACTCGACGCTGGTGATGCGGCTGCCGAAGGAAAAGATCATCTTCGTGGTCGACACCATTCCGGTCGGCTCATTCCCGGGTCGCGGCTTCATCGACATCTATCCGCTGGAGACCGAGGACTTCCTCAAGAAGGTCATCGCGCTGGACTGGGAGCGCATGATCCCGGGCCATCCCGGCGCGCCGAATGGCCGGCTCGGCAACAAGCAGGATGTGCAGAACGTCCTCACGCTGATGCAGGAGGCCTCGGCGCAGATCAAGAAGGAAGCCCAGGAGGGCAAGTGCTGGGACACCGTCGAGAAGGAATTCAAGATGGAGAAGTACGCCACCCTGCCTGGCTACGCCAACGGCCTCGGCTTCGTCGCGCGGCGTTATTGCGGGCTGTGGGGCCGCGGCGCCTAAGCCTTCACTCGACAACCTAACGAGTGCCGGGCCGCCTGCGAGGGCGGCCCGTTTCGTTTCGACCCGCCTGGAAAGGTCCCGCTGTTGCGGTAACATTACGGGACGCGGCCGACCGATTTTAGGCCGCGAAGAAACGTCCAAGGGAGGGCGACTATGTCACGAGTGTTGTTTACATCCGTCGGCGCCGCGTTGCTGGCCGCGGCGCTCGCCATGCCGGCGCAGGCTCAGCAGGCACAGCGGCCGCAGATCGAGACCAAGAAGGTCGACGGCACCGACAACGTCTATCTGTTCCGCAACGGCAACCATCAGGCGATCTTCATCGTCACCAAGGCGGGTGTGATCGCGACCGACCCCGTGGCGCATGGCCGGCCGAACGGCGGCCAGCAGTACGTCGACGAGATCAAGAAAGTCACCAACCAGCCGATCAAGTATCTGATCTACAGCCATCACCACTACGACCACATCGCCGGCGGCAAAGCCTTCAAGGACGCCGGCGCCACCATCCTGGCGCACAAGAACGTCAAGGCGCGGCTCGCGCCGCTTGCCGACCCCAACACGCCGCTGCCCGATCAATCGATAAGCGACCGTGGCCGAACCCTGAAGCTCGGCGGCACCACGCTGGAGCTGAAGTATGTCGGCATGAACCATTCCGACTCGACGCTGGTGATGTACCTGCCGAAGGACAAGATCATCTTTGTGGTCGACCTGCTGCCGATCGGGCGGGTGCCAGGCTTTGGCGTGATCGACTTCTATCCGCTCGAAGCGGAAGCCTCGATCAAGAAGATCCTGGCGATGGATTGGGACAAGCTGATCCCCGGTCATCCGGACGCCGGCGGCCGGTTCGGCACCAAGAAGGATGCCGAGCAGCAGTTCGAGATCCTGCAGGAAGCCTCCGCTGAGATGAAGAAGCTCGGTCAGGAGGGCAAGTGCTGGAACGACGCGGAAAAGGAATTCAAGCTCGCCAAGTTCGCTAACCTCCCTGCCCACGCCACTTCGCTGCCGATCATCGCGCGGCGCTATTGCGGCCTGTGGGGCCGTGGCACGTAGTGCATTCTCCGTTCGTCACCACCGGGCTTGACCCGGTGGTCCATCACTTCATGCAATGATGGATTGCCGGGTCATAGGCGAGCGAAGCGACGCCGTCCTTCGGACGGCTATGCCCGGCAATGACATCGAGAGCCCTCAAAAAAAACGGGCCGCTCGCGAGAGCGGCCCGGATCGTTTCGGCAGCGTATTAACGCGCTCAACTCGCCTTGCGCGCCGCCTCGGCCACGGACTGCGCAGTCTGGCCGAACAGGATGGCGCGCTCTTCCGGGGTGCGGATGCCGCCCACATTCGGATTGATCTTGGGCGCCAACTCGTAGGCGCGCTTCACCGCCGGGCGCGCCGCGATAGTGTCGAGCCAGCGCTTGAGATGCGGGAAGTCACCGATCTTCTGGCCCTGATTTTCGTGCGGCACCACCCAAGGATAGCTCGCCATGTCGGCGATCGAATATTCGCCGGCGAGGAACGGACGGTCGGCGAGCCGCTTGTTCATCACGCCGTAAAGCCGATTGACCTCTTTGTTGTAGCGCTCGATCGCGTAGGGCAGCTTGTCGACCGCGTAGCGGCTGAAATGATTGTTCTGGCCGGACATCGGCCCGAGCCCGCCCATCTGCCAGAACAGCCACTGCATCACGTCGGCGCGCGCACGCGGCTCCTTGGGCAGGAACTGGCCGGTCTTCTCGGCGAGATAGACCAGCATCGCACCGGACTCCATCACCGAGATCGGTTGGCCGCCGCCCGGCTCATGATCGACCAGCGCTGGAATACGGTTGTTCGGCGAGACCGCGAGAAACTCCGCCTTGAACTGTTCGCCCTTGCCGATGTTGATCGGAATGATCTTGTAGGGCGTTCCGGTCTCTTCCAGAAAAATTGTGACCTTGTGGCCGTTCGGTGTCGTCCAGTAATAGAGATCGATCATTGCACTGTCCTCACTCGTGACTCAGGATGTCGGCTCGCTTTTAACACAGGCCCTGTCGAAAAAATTGTCCATCTTGGCCCCGCGAAATAGGCGCAATCAGCCGGATCGGGTGAGTATCCGATCACGGCATGCTATCTTGCGCCGCCCCCTCTCTGCTTCATCCCGCAACCGTTGGGAGCACACCGTGGATCAAAAAGTCAGACCTGCCCCACGGCTCGCGCCGTTGCCTGCCGGACATACGCCCGAGCTGAAGGAACAGTTCGAAACCATGCGCCACAATCTTGGCTTCGTACCGAACAGCATCCTGATCATGCAGCGGCGGCCGAAGATGGCGAAAGCGTTCGCGCAGATGACCGCATCGGTCTGGGATCCGGACAGCAAGGTCGAGCGCGGCTTCAAGCGTCTGATCGCGCATGTATCCAGCCGCGCCGCCGGCTGCCAGTACTGCATGGCTCACACCGCCGGCGGCGCGCTGCATTTCGGCGTCGCCGACGAGAAGCTCGCGGCGGTCTGGGACTATCAGACCAGCCCGCTCTACAGCACGGCCGAGCGCGCCGCGCTCGATCTTGCGGTTGCTGCAAGCGCTGTGCCCAACGCTGCCACCGACGACATATTCCTTGAATTGCAGAAGCATTGGACCGAGGAGCAGATCGTCGAGATCGTCGGCGTCATTTCTTTGTTCGGCTTTCTCAACCGCTGGAACGATACGCTGGCAACGCCGCTCGAGGATGAGCCGATCGAGATCGGCGAGAAATTCCTCGCCAGCCACGGCTGGAATCCTGGAAAGCACGCACGATGACAATGCAGCCCGCCTCGCTGCGCGATCTGACCTGTGCGCGCTGCGGCGCCGCATTCACTTGCGGCACCGGCGGCCGTGACGGCCGTTGCTGGTGCGCCGAGGAAGCCTATCGGCTGCCGATGCCGACCGAGGGCGATGATTGCCTGTGCCCATCATGCCTGCGTACCCACGCCAAACGGCTCGACGCGGACGCGCGGTCATGATCAAACAATTTCTCGTCGCGCTTGCGCTCATCACCGCGATACCTGGTGCCAGCGCGCAGAACATTTCGCTGCTCGGCACCTGGGAGATCGTCGAGGCGCAGCCCGCACCATGGACCGAAGAGAGCCAACGCGCCACACTGACGGCTCAAGGCCAACGCCTGCTCAAGCAGGTCATCACCTTTAGTCCGCGCGAGGTGGTGTCGCGCAACAAGTCGCTGGCCTGCAAACGCGCCGAGTACGAGATGACCGACTACGAAGCCGACGCCATGTTCCAGGGCAACCTCCCGGAGCCCAACCCGACCGGGGCGGCGGTGCGGCTCGGGTTCAAGAAAGGAACGGTCCCCGGCGTCGACCTCAAGTGCAAGACCGGCGTATATTCGTATCATTTTCGCGACCGCAACACGGCGCTGACCGCACTGAGCAACGTGATCTACACGCTCAAGCGGCAATAAATCTCACAGGTCAAGGCGCTCGGACTCTCCATACCTCTGGCGCTGCAGGCCGCCGCCGACGAAGTGATCGAGTAGCCCCCGCCCTACTCTGGTCACGAACGGCGCTTAGGTCTAAAACCTCCGCCGCGATCATGATTCCCGAAAAATCCGGAATTGCCGTGCCCAATGCCGCAGGTCGCGGCACTTATGAGCTTTGAACTGACGAACTGCGATGATCCGGTTCTTCGAGAAACTGATCAATCCGACCGCGACCCCGGAGCATCCGGAGCCGCCGGCGCAGTTGATCCTTTTCTATTGGCACTACGCGAAGCAGGCGAAGGGCCTGTTCATTCTGCTGTTCGTGATCGAGCTGTTCGTCGCGCTGCTCGACACCGCGGTGCCGTGGTTCATCGGCAAGGTGGTGACGCTGGTCTCCAAGGTCGAGCCGGATCGTTTCCTCGCCGACACGTGGCCATGGCTCGCCGCGATGGCGTTCGTCATGCTGGTGGCGCGGCCCGCCATCGTGTTCGCGCGCTACATGGTCACCAACCAGGCGCTGGCCGGACCGTTCTCCAATCTGATCCGCTGGCAGAGCCACTGGCACGTGGTGCGGCAGAGCTGGGCGTTCTTCCAGAACGATTTCGCCGGCCGCATCTCCAACCGCGTGATGCAGACCGGCCCGGCGGTGCGCGAGAGCCTGGTCTCATCGTTCACCGCGGTCTGGTACATCGTGGTGTACGGCACCACCGCGCTGATCATGATGGCGGCGGCCGATCTCTGGCTCGCCACGCCGGTGCTGGTCTGGTTCGCCGGCTACATCGCACTGATGATCTATTTCGTGCCGAAGATGCGCGATCGCTCCAAGATCACGTCCGAGGCGCGCTCGATGCTGATGGGCCGCATCGTCGACAGCTACACCAACATCCTCACCGTCAAGCTGTTCGCGCGGCCGCGCGACGAGGACGAGTACGTCCGCGACGCGGTCGTCTATCACACCGGCCGCATGCAGGCCGGGCAGCGGCTGATCTCGGCGTTCGGCACCATTCTCGCCGTGCTCAATGGCGTGCTGGTCGCCGGCTCCGGTGCGATCGCGCTGGTGCTGTGGCGCCACGGCAAGGTTGAGGTCGGCGCCATCGCCATGGTGCTGCCGCTGACTTACCAGCTCACCGCCATGTCGCGCTGGATCGCCTTCGCCATCACCGACATTTTCGAGGAGATCGGTGTGGTGCAGGAAGGCATGATGTCGATCGCGGTGCCGCTGCAGCTCACCGACCGCGAAGGCGCCCAGACGCTGGTGGTCGAGAAGGGCCGCATCCAATTCGAGGGCGTGACGTTCGGCTACGGCCGCGACGTCGGCGTGTTGGAAAACTTCACGCTCAATGTGCGCCCGGGCGAGAAGATCGGCTTGGTCGGCCGATCCGGCGCCGGCAAGTCGACGGTGGTCAACCTGCTGCTGCGCTTCTTCGACCTGGAGCGCGGCCGCATTCTGATCGACGGCGAGGACATCGCAGGCAAGACGCAAGAGTTGCTGCGTGCGCAGATTTCGATGGTGACGCAGGACACTTCGCTGCTGCACCGCTCGATCCGCGACAACATCCGCTACGGCAAGCCGCAGGCGAGCGAATCCGACGTTGTCCACGCCGCACAGCTCGCGCAGGCGCACGAGTTCATCCAGTCCTTGCAGGACTGGCGGAACCGCAGAGGCTACGACGCCCATGTCGGCGAGCGTGGCGTGAAGCTGTCAGGCGGCCAGCGCCAGCGAGTTGCGATTGCCCGCGTGATCCTGAAGGACGCGCCGATCCTGGTGCTCGATGAAGCCACTTCCTCGCTCGACAGCGAAGTCGAGGCTGCGATCCAAACCAGCCTCGACACGCTGATGGCCGGCAAGACCGTGATCGCGATCGCGCACCGGCTCTCCACCATCGCGAGGATGGACCGGCTGGTGGTGCTCGACCATGGCCGCATCGTCGAACAAGGCACGCATGCCGAGTTGCTGCGCGCCGACGGCCACTACGCCGCGCTGTGGCGGCGTCAATCCGGCGGCTTCATCGACGCCGAGGACGTGCAGGCGGCAGAATAAGCCGCCGCACAGCCGATGACAGCAGCCCGCTGAATTTTCTATCATCGGCCGCGTGGGCGGCACGACGTTCCCCCCGGTGTGAGCGCGGCCGCTCATTGGGAGGATCAGCCATGATCGATCGCCGCGAATTTTCAGCCTTGCTCGCCGGCGCCGCCGCCGCGCCAGCCATTCAAACGTCAATCGCCTGGAGCCAGACCATGAAGAAGCCGGTGTTCTACGGCAGCGTCGGACCCGAGCTCACGCTCTACGACATCGATGTGGCCGACGCGGCCCTGACGAGGCGCAGCACCGTGTCAACGCCGGGTGCCAACATCCAATACGTCTGGCCACACCCGTCGAAGCGATATCTCTACGTCGTGTCGAGCGATGGCGGGCCGGGCACGATACCCGGTACCAAGCATATCGCGCAGGCGTTCCGCATCGATCCGGTCTCGGGCGCGCTCATGGCGCATGGCGAACCGGCGGCCTGCCGTCGCGTCCGATCCATTGCAGCGTCGACGCTGCCGGTGAATTCCTGCTGACCGCATTCAATGTCCCGAGCAACATCACCGTGCATCGCATCAAGGCGGACGGCTCGATCGGCGAGTTGGTGGCGCAGCCGAGCAAGCCGGACGCCGGGATCTTCGCGCATCAGATTCTGACCACACCGGGAAACCAAAGCGCAATCCTGGTGGCGCGCGGCAACAACGCCGAGCCCAACAAGCCGGAGGATCCGGGCGCGCTGAAGGTCTATGGCTTCAAGGGCGGCGCATTGACCAACATGGCGTCCGTGCAGCCCGGCAATGGCCTTGGCTTCGGTCCGCGCCACATCGACTTCCATCCGACCCAGCCGTGGGTGTTCGTTTCCGTCGAGCGCCAGAGCCAGCTCTACGTCTACAAGCTCGAGACGGGCGGCGCGCTGACGCGCGATCCAGCCTTCATCAAGACCACGCTGGCGGAGCCGAACAACATCCGCCGCGCCCAGGCCGCCGGCGCCATTCACGTGCATCCCAGTGGCCGCTTCGTCTATGTCACCAACCGCAATTCCGGCATCGTGGATCACGAAGGCAAGCGGGTGCACGCCGGCGGCGAGAACAACGTCGCGGTATTCTCCGTCAACCCGGCGAGCGGTGAGCCGACGTTGATCCAGAACGCCGATGCGCCGACCATTCACCTGCGCACTTTCGCCATCGACCCGAGTGGGCGGCTGCTGATCGCCTCCAGTATCCTGCCGATGGCGATGCGTGACGGCTCGACGCTCACCGCCGGCCAGGTGGTCTATCGGATCGGCGACGACGGCAAGCTCACGTTCGTGCGCAAGTACGACGTCGACACCGGCAAGTTCATGCAGTTCTGGACCGGGATCGTCACGCTGGCGTAGCGTAGCGGCCTGGCCTAGAGCATGATGCGGGTAGTGAGGTTGCTGCGACTTGCTCCGACCTCCCGCTCATCCCCGCGCAAGCGGGAATCCAGGGCCAAATTCACCGCTCTCACTCGTGCCCTGGGTCCCGCTTTCGCGGGGACGAACGGGGAAAAATCTGGTCCGACCTAACCGCATCCCGCTCTAGGCCTTTCGCAGCAGGGCTTTGAGCTTGGCGAAGAACTGCTCGATCGGATTGAAGTCGGGACTGTAGGGCGGCAAGTAGCGCAACTCGGCGCCTGCGGCTTCGATCGCTTCGCGGACGCCGGCGACCTTGTGGCTTGCAAGGTTATCCATCACCACGATATCGCCAGGCTTAAGGATCGGGACGACGAACTGTTCGACATAAGCGCGAAAGCTTTCCCCATCCATCGGTCCGTCCAGCACACAGGGCGCGGCGACCTCGCCGAGCCGCAGTGCGGCAACGAAGGTCGTCGTTTTCCAATGTCCCCACGGCACGCTGCAAACGAGGCGCTCGCCGCGCGGACAGCGGCCGTAGCGGCGCGCCATGTCGGTCGCCGCACCGGTTTCGTCGATAAAGACGAGGCGTTCCGACTTCAGTTCGGGCTGGTTCGCACGCCACCGATCGCGGGCCTCGGCGACATCCGGCCGATCCTGTTCGGAAGCGCGCAGTGACTTTTTTTGAGCGGCAAGGAAAATGCTCTAGCTACTCGGCAGCGACCACAGATTCGCGTCGCGCCCGTGACGCGACGCGGGTGCCGCGCAGAGTGTCGATCAACTCCAGCGGGTCCGGCGGCTCGGCGTCGCCGCGCCATGCGACGTGCCGGTCGGGCCGCACCAGCGCCAGCTTGCGCTCATAAAGCGCCGCTGCCGCGGCGTCGTCGACGTCGAGCACCGTGAGCGGCACACCGCGCCGCTTCGCGGCTTCTGCGATGCCGGAGACCCGCGCCGCCGCGTCGAAGCGTATCAGGCCGAAGCCCGCGCCCAGCGCGTCGTAGATCGAACGTCCATCGGGTAGCCAGAAGTGCGGCGCGCGGCAGCCGGGCACCGACGATCGACTCGAAGGAGCCCATCGAGTAGGCCGGCGCCTCGGCGCCGTCGTAGGCGATAACTGGCGACTTGCTGTAGAAATAGCCGAAGTTGAGCCCGCCGCAGCATTGCTGCTGAACGTAGAGGTCGTAGGCCTCCTGCCCGATCCTGGCGCGCATCGCCTCGCCGACGGCATCATCGCGCTCGATGTCGGCGGAGATTTCGCGGCGCTGCTGCGAGACCTGCTTGGCCATGGTGAAAGCAAACCGCGACACCTGGTCGGTGATCGGCTGACGTTCGGCCTGATAGGCGTCGAGCAGTGCCGGCTCCGCCCAACCGTTCAGCACGCCAGCCAGCATCCACGACAAATTGGCGGCATCGGCGATGCCGGCGTTCATGCCGTAGCCGGCGTGCGGGATCCAGAGGTGCGCGGCGTCGCCGGCGATGAACACCCGGCGGTCCTGGAACGTGTCGGCGACCAGGCGGCGGCCGATCCAGTCCTCCTTGGAGATGATCTGGTATTCGAAGTCCGGCGGCGCGCCGATGATGTTGCGGATCGCCCAGTCGCGGTCGACCGAATCGTAGTCCGGCTCGTCGTTGTAGAGGAAGTTGTGGATCAGCCAGGTTTCCTGGCCATCGATCGTCATCATGGTGCCGCAGCGCCGCGGGTTGAACGCCAGATACATCCAAGCCGGCTCGCCTTGGAGCAGGCTCTTGAGCTTGGGCGCGCGGAAGTGGGTCGATTGCACGCGCTGATAGATCGGGATGCCGGCAAGCTCGGCGCCGATCGCCTTGCGCACCGCCGAGCGACCGCCGTCGCAGCCGGCAAGGTAGCGGCACCGGATGGTCAGCCGCTCGCCGCCGTCGAGGTCGCGGGCGATGGCGGTGACGCCGCCGCCGTCCTGGGTCAATTCCTCGAACTGCGCGCGGTTGATGATCCGGATGTTGGGCTGCTCCGCGGCGTGGGCGAACAGCAGCGGCTCGAGGTGGAGCTGGTTGATGCGATGGCCCCACTCGGCGCATGGCCAATGACCGTCGGCGCCCTTCTCGCCGCGCACGCGGCCAGCGCGCGACGGCAGCTTGATGCGCGACAGCTCGGCTCCGAGCGCCGAGACGCACATCGCGACGTCATTGCGGTATTCCGGCGGCAGGCCGGTGTCGCGGATTTTCGCGGCGAGGCCGAGCCGGCGGAAAATCTCCATCGAGCGGGCCGAGACCTGGTTGCACTTGACGTTGGGCGGCTCGCCCGCTCGCCGTGTCTCGACCATGGTCACGTCGATGCCGCGCGAGGCGAGGTCCATGGCGAGGGTGAGCCCCACCGGGCCGGCCCCGACGATCAGTACGCTGGCGTCAAGCGCGCGAGTCATGCCGCGATGCTGGCACACCCGCGAACGGCGGCGCAATCCAAGATCGGCCGCGTTGTCGCACGCGGCTGGCGATGTGCGCCGAAACATGCTTGGCTCCGCACAACGTGAGGGGAGGAACTTCGATGCCGTTACGGCTCGCGCTCGCCGCGCTCATGACCGCCGCCGGCCTGGCGGCGGTACAGGCGCAGACTTATCCGGCCGCGCCGATCCGCATCATCAGCGGCTTTCCGGCCGGCACCACGGCAGACATCTCGGCCCGCGTGATCGGCGCCAAGATCGGCCAAATTCTCAACGGGCAAGTGGTGGTGGAAAACCGGCCCGGCGCGGCGTCAAGCATCGCGGCCGCCTCAGTGGCACGCGCCGACAGGGATGGTTACACGCTTTACATCGGCTCCGCCGCCAACCTGATCAACGCGGCGCAGAACCCAAACCTGACGTTCGACTTCATCAAGGATTTCGCACCGATCACGTTGCTGACGTCGACGCCAACCGTGCTGGTGGTGACGCCGGAGCTTGGCGCGAAGACGGTCAAGGACCTGATCGCGCTCGCCAAGGCCAAGCCCGATGCAATCTCGTTCGGATCATCGGGCGTCGCCAGCTCGACGCACCTGGCGCTCGAATTGTTCAATTCGCTGGCCGGCGTGAAGATCACCCACGTGCCCTACACCGGCAGCCCGCAGGTCGTCACCGACCTGCTTGCCAACCGTATCCACGGCTACTTCTCACCGGCGTCGACGGTGATGGGCCACGTCGCCGCCGGCAAGCTGATTGCGCTCGGCACCACCGATGCCAAGCGCACTACCATTCTTCCCGATCTGCCGACCATGATTGAGGCTGGCGTACCGGATTGCGTGTCGGTGCTATGGTTCGGGCTGGTCGCGCCGGCCGGAACGCCGCAGCCGATCATCGACAGATTGTCGAAGGCCGCCAACGAGGCGCTTCAGGCAGACGACGTTGCCAAGTCGCTGCAATCGTCGAGTATCGCGCGGCTCGGCGGCTCGCCGGAGGATTTCGGCCGTCACATCGCCGAAGAGAACAAGCGCTGGACCAAGGTCATCACCGACGCGGGTTTGAGAAAATAACGACATATGCCGCTCGTCCCCGCGAAAGCGGGGACCCAGAGCCAAGAACTGGATGCCCGCCTTCGCGGGCATGAGCGGAGAAAATGAGTCAAATGGAAAAATTGAGTGATCTCATTCGCGGCAACGATCTCGTTGTCGCGCCGCTGGTGCTCAATCCGATGATGGCGCGGATGGCCGCGTCCGCCGGCTTCAAGGCCGGCTATCTGAGCGGTGGCTCGCTCGGCTGGTACAAATGCGTCACCGAAGCCAACATCACGCTGCCCGAAATGGCGCAGGTCTGCGTCGACATCCGCGCGGCGATCGACCTGCCGATCGTGCTCGACGCCGGCGGCGGCTGGGGCGACCCGGTGCACATGCACCGCACCATCGCGCTCACCCAGTCGGCCGGCTTCGCCGCCATCGAGATCGAGGACCAGGTGCTGCCGCGCCGGGTCGAGCATCATCTTGGCCGCGAGCATCTGGTGCCGACCGAGTTCATGGTCGAGCGCATTAAAGAATCCATCGCGGCGCGAACCGATCCGAACCTGGTCATCGTCGCGCGCAGCAATGCGGTGCGGCCCTATGGCATCGACGAGGCGTTACGCCGCGGCGAAGCGTTTCACAAGGCCGGCGCCGACATGCTGTTCATCTGGTCGCGCAGCGCCGAGGAATTACAAAAGATCGGCGAACGACTCCCGCCGCCGCTGATGATGTTCGCGCCGGCCGACGGTTTCAACGGCTTCCCACTGTCGCCAGCGGATCTTGCCAAGCTCGGCTACCGGCTGGCGGCATCGTCCGGCAGCGCGCTGGCGGCCATCGTGAAGGCGGTGCGACATAACTACGAGGCGCTGGCCAAGGGCGAGATTGACCCGCTGCTCGGCCGCGGTGGCGTCGAGCCGGAGATGAAGGCCGCGCAACGCATCACCGGCCTGGACGCGCTGGTGGCGATTGAGAAGCGCACGATGAAGGACTAGCCCAGGCTCGCCAGCAGTTGCTCGATGCGCTCGGTCGCAAGCTGCTTGGCGGCCCGATCGAACGTCGGCCGCACGTGATTGAAGAACGAATGCCCGGCCTTCGGGTAGACCAGCACCTCGATCGGCGGCCCGCCGTAGGTTTCGCGATGTGCTTCGATGCCGTCCGACACCGTTTCGATCTCCTCTTTGGGAATGTGCTGGTCGCGTAGCCCATAGTGGATCTGCACCGGGCATTTCACCTTGCCCAATTCGTCGAGATGCTGGGAGATGTGCAGCCCATAGAGCGCGACCGCGGCATCGACATCGGTGCGCGCTGCGGCGAGAAACGCAATCCGGCCGCCGCCGCAGAAGCCGATCACCGCGACCTTGCCAGACCAAAACGGCTGGCTGCGCAGCCAGCGTGCCGCGGTGGCGATGTCGTCGCAAGCCACGTCGAGATCGAGCGATTTGAGCCGCTCCCAGGCGATCGGGTGCTGCGAATCCTCGTACTCCAGCGCCTGCGGCTTCGCCGAACGCCAGAACATGTTGGGCACCAGCACGGCGCGACCCCGACGGGCAAATTCGCCCGCGATGTAGCGGATCGACGGATTAAGCCCGAACATGTCGTGCACCAGAACGATGCCGGGCCGTTGACCCGCCGACGGACGGGCCAGGTAGGCGTCGAAGCTGCGCGGGCCGTCTTGCGCCAGCGACAACGTGGTCGTTTCTATCATCACGTCCCCGTGCATACCTGCCGCGCAGTATGCTAGATTTTCGCCAGAAATGCGTGGTCGTCGGGCTGGGACATGAAACGGCGGGATTTCATCACACTGCTGGGCGGTGCAGCGGCGGCGCCGCTGTGGCCGCGCCCTCTGTTGGCGCAACCCAAGACGATCCGGCGGGTCGGCTTCCTCGGCGGCGTCGCCATCCTGGCGCCGCAGAGCGACAACTACAAAGCATTCCTCGCCCAGCTGGATGAGCTGGGCTTCCGCGCCGGCCGCAACGTGTTCGTCGAGTACAAGGCGCTGGCGGATCCGCGCGGACCGGCCGGCAGCGCCGGCGACCTGCTGCGCTCGCAGCCTGACGTGATCGTAGTCACCGGCCCGGAGATCGGGCTGCAGGCGGTGGTCGCCCAGGCCAAGAACGTTCCGGTCGTCTTCCTGTCCACCCAGTACGACCCAGTCGTACAGAAGCATGCGGTGAGCTTCGACAAGCCGGGCGGCAACGTCACTGGTGTGTACATTTCACCCGCCGCAGTCGCCGCCAAGCAGGTCGAACTCTTGACCGAGGCGCTGCCGGGACGCCGGCGCTTTGCGGTGGCGTGGGACAACGAGACTGCCGAGCAGTTCGCAGGAATCGAACGCGCCGCCAAGGAGGCCAAGCTCGACCTGCAGCCGATCCGGCACGAGCGCCCGCCCTACACCATCGAATTGACGTTCAAGAATTTCCAGGTCCGCAAGTCGCAGATGGCGATGTTTCTGCCCAGCCCCCATTTCGGTGGACGCCGAAGCAAGATCGCGGAGCTCGCGACCGCCCGCAAGCTGCCGACCATGTTCGCCTCCAAGGCCTATGTGGAGTCGGGCGGGCTGCTGTCGCTCGGCATCGACTACCCAGTGGCGCTGCGCAAGCTTGCCGACATCACGGCCAAAATCCTGCGCGGCGAGAAGCCGGCTGCTCTGCCGGTCGATCAGGCGGCCAAGCTCGATCTGGTGGTCAATACCAAAACGGCCAAGGCGATCGGCGTCGAGCTGCCGGAAGCGGTCGTGAAGCGCGCCGACAAGGTCGTCGACCACTAAAATTGCCGTCTCGCCCTTAACCGGACGGTTACGACAATCGCGATCCCGCTGGTTCCCGCGACGGCGCTAGCGCCGCCTTAACGACGCACGCGCTAGTTGGTCGTGTCCGCGGGGACCACTGCAATGGACAATCTGCGCTTCGTGCTAATCGCCATCGCCCTGTTTGCCGGCACATTCGCCGGTGTGTCCTGGGCGTCGAAGGGCTTTCCCGTGACGGCGATGCGGGTCGAGCCGGTGAAGCCGGACGTGCGTACTGCCGATAGCGAGGACAGGGTCAAGCCGCCGCAGCAACAAGGGCCAGCAGCAGAACCCGTGGCCAGGCTGGAGCTACCACCGCACGCGACGGACCCGGCACCGCGCAAGGGCGTCGGCAGGGACCAGCTCGCACTGACCGCGATCCAGGCAGCGCAAGCCTATGCCCGCTCGCCGTGTAACGGAGCCGCCAAGGTCGCGTTCGTGGTGGCGGCATCGACCTATCTGCGTGCGAAAGCTACGGACGCGGACACCCTGTCAGCAACCGATAACCGCGCGAATGAGGCGATCAAGGTCGCATTCGACACCGGTGGCATCAGCCGCGACGAATTCCCGGCCGGCACCGAGCTTTCGATCGACATGGCGTCCGGCCCGCGCCGAACCGTGCGCTGCATCAATTCGGCGGATCTTCGCCCCTGAGGAAGAACACCACCTCGAGGTCGCGCTCGGGCGTGAAGTTGGTCGCGGTCCATTCGAACCGCGTCGGTGCAATCTTCTTGGCTGACGCCGGGCAGAACGCCACCAGATTGTCCGGCTTGCCTTTGTCGACCACGACGTGGAACTTGCCGATCGGGCCGTTCCAGAACCGCGCCGTCTTCAGCACGTAGCCGAGCCGCGCCACCTCGTAGCGGCCGCCGACTTTTCTGATTGCGGTCCGGATCGCCGGATCGACGCAGAACCGCTTCATGCCTTCGCCCTTGTCGTAATAGTCGCCGTAGTCCGATGGGTCTCCGACGATCGGGCGGTAGGAAATATCGACCTTGGTGGGGCCCGGCTTGAAGGTCTGCTCCCACTCGAACAGCGCCTGATAGTTCCAGTTCACGCTGTAGAACTCGCTGTTTTCGTTGTATTGAAACAAGCCTTCCTTGACGAGCGCCGTTTTGACGGCCTCCGGCAGCGGCTTGATCTGTTCTTGCATGTGCGCCGCAAGCAGCAGCGGAACGCCATCGCGCTTGAGCCGCACACTGATGTCCTTGCCCTGGAACACGGCGCGCTCCACGAGCCGCGCCTTGAGCTCCTGGCCGTCGACCCGGACCTTGAAGTTCATGTAGTTGCGCTTGTCCGGAATCTGGTCGTTCATGAACGCGTCTTCGGTATCCGGACCGTCGTCGAGCGGCACTTCGGGCATCGGGAACGAAATGGTGACGTTCTGCGGCGTCTTCGCGATCGAGTTGTAGACGTAAGAGACGCGCACCTCTTCACGCGACAGGAACAACTCCTCGCTCGCGATACCGATGGTATCGGTCTTCTTGAAGACGAGCCCGCCCGCCTTGCGCTCGGTGACGACGCCGTTGGCGAGCGCGGTCGAGCTAAGGCTGACGATCAGCAGGACAAAACTGGCAGCGCAGCGAAACCCAATCATGAGCCGAGCTTGATCCCCGCCTCGCGCACCACCTTGCCCCACTTCTCGGTTTCGGTCGCCACGAAGGCGCGGAATTCGTCCGGGGTATTCGTCCGCGTATCGACGTTGAGCTGCTTCATGCGCGCGACGATGTCGGGCTGCTTGATGACGGCGTTGAGACCGGCGTTGAGCTTCTGGATGATGGCGTTCGGCGTGCCGGTCGGCACGAACACGCCGTTCCACTCATAGGCCTCGAAGCCCGGAATGGTGTCCTGCGCGGCCGGCAGGTCGGGCAAGGTGCCCAGCCGGCCCTTGCCGGTGTGCACGATGGCCTTGACCTTGCCGCCCTGAATAAGACCGACCGACGCAGAGCCGTTCGAGAAGTAATACTTGATCTGGCCGCCGACGATGTCGTTCAGCGCCGGCCCGCCGCCGCGATAGGGCACGTGATTGATCTGCACCTTGGCCATGTGCTTGAGCATTTCGAGGCTGAGATGCTGCAAGGTGCCGTTGCCCGACGAGGCAAAGTCGAGCCCGCCCGGCGTTTTCTTGGCCGTGGCGATGACCTCGCTCAGCGTGTTGTCGGCCACCCCGGGATGGGCCACCAGGATGTTGGGCACCAGTGAAGCCAGGAACACCGGCTGGAAATCCTTGCCGTAATCGAACGACAGCTTCGGGTAGAGCGCCGGATTCACCGAGAATGCGGTGGCATCATAGAGAATGGTGTAGCCGTCGGGATCGGACTTCGCCGCCACCGCCTCGCCGATGGTGCCGCCGGCGCCACCGCGGTTGTCGATGACGAACGACTGGTTCCAAATCTCGCCAAGCTTGGTGAACAGGATGCGGCTCACCGTGTCGGCCCCTCCCGCCGGCGGATAGGGGACGATCACCTTCACGGGCCGGGTCGGCCAGGACACCGGGGTCGCCTGGGCGAACGCTCGGCCGGCCAGCGCCGGCGCGGCCAGCGACGCTGCGGAGCCGCTCAGCAGACCCCTTCGGGTGATGTGAAATGTCCGGCGCACCGCATCCTCCTGTTGCTTCCCTGGCCAAACTAGCCGATCGGTGATCCGGATGTAACAATGGAATGGGCGGGCGAATCGCCCATCAGGCAATCGCGGAGCGAACATGGCGAGCGAGGAGAGGAAGATCCGACGCATTCTGCACTTCAGGTTCACGATGCCGGACGTTTCGCCCGAGATGCTGGCGATGATGAAGTCCACCGCGTCGTACTTCCAGCTGTTCGGTAACGCCAAGATGCGGCTGCTGCGCAACGTCGACGACCCCAAACGCTTCATCCAGGAGATCGACTACGAAGCGCCGGAGGCGATCGAGATGAACCGGCAGAAGATCGCCAGCGACATCGACGGTGCAGGGTTATCTGCAGACTTGGCGTGCCATGTTCCCGGGCGCGGTCGAAATCGACGTGTTCGACGAAGTGTGATCGCAAAGCCGGACGTTGACGCGTACCCGCCGCGGCATGACGTCGAGCGATCCGCCGCATCAACTCTAACTCTCGGCTCAGGACCCCTTGCCAGGGGTGAACAATCCGTCACATAGTTGCAACCGCAGCGTGCGAGGGTTACTGGTTACGATTTGAGGCATTCACCAGGCGGGAGCGGCCGTGCCACAGCGATTTTTTGGTGCACGATGTCCCGGCGCCGGGACCCGCAACCCACGCCATCGTCATCGGCGTCGGCGCATATCCACATTTGCTCGGCGGCACCGGCACGCGAACCGCGGACCATGACGGGATGGCGCAACTGACCTCCCCTCCGCTTTCCGCACGTCGGCTCGCGAACTGGCTGATTGAAAAATTCCGTCATCCTACTAAACCGCTTTCGTCGGTGTCGCTTCTACTCTCCGAAAAGGAGCCCAAGCCGTTCGTTGCACCGAATGGCGCGGAGAGCGCGGTCGAAACCGCGAACGCCGATAACGTGACCGCAGCGATCAAGGATTGGTTCAACCGCGCTAACACGGACTTCCAAAATCTGATGCTGTTCTTCTTCTGTGGGCACGGCATTTCCGCCGGCACCGAAACAGCCTTGTTGATGTCCGACTATGGCGCGGACCCGCTGAGTGCCCTCGACGGCGCGATCAACTTCCGGCTGCTGCGCCTGGCCACGCAGCAGTGCAGGGCAACAGAGCAGTGCTTCATTGTCGACGCATGCCGGGCGTCGTCGGACACCTTGGTCTCCGCTGAATTCGCGGGGCGTGTTGTCATCCGAGCGAGGCCACGAATCCCGACCTGGCCCCCGCGCCGCTTCCCGGTCTTCTACGCGAGCTCGAAGGGTGACAAGGCATATGGATTTCCCGATCAGCCGACAGCCTATACCAACGCGTTGCTCAAGACGCTCGATCACTTCGGCGGCGATGACGAGGAGGGCGATTGGCGCGTCGGCACTCACAAACTCGCCGAGTCGGTCGAGCACTTGGTGTCGCGGCAAATGGCGAACGATCACCAGAAGGTGCAGGTTCCGACCAGCGACGATCAAACCAAGATCCACCTCCATTACATGAACGGCCCGCCGGAAGCGCTGGTCTACGTCGCAAGCGAACCGCCGGATGCTTTGCGCGACGCGACGCTGCAATACCAACTCGCTGGCGGCGCTCCGACATCTGCCCCGCTGTCGGGACGCAAGGAGAGCGAGTGGGAGTTACAATTGGCCACCGGCCGCTACAACTTCATTGCCACGTTTCCCGGCGGCGTGTCGCGGATCGACAGTCACGTCAGGCCGGCATACCGTCGCATCAAGCTCCCGGTGGCGGGGCCATGAACACAATAAAATTGAGCATCCAGAAAAATCTGCTCGGGAGAGGATCCCGGGTGGGCGCCGTCGCTTCGCTCCGGCAGATCGACGCAGCTGGCAATTCGCTTCGCGGCAACCGAATCGAAGTTGCTGTCCCCGCAAATCGCGACGGGAACCGGATCGACATCCCCGTCGATCCCGGACGCTGGCTGATCGAAGCCACCATGCCCTCCGGTGAAATCATCGCTGAAGAAGTGGTGGTGCCGGATGTCGGCGACACCAAGTCGTATTCGACTTTCGGGACCACGCTTGCCGACCGCATCGAGAGCTTCAATCGGCCCGATCTCGCCGCTGTTCCGACGCGGTTGCAGGATTGGCTGAGCGCACTCGAAAAGCCTTCCGTTCACCTCCTGCACCTGCCGCAAAGTGGGGGAGCCTGGCATGGCGTCCTACAACCCGCAGCGGAGGCGGTCGGCGGCGAGGTCGACCGTGATAAGTTCGACGCCGAGGAGGGATTCTATCTCTACCGCTTTTCATCCAACGCGGCCGCCCCGACAACAGTCCACGCTTTCGTTCAAGCAGTATGGCGCAAGGAGACATTTGCAATTTCGCTTCCAGCTCCTTGGCGCGGCATCGAATTTATGGACCCGGCCCCGGTCGAACTGATGCTGCGCATGCATCCTCTGGAGCGCACGGTTCGCATCGGTGTCGCGGTGGAGGACCCGGATTTCGGAACCATGGCTGGGCTGATGACGGCCTCGACGCTCGCGAAGGCCGCAAGCGTCGTCGACCAGGCGCGCGACCTGCTGTTCGAAAAAACCAACAACCCGCTGGCCGCCGCCGCCGGCGCCTACATTTTACTGGCCGCAGGCCGAACCGAGGACCAAGGTCGTTCCGAGTGGCATCGCTGGATCGACAATCTCAACGCACAGTACCCGCATATTCCCGACGGCGCCGTGCTGAAGGCAACGTTGCGGCTGCGCAACCCAACCAGCGAGCAGTGCTACGACGAGGCCAAGGCCGCGCTCGTCGAGGCGTTTGAACGCGGCCTGCCGTATTTCTCAATCGGCGTATCATGGCTGCTCGACGGCCTGACGCTGTTCGCGGCCGACGATCCGGAAATCCAGCGCCGGCTCAAGCTGGTTCAGCAAGTCGCGGTACGGATCGATCCCAGCCAGGCGTTCACCATTGTTCGAGTCAGCGAAAAGGCGAGGACAGCAAAATGAGCGTATTCCGAATCGACATGCTCCCCGCCCGCGAGGGGGATTGCCTCTGGATCGAGTACGGTGACGCCAACCGCCCACGGCGCATGTTGATCGACGGCGGCCGGCAGCTTGCCTACGACACGCTGAAACAGCGCTTTGCCGCGCTTCCGGCCAACCAGCGGCAATTCGAACTGCTGATATTGACCCACGTCGACGCCGACCACATCGAAGGACTGTTGAAGCTGGTCAAAGACCCCGATCTTCCGGTGAACTTCAAGGATGTCTGGTTCAACGGCTATCGCCACCTGAGCCGAAACCTCGAAGAGCTGGGAGCACTGCAAGGGCTGTTCTTCGCGGACGGACTCGAGGCCGCCGTGGGGCTGGAACGACGCCTTCGACAACAAATCGGTGGTCATTCCGGATGATGGGGAGCTTCCCGTCAAGTCACTTGCCGACGGCATGAGGCTGACCTTGTTGTCCCCGACCTGGCCCAAGCTCGACAAAATGAAGGAGGTCTGGGACGACGAAGTCGAGAAAGCCATAGAGGAGGGCAGGATCGAACCCGCCGAGGTCGAAAGGCTGGAGGAGCTTGGCCCGCTGACCATCGCTGAGGTCGAAGCGGCAGCGGATTCACAGTTCAGAGGGGACAGGTCCGAGGCCAATGGCACCAGCATCTGCATGCTGGCAGAATTCGACGGCCGCAAGGCAATACTCACCGGAGATGCTCACGCCGACATCATGTCGACCTCGCTCACGAAACTGCGCGCGGGGGGCGGCCCTCTCAAGATCGATGCGTTCAAGCTTTCGCATCATGGCAGCAAGGGCACGCATTCCGTCGAATTGATGAAGCACTTCGAGTCCAAGCGCTTCCTGATCTCCACCAACGGCTCGCGCCACCAGCATCCGGACCTCGAAGCGCTGGCGCGGACGGTCAAACACGGCGGCGACGGCGCCGAGCTCGTGTTCAATTACAGTTCAGAATTCACGGACAAGTGGGATACCCAACGGCTGAAGAACAAGTACGGCTACACCACAGCATTTCCAGACAACAACACGCCAGGCGTGATCCGCGTCAACCTCTAGCGCCAGTCGCACCGCAACCCTCTCACAGACCCAACGCGCGCCAGGCGGGGCTCTGCCTGACGCGCGCCGGTCGTCCGATGCGGCAGCGAGGGACGCCGCATCGAGGGACTTACATCGCCGGCAGGATGGCGATGTCGCGCACCGGCCCCTTGGCGCCCGCGATCTTGGCCGCCATGGTGGCCTTGCCGTTCGACAGATCGACGCTGTAGAGCGTGTCACCAGCCATCAGCCAGGCTTCGTTCTTGCCCTGGCCGTCCGACCAGATGTCGAACGCGACGTTGTCCGCCTTGATGCCGAGCTTGCCGATCGCGCTGAGCACGCCGTCGTTCGGCGGCGCCTGCTTGACCAGCGCGCCGATCGTGCCGTCGATGTTGTAAAGCGCGGTCTCCTTGGTGCCCTTGAACGAGTTGATGTAGGCGCCGGCGACGACGTTCGGCTTCTCGCCCTTGTGCATGTCGCTGTCGGCAAACTTGTGGTTGCCGTCCTTGGTCACCTTGCCGTCGTCGACGTTGACGCGCAGGTTGGTGCCGTCGTTACCCATCAGCCGCAGCCGGTCGGCCGCCGGGTTGAAGTCGACGGTGGCCCAAACATTGGCCGGCAGCATCATGTCGAGCTTGGACTTCTGGGTTGCCTTGCCGGTCTTGGTATCGACCGTGTAAACGCCGCCGTCGGAGCCCACGGCGTAGAGCATGCCGTCGGCCGGCCGCACGTCGATGCCGAGCACCTTGCCGTTGATGCCCGAGATGTTCCAGGTCTTCACCACCTTCTTCTGGCTGGTGTCGACGATCGCGATTGTGTTGTCGCCCGTGAGTGCGGCAACCTCCGCGGCCGGCGCTGCGGCGGCGGTGACGAGAAGGGCCGCCGAGGCGGCCAGCATGGACTTGAGGGTCATTGGGGAACTCCCTGGTTCGCTGTCGCCCAACTGCGACGACAGGCGGGCTACGCAAGGGGTGCGCGGTGCGGATGCGGACCGGTGGGTCAAGAAATTGTGAGCAGGACCTGCATCTAAATTCGTCTTCCAAGCGTATTGAGCGTTGGATTGGCCCGCACCGGGTCTTTTCGTAGGATTGAGAGACCCTAAGCGGACCTAATAGCCATGGCGCCTGCCTCACCGTCAGATCATGCGGCCGAAGCGCAACTCGCCGCAGCGATCGCGCGCTGCGCCGCCGGCGAGCGCTCGGCGATGCGGGTGATCTACGACGTCGAAGCGCCGCGCATGGTCGGCGTGGCGCGGCGCATGCTGCGCCGCCAGGACCTTGCCGAGGAGGCGGTACAGGACACGTTTATGCGGATTTGGCGGGCGGCGCGCTCGTTCGATCCTGCGAAGGGTTCGGCGCGCACCTGGATCTACGCCATCCTGCGCAATTGCACGATCAGCATCCTGCGCGACGAAGGCCGCTTCGAATCTGACCCCGACGCCGGCGAGGATGCGGCGCCAGCATCGGAGAGCGCGCTGGCGCGGCTGCCCGAAACCAGCGCGCTGCGGCGCTGCCTGGAACAACTCGACACGCAACGGCGTGCCGCGGTGGTGCTGGCCTATGTGCATGGACTGTCGCATGGCGAACTCGCCGGCAAGCTGGGCGTGCCGCTCGGCACTGTGAAGAGCTGGGTCCGCCGCGGCCTGATCTCATTGCAGGAGTGCATGGGATGACGGACGCGCGCGAGCACCACACGCAGGCGGCGGAATACGTGCTCGGCCTGCTGGAAGGAGAAGCCAAGATGGACGCCGAACGCCGGCTCTCATCTGATGCTGCCTTCGCGCGCGAGGTCGAGCGCTGGCGCGCACGCTTCGCCGAGTTCGACGACGCCACCGAGCCGCACGCCGTCGATGAAAAGCTGTGGAGCCGGATCGAAGCCACGATGACGGCCGCCGCCCCGCAGCGAGCCACCACCTCGCTGTGGGCAAGGCTCTGGAATGATCTCGCGGTGATGCGAACCGCTGCGGTCGGCGCGTCGCTCGCCGTGCTGTTTTTGGCGATCGGCCTTGGCGTTGCAATCCGCCAGGCTCGGCTGCAGCCGACCATGGTGGCGGTGCTGCTCGACGGCGACCGCGCCGGCGCGGTGGTGCACGCCTTCGCCGACGGCCGCGTCGTGCTGGTGCCGCTCACCTCGATCAACGTTCCGGCGGGCCGTGTGCTGGAGGTCTGGACGCTGCCCAGCCGTGAGCGCGGTCCGGTCTCGGTGGGACTGATGGATCGCGCCCGCACGCTGGACCTGCGGCTCAAGGACCTGCCGGCGCCCGGACCGAATCAGCTGTTCGAGATCACGCTGGAGCCGGCCGGCGGCTCGCCGACTGGACGGCCGACCGGGCCGATCCTGTTCAAGGGGAATACGGCGCAGACGCTGTGAGTCGGGTCTTCTATGCACCGCGCAACGCCCGCGCGGTGCCCGCATCCGCCGGGAAGAACGCCTCGACGGCAAGCTCCGCCAACGTCACATCGACCGGCGTGCCGAACACGGTGGTGGTGCTCAGGAACGCCAGCGTACCTTCTTCCGTCACCAGTTCGAGCGGCACCGCAATCCCCGCATAGTCGCGGCCTGACGGCGGCCGTGCCGCGCGGGCGCTGTGCTCCGGATAAAGCCGCAGTTCCTCCAACAACGCGGCAAGCGTCGCGTCCGCGGTCGCGGCGATCTGCTGGCGCAGACGCGCCAGCAGATGCGTGCGCCATTCCGCGAGATTGGCGATGCGCGGCGCCAATCCCTTGGGATGCAGGCTCAGCCGTAGCACATTGACCGGCGGCTTGAGCAACGACGGATCCACGCCGCCGAGCAACGGCGCGACGGCGCGGTTCGCCATCACCATGGTCCAATGCCGGTCGATCGCGAGCGCCGGAAACGGCTCGTGGCCCGCCAGCACCAATTCGACCGCCCTGCGCGCCGCACTGAGCGCCGGGTCGGCGAAGTCACGCTGCGGAAACACCGGCGCGAAGCCGGCTGCGATCAGAAGCACGTTGCGTTCGCGCAGCGGCACGTCGAGCCCATCGGCAAGTCGCAGCACCATCTCGCGCGAGGGCTGCGCCTTGCCGGTTTCGAGGAAGCTGAGATGGCGCGTGGAAATCTCGGCTTCACCGGCGAGGTCGAGTTGGCTGAGGCGGCGGCGCTGCCGCCAAGCCCGCAGGTAATCGCCAATGGTTTGCGTGGAACTCATGCCGAAAAACATAACAGCCGGATGGGGCAACGCCATGACCTCCGAGGTAATCGACGGGCTGCACTGGCTGCTTATGAATGCAGACATCGTCAACCCAATGGAGGATGTCATGTCTGTTGATTCTGTCTTTCTTCGCCGGGCCCTCTTGCTCGACGCCGCCGCCAGCGGCCTCACTGGCGCACTGATGATCGTTGGTGCGAACTTGCTGGAAGGGCTGCTTGGCCTGCCGGGCTGGCTGCTCCGCGAGGCCGGGCTAATCCTGATCCCCTACGTGGCGTTCGTGGCGGTGGTTGCGACCCGCGCGAAAATCGCGGCGGGTGCGGTCTGGACGATCGTTGCCGCCAACGCCTTGTGGACCGCGGCAAGCTTCGCGGTGCTGGCGAGCGGCTTTGTCACGCCGACTGCGCTGGGCACCGCTTTTGTCATCGCGCAGGCGCTCGCCGTCGCGGCGCTCGGGGCGCTGCAATGCGCCACGTTGCGATGGTCGCACCCCGTCGCCGCCTGATCGCGATCACACCACCGGGCCGCGGAGAATCGCGGCCCGGTGCTGTTCAACGATTGGCATTCCGGGCATGCTGTCCGACCTCAGCACGGGAACGCCAACATGATTCTCGAAATCGCCCAGATCGACGTGAAGCCGGGCATGGAAGCCGAATTCGAATCCGGGGTCGCCAAGGCGGCGCCGATCTTCCAGCGCGCCAAGGGCTGTCGCGGCCTCACCTTGCAGCGCTCGGTCGAGAAGCCCGAGCGCTACCGGCTGTTCATCAACTGGGACACGGTCGAGAACCACACCGTCGACTTCCGCGGCTCCGCGGATTTCCAGGAATGGCGCAAACTGGTCGGCCATTGTTTCGCCTCTCCACCTGAGGTGGAGCATGTGCGCGAGACACTCGCTGCGTCTTGAGTATGCTTCCGAAAAGTGGATACCGGCTTTTGGATAAGATCATGCTCTAACCAAGAGCTCGAGCGGTGGCCTTGGATGCCGCCGCCACAGTCTGGCTAAATTCGCCTCCGAGGATGACCTGACGGGGAGGACGGTCATGACGACATCACATATTTCGAAAGGACTTGCGGCGCTCGGCGGCGCAGCGCTGTTCGCGCTTTCGACGGCCGCCGCCACGGCGGCTCCGGCCTATGTCAAATCGACGGTGAACCTGCGGTCGGGACCCGCCACCAGCAACGAGATCGTCGGCAAGATTCCCGGCGGCAGCTTGGTCGAGGCCAGCAATTGCAGCGACTGGTGCGAAGTCACCTGGCAGGGCAAGAGCGGCTACGCCATCAAGACCGCGCTCGACACCAGCGGCCGGGTGCCGGCGCGCAGCGCCGCGCGGGCGGCGCCGGCGCGAGCACCGGTGGAATACGACGACGATGTGCCAGTCGGGCCGCTCTACTACGGACCGCCCGCCGTCGTCGGCTATCCGTATCCGTACTACCGGCCGTTCGGCTATTACCGCTACCGACCTTATTATGCCTATCGCGGCGGCTGGGGCCCTCGCTACGGCTGGCGCCGCTGGTGACGATCCGAGTCTGACGTTCTGTTCATGCGGCGCCGCACAAGCGGCGCCGCTTTGCCGTCTGTAGCGCGCCCGTGTCCGGACACAATCCGCTCCTCGCGAAACCATCTTCGTGCGCCCAATTGTTATCTGTGGACGACACGCCGCCGTGTCGGCGGCACATAGATTCGAAGAGAGGACGACAATGAGCAAATGGATGAACGGCGGTATTGCTGCCGTGTTCGGATTGGTGATCGCCGCGGCCAGCGCGTTGCCGGCTTCGGCACAGCTCGCGCGGGCGCAGACCGCGGCGACCATCGCCGGCGCCAACGATCTGGTGACTGACGTGCAGTGGCGCCGCGGCGGCGGTTACGGCTGGCGTGGCGGTGGTTACGGCTGGCGTGGCGGCTACGGCTATCGCCGCTGGTATGGTCCCGGCGTCGGCTTCGCCACCGGGTCTGGCGATCGGCGGCGCGCTCGCCGCGCCTTACTATTACGCGCCGGGGCCGCGCGTGTATTACGACGACTACGACGACGCTCCGACCGTCTATCAAGCGCCCGTCGCTGGAGGCGATGCTGTGGCGTATTGCAGACAGCGATTCCGCTCCTACGATCCGTCGAGCGGCACCTATCTGGGTCACGACGGCCGGCGGCATCCCTGCCCGTAAGGCGCCGGCAAGCCATGCGATGAGGCCCTCCGTGATTCCGGAGGGCCTTTTCATTTGTGCGCGGCTCGGCTTTCGTCCAGCCATGCCTCGCCGCACCGAGATCGAGACCGCGCTACGCCGTCTCGCACCCAACATTCCGCCGCACGAATTCGGCGCAGTGATCGATCACGCCATTGACAGCGGTGGCCTGCGCGCCGCTTCTCCGGAGGCCGCCGCTTGGCTGTCGCTGGTCGCCTACGTGCGGCACACTTTCACCGACTACGACGAGCGGTTGAATGAAGGCTATGACCGCGACAGCGCACGGTTCTTCGTCGTCGATGAGATCAACGCGGTGCTTGAAGGCTGGGGCGCGAAACGGCGCGTGTCGGATCAAGACTAAACGGTCACCGACCGACAGTGAGCCCCCTCTCCCCGCTTGCGGGGAGGGGTAACACACCTCATGGCACCGTCATCGCCAGCAGAGTTGACGCGTCGTCCGACTTGTCGAGCGTCCACACTGCGTCGATCAACTTGCGGCCATTCTTGACGCGCGCTGCAGCCAGGCTCTCGAATTTCTGCTCCAGCTCGCGATCGATCAGCGGCCGGGCGGCGCTGCCGCGAGCCGCTTTCACCACGGCGCGATGGTGCGTGCCGTCGCCGGTCCACAGCTCGACCACCGCCGCTTCCGGCGCGATCCGGGCGTCCTGCTCCACCTCGACCTTGCGGCGCAACGCCAGCACCGCCGGATCGTTCACGCATTCGTCGGTGTATTGATCGAGACCGGTGTCGCCGAAAATCTGCGCTGCGGCGACGCTGTGCTGCACGCTGACCTGCGCCTCGCGGCCGGTGACGACGTTGGGCCGGTCGGCGCGCTCGCTGAGCAGCGGATGGCCATGCACCACGATGCGGGCAATGTCTTCCGTCTTGAACGCCCCCTTGGCGCGCAGCTCGAGCACGCCGTCGATCACCGGGTGGATCACCACGCCGCCCGGATAAGGCTTGTACGCGTTGATGGCGAGCTCCCAGGTCTCGCCGAGGCCGTCGAGCAGCGCCGGCCACTTCGGCGCATCGCCGACCGCGTTGAAGAAGCCGAACCGGCCTTCGAGCGGATGCGCAGGCCCAGCGAAGCATTGCTTGGCCAGCAGTGCCGACCACAGCCCGCCACGCGCCGCATTGCCGACCCCGAGGCTCTTGGTCGGCATGCCGAGCATTTCCACCAAACCGCAGGACTGGTTCGCGGCGGCGCCCAGCGCCCACACCATCTGCCTGGCGTCGAGCCCGATGATCCAGCCGGCCGCCGCCGCGGCGCCGAATACGCCGCAGCTCGCGGTGATATGCCAGCCGCGTGTCCGGTAGTGCGACGGCGAGATCGAATTGCCGATCCGGCACGCCACCTCGACGCCGATCGCGAACGCGTTGAGCAGATCGACGCCGCGCACGCGCTGCAGCTCCGACATCGCGTAGAGCGCCGGCATGATCGGCGCAGTCGGATGGATCACCGTCGGCAGATGGGTGTCGCAGAAGTCGTCGATATTGGCGCCGGCGGCGTTGAGAAAGGTGGCGCTCAGAACGTCGGCGCGCTCCCTGCGACCGATGATGGTCGCCGGCCCGTGCCCGACGTTCGGTAGCGAGCGCAACAGCTTTTCGTAGGTCGGATCGCTGCTGCCGCGGATGCCGGCCGCCAGGATATTGAGCAGCGCCCGCTTGGCCTCGTGGCGAACCGCTTCCGGGATGCGTTCCGCGCGCGTTTCGGCGACGAACCGCGCAATGGTTTCGGTGGCGTTGCTGCTGTCAGTCATTCCTATCCCGATGTTTCTGCGTTTGGCTGCGCAGTGTCACACCGGGATGGAGAAATGGCTACTCAGTTATGCCTGACGGCGATCGGCTTCGCCTTTTGCGGCGCGGTCGAAGTCAGGGAGGCGACACCCCAGCCTGCTTCGTCGGAGCCGTCACCCCAGCGATGCGGACGATAGAAGATGTGCTGGCCGTGCTTGACCATCTTCTTCATCTCGCGGATCCAGTTCGGCCGCACATACGTCGCGTGATAGTGCGTCGACTTGGCGACGTCCGGCAACCAAACGCTCGAGTTCGAGCGCCTGCTTGGCGATGCGCTGGGCACGCGCCCAGGCGCCGCGCTCGCGGATCGCCTTGCTCTTACCATCGCAGGCGAACGTGAACTGGCAGCTCAGGAAGCGGTGAGCATTCTGGAACACCACGCCGCATACCGAGTTCGGGATAATATGGCGAGAACACGCGGTTGAGCACCACCTGCGCCACCGCGATCTGGCCGCGCAGCGGCTCATCGCGCGCCTCGAAGTAGATCGCCTGGGCGAGACACTTCTCGGCCTTCTCGCGCTCCTTGCCCTCGAGGCCGAGCTCCTGCGCCGGAGTGAGCGGCGGCCGCGGCCGCGGCAGCGGCACGTCGGCCAGGTCCGGCAGGATCACGGTCGCGGCTGTCACAACAGGGTTCGCCATCTCGGCCGCCGGCGCTGGCTGTACGGGAGCCGGCCGGGCAAAGCCTTTGCGCTCAAACGGCGCGGACGGGATCGCCTCCTCGTAGGAAGGCGCATCGACCGGCGGGGCTGCGGCCATCGCATCGACTTTCTGCTCGGCCACCGATCTCACCGCGAGCTTGGTCAGCGCCGCCTCGAAGCTTGCGTCCGCATTGGCCAATTGCCGCGGCTGCGGCACTGGCTGCAGAGCGGAAGCTGCCGCAGCGGGCGAAGCAATCGGCGCGGCAGCTGGCGGCTCGGCCGGCGCCGGCATTGTTGGCACTGCCTCGCTCACCAAGATCACTGGTGCAGTTGGCGCTTCCGCTACGACCTGCGCCTCGGCGACAACAACGCTGGTGCGGGTCGGCGCGCGCTCGGACTTGAGAACCGCGACGTCCGCCGGCCGCGTCATGAACGGAACGGTCATCGCCTTGGCGCGCACGATTTCCGGCATGCCGAGCGCGTCGATCGTGCCGCCGGTGGTGCAAATCACCGCAACGCCCCAGATGAGCCTGCGTGCGATGACGCACCATCGCTCTTCGTCGCCGATGTAATCCGTGTACACCCCTACCCCCTGAGATTACCGATTAGGCCTTGGTTTTCTCGAGGGCGTAGTCTTAGGCAGCGAACCGCATTACCGCGATTTCATTCGCGAATTAACGTAAAGCGGCAAACGTAAATTTAACCACGCTTGTTCACGTCGCGACGTGGTTCGCGTGCCAACGCGGCAAGAAAACGGCCCGCGATGGCGAGATGCCGCCGCGGGCCGGTGCGTTAACCGAACAACTTCGGCTAGAGCTTGTTGATTCCCGCCTTTTCGATCACGTCCTTGAACATCGGCACCTCGCGGGCGATCCGCGCGGCGTGACCCTTGCCGTCGAGCGCGGTGATTTCGAAGCCGGCGTCGGTGAGCTTCTTCTGCATGTCGGGCCGCTTGACGATGTCGAGCGTGACCTTCTCCAGCTTGGCGACCGCCTCGGGCGGGGTTTTGGCCGGCGCGACCAGCGCGCAGAAGGTGTCGAACACGAAGTCCTTGTAGCCGGCTTCACCCATAGTCGGCACGTCGGGCAATCCGGTCCAGCGTTTCGCACCGGTCTGCGCCAACGCGCGCAGCGTGCCGGCCTTCATATGCGGGAACGCGGGCGCCAGCGTGCCCGAGGAGATCTGCACGGTGCCGGACAGCAGCGCCTTGATGGCGTCGCCGCCGCCCGCATACACCGACGTTGCCACCTTTTGCAGGCCTTCGCGCAGCTTCAGCACCTCGGCCTGCAATTGCGGCGTGGTGCCGATCGGCGGCGTCGAGATGTTGAACTTATCCTGGTCCTTCTTCGCCATGTCGATGAATTCCTTCATCGTCTTGGCCGGCGAACTGGCCTGCACCGTGAACACGTGCGGATTGACCGCCGGCTCGCAGATCGGCACGAAATCCTTGAACGGATCATACGGGATCGTGTTGTAGAGCCCGGGATTGACCACATAGGCGCTGGTGGTGAGCAGCACGGTGTAGCCGTCCGGTTCGGCGCGCGCGGCATAGCCGTAACCGATGTTGCCGCCGGCGCCGCCGCGGTTTTCCACGAACGCCGAGCCGCCCATCACCTGTTGCCACTCGGCGGCGATGATGCGCGCGATGATGTCGGACGGGCCACCCGGCGTGTTGGCGACCACGATCTTGATCGGCCGCTCCGGATAGGCGGCCAGCGCGGAGCCGATCCGCAGGAATGTCGGCGCCGCAAGTCCCAGCGCTATCGCGCCGCCTGTCTTGATGATGCGGCGCCGCGTCGGCGCGCCCTTGGTATCGCGAGGCTTGGTCACTGATCTCTCTCCTTAAAAGTATGCGGTCTCGGTTGTGGCCCTTGCCCGCATGCTAGAAACTTCGGTTGCGAGCCGCAACCGAGCAACTCGCCGCATAAGCCGGCTTTGGATTGCTCCCGCCCGAGCCGTGCGGATCGATGAGCATCTGTCATCGACACTATGCCGCATGAGCCTGATCTCGTACCGGTTACGCAGGAAGGCAAAGCGGCAAGAACTCGGTTATCAGTGCCATGGCCCAAACCGAAAACGGCCGTGTCTCTATGGAAACGGTGCATTCGCGCACTATTTCCTACGAAGGGACAACAGGAGGCCGAAGTGAAACGTCTCGCCGCAGCGATCGCATCATTCTCACTGTTCGCCATGCCCGCGGCTCATGCGGAGGACGCTAAAATGCTAGGCTCGAACCTGACCGGCGCCGATGTGCGTATGGTCGCCCCGGCCCTGGAGAAGTATAGACAAGACCGCCTGTTTGGCGACGTGTGGAAGCGCCCCGGCCTTTCGCCCCGAGATCGCAGCATCGTCACGCTCGCCGCGCTGATCGTGCGCAACCAGACGATCGAGATGCCGTTCTACCTGAACCTGGCGTTCGACAATGGCGTCAAGCCGCAGGAGGTGTCCGAGATCATCACGCATCTCGCGTTCTATTCCGGCTGGGGGAGCGCGATGTCGGCGGCCGCTGTCACGAGAGGTGTCTTTACCGAGCGCAAGATCGGGGCCGATCAACTCCCGCCGGCTTCACCGGCGCTGCTTCCGCTCAACGAAGCCGCCGAGGCGCAGCGCGAAAAGCGCGTGGGCGAGCAGTTCGGCGCGGTCTTTCCGGGCGTCGTGCAGTACACGACGGATGTGCTCTTCCGCGATCTGTGGCTGCGTCCCGGCCTTGCACCGCGCGACCGCAGCCTCGTCACCGTCAGCGCCCTCATCGCGTCCGGCCAGTTCGCGCAGCTGACCGGTCATCTGAACATCGGGATGAACAATGGCCTGACACAGATCGAGATCGCCGAGGCGATCACGCATCTCGCGTTCTATGTCGGGTGGCCTAACGTGTTCTCGGCTATGCCGGTCGCGAAGGATGTGTTCGAGAAGCGCCCGAAGTGACGCCGAGTCAAGGCCGCAACCGACCAAGGAGACGTCCATGATCACGCGCAGACACATGATTGCCGCCACGGGCGGCCTGGTGGTGACAACAGCCGGTGCCGCAGCGCAGACGGGATCGACGACAAAGAGTGCCGAAACGATGGAGATCAAACGAAGCGGTTCGCAACCGTCCCGCAGGGGGCCAGCGGAATATTTCACCGGCGCGGTTCGCGTCGACCCGCTGTTCCAGGCGCCCGATCCGGCGCGCGCGACAGGAGGCCATGTCACGTTCGAGCCGGGCGCCCGCTCCGCATGGCACACGCATCCGCTCGGCCAGACTTTGATCGTTACGTCGGGCCTCGGCTGGGTTCAGCGCGAAGGCGGACCGATCGAGGAAGTCCGGTCCGGCGACGTGGTCTGGTTTCCGCCGGGCCTAAAGCACTGGCATGGGGCAACCCCCACGACGGCGATGACGCACATCGCCATTCAGGAATCGCTGAACGGCAAAACCGTCGACTGGCTGGAAAAGGTCAGCGACGAACAATATCGCAAGTGAGCTTGATGCGAGCCCGGTTGCCTTTAGCCATTGCGGTTGCGTTGGCAGCGATTGTCGTTACCGCCTTATACATCGTCTATCGCCTGGTCGATCCGCTGCCGCCGCGTCACTTCGTAATCGCAGCCGGGGCGGCAGGATCCGGGTATGACAACTTTGCGAGGCAGTACGCTCGCATCCTCGCGCGCCATGGCGTCGAGCTGGAAATCCGCAACTTTGCCGGCGCTATTGAGAATCTTGATCGGCTGCGCAATCCCGCCTCCGGGGTGCAGGCCGCCCTCGCGACCTTCGGCGTCACGCAACCGGCCGATGCCGACAACCTCTATTCGCTGGGTGGAATATTCGATGCCGCGATATTTATTTTTTACCGGAACGCGGAGCCTGTTACGCTTTTTGCTCAGTTCCGTGGCAAGCGCCTGTCGATCGGCATACCGGGAACCGCCCTACGAGTGCTGATGCTGGAAGTTCTGAAAGCCACGGATGCATTGGATGCTTCCACCCAGCTCTTGGATCCCGATTACACACAGGCCATCGACGCATTGATTGCAGGCGAAGTCGACGTGGTGATCGTTCCACAGCAGGATCTCAACCGCGTGGAGCATACGCTCGGTGCCCCCGGCATCCGCCTCATGAGCGTCGCGCAGGCGGAAGCCATCGCCAAAACGGTCCCCGGGCTGAAGCATGTGGTGTTATGGCGAGGGCTCCTCGACCTGAGCCGCGATATCCCCAATTCGGACGTTGACCTGCTGGCCTCCCGCAACAGGTTGCTGGTGCGGAAGGATCTTCACCCTGCTTTACAATATCTGCTGCTGGAAGCGATGCGCGAAGTCCACTGGCCGGCGGGCCCGTTTAATCGCCTCGGTGAATATCCGGCCGAGCAACCCAACGATTTGCCCCTCTCTCCAACGGCGGAGGCGTTTTACCGTTCGGGCCCGACCTTCTGGCAACGGTACACGTCCTTTTGGCTCTCCTCGCTCCTCAACCGGATTGCGTTCTTTATCATTCCGGTCGTCGTGACGCTGATTCCCCTGATCGGTTTCGCGCCTCGCATTTACAGATGGCTGTACGTTCGTCGTATCGATCAATTGCACAGGGCTCTAGGAAATCTGGAACGCGAACTTGCTCAGAGCGCGGACAGCTCCCGATTGGCCGAGTATCAGAGACGAATCGTCGAAATTGGATCGGACGTGCGATTGCTCAGGGTTGCGCGTGCATTCGAAGTCGATCTGCAGCGACTCAAGGCCCATTTGCGCATGGTTCAAGAAGACATTAGTCGAATGGCGCTGAGTTGATGTTGCAACCCAATTGAGATCGTGGAAGGTCCGCTTTGGAGCGTAAAGCAGACATGCAACGACGTGTCGTTCATGAGTACACGCCCTAGTACCAGCCCGCTTCGACACCGGCGTTCCAGATCAGCCGCAGCGCCAGCAGCGTGAGGATCAGCTGCAGCACCAGGCGGAAGCGCTGCTCCGACGTCTTGTGCAACGCCACCTCGCCGAGCCAGTTGCCGACCGCGCCGGCCGCGATCATTGCTGCCATCAGCGGCAGATAGTTGCCGATCGCAAAACCGATGAAGCCGAACGCCGCGAGCTTGGCGACATGGGTCACCGTCATCAGCGCTCCCATGGTGGCGACCATCTTGTAGCGGTTCGGCGAATGGCTGGCGAGAAACGGCGCGAGCAGCGAGCCGGTTGCGCTGACGAACACACCGAGAAACGTGGCGAAGAAGCCGAGCACCGCGAAGCGGCTGCGCTCGGCGCCGATCCGCCCGAGCTTCGGCAGCCAGGTCACCACCAGCATGAACACGCCGAGGATGAGCAGCAGCACGGACTGTGGCAGCGCGACGAACACGTTGGCCCCCGCGATCGCGCCGAGCACCGCGCCGACGATGAACGGCAGAACGGTGCCGCGGATCACATCGCGCCACATGATCATGGTCCGGGTGATGCCGGAGCCGAGCATCACCACGGTGTGAACCGGCAGCAGCACGGCGGGCGGTAGCGCCAGCGCCATCAGGCCGAGCAGCATGACGCCACCGGCCGCGCCGGTGAACACGCCGACGAAGGCGGTGATGAGCGAGGCCAGGGTCAGGCCCGAGAAGGCGAGCGCGTCGACGCCCGGCGTGCCGAGGAAGTCCATGCGGTTCTTTGCAGGGATTTGCGCGGCCAGCGCAAGGGCCAGCCGGGCGGGTGTACCCACCCATTAATTCATGTCGGATGGATCAATTCTTGATCTTGTATCCGGTCCGGAAAATCCACCACACGATCGCGAGGCACGCGCCGAGAAATAGCGCGGTCGCCGCCAGGCTGATGCCGATGCCGACGTCGGCGATCTCGTAGAAGCTCCAGCGGAAGCCCGAGACCAGATAGACGATCGGGTTGAACAGCGTGACGGTCTGCCAGACCGGCGGCAGCACGCTGATCGAATAGAACGTGCCGCCCAGGAAGGTCAGCGGCGTGATGATCAAGAGTGGAATGATCTGCAGCTTCTCGAAGCCGTCCGCCCAGATGCCGATGATGAAGCCGAGCAGGCTGAAGCTGACCGCGGTCAGCACCAGGAACGCCACCATCCAGAAAGGATGCGCGATCCGCAGTGGCACGAAGAAGCCCGCGGTGGCGAGAATGATCAGGCCCAGGATGATCGACTTGGTCGCCGCCGCCCCGACGTAGCCGATCACGATCTCCAGATAGGAGATCGGTGCAGACAGCAGTTCGTAGATCGTGCCGATGAACTTCGGAAAGTAAATGCCGAACGAGGCGTTCATCACGCTCTGTGTCAGCAGCGTCAGCATGATCAGGCCTGGCACGATGAACGAGCCGTAGCTGATACCCTCGATCTCGGTGATGCGCGAGCCGATCGCGGCGCCGAACACCACGAAATAGAGTGAAGTGGAGAGCACCGGAGACACGATGCTTTGGAACAGCGTGCGTCCGGTGCGCGCCATTTCGAACGAATAGATCGCCCAGATCGCGCGCCAGTTCATTGCCGCCTCACCAGGTCGACGAAGATGTCCTCCAGCGAGCTCTGCGTGGTATTGACGTCGCGGAAGCGGATGCCGCGCTGGATCAGTCCTTCCAGCAGCGCGGTGACGCCGGGCCGCTCGGCACGGGTGTCGTAGTCGTAGATCAGCTCGGTGCCATCGTGGGCGAGCGTCAGTCGATATGTGGCCAGTTCGTCCGGCACCGCATCGAGTTTCTTCTGCAGCTGGATCTTCAGCGACTTCTTGCCAAGCTTGCGCATCAGCGCGGCCTTCTCCTCGACCACGACCAGCTCGCCCTTGTTGATCACGCCCACCCGGTCGGCCATCTGCTCGGCCTCCTCGATGTAATGCGTGGTCAGGATGATGGTGACGCCGGAAGCGCGCAGCTCGCGCACCACCTGCCACATGTCCTGGCGCAGCTCGACGTCGACGCCTGCGGTCGGCTCGTCGAGAAACAGGACCTGTGGCTCGTGGGCGAGCGCCTTGGCGATCATGACACGGCGCTTCATGCCGCCGGACAGCGTCATGATCTTGGCGTCCTTCTTGTCCCACAGCGAAAGCGACTTGAGCACCTTCTCGACGACCGCGGGGGCCTTCGGCTTGTTCCACAGTCCGCGGCTGAACGTGACTGTTGCAGTGACGGTTTCGAATGCGTCGGTGTGCAGCTCCTGCGGCACGAGACCGATCTGCGTGCGAGCGGCGCGGTAGTCGCGCTGGATGTCGTGGCCATCGACCGTGACGCGACCGGCGGACGGGTTGACGATGCCACAGACGATGCTGATCAGCGTGGTCTTGCCGGCGCCGTTCGGGCCGAGCAGCGCGAAAATCTCGCCGCGCCGAATGTCCAGATTGATGCCTTTGAGCGCCTGGAACCCGGACGCATAGGTCTTCGACAGGCCGACAATGGAAATGATGGATGGCACGGGCGGAACGTCGATGGTGGCGGGAAACCGACACTTAAGGCGGCCGCGGGGCGGATGCTAGGCCCGATGCACAGGCAATTATGCCTGCCTTTGCCTTCTGGCCCGCCGCTTGCCCCTGATCAGCCGCCACGCCGCAAACGCGAGATCGTTGACCAGAAACGCCAGCGCCACGGTGAAATAGAACGCCGGGATGGTCAGCAGCAATTGGCCGATGGGATTGCCGGGAAGCACATTCAGCACGTTGAATTCAACGCCAAGCAGACAGGCTGCGATGACGGCCGCATAGCTGGCGTAGGATTGCCAGGACGGCCGAAAGCGCTTGCCTCGTGCGTAGATACGGCCGAAGAACACGGGCGTCGCTCAACTTCGCTGAATCAGTTCACTGTGCCAGCCGGCTTGGCGCTGTTGATCGCCGCCGACACCAGCTTGATTTCGGCGGCGATCTCGTTCTGACGCTCGCTCAACTCGATGAAGCGCCGGGTCTGCGTGCCCGATGGACCCCACTCTCCGGTCGAGCGCTGCTCCGGCGGCACGCGCTCCATCTCGGACATCAGATCGGTCAGCGCCGTTTCGATATCTTGGTTTTCCTGCTCCAGTTCCTTCAGCAGCGCGAAATGCGCCTTGAGATCGGTCATTGGCTGGCCTGCGTTGCAGCTGCCGCGACTTCGCGGAACGCTGCGGCCATCTCCTGCGCGCCAGGCAGCTGCGAAGCGCGGTCCATCTTGGCCTCGATCGACGCGATCAGCGCCGCCACGGTGCCGGTGCGCTTGGCGATCGGATTGCGCGAGTAGCCGCGCGGCTGGAAGAAGTTCGAGGTCGGCACCTTGTCGCGGAACTCGGCTGGCATCATCACCATGTCGAAGCCGTTGCCGTCGCCGGTGAAGTTCATCAGCTCCAGCTCCGCGGCGCTAAGCGGTGCAGCGCGCCCATTGCGCCGCGCAAACAAAACGGAGTTGAGCAGCTTCTGGGTCTGCAGCAATGGGCCGATATCGCGGTCGAAGATCGCAGCGTGGATCGCGTAGCCCTTGGGCGTGAACTTCGCCAGCTTGTCGTGCTCGGCCCAGGAGTACGGCACCGACTTAGTGTGCGCGATCATGCGGCGCAGCGCCTCGATCTTGCCGTCGGCGGTCTTGCGCTCGTCGCCGCTGAGCGTCTCGGCGCGCGCTTTCAGAGTATCGACGAAACGATCGCCGTTGGCGGCCAGCAATCCGATGCTGTTGGTGCTGAGCAACTGGTTGTAGCCGATCGCCGGCGAGATCGGCTTCGAGCCTTTCTTGGGATGCGTCAATCCAGCCTGCACGTCGTAAGTGCCGTTGCCGCCCGTCTCGAACGCGTAAATGCGCACCGCCTGATCTTCGGTGAGCCCTGCCGCAATCGCCGCCTGCGCATAGGCGCGCTTGAACTCGAGGTCGCTGTCCGGCCGCTGCGGCGTGAACTTGAAGTGCTCGCCGGCCGCCCTGATGAAATCCGCGGCGCGCGGGATCGGCGGCAATCGCACGTCCTTCGGTTCCTTGCGCGGCGCAGGCAAGCCGGCCGGACGCGCCGGCCCGGCATAGACCGGCGGCTGGGTCAGCACATAATCCTCGAGCACGATCTCCTGCTTGTCGCGGCGCTTGGCGATGCGCGCACGCCGCTTTGCGGCGATGTCGTTCCAATAGCCGTCGAGCTCCTTCTCGAACGCAGCCTTGGCGCGCAGGTATTCTTCGATCTGTGCCTTGGACGCGGCATTGGCGGCAGGCTTCGTCTTCTTCGCCTTCGGCTCGCCGGATGCAATGTCAAGCGCCGCCGCCGCTGCCGTCAGCAGCAACGCCACCGCCAGCGTCGCACCCAGACTTTTCCGAATCGAAAGCAGACCCATTGCCATTGCCTTTAGCATTTCGGCCGACCCGACCGGAACTGTGGCGGCAAAGACGGTTACTTTTCGAGACCGGCTGCCTTCAAAACCGCGTCCCAGCGTTCCGTATCCGCTTTGATGCGCCGTGCGAATTCGTCCGGGGTTCCACCGAGCGGTTCCATGCCCTGGGCCTGCATCTGCTTGACGATATCGTCGGCCTTGATCGCCTCATTCACCGACTTGGAGAGCAGATCGACGATCTCGCGCGGTGTGCCGGCCGGCGCCAGCAAACCGATCCAGATGCTGGAGTTGACGCCGGACAATCCGGCCTCATTCATCGAAGGCACATCAGGTATCAGCGCGGAGCGCTGCGATTGCGCGACCGCGAGCGCGGTGAGCTTGTTGTCGCCGATCAACTGCAGCACGTTTGACGCGGTCGCGAACGCGACCGAGATGCGGCCGGTCATCAGATCGGTCGTCGCCTGTGCGGTCGACGGATAGGGCGCGATCACCAGATTGGTGCCGGCGCGCTGGTTGAAGAGCTGCGCCGCGAGATGGCCGGTGGTTCCCACCTGGGTGCCGCCGAACGTGAGGCCCTCCGGCTTCGCCTTGGCGAGCGCGACGAACTCCTTCACGGTCTTGACGCCGAGTCCCGGATAGGCGGTCAGCACGAACGGCACGTTGGCGACCAGCGCGACCGGCGCTAGGTCGGTGCCGAAGTCGAAATTGAAGTTGGCCGACTGCGGCCCGCGGATCGTACTCGACGAGGTCGCGACCAGCAGCGTGTAGCCGTCCTTGGGCGAGCGCACCACCGATTGCGTAGCGACGTTGGCGCCGGCGCCGGGCCGCACCTCGACGATGAACGGTTGTCCGAGCAACGCAGCAAGCTTCTGCCCGATCACGCGGGCGGTGAGATCGGAGACCGAGCCGGCGGCGAAGCCGACCACGATCTTTACTGGCTTGTCCGGGTAGCTCTGCGCGGCGCCAGGCGCGGCGCCAACGGAAAGACAGCGCCAATAGCGCGGCCATCCAACGCCACGATCGCATCGCTATCCTCCCTTCGGTTATCACTTTGAGCCATTACGTCATGGCGTAACGCCGCCGTCCAGAGCCGTTGGCAGCCACAGCTCGGCGCGATAGCGTCGCAACACCAGCCGAGCGCCCGCCTGGCCGAACAGAAGCTTCGCCCCACCGCAAGGAATGCACATGCCGAATGTCCGAACGTTTGCTCTCGTCTGTACCGCGCTCGCGGCGCTGTCCGGAGCAGCCTCCGCGCAAGACTATCCGACGCGCCCGGTGAAGATCGTCGTGCCGTTCGCGAGCGGCGGTTCCGGCGACATTTTCGCCCGCGTAGTCGGCCAGTATCTGTCGGACACATTCAAACAGCCGTTCGTGTCGAGAACCGGCCGGGCGCAGGCTCCATCATCGGCAGCGACGCGGTGGCGAAGTCGGCACCCGACGGCTACACGCTGCTGCTGGTCTCCAGCGCGCACGCCACCAACGAATCCCTGGTCCCTAACAAGCCGTTCGCGCTGATGCGCGACCTAGTGGCGGTGGCGCCGGTCAATTACTTCGATCTGGCTTTGGTCGTGCCGCTGTCGCTGCCGGCGAACAACGTGCAGGAACTCATCGCACTCGCCAAAAAGCAGCCGGGCAAGCTCAACTACGCGTCGTCCGGACCCGGCACGCCGTATCACATGAGCGCCGAATTGTTCAAAGCGATGGCCAGCATCGATATCCAGCACGTGCCCTACAAGCTCGCCTCCGCGGCACGCACCGACGTGATCGGCGGCCAGGTGCAGATGATGTTCGACGCGGTCGGCACCATGGCCGGCAACATCCAGACGAAGCAGGTCAAGGCGCTCGCCACCACCGGCAAGACGCGCTCGGCGACGCTGCCCGATGTGCCGACGCTCAACGAGAGCGGGGTTCCTGGCTACGAGGCGATTTCCTGGCTCGGCATCATGGCGCCGGCCGGTACGCCGAAACCGGTCATCGACAAGCTCAACGCCGAAATTGGCCGCTCGCGTCGCGGCCGGACGTCAAGGCGAACTGGGCCAAGCAGAGCATGGAGCCGAGCGTGATGAGCGCGGCCGACTACGACAAGTTCCTGCGCGCCGAGATCGACAAATGGGCCGAGGTGGTGAAGGTCTCGGGAGCCAAGATCGACTAAGCCGGCTCAGCCTTGCGCGTCATCCTCATGAACGATGACGATCCGGTGTGGCGATGCGTGCACGCCGCAGGTCTTGAGCGGCCGCGTGCCGACGACGCGGAACCAATGCTTAGTGTGGGCCGGGAACACCAGCGTCATTCCCGGAGATACTGGAAACGGAGCGCCGCCCTCCATCCAGGCCTCGCCCTCGCCTTCCAGGATGGTGAGCACCTCCATGTAGGGATGCGAATGCAACTGCGTCCGGTAGCCCGGCGACGAGGTCTGGATGACCGATGCGAAACGGCGTCGAACCTTGCTCATCGCCGACCAGCGTCTGGTAGGTAGCGCCGGTTCGGAACGGATCGAACGGAACATTGTCGTGAAATAACCACGGGCATCGTCAGGCTCCACATCCAAAGGCCAGCAATCGGATGTTCGATTTGACCATGCGCGCGGGCGCGATGCCATGAGCAGGCCGGAGCTGATCGTCGACGCCAAGAACCGCCTCGGCGAGAGCGCGATGTGGCATCCGCGCGAGCAGCTGTTCTACTGGATCGATGCACGCGCGCCGGCGCTGTACCGACTCGAAGCGAACAACGGCGTCACGACGATCCCTCTCCCGGCGATGGCAGGCGCAGTTGTGCCGCGCAGATCGGGGGGCATCGCGATCGCTTTGCAGCACGGCTTCCATGCGATCGACACGACAACCAAGGCGATCAGCTTCATCGCCGACCCCGAGCCCGATCTGCCTGATAACCGCATCAACGACGGCAGTTGCGACCGGTTGGGCCGGTTCTGGGCTGGCACCCAGCACGTCACCATCCGCGAGCCGCGCGGCTCGCTCTACCGCCTCGATCCCGATCACAGCACCCACAAGATGCTGCAAGGCATCACCGTGACCAACATGGTCCGCTTCAGCCCCGACGACCGCACGCTGTATTACGCCGACACCTACAGCGACGTGATGTACGCGCTCGACTTTTCGCTTGCCGACGGCACGATCTCCAACCGCCGCGTGTTCGTCGACACCACCAACCACCCAGGTCACCCTGATGGCGCCGCGATCGACGCCGACGGCTGCCTGTGGAACGCGGAATACGGCGGGTCGCGAGTGGTGCGCTACACGCCGCAGGGCAGGATCGACCGCGTCATCGAATTCCCAGTGACCCAGCCGACCTCATGCGCGTTCGGCGGACCGAACCTCGACATTTTGTACGTCACCAGCGCGACGCAGCGCATCGAGCCCGACGTGCTCGCCAAGCAGCCGCTGGCCGGCGGCCTGTTCGCGGTGCATGTCGGCGTAAAGGGACTGCCGGAAGCCGAGTACGGCGGCTAGCGCTGCTTACGGCTGGCGCAGGTTCAGCGTCTTGGCGAGCACCTGCATGGTCTCCCACTCCTGGACCATCGCCTTGCCCATGTCCTCGGGTGTGCTCAACACGATCGGCGTGCCGTTCTCTGCCACGCGCTTCTGCAATTCCGGATCCTTGGACGCCTGGATGAAGAGATCGCGAATCCGATTGACCAGCGCCGGCGGCATGCCGGCGGGGCCGGCGAGCGCGAACCAGCTCGCGACCTTTTCTTTGCCGAAGCCAAGCTCATCGAGCGTCGGCACGTCCGGCAGCCGGTCCCAGCGCTTGTCGGCGTCGAGCGCCAGCGCGCGAAGCTTCTTCTCGGCGATCAGCGCGCGCGAGGTAGATAGCGTCGGCCAGGAGAAATCGACCCGGCCGGTGACCAGGTCGGCCATCATCGGATTGCCGCCGCGATAGTGCACAGACTCGAACGGCACCTTGTCGGCCAGCAGGATCTTGGCGCCGAGCAGATGCGACGGCGAACCCAGCCCCGGCGTGCCGAACGTGAGCCCGCCCTGCTTCTGGCGGCCCCAGTCGTGCAGTTCCCTCATCGTCTTGGCCGGACCGTCAGCGGGGACGGTGAGCACCACGACGCTGTTGAAGAGATATGTGATCGGCGAGAAGCCCTTCACCGGCTCGTAGGTCGCGGTGCTGACCGCCGGCACGGTGGCGTGCTGCGAGCCGGAGAATACCAGCAAGGTGTGGCCGTCCGGCGCGGCGTTCTGCACCGCCGCCGCCGCGACGCCGCCGCCCGCCCCGGTGCGGTTCTCCACGGTGACGCGCTGGCCGGTGATTTTCGCAACCGCTTCGGCATAGAGCCGCGCGGTGACGTCGGTGATGCCGCCCGCCGCCAGACCCACCATGATTGTGATGGGGCGGCTCGGATAATCCTGCGCCGATGCACCGGTGACCGCGACGGCCAGCGCAACACAGACCGGCAGCGAACGCAGTGTGAACTTGTGCGGCACGCGACCCCTTCCGACTTTCGTTGCGGAGACCGTAGCAACGCCCGGCCGGCCCCGGAAGGGCCGGCCGGCGGGAGTATCAGCGCTGTGGTGGGACGAGATCAGTAGTCCGCGATGGATGGATGGACATTGTCCCTGGGCGCCGACCATTGCGGTCGACCGGCCGGCTCTCTGGCGAAGGCGTCGAAGCCGCGCTGCCGAACAACGGTTCTGCGGCCTTGCGCAGTAACAGGCCACGCATTGCGGGTCTCGTCATAAGTTTGGGCCTGGGCCGGCGAGTTGTAGACCGGCGTCGCCTGCGCCGAAGCCTGCGTGGCGTAAAGTGTCAGCGCAGACATCGAGACCGCGGCGAGCATCATCTTCTTGAACATTGGATCGACTCCTTAGTTTGAACGAGCGTTGCCGCTCGCGGCGTATCTCTGATTGGAACCGACGAAATGCTACAGGTGTGCAGTGCACAAAATCGTGCGCTCCGCTCACGGCGGCGTGTTCCGGGCGAGGGAATTGCCACAGAGTTGCCGCGAACCATCCAGCTCGAATGACTTGAGGCATCTCGCCGACGCCCGCCAACCTGACAACGGCGCCGCGATCAAATCCGAGTCAGAAGATGAGCAATATTTCGGCACCACGCCTTCTGTGGTGGGACTCGCTTTGTGACATGAGTCACTTTGTGTGACATGAGTCACTTTGTGACGTGACTCATAAGCCACTCCAGAAAATAAAATCGAACGCCACGGCGAACGTGCCAGCTTGACGCAGTTGAACGAAGTTCGCGAATCAGCGTTAGTGGTGCCTCCACCCAACGAGTCCACCAAATCGAAAATCGGAGGGCGCCATGTTGAGCGCAGACGCACCTTTGCGACCGGTCCGTGTGATTGTTGTGGCCAACGAGAAGGGCGGATCGGGGAAGTCTACGGTTGCCATGCACATCGCGGTCGCGTTGATGAAACGTGGTCTGGGCGTTGCGACGATCGACCTCGATTCACGGCAGAAGACTTTCACGCACTACATCGAGAACAGACGTTCCTGGGCCGCGCGCGTTTCCCGCGACCTGGCAACGCCCGAGCACCTGTGCCTCGACAACGCATGGGCGGCGCAAGACGAGACCGCGGCGTCCAAGGCATTGACCGACACCATCGATGTGCTGTCGCACAGCCACGACTTCGTCGTCATCGATACGCCCGGCCATGACAGTCCTTTGATGCGGCTGGCGCATTCGATGGCCGACATCTTGATCACCCCGCTCAACGACAGCTTCGTCGACCTCGACGTGCTGGGAAGCCTCGACCCCGACACCTTTGAGGTCGCCGGCATCAGCCACTACGCCGAGACCGTCGAGCAGGCGCGGCGCCAGCGCCAGACCTCCGATCAAAACGCGACCGACTGGATTGTGTTGCGAAACCGGCTGTCCATGACGCCGACCCGCAACAAGCGGCTGGTGAGCGCCGGCCTCCAGGCGCTGTCGCAGCGGCTCGGCTTCCGCTGCATTGAAGGACTGGCCGAGCGCGTGGTGTTCCGCGAGTTCTACCTGCGCGGATTGACGGCGCTCGACGATTTCGACGAGGCCACGCTTGGCAAGCGCCCAACCATGTCGCATGCAACGGCCCGCCAGGAGGTCGAAATCCTGCTCCAGGCATGAACCTGAGCCAGCTGATGGAAGGCGACCAACCGGCCGAGCAGAAGCGCGACGCGGCCTGACGCACGCCCGTCGGCGATCGATACTCTGAAACACCGCTCCGTATCGCAGGCCGATACGGAGCGGTTTCCGTTTCGCTGATCACCCTGCCCGCACGTCCCGCCAGCATGCCACCACGTTGGGCATGGTGAGTGGGCGGTGATCCGCCCGTTGCCCAACTGAAGCGCTGGTGGGCGACGGCACGCGGCAGCGCCTGCAATTTCCGGACACCAGTCAACGCCGGTGCTAGTCTCGCAGCAACAGGCGATGCGGTGCCGCGCCGTCGTCATCAGGCCGCACGCCAAAAAAATGTCCCGGATCGCACCTGAGCATCGGGACACCACAACGGGAGGCTCCCATGAATCGAAGGAAAGCTGGAGTCGTTGTCAGTATAGGAATGATGATCGCTGCGTTGGCTGGAACCGCGCAGGCGCAGAATTCATCGGGAACCGCGGCGATCGACGCTAGCCTGCGTGGCGCGGTCGAACGCAAGGACGTGCCGGGTGTGGTCGCATTGATCACCGATCGCCAGCGCGTGCTTTATCAGGGAGCGTTCGGCGTCGCGGACGTCTCGACGGGGCGCGCGCTGAACACCAACTCCATGTTCCGCATCGCCTCGATGACCAAGCCGATCACCTCGCTGGCTTTGATGCAACTCGTCGAGCAGGGCCGCCTGGGTCTCGACGACCCGGCGGAGAAATTTCTGCCGGAGCTTGCCAACCTGAAGGTGTTCGAATCCTTCGACCCGGCGACCGGCGCGTACAAGCTCCGCCCGGCGTCGAGGCCGGCGACCGTTCGGCACTTCCTGACCCATACCTCCGGTCTCGCTTTTCCTTTCACCAGCGCGATCTGGCGCGATTTCAAGCCGAGCGCCGGCGAGAAATTCCCGTTCGGCGGCCCGCTGCTGTTTGACCCCGGCGAGCGCTGGCACTACAGCACCAGCACCGAGGTGGTCGGCCGGCTGGTCGAGGTCATCTCCGGCCAGAAGCTCGAGGATTATTTCCGTCGAGAAGATCTTCGCCCCGCTGAAGATGGACGACACGTCCTACAACATTCCGGAGGCGAAAGCGGCGCGCGTCGTCGCCGCGCAGCAGCGCGCCGGCGCCAAGATGGATGGCGCGGTCGAATTGCAGAGCCCGCCGCCCGGCCTCACCATCCCGGCGCCGGCCGGCGGCGGCGGGCTGACCTCGACGGCGAGCGACTACGGACGCTTCGTGCGCATGTACCTCAACGGCGGCCAGCTCGACGGCGCACGCGTGCTCAAAGCCGAGACGGTGGCGCTGATGAGCCAGAACGCCATGGGCTCGCTCAGGGTTCCCGCGCTGAAGACCGCACTGCCGCGCAGCGCCGACTTCTCCTTCATCGCCGACGGCCGCGACCAGTGGAGCCTTGGTTCCTGATGACAGCCGATCAAGTGCCCGGCAAACGCTCGCCCGGCAGCCTGAGCTGGGGCGGCATCAACAACACGTACTTCTGGATCGACCCGGCCCGCGGCATCTCAGGCGTCATCCTGATGCAATACTTGCCGTTCGCCGACGCCAAGGCGCTCGCCGCTCTACGACGCGTTCGAGCGCGGCACCTATCGGCTGGTGAACGCGAACCAGTAGAAATACTGCTGGCGGTCGGCTTGTGCCGACCGCCTTTCTATCCACGCGACACCGGTGTGCGCTGCCACGCGGCCCGATCGAGGCCTCGCGAAGTCAATTGAATTTGGCCAGAGAGACAGCTCTAGCGCTTCACCACCGACGCCGCGGGCGCGGCGAAGCGATAATTCAGGCCGAGCCGCACGGTGTGGACCGTCACGTCGATGCTCTGCCGGTAAAATTCCCCCGGCACGTTGCTGGTGCCCGCGGTATCGATGCTGCCGAAATCAAAGAACGCGTACTCCGCCTTGACCGTCCAGCGCGGATCGAGCGCCCATTCGGCACCGCCGCCGATCAGCCAGCCGAGCATCGTCTCGCTGCCTTGCATCGTCAGCGTGCCGGTGCCGCAACCGGCCGGCGGCGCGACGCAGGGGTCGATAGTCGACGCGCGCGCGCGCAGCAGCGCAGCGCCGCCTTTGACGTAGATCAGCGCCGGACCCGCCGCGACGCCGAGCCGGCCACCGAGTGCGGCATAGAAGTCCGAGCGGAACGACGTCTCGGTGTCGGGTGTGCCGAAGATCGCGGTGCCGTTCGGGTCAATCGTCGCGCCGCGCAGGCCGAGGTAGCCGATCTCGCCTTCAACGCCGGCCACGATCGCGCCCGCTTGCCAATTGTAGCCTGCGGCCGCCCCCGCGAACGCACCGTTCGGATCGAAACGGTACGGCGTGGCGACGCCGTTGTAGAACGGAAACGGCAGTGCTGGATCGGCCGCCTCGCTGGCCTCAGCGCTGCCCAGGCGTAGCCCGCAAACAGGCCCGCGTAAGGTCCAGCCCACGCTTCGGCGGCGCGGGCCGCTCCCGGCGCAGCACAACGCACAACAACTCCGGCAAAGGCGATAGCGGCGAAAACGCTGTGGATCGACAAGGAACCCCCGCACAGCACGCGAAAACAGTCGGTGGATTGTCCCCCGCCCCAGCGTCCGGGGCAAACGCCAAATCGGCATGCAGCCCGATCCGCGACGCGCTGTGGCATTAGCGGCACAACAAACATCGCGGCGAGTTCTCGCCCGACGGCGATGGTCGCGGCAACCAGAACGTTTCGGAGCAGCAAGGCCGCTCGCATGACAGGATTCCTTGGTCAGGCGATCCGGCACACGTCCCATAGCGGACGAGATTGCCTCGACAATTCAAAGCGCGGCCCGCCGGTTTCATACGAGCGCACGTGGTTGAGAGTTCGCGTGACGCCTGCCCTTTCCTCGCCACCGTCGCCGGCCCATATTGCCGTGATGGCCAAATCGCACAAACCGCCGCGCGACCCGGCGAAGCATTCCAAGTCAGACCCCGCGCGCCCGACGCGCGCCAAGGCGGCGCGGCCCGAAGCGCCGCGGGCCGAGCCGGCACTCGACCGGCTGCTCAATCCCGGCATCGAACGCGGCACCTCAGGCATGGGCTCGGGAACCGGACTGCAGCCGCCGCCCGACAATTCGTTCGACCGCCGCGCCGATTTCTCCGCCGCGCACCGCGCCCGCAAGTCCACGCCCAAGGATGTCAATCCGGGCTTTGGCGAGCGCCCCCAGACCGGCTACGCGCCGCCGGGACGCGAGCCGTCGCCGGCGCTCGACATCAACGCCGAACTCCGCAAGGCACTTGGTTTCGACGGCGACCCGTCGAAGCCGCTGATCGGCGATAGTCAGAGCGAGGCGCAAGATGCGCCGGCGCCCTTCGACGAAATTTCCGACATCTCCGAGCCCCGCCGCGAGAAGCGCCACCGCCCCTCGCCGCAACCAGTGACGCTCGGCGTCACCGCCACCATGCAATCGCTGGAGCGCCTGCTGCGCGAGGGCCGCGCCGAGTTTAACACCGCGCAGGTGTGGACGCCGCACCGGCCGCCGCGGCCGGAGAAGTCCGAAGGCGGCATCCGGCTGCAGATCAAGTCCGACTTCGAGCCGAAGGGCGACCAGCCGACTGCGATCAAGGATCTGGTCGAGGGCGTCAAACGCACCGACCGCACCCAGGTGCTGCTCGGCGTCACCGGCTCGGGCAAGACCTTCACCATGGCGAAGGTGATCGAGGCGACGCAGCGCCCGGCGCTGGTGCTGGCACCGAACAAGACGCTCGCCGCGCAGCTCTACGGCGAGTTCAAGGTCGTTCTTCCCCGACAACGCGGTGGAGTATTTCGTCTCGTACTACGACTACTACCAGCCGGAGGCCTACGTCCCCCGCACCGACACCTACATCGAGAAGGAATCCTCCATCAACGAGCAGATCGACCGCATGCGGCACTCGGCGACGCGCGCGCTGCTGGAACGCGACGACGTCATCATCGTCGCCTCGGTGTCCTGCATCTACGGCATCGGCTCGGTCGAGACCTATTCGGCGATGACCTTCACGCTGAAGCAGGGCATGCGCATCGACCAGCGGCAACTGCTCGCCGACCTGGTGGCGCTGCAATACAAGCGCACCAGCGATTTCGCGCGCGGCTCGTTCCGGGTGCGTGGCGACACCATCGACATTTTCCCGGCGCACTACGAGGACCGCTCGTGGCGCGTGCATCTGTTCGGCGACGAGATCGACAAGATCGAGGAGTTCGACCCGCTGACCGGCCACAAGACCGACGACCTCGAGTTCGTCAAGGTCTACGCCAACTCGCACTACGTGACCCCGCGGCCGACCCTGCTGCAGGCGATTTCCGGCATCAAGTTCGAGCTGAAGCAGCGGCTGGAAGAGCTCCACCACATGGGCCGTCTGCTCGAAGCGCAGCGGCTGGAGCAGCGCACGCTCTACGACCTCGAAATGATGGAGGCGACCGGCAGCTGCGCCGGCATCGAGAACTATTCACGCTACCTCACCGGCCGCAAGCCCGGCGAGCCGCCGCCGACCTTGTTCGAATACGTCCCTGACAACGCCATCATCTTTGTCGACGAGAGCCATGTCACCGTGCCGCAGCTCGGCGGCATGTACCGCGGCGACTTCCGCCGCAAGGCGACGCTCGCCGAATACGGCTTCCGCCTGCCGTCCTGCATGGACAATAGGCCGCTGCGGTTCGAGGAATGGGACGCGATGCGGCCGCAGACCGTCGGCGTGTCGGCGACACCCGGCGGCTGGGAGATGAACGAGGCCGGCGGCGTGTTCACCGAGCAGGTGATTCGCCCGACCGGCTTGATCGATCCGCCGGTCGAAGTCCGCCCGGCACGCACACAGGTCGACGATCTGGTCGGCGAAGTCCGCGAGGTCTCACGCAAGGGCTACCGCGCCCTCGTCACCGTGCTGACCAAGCGCATGGCCGAGGACTTAACCGAATATTTGCACGAGCAGGGCATTCGGGTGCGCTACATGCACTCGGACATCGACACTTTGGAGCGCATCGAGATCATCCGCGACCTGCGGTTGGGCGCGTTCGACGCGCTGGTCGGCATCAACCTGCTGCGCGAGGGCCTCGACATCCCCGAATGCGCGCTGGTCGCGATCCTCGACGCCGACAAGGAGGGCTTCCTGCGCAGCGAGACCTCGCTGATCCAGACCATCGGCCGGGCCGCGCGCAACATCGATGGCAAAGTCATCCTCTACGCCGACCAGGTCACCGGCTCGATGCAGCGCGCGATGGAGGAAACCGACCGCCGCCGCGAGAAGCAGATGGAGTTCAACATCGCGAACGGCATCACGCCGGAGAGCATCAAGAAATCGATCGGCGACATTCTCTCCAGCGTGTACGAGCGCGATCACGTGCTGGTCTCGACCGAAGGCGGCCTCACCGGGATCGGCGAGGAAGACACCGCGAGTATCGGCCACAATTTCGAGGCGGTGCTCGGCGACCTAGAGAAACGCATGCGTGCTGCTGCCGCCGATCTCGACTTCGAGGAGGCCGCTCGGCTGCGCGACGAGATCAAGCGGCTGCGCACCACCGAGCTGGCGGTGGTCGACGACCCGACCGCCAAACGCCCTGCTTCTCCCTCCGCAGCGGGAGGGTCGCGTGGCGTAGCCACGCGGGGTGGGGTTTCGCATCCCCGCAAACCCACGCTCGACGAAATGGGCCCCGGCGTCGAAGCGATCCCGGCCGCAAAGGTAGGACCGCGCTCCACGATGGGGAAACCTGGCATGCGCGGCGGCTTCAAGCCGCGGAGGCGTTGAGTCCATGCGCGTCGTAGCATTGCTGCTGTGTCTTACGCTCACCGCCTGCCTGACGTCGAAGGAGCCCAACCCTGCCGCCGATCAATCCACGCCGCCTGCCGCTGCTCCGGCCGCCGCGACGCCGCCCGCGTCGGGCACGCCGCCGGCAGCTTCCGCACCGCCGCCACGACGCAGCGCGCCGCAAGCCTTGCGCGGCGCCGCGCCGCCACCTGCACCGTCGCCCGAGCCCGAGCCCGAGGTGGTGACGGACCCCGTTCTGGAAGCCCGGCAGATCTGCTGGTCGCAGGGCAACAAGAATCGAGCGCTAACCCTCGAAGCGCGCGCCGACTGGGTCAACAAGTGCATCGCGGACAAGACCAAGGCGATGGGTCAATGAGCTTCACCGTCACTCCTGCTATCGTCACAACATGAACCTTTGCGCGGCGTCGCGCGACCAAGCCCTCATTGGGATTTCTCGTCATGCTTCGCTCGGCCATCGTCGCGCTGGCGTTCGGGCTCGCCGCGCTGCCTGTACACGCGCAGCCCGCGCTGACGATCGACTGCGAGAATCCGACCTTCGCCAAGGACACCAGCCACGCGCGGCTCGTCACTGCCTTCGGCAAGGACAACGTGGCAATGATCGACGAGCCGGGGAACACGCCCCGCAGCGCGATCTTTCCGAACGAAGCGTCGTCTCGTTGTGATCTGGGGCACTGGCAGAGGCGATGTCCGGCAGTTCGCCAATCCGTTTTCGTTCGTCTTCACTCAGCCGTCGCAATGGACCGCGCCGAAGGGCGTGCGCATCGGCATGACCCTCGAGCACCTCGAGAAGCTCAACGGCGAGCCCATTCAAGTCGCGGGGTTCGGCGGCATGCAGGACGGTGAAGTGAGCCTGCTCGGCAAGCTGCCAGGCGGCTGCGAGGTCGTCGGCAGCGTGAGACCAACCGTGAAGCTGCCCAAACGCAAGATGGCCAAGATTTCCGGCTCCGATCACTTTCCTTCAAACCATCCGGTGATGCGCCAGGCCAAACCGCGTATGGTCGAGGTCCAGATCGTGTACGTCAACGAGCCGATGCGATGACCATCAAACTTGCCACCGTGACCGCGACGCTGCTGCTGAGCGTGTTGCCCGCCCTCACGCAACCCGCGCTGACAATCGACTGCGAGAACCCGACCTTCGCCAGCCACGAGCGGCTCGTCGCCGCGTTCGGCAAGGACAACGCAACCGTGATCGAGGAGCCCGGGCCGAAAGGCATGGCGCCCAACGTCAAGAGCGTCGTCTATCCGAAGGATCCCAAGCGCCGCCTCGAGGCGAGGTGGCAAGACGGCGGAAAGCGCGCGCGGCCGTTCGCGTTCACGTTCGAAAAACCGTCGCAATGGGTGGCGCCGCTGGGCGTGCGGATCGGCTCGACGCTCGAGGAGTTGGAGAAGATCGACGGCAAGCCGTTCGGCATCGCCGGCTTCGGCGGCCTGCTCGATGGCATGGTCAGCTTCTCCGGCACGCTCGACAAACTGCCGGGCGGCTGCTCACTCGGCGGCAACATGGAGCCGACCGCCAAGCTGCCCAAGCGCACCATGGACAAGATTTCCGGCGACGATGGTTTCCAGTCCTCGAATCCGGTCATGCGGCAGGCCAAGCCGAGACTTCCATCAGGTCGAGGTCGTCTATCAGCCATAACGACGCTTCGCGGCGCGGCGGCTCGATCTGGCCTGCGTGTGCTCCTGCGATGCTGACGTGGGAAAAACGCGCCGGCGCTCACGTTCCGCCACCCCGTTAACGCTGTCGGCAATGCGGCATTGCGCGCACGCGGCGGTGCGCGAGAATGGTGCGACGTTGCGATGCGGGCGACGTGTGGTTGGGAAAGCTCATGCGTCCCGCGCCGCTGTTTATCCTATCGTGCTGGCTGGCCGCACTCGCTCCTGCGTGCGCGCAGGACGCCGCACACGACACGCCGCCGGCCGGCCGGATCGAGCACTTCGTCGATTTCCGTGCCAGGCCCGGCGCCCTGGTTGGCCACACCTTCATCGTCTATGGCCGGGTCGATGCGCGCGGCATGCCGGTTGAGATCACCCGTGTGGGATTTTATCCCGACGGCGAGCAGACGGGCCTGATCGTCGGTTCGCTGGTGCCGGTGCGGGGCCGGGTGCGCGCCGTAGCCGGGGACTTCACCCAGCCGGCGAGCGCGATCTACCGCCGCCGGCTCTCCGCCGCAGAATACTCACGAGTCAAGACCATGGTAGCGCGGCTGCGCGCCCGCGAGCACACTTGGCATATCGTGACGCACAACTGCAACGATTTCGGCATCGCGATCGCGCGCGAGCTTGGCCTCATCACGCCGCCGAATCTGCTGGTGCCGAATGCCTGGGTTCGCGCGCTCGCGGCGCTGAACGGCGGGTAGCGCGCACCCTGCTCTCGCCGTCGTCATGCCCGGACTTGACCGGGCATCCATCTTTTTCATCGAAGGTGATCCCACGTACGATGGATCGTCGGGTCAAGCCCGGCGATGACAGCAGTGGACCCGTGCGCTCGCCCAAAGCCTTCCTGATCTGGCTCGTCATCATCGCGGTCGGCGCCGCGATCGCGCAGATATTCTACGAGTGGCGCGCCGAACCGCCGCAACCGCCGAAGCCGACCGGGAACGCGATCGCCGGCCGCGCCCGCGTGGTCGACGGCAACTCGCTGGAGATTGGCGCTGTCCGTGTTCGCCTGTTCGGCATCGACGCGCCGGAGGGCCGGCAGGAATGCCGCGACGCGCAGGGCCGTCCCTATGCTTGCGGCGCGGCGGCGCGACGCGCGCTGCTCGAACTGATCGGCGGCAGCGCCGTCACCTGCACCCCGGTCGGCGAAAGCCACGACCGCGATGTCGCGCTGTGCACCGCGCAGGGCCGCGATCTCAGCGAAGCCATGGTGCGCGCCGGCCACGCCATCGAGCTCGGCCGGTTCAGCCGCGGCCGCTACGCCGCCGCCGAGCGCGAGGCGCGCGAAGGCCGCCGCGGCCTGTGGGCCGGCCGCTTCGACCAGCCGGCGGATTGGCGGAGAGAGCATATGCGGTAATCCGCCACGGCGGACGAATGAACATCAGGGCGTGCGTGGCGCCACCTCGGCCGCCTGCCCGCTGCGCCTGAGCCCGTCCGCGACGAAGCCCGACGCCTTCACGTCCTCGACGAACGTCGCGAGATAGCGGGCGCCCGCCAGTCGTCCCTTCGGCGTACCCATCGCCTGGCGAATCTGCTGGAAGGCGCCGGTCATCACGCGCATCTCCGGATGCTCCTTGGCGTAGATGTCCAGCGGCTGCCGCACGCCGGCCGCCGCATCAAGGTTCTGCTCGACGAACGGCGGAATACCGGCGGCCGCGCCGCCCACCTTCGCGCGCACCAGGGTGGCGTGCTTGAGCGTGCGCGTCAGGTAAAGGTCATAGACCGAGGCAAGCCCGACCCCGATCTTGATGCCCGGCCTGTCGACGTCGCCGACATCCTTGAGCGGCGAATCCTTTCGCACCATGTAGGTGCCGTCGATCAGGACATAGGGCGCGGTGAACTCCACCTCGGCGGCACGCACCGGCTCTATCGCGATAAAGCCGATATCGACGATGCCGGCCGCCAGCGCCTCGAACACCTTGCCGGCGGCCTCGCGAGGCACGAATTCCACCGGCACGCCGAGACGCCTGCCAAGCTCCACCGAGAGGTCGGCGGAAATGCCGCGTGGCTCGCCGTTCGGCCCCCGCTGCGCCAGCACGCCGTTGCCGAAATTGATCGCGGCGCGAAGCTTTCCGGTCGGCGCAAGATCCTTCAGCACATCGGCGGAAACCGCCGGTTGCGCGCAGGCAGGAAACGATGCGGCAATGAAAAGAAGAAGTGCCGAAACAGCTGCGAGCATGGAAGGTGATCCTGAAGGCGGAGGATGTTGCAGACGGTGCTGCTTGGCGCTTGGCTTAGACTAACGCGTCTCACTCGGCCGCGACCAGCCCCACCCTTGAATGGTGCGCGTAGCTTCCAGGTTGGCCGGCATGTTTCGTTAGTTTGATGACGAACGCGCGAAGGCCGTCGCGGCCTGTGGGCCGGCCGGTTCGAGCAGCCGGCCGATTGGCGCAGGGGGCATATGCGGTAGGCCTGATCGCGCGTCTACAGATGGAACGGATGTGTTGCGGCGGCCGTTGTTTCTTCAAACAGGAGGAACACGATCATGAAACGTCTCGGCGCAATCGCAGCAATCCTGACTTTGTCCAGTGGACTGGCGCTTGCGCAAGGTGGTGGTGCTGGCGGTGGAGGTGCGAGTGGTGGCGCGGGAGGTTCTGGCGCTGCGGGTGGTGCCGGCAGCGCAGGGCCGTCGGCTTCGCCCGGCTCATCGACCACGGGCCCGACCAATCCGACCGGTAACCCTGGCGCGACGACCACCACACCAGTCAATCCGCCCTCACCCGCCGACAACTCCACGGTCGGGCGCGCGCCTGGCACCAACCCTGCCAACTCGCAGGACGTGTCGCGCCGCGGCAACCCGCAAGACCTGACCCAGCCGCGCGGACAGAACCCTCAGGACAGCAAGGCGCCTGGCGCACCGCAAATCATCGTGCCGGAGCCACGGCGATAACGCTCCAGAGCTGGGCTGAGCGAGCGCGTCGAACGCGTGCTCGCTTACTTTTGACGGAGTTGACCTGATTTGACGCGGTATCGTGCTTGGTGTCCTTTTCGTTCGCACTTCAACCGAAATTGATGCCGCCACCCCAAACCGGGGCCTGCCACAACCGCGCGACTGGCGTATCCTGTCGAAGCATTGCAAGCGGGCGGAATAAACGCCCCGGTTTGAACCTCTATGTTGGGGGCCCGCACCATTCCGTACGGGCTGGGCGGGAAACGGCAGTGGCCAGGTCCAATCACGGGCCGGTCAACAGGGAGACACCTATGCTGAAGTCCTGCTCGCACGATGCTTGCCGCGTTCGGTCTGATCGCCGCGACCGCGGCCTTTGATACCGCGCAAGCCGATCCCTACCGCTGGTGCGCCGATTACACGTTCGGCCGCGGCGGCGGCGCCAGCAACTGCTGGTTCCTCACGATCGAGCAGTGCCGGGCCACGGTGTCGGGCGTCGGCGGCTATTGCCGGCCCAATCCGTTCTACGATGGTCGTCCGATCGACGGCACGAGTGCGCCGCGCGTGCGGCGCCGCAGCTAAGATCGATCAAAGAGGCCATCATGCGCGTCGCACTCGCCGCGTTGCTTGTTGTCGTCGCCGGCGCGGCATTCGATGCCGCGAAGGCCGACCCTTATCGCTGGTGCGCGCAGTACATGGGCGGCAACCTCGGCGGCGCCACCAACTGCTATTTCGTCACGCTGGAGCAGTGCCGCGCCACGGTGTCCGGCGTCGGCGGATACTGCAAGCCCAATCCATTCTACGACAGCAGCCCGATTGGCAGCCAGCCGCGCAGCAAGCGGCAGCGTCTATGAATCGGCACGGCATCCGCGTCGCACTCGCGGCCGCGCTGTTGCTCGCCGCCGGTGCAACGTTCAATTCCGCCAAAGCCGATCCCTATGGCTGGTGCGTGATCTACAACGGCAAGCCGAGCGGCACGGAATGCTGGTTCGTCAGCTACGAGCAGTGCCGCGCCACCGCCTCCGGCGTCGGCGGCTTCTGCATCCAGAATCCGCGCAACGCCGGCGTTACCGAACCGGCGCGGCGCGCCAAACGATGATTGCAACCGGAGAAGCGTTGATGCGCGCCGTTTTCGTTGCCGCTGTTCTGCTGGCCGCCGGATCGAACCTCGATGTCGCCAAGGCGGATTTCTATCCCTGGTGCGCGATGCACGGCAACGGCGGCGACCTCGGCGGCATCCGCAGCTGCTACTTCATGACCGAGCAGCAATGCCGCGCCACGCTGTCCGGTTTGGGCGGACTTTGCATTCCGAACTCGTTCGAGACCCCCGAGCCCGCGGCGCCGCGCCGGGCTCGAGGCCACCGGTAAACCGCGGAGGAAAGTGCCAGGGAGAGAAACGCCATGCGCATCGCACTCGCCGCTCTGTTCGTTCTCGCCGCCGGCGCATTCGCCGACATCGCCAAGGCCGATCCCTATCGCTATTGCGCCGACTACGGCGTGGGCCGCAGCGGGCTTGGCGCCACCAACTGCTATTTCCTGACGCTGGAGCAATGCCGCGCCGCAGTGTCAGGCGTCGGCGGCTACTGCACACTCAATCAATTCTATGACGGCGTCCCGCTGGATGGGCAGCCACGCCGCAAGAAGCGCGCGGCGCGATAGGCCGAGAGCGCGTCATGCGAACCGCGTCGGCAGCCGTGCTGATGTTGATCGCAACAGCGAGTTGGGCATCGGCGCAGTCCGATCCGTACCGCTGGTGTGCCCAGTACGGCGGCTTCCGCAGCAGCACCAGCAATTGCTATTTCATGACGTTGGAACAATGCCAGGCGACGATCTTCGGCGTCGGCGGATATTGCCGGCCCAATCCGTTCTACACCGGACCGGAGTCCAAGCCGCGCCGAGCCAAGAAAAAACGCAGCTGATCGATCAGGAGTTTCGCATGCCCATAGTCATCGCAATGTTGTTCGTGTTCGCGGGTTTGTTGCCGGATACGGCACAGGCCGATCCGTACCGCTGGTGCGCCCGCTACACTCTCCCAGGCGGCCCAAGCAATTGCTACTTCATGACGCTGGAACAGTGCCGAGCTGCCGTCTCGGGCGTCGGCGGCTATTGCGGGCCCAATCCGTTCTACACCGGTCCTGACGCCGTTCCGCGCCGTGCCGAAAGGCGTTCGTCCTAACGTCGTTCAGGAGGTTCCCATGCGTGTTGTCACCGCTGCCCTGTTTGCGCTGATCACCACCGCATCGGCGTTCGACGCGGCCCAGGCCGATCCCTACCGCTGGTGTGCGCACTACAGCGGCGAGGGCGGCAACGGCAGCAACTGCTACTTCCTCACCCTGGAGCAATGCCGCTGGGCGATCTCGGGGGTCGGCGGTCGCTGCGGGCCCAACCCATTCTATGACGGCGTGCCGATCGGCAGCACAGCCGCGCCGCGAAGCCGCAGCCGCTGACCCGATCCACGCTTAGATTGCCGCCGGGGCAACCTTGGCGTCGGGCTGATTGGTCTGCTTGAGCGCGTCGGCGACGAAGCCCGAGGCCTTCATTTCCTCGACGAAGCCCTTGAGATACTTCGCCGCCGCGTCGCGCCCCTTGGGCGTGCCCATGGCCTGTTCGATCGCCATGAAGCGCTGCTCCATCACCCGGACGTTCGGATCGGTCTTGGCGTATTCGTCGAGCGGCTGACGCACGCCCGCCGCGGCCTCGAACTTCTCCTTGAGGAACAGATCGATCGAAGCGCGGCCGCCGCCGGTCGACGCGCGCACGATCTCGGCGTTCTTGATGGTGCGGGTGAGATAGAGGTCATAGGCCGAGCCCTTGCCGACCGCGATGCGAATGCCCTTCTGGTCAACGTCGGCGGGCGTCTTGAGCGCGGAGCCCTTCGGCACCATGTAGGCGCCCTCGATCAGGACATACGGCGCGGTGAAGTCGATCTCGGCGGCGCGCACCGGCTCGATGGCCAGGAAGGCGATATCCCAGCGGCCCTCCTTCAGCGCGCCGAACACCTCGCCTGCCGCATTGAACAGCACCAGCTCGACCGGCACGCCGAGCCGCTTGCCGAGCTCCTTCGCCAGCATGATGGTGACGCCCTTCGGCTCCGAGCCGTCGGCCTGCTTCTGCACCAGCACGCTGTTGCCCTGGTTGATGGCGGCGCGCAGCTTGCCGGTCGGGGCGAAACTCTTGACGATTTCGGGCGTGACATTGCTCACGGTGCTGCCTCTCTGCGCCGGTGTGCCGGCGCTTTGCGCGGCGGCGATGGCGGGGGCGGCGAGAAGCGCGATCACAGCAGCGAGCAGCCTGGTCACGATGTCCTCCCGCCTGTTGTTGTCTCGGCACCTACTATAGCGAGCGCCCGCGCGGCGAGAACAGCAGCGCGGACAAAAAACGCGCCCGGCGACCACATTTCGGCCCCATGGGGAGGATTGCTGGACGACGGGGGTCGATGGGCCCGGCTGTCTTTAGGTACAAAGGCGTGTATCGTGCACGCCGGCCGTCCGGGGCCGGGTTGCGTGTCCGGAGGATCAAGATGAAGCGTGCGTTGCTGCAAGTTTCGATCCTGGCTGTGATGGCGACGCTCCCATCGCTGGCCGCGGCGCAATTCCCGCCGCCGCCACCGCCGACCGGTAATCAAGTCCAGGACCGCTGGCCGCAGGCCACGCCACCTGCGCCGCAGCAACAACAGCCGGCGCAGCAGCAGCCACAGACGCAACAGCGGGCCCCGGGCCGCCAGACGCAGCCCATCGTGGCGCCGGAAGTCGACCCCGATGCTCCCAAGCCTGCGCCGAAGCCGCGCGTTGCAGCGGCGCCCGCCAACACCGTGACCTGCGGCGGCGTGTTCACCAAGGACACCAATCACCTCAAGCTCGCCATCAAGTACGACTCGCGCAACATCGTGTTCGGCGAGGTCGATGGCCCGGACGGCACCAAGATCAAGGCGACAGTTCTCTACCCGAACGAATCCAAGCGACGGCTCGAGGTGATCTGGAATAACGACGCGGCACGTACCGATTTGGCGCTGGTGGTGATCAACGGCCAGTCGCAATGGACGGCGCCGAAGGGTCTCAAACTCGGCACACCGCTGGCCGCGCTGGAAAAGGCCAACGGTCGTCCGTTCAAGGTCAGCGGCTTTAGCGCCGACGGCAGCGCCTCGGTGCTCGGCTGGGAAGGCGGCGCGCTCGCCTCGCTGCCGGGCGGCTGCAGGGTCGGCATTCGGCTGGCGGCCGACGGCAAGTCGGCGCCGGACACGCGCGGCGCGGTGAGCGGCGAAAAGGCGCTGCTCTCCAACGACGCCAACATGAAGGCGATCAAGCCGACGGTTGCGGAAATCCTGATTGGATTCTGACCAATCAATTGTTAACCGCTTCGTACCGCTTGCCGCAAAGTTTCCCAAACTCCGCCCGAATCCCCGGACAAATCCATTGCGCATCAACGCGCAGCAGATAGCGCAATTGGAAGACTTGGAATGCCCCACCTGACCGCGCGCCGCCTGGCGATCGTTGTCTGTTTCGCCGGACTGCAGGCCGCGGGTTCGAGCGTTTCGTTCGCGCAAAGCAATTCCAATGACCCGATGTTCGGCAGCCGTGTCGACAAGGCCGACGGTTCGACCGCGCTGACGATCGGCCGAAAGCTGCCGACCGAATGGGACACCAAGTTCGGCATGGACGCGACGCTCGCCCCAGAGGCTGGTACTGCCGGAATTGCAGACACGGTCGTGCAAGGACCTGCCGCGAACCGTTCGTCCGGCACCGTATGGGGCAGCATAACCGGCCCGGCGCCAGTGTTGTGGGACAAGACTTCGGTGGACGCCCGGTTCGACCAGGGCCAGGAGCAAGGCCAGCTCATCACCACCATGAGCCGCACCGTGCCGCTCGGCGAGAGCGTCACTGTCACGCTGCAGGACAAGTATTCGGTCACGCAATCGCTGCTGGGCGGCGCCGCGGCAAACCAGAAGGCCGTGAGCCCAACCGGCGCCCCGGTCTGGGAGGCCGACCGGTCGGTCCGCTTCAACGTGGCACCGACCGGCACCACGCTGTCGGCGGGCGTGGTGAGCTCGAACAGCGACAACCAGTGGCACAACAAGCTCAGTGCGGAACAACAGCTGGTCGGTCCGCTGAGCGTGACAACTTCGGTCATCGACCCGGCAACCGCTGCGAGCAACAAGAGCATCGGCGCGCGGTTCAAGCACACCTGGTAACGGGACACCGCTACCCCGGTGCCTGCCTCGGAATTGTCGCCAAGTTGCCCAACTCCCGTGTCGCAATGACGCTCTAAGGGGGAGCGTGTTCATTCACACGAATGAAGGAGAAGGCGATGCCCGTCATCAGACCCGAGCGGCTGAGCGAAATCGACCAGGCGGCCGCGGCCGCCAATGTGGCGCAGGAAGTGGAAGGTGACATCCGTGAATTCGTGCGGCGCGACCTGTCCGTGCTCCGCCGCGGGCGACCTGAAGGTGGCGGCGGCGAGATGGCCGTCGACAACATCAACTCGCTGATCCAGCGCGTCGCCGGCCAATCGATCGGCGAGATCGATCACGTGATCGGCGAACTGACGCGGGTGCGCGACATGCTGCGCAGCGAGGGCGAGCGGGTGCAACGCGAGATCAGCGGCTACGCGTCGCTCAGCCAAGCGGCGATGACGTCGATGAAGATCATCGCCGACAGCCTGGCGCAATGGCAGCCGAACGCACCGAAGTCTCAGCCTCAGTCTCAGCAGGCGCAGCAAGGCAGCTGACCACGATAGCGGCGTTGTCGCCGGAGCTGGGCGCGCGGCAACGAGCCGTGTGCTCGCGCTACTGCTTGATCTCGCCGACCACGGTCCAGAACGGCGGATCGACGATCAGCACGCGGTCGGGCAGCTTGACGTACTTGTAGCGCTCCACCTCGGGCACTGCGGCAATCGCCTCGGCGGGAAATTCCTGCATCGGTACGTTGGTCGCAACATTGGCCGGCAGGCTTTGCGCCACATTGGCTTGCACGTTACCGACCGGGGCAGTCGACAGCTTGCGCAGGCTTGCTGCGATCTTGCTCTTCTGTTCGGCGCTGAGCGGCAGCTGCAGCGCCATGATCGGCAGCTTGTCCAGCGCGGCGTTCTCGGCCGAGATGGTCGAGGGCATGGTCTGCGGCGTGGCGCCGGCAACCGGCTCGGCGATCTTGCCCGGGGTGGCGGAATGCTCGGGTTGCAGCATGGTGGGCTTGGCGTTGTCCGCCTCCATGCCCGGTGGTTGCGTTGGTAACCGTGGCGCCGGAACAGCCTTCTGTTCGGCCGGAGGCGGCCCGTTCGGCTGCTGCCTCTGATCGGCGGGCGGATTGTTCTGAGCGGTGGCAATTCCCAAGCCAACAAACAGCGCCAGCGCGGTTGCGCCGGTCCAAAGCGAGCTGCGCATTATAACCTCCTCTGCAAACTGTGCAGACAACGCGCCAGCCCCGCTTTGCGTTGCAGCCGCGTGGGCGGGATTCTCTCCGAGATGTGAACGTCGGCGATTAGGATGTGAGGGCACCGCTCAAGGCCATCCGGTATAAAGACCGGTGCCGGACATCCGGTGTGCGCTTTAGGGGGTGCTCATGAAATGCGTCAAGTCTGCCGTGGCGCTGGCCGCGGTCACCTGCGCCAGTGCGGTGCTGTTCACACTGCCCGTCTCAGCCGGCGGCGACCTGGTCAAATTTCCCGAGGATTACGCCAAGGGCGCGCTCTACACGACCGTCGATCGCGCCGACAACAAGCAATATCGCGAGCTCTACGTTTCCCCGCCCGCGGCAATCGAGGCCGCCAAGAAGGGCCAGGCGCTGCCGAGTGGCACGGTGCTCACCCTGGTACAATTCGCCGCCAAGCTCGATGCCCAGGGCAATCCCGAGAAAGACGCCAACGGACGCTTCATCAAGGACAAACTGCTCGGCTACACCGTGATGGAAAAGCGCACCGGCTGGGGCGCCGAATATCCGGAGGCCATGCGCAACGGCGAATGGGAGTATCAGGCGTTCCGCGCCGACAAGTCGGTCAACACCGGCGCCAAGCTCGAAAACTGCTTCACCTGCCACAAGCCGCTCGGCACCAAGGTCGACTACGTCTTCAGCTACGACAAGCTGAAGTAACGCTGCGGCGTGCGACAAAAAAAGCGGCGGGGGTCTCCCAACGGAACCCCCGCGCCATTTCTTGTCCGAGTTCCTCCCCCGCGGCAACGGCCGAAGGGTCAGTGATTGGGGAAGAACGCCCCTGACGACGCCGAGCTACAACATCGCATAGGCGCTCGAAACCATGCCGACCGGTCGCTTGTCGGCAGCACTCGACAACATGAACTCGACCGAAGCAGTTGGCGCGGCCGATCCGCACAATGCGCGCATCGGCCAGTACGTCGAAGTTCACCGGACGCAGGAAATGCATGGTCTGATCGACCGCGCTCATCGGCCGGTATCCGCTCCAGGCCGCCGCGCAGGCGAACACCATGGCGGTGTCGGCCAGCGCCATCAACGCCGGCGGACCGACCACGCCGCCGTCACGGCACAGCTTGGCGGAAAACGGCATGCGGAGAACCGCACCCGGCTGCCAGTCCGGCTGTGCGCCAGCGGGCCGTCCGGCTTCGATCGCCTCGACCAACAGGCCGAGCTCCTGAACCCAGGGCGGAACCATCTCGGTCAACAGGCGACCGGCCGCCTCGATGCCGAAGACGCTTTCCACCGCCTCCAAACGCCGCGCTTCCATGGCCATGTTCGTCTCCGGCACTTCCGGCGCGAACGCAGTTACGAAGGCGCGCGAATCATGTGAACAGCCTAGGGACCGATATACCGGTTCACCAGCATTGGTGAGGGGTTTCTCTGTGGTAAATCTGCGGCGTAGAGGCTCGATCGGGGAAAAGTTGTGATAAAGTCCAGGCGGGAGTTCAGGCAACGGCCTGTCCGCCCGAAAAGCCGGTGGTGAGTACATCATGTCAAACCGTAACAGTGTTTGCCGCGTTCTGGCGCTGACGGCTGCGATCGTCATCACGGCAGCCATCGAGCTGATCCGCGTTGCCCCTGCTGGCGCCGCCAGCTTGTTTGAGAAGAATTTCTGGCTGTCCGGCCCGCGCTATGACGCACAGCTGCCGCCCTGCGATGCGGGTTGGGTGCTCGACACGGTGCGATCGCGCTTCGCCAGCAAGGAGAGCCAGTTCTGGAGTTCCGACCTGTCGCTCCAGGAATTCGGCCAGATCCGCCAGATCTCGTTCCGGCCCTGGGCCGAAGGCACCATCCCGCGGCGATTCTGCAGCGGCAAGGTGCTGGTCTCCGATGGCCGATGGCGTCCGGTCTACTACTCGATCATCGAAGACAGCGGCATGATCGGCTGGAAGTGGGGTGTCGAATGGTGCGTGGTCGGGCTCGACCGCAACTGGGCCTACAACCCGTCCTGCAAGATGGCCCGGCCCTGAGCCCCGTTCGTTCGGCCGCCAAGCGCTGGGTTTGAACGCTGCGGCCCGGCTGGCAGCTGGACCCGTTTTATTTCCATTTTGTTCTTGCAATGTTCTCATTTCTGTGTAGGCTTGGCTCCCATCGGTTCCGTTGTGTCAGGGGGCGTCCATGCTTCATCTCACGATGCGTGCGGCAACGTTCGCCGCGTTTGTACTGGTTCTTGCCATCACGCTCACCGCGGCTCCGGCGCAGGAGCGCCGCGAGCAACAGCGGCAGCATCAACCCGGCCAATTCGATTTCTACGTGCTGGCGCTGTCATGGTCGCCGTCGTTCTGCGAGGCGAGTGCCGAGCGCGGCCGTGAGGCGCGCGAGCAGTGCAGCGCGCGGCCCTATTCGTTCGTCGTACATGGGTTGTGGCCGCAGTACGAGCGCGGCTTTCCGCGCAACTGTCAGGTGCCGGCGCCGCGGCTCAATCGCGAAATCATGTCCTCGATGCTCGACCTGATGCCGGCGCCGCGGCTCGTCTATCACGAGTGGGATCAGCACGGCACCTGCAGCGGCCTCGACGCGCAGGCCTATTTCGACCTGGTACGCAAGGCGCGTGGGGCGGTGAAGATTCCGGACGGCTACGAGGCGCTCAACGCCCAGATCACCGTCCACCCCAATGAGATCGAGGAGGCTTTCGTGAAGGCCAACCCCGGCCTTTCGCACGGCGGCATCGCCGTGGTCTGCAACAGTACGCGGCTGTCCGAAGTGCGCATCTGCATGAGCAAGGATTTGAAGTTCCGCGACTGCGCCGAGATCGACCGCCGCGCCTGCCCGCGCGACCGGGTGATCATGCCGCCGATGCGCGGCGGCGAGCTAATCCGCCGCACCGGCCTCAGCGGGCTGACAGCATGGTCTGAAAGCTCGCGCTGAGCGAGTTCAGCGTCCGCAGCGGTTGGCCCGGATCCGGCAACGTGGTGGCGACGCGCATCGCGTCGTCGGACAGGCGGTTCACGTCCCGGTGGAATTCACGCAACGAACGATCGAAGGCCGAGGGACGATAGACGGCGAGGCTCGGGTGCCCGAGGCCGTAGAGAACCGCCGCGATTGCGAGCCACCGCCACACGTCCCGGTCACCGTCCCATCGAACGGCGCAGCGCGCCGTTCGTCCCTTGTAGATGATAGCGCAAGCGGCGTTCGCGGCATGCGATAACTGACCGCAACCTTAATGGCGGCGCGGGCCCGCGATGAATTATCGACACGCCTATCATGCCGGTAACTTCGCCGACGTCGTTAAGCATGCCGTGCTCTGCCGCATCATCTCGTATTTGCGCCAGAAGCCCGCGGCGTTCCGCGTCATCGACACCCATGCTGGTGCCGGCGTTTACGATCTTGCCGGACCCGAGGCCGACCGGACCGGCGAATGGCGCGATGGCATCGGCCGCCTGATCGGCAGCGGCGCGCAGGCTCTGCCCGCCGAGCCGCGGGCAATGCTGGCGCCGTACCTCGACGCCGTTGCGGCGGTCAATCCGCCCGGCAAGCTTACGGCCTATCCAGGCTCACCCACGCTGATCCGCGCCATGCTGCGCCGGCAGGATTGCCTGATCGCCTGCGAGCTCGAGCCGCATGCCGCCGCTGCGCTTGGCGCGACGCTGCGCGGCGATCCGCGTGCCAAAGTCCTGACGATCGACGGCTGGAGCGCGCTGTCGGCCTACGTTCCGCCGAAGGAGCGGCGCGGTCTGGTGCTGGTCGATCCGCCGTTCGAGCAGCCGGACGAATTTTCGCGCCTCGCACGTGGGCTCGAAACCGCGCACCGCAAATGGGCCACCGGCACCTACCTGCTCTGGTACCCCATCAAGGACAGCACCGAGGTCGCGGCATTGGTCCGCAAGCTCGTCCGGCTCGGCATCGCGAAAATGTTGCGGGCGGAACTGGTTGTCGCAACATCTTCTGAAGACTTGGGTTTGCGCGGCAGCGGGCTCATCGTGGTCAATCCGCCTTGGACCCTCAATGACGAGCTCAAGCTCCTGCTGCCGGCGCTTGCCGGCGTGCTTCGCCGCGACAGCAAGCCGGTCCTCACCCTCGACTGGCTGACGCGCGAAACCTCGCGTTGATCCATCCCACCCCTTCCCACCCCACCGGCATTGTGGATACGCTAGGGCGCTGGCTTAAGACGTTCCGCCTCCATTGGGGGGTCCGGCGGAGTGACTTGGCCTCTGGGGGCCGAATCTTTCTTCCGAACAGTGAATGTCCGGCCGGACCGTCCGCGGTGCGGGCGAACGGTGACGCGTATTCGGGGGGAACAGGAGTGTCCCGATGGCAATGAGTGGGACTGTGAAATTCTTCAATGGCGAACGTGGCTACGGCTTCATCAAGCCGGACGACGGCGGGCGCGACGTGTTCGTGCACATCACCGCAGTCGAACAGGCTGGAATGAAGGCGCTGAACGAAGGACAGCGTATCCAGTTCGACGTCGAGCCCGACAAGAAGGGCAAGGGACCCAAGGCGGTCAACCTGGTGATAACCGGCTGACTGAGTGCTCGCGGCGCCTCTTGCTTCGCCGCGCTGACTGTACCTTGATAATAACCGCGGCCGCGTGCGGCCGCGCAGGCGGACCCTTGTAACGCAAGTTTTTCCCATGATGATCCTGCGCACGTCCGCGCCGTCGCCGTTCGGCCGCAAGGTGCTGCTCGCGGCGAGCGTGCTCGGCCTTGCCCATGAGATAACAATCGAGAAGGCAGATCCTTCCGACGAAAATGATTCGCTGCGCCGACAAAATCCGGTCGGCAAGATTCCGATCCTGATCCTGGACGACGGCACGACGCTGTTCGACAGCCGAGTCATCGTCGAGTTCCTCGATCGATACGCCGGCGGCGGCAAGATCATCCCGCGCGAGCCGAAGGCGCGGTTCGACGCGCTGCGCCTACAGGCGCTCGCCGACGGCATCACCGATGCATCGCTGCTGGTGCTCTATGAAGGCCGCTTCCGGCCGGCCGAACGGCACGAGGCCAAGTGGCTGGATTACCAGAACGACAAGATCCGGCGCGGCTTCGCCGTGCTTGAAGCGGCGCCGCCGCCGATCGATCCGCTGCCACAGGTCGGTCAGCTCGCGCTCGCCTGCCTGCTGGGTCATCGCGACCTGCGGTTTCAGGGCGCCTGGCGCGCCGGACATCCCAAACTGGTCGCCTGGCTCGATCGTTTCGCCGCGCAGGTGCCGGCCTTCAATGAGACGAAAGTGACGGCGTAACCCCCGCGCGGTTTGGGCTACCATCGACCGATGCCTTCCGTTCGGGACGTCGTTCACGGCCCCTGGCGCGCGGTGCCGGTGCTCGGCGTCACGCAGATCATCGCCTGGGGCACGATTTTTTATTCGCCGGTGTTGACCGTGCCGCTGATCGTCGCGGAGCGCGGCTGGTCGCTGTCGTTCGCGATGAGCGGCTTCTCGCTCTGCCTGCTGGTCGCGGGCCTCGCCTCGCCGCTGGTCGGATCGATGATCGATCGTCACGGCGGCCATGTCGTGATGACGGTCGGATCGCTGGTCGGAGCGCTCGGCCTGGTGGCGCTGGTCCATGCCGAACATCGGATCAGCTATCTTGCGGTGTGGATGCTGCTCGGCATCGGGCTTGCGGCGTCGCTCTACGACGCAGCATTCGCCACGCTCGGCCGCATCTTCGGCACCGCCGCGCGTTCGCCGATCACGGCGCTGACGCTCGCCGGCGGTTTCGCCTCGACGGTCGGTTGGCCCACCACCCAGGCTCTGCTCGGCAGCGTCGGCTGGCGCGGCAGCTATCTGGTGTATGCCGCGCTGCTCGCGCTGGTCTGCGCGCCGCTTCATGCGTTTGTGCTGCCGCGCAGCCGCGCCGCGGCGCCACCGGCGCCGGCCGATCCCGCCGCCCGCGCAACCGCGGTGCTGCCGCCGCGCGGCCTCGCCTTTCTGCTCGTCGCAGCGGCGTTCGCCGGTTACGCCTTCGTGCCGTCGGCGCTGTCCGCGCATCTGCTGGCGATCTTCGGCCGTGCCGGCATCGATGCCGCAACGGTGGTGTTGATCGGCGCGCTGTTTGGACCGGCACAGGTCGCGGCGCGCCTGACCGAGTTCATCTTCGGACGCAACCTGCATCCACTGACATTGGCGCGGTTCGCCGTATCACTGCTGGTCGCGGCGTTCGCGATGCTTGCGGTGCTCGGCATCTCCGTGCCGGTCGCCGCCGCGTTCGCGGTGATGTTCGGCGCCGCCAACGGGCTCATCACCATCGCACGCGGCGCGGTGCCGCTCGCGCTGTTCGGTGCGGACGGCTACGGCCGGCTGATCGGCCGCATCGCCGGCCCATCGCTGCTGATGCAGGCGGCAGCGCCGCTGGCGCTCGCCTTCGTCGCCGAGCGCCTGTCCGATCCGGCGGCGCTGGCGCTTGCCGCCGCGTTCACCGTGATCGCGCTGGCTTGCTTTGCCGCAATCCGCAGGCCCGGCGCGTGACCACCAGACCCATCGCCGGTTCAATTGAACCGGATGGCGCTAGATTCTCTCGGGGCGGCGCATGTCCTTTTCGGCCAACCTGTGCCCACTTCGCCGGGACATGCGCTAGGCGCAGCCGAACATCGCATCGATGTCGTCCTGCGAGGAGTGGCCACGTTCACCCGCGAGCTTCGGCCCGTTCAGGTACTTGCCGTCCCCTTCAGCCGGCGCGTCGAGCGCGACCAGCTTGAAGTGCTCGATGCCCCGCCAGATCTCCATCAGGCGGCCGACGTGCTCCTCGAGGAACGCCATGATTTCGATCACCTTACCGACGCGCTGCCCAGTGAGGTCCTGGAAATTGCACGCTTCGAAAATCTGCACCACGCGGTCGCGGATGTCGCTGGCGAGCCCCTGCTCGTGCTCGCTCTTGAGCGCGGCCGACAGCGTGTTGGCGGCCTGATCGATGTCCTCGGCCGCTTGCAGCACCTGCTGGGTGGCCTGCTCGGTGCCGGAGACGATAGCGTCCAGTTCGCGGGCGGCACGCGCCATCTCCGAGAGCCTGGCAGCATCGGCGTCGAGCGCCTCCACCTCGCCGCGGGTGCGCTTGATCGCATCATAGATCTGTTCCAACTCGGCCTTGTAGGCTTGCGCCTCGGCGAGTTGCGCCCGGTCCCGCTCCACCGCCGCGCGATTAACGGCGATGCGCGGCTCGATCAGGCTGCGCAGCGCCTTGATTTCGGCCATGAACTCCTGGTGGCGCTGCGCCGCATCCATGTCGCGCGCCTCCTCGGGGGCGCGCGCGCCAGCGCCCGCGCCCTGCTCGATGCGAAAGATCTTGCGCTGTACTGGCATCACCCCACCCCGCTGCGGTTCTATCTGGCGCAATTTAAGATCGGGTTCATGCCGGCTGATCGGCGATAACCGCCACGGTGGATCCAGCAACCGCGGATTAACCATGACGCGGACACTTTCACTCAAAATAAACTCTAATGCGATGAACCGCGCACTTACGGGCGGGCGCGGACAATGCGCGTCGCGGTTTTTACCGATCAGTACAATTTTCACCATGTAGTGGCGGCAAGCGACTTTCGTCGCCCGGGTATGTGTAACGAGTGCAGAGTACAGTGATGCAACGAGTAATGTGTTCCGCGCTCATCGCGAGCGCGCTCGGCATCGCGCCGGCCTTGGCCGAGCCGATGTCGCTCCACCCCGACCGCCACAACACCACCGGTCAGATCGCGGCGCGCCGCGCTCCGGCCTATGTTGCGCCGGCGTCCGCGCCAGTCGAAACGCCCAACGCGCGTTACGCCTCGGCCGAGCCGCAGGGCATGGGCGGCGGCTTCATCGAATTCCTGTTCGGCGGCGGCCGCCCGGTGGCGCCGTTGCGCCCGCAGGGCGAAATCTACGCACACGCCGGCCCGCCCGGCACGGTGCCGGAGGAAGTGGCTGAATCGGCACGGCCACAGGTCGACCCGAAATATTTCAGACAGATCGTGGCTTACACCGGGCCCGAAAAGGCCGGCACGGTCATCGTCGATACGCCGCAGCGCTTCCTCTTCCTGGTGCAGGGCGACGGCACCGCAGTGCGCTACGGCATCGGCGTCGGACGCCCCGGCTTCACCTGGGCGGGCGCCAAGACCGTCTCCGCCAAGAAAGAGTGGCCGGACTGGACGCCGCCGCCCGAGATGCTGCAGCGCCAGCCGGACCTACCGACCTGGATGGCCGGCGGCCCGCACAATCCGCTCGGCGCGCGCGCGCTCTACCTCGGTTCGTCGCTCTATCGCATCCATGGCTCCAACGAGCCGTGGACGATCGGACAGGCGGTGTCGTCGGGCTGCATCCGCATGCGCAACGAAGACGTCATCGACCTCTATGATCGCGTCAAGGTCGGCGCCAAGGTTGTGGTGATCTGACCACCTGATCAAAACATGAAAAGGCCGCCGGAACGGCGGCCTTTTTGTTTGTCCGGCGGCTGATCAGGTGTCGTCACCACCACCAAAGTCACCGCCGAAGTCCCCGTCGCCGAAGTCGGCATCGTTGGATTCGTTCTGCGCGGTGTCGAACAGACCGGCGCGCTCCGATGCATCGGAATCGTAAGCGGTGTTGCGTCCACCACCGCGGCCAATGTCGCCAACGCCCGCATCGCGCGCGAGATCGCTGTTGCTGGCGCCGGAACTCCCCGGGGCACCGCCGCCGCTCGGCTGATCGAACGCGCTGTGCGACTGGCCTTGCTGGCCGCCGAACATGCCGCGGAAGCTGTTCATCAGCAGCGCACCGCCGACCACGCCGGCGACGCCTGCTGCCGCGGTGCCGAGGAATGAGCCGCCACCGGATTGCGGCTGCGGCTGACCGTATCCAGGTTGCCCGTATCCAGGTTGCCCGGAAGCAGGCTGCCCTTGCGGCGGCGCCGCAGCCTGACCATAGGCAGGGCCCCACGCATTGGGATTGGAAGCCGAGCCGGTTCCGGGCCGCACTGAAGGCACCGAGCCTTGCTGCTCGCGGCGGCCGAGCAAAGAGTCGCGCATGTTGTCCAGGAAACCGCCCTGCCCCGGATTCTGCGGCGGCTCGACCCCGAGCTGGGCCTCCAGTTCGCGGATGCGGGCGTCGGCGCGCTTGAGGGCCTCGTCTTGTACCAGCACGGTCTGCACCAGCGGGTAAAGCGCGTTCGGGGCGCGATCGAACCCTTGGTTGATGGCATCGACTGCGCCGTAGTCGCGCGGAGCATCTTCCAGCTGCTCAAGCCGCTCGAACAGCTCGGCGACAAGCTTGCGTTCCTGGGGTGTCATGGGTTTCCTCTCCGTCCCCTTGAACTTGTTCGACGTCAATGTAGGTACCGCGCGCCCGGCGTGGAATGCCCCCACGAAAATTTCGCAATCGCGCCTAAGCGCTTGATCGGACCGGGTTCTCAGGCCAGCGCCACATTCCGCTCGCGGAGCAATGCGGCGAATTCGTCGCCGGCCAGGTAGGCGTACTCGCGCTCGCGCTGCACGGTGAGCGGATCGAGCCGCTCCAATTCCGGATCGACCTTGCCGGGATGACACATGATCAGACCGCCCGCCGGCAGGCGATCAAGGAAGCGCGGAAACAGCGCGGCGAAGTCCGGCCTCGCCTCCGCGGCGAAATCATAGGTGCCGGCGAACGCCGGATTGGTGGCAACGTCCAGCGCCGCGGCACGCTTTCGGAAGGCGCGGCTGAGCACGTCGAGTACAAGCCCTTTCTTGTCGGCAAACCGCTTCGACAGGGGCATCGGCACCCGGCCGCATTGGCGCACCCAGGCGTTTGGCGCGGTTTCCCTGATCACCTTGAGCAACGCATCGCGCACCTGCGGAAACTGATGCACATGCTGATGTCCGTCGACGAAGTCCGGCGCGCGCCCGAACGCGGTGACAAACGCGGCGAGTTGCGCCGCGATCTCGGCCTCCAGCTTCCTGCGCGACAGCACGCGCAGCAGCGCACGCTTCAGCAGATCCGGCAGCGGCAGAAATGCGCCGTGGCGCACCGGCGTGAAGCCGGCGCTGATCGGCACGAACGGCGCCGTGAGCACGACATGCAGCCCGAGCGCGGCTCGTGTCGTGCCGGCATTAAGCAGGTTGAGCGAAACCGCCTCGGGGGGTTGGAAGCTCGGCGCCACCACCATGACCGAGGTGGCGTTGATGCGCCGGCGCAGGATCAGATCGCGGATCGCGCCGTTCACCGCCGGAGAAATGCCGTAGTCGTCGGCGCACAGCCAGATTGGCCGGGCCGGAGCATCGCTCATTTCGCCGCCCGCGCCGGAGGGGTGCGTTCGCCGGCGTTCCGGTCCTGCGCGGTCTTCACGCTGTGCTCGGCGACGAAATAGATCGGCCTGGCTTTGATCTCGGACAGGATCTTGCCGATATATTCGCCGACCACCCCGATCATGACGAGCTGTACACCGCCCAACACCATGAGACCGACAATCACCGAGGGATAGCCGGCGACCGAGACGCCGTAGTAGAACGCCTCGAACACCATGATGCCGCCGAACACCAGCGCGGCGGTCGCGAGCATCAGGCCGAGCAGACTGGCAAGCCGCAGCGGCGCGACTGAGAATGACGTCAGCCCCTCAATCGACAGGCCGATCAGGCTGACAGATATTCCAACTGGTCTGCCCGTGGATACGCTCGGCCGGCTCGTAGTCGACGCGGACCTGCTTGAAGCCGATCCAGCTCGCCAATCCCTTGAAGAAGCGGCTGCGCTCGGGCAAACGGCGCAGCGCGTCCGCGGCCCGCGGCGACAGCAGGCGGAAGTCACCGGCGTCGGCCGGGATTTTCTGCCGCGCGCCCCAATTGATCAGCCCGTAGAACGCGCGAACGCCGGCGCGGCGCAGCATCGGCTCGCCTGCGCGGTGCGCCTTCGCGGTGTAGACCACATCGTAGCCGTCGTCGAGCCAATGGCCCACCAGCTTCTCGACCAGGTCCGGCGGATGCTGGCCGTCGCCATCCATGAACAGCACGGCGCCGAGGCGAGCGTGGTCGAGCCCGGCCATCAACGCGGCCTCCTTGCCGAAATTGCGCGACAGCGAAACCGCCTGCACGTCGAGCGCCTCGGCCGGCAGCGCGCGGGCGACGGCGAAGGTGTCGTCGCGGCTGCCATCATCGACGTAGACCACCTCGGAGACAAGGCCGCGTTGCTGGCGAAGCCGGTGCGCCACGGCTGCAATCCGTTCATGGAAGCGAACGAGCCCGGCGCCCTCGTTGTGCACCGGCACGACGATCGAAAGGCCAGCCGGCGCGCCAATCCGCGGCGCCGTCCCGATACCACTGCTCGCGCGATCACTCATGGCCATAGCCTGGTCCATCACGATTGCTGCGATCTATAGCGTACCGGGCCGATTCTGTCGCGATCGCGCCGGACGGCTGAACGCCGCATGCGATCAAGGCTTCGTCCAATTGCCGCTTTGCGGAATCCGACAAAAGTGGCTAAGCGGAGCGGGTGAAGACCCTGTTCGACCGCCTGCTTGCTGCCTGGCACGACCGCGCCCTTGTCCTCAAGGCGGTGAGCTTTGCCGCCGTCGGCGTCGTCAATTCGGTGATCGATTTCAGCGTGTTTTGGACTGCGGTGCAGGTTTTCGCGGCGCCGCTTGTGCTCGCCAACGTGGTGGCCTGGATGATTGCGGTCACCAACTCCTATGTGATGAATTCCTTCGTCACCTTCGCTCGCGAATCCGGACGTCAGTTGCGCTGGCGCGCCTATGCCACCTTCGTCGGCGCCAATGTCGTCGGACTGATCGCCAACACCACGACATTGCTGATCGCCGTGCGCCTGCTGCCGCAGTTGATCGCCGATCCGAATTACCAGCTTGCCGCAGCCAAGCTTTGCGCGATCATGGCGAGCTTCCTGGTCGACTTCTCGCTGTCGCACTTCATCGTGTTTCGCCGGTCCAGCGGCGGCGCTAGCGCTTCGCAAACCGCGGCAGCCGCTGCGTCAGAATCTCCTCCGCCTCGCGCGCAATGCGTGTGACGATCTCGGCAGCCGGCGGGATATCGTGAATGAGACCAGCGTCTTGCCCCATTGACAGCGGGCCTTCGTCCACGTCGCCGGCCTCGCGCGCTGCCCTGAGCTTGGCGATCGCCTCGGCCCGGTGCTGGCGCAGCGCCCATTCGCGCCCGGCCCAGCGCTCGATGAACTTGTTGCGCCGCGAGCGCGTCATGGCGCCGGGCCAGACTTGGCTCGCGGCGATGTCGGGAATTTCGGAGAGCTGGGTGTCGTGACCGTCGCTGTCCACGATCGCCTGCTTGAAATTCGGATGCAGAGGGGACTCCACGCTGGCGAGGAACCGCGTGCCCAGCAGGATGCCCTGCGCGCCGAGCGCCAGCGCGGCCACCAGCCCGCGACCGTCCGCGAAGCCGCCCGCCGCCAGCACCGGGGTTGGCCCGACCGCATCGACCACCATGGGGATGAGCGGCATCGAACCCATCCAGCCGACGTGGCCGCCGCCCTCGCTGCCCTGCGCGATGATGACGTCGGCGCCGGCCTTGACGGCACGCTCCGCCTCTTTGACGGCGCCGGCCATGTAGGTGACCTGGCAGCCGGCCTCGTGTGACCGGTCGAAATACGGCTTCAGGTCCTGGTCCTGGCGCGCCCAGGCGAACTGCATCACCGCGGGACGTAGCGCGAGCGCCTCGGCAAAGCTGTCCTCGCGCACATCGAACAGCAGGAAGTTCAATCCGAACGGCTTGTTGGTCTCCTGCCGCGTTGCCGTGGTCCGCTCACGAACCTGGTCCGGCGTCAGATAGTGGCAGCCCATCGCGCCGAGGCCGCCGGCGCGCGACACCGCGGCCGTCATGGCCGGCGAGGAGGCCGACCCCATGCCGCCGAGCGCGATCGGATGTTCGATGTCCAGGAGGTCGCAGACCGGCGTGCGGATCATGGAGGCTTCCCCAGCATTGTCTACTGAGCTGGAGCTTAGACCGTCTCAGCCGGAAGAGGGAGCGGCGACGTCGCTCCTTCTGCTCGGGCGCCCTCTCACGCCTCTCCCCGCTTGCGGGGAGAGGTAACTGAGAGACCGTGGTCAGCCCTTCAATCCGTCGGCGAGCTTGGCGTAGAGCGGATTGTCCGGCGCGAACACGTAGTCGATCTCGGCGACGACGATGCTTTCCGCACCCTTCTCGCGCATCAGGCTCGCCAGCGCGTGCACGTGGGCGCTTGGACAGTGCAGCGTCAACATGCCGGACGACGTCGGCCCGCCGAACGGCGTCACCACGCCGAACTTGTTGCGGATCTCGCCGAGCAGAGCGTCGTTGCAGTCCTTGAAGCGCGTGCGCATCTCGCGATAGGCGCGTGCCCTCGCCTGCGCGGCGATGCGGTCGAGGATACTGCGCGCGGTCTCGCGTTCGTCGTTGTCCCAGGACGCGCCGCGCGCGGCAACCAGATTGGCCTGCGAGCGCAGGATCACGCCGTCGTCCACGATCTTCAACGCGTTGGCCGCCAGCGTCGTCCCGGTCGTGGTGATGTCGACGATCAACTCGGCCGAGCCCGCAGCCGGCGCGCCTTCGGTCGCGCCCGAGCTCTCGACGATGCGATAGTCGACGATGCCGTGCGCGGCGAAGAAATCCCGCGTCAGGTTCACGTATTTGGTGGCAACCCGCATCTTGCGGTCATGACGGTGCCGGAACGCCGTCGCGACGTCATCGAGGTCCGCCATGCTGCGCACGTCGATCCAGGCCTGCGGCACCGCCACCACGACATTGGCGTGACCAAAGCCGAGACCGTCGATCATCACGATGCGCCGGTCGAAGTCGCGGATCATCTCGCGCAGCAGGTCTTCGCCGGTGATGCCGAGGTGCACTATGCCCTGGGCGAGTTGGCCGGCGATTTCGGCGGCGGAGAGATAGGCCACCTCGACATTGGGCAGGCCGGCGATGGTGCCGCGATAGTCGCGCGCACCGCGCGGCTTGATCAGCGCGAGACCGGCACGCGCGAAGAACGCCTCGGCGTTCTCCTGCAGCCGGCCCTTGGCCGGCACGGCGATGACGAGCGGCGCGCTCATGGGGCGCCCCCAAGAACCGCGAGCCGGTCGACCCAGACCGCGAAGCCGACCGCCGGGATCGGCGACTTGGAGCCGAGCCGTGTCAGCAGCCCATCGTAACGGCCGCCGGCGATCAACGGGCCATTGGTACCGGCCTGATGGTGCAGTTCGAACACAAAGCCCGTGTAGTAGTCGAAGCCGCGGCCAAACGCGGTCGAGAATTGAATGCGCGACACGTCGACGCCGCGGGCAGCGAGAAAGCCGGTGCGGCTTTCAAACAGATCGAGCGCAGGACCGAGGTCAATGTTGGTTTCCGCCGCGAGCGCGCGGAGCTCGGCCGCGGCCTCGTCAGGATCGCCGCTGATGGCAAGAAACTTTTCGATCACCGCACGCGTCTCGCTCGGCAGCGCATTGCCGGCGCCGAGCGCGGCCTGCTCGAGAAAGCGTTCCGCGATCTCGCCGACCGAGCGGCCGCCAACCGTCGTAATGCCGGCGATGGAAAGGAGGTCAGCGACCAGGGCGCGGGCGCCCTTGGGATCGGAGCCGGCCAGCGCGGCGAGCACGCCCTGATATTCCGGCCGTGCAGCAGCGGCGGTGAGGCTGAGTTCGTCGAGGTCGTGCGCCAGCGTGGACTTGCGGTTGAAATCCTTGATCAGACGACGCTTCCAGGCCGGCGCGAGATCGAGCGCGGCGATCAGCGCTGCGAACAGCCCGACATCGCCCATGCGGATGATAGGGGCCGAAACGCCGTAGTGCGCGACGGCCTCGAGGCCAAGCGCCAGCATCTCCGCATCGGCCGCGGCCTTGTCCGGGCGGCCGAAGGACTCGATGCCGGCCTGGAGAAACTCCGGCGACGCGTCGCCGCGATCGCGGAACACCGGCCCGAGATAGCAGAAGCTTTGCGGCGCGCCGGCCTGCGGCGAAGCGAGATAGTCGCAGGACACCGGAATGGTGAGGTCGGGCCGCAGGCAGAGCTCGCGGCCCTCCGGGTCGGTGGTGAGGTACATGCGCTTGCGGATGTCCTCGCCCGACAGGTCGAGGAACGGCTCCGCCGGCTGCAGGATCGCGGGCATGACACGGCGATAGCCGGCGCGCTCATACGCAGCCACCAGCGTCTCGGCCCGTGAATCGGGCTGTGATGGGCTCGTCCCAATAGTCATGTTCATGCCGTCCCGCCGCGTCTTATCCGCGCGGTTGGTGGGCGTTTAGCACGGCGGTCTTAAGGTTTCGACGACATCCGGCCGCGGCGCTTAACGCCTCCAGGCCGACCTTCACTCGTGGTCAACGGCGCCTTATCCAAGGCCATCCAAGGCTTCGCGAACCTGCTTGACCGCCGTCCGTAATGTTATAACGTAACGTTACTATGTAACGTTGGGAAGCGCGTGGTCATGCGAACGTATCGGGAAGTTCGGGCTCTCTGGGGTCCTGCTCGGCAATGCTGCCGGCTTGTTCGGCCATGTCGGCGGCAGTTCGGCACAGACGATTCAACTCCGCCGATCATCGTGCAAGCACCGAGCCCGATCCAACGCACAGCGCCCGCGCTGGGCGCCGTCGCCCCGGCGCTGCAGGGCACGCTGCCGATCGTCACCGACCAGTTCGCCACCGTGACCGTGGTGCCACGCGAAGAACTGCAGCGCAGTCCCGGCACGACCCTTGGCGACGTGCTGTTCGCCAAGCCGGGCATCACCGGTTCAAGCTTTGCACCGGGCTCCGCCAGCCGCCCGATCATTCGCGGTCTCGATGTGAACCGCGTCGGCATCATCGACAATGGCGTCAGCGGCGGCGGCGTCTCCGACCTGGGCGAAGACCATTTCGTGCCGGTCAATCCGTTGGCGACCAGTCAGGTCGAAGTGATCCGCGGGCCGGCCACGCTTCGTTACGGCTCGCAGGCGATCGGGGGTGTTGTCGCCTCGACCAACAACCGCATTCCCGAGGCGCTGCCCTGCGATCCGTTCAGTCCGCTTCGCCCGCTGCCGGGCATCACCAAGGCTCCGCCGCAGGCGCTGGACGATCGCGGTTGCGCAACCCTCGAACTGCGGGGTGCGCTGGCGAGCGTCGACAAGGGCCGCGAAGGCGGCGCGCTGCTCGATGCCGGCATCGGCAATTTCGCTTTTCACGCGGATGGGTTTGGTCGCAAGTCCGAAAACTACCGCGTCCCGAACTATCCCTACCTCACCCCGCCCGATCCGGTGGAACTGCCGTTCGCGACCCAGCCCGAGGGCTTCAACGGGCGGCAACCGAATTCCTTCAACCAATCGAACGAGGCGTCGGTCGGCGGCTCCTACCTTTTTCACGGCGGCTTTGCCGGCATCGCCTACGTGCGCAACAACAACCTCTATGGGATTCCCGGTCCCGACGGCGAGGGCCACAACACCCGCATCGATGCCCAGCAGGACAAGGTGTTGAGCAAGGGCGAGTTTCGGCCGTCAGGCACCGCGATCGACGCGGTCCGCTACTGGGCCGGCTACACCGACTACAAACACAACGAGCTGGGATTGGCCGATCCGACCGATCCGAGCACCGACGGCATTCGTCAGACCTTCACCAACAAGGATTGGGAAGGCCGCAGTGAAATCCAGCTCATGCCGTTCGACCTGCGTTTCGCCGCACTCACCACCGCGGTCGGCGTGCAGGGTGGGCATCAGAAGTTGACCGCCCCGGGCGATGACCCGACCAACCCGCTCAACGGGCTGTTCGATCCGAACAAGAATACGAGAGTTGCCGGCTACATCTTCAACGAATTCAAGTTCACCAGCACGACCAAGGCGCAGCTTGCGGGCCGCATCGAAGAGGTCCGGCTGAGCGGCGTGGCGACGACCTTTGACGGCGCGGCCCCGGTGTTCGACGTCGCGGTCGACCCGGCGTCGGTGGGGCCTGCGGTGCAACGCGATCTGCGGTTCACGCCGAAGAGCGCCAGCGCCGGGCTCATTCAAAATCTGCCCTGGGATCTGGTCGCAAGCGCGACCGCGCAGTACATCGAACGTGCACCGAAGCCCGACGAGCTGTTCTCGCGCGGGGCGCACGATGCGACCGTGACATTCGATATCGGCAATCCCAATCTCAAGACCGAGGTCGCCAAATCGGTCGAGATCGGCGTTGCGCCGCGCGACCGGACCGGTCCGTTTCGAATTGACCGGCTACTACACCCGGTTCGACGGCTTCATCTTCCGCAGACCTGACGGGAAACACCTGCAGCGAGACCGCGTGCGTCGATCCGGCCGATGCGGCGATCCCTTGGAGTTGCAACCAAGCCGTCTATTCGCAGCGCGATGCGACATTCCGCGGCGGCGAGTTCCAATTCCAATGGGACATCCTGCCGATGTGGGCCGGGTTCTGGGGGGTCGAGGGTCAGTACGATATCGTGCGCGCCACCTTCACCGACGGCACCAACGTGCCGCGCATTCCGCCGCAGCGCGTCGGCGGCGGCGTGTATTTCCGCAACGCTGAATGGTTCGGGCGCGTCAACCTGCTGCATGCATTCTCGCAAGACGACATTGCCGTTGTCGGCGAGACGCCGACCGAGGGCTACAATCTGCTCCGGGCGGAAGTCAGCTACACCAGGACGCTGCGCAACGACCCGAGCGGCGTCCGCCAGTTCACCGTTGGCCTGGTCGGCACCAATCTGCTCAACGAGGACATCCGCAATGCCGTGTCCTACACCAAGGATGTCGTGCTGATGCCCGGCGCCGGCGTGCGGGGCTTTGCCAGCGTGAAGTTCTAACGAGCTGGTCCGCGCCAGGGCAGGACCGTGCGCCTCGTTTCGATAAGATTCTGAAGAGTTTCGACGGTTAACGCGTTATTAATTCACGTTCTTTATCGTCGATCAAAATGGCTCAGGCACTGACCCGCGAATTCGTCGAAGAATTCTATCGCGCGCGACTGTCGCGCGATCCGGCGCGGATCGAGCCTTTCCTCGACGACAACGTGGACTGGCTGATCACTGGGCCGGTCGAACTGCTGCAGTTCTGCGGGCAGCGGCGCGGCAAGGCCGAGGTGCTCCACACCCTCGTGAATGTCATGCCGTCGATCATGCATGTGTCCAAGATCGACCTGAAATCGCTGCTGATCGATCGCGAACGCGCCGCCACCTTCAGCCGGCTGACCGGCGTCCTGTCCGGCACCGGCCGCGTCATCAGCTTCTTCCAGGCGCAATTCCTGCGCTTCCGCGACGGCAAAATCGTCGAATACCGCAGCATCATCGACAGCTTCGACGCCGCCGAGCAGATGATCGGCCATCCGTTCGCGCTGCCGGACGCGCCGCGGTCGCTCGACAACGAAAACCTGATCGCGATTTAGCTAGGTCCAGCGCACGCCGTGACGTGCGAGCACCGCGCGCACTTCATCGACCAGGCTTGATTCCGGGACGCTGCGCTGCGCCTCGGCCTGCTTCTGATCAGATATTCCTCGCGATCCTTGCTCGCGGTTAGCAAACCAGCGCCGAGGATCAGGTCCTTGATCTGTACCTCGCCCTTGGCCTTCTCGTCGCCGCCCTGGATGATCGCGCAGGGCGAGCCGCGCTTGTCGGCATACTTCAGCTGCTGACCGACGTTGTTCTTCGGGTTGCCGAGGTAAAGCTCGGCGCGGATGCCGGCGTTGCGCAGCTTCGCCACCATCTTCTGGTAGTCGGCGACGCGGTCGCGGTCGAACACCGTGACGACGACCGGGCCGGGCGCAGGCTTAGTGTCGAGCTTGCCGATCAAAGTGAGCGCGGCCTGCAGGCGCGACACGCCAATCGAGAAACCTGTCGCCGGCACGGGCTCGCCGCGGAAGCGCGACACCAGCCCGTCGTAGCGCCCGCCGCCGCCGACCGAGCCGAAGCGGACGGGGCGGCCTTTCTCGTCCTTGGTTTCGATGAGTAGTTCTACTTCGTAGACGGGGCCGGTGTAGTACTCGAGGCCGCGGACGACGGACAATCAATCTCGGATTCGGTCTTGTCCATACCCGCAGGAGTAATCAGCATCGCTGAATCGCCTTCAGCTCCGTCAGACCCGCGATTTGAATGTTCAGGATGCCTCCCTTCCAACGACTTCTTCCAGCACCTCGCGTTGGAAGGCGTTGCTGGGCCTCAACCGCATCGGCCTCCCAATGCATCCATCAGCGCCCGCAATTTGCCAATCTGGACGGGGCTTAGATCTCGCTCCGCGTGTGAAGTCTCCACTTTCATCTCGTCGACCAGGACCCAAGAGTAATTTTTCAATTTCCGACCATTCGAATTTGTCCAGTTTGTCTAAGGCACCGCATTACAGCAAGCCTTCTGCATCTGGTTCGCCTCCGATCTCGATAGCCTCCATCACGCCATCGAGCACCTTGCGGTTGTTCACCTTCACCACATAGCTGCCGCGCGGAATGCCGAGCTTCTCCATCGTGTCGGCCGCCATCATGCACATCTCCGCATCGGCGGCCGGCGATGCCGAGCCCACCGTGTCGGCATCGAACTGCATGAACTGGCGGAAGCGCCCTGGCCCCGGCTTCTCGTTCCTAAACACCCAGCCGAACCGGTAGCTGCGATGAGGCAGCGCGAGGTGCTGGAAATTCTCCGCGACATAGCGCGCGAGTGGGGCGGTGAGGTCGTAGCGCAGCGACAGCCACTGCTCGTCATCGTCCTGGAACGAGAATACGCCCTCGTTGGGGCGGTCCTGGTCGGGCAGGAACTTGCCGAGCGCGTCGGTGTATTCGATCGCCGGCGTCTCGACCGGCTCGAAGCCATAGCGCTCGAAGACTTCGCGAATCGTCTCGATCATGCGCCGCGTCGCGGCGATTTCGGCCGGGCCGCGGTCTTCGAGGCCGCGCGGACGGCGCGCCTTCAGCTTGTTACCTTTGTCTGCCATCGGTTGGGATACATCACGAATCGAATGGGACATGTCCAAACTCGATTTGGCGTATGTCCGAAACGTTTGGCGTTGGTACCAGCCACCCCCTCTTTTGTCATTAGACGCGAAAAAGGATAAACCACGCGAACGGTCCCTCTCCGCCCTCATCCTGAGGAGCGGGCGAAGCCCGCGTCCCGAAGGACGAGGGCGACCACCGTGGCGGCCTATGCTTCGAGACGCGCCCTACGGGCGCTCCTCAGCATGAGGCCGGGAGAGGGCAGCAAGTGAGGCAGCAATGGCCCAGGCACAGAAGACATTCTCGACGACGGCAGTCCCCAACGATCTCGAAGCGTTCTGGATGCCGTTCACCGCCAACCGCGCCTTCAAGGCCCGGCCGCGGCTGATCGCCCGCGCCAAGGACATGCACTACTACACGCCGGAAGGCCGGCCGATCCTCGACGGCGCCGCCGGGCTGTGGTGCACCAACGCCGGCCACAACCGCGATCCGATCGTGCAGGCGATCCAGAAGCAGGCGGCGGAGCTCGATTTCGCCCCGACCTTCCAGTTCGGCCATCCGCGCGCCTTCGAGCTGGCGAGCCGCCTCGCTGCGCTGGCGCCCGGCGATCTCGACAGCGTGTTCTTCTGCAATTCCGGCTCGGAAGCCGCCGACACCGCGATGAAGATCGCGCTCGCCTACTGGAACGCGCGCGGCCAGGCGCAACGTACCCGCTTCGTCGGCCGCGAGCGCGGCTACCACGGCGTTGGCTTCGGCGGCATGGCGGTCGGCGGGCTTGCCAACAACCGCAAGGCGTTCGGCATCATGCTGCCGGGCGTCGACCATTTGGCCTCGCACCTACAACCGCGAGCACCAGGCGTTCTCCAAAGGCGAGCCGGAATGGGGCGCGCACCTGGCGGACGAATTGGAGCGCATCGTTGCGCTGCATTCCGACACCACCATCGCGGCGGTGATCGTCGAGCCGATGGCGGGATCGACCGCGGTGCTGCCGGCGCCCAAGGGCTACCTCGAACGGCTGCGCGCGATCTGCGACAAGTACGGCATCCTTTTGATCTTCGACGAGGTCATCACCGGCATTCGGCCGGCTCGGCCACGCCTTCGCCGCGGAACGCTACGGCGTCATCCCCGACATGATCACCTTTGCGAAGGGCGTCACGTCAGGCTCGGTGCCGATGGGCGGCGTGATCTGCCGCAAGGGCATCCACGACGCCTTCATGCACGGGCCGGAGCACGTGGTGGAGTTCTTCCACGGCTACACCTATTCGGCCCATCCGCTGGCGTGCGCGGCCGGCCTTGCCGCGCTCGACCTCTACCGCGACGAGGATCTGTTTGCCCGGGCGAAGAAGCTCGAGCCCATCTGGTGTGACGCCGCGATGACGCTCAAGGACAACCCGCGTGTGCTCGACATCCGCTGCGTCGGCCTCACCGCCGGCATCGACCTCACCTCGCGGCCCGACGCGGTCGGCAAGCGCGGCTACGAGGCGATGGAACGCGGCTTCCATGACGAAGGCATCATGTTCCGCGTCGTCGGCGATTCGATCGCGGTGACGCCGCCGCTGATCGTCAGCGAGGCGCAGATCGGCGAGATCTTCGACAAGGTGGGCAAGGTCATCAAGGCGCTGGCCTGACCGGCGCCCAGGGCGGCGTCCTGGCGCGGCCCGCCCCGGATTGGCTATCATAAAGTCGCGCAATCGCGAGCCAGCGGGCCTTGCTTGCGCGGGCTTGGTACGCGTGTGCATCTATCGGCTCGGGGGCGAATCAGCGATCGTAATCGGGGGCGCAGAAGTCATTCATGATGCGGCTGGGCGCCATATTCATCGCCATATGCATGGTGCTGATCGCCGGCTCCTGCGGCGCGATCCTCTATCTGGCGTTCGGGCTGAGCGGCTCCGAATCGACCATCGTCGCCGTGACCGTGCTCACCGCGCTGGCATTCTACAATGCGGTATCGAGCCGGCTGCGTGACCGCTCCGACGTCGGCGACCAGATCGCCGACCTGTCCCGCGGCACCGGCGACTTGGCCCGTCAGGTCGCCGAGGTCGGCCGCCGCCTTGCCGCTATCGAGGGCCAGGGCAGCAGCGCGGCCGAGACCGCGCGGGCCGCCACCGCGCCGATCGCCGCCGAGCTCAGCGAGATCGCCACCCTGGTCAAGCAGCTTGCCGAAACGGTCGCCGCCCACGATGCGTCGCTTGAAGCGCTCAGGTCCGAGGCGGAAGCCGGCAGCCGTGCCTTCCCCACCGGCCCAACCGAGGCGGGCGCGCCCGAGTCGAGCGCAACGCCCGCGCGGCCGACCGCAGCCGCCGAGGCGCCGCCGACCGAGGTCGATCGCGACAGCAAACTTGCCGCCATTCGCAGCGCCATCGAGGCGCATCGCGTCGACATGCACCTGCAGCCGATCGTGACGCTGCCGCAGTGCAAGGTGCGCTACTACGAGGCGCTGACCCGGCTGCGCACCGAGGACGGCCACCTGCTGCCGCCGACCGAATTCCTGAAGCCGGCGGAGGCTGCCGGCCTGCTCGGCCGGATTGATCACCTGCTGCTGTTCCGCTGCGTCCAGGTGGTGCGCCGGCTGCTCTTGAAGAACCGCGAGATCGGTCTGTTCTGCAACATCTCGGCGACCACGCTGAACGATCCGCAATACTTCCCGCAGATGGCGCAGTTCATGGAAGCAAACCGCGTGCTGGCGCCGTCGCTGGTGCTCGAGTTCAAGCAGAGCGCCTGGCGGGACATGGGCCCGCTCGAGCTCGAAAGCCTCGCGGCGCTGCGCGAGCTCGGCTTCCGCTTCTGCATGGACCAGGTCAGCGACCTGCGGATCGAGCCGCGCGACCTCGCCGAGCGCGGCGTGCGCTTCGTCAAGGCACCCGCGGCGCTGCTGCTGGCGCGCGGCGACAACGCCAACGCCGACATTCACGCCGCCGACCTGTCCGACCTGTTGCACCGCCACGGCATCAGCCTGATCGCCGACAAGATCGAGGCGGAGAACCAGGTGGTCGAACTGCTCGACTTCGACTTGAGCTTCGGCCAGGGTTTCCTGTTCTCGCCGCCGCGCCCGGTGCGCGCCGAAGCGCTGCAGGGCGTCGCAGAGCGCACCGAAGCCACCGCACCTCCGGACGAGGCCCCGCGGGCCGCAGCGATCTAGCAACAAAAACCAGCTTGTCGAGCGCCTGAGTGCCCGCAATGTCCCCCGCGTCCGTCCCGTTCATCGAACGCTTCGCCACGCTCGCGTCCGGCTACGACGCGCTGATGAGCGACGTCTGGGGAGTGATCCACAACGGCGTCGTCGCAACACCTGCGGCCTGCGACGCGCTGATCAAATTCCGCGCCAACGGCGGCACCGTGGCGCTGATCACCAACGCGCCGCGGCCCGGCGCGGTGGTGACCCGCTTCCTCGACAAGGTCGGCGTGCCGCGCGAGGCCTATGACACGATCGTCAGCTCCGGCGACGTGACCCGCGCGGTCATCTCCAAGCGAACCGGCAAGAACGTCTTCCACATCGGTCCGGAACGCGACATCGGCATCTTCGAAGGGCTTGCGCTGAATTTCGTGCCGCTGGAACAGGCGGACTATGTGGTCTGCACCGGCCTCACCGACGACGAGACCGAGACGCCGGACAGCTACCGGGAGTTGCTGGCCCTGCTGCGTCAGCGCAACCTGTTCATGATCTGCGGCAATCCCGACCTGGTGGTCGAGCGCGGCGACAGGCTGGTCTACTGCGCCGGATCGATCGCCGACCTTTACGGCGAGCTTGGCGGCGAGGTGCTCTACGCCGGCAAGCCGCACCGCCCGATCTATGACGAGGTGCTCAGCCGGATCACGGCGCTGCGCGGCGCCGAGCCGCCGCGTTCACGCCTGCTGGCGATCGGCGATTCGGTCCGCACCGACTTGACCGGCGCGGCGCGCATGGGGATCGATTGCCTGTTCGTCACCGCCGGCATTCATGCCGAGGAACTGGGCGGCCGCGACCAACCCAACATGGCGGCGCTGAACGAAATGTTCGCGGATGCCGGGCTGGCGCCGAAGGCGGTGACGCAGCGGCTGGTCTGGTAGCGACGTAGGCCTGGTTGGTTTGTGCGTGATCTTTTCCGAAAACCGGTACCCACTTTTCGGGATCACGCACTAGGGCCCGAACACGGCGTCAATCTTGCTCTTCAGCGTTTCGGCGTTGAACGGCTTGACGATGTAGTTGTTGACGCCGGCCTGCTTGGCGGCAATCACGTTCTCGGTCTTGGACTCGGCCGTCACCATGATGAACGGAACGGGCGCCAGCTTCGGATCGGCCCGCACCTGCTTAAGCAGCTCGTAGCCGGTCATCGGCTCCATATTCCAGTCCGAGATGACCAGCCCGTAGCGCTTGTCGCGCATCTTGGCGAGTGCCAGCGTGCCGTCGGAGGCGTCGTCGACGTTCTCGAATCCGAGCTGTCGCAGCAGATTGCGGATAATGCGGATCATCGTGCTGTAGTCGTCAACAACGAGAACCGGCATGGACAGATCGACGGCCATCACTCCCCTCCGGCAGCGCCTGGGTACGGCCCCGTTGCCGCGCGCGAACGCCAAGAACGAAGGTCGCCCACAATCGGCCGAGCCCCCGTTTGGCAAGGACCGTACAAATAGCGATTGAACATCCGGTAAACGATTATGACAGTGCGCCCGACCGACCCGTTACCGGTGTCATGATCGTTAATGGCGGTTAACCCACCTTGACCGGACTGTTCCGACCCCATACTGCCGCGCCATGGCCGAGCACCCTCCGATGCAGCCCTTTGTCGTCGTGCGGGACGCCGGACCGGGACTCGACCGGCTGCGCCGCGCCGTGGTCGCCATCGGCAATTTCGACGGGGTGCATCGCGGCCATCGCGCCGTGATCAACGCCGCGATCGCCCGGGCGCGGGCCGCCCGGCGGCCGGCGGCGGCGTTGACCTTCGAACCGCACCCGCGCAGCTTCTTTCAGCCCGACGCGCCGTCGTTCCGTCTGAGTTCGGATGCTGCCAAGCTGCGGCTCCTTGCCGCAACCGGGCTCGACGGCGCGGTCGAGCTGACCTTCGACGCGGCGCTCGCCGGCCTCACCGCCGAGCAATTCGTTTCCGAAATCCTGGTCGACCGGCTGGCGATCACCGGCGCCGCGATCGGCTTCAACTTCTATTTTGGCAAAGAGCGGCGCGGCTCGCCTGACTTCCTTGAGGCGCAAGGGGCTTCGCTCGGATTCTCGGTCGACGTGGTGCCGCCGTTCCAGCTTGGCGAACGCCGGGTGTCGTCCGGAGCGGTGCGCGATGCACTCGCCGCCGGGCATGTCGCCGAGGCGACCGAGCTGCTCGGTTATCCTTATTTCGTCACCGCCCAGGTGGTGCACGGCGACAAGCGCGGCCGCGAGCTCGGCTATCCCACCGCCAACCTGCGGCTGCCGCCCGACGTCGGCCTCAAGCACGGCGTCTATGCGGTGCGGGTCGGCGTCGGCGGCGCGCGCTATGGCGGCGTCGCGAATTTCGGCCGCCGGCCGATGTTCGACACCGGCGCCGTGCTGCTCGAAGTCTTCCTGTTCGATTTCTCCGGCGACCTCTACGGCGCCGCGCTCGATGTCGCCTTCATCGCCTGGATCAGGCCGGAGATGAATTTCGCAAGCGTCGAGGAGTTGATCCGGCGCATGGATGACGACAGCCGGCACGCGCGAACCGCTCTGGCCCGCGCGCCGGACGCGTTTCCGGAGCTGGGCGTGCCGTCCACCTAGCCGCTCACGGATAAATGCCGTAGCGCACCCGGTTGATGAGATCGTCCACCACGCCAATCCCATCGCGCCGCACCAGCATTTCGGCCGGCGAACGCCCCTCGTGGAGCGCCTTCGAGGCTGCTTCTTCGTCGTTCTTGGCCATCCGCTCGGTCTTCCGGCTTGCCCAAGAATAGCGGCCTTTTCGCCGTAAGCATCGCCTGCTACTAAGCCCGCGCCATGAACGACCAGCCCGGCGACGCCAAAACCGGCGAACGCGACTACAGCCAGACCCTGTTCCTGCCGCAGACCGATTTCCCGATGCGCGCCGGGCTGCCGCAGCGCGAGCCGGAAATCCTCGAGCGCTGGGCGGCGCTCAACCTCTACGAACGGCTGCGCCAGGCCGCCAAGGGCCGCACCAAGTTCGTGCTGCACGACGGCCCGCCCTACGCCAACGGCAACATTCACATCGGCCACGCGCTCAACAAGATCCTGAAAGACGTGGTGACGCGCAGCCAGCAGATGCTGGGCTACGATTCCAACTACGTGCCGGGCTGGGACTGCCACGGTCTGCCGATCGAATGGAAGATCGAGGAGGAGAACTACCGCTCGAAGAACAAGACGAAGCCGAACCTCAGCGATCCCGCGGCGATGATCGCATTCCGTCAAGAGTGCCGTGCCTATGCGCAGCACTGGCTCGAAGTGCAACGCGAGGAGTTCAAGCGGCTCGGCGTCGAAGGCGACTGGGATCATCCCTACACCACGATGAGCTTTCCCGCCGAGGCGCAGATCGCGCGCGAGCTGATGAAATTCGCCGCCAACGGGACGCTGTATCGCGGCAGTAAGCCGGTGATGTGGAGCGTGGTGGAGAAGACGGCGCTGGCGGAAGCCGAGGTGGAGTACGAGGATTACGTCAGCGATCAGGTGTGGGTGAAGTTTCCGGTTATCAATGTGCAAGACATTCCAGGAGCGCGTGCAAATCTCAGTCAGCTCCAAGACGCACACATCGTAATTTGGACCACGACGCCATGGACCATTCCAGGCAATCGCGCCGTCTCGTACTCATCGAAGGTTGCGTATGGCCTCTATCGCGTTGATGCCGCACCCGCAGGCAACTGGGCCAAGCAAGGCGAAACCTTTGTCCTCGCTGACAAGCTGGCGCCAGAAGCTATGAAGTCGGCGAAGGTCGAGAAATTTAGTCGGTTGGCTGATGTCGATCCGTTGTCAATCCGCGAATGCGAGCATCCGCTAAAAGGGACTGGCGGCGATTATTCCTTTCGCGTCCCTCTCCTCCCCGGCGATCACGTCACCGACGACGCCGGCACTGGCTTCGTGCACACCGCGCCGGGCCACGGCCGCGACGACTTCGACATCTGGACGGCGAACGCGCGCACGCTCGAAGCACGCGGCATCAACACCACCATCCCCTACACCGTCGACGAGAACGGCGCTTTCACCGAGCAGGCGCCGGGCTTCACCGGCAAGCGCGTCATCACCGATAAGGGCGAGAAGGGCGACGCCAACGAGGCGGTGATCAAGGCGCTGGCCGAGGCCGGCATGATCATCGCGCGCGGCCGGCTCAAGCATCAGTACCCGCACTCCTGGCGCTCCAAGAAGCCGGTGATCTTCCGCAACACGCCGCAGTGGTTCATCGCGATGGACAAGCCGGTCGGCGGCCTCAAAGGCACGCTGCGCGAGATTGCGCTGCGCGAGATCGGCCATACCCGCTGGGTTCCGCTCGCCGGCGAGAACCGCATCACTGGCATGATCGAGAGCAAGCCCGACTGGGTGATCTCGCGCCAGCGCGCCTGGGGTGTGCCGATCGCGGTGTTTGTGCGAGAGAATGCCGACGGCTCGGCGACAATCCTCAATGACGCGGTGGTGAACAAGCGCATAGCCGACGCGTTCGAGCAGGAAGGCGCCGACGCCTGGTACAAGCAAGGCGCCCGCGAGCGCTTCCTCGGATCGCTCGCCAACGAGCCGTGGAAGAAGGTCGACGACATCTGCGACGTCTGGTTCGACTCCGGCTCGACGCACGCCTTCGTGCTCGAAGACCCGAAGCATTTCCCCTCGCTCGCCGGCATCAAGCGCAAGAAGGACGGCGGCAATGATGTGGTGATGTATCTGGAGGGCTCCGACCAGCACCGCGGCTGGTTCCATTCCTCGCTGATCGAGAGCTGTGGCACGCGCGGCGTCGCACCGTTCGACGTGGTGCTCACCCACGGCTTCACGCTCGACGAACAGGGCCGCAAGATGTCGAAGTCGCTCGGCAACACAATCGAGCCGCAGGAGGTGATCAAGCAGTCCGGCGCCGACATCCTGCGCATGTGGGCGTGCGCGGTCGACTATGCCGACGATCAGCGCATCGGACCGGAAATCCTGAAGACCACAATCGATACCTACCGGCGGCTGCGCAACACCATCCGCTGGATGCTCGGCAGCCTGGCGCATTTCCAGGAAGCCGACCGCGTCGCGCCGGAGAAGATGCCGGAGCTCGAACGGCTGATGCTGCACCGGCTGGCCGAGCTCGACGAACTGGTGCGCAAGGCCTACGCCGATTTCGACTACAAGCGCATCTTCGCCGCGCTGTCGCATTTCATGACGACGGACCTCTCCGCGTTCTACTTCGACATCCGCAAGGACGCGCTCTATTGCGATCCGACCTCGTCGCAGACCCGCAAGGCCGCGCTCACAGTCATCGACCACCTGTTCCGCTGCACCGTGACGTGGCTCGCGCCGATGCTCTGCTTCACCGCCGAAGAGGCGTGGCACGAACGCCACAAAAATGACGATGCCTCGGTGCATCTCGAACTGTTCCCCGAGGTGCCGGCCGCGTGGCGAAACGACAAGCTTGCCGAGAAATGGCGCAAAATCCGGCTGGTGCGCCGCGTCATCACCGGCGCACTGGAGATCGAGCGCGCCGCCAAGCGGATCGGGTCGTCGCTCGAAGCCGACCCGTTCGTCTATGTCACCAACGATGAATTGTTTGAGGCGCTGGTCGACGTCGACTTGCCGGAGGTCTGCATCACCTCGGCGGGCACGATCGTCAACGGCGAAGGCCCCGCCGACGCGTTTCTCCTGCCCGAGGTGCCGGGCGTCGCCGTCGCTACCAAACTCGCTGAGGGCAAGAAGTGCGCCCGCTCGTGGAAAATCTCGCCGGCGGTCGGCAGCGACCCGCTTTATCCCGACGTGACGCCGCGCGACGCCCAGGCGCTGCGCGAATGGGACGCCGTGCGCAAGGCGGGCGCGTGAGCGGCAGCAGCAGCCTGATGGAATCGTCCACCACCTACCTCTGGGGCCCGTTCACCCGGCTGGGCCTCGCCGCGGCCGCGGTCATCTGCGCGCTCGATCAGGCACTCAAGCTGTGGCTGATCTTCGTGTTTGATCTGCCAGCCAAGGGCACGGTCGCGCTCGCCCCGTTCGTCGCCCTGGTGATGACCTGGAACACCGGCATCAGCTACGGCTGGTTCCAGCAGGAGGGCCCGTTCGGCCAGTGGGCGCTATTCGCGCTCAAGCTCATCGCGGTGGCGCTGCTGTGGATCTGGATGGCGCGGGCCGGTAGCCGATTCGCGGCGTTGTCGCTCGGCCTGATCATCGGCGGGGCGCTTGGCAACGGAATAGACCGGCTGATCCATGGAGCGGTGGCCGATTTCGTCCTTCTCCACGTCGAAACCCCCTCCTGGCGCTTCAATTGGTACGTCTTTAACCTGGCCGATGTAGCTATCGTTGCTGGGGTGGCCGGTCTGCTGTATGAATCCGTGCTTGGGGACCGCGCCGCAAAAGCGCCCTGATCGCGGCCTTAATTTCAGGCCGAAGACCGCCAGATGCCGCGGTTTTCCGGGGGCGCGGTGCGCGACGGGATGACGGCACGATGAAGCCAGGTTGGAACCACCGCTGGACCAAGATTGCGGCCGCTGGGCTGCTCGGTTTGGCTATTGCGGCGGGCAGTGGCGCGGGCGTGCGCGCTGCCGACGACGACGATGACGAAGCGTTCGACACCAAGATCATCCGCAATTTCCTGAATGGATTGGGGCTGCGTCGCGGCGACCCCAACATCGATTATCGCGAGCGCTCGCCGCTGGTGGTGCCGCCGACCCGGGATTTGCGGTCGCCGGAGACGAACTCCGTCACCGAGAAGACCGCCGCCTGGCCGAACGATCCCGACGTGAAGCGCGCCAAGGAGATCAAGGCGCAGCGCAAGCAGAAGGCCAAGATCGTCGAAGAAGAGTGGAATCCGGAATTGCCGAGCCAGCTCGGCCCGAAGGCCAAGACGGCGCCGCCCGGCCAAGTGGTGACACCTGGACCTCATCAGCAGGCGCCCTGGGACCCGAGCACGCCCGCGGAGCTGAAGGCCAAGAGCATCTTCACCTTGGGCGGCCTGATCGGCTCGAAGGAAGAGTACGGGACCTTCACCAGCGAGCCGCCGCGCAGCAGCCTGACTGAGCCGCCCCCTGGCTATCGTACGCCCTCGCCGACGCAGCCCTATGGCGTCGGCAAAGAGAAGGGCCCCGGCCCTGCCAATCCGATGGATCACGCGACATCCAACACTCAAGCCACCAGATAGCTTGCTGGGCGTGCCCCGCCATCCCATCTGTACAGTCATGATTCCGCTTGCGCGTGGGCCCAGGCATGGTGCCGATGCGACGCCAACTCGATCATCCTGACGTAAACCTCGCGAGACCCGCTTCGTGACCATTCGCCTGTCTTACATTCTCGCCGCCGCCGGACTTGTTGCGCTGCTTGCCGGTGCCACGCCGCAACAGACCGTCGCTGCGCCACCCAACGTGGCGTCGTTCAAGCTGGCAAACGGCCTCGAAGTCGTGGTCATTCCGGACCGCCGCACGCCGGTCGTCACCCACATGCTCTGGTACAAGGTCGGCGCCGCCGACGAGTCGCCGGGCAAGTCCGGGATCGCGCATTTTCTCGAACATCTGCTGTTCAAGGGCACGGAGAAGAACCCGGCCGGCCGGTTCTCGCAGACCGTGGCGGCAATCGGCGGCCAGGAAAACGCCTTCACGTCGAGCGACTACACCGGGTATTTCCAGCGCACCTCGCGCGAACATCTCAAGACGCTGATGGAGTTCGAGGCCGACCGGATGACCGGCTTGGTGCTGACCGAAGCGGTGGTGGCTCCCGAGCTCAAGGTCGTGCTCGAAGAGCAGAACCAGCGCGTCGCCAACAATCCCGCCGCCAAGCTCGGCGAGCAGGTCGAGGCGGCGCTCTACCTCAACCATCCTTACGGCAAGCCGGTGATCGGCTGGCGGCACGAGATCGAAACGCTCAATCGCGAGGACGCGTTGGCGTTCTACAAGCGCTTCTACACGCCCAACAATGCAGTGCTGGTGGTGGCGGGTGACGTCAATGCCGATGAGGTAAGGGCGCTGGCCGAGCAAACCTATGGCAAGGTCGCACCCACCACCGAGATCGGCCCACGCAAGCGGCCGCAGGAACCCGCCCAGGTCGCCCCCCGGCAAGTTACGCTGGCCGATCCGCGCGTTACCCAGCACAGCCTGCAGCGGTCCTATCTGGTGCCGTCCTCTACCACCGCCAAGCCCGGCGAGTCGGAAGCGCTTGAAGTGCTGGCCCATATCCTTGGCAACAGCTCGACTGGACGGCTCTATCGCACCCTGGTCATGGAACGCGAGGTCGCGGTGAGTGCGGGCGGCTGGTATTCGGGCTCGGCCCTCGATGCGACGCGGTTCGGCGTGTACGGCGCACCGAAGGCCGGCATCACCCTCCAGCAGCTCGAGGAGGCGATCGATGCCGTGCTCGATGACGTGGTCGCCAATGGCGTCACCACACAGGAGGTAGAGCGGACCAAGAACCGCCTGATCGCCGATGCCGTGTTCGCGCAGGACAGCCAGGAGACGCTGGCGCGCTGGTACGGCGTGGCGCTGACCACCGGTTCGTCGGTGGAAAGCGTGACGACCTGGCCCGACCGCGTCCGCGCCGTCACCGCCGAGGCCGTGCACGCCGCGGCGCGCAACTGGCTCGACAAGCGGCGGTCGGTCACCGGCTATCTCATCAAGGACGAAACCCGCCGCGGGGACAAGCGCTCGTGATCAGGACATTCGCAAAGCTCTTCGCCATCGCGCTGCTCGTCGCCATTGCTGCGCCAATTCAGCCCGCGCAGGCGATGAACATCGAGAAGGTGGTGTCGCCTGGCGGGATCGAGGCCTGGCTGGTGCGCGATCCGACGGTTCCGCTGGTCGCGATGTCGTTTGCATTCACCGGCGGCGCCAATCAGGATCCCGAGGTCAAGCCCGGCGTGTCCTATCTGGTCGCCGCGCTGCTCGACGACGGCGCCGGCGAGCTCGACGCCAAGGCGTTCCAGCAGCGCGTCGAGGAGAATGCGGTGCAGCTGCGGTTCTCCTCCGGCCGCGACAACTTCCAAGGCTCGCTGCGCGTGCTGCGCGACAAGCTCAACGATGGCCTCGACCTGACGCGACTCGCGCTGACACAGCCGCGGTTCGACAGTGACGCACTTGAACGCGTGCGCGCGCAGGCGGTATCCTCGCTGCGCCGCGAGACCACCAACCCCAACAGCATCTCTAACCGGGTGTGGTGGAAGACGGCGTTTCCGCACCATCCCTACGGCCGGCCGACCAACGGCACCTTGGAGTCGGTGCCCACCATTACCCGCGACGACCTGCGCGACTATCAGACTCGCGTGCTGACGCGCGATACGCTCAAGGTCGCCGTGGTCGGCGACATCGACGCCGCGACGCTCGGCCCGGCGCTCGATCAGGTGTTCGGTGCGCTGCCAGCAAAAGGCCAGCTCAACCCGTTGCCGCCGGCGCGCATCCAGGATGTCGGCCGCCGCATCGTCGTCGATCTCGACGTGCCGCAGGCGGTGCTCTTGTTCGGCGGCGAGGGCCTGGCCCGCAAGGACCCGGATTTCATCCCGGCGTTCGTGGTCAATCACATCCTGGGCGGCGGCTCGTTCTTCTCGCGCTTGTATACCGAGGTCCGAGAAAAGCGCGGCCTCGCCTACGGCGTCTATTCCTATCTGATGCCGCTCGACCGCGCCGCCCCGTTCATGGGCAACACCCAGACCAGCAACGACAGCGCCGGCGAAGCCCTCAAAATCATCGAAGCCGAGATCCGCCGCATGGCGAGCGAAGGCCCGACCGAGGACGAACTCGCCAAGGCGAAGGCCTATCTCAAAGGCTCATTCCCGCTGCGCTTCGACACCTCGTCGAAGATCGCCGGCCAGCTGCTGCAGATCCAGATCGAGGACCTCGGCGTCGACTACATCAACAAGCGCAACAGCCTGATCGACGCCGTGACGATTGAGGACGCACGGCGCGTCGCCAAGCGGCTGGCGGACGGCGGCATGCTGGTCACGGTGGTCGGCCGGCCCAGGGACCTTACGTCGAACGAGCCGGGCAAGTAGCCTGCGACAGCCTCCCGATGGCGCTCCAGCAATCCATCGCATACGCCCGACCGTCCAACTTCGCTGAAACGCTGGCCCGCACCGGCGCCGCGCTGGACGGCCTCCGCAAGCGCCATGCCGACGGCTCGCTGCCACTGCTGCGCCTGCCGGAGAAACGCGACGATGTGTCTCCGATCCTCGGCTATGCGCGGCTGTTGCGCGAGAACACCACCGACATCGTGTTCCTCGGCACCGGCGGCTCAAGCCTTGGCGGCCAGACCCTGGCGCAGCTGGCCGGCTACGCCGTACCGGCGCTCGGCGCGCTGCGGAAGCCCACGCTGCATTTCATCGACAACCTCGATCCGAGCACGTTCAGCGGCATGCTCGAACAGCTGCCACTTGCCACCACGCGCTTCGTTTCGATCTCGAAATCGGGCGGCACCGCCGAGACCTTGATGCAGACCGCGGCGGCGCTCGCCGCGCTGGCCGGGCGCAATCCGCATGACCACTTCCTCGGCATCAGCGAAGCGGCCAAAGCCGGCAAGGCCAACGGCCTGCGCGATCTGCTCTCCCCTCATGACATCCCGATGCTGGAGCACGATCCCGGTGTCGGCGGCCGATTCTCGGTGCTGAGCAACGTCGGCCTGCTCCCGGCCGCGGTGTGCGGCCTCGATATCGGCGCGATCCGCTCCGGGGCTGCCACTGCGTTGGCGCCGGTGCTCGACGGCAAGAAGCCGGACGACGTACCGGCCGCGGTAGGCGCCGCGCTCAACATCGCAGTTGGCAAACCGATTGCGGTGATGATGGCCTACGCCGACCGGCTGGAAAAATTCACCAAATGGTACGTGCAGCTCTGGGCCGAAAGCCTCGGCAAGGACGGCAAGGGAACCACACCCATTGCCGCGCTCGGCCCGGTCGACCAGCACAGCCAGCTCCAGCTTTACATCGCAGGTCCGCGCGACAAGCTGTTCACCATCGTCACGGTCGGCGCGTCCGGTCTCGGCCCGCGCATCGACATGGAGCTTGCCAAGCGCGCGCACGAACCCGGCCTCGGCGGCAAGACCATTGGCGACCTGATCGCGGCGCAGGGGCGCGCCACCGCCGAGACGCTCGCCAAGAACGGTTGCCCGGTTCGCACCATCTACATCGACACGCTCGACGAAGCAGCGCTCGGTGAGCTGCTCATGCATTTCATGCTGGAAACTATCATCGCCGCGCATCTGCTCAACGTCGACCCGTACGATCAGCCGGCCGTGGAAGAAGGCAAGGTGCTGGCAAAGAAGTATTTGGCGGGCGGATAACACCCTCCCGCGCCGTCACCACATCTCGCGAATCTTTGCATTCGGAGTTATGGATGCGGCAGCCATGATCCGCATCAACGACCGCATCAATCTCGACGAAACCGAGCTTGAAGAAAGCTTCGTGCGTTCGTCCGGTCCGGGCGGGCAGAACGTCAACAAGCTCTCGACCGCAGTGCAATTGCGCTTCGACGTGCGGCGCTCGCCGTCGCTGCCCAATGACGTTGCGATCCGGCTGATGCGGCTCGCCGGCAAGCGCATGACCAAGGACGGCGTGCTGGTGCTGATCGCGCAGAACCACCGCACCCAGGAGCGCAATCGCGCCGAGGCGCTGGAGCGGCTGGTCGACATGATCCGCGAAGCCGCCGTCCCGTCGGTGCCGCGCCGCGCCACCAAGCCGCCCAAGGCGTCAAAGAAACAGCGATTGGAGAGCAAGAAGCGGCGCTCGGGGATCAAGAACCTGCGCGGCAGGGTCTCTTTTGAATAGCGGGGGTATGCCGCCGAGGCGCCTCGCCGTGGTCACATCGCGCGCGTAGGGTCCGGCATCCGAGTCGCTGCAGGAAACCCATGCCCGTCCGCCGCCTTCCCGAGACCACGGTCAACAGAATCGCCGCCGGCGAGGTGATCGAGCGTCCGGCGAGCGTGGTGAAGGAGCTCGTCGAGAACGCGCTTGATGCCGGCGCCCGCCGCATCGAAGTCGCAACCGACGGCGGCGGCCGCCGGCTGATCCGTGTCGCCGACGATGGCAGCGGCATGAGCCGTGCTGACCTTGAGCTCGCGGTCGAGCGCCACGCCACCTCGAAGCTCGACGGCGATGATCTGATGCAGATCGGCACGCTCGGCTTTCGCGGCGAGGCGCTGCCGTCGATCGGCTCGGTGGCGCGGCTCACCATCACCACCCGCTGCGCCAGCGAACCGCACGCTTGGTCGATCGAAGTCGAAGGCGGCCGCAAGTCGCCGATCAAGCCAGCAGCGCTGGGCGAGGGCACGCGCGTCGAGGTCGCGGACCTGTTCTACGCCACACCGGCCAGGCTCAAGTTCCTCAAGCAGGACCGCACCGAGGCAGAGGCGGTGCGCGAGGTGGTGCGCCGCCTGGCGATGAGCCGGCCCGATGTTGCCTTCACGCTCAGCGGCGAGGAGCGCACGCCGGTGACCTGGCCCGCCGCACTGCCGGGCGCGGCCGGGCGGCTGGCGCGCCTCGCCGACATACTCGGCGCTGAATTCCGCGCCAACGCGGTCGAGGTGAATGCCGAGCGCGAGGGTGTCACCGTCGAAGGTTTCATCGCGCTGCCGACCCTGAGCCGCGCCAACTCGCTCGGGCAATATCTGTTCGTCAATGGGCGGCCGGTGCGCGACAAGCTCTTGCTCGGCGTGCTGCGCGGCGCATACGCGGATTATCTGCCGCGCGACCGCCACCCCATCGTCGCGCTGTTCATTGCACTGCCACCGCCAGAGGTCGACGTCAACGTTCACCCGGCGAAGACCGAAGTGCGGTTCCGCAATGCCACGCTGGTCCGCTCCCTGTTGATGCATGCTCTGAAGGAGGGACTGGCCCGCGAGAGCGGCCGCGCCGCCACGACCGGCGGCAGCGCTACCATCGCGGCGTTCCGACCGGCCGCCTTGCCACGACGCGGCAACTTCGACTGGCGCCGCTCGTTGGCGCGGCCCGGCACGCCGACGCGCACCGCCGTTGCGGCATGGTCAGCGCCGGAGCCAGGCTTCGCGGAGGCCGCACAGGACGCCTATCAGGCGGCGCTCGACGTCGGCGGCGCCGGGGCGACCGCTCGCATCGAGGTCGCCGAGCCTGCGGCAGACGCCCTCGACCGGCCGCTTGGCGCTGCCCGCGCGCAGGTGCACGACACTTACATCGTGGCGCAGACCCGTGATGGCCTGGTGATCGTCGATCAGCATGCCGCGCACGAGCGCCTCGTCTATGAGCGCATGAAAGCGTCGCTCGACAAGTCCGGTGTCGCGCGGCAGATCCTGTTGATCCCTGAGATTGTCGAACTCGACGGCGACGACGTCGCGCGACTCACCGAACGCGCTGACGAGCTCGCGCGCTATGGCCTCGCCATCGAGCCCTTCGGTCCCGGCGCCGTGGCCGTACGCGAGACGCCGTCGATGTTGGGCGAGACCGACGCCGGCGAGTTGCTTCGCGACCTGGCCGAACATCTGGCGGAGTGGGACGAGGCCCTGCCCCTTGAACGCCGATTGATGCACGTCGCCGCCACCATGGCGTGCTACGGCTCGGTGCGTGCCGGCCGCCGTCTCAAGGCCGACGAGATGAATGCACTGTTGCGCGAGATGGAAGCGACGCCCAACGCCGGCCAGTGCAACCATGGCCGGCCGACCTATGTGGAGCTGAAGCTCGCCGATATCGAGCGGTTGTTCGGCAGGCGGTAACCCTGCCCACCGTCCCCGCAAAGGTGGGGCGCGGACTCGCGCCCACTACGTCCGCTTGGCCGCGACGACCGGAAGAAATAGTCTGGCCGTGAATCACGGAGGGGCAATCGTGCTCAGGATCGTCACGGCCGTTGCAACCCTGGCCTTCATCCCGTTCGCCTCGGCGCAAGAATCTCCCGACGCCTGGCCCTCCCGGCCCATCACATTGATCGCGCCATTCGCCGCCGGCGGCGACAACGACGTGCTGGCGCGCATTCTCGCGCCGCCGCTCGGCGCCATCCTCAAGCAGCCGGTGGTCGTCGAGAACGTAGCTGGTGCCGGTGGCGTGACCGGGTCGAGCCGCGTCGCCAAGGCGCTGCCAGACGGCTACACCGCTGGACTTGGCACAGTGGGCACCCACGCGTTCAACCAGACACTCTACAAAAATCCGCCCTACCACGCCGCCAGCGACTTCACGCCGGTCGCGATGATTGCCGACCAGCCGCTGCTGCTCGTCGCACGCAAGGACTTGCCGGCGAACAACCTCAACGAGTTCATCGCCTTCGCCAAGGCCAATCAAAGCAAGATGCAGTACGGCTCGACTGGCGCCGGCTCGGCGGCCCACCTCGGCTGCATGGTCTTCAACGCGGCGATCGGCATCGACGTCACCCACGTGCCCTACCGCGGCGGCGCGCTGGCGATGTCCGGCTTGATTGACGGACGTATCGAATACTGGTGCCCGTTCAGCACCACGGCGATGCCGCAAATCAAAAGCGATACCGTCAAGCCGATCGCGCTGCTGTCGCTGCGGCGGCTTGACGTGCTGCCAAACCTGCCCACCGCCCACGAGCAGGGCTTGGCGAACTTCGAGGTCTCGACCTGGAACGCGCTGTTCCTGCCCAAGGGTGCGCCGCGGGCGATCGTGCAGAAGCTCTACAACGCAGTGGTGCAGGCGGTCGCCACCGCGCCGGTGCAGCAGCGGCTCAAGGAGTTGGGCATGTCGCCCGCCGCGCCGGACCGACGCTCGCCCGAGTTCCTCGCGAAGTTCATTCCCGCCGAGATCGAAAAATGGGCAGTGCCGATCAAGGCCAGCGGGATCAGCGTCGACTGAACACCTGATGCGACCGCGCCGCGCTTGACCTGCAGCGCGACGGCGGCGAGGCTCGTCCCAACAGAGAGGCAAGAATGTTCAAATTCCTCGCGGCCGCCTTGGCCGCGCTCGCCGCGAACGCAAGTTCCGCCAGCGCGCAGGATTATCCGAACCGGCCGGTCAATGTGATCGTGCCGTGGGCTGCCGGCGGCCCGGTCGACACCGTGGCGCGCATCATGACGGCGCGGATCAGCGAAATCCTCGGCCAGCAGTTCATCGTCGAGAACGTTGGCGGCGCCGGCGGCTCGACCGGCACGGCGCGGGCCGCCAAGACGGCGCCCGACGGCTACAGCGTGCTGCTGTCCGGCAGCGCCGTGCTGGCGCAGAACCCGGCGCTCTACAAGCGCCAGCCCTACAATCCGGTCACCGACTTCGAGCACGCCGCGCTGCATAACAACTCGGCGCGCGTGTTGATCGTGCGCAAGGATTTTCCGGCCAACAGCTTCGCAGAATTTGTCAGCTACGTGAAAGCGAACGCCGACAAGCTGCAATACGGCTCGCCCGGCGTCGGCTCCGGCGGCCACGTCTGCGCCATCCTGTTCGATCAGGCGCTCGGCGTCCGGGTGACGCACGTGCCGTATCGCGGCGCCGGCCCGGCGATGCAGGATCTACTCGCCGGCCGCCTGGATTACATGTTCGAGCAGATCTCGACCGCGGTGCCGCAGATTCAGTCCAACACCGTCAGGGCGCTCGCGACGCTGGGGCCTGACCTCGCACCGGGCCTCGAAACTCTGCCGACCACGGAGTCGCAAGGCATGAAGGGCCTCGACTGCGGCGCCTGGGGCGGGTTCTCGTTCCCCAAGGGCACGCCGCAGCCGATCGTGCAGAAGCTCGCCAAGGCGACCAGCGACGCGCTCGACACGCCGGCCCTGCTGGCGCGGTTCAAGACACTCGGCGTCACGCCGATCGCGGCCAACCGGCGTTCGCCCGAATATTTCACCCAGTTCGTCAAGACCGAGATCGAGCGCTGGGGCGCGCCGATCAAGGCCAGCGGCGTCCAGATCGAATAGGAGAACGTGGAATGAAGCTGTTGAAATTTGCGTTTGCGTCGCTCGCCGCATGGGCCGCGCTCACGTCGAGCGCCGCCGCGCAGGACTGGCCGACGCGCACCATCACATTGATCGTGCCGTTCGCGCCGGGCGGCGGCATCGACGCCAGCGCGCGCCTGCAGGCGCTGGTGGTGGGCGAAATCCTGGGCCAGACCATCGTGGTCGAGAACGTCGGCGCTGCGGCCGGCACGATCGGCAGCGCCCGCGTCGCCAAGGCGGCGCCCGACGGCTACACCTTCCTGGTCGGCAACTCCGGCACGCACTCCTACAGCCAATCGCTCTACAAGAAGAAGCCGTACAACTCCTCCGAGGATTTCGAGGCGGTCGGCATGGTGACGGATTCGCCCCGCCTGCTGGTGGCGCGCAAGGGACTGCCGATCAACGACCTGCAAGGCCTGGTCGCTCAGATCAAGGCTAACCAGGACAAGATGCATATTCTGTCGGCCGGCGTCGGCTCCGGCACGCATCTGCCTTGCGCGCTGTTCAACTTCACGCTTGGGCGTCAACGTCACGCATGTGCCGTATCGCGGCGAAGGCCCGGCGCTGCAGGACGTGATCGCCGACCGCATCGACTACATGTGCACCACCATCCAGAGTGGCGCCGTGCAGGCCAAGCAAGGCACGGTGAAAGGCATCGCGGTGATGGCGTCGCGGCGCGCCGCAATCGTGCCGGACATCGCCACCACCGGCGAGCAGGGCCTCGCCAATGTCGAAGCGACGGTGTGGAACGGCTTCTTCTTTCCGAGGGGCACGCCCAAGCCGATCCTCGACAAGATGAGCCGTGCGCTCGAAACGATGATCTCGCGGCCGGATGTGCGCAAGAAGCTGGAAGATCTCGGGCTCGAGATTCTGCCGGGCGAGCAGCGCACGCCGGCCTATCACGCCAAATATCTGCGGGAAGACATCGAGCGCTGGGGCAAGGTGATCAAGGCGGCCGGGATCAGCGTGGATTGACGGCGCGGATTGGTACGGCGTTCCCATACCCACCGCTGTCATCGCACCGAAATTGTGGCGGCGCTTTCACTGCAAGCGTAAGAACACAAACTCCGTATCGTCGTACACTCGCCGCTCCAATTCGTCAAATCCTTCCGGCGGCTTGAATCCTGCGTCAACCGCCTCCTCCACGACGACCAGCGCGCCCCGCACCAGCCAGCCGCCGTCACGTGCCGATACGAGCGCTTTTTCCGCCAGCCCCTTGCCGTAAGGCGGATCGAGGAACGCGAGCGAAAACGGCTCCATCGGACTGACCGGACCCAGCTTCGTCGCGTCGCGGCGATACACCTTGGTGGTGCCGCCGACGCCCAGCGTTTCCACGTTGCCACGGATTAATGCCCGCGCCTCCGCGCCGTCATCGACGAACAGCACGAACGACGCGCCGCGCGACAGCGCCTCGAAGCCGAGCGCGCCGGTGCCGGCGAACAGGTCGAGCACGCGGGCGTTGCTGACCGGATCGCCAAAGGCGTGGGCGAGGATGTTGAACAGCGACTCGCGCAGCCGGTCGGCGGTCGGCCGGATCGCCTGTGACTTCGGCGCGCCGAGCGCACGCCCGCCAAGCCGGCCGCCGACGATGCGCATCAGCGGCCTCGTTTGCCGTGGGGCGAGCGACGGCCCTTATGCGAGCGATTGTCGCGGCGCGATCCGCCCTTGGACCCGTCATCCTGAGGTGCGCGCCGCACGCGCGCCTCGAAGGATGGACGGCCCGGCTTGCCGACGGGTCGGGGGCCGTCGCCTTTCGAGGCTCGCTGCGCTCGCACCTCAGGGTGACGGGTAGAGATTGGAGTGCGCGGTTCTTCTCGCTCCGCGATCTCCGATGAAAAATCCGCGCCCGCCTGAGCCGCCAGCCGCGGCCCGATCTGATCGCGCAGGGTGCGCGTCTTGACCTCCTCGACTGCACCCTCCTCCAGATCGCCCAGCTGGAACGGACCAAATGACAGGCGGATCAGCCGATTCACCTGCAGGCCAAGCGCGCGCAGCACATTGCGGATTTCGCGGTTCTTGCCCTCGCGCATCGCGAACGTGATCCACACGTTGGAGCCCTGCACGCGGTCGAGCGCCGCTTCGATCGCGCCGTAGTTGACGCCATCGACCGTGATCCCGTCGCGCAGGCCATCGAGCCGGTCCTGCGTCACGCTGCCGAACGCGCGCACGCGATAGCGCCGCAGCCAGCCGGCTGCCGGTAGCTCCAGCGCGCGGGCAAGCCCGCCGTCGTTGGTGAGCAGCAGCAAGCCCTCGGTGTTGAGATCGAGCCGGCCGACGCTGATCAGCCGTGGCAGCCCCTTGGGCAGCGCGCCGAAAATGGTGGGGCGGCCGTGGGTGTCGGCCGACGTGGTGACCAGGCCGCGCGGCTTGTGGAACAGGAACAGCCGAGTGCGCTCGCGCTGCGGCAGCGGCTTGCCGTCGACCACGATGTGGTCGCGTGCCGTCACATTGAGCGCCGGCGAGGTGATCTTCGTGCCGTTCACCGACACACGTCCCGCCACGATCCAAGCCTCCGCCTCGCGCCGCGAGGCGACGCCGGCCCGCGCCATCACCTTGGCGATGCGCTCGGCAGATTTTGTGGGCGGTGGCTCGTGAGCGACCTGTTGCCGCGGTAACGCGGTTTTTATCCGCTTGGGCCGAAACTTGCGGCCGCGGTGCGCAGGTTTGTCTTCCGTCATGGCCCACGGTGTATAAGGACGGGAATGCCACCGCAATCATTCATGAACCTCGCCCTGGAGGAGGCCCGCGCCGCGGAAGCCGCCGGCGAGGTTCCAGTCGGCTGCGTGATCGTGCACGACGGTGTGGTGGTGGCGACGGCCGGCAACCGCACTCTCGCCGACCGCGACCCCACCGCCCACGCCGAACTGATCGCAATCCGTCACGCCGCAGCGGCGCTCGGCTCGGAGCGGCTCACCGGCTGCGACCTCTACGTCACGCTCGAACCCTGCGCGATGTGTGCCGCCGCCATGTCGTTCGCCCGCATCCGGCGGCTTTATTACGGCGCGGCCGACCCCAAGGGCGGCGCAGTAGAGAGCGGCGTGCGCTTTTTCGCCTCGTCCACCTGTCATCACCGGCCGGAGGTCTACGGTGGAATCAACGAAAGCGATGCGGCAGGCCTGCTGCGCGGCTTTTTCGCCGCACGCCGGGCCTAGCAACACCGCTTGAACTGAGCGCGCCGGCCCCGCATCTTGGAGCGAGGCTCGATTGGGAGGAATGGCAATGAATGGAATGCGTGCTCTGCTCACCGCCGCCAGCCTGGCGCTGGCGCTGACGGCGACGGCCAAGGCACAGGACTATCCGAACAAGCCGGTGCGGATCCTGGTGCCGTTCGCGCCGGGCGGCATCAACGACGTCGCTGCCCGGCTGCTGGCGCAGCACCTGAGCGAGAAGCTCGGCAAGCAGTTCATCGCCGAGAATATGCCCGGCGGCGGCGGTATCAGCGCCACCGAGCGGGTGATCCACGCGGCGCCCGACGGCTATAACATCCTGATCCTATCGATCGCCAATGCGGTGCATCCGGCGATGTACAAGCTCAAGTACGACCTGCTCAAAGGCATCGACCCGGTCGCGATGGTGGTGACCAGCCCGAACACGCTGGCGGTCAATCCCGACTTCCCCGCCAAGACCGTGAAGGAGTTCATCGCGCTCGCCAAGGCGAAGCCGGGCGACATCCAATACGCCTCCGGCGGCATCGGCGGCTCGCTGCATCTCGGCATGGAGAACTTCAAGGCGGTTACCAAGATCGACGTGCTGCACGTCCCCTTCAAGGGAGCCGGCCCCGGCACGATCGACGTGATCGCCGGCAACACCAAGGCGGTCATGTCAACGCTGTCGAGCGTCTCCACGCACTTGAAGAACGGCAAACTGCGCGGGCTCGGGGTCAGCTTGCCCAATCGCGCCGAGTCGCATCCCGACATCCCGACCTTCGTCGAGGCCGGCCTACCCGAATACGAGGGCGGCAACTGGATCGGCATCGGCGTTCCGGCGGGCACGCCGAAGGCGATCATCGAGCTGCTGCAAAAGGAAGTCGCCGCGATCCAGGACAGGCAGGAGGTTCAGAAGCAGATGATCGACCGCGGCGCCTTTGTGCAGAAGATGGGGGCGGCCGAATTCCGCAGCCACATCGAGAAAGAAACCGAGAAGTGGGGCAAGGTCGTCAAAGACGCCGGTATCCAGGCCCAGTAACGCGGCGGGCCGCCTTCACCGCCTCGTGAACGCGGCCCCGCATCCGTTTCTCCCTGCGCCCCGTATCGGGACTAGCCCGATCCGAGGCGCAGAATTTTGGAGCAACCGATGTCCGTTTCGAAGGCCGTCAGCCTGATCGCCCTGTTGGTAGCTGCCGTGGCGCCAGCCGCCGCGCAGGAGAACTACGAGAGCTGGCCCCTGCTCAAGAGCACATTTGGCTCCACCGGCGGCGGCGGTGTCATGATCGGCGAATACCGGCCAGTGATCGATGGCGACAAATGCAAGACCGACTTCACGGCCACCGAGCCGGACGGCAAGGTGTTCTACAACACCGTCGAGTTCGACGCAGTGCCGGCGCAGGGCGGCACGCTCTGCACCAACGGCAAATGGCGCGCCCGCGACGGCAGCATGTCGGGCACGACGCCGTTTCGGGTGTTCTTCAAGGATGGCGTGGTGCGCGGCTCGCCGCTGGAGTGACCAAGCGGCACCTTCCTTCACCTCATCCCCGCTTGCGGGAGAGAGAGCTCGCTGCCGTTGTGGCTCCGCTTCGAGTTACGACAATCAACTCTCTCTACACCGTCTTGTCGACGTACTGACCCGTGCCCGGAGCAGGCGGCGACTGAATTGGTGCGGACGGTTCAACACGAGTGCTGTTGCCCTCGTCGCCCGTGTCCGCAACGGGCGATTGCTGCCGGGTACCAGTCCCGGTCTGAACGATCTGAATTCCGATACTTGATACGTTCATGAGCGCAATCTAGCTCGCATCCATCAAAACTTTTGGCGTAATTTGCTTTCAATTTTAGCGTTCCGGCACCACGTCACAGCAGCGCTCCAACGCGTTTCTTCACCTCCGCCTTGATCGGATCGGCGGCGCGCATCACCGCGCTGGCGCGGAAGAACTCGAACAGCCGGAACACGCCGACGTTCGGCTTGAGAATTAGGTCCGGCGCGCCGGCCGCGAGCTTGCGCGCGATGATGCCCTGCCCCATCACCGCCATGGTGGCCGCCAGCGCCTCCAGCGGGTCCGGTACGCCGCCCCGTATGTTGCCGTGGGCCGAGGTGACATCGACCGCAATCAGCAGATCGGCCTTGCCGCGCAAGAGATCAAACGGCAACGGATTGACCGCGGCGCCGTCGACCAGAACGCAGCCGTCGCGCTCCACCGGCCGCATCAGCGCCGGCACGGCGATCGAGGCTGCGACCGCTGACATCAGCGGGCCAGACGACAGCGTTGTTTCGCGGCGATCGTTCAGATCGGTCGCGACCACGATCAGCGGGATTTTCAGCGCCTCGAACAAGTCCGGCACCTCGGCGGGAAGAATTTCCCGCGCGACCTTCTCAGCATCGAGCAGCAGCGGATTGCCGAATGGAGCGGCGAGCCAATCCGCCAGGCTGCCGGCGCGTGCGCCGGCGAGACGCGACAGCGTGCCGCCGCGGTCCTGCGCTAGCGTGAGCGCGACTTTGCGGATCGCCTTGCCGCTCATGCCGGCGCAATAGGCCGCCGCGATCACCGCTCCGAACGATGCTCCGGCGACGGCGACCGGTTTGACGCCGAGTTCGTCGAGCGCCTCCAGAACGGGAATTTGCGCCAGCGCCCGCGCGCCGCCGCCACCGAGCGCAAGCGCGATGGTCTTGTTTGTTCGGCTCGCCATCATGCGCAAAGCCCCGCACCCTGCTCGGTGCGCTCCCTCCCCCCTTGCGGAGGAGGATTGGGGTGGGGGGTGGTTGTCGGACTCCGAACGCTCGGCGCACCCCCCTCCCGACGCGCCATAGCGCGGCGAAGACGCGCGTGAACGCGCTTGTGGCGCGTCAACCTCCCTCGCAAGGGGGGAGGTGACGGAGAGGCTGCCGACGCCGCTCCTCACGCGCCGGCCTCGCGGGCGAAGCGCCAGGCGGTCTCGGCCAGCGGACGCACCATCAGCCCACGCTGCGCCGCGTGCTCGCTGGTCGCAGTGCCGTCGCGCACCCGACCTGCGATGCCCTGCAGGATCGCGGCGAGGCGGAAAAAATTGTAGGCGAGGTAGACGGTCAGATGCGGCCGCGGATCAAGCCCGGTGCGCGCCGCGTAGGTATCCACGTAGGCCGACAGCGCGGGAATGCCGAGCGCCGCGAGGTCGAAACCCATCAGCGAACCGGTACCTCCGCCGCTGTCCTCCTGCGGCATGTGCCACTGCATCAGGTGGTAGGAGAAATCGGCCAGCGGATCACCGAGCGTCGACAGCTCCCAGTCCAGCACCGCGAGCACCTTCGCCTCGCGCACACCGAGAATCATGTTGTCGAGCCGATAGTCGCCGTGCACCAGCCGCACCGGCCCGGCCGGTGGCAGACGCGCCGGCAACCATTCGATCAGGCGCTCCATCTCGTCGATCTTCTGGGTCTCCGACGCGCGATACTGCTTCGACCAGCGCTCGACCTGGCGTGCCACATAGTTCTCGCCGCGGCCGAAGTCCGACAGGCCGATTGCCGCCGGGTCGAGCAAATGCAACTTCGCAATCGTGGCGTTCATCGCGTCATACACCGCCGTTCGCTCGGCCGGATCGGAACCCGGCATCTCCGGGTCCCAGAACACCCGGCCGTCGACGAAACCCATGACGTAAAATGCGGTGCCGGCAATGCTCTCGTCGGCGCAGTAGAGCACCGGCTCGGCGACCGGAAACCCCTGGGCGTGCAGCGCGCGGATCACCCGGAACTCGCGGTCGACCGCGTGGGCCGAGGGCAGCAGCTTGCCCGGTGGCTTCCTGCGCAGCACGTAGCGCCGCGACGGCGTTTCGAGCAGATACGTCGGGTTCGATTGTCCGCCCTTGAACTGGCGCACCGAGAGCGGCCCGGCAAATCCCGCGACCTCACGCTCAAGATATGCTTCGAGCCGCGCCGGATCGAAGCGCAGCGGCTGTGCCACATCCTTGGTGCCCGTGAACGCGCTCTGGCGGTCGATCTTCTGCATGGCTGCCGAGCGTAGCATCGCTGCCGGGCGCACGCTAAGCTTCAAGAAAAGCATCGGGGCGAGGAATGAAACGTCTGCCTGTGTCGGAGGAGGACCGCCGCTCGGTCGCCGATTGGTTCGCGAAATGGGCCGGCCTGGTCGCTGCGGTGGACTTCAAACAGGTGCGCGAGATGTTCACCGAGGACGCCGTCGCGTTCGGCTCCAAGGTCGAGATGATGACCTCGCGCGCGGCGCTCGAAGCCGAGCAGTGGCGTGCGGTCTGGCCGACCATGGAGGACTATCGCTACGACCTCTCGACCTTGGAGATCGTGATGTCACCCGACCGGCTGATGGCGATGGGCGCCGCGGTGTTCCACTCCACCGGGTTGCACCCCGACAAGGCGACGCGGTTCGACCGGCCCGGCCGCGCCACCGCGACGCTGATGCGCGAGCGGGTCGGCGCACCGTGGTATTGCACCCACACCCACGTCTCGCTCAAGCCGGGCACGCCGTCGCCGTCGTATTTCAATCGCCCGGAAGCGACGTAGCGTGTTTGAATTTCGCAAGGATCCCACAGCGTCATTGCCGGGCTTGACCCGGCAATCCATCAACCTTCGCAAGATGATGGACCCGCGGGTCAAGCGCGCGGGTGACGGCCGCAACAATTGGAGAACGCCGTGCCCGTAATATCCGGAAGACGCGCCTTCCTTGAACTGCTCAAGCAGGAAGGCGTCGAGATCGTGTTCGGCAACCCGGGCACCACCGAGCTCGCGCTGATGGATGCGTTCGCGGTCGAGCGCGACATCCGTTACGTGCTCGGTCTGCAGGAGGCCGCGCTGATGGCGATGGCCGACGGCTACGCCCAGGCGTCTGGCAAGCTCGCGGTGCTCAACTTCCATGTCGCACCCGGCCTCGGCAACGCCATGGGCATGCTGTACGACGCGATGAAAGCGAACGCGCCGGTGCTGGTCACCGCCGGCCAGCAGGACCTGGAATACCTCGTCACCGAGCCGGTGCTGACCGCGGACCTGCCGACCGTCGCCCGCCCCTTCGTCAAATGGGCCGCCGAAGTGGCGCGCCTCGAAGACCTGCCGCGCTATGTGCACCGCGCGGTGAAGACCGCGCTGGCCCCGCCGATGGGCCCGGTGTTCCTGTCGCTGCCGGGCGACATCCTCAAGAACGAGGCCGACCTCGACCTGATGATGCCGACGCGCGTCGCACCGCGCGTGCGTGGCGACGCGGATGCCATCGCCGCCGCCGCCGACCTGCTCGCCAAGGCGGAGCGGCCGGTCATCATCGCTGGCGACGCGGTGGCGCAGTCCCGCGCGTTAGCCGAGCTCGCCGAGCTGGCAGAGTTGATCGCCGCTCCGGTCTATCTCGAGTTCGTGCCAAACACCGCATCGTTTCCCTCCTCGCACCCGCTCTACCGCGGCTCGATGACCCGCTCGCAGGCCGGCGTGCGCGAAGTGCTCGATCGCCACGACCTGCTGTTCTCGGTCGGCGGCGACATGTTCACCTGGTCGTTGCCGTCTAAGATCGAAGCGGTGCCGGCCGGCATGCCGCTGATCCACCTCGACACCGATCCGTGGCAGATCGGCAAGAATTATCCGGCCCAGGCGGGCATCTTCGGCGACCCGAAAGCCACCCTGCCCGACATCACCGCGGCGGTGCGCGAGCGCATGTCGGCCGGCGCCAAGGCCGCGGCGCGGGCGCGCCTTACGGCGCTGACCGACACTGGACGCGCCGAGCGTGAGGCGTTCCGCGCCAAGGCCCGCGCGCTTGCCGGCAAGACGCCGGTGCAGCCGCTGGCGCTGCTCGAAGCGATCGGCGCCATGCTGCCGAAGAACGCCGTGGTGCTGGAGGAGGTCCTGTCGTCCGCGCCGGGCGCGCGCTCGCTGATCAACAGCGACGACGCGCAGAGCTTCTTCGCATTGCGCGGCGGCGGCATCGGCTGGAGCCTGCCGGCGGCGATCGGTGCCAAGCTCGCGCTGCCCGACCGGCCGGTGGTCGCGCTGGTCGGCGACGGCAGCGCGCTCTACACCGCGCAAGCGCTGTGGACCGCGGCGCATTCGCGCGTGCCGGTCACCTGGGTGGTGTTCAACAACACCAGCTACCGCATCCTGAAGCAGCGCGTCCTCGCCATGCGCGGCGCCGCCGAGCAGACCGACACGTTTATCGGCATGGAATTGAATGACCCGCCGGTCGACTTCGTCGGCATGGCGCGCTCGTTCGGTGTGCATGCCGAGCGCGCGAAGACCGTGAAAGACGCAACCGACCTGATCGCACAGGCCATCAAGGGCAACTCGCCGATGCTGATCGATGTGGAAATGGAGCGGGGCTACAAGCCGGTGTGAGGATCAGTCCTCGAACGTATTGCGCCCGGCGAGCCGCTCCCGCAGCGCGGCGGTTTCCTCGACCGCGCCGACCACCGATTCCAGTGCGCCGGCCGGTGGCTTGGTGCGCCGGCGCGCCCTAGTCTTTCTTGATTTCGCGGTCTTGGCCTTCGCCTTGGTCTTGCGCTTGGCCTTTTTCGCTGGCCGTTTCGACTTACGAGCCTTCGCCATGTGTTCCCCCCGATGAGGATCGCCCCCAATGCAGGCTATGTTAGTGCCGCAGCCCCAAGCAGCGCCAGGGGTCATCAACGAGCATCAGAATGCCCCGTATCGCTGTTTTCACCAAGAACCGCACCAACCCTGCCTACGCGGCGGCGCGGCTCGGCGCCGACCGGACCGCGGCGAGGCTTGGCGCGACGACAACGCACTACGTGCCCGAAGTGGCCGACAGCGCACCAGAGCAGATCGCCCTAATTGAGCGCGCCGTCACCGAAAAGCCCGATGCTGCGGTGTTCGTGCCGGCGCACGAGACCGCGGTGAACAACGCGATCCTGCGCTTCGATGCCGCGAACATTCCGCTGTTCAACATCATCACCCCGACCACTGCGGGACGGCGGGTTACGTTTGTCGGCTCGGACGACCGCGCGCTGGCCAACAAGGTCGCCCGCTATCTGTTCGACCGGATGGGCAAGAGCGGCACCATCATCATCGTCGAGGGCGCGCCCTCCTCCGCGACCAGCCGCGAACGGCTGCTCGGATTCCAGGACGCCCTCACCGATCACGCGGCGATCACGGTGCGCAACTCGCTGCACGGCGAGTACCAGCGCGATGTCGCCCGCGACATGTTCCTCGCCGCCAGGGAGCAATGGCCCGGCACCGACGCCGTGCTCTGCGCCAACGACGCCATGGCGCTCGGCGTGCTCGACGCGCTGGCGCACGCGAAATCGGAGCTTCGCCCGCTGCTGGTCGGCGTCAACGCGATTCCGGAAGCTGTGGCCGCGATCGCATCCGGCCAGATGCTCGCCACCGCCAACTTCGATGCCATGGCGATGAGCGAGATCGCGACCGAAGCCGCGGTGCGTCACCTGCGCGGCGAACGCGTGCCGCCGCAGATCATGCTGCCGGTGCAGGTGGTGGATGCGGGCAATTGCGCGACGTGGAACACGCCGTTTGAGGCAAGGCCGAGCCCCAAGTGGGATGCCGTGATCGGAGGAACGAGTTAGCCCCTCGGCACCTCAACCGGCGCGTCGACGAACACCTTGTATTGCTGCGCGCGTGGCTTCGCCTTGTCCGCCTCGTTGACCAGCGCGAGCGAGCTTTTGCCGGCGAGCGCGAGCGGCAGGATCATCACCCGGATGAAGCGGCTCGGCCGGTCGGCCGCGGCCTGCGCGAACACCGGCTCGGGGCCGGCCTCGAACCACGGGCTGCCCGGCCCATACGAGGTCGAGCGGCCGTGGGTGTCGATCCGGATGCCACCTTCGATCAGGCAGCGGATGCCCGGTCCCTGGTGGGTGTGCAGATAGGCGCAGCCGCCGGGCGGGAACGCCACGCTGTCGCCGCGCATCAGCAATTCGCCCTTCGGCAGCGTGTCGAGCACGGCGGTGAGCTTCTCGCGCGAGGTGACGCCGGGGCCGGCGGCCGCGCTGCCGCCGCCACCGGCCGGTGCGAACTCCCAACGCCACAGCGTGGCGCCATCCTTGCCCGGGGTGAGCGCCGCGTCGCCGCTGCCATGCCAAGCCTCGCCGTCGCGGAAGGTCACGCCGTCGATCGTCACCGCGCCGTGCACCACGAACACCATGCGCGGCAACGCACGCAGCTTCACTTCGGTGACGGCGCCGCCGATGGTGTCCTCGAACAGCCGCAGCAGAGGTTGCATGGGAAATTCCTCGTTCTCACAACGTCATGGCCGGGTTTGTCCCGGCCATCCCGCTTAGGCGAGCAGTGTACCTACCTTATCGAGATCACCGGGTCACGCCGCTTCGCAGCGGCCCGGTGATGAGGCTCAAGCCTTCTCCCTTTGCACCGCCTGCCAGCCGATATCGCGGCGGCAGAAGCCTCCCGGCCATTTGATCTTGTCGACGGCTCGATACGCGCGCGCCTGCGCTTCGCTCACCGTCTTGCCCAGCGCCGAGACGTTGAGCACGCGGCCGCCGTTGGCGACGATCCGGCCGCCGTCCGATTTGGTGCCGGCGTGGAAAATCTCGACGCCCTCCACATCCGACGCGGCCTCCAGGCCCTCGATAACAGAGCCGCGCTCGTAGTGGCCCGGATAGCCCTTCGCCGCCATCACCACGGTGAGCGCCGCGTCGCCATACCAGCGCAGGTCGAAATTCTTCAACTGACCGTCGCGACTGGCGATCAACGCAGGCACCAGGTCCGACATCAAACGCAGCATCAGCACCTGCGTCTCCGGATCGCCAAACCGCGCGTTGTATTCGATCAGCTTCGGGCCATCACGGGTGATCATCAGCCCGGCGAACAGCACGCCCTTGTAGGGCGAGCCCATTGCCTTCATGGCGCGCACCGTCGGCATGACGATCTCGTCCATGGTGCGCTTGATCAGCTCGGGTGTCATTACCGGCGCGGGCGAATACGCGCCCATGCCGCCGGTGTTCAGCTCCAGTGTCGCCGTCGCCGACCCGTTTGTGGTCCTGCGCCGCCGCCATCGGGATCGCGGTCTCGCCATCGCACAGCGCGAAGAACGAAGCCTCCTCGCCCGACAGGAATTCCTCGACCACCACCTCGGCGCCAGCCGCGCCGAGCCCGCCTTCGAACATCATGTCGACGGCGGCAAGCGCCTCGTCGAGCGTCTGCGCGACCATCGACGCCCTTGCCGGCGGCAAGCCCGTCCGCCTTGATCGACGGTCGGCGCACCCTGTTTGCGCAGGTAATCCCTGGCGGGTGCTGCGGCGGTAAAGCGCTCGTAGGCCGCGGTCGGAATGTTGTTGGCCTTGCAGAGGTCCTTGGTGAAGCCCTTTGAGCCTTCGAGCCGCGCCGCCAGCCGGGTCGGGCCGAACGTCTTAAACCCGGCGCCTTCCAGATCATCCACGATGCCGGCGCAGAGCGGCGCCTCCGGTCCGACCACCACGAAGTCGATCTTGCTCGTCTTGCAGAATGCGATCACCGCCTGGTGGTCGGTGATGTCGAGCGCGACGCATTCGGCTTCCTGAGCGATGCCGGCATTGCCCGGCGCGCAGTAAAGCTGGTCGGTCAGCGGGCTCGCCGAGAGCTTCCAAGCCAGCGCGTGCTCACGCCCGCCGGAGCCGATCAGGAGGATATTCATGGGGCGAGCACTAGCATAGCCGCTCACGCGCGACACGCCGCCATCCACCGCGTCCACAGGCCCGGCTCGACGCGCTGGCGGCGCCATGATTTGCTGCCGCCATGTCCTGGAAAACCGTCGCCTCCGCGCTGCTGCTCGTGTGCGCCACCGCACCGGCGCAGGCCGATCCATTCGGTCTGATCACGTTCAACCCCTACAAGCTGGAAAACCGCCCGAAGGTGGTGTTCCCGCACAAACGCGTGCACATGAGCCCCTACCCGATGTCGAAGCGCCACGCTTCGCTGTGGATCTCGGACCATTGCTGGCGCGCCTGCACCGGCGAAACCGCCTACCGCTACGAGGCCTGCAGCTTGACCCACGGCCTGGAAGCCTGCCGCTTCCCGCTCGACGCCGACAACCGCACCTGCCTGCGGGCTTGCCGGACCCGCGGCGGCCCGATGCTCAATCTGGCGTTTTGAACCCGCTCGTCTCGACGTTTGCGGACTGGAACCGCGACGGCAGCGGGCTCCATCTCCCCGCTCGCGGGGAGAGGTACGACGGCCGCCGCCTGTGAGCCAAATGACCCCTGCCTGTCGGCACGCATCGCGCATGCGCTAATCTCATCCCGATGTTCCGAAATCTCGCCACCCGCGTCCGCAACAGCGAATTCGATTACGGGTTGCTGATCCCGGTTCTGTTGCTCACGGTGCTGGTGCAGATCGTCACCGCCATCATCCGCATCACCACATCGTACCGCGCCTTCGAGCTCGACCTGTCGATCGTCTGGCTCGGCGTCATTGCCGCGGCGTTTGCCGCCTTCCCGATCGTGCTGGCGGTGCCAACCGGCCGCTTCATCGACCGCGGCCATGACGCGTTGACGATCTGGATCGGCTCGGTGGTCTTTGTCGTGACCTCGGCGGGCTTCGTGATGTGGCCGACCGCCATCGGACTGGTCATCGTCACCGCATTCATGGGCATCGGCCACATCCTGCTGATGGCAAGCCAGCAGATGCTGTGCGTGCGCGCCGCCAAGAGCCCGCGCGCGATGGAATTGGTGTTCGGCAATTACATGGTGGCCGGCGCGATCGGCCAGGGCGCCGGGCCCTACATCGTCGGCTGGGCCGGCGGCACCGCAACCGTGCCGCCGACCGGGCTCCTGTTCACGATCGCGTTCGGCTGCGCGGTGGTTTCGCTCGTGGTCGCACTCACCATCCGGCCGCGCCGCGACATCCGAAAGGCTGTGGCCGGCGAGAAGCCGGTTCCGATCGCCGACCTGCTGCGCGTGCCGGGCCTGGTGCCGGTGGTCGTGGCTGGCGTGATCATGATCTCAGCCTCCGACATCATCATCATCTATGTGCCGCTGATCGGCGCCGAGCGATCGATCGACGTCAAGGACATCGGCCTCTTGCTCACCGCACGTGCCGCCGCTTCGATGGTGGCGCGGCTGTTCTATGCGCGCATGGTCGCCGCGGCCGGGCGCTGGCCGCTGATGATCGCAAGCACGCTGGCCTGTGCCGCCGCGTTTGGCGCGCTGGCGGTGCCGGTGCCGCTCGCCGGCATGTACGTCATCATGGTGGTGATGGGCTTCTCGTTCGGGCTCGCCACCACGCTCTCCATTACCATCGTGGTCGACCTGACCGAGGTGCGCGCCCGCGGCACCGCCAACACGCTGCGCATCATGGGCAACCGGCTCGGCCAGTTCGTGCTGCCGTTTGGCGCCAGCCTCCTGGCCGCGGTGATCGGCCTTTCCGGCCTGCTCGCCGGCATGGCGGTCGCCGTGGCCGCGACCGCCGCGGCGATGCGCTGGAGGCAGCCAGTCAAACCCACCGCCGAATGAGCGCCGCAATGCGTGCTAATGTGAACGCCATGAACGAGTCGAAGGCCAACGTCGCCGAACTCACCGTCTCCGAGCTTTCGGCGGCGCTCAAACGCACCGTCGAGGACGCCTACGGCTACGTGCGCGTGCGCGGCGAAATCTCGGGCTACAAGGGTCCGCATTCGTCGGGCCACTGCTACTTCGCGCTCAAGGACGAGAGCGCCAAGATCGACGCGGTGATCTGGAAGATGACGTTCGCCCGCATGAAGATGAAGCCCGAGGAGGGAATGGAGGTGATCGTCACCGGCCGCCTCACCACCTACCCGAACCGCTCGAGCTACCAGATCGTGGTCGAGACGCTGGAGCCGGCCGGAATTGGCGCGCTGATGGCGCTGCTCGAGGAGCGCAAGCGCAAGCTCGCCGCCGAAGGTCTGTTCGATCCCGCCCGTAAGCAGTTGCTGCCGTTCCTGCCTGAGGTGATTGGCGTCATCACGTCGCCGACCGGCGCGGTGATCCGCGACATTCTCCATCGCCTGTCCGACCGCTTTCCGCGCCGCGTCGTGGTGTGGCCGGTCAAGGTGCAGGGCGAGGGCTCGGCGGAGCAGGTCGCGGCGGCGATCAACGGCTTCAACGCACTGCCCGAACGTGGCGGTCGCATTCCCAGACCCGATCTCATCATCGTCGCGCGCGGCGGCGGCTCGCTGGAGGATCTGTGGTCGTTCAACGAGGAGATCGTGGTGCGCGCCGCGGCGGACAGCATGATCCCGCTGATCTCCGCGGTTGGCCACGAGACCGACGTGACCTTGATCGACCACGCCGCCGACAAGCGCGCGCCGACGCCGACCGCCGCCGCCGAGATGGCGGTGCCGGTGCGCGCCGAGCTGATTGCCGAGCTGATGAGCAAGGCGCGCCGCGCGCTGGCGTGCTGGCAGCGCGGCCAGGACCATCGTCGCACCGAATTGCGCGCCGCCATACGCGCGCTGCCGAACGCGGAAGAGCTGCTGGCGATCCCGCGCCAACGTCTCGATTCATGCGCCGAGCGCCTACCGCGGGCGCTACGGGCCAATGCGCAGCTCCACCACACCCACTTCTCCCGCGTCGCCGGACGGCTGGCGCCGCAGTTGCTTCGCAGCCAGGTGGAACGGCGGCGGCTGCGCCTCGACGCCGCCACGCAACGGCTTGCCACAGCGCTGAAAACCTATCGCTACAACCATCTGGTCCGGATCGAGCGCGCCCGCGAGCGTGTGACGGCGCTCGCCGAGCGCGCCGAACGCTCCGTTTGGACCCTGATCGACAACCGTGCCGCACGGCTCGACCACGCTGGCCAGCTGCTCGCGGCGTTCTCCTATCGCGGCGTGCTGTCGCGCGGCTTCGCCCTGGTGCGCGACGGCGCCGGCCTGCCGCTGCGCACCGCGGCAGCCGTCAGTCCCGGCATGGCGCTCGACATCGAGTTCAGCGACGGCCGCGTCGGCGCCACTGCGGGCGGCGTCAGCAAGCGGATCGAGAGCCCGCCGTTCGCGCGTCGGCCGCGCCGCCGCCAGGCGGCGGCGACATCGAAGGCCAGGGCAACCTGTTCGGCTCGTGAGCGCGCGCCCCAGCACTGACCTGTTCGGCCACCCGCGCGGGCTGACCTATCTCTTCGCCGTCGAGATGTGGGAGCGTTTCTCCTACTACGGCATGCGCGCATTGCTTGTGCTGTACATGGTGAAGCACCTGTTCCAGCCCGAGCACGCCGAGGCGGTGATCGGCTTTGCCACGCTCAAAGCGACATTCGAAGCGTTGTTCGGTCCGCTCGGCGTGCAGCCGCTCGCCTCGCACGTCTATGGGCTCTACACCGGCCTTGTCTATCTCACGCCGGTGCTCGGCGGCCTGATCGCCGACCGTTGGCTCGGCCAGCGCCGCACCGTGGTGCTTGGCGCCGCGCTGATGGCGCTCGGCCATTTCATGATGGCCTACGAGCCGCTGTTCCTGTTTGCGCTGTTCGTGCTGATCCTCGGCAACGGCGCCTTCAAGCCGAATATCTCGACCCAGGTCGGCACGCTCTACGCGCCGGGCGACCCGCGCCGCGACCGCGCGTTCTCGATCTTCTACGTCGGCATCAATCTCGGTGCGTTCTTTGCGCCGCTGATCTCGGGAACGCTGGGCGAGACGCTCGGCTGGCACTATGGCTTCGCCGCAGCCGGGGTCGGGATGACCCTCGGGCTTGTGATCTATCTTTACGCCGCGCCGACGCTGCCACCGGACGTTCGTACCGCACGCTTGGCGGCGGGTGACACGCGCCCGTTCGGCCCTGACGAATGGCGGGCGATCATCGCGCTCTGCGTCCTGTTCGTGCCCGTGACGTTCTTCTGGGCCACCTACGAGCAGGCCGGCAACACCATCGCGCTATGGGCCGACGGCCACACCAATCGCAGCGTGTTCGGGTTGTTCGACATCCCCGTCACGTGGTTCCAGGCGTTCAACCCATTCATGATCTTCGCCTTCACGCCGTTCGTCGTTGCGCTGTGGGCGTGGCAGGCGCGGCGCGGCCATGAGCCGTCGAGCGTCGCCAAGATGGCCTACGGCTGCTTCATCAATGCTGCTGCGCACCTGATCCTGTTCGCCGCCGCGCTCTCCGCCGGTGGCGGCAAGGCGAGCTGGTTATGGCTGTTTTTCTATTTCGTCGTCCTCACGGTGGGTGAGCTCTACATCTCGCCGACCTCGCTCTCGCTGGTGACCAAGGTCGCGCCGGCGCGCGTGTTGTCGATGATGATGGGCGTGTGGCTTGCCACCAGCTTCACCGGGAATTTCGTCGCCGGCTATCTCGGCAGCTTCTGGTCCGGCATGGCCAAGGGCGATTTCTTCCTGATGATCGCGGTGGTCTCGGCCCTGGCGGGCATCGTCGTGCTCGCGGTGATCCGGCCGGTGCAGGCGGTGTTGCGGGAAAACCGGTAGCGTCCCGCTTGACTAGTTCAGGCGTGCGACAAGCGCTTCTAGAACGCGCAAGGCTTCGACGGTGCCGTCGGCTTCGCCTTTTTCAAAGTCCTGCTCGGTCTGCGCCATCGTATTGGTAACATGGGCAAGACAGAGGACTTGCTTGTTCGCGGCGCGGGCAAAGGCATAGAGGGCCGCTGCTTCCATCTCCACGGCAAGAATGCCCTTGGAGCGCGCCGAAGCGATCGCCTCGGCAGTCTCCCGAAACGGCGCGTCGGTCGTCCAACTCGCGCCGACGACCGCGTGCAGGCCCTTGCTTTTCAGCGCTTCGGCGGCCTCCGCGACCAGCCGCGGGTCTGCCTCGCTGTATTCCGACGCCGCTGCGTAGTGATAACTCGTGCCTTCATCGCGCAGCGCGCGCTCGATGATGACAAAATATGGGGTTGGTCCGGCGGGAACGATCTGGCCCGCCGAGGTGAGACTCACGAGCAGGCGGCAACCGCTCGCAAACAACTCCTCCGCAACCAGGACCGCAAACGGCGCGCCGACGGCACAGCCGAGAATGCCGACGGTCTTGCCACCGAGCGCAAACGTGTCGAGCTCGGTGTGGTAGCAGGGCCAGCCTTCGAACGGCTTCGCTTCGCCGACCCGCCGCAGCCGGCGCGCAATATCGCCGTCTGGATCGAGGATACAGACGGACGGCACATCGACCGCCGCAATACCCTTCTGCCTCCGGGCTTCGCGCAACAGCGCGGCGGGTGCGAACACCGATGGCGATGATGGGTTCTTGTTATCGTGAAGTGGCGGCATGATCCGTTCTCACGATGCAGCGCGCTCGAACGTCACACCATAGTGATACGGCGGCACCTCGACAGTTTGCACGAACTTCAATCCTCCCATTTCCACGGATGCGATGGTCTGGTCCGGCGACATTCGCAGCTCGGTACTCGGCCCGCGCGGTTCCCCAAAGATCACCGTTTCCTCCCGCGGACGTTGATGCCAGTTGACGATGGCGAGGCGGCCGCCTGGTTTCAATGTCGCGCGGATCGCTTGCGACAGCCTGGGTCGATCTGGGACGCCGTGAAAGACATTGGCAAGAAACACAAAGTCGGCAGGTTTCGGCGCCAACGCGGGAAGATCGTAGGCGTTACCGAGGATGAACTCGCAGTTTGTTGCGCCGCCTTCTGCCAGGCGCTTGCGCGCCACCTCCAGCAAGTTTGGATCGATATCGATCGCCGCCACGGAACGCGCCACTCTGGCAATCGGCAGCGTAAACCAGCCATCGCCGGAGCAGAGATCGACAACGTCCGTTCCCGGCTTCAACCCCACCGTTGCCAACACGCCGACCGGGTCCGGCCACAACGCCTCCCACCATCCGGGGTCCGGCATTCCGGTGCCTGCGAAAAACCCTGGACGATCGATCACGGTTCGCGCTCGCTGCGAAGCAGACCCTTATTGCACCAACCCGGCGAAATACTCTTGGTGCCGAGGGAATGAACCGCGAGTTGCTCAGTTCAGAAACGCGGCGCGGATGGCTACCGCTTCAGCCATTCCGGTACGCGCCTGAGCGCGTCGACGCGTGCCGACGGATTGGTGCCGGTGTGGACGCGACCCGAGCCGTCGGCCGAGAACGCGTACCCGGTGCGCGGCTGCACGCGGCGGCTGGGGTGGTCGAAGTCGTGGTGGGCGCCGGGATAGACGTGGATCACCACGCGGGCGCTGCGGCCCTTGGTGCCGGCCACCATCTGCTGGCACTCGGCCGGAACATTCTGATCGTCGGCGCCGGCAACCAGCAGCAGCGTCGGCACTCGCGAGCTCCAGGCGGCATTGAGAAGCCGCTGGCAGCCCGGATAGAGCGCCGTCGCGGAACGGAAATCTGCCTTACCGTCCTTCGGCGCCAGCCGCGGACGCACCGCCCACAGCGCCGCGATGCCGCCGTTCGACCAGCCGAGCAGCGCGATCCGGTCGGTCGCCACCCAGGACTGATCGTGCAGCCAAGCCCGCACCGCATGGATGTCGCCGACGCGCTCGCGCTCGGCGCGCACCGCACGGCTGCGCACGGTGCACTGGCTGCCGAGCCCGCGCGATCCGTAGCTGTCGGGATAGAGCACCGCGAAACCGGCGGCGACCAGGCGACTGGCCCAGTCGCGATAGCGGGCAGATGGCGCGCCGGAGCTGTTGAGAAGACCCTCGCAGCCGTGCAAGCCGACCACTACGGGAAACGGCCCGGCGCCGTCGGGCTTGTACGCCACACCGCGCAGCCGGCTTTCCCCATTGGGGATTTCGACGGACGCCGGATCGACTGCCCAGGCCATCGCCGGGACCGCGCAGGCAAGAAGAGCGAGCAAGAGGCGCATTCGGTCAAGCGGCCTTTTGATGAGAATTACGCCGGCCCCGATGGCAATCAAGGCCGCCTATGGTCGAATGAGATGGGTTTCGCTGCTGCCGCGGAACGATTATCTTGCCTGCCAACACCGCAGCCGGAACCCTTATTCGCCGTCACGGAGACCAGACGTGCTCAACCGCTACGATCGCCCATCGCCCATGGCGGGGGAGGCCGAGGTCAAATATCTCGATGGCGATTTCCGCATCATCCGCCCGGGCGCCTTCGTGCGCTGCGTGGTCACCGGCACGCCGATCCCGCTGGAAGAGCTGAAATACTGGAACGTGGACCTACAGGAGGCCTACGCCACGCCGGACGCGGTGATGCGGCGGCTCCACCCCGACCGCAAGTAGCTGCGCCTCGCCGTTCTAGCCGGCCCGCGCCAGCATGAAATGGCGGAATGCCTCCGCCTCCTCCACCTTCAACGTCACCGGCAGCGCGCGCGCGATCGCAGCCAGCGCACGAACGTCGTCCGCGCCAGAGAGCCGCACCAGATCCTTTTCCGTGGTGACGAGGGTGAGCCCATCGCGCGCGGCATGGTCGATCAGATCGGCCGCTTCGGCGCGGCGATAGCGGTGATGGTCGGGGAACGCTTGCCGCGCCCGCACCTCGATGCCGGCGTCGGTGAGGGTCGCGAAGAACTTCTCCGGATCGCCGATACCGGCGAAGGCAAGTACCTTATGGGGCCGCAACGCCGCCACCGCCTCACTGTCCGGTTCGAGCCGGCCATGGAACACCGGCAGGTTCGGCGCCGCCGCGAGCACCGGAGCGGCACCGGCGGGCGGCCCGATCACCAATGCGGCGTGCGCACGCGAAAGCTGCGCGGCGAGCGGCGCACGCAACGGCCCGGCCGGAATGACCTTGCCGTTGCCGATGCCGCGCCGGCCGTCGATCACCAGCAGCGAAAGGTCCTTGCGGAGCGAGGGGTTCTGGAAGCCGTCGTCCATCACGATAACGTTTGCGCCGGCGGCGCGGCCGGCCGCGGCACCGGCGACCCGGTCGCGCGCCACGATGGTCGGCGCGGCGCGCGCCAAGAGCAGCGGCTCGTCGCCGACGTCGGCGGCGCCATGCACCACCGGATCGACCTGCAGCGGACCGGGCAACCGGCCGCCATAGCCGCGGCTGAGCACGAACGGCCGCCGGCCGGCCTCACGCAGCAACCTCGCCACCGCCATCGCGGTCGGCGTCTTGCCGGCGCCGCCTGCGGTCAGGTTGCCGATGCAGAGCACGGGAATGCCGGCGGCGGCGCCCGGCCGGGCCAGCCGCCAGGCGGCGACAGTGCCGTAGAGCGCCGCGGCGGGCGCGAGCAGGCTCGCCGCCACCCCTCCGGGGCGCCCCCAGAACGCCGGCTCACGCATTGTCGGCCCGCCGGTCGAACCGGAATTCCATCAGATAGGGCTCGAGCGCCGCGACCGTACGCTCCAATGCACCGGCCAGCGTATCCAGCGACTTCGTCCCGTTGTCGGCGACCGCCTGCCGCGCCTCGGCATTCTTCAGCCAGGCGCCGATGCGCACCGCGAGCTTGCTCGAATCCGTCACCTGCTCGGCGCCGCCGGCGGCATCAAGCGCCGCGTAGATTTCCGCGAAATTGGCGACATGTGGTCCATGCAGCACTGCGGCGCCGAGCTTGATCGCTTCGATCGGATTCTGGCCGCCATGGCTGACCAGCGAGCCGCCCATGAAAACGATCGGCGCCAGGCGATACACCAGGCCGAGCTCGCCCATGGTGTCGGCCACGTAGATGTCGGTCGAAGCGCGCGGCAATTGATCGCGCGAGCGCAGCGTTGCGGTGAGGCCGGACACCTTGGCGATGTCGGCGATGCCCTGGCCCCGCTCGGGATGGCGTGGCGCGACGAGGGTGAGCAGGCCAGGGAAACTGTGTTTGAGCCGGCGATGCGCATCGATCACCTCCGCTTCCTCGCCCGGATGAGTCGAGGCTGCAGCGATGACGGGCCGACCGCCGATCGCTTCGCTGAGTGCCGCGAGCTTTGCGGCATCGGCCGGCGGTGCATCGACGTCGAGCTTGAGATTGCCGCTGGTGGTGATGCGCGGCGCACCGAGCCCGGCGTAGCGGGCGCCGTCGTCGGTGGACTGCGCGAGACACAGATCGAAGCAGCGCAGTAATGCGCCGATGGTGCGCGGGAACACACGCCAGCGATTGAACGAACGTTCCGACAGCCGGCCGTTGACCAGGATCAGCGGCACGCCGCGCTCCGACGCCGTTGTGATCATGCTCGGCCACAGATCGGATTCGACAAACAACCCAAGGTCGGGCTTCCAGTGGTTGAGAAAGCGCGCGGCGAATTGCGGCGTATCGAGCGGCGCGAACTGGTGGATGACGCCGGGCGGCAAACGCTTCTCGGCAACGCTAGCGGACGTAACAGTGCCAGACGTGACCAGCACGTTGAGGCCGCGTCCATGGATGCGCTCGATCAGCGGCAGCACCGCGGTGATCTCGCCGACGCTGGCGCCGTGCAGCCAGACCAGCGGACCGCTCGGCCGCGGGATGCTCGTCTCGCCGCGCCGCTCCCCCAGCCGCCTTGCGTGCTCCTTGCCGCGCTTGAGGCGATAGGACAGCAGCATCGGCGCAAGCGGGGCGGCCGCTCTCATCAGCAGCCGATAAGTGCGCAGCGTCGCCGGCAACCGTTCAGCCACGGCTGCAATCCTCGGTCTTGCGATCCGCGATCGCATAGGCGCGGGCGGTTGCTTCGTTCAGCGCCGCTTCGACGGCGCGCCGGGCTTCCTCGAGCTGTGCATCGCTGGCGTTCGGCGGCACGCGGATGATCGGCCCGGTGATCCTCGCGCCGGGACCGAACGGCAGCGGCACTGCGCTGCGGTCCCAGTTGTTCAAAACACGCCGGCGGCCGGTTGCGATTGCCATCGGGTAGATCGCGCGCCCAGACATGCTGGCGAGCTTGATGATGCCGAGCCCGCAGACCCGCGCCACCTTGGGCACGTCAGCGGTGAGCGCGACGTTGTAGCCCCCCTCTAGCGCGGTGAGCATCTCGCGAAAGGCCGAGGCGCCGCCTTTCTTGTCGAAGTCCGGGCTTTGAGTGCCGGAGCCGCGAATGACCTCGATGCCGAGCCATTGAGCGGCTGCAGCGTTCATCGCGCCGTCGCGGTGGTGGGAGATCAAGGTCTTGGCCCGATGCGCCTTGTGTTTGATGAACGGCATCAGGAAGTGCTGCCCGTGCCACATGGCGATGATAATAGGAAAGTCCGCCTCGACGCTCTCGTAAATGTCGGGCGGCTCCATATGAAAGCGGCTGGTCTTCCAGACCAGCCGCAAGTACTCCGCGGCCACGATGCCGACCGCCTTCTGAAACCAGAAGTTGGTCGTCAGCTGCCGGAGCCGGGGCGACAGCACGATCGTGCCTTCCCTTAGTGTGCCGGCCCGGTGCTGTCCGGATCGAGCAGCCGGTGGAGATGGACGATGAAATACCGCATCTGCGCGTTGTCGACGGTCAACTGCGCCTTGGCCTTCCAGGCAGCGTAGGCGGCCGCGTAGTTCGGGAAGATGCCGACGATATCGAGCTTCGAGAGATCCTTGAATTCAGTCTTGTCGAGGCTGTTCAGCTCGCCACCGAACACGAGGTGCGGCAATTGCTTGGGCGTAACGTTTGCGGGCATTGCGATGTCCTCAGTCGATGATACTGGATTGCGTGACGGAACGGCTCACGCGGCACATGACCTTGCAAGTCCTACGCCGGTTCGTTCGCGTACGCGCGTATCAGCTCGATCAGCGCCGTATGCCGCTCGCGTCCGGCCGCGACCAAGACACCATGAACCGGTTCGGATCGATTGTAGCGCAACGCCTCGCCGTCCAGCGTGGTCATCACTCCGCCGGCTTCGTGCACCAAAAGATCGGCAGCCGCAAGGTCCCAGTCGCTGGCGCGGCCGCCGGCGATCGCACCGTCAAGCTCGGCGTATGCGACGCGAACCAGCCGCAGCGCCAATGAGTGCACCCGCGGCATGGCGACGAGCCCGGCATGACGCCCGGCAATCCAATCGAGCAGGCGTTTGGGCCCGGCGACGCGGGCACCGTCGAGGCTGGCACCGGCGCTCACCCGGATCGGCGTTGCATTGCGCGTCGCGCCGCCGCCGGCAACGGCGAGAAACAACTCGTCGGTGGCGGGCGCCAGCACCGCAGCGACAACCGGCCGGCCGGCTTCGACCAGCGCAACGGAGATCGACCAATCCTCGCGGCCGGCGATATAGGCGCGCGTGCCATCGATCGGATCGACCACCCAGGTCCGGCGGGCGGTGAGGCGGGCCGGATCGTTCTCGCTCTCTTCTGAGAGCCAGCCGTCGCCCGGCAGCGGCAATCGTTCACGCAGCAGGTCGTTGATCGCGATGTCCGCCTCGGAAACCGGCGAATCGCCCTTGCCCTTGGTCCAGCTCTTCAACGTGCCGCGAAAAAACTTGAGCGCGATAACACCGGCATCGCGCATCGCCGTAACGAGTTGCTCGCGATCGGCGCTCCACAATGGCTCAGGTGCCGGCAATCGTCAGGCCCTCCACCCGCAGCGTCGGCGCATTGGTGCCATAGCGGAACTCGAGATCGTTCGCGGGTTGCAGCGTGCGGAACATGTCGAGCATATTGCCAGCGATCGTTACCTCGCTCACTGGGTGGCGACGTTCGCCATTCTCGATCCAGAAGCCTGCAGCACCCCGACTGTAGTCACCGGTGACGATGTTGGCGCCGGAACCGATCAGATCCGTGACGTAGAGCCCCTCCTCAATATCCCTGATCAGCTCGGCTGGCGTCATCGTGCCGGGCTCCAGATAGAGATTGGTGGGGCCCGGCGACGGCGTCGAGGATGCACCGCGATGCGCGCGTCCGGTGGTCGTGAGTCCGAGTTCGCGCGCCGTGGCGCAGTCGAGCAGCCAAGTCTTGAGCACGCCGTGCTCGACCAGCGACAAACGCCGGCCAGCGATGCCTTCGGCATCGAACGGCTGCGAACGCAGCCCGCGTCGCCGCAACGGGTCGTCGATGACGTTGATCCCTGGCGCGAACAGCTGCTGGCCGAGCTTATCCTTGAGGAAGCTGGTCTTGCGCGCCACGGCGCTGCCGTTGATGGCGCCCGCGAGATGGCCGACGAGCGACATCGAAATCCGGCGGTCAAACACCACCGGCAGCTTGCGGGTGGAGGGCTTGCGCGGATTGAGTCGCTCCACCGCGCGCTCCCCGGCGGTGCGGCCGATCTTCTCTGGCACATCAAGATCAGCGGAATGCAACGCTGCAGAGTAATCGTAGTCGCGCTCCATCGCAGTACCGTCGCCTGCGATCGCGGTCATCGACGCGCCATGGCGCGAGCCGAGATAGGCTCCGGAAAAACCGTGACTGGTCAGCAGCACCATGCCGCCGATCCCGGCAGAAGCGGAAGCGCCACCCGACTTGGTCACACCTTTCACGGCGAGCGCTGCCTGTTCGGCACGGCGCGCCATCTGTTCCAGCGTCATGACATCGGGCAGGGCCGGATCAAGGAGGTCGAGGTCAGGGAATTGGCGCGCTAGTTGATCGCCGTCGGCAAGCCCGGCGAACTTATCTTCCGGCGCCACGCGCGCCATTGCCACGGCCCGCTCAGCCAACGCAGCGACGCTGTCGCCGGCCAGATCGTTGGTCGAAACCACCGCTTGGCGGCGGCCAACCAGCACCCGAAGACCCATGTCGTTGCCTTCGGAGCGTTCGGATTCCTCGACTGCGCCGTCGCGGACTTCAACCGACAACGACACGCCGCGCATCGCCACCGCGTCGGCGGCGTCGGCGCCGGCTGAACGCGCAGCCTTCACCAGGCGCTCGGCAAGCGTGGTGAGGGTGGATTGATCGAACAACGAATCCATGGCGGGAGCTCAGGTTTAGGCGGCCGGTTCAGCGCTGACAAGGTATTCAGATAATGCCGATGCCGCCTGGGTTTAAGCCCATTCGCGACAATTCATTGGTGGCTGGCAACGCCTCGTCAATCATGATCGCGATCGAACTGTGGGTTAGTCGCGGTTAACCAGGCCCATTAAGCCGATTCCGACGACTTTCCGGCATGATCGCTGCACGACCGGACGGAACAGTTCGGCGGGGAGAGTTTGAGGCGTCAGATGAGTTCTGGGGGCCCGTTCGGGTCGGGCCGCGCATTGCGGCTCGACCCCTTCGCCCTGCCCGTGCGCTACGCGGCGCGCGACGGCGGTGCCGACGGACAAATCCGGCAGGTCGAACTCGATCGCGACCGCGTGGTGCTGCGGCGCGCGGTACGCGGCATTCGGATGAATGTGGGCGTGCCGGTCACCGAATTCCGCGGCGTCAGCATTCGCATGCTTGCCGCCGAAGGCGAAGAGCCCGCCGCGACTGCGGTGATGCTCGAGCATCGCGACGCCGGGCTGTCCGTCCCGTTGTTTATTGCGACGGACGGCGATGATCTGCTCGCCGAATGGAAATCATGGGGCCGTGTGCTGGGCTTGCCCTTGCTCGTCGTCGAAGGCGACGGCTCGCTGCGCGAACCGTTCGATCGGATGGGTGGCGTCAGCGTCGGAGCGCCCGCGCCGCGCCGGCGACGGCGCAGCGCCTTGAAGGGCCGGCGGCCGCGTTTCCTGATGCGGCGCAAGGTTGGCCGACGCGCCGGCGAACCGCTGGTACACCGCGGCGAACGCGAAATTATCGCTCGGAATTAGTCAAAACGCCCGCTGCGCTGTCGCGTCGAGGATCAGCGCCGCGAACAGGATCAGGCCGGCGTCCCGGTTCGACTTGAACAGCGTCAGGCACAGGGCGGGATTGGCGATGTCGATCGTCCATATCTGCCAAGCGAGGTGCGCCGCAAATACCGTCAGACCGAGGCCGAATACGACGCCGGCGCCCGCCGTCAATCCGGCTAGGCCGATCAGCAGCACCGCCAGGGTCGAGAATAGAGCCAGTGCCAGTTTGGTGCGCTCGCCAAACAGCAGCGCGGTCGATTTCAGCCCGACCAGCGCATCGTCTTCGCTGTCCTGGTGAGCGTAGATCGTGTCGTAGTGGATGACCCACGCGATTGATCCGGCGTAAAGCAGATAGGCCGGCAGATCGAGCCGGCCGAATGCAGCGGCCCAACCCATCAGCGCGCCCCACGAAAACGCCAAGCCGAGGAAAATCTGCGGCCAGTAGGTCACCCGCTTCATCAGCGGATAGATCGCCACGACCGCGAGCGAAGCGATACCGACAATGACGGCAAAGCGATTGAACTGCACCAGGACGAGCAAGCCGGCCAGTGCCTGCAGCACCATGAAGACTATGGCGGCCTTCACGCTCACCTGTCCGGACGGAATCGGTCGCGAGCGCGTGCGCTCAATGCGCGCATCGATATCGCGATCGACCAGATCGTTCCAGGTGCAGCCGGCGCCCCGCATAACGATGGCGCCGATCAAGAACAGCAGCACGTGCCACGGGTCGGGACCCCATCGACCGGCCGGGATAGCGGCCAACGCTGCCGACCACCAGCAGGGCAACAACAGCAGCCACCATCCGATCGGCCGGTCGAGCCGCGTCAGTCTGAGATAGGGCCGCGTCCAGGCAGGCGCGAGCGTGTCAACCCAATTTCCGATCGAATCGGCGACGCGTCCGGTCGCGCCACTCATCGGGCGAGCGGGCTGCCAGTCAACGTATCGAAGGTGCCGCGCCCAGGCTTCGGAGCTTCCGTTGGTAAGGCCGGTCCGCTGAGCGCATCGCTCAAGCTTGGCGCCCGCGGCGTCGGACCCGCAGTGCAAATATTCTTTCGAAACTGCAGAGTCTTGGCGTGCTGCGTCTTGACCTGCTTGATGGCGTCAGGCGGAATGCCGCACACGGTTTGATTTGTCTCCAGAAACTTCGTCATCTTGCCTTCCGAAGCCGCGAACTTGGTGAACGCCGCGCAGACTTCCTCGCGGCTAGCCTTGCGGTCACCGGCGGCTTTGATCGCGGCGGCGTCCTTTTCGGCCTGGGTGCGCAGCGCGGGAAATTCCTGGCATACGGCTTGCGGGCCACCAGGCGGTGGGAATCCACCTGGCTGAACTGGCGGTCGCGCGGCCTGGCCGGACGGAGGTGGGACAGCGCTGGGACCAGATCCGGGCGGAGGGAAAGGACTCGATTGCTGGCGCGGTTGACCCGGAGCCGGCGGAAACGGGCTGGATGAAGCCGGCGCGGCCTGCCCGGGCGGCGGGGGAAACGGATTGGACGACGCCGGCGCAGACTGGCCAGGCGGGGGCGGAAACTGCGCAATCGCGTCGGAAAGGCCCGCGAGAACCAGCGCCGATATCAGTGCCAAGGCACGTGGAAGCGTCATGAGCTCGGGTCTCCAGACCGATTCACGGGTGAACTATATACCCACTAACAGCGCGAGATTCCGACAATAGGACGGCAGGCGCCAGATGACGCACCTGCCCCTGACGCCACCCGGCGGGGAAAAGGTAGTCCAGAAGGGTGTTTCCCGACGCCCCCAAAGACCGGATGCAAATGTGAGCCGATACGATTTTCGCAGTCCTCGCCTCTACGTGGAAGAGGCACTCTCGCCAGACGCGGTGATCGCACCCGGCAAGAAGCAGTCGCACTACCTGCGCAATGTGCTGCGCCGCAAAACCGACGACGCGGTGCTGCTTTTCAACGGTCGTGACGGGGAATGGCGAGCAATCCTGTCCGCCGCAGGCAAAACCACCAAGCTCGTGGTGCAAGAGCAGGTCCGCCCGCAGAGCAAGGCAAGCGACCTGCATTATCTGTTTGCGCCGCTGAAGCACGAGCGATTGGACTACCTGGTGCAGAAAGCCGTCGAGATGGGCGTCTCACGGCTCCAGCCGATCCTGACGCAGCATACCCAGGTGCAGCGCGTCAACATTGAGCGGATGCAGGCCAACGCGATTGAAGCGGCCGAACAGTGTGGCATCCTGACAATCCCCGAGATCGCCGCGCCGGTGTCATTCGCCAGAATGATCGCCGCGCGCAAACCAGACCGGCTGCTGGTGTTCTGCGACGAGGATGCCGAGCTTAGAAATGCGGTCGCTGCACTAAGCGCAGCGCGGGTGACACCCGACGCGACGCTGCCACTCGTCATGGCCGCAGATGGCAAAAAGACTGAGCCGATGGCTATTCTGGTCGGCCCGGAAGGCGGTTTCACCGAAGACGAACGAACCACGCTGCTCAAGCTATCCAACATTGTTCGGCTGTCGCTCGGGCCGCGCATCCTGCGCGCCGACACGGCGGCCGTTGCGGCACTTGCTCTGGTCCAAGCAGTGCTCGGCGATTGGCGATAGCGCTCAGCGCGCGGACGCCGGCAAGGCCGGTCGCAGCACAAGCGCAAGCGGCAAAGTGAACAGGCACATGCCGGCGACCACCATCAGCGCCGTCGGTACGTTTACCGCATCACCGAGCAGCCCATAGATTGCCGGCGCAACGGCGCCCGATCCGATCGTGCCGGTATAGAAGATGCTGAAGGCGCGGGCGCGCCTGGCTGGTTCGACCAACTCAGGCACCGAACCATAAAGCACCGACGATGTGCCGTTGAGCGCGATGCCAATCACAGGCAACGTCAGAACGGCAATTTCAAGCGACAGCGGCAACAGCGCGACGACGCCGAGCGCCGTCAGGCCTTCGGTCAAGCACACGGTCGCGATCACGCCGATGCGCGCGCCAATGAAGGCACATACCAGCTTGCCGGCGGCACCCCCCGCAAACACCAAGGTCAGCGCAAGGCCGATGGTCGGCAAGCTCGCGCCTTTGGCCAGCAGCACGAACGGCAGGAAGGTGAGGAACGCCATGCGCGTTGCACTGTCGACCATGCCGATCGCCACCAGCACCGGAAACCCGTAGCGGGTGGTTGGGCCAGCCGAGCTGGCGACTTCTTTTTTCTGAGGTGATGCGGTAGCAGGCTCGGCCGGGAAACGCGGTGTGATGAGGAAGATAGCCGCAGCCACAATCAGGCCGATACCGCCCAGGATGGCGAGCGTCGGCTGCCATGGCATTACCACCAGTATGATCGAGGCTAGTGCCGGCAGCGTCATCTTGCCGATGTCGCCGGCGAAGTTGTAGGTGCCGAGCGCCTTCATGGAGCGCGATCCGGAGAAGGCGCGCGCCACCAACGTTGATGCAAGGGGATGCTGCACGCTGGCACCGACCCCGCCGATGATCAGCGCAGCCACCAGCGTGATGAAGCCGATGCTGGCCCCGGCGCACAGATAGGCAAGGCCGGAGAGCGCAGTACCGGTAGCAAGCACCAACCGCACCCCGAGCCGCTCGGCCAACAACCCGGATGGGATTTGCAGCGCCGCCATTGCGCCGGAATAGCAAGTGCGCAGCAGGCCCAGCGCCGCATAGCCCAGACCGAATTCAACCTGCCAGATCGGCAGCATGACGTAGATGAGATCGGTATAGCCATCGTGCAGCGCATGCGCGCCGCTGGCGACCCCGATGGCGCGGCGTTCCTCGGACTTGGTCGCGACCGCACCGTCCTGCCGTTCCGCAACATCCGGGGCGGTGACGTTCATGCCGTCTGCTTTAGCGCCGATTTGCGCCGCGCCACGAACGCAACGCTGACGAAGGAGATCACCGGCTCACCCTTCTGATTGACCCCGGTGTTACGCAACGTGATCAGGCCCCAATCAGGGCGACTATTGGAAGGCCGCGCTTCGATAACCTCCATTGCATAGCTGATGGTGTCACCGACGTAGACGGGCTTGAGCCACTTGAGGTCCCGAAAGCCGGGAGACGGGCCAAGCTCCGCCACCGGCTCGCCGCGCTGACGCCGTGCGCTGTCCTCCCGACGTTGGTATTCCACCATCAGCCGCATCCAAATCGCAGCGGTGTGCCAGCCCGAGGCGCACAACGCACCAAAATGCGAACGTGCGGCGGCGGCCTCATCGAGATGGAAGGCTTGCGGATCGAAGCGGGCGGCAAAGCCCTTGATCTCGTCCGCAGAGAAGGTGTGACGGCCAAGCTCATGCCGCTCGCCGACCTTGATGTCGTCAAAGAACTTCATGCCGACTGCGCTCCGCCGGCGCGCCGGCCGATCATCAGCGAGGTGGTCAGCGTCATCGCCTGCTCACCGGTTTGATTGAGCAGTTCGAACATGAACCGCACGAATCCCATGTCGGGCCGGCTGCTGGATGCGCGGGTCTCGACCACCGTGGCGCGCAACGTGAGCGCGTCGCCGGGGCGTATCGGAATGAGCCACCTCACCTCTTCGACGCCGGGCGCGCCCATCGAAGCCGAGTTGAGCACGAAGCTTTCGGTGCACATTTTCATCAGGATACAGCAGGCATGCCAGCCCGAGGCGCTCAGTCCACCGAGCAGCGTCTCGCGCGCCGCGGCCTCGTCGAGGTGCATGGGCTGGGGATCGAATTCGGCGGCAAAGCCGACGATCTCCTCCCGGGTGATGCGCCGTGGGCCATGCTCAAAGACCCGACCGGGGCTGAAATCTTCCCAATGAAGCCTGGACACAGGGACCTGCATTGTGACGGTTCGATCCCTTTAGAGCCGCAGCGGCCTGGGCCGTCAACGCCCTCCGCGGCTCCACGTCAATGCCGATTTTGCATTCGAAAGTCCGCCTCAAACCTCCCGCCAGCGCGGGTCCCGCGTTAACCTGTGTGTCCAGGACGAGCGTTGGGGAACGGCGCAATTCAGACACGTTTGCCGCTATTCGTAGTCGCCGCTCCCCGCCGAGAGGAGGATAACCATGTTGCATTTCAGCGATCTGTTTCAGTGGGAACGCTTTATCACGCCTTCGATCATCAAGCTGTTCTACTGGTTGGCGCTCGGCATCACGATCCTGGCCGGCCTGTCTGGCGTGTTCTCCGCGCTCGGCACCATGGTCGTCAGTCCCGGCATCGGGTTTGTCATGCTGATCGCGAGCCTGCTCGGTGTGGTGGTCGGCGTTCTGTTTGCACGTATCGCAACCGAGTTCATTCTGATCGTGTTCCGCATCAACGAGCACCTCGGTTCCATCCGCAACCGCGGCGATTTCTGAGGTAAGCTGAATCCGCTAGGTCGCAAATCGGAAGTGCATTACGTCGCCGTCGGCAACCACGTAGTCCTTGCCTTCCAGCCGAAGCTTTCCGCTGTCGCGCGCGCCGGCCTCGCCGTTGAACTTGATATAATCGTCGTAGGCAATGGTTTCGGCCCGGATGAAGCCGCGCTCAAAGTCGGAGTGAATGACCCCGGCAGCCTGGGGAGCCTTGGTGCCCTGTGTCACGGTCCAGGCGCGCGCCTCCTTTGGGCCGGCGGTGAAATACGTCACCAGATGCAGTAGCGCATAGCCGGCGCGGATCAAGCGATCGAGCCCAGTTTCTTTCAGGCCGATTGCTTCCAGATATTCGGCGCGTTCCTCAGCAGGCAGCGTCGCGATTTCGGACTCAATCTTGGCAGAAATGACCACGGAAACCGCATTCTCTGACTTCGCTCGCTCTTCAACCTTACGGGAAAATTCGTTGCCGGTGGCGGCTGAAGCTTCATCGACGTTGCAGGCATAGAGCACCGGCGCCGACGTGAGCAGTCCGAGCGAGTGGAAGAGCTGCTCTTCCTCGGGTTTTCGTTCGACCAGGCGAGCAGGCGTGCCTTCCCGCAGCAGTGTGAGCGACCGTTGGATCAAGTCGAGCGCCGTCTTCGCTTCTTTGGCTTCTTCGCCGCTGCCTTTCGCTTTTTTCTCCAAGTTGTCGACACGTTTTTCGAGACTATCGAGATCGGCCAGCATCAATTCTGTTTCGATCGTCTCGATGTCGGCGATCGGATCGATCTTGCCCTCGACATGGGTGACATCCGGATCCACAAAGCAGCGAACGACATGGATGATGGCGTCAACTTCGCGAATGTTGGCGAGGAACTGATTGCCAAGCCCCTCGCCCTTGGAGGCGCCCCGCACCAGCCCGGCGATGTCGACGAAGCTGATCCGAGTCGGCACGATTTTTTCCGATTCCGCGATGGCCGAGAGCTTCTCCAACCGCGGATCCGGTACTGCGATCTCTCCGACGTTCGGCTCAATGGTGCAGAACGGATAGTTTGCTGCTTGCGCCGCTGCGGTTTGCGTCAGTGCATTGAAGAGCGTCGACTTGCCCACATTGGGCAGACCGACGATGCCGCATTTGAAGCCCATTGTTGTCTGGTCCGTTTCTTGTTGGCCTCGCGGCCAATGTCAGTTCGCCGGTTGCTCGTCGGGTCCGCCAAAACCCTTGGCGGCCATGGCGATATGCACCTTGTTCTGGAAGCTGGCGTCCTCGCCGCGCGCCAACAGCTCGGCGTTGTCGGCGATCACATCGGTCAAAGTCTCGACCCAGGCCCGTTCGCTCTTGGAGAAGTCGCTCAGCACGTAGGGATGCACCAGCTCCTTGACACCGGGGTGACCGATGCCGATCCGCACCCGACGGTAGTCGTTGCCAATGTGGCTGGAGATTGAACGCAGCCCATTGTGTCCCGCGATGCCGCCACCGGTCTTCACCCGCACCTTGGCCGGCGCCAGATCGAGCTCGTCGTGGAACACCGCGATATCGCTCAGTGGCAGCTTGTAGAAATTCGCCGCCTCGGCGACCGCGCGGCCCGACTCATTCATGAACGTTCCAGGAAGCAGAAGCTGCACGCGCTCGCCTGCGATGGCGCCCTCCGTTGCAACCCCTTGGAAACGGCGGCGCCACGGCCCAAAGCCGTGGCGCTTCGCTATGGCCTCGACGATCACGAAGCCGATGTTGTGGCGATTGCCGACATGCTTGGCGCCGGGATTCCCGAGCCCGACGAAAAGCAGCATGGCTCATCACCCGTGCGTCGCCTCACTTCTTCGGCGGCGGCGCGGCAGCCGCACCCGCGGCAGGCGCAGCAGCGCCAGCAGCCGGCGCAGCGCCTGGAGCCGGTGCCGCACCTGGCGCAGCGCCTGGAGCGGCGGCAGCGCCTTCGGCGCCCGGTACCACGCCGGCTTCTGCAGCAGCAGCAGCAGCAGCAGCAGCAGCAGCAGCAGCCTCGGCGGCGGCGCGCATTTCTTCGGCGTAGCCCGACGGCGGCACGATCGTGACCAGCGTGAGGTCGATGCGCGACATCGTCTTCACGCCTTCCGGCATCTTGATGTCGCTCAGGTGCTTCGAATAGTTGATCTCGAGCTCCGAGATGTCGACCTCGATCGCGTCCGGGATGGCTTCAGGCTTGACCCGAACCGGGATGGTATGGGTGACGATGTTGACGGTGCCGCCACGCTTCACGCCCGGTGCGCGATCGGCGTTGAGGATCTTCACCGGGATATTGACGCGGATCAGGGCGCCTTCGCCGATCCGCATGAAGTCTACGTGGACTGGATTGTCGCGAATCGCGTCGAGCTGGAAGTCGCGCGGGATCACACGCTGCTTCGTGCCATCGACCTCGATGTCATAAACCGTGGTCAGGAACCGCCCGGCGTAGATCTTCTGCCGCAGATCGGCATAGTCGAGCGAGATGGGCTGCGGGGGCTTCTTGTCGCCGTAGATCACTCCCGGGACGCGGCCGGCGCGGCGTTCCGAGCGGGCGGCCCCCTTGCCGCTCTGCGGACGCGCCGCCGCCTTGATTTCCTTGACGGTCGCCATGACTGCTAAATCCTTGTAATCGTGTTGGTTTCTGATGCGGCAGCCTCCAGGGGTGCTGGAGCCGCAGGCGCGGGCTTATAGCCTTGGCGCACCGAAAACACAAGAAATCCGGACTTTGTCGGGCCTTGTCGGCGCTGGTCGGCCCTGCTCGGCCCGGTGCAAGGGGCCAAGTCGGGGCTTGCTCGGCCCTAGTCGGCCTTGCCGAGCTTCGCCTCCAGCGCCGCGATGCGCGCCTTGAGCGCCTCGTTCTCCTCCCGGGCGAGCCGGGCCATGTCCTTGACCGCCTCGAACTCCTCGCGCTTGACCACGTCGAGCTCGCCGAGGATGCGCTCGGCCTGGGTGCGGAACAGGGTGTCGAACTCGCGCCGCACCCCCGAGGCGACGCCGGCGGCATCGTTCATCAGCCGCGCGACTTCGTCGAAGAACCGGTTGCTGGTCTGGGCCATCGCTCTCTCCGGGCTGGCAGAATCGGGCAGACAATGGCGATCGCACCCGAACCCCGCAAGGGCCAGGCCGGACTTTGCCGGAAGCGCTCGGCTGGCGCCGACCAAAGCCGGCTGGCGGCAACAGCTGCCATGAACCGAGTTCCCGCGCCAAGCGACCAAAGGAGCGAGGCAATCCCGCTCCCCCGAGTCCGCCATGCGCGCTTCCCCTGCCCATCGCCCCTTCCCGCTGCTGCGCGCGGCGCTGGCCTGCACGCTGCTCGGTGCGCTCACCGCCACCCCGGCCCGCGCCGAGCGCATCGCGCTCTCCGACATGATGCGCGGCACCGCGGTGACGCAGGCGCAGTGCGCGGCGCGGCCGTCCACCGTCTGGGTGACCGCGATGGGGCGCGAGTTCTGCATCCGCTATTACCTGTCGACCGCGGGCGGCAAAGGGCCGAAGCCGGTGGTCGTCCTGCAGGGCGACCGGCTGGGCCGGCTCGACGGCAAGACCGGCGAATTCAATCCCGGCCCGACCGAGAAGGACGTCGACACCGACGACCTCGTGAAATACGCCGACTTCCTGTCCAAGCAATCCGGAACGACCGCGATCTATTTCGCCCGCGTCGGCATCGACGGCTCGTCCGGCAACCACCGCATCCGCCGCACCGTGCTCGAGCTCCAGGCCACCAACGCGGCGCTCGACGCCATCAAGCAGCGCCACAAGTTCACCGGCTACAACCTGGTCGGCCAGTCCGGCGGCTCGACGCTCGCCGGCGGCATGCTGGTGCTGCGCAATGACATTGGCTGCGCCGTGCTGGGCTCCGGCATGCTGGCCTTCCCGCGGCCGGCGCGGCCGTCGCAGGATCCGGCGCTCGCCTACTTCAACGTGGTCGAGGCGGTTTCCGAGATCGCCAAGAAGCGCGCGACGCGGATTTTCGTGGTCACCGATCCGGAGGACAAGGTTGTCCCCGGCCCCTCGCAAACCAACTTCGTCAACGCGCTGCGCCAAGCCGGCGGCGAGGTCGAGCAGCTCACCGTGCAGGCGATCGACGACAATCGCCACGGCGTGGTGCGCTACGCCCAGTTCGCGATGTCCGGCTGCGTGCGCAACGCTTCGACCGCGCTGATCACGAAGCGGGTGCAGGAGCTGGTCGAGAAGACCGTCGAGATGGCGGCGGCGAACGGCACGCGCGCCGCGGAAACGCCGACGGCGGGCCGGCCGCAGCCACGCACCACCAGCGCGCCGACGCCCTTCACCTTGTCCGAGATCATCGCGGCGGTCGGCCCGTCGCGCGGCGAAGTCGGCGGCGCGCCGACGCTGGAAGCAACGCCGCCGCTCGCCTCCGAGCAGCGCACGCAATAGGCGGCTTGGCCAAACTCCCGGCTGTCATCACCCGCGAAAGCGGGTGATCCAGTAACCACAGATCGGGGGTAATGGGTACCGTCTTTGCCTCATCACATCGCTGCGGAGTACTGGATGGCTCGCTTTTCGCGGGCCATGACAAACGCGAGAGCCTAGGGCGTGGACTCATAAACGCACCGATCGGATGTCCGCTTTTCTGGTCGCTATCGGGGGCAAAGCGGGCATCGCCTGGGCAGGCCAAAATCGACGCGAATGACCCAAAGCCGACATCTGCAGTGCGCCTCATTGGACCGCCCCAAAGGGCGCTCGACCCCTTCCCATGTGCTAGTTTGAGCCGGGCAATACCTTGCCCCGAGGCTAAGCGCGGACATGAAACGGCGCGAATTCATCACGCTTGTCGGCGGCGCGACGGCCGGCTGGCCACTCGCCGCCCGCGCGCAGCCGCCGGCGATGCCGGTGATCGGCTTCGTCATCGGAGGTGCCGCCGCTGAGAATGCGCGGGCGGTAGCTGCATTTCGCGCGGGCCTCAATGAAGCCGGATTTATCGAAGGCCGGAATGTGCAGTTCGAGTTTCGCTGGGCGGAGGGTCAATATCAGAGATTGCCCGCAATGGCGGCCGAACTTGTCGGTCGACGGGTCGCCGTAATTCTCGCGGGCACCGGCGGTTCGGCGCTGGCGGCGAAGGCCGCCACCACAACGATCCCTATCGTGTTCATCATGGGCGCCGACCCAGTCAAGATTGGCGCCGTGCCCTCCCTAAATCGGCCTGGTGGCAACATCACGGGTGCCTTCATGCTCAGCACCGAGCTTGAGGCTAAGCGGCTGGAGCTGCTGCATGAGGTGGTACCTGCGGCAAGAATGGTTGGGCTGCTCGTGAACCCGACATTCCCCGATGCCGAGATGCAGGTGAGAGATGTGCAAGCCGCAGCGCAAACCATGGCGATCCGGATCATCACCATCCGGGCCAGCAGCGCAGGCGACATCGACGGCGCATTCTCGGAGCTGGTTCAACAGCGTGGCGCTGCGCTGCTCGTCGCGTCGGACCCGTTCCTGTTCGCACAGCGCAACCGCATCATCACGCTGGCCGCGCGCCACGGGCTGCCCGCGATCTACATTTGGCGCGACTTCGTGGAGGACGGTGGTCTGATGAGCTACGGAACCAATTTGGCCGAACCCTATCGGCTCGCAGGCACATACACCGGGCGGATTTTGAAGGGAGAGAATCCGGCCGAACTGCCGGTCGTGCAGTCCACCAAGGTTGAGTTTGCGATCAACCTGAAGACCGCCAAGACGCTCGGCCTCACGATTCCCTTGCCGCTGCTCGGCCGCGCTGACGAAGTGATCGAATAGCGATGCTTTTTGCAGTACATGAGTCCACTAGTGTTCAATTTTGCTCACTTTATTTTTGGGAACGTCTGCAGCCTCAGAGCGATTGGGTCTATAGGATAAGCCTATGCTTGGACCCGATGATGTGCTGTCAGAGCGGAAAGACGACCACCTGTCGCCAGAGCAAGCCGCTATTGGTCTGAACCTGCGCCGCTATTTTCAATTGGTTGCTGTCGGACCTACGCCCAAGCGATTACAAATGCTCTTGGTCGAGTTGACGCGACGGGCCGAAGCGAACCCACGCTGAATTTCCGTGCGCTCCGAGGGGCAATCGGCACATCATGCCGCATGTGTCTTTCGACACTGGCTGTTTGACGTTCAGACCCATACATTCAATCATCATCGACAACGGCCATGTGCCAGGCGTCGGTGGCTGAGAGACGGTCGCGCTCCCGCCTGAAAAGGGAGAAGGGATGACCACGTATCAGCCAGCCACTCCGCATTCCAATTCGATTGTACGTCCAAACTGTCCCAAGTGCGGGACAGGCATGAGGTTGTTCGGTATAGAGCCGGATGCTCCGGGTTTCGAGTTGCTTTCGTTCGAGTGCGAGAGTTGCAAGCACATTGAAACTAGACAGGGGAAAATAGCGTAGCCAAGCTACGCCTGCTCCCGGAACCTTTAGAGCCTGTTTTGAAAGTTCTTAAGTTTGCGGAATCTGTTGTGATTCTGTCTATGGCAGCCAAATCGACGATCGGAGGCTGCCCATGTGGACCAAGGAAGCGCGCATTCAGCATGTGCCGCGTAAAGAACGTTATCCGAGCGATATGACGGATATGGAATGGGCGATCATTGCGCCCCTGATCCCGCCGCAGCGACCGGGCGGCCGGCATCGCGAAACCGACATGCGGGAGGCTATGAATGCCGTGCGTTACGTGCTGCGTACGGGATGCCAGTGGCGGCAGTTGCCGAAGGATTTTCCACCGCGCTCCACCGTCTACAATTATTTTTGGGAATGGACGCGCTACGGTGTACTCGACCGTATCCACCACATACTGCTTGTGAAGGTGCGCGAGATGGAGGGCCGCGAGGCGAGCCCAACCGCTGCGATCATCGATACGCAGGCTGTGAAAGCGACTGAAAAAGGGGGCCTCAGAGGGATCCGGTCGGATACGACGCGGCAAAGAAAACCAAGGGCATCAAGCGCAATGTCATCGTCGATACGATTGGGCTCCTTCTCGGCATCGCGGTGATCCCGGCCGACATCCAGGACCGCGACTGCGCTGCCCAACCTGATCCGCAAGACGCGTTGTCTGTTTCCATGGATTGCAAAACTCTTTGCCGATGGCGGCTATGCTGGAGCAAAGCTCAAAGCCGCACTCGCTGGCCAACCGGTCGAATTGGAAATCGTCAAACGCACGGACAACGAAGGCGGCTTCAAGGTGGTACGTCGACGGTGGGTCGTCGAGCGAACATTATCTTGGCTGCGACGCAATCGACGCCTGATGGCTCACTACGAAGCGTTCGCCCTCATCGCCGAAGGCTATGCCAAGCTCGCAATGATATGCATCATGCTCAAGCGGCTCGCCGGGCCAAAGCTCAGCCGCGCAACGTAAAGTTCCGAGTCAGGCTCTTAGGCCCGAAATTACTTGTCAAACGAGTGAAATTTATCTTTGCCAGAATTCTGTGATGCAGAAATTTTTTTCCATCACCGCAGCAGCGGTTTGCCTTTTCGTGGCACCTTTTGCTTGGGCTCAGCCCGTGCAGCAGGACCGCGCGGGTTCTACCCCGACCATCAATCTGACGATGGAGCAAAAACACATCATCAAGGAAACAGTCAAAGAGCTGAAAATCGAGGGAGTGGCTGCCAATCTCGAAGTGGCTATTGGCGAAGCGGTACCGAAAACCGTCCAACTACATCCAATGCCGGCACAACTTTCCGAAAAGATTTCGCACATCAAGAATCATTTGTTTTTTCTCAGAGGTGCACAAATCGTCATTGTAGATCCAAAGGAAAACAAGGCTGTCGATATCATCGATTGACCACATCGTCGTAACGCTCGTCGCAAGGCACCGCTTATCCAACGAAGACCGCTTCTGCCTTATGGCCCTAACCCGCCTCGTCTGAATGCACTCGCGATCGAGCGGCCGCACCTCGTCGCTTGACTCTGCCGCCGCCGAAGCCTCATCACGACGCGCGCGCAACGGATTCGGCCGGATCGATGCCTCACTTCGCGTTACCATTCCCCGTCATCGATCCCGTGCTGATCTCGATCGGGCCGCTGGCGATCCGCTGGTATGCGCTGGCCTACATCGTCGGCATCCTGCTCGGCTGGCTCTATGCCCGCGCGATCGTGCGCGCCGAGCGGCTGTGGGGCGGCCCGGCGCCGATGACCGTGATCGACTTCGACGATTTCGTCCTGTGGATCACGCTCGGCATCATCCTCGGCGGCCGGTTCGGCTACGTGCTGTTCTACAACCCGGCGCATTTCGCCGCGCACCCGCTGGAAATCTTCCAACTCTGGCAGGGCGGCATGTCGTTCCACGGCGGCTTCGCCGGCTGCGTCGCCGCGGTGATGTTGTTCGCCTGGAAGCGGGGCATTCCGATCCTGTCGCTCGGCGACGTCACCTGCGCGGTGGCGCCGATCGGCCTGTTGCTCGGCCGCATCGCCAACTTCATCAACGGCGAATTGTGGGGACGGCCGACCGACGTGCCCTGGGCGATGGTGTTTCCGCACGGCGGGCCGCTGCCGCGCCATCCGAGCCAGCTCTACGAAGCCGCGCTGGAAGGACTGCTGCTGCTCGTGGTGCTTGCGCTGCTCATCCGCGCCGGCGCGCTGAAGCGGCCCGGCCTGATCCTCGGCGCGTTCTCGCTCGGCTACGGCATCGCGCGCTCGTTCTGCGAATTGTTCCGCGAGCCGGATGCGCAGCTCGGCTTCCTGTGGGGCGGCATGACCATGGGCATGCTGCTGTCGGTGCCGTTGATGCTGGCGGGCGTGGTATTGATTGGGGTGGCGCTCAGACGAGCACCACGGCTTACGAAATAGCAAGCACGCTGCTGCTGGCGGGTGCGTTGTTTCTCTCGGATTTCGCTGCGCTCATCCGGGCCTACGGGTAACTGGAGCGTCCCGCCCAGTCAGTCGAGCGCGCAGTTACGGAGTTGGGCGCGTGAACTGCGGTTCGCGATCGCCGACCGACAGCGGCATCCATTTGTAGGTAAAATCTGGCTGGCCTGTTTTGCTTTCCGGGTGAGACGTTCGGACAAGCATCCAGGTTGCGCCTTTGCATCTGTCGAGCAGAATGAAATTGGTCTGAGGGTTACCAGCAATTGGGCTGATGATCTGAAAACAGTCCCCCTTTTGCTCTTGCCCCACCACGGGTGCAAACATCGCAATCCATAATCCGCTCGTGGCTAGAAGCAGTTTCATATCGGCCTCACAGGCTACGTGTCGCGATATCAGCAGCCAGCCGGGACACCGTTTAGTGGATCGTCCCATCTTTGAAACGAAGCATGACGATCTTTATGGAAATACAGTTCTGCGGAATGGAAAAGTTGCTGGCCAGAGAAGCAATCATCAAACTCGCTTCGTCGAACGTCGCCGCGATCTCTTCACCCCAGCACGACTGCTTCTGATCCAAATGATTGAGCATTCGAACGCGCACGGTAAAGGCGCCGTCTTCCTCGACGATGTGGGCATGAAGCCGCGTGAAACTGCCCGCCGGCAAACTGTTGAGCAACTTCACCGAACGTCTCCGAACGGGCAACGTCGAAGAAGGCCCGGCAACATGCCGGGCCTTCCGAGCGCTGCAAACAGAAGGAGTTACTTCTGTTGCTCGCTCGGCTTGTCGGCAGGCTTCGGGGGATTGGTCTGCGTCTGCTGTTGCGGATTCGCCGGAGCAACAGGCTTCTGCTCGTTATTGGAAGCGGAAACAGGGATATTCGTCATAGTAAATCCTCCAAAAAATCGCTTTATGAGTAAGATTTGGTGCCTCATACATCTGTGCGGCAGAGCATATTAAACAAGTAGAGAGCCACGTCTTATTTTGCTTTGAACAGTTTTGCGGCTCATAGCTACCAAATGAACCAACCGCCGCCAAAGACCGGCCTCTGGATTATTGGCGTTGTGGCCGTGTTGATTCCCTTGATCCTGTTTGGCCTGCGCTGGCTATAGGCTGCCCTGCGCGCGACCTCCGACGTTCTGCGTCTCGGCATTCCGCTGGAATTTGTCAGCGCAGATGGTGGCCAACACGCGCACGATACTCGCCTGTTCGGCATCGGCTTGAGCAGCCTACGCGGCTATGTGAAGAAAACCAGATACCAGAAGCCGCCGACGACCGAGACAAAGGCGACCAGATAGTAAAGTACTTCGAATGTGCTCAACACCCTCCGCGGTTGTTGGAGCTCAGTCATGGTATTCACTGAGCAGCAGCTTGAGCGCGCTCTTTCCCGCGCGGCTCGCCTCGGTCATGAGCTCGAAACAGACCGCCGATTGCTGGATCGGGCTGGCCCGGCCGGCGCGATAGATCTCCCACCGCCACGGCTTCGGCGGCTTGGCGCGGTTCTTCACGACGACGGAAAAGTCGAGGTGATCGAGCAGGTAAGGAAGATCGGGCTTCATGACGTTCAACCGGACCGATTTCAGGTTCGAACTAGTGTCCCGAACCCGAAGTTCGCACGATTGTGCAGCAAGCGCTGTTGCGAACTTCGGGTTCAAAGGGACACTAGAATCATCAAGCTGCTAGTGTCGCTTTGATTCGGAAGTTCGCTCCGGGGCTTGCTGAGAGTTCAAGCGAACTTCCGAATCACGACACTAGTGCCTCGCCCGTTCCGGCGCGCGCAAGCATGACCGAAGCCAGCGCGAGAGCCGCGGAGAATGCGGCGGCGATCATCAGCAGCGTCATGGGGTCTTCCTGATCGAAGGGTCCGCTGCCTCTGGCGCTGCGGCCGTGGCCAGGGCCGAGGCTTCGGCGGCCTCTTTCGCCGTTTGATCCGCCAGCCATCTCACCAGGATCTGGTGCTTGATCTGCACGGTCGAGGGAAGCTTCAGCTTCCGCCCGAATTTCATGAGGCTCACCATCGGGTCACCGATATAGCCACAAGCAGCAATCCCAACAGAACAGGCACCAGGATCGGCGGCACGAGCCACGGCTTGATGCGTTCACTGAGTACCATGTGTCGCTCCCTTCAAAAAAAAGAGCCCGGCGAGTGCCAGGCTCCCATCTTCCCAGAGCGGCGAATTACTTCTGCTGCTCGGGCTTGCTGGTGTCCTGCTTGACATCGCCCTGGTTCTGCTGAGGGGCGGGCTTGGTCTCGCTCGGCGCGACGGTCGTGGGGGCTTCATTGGAACCCTGCTGTTGGTTGGTCATAGTAATGCCTTTTGAAAAAACCTAAAAACTATTTTACAGGTGCTTCTGTATAGTAAGCTCAATTCTACGAAATACAATGTATTGCTTCAGAAATATTATATCCAAGCAAATATTCGCATGAAAACATCAACATGGCCACTCGCCCGTTTCAAAACAGGCCCTCTGGATGCCCAGCTCGGCTTTCTCTGGGGCAGCGTGACCATGGGCATGCTGCTGTCGGTGCCGTGATGCTGGCGGGCGTGGTTTTGGGTGTGGTTCGCGCTGCGGCGGGGCGCGCGACCGCCAGAGCTAACGCACAATTGTCTGAGACTGAATCAACGGCGCGGCACACTCCGTTCACCTCTCCCATTGGGAGAGGTGAAGCACCACCGATGCCGATCCGCTTCAGCTCAAAGCATGCGCTCGGAGCTCAACACGTGTACGACTTGCGGAAGCCCGCCGCTTGCGCTTCGTCTTCCGAGCAGAACCACCGGTTTATTGTTCTGGTTCGCTCATAGCTACCGCAAGTTGGCAGATGATAGATGCCGCGATAGCCCGCGATCTGGGAGCGCAGCACAATGCGTCCTTTGATTGAGCAGCCAGCCGGCATGGCGGGGTATTCCGGAAACAGCTTTTCGCGGGCCGGCCATCTATTCCTTTGCGGACAAGCGGCGCCCAGCAAGCTGGCGGTGCTGATCGTGACGCGCCGCAGGTCCTCGGGCGCCACGAAGCAGCCTTTCCAGAGCCCTATGCGTTTGCTGCTGGCACTGTCCCTGTCAGTCTTGAAGCGGCCTTTCGCGGACCGATCGAGATTCAGCGCCCAGCCCTGCTGCACCATCCATTGATTGATGCTGATGGACCCGCCCGCGACCGAGCACTCGCCGACCCGCCGCTTGCCACCGTCCGCACCGCGATCGGTGCAGCGCACGTCATGTTTGCCGACGTACTCGCGCAGACGGTCGCGAGCATCGACGCCGCAGGTCCAAGCCGCGCCTTTGTCGTCGAGGCAGGTCTGGTCGGTCTGGGGCGCGTCGATGCCATCAAGCCGGTATGTCACGCCATCAAGGATCAGGGTGCTGCCGTCCGTGACGGACACCTCGGCCGCCCAGCCTGGCGCTGCGGCGATCATCAGAAAAACGGCGATCAAGGCGCGCATGATACCTGTGACGAAATTCCCGACGCCCCACGCTCGCCCACCAGGACGCAAGGCAGCATCAGCCTAGCGGGTTCCATCAACAACTTGAAGGGCCCCGCATCCAACGCGTGCCGTGGGGCGGCAGTCACACTAACGTTGTGTCAACGGTGAAACATTCGTTGCCTCGCACACGCAGGCGGGGTGTGGTATCGCGATACGAATCGCCAAAGCCAAGGAGGAAGGAATGCCCAACCGATCCTTGATCCGCTTCGGCGGGCGAATGCTGTCGACGCTCGTGTTCGCGGTAGCAGCCCTTCCTTCAGCGCAGGCCCAGACGCCGTCCCAGCTCCCGCCCTACATGGGCGTGATTGTCGGCGGTGACAGCCCGAGCCCGGCCGAGACCGCCAAGCAAAACGTGCTCGCCTTGAACACGGCGATGTTTGGCCTCTACGGCGACTCGGGCCGAATCTTCCAACGCAACATCCTCGCCCAGCACCCCGTCATCCTGGCGCTGTTCTCCGGCGCGGGAGGACGCTTCATTCTCTACCGCCCCGGCAAGCCACCGCTCGAAGCGCCGTCCGTTCCCGGCGTCTATCAGCTCCTGAAATCCGTCGGCCACAGCACCATGGTGCTGCCCGTGCTGGCTGGCCCCCGCATCGACAAGGCGGACGACCAGTCCTGGCGCGCGCCGATGCAGTCGTTCCGCGTGCAGCTTCAGGCCGCCGTCGACGGCCTCGACCGCACCGAGATGCCGGAAGAATGGCGCGGCGTTGTCCGCACCATACTGGTGGAGAACATCGCATTCATCGACGGCTGCCTCGGCAAGGGGGTCATCTCCTTCGCGGCCGTCAAGGAATTTTCCGAGCGGCAGAGCCCCAGGCTGAAGCGGATCATCGCCTGGGCGGCGGAAACCCAGGTCGCGCATTGGATGCGCGTGGTGGCGGACTGGAAGCAGCAGCTCGGCGCCGACTGGGAGAAGACCTACGCCGCCAGCAACACGATCTACGTGGCGCGCCAGAACAACATCCTGTTCAGCGTGCTGGCGCAGTTCTTCGGACCGGAGGCGATCAATCGCCGCCTGATGCTGATCGAGACGGTCTCCTTCACCACCACGCCCGACGACATGCTCGACTCGATGACGCGGATCATCTCGGACCGCACCGTCGGGGCGCTGTTCTTCGGCAACCTGTACATGATGGACTACGAGCTGATGGGCGGAAACGCCCGCGCGGCGATCGAGGCCGAGTCCAAGAAGCTGGGGATGACGCCGTTCCTGCCGCCGCTGGTGTCGTTCGGGTCGCTGCAATGGCCGACCTTGATCACCCCGGGTTCGGGCCCAGCTACGTTGGGCCAGCTTCCATGATGTAATGGCATGCGGCGCCATCGCGCCCCTGCGTTCCCGATATCGCGCCGCCAGACGATCCGTACAGCGCCACCGAAAGGGAGCCGATGGACCTGAACACCATCAAGGCGGTCAAGCGCCCGACCGCGGCGCAGGACATCACGGAGTGGCGCGAGGGCTACAGCTGGCTTGCCGGCGGCACGTGGCTGTTCTCGGAGCCGCAGCTTGGCGTCGACACGCTGATCGACCTCGAAACGCTGAACTGGTCATCGCTCGAGGCCTCGCCGACCGGCCTCACCATCGCCGCCACCTGCCGGATCGGTGAACTGGAGCGGTTCGCAGCGCCGCCCGCCTGGACCGCAGCGCCGCTGCTGCTCGAATGCAGCCACTCCCTCCTGATGTCGTTCAAGATCGCCAACGAGGCGACGGTCGGCGGCAACATCTGCATGTCGCTGCCGGCCGGCGCCATGATCTCGCTGACCGTCGCGCTCGAAGCCGTCTATACGCTGTGGCCGCGCAACGCCCCGCCCCGCGACCTAGCCGCGATCGATTTCGTAACCGGCAACAACACCAACGTGCTCGCCGCCGGGGAGCTGTTGCGCGCCATTCATATTCCGGCCGCCGCACTGTCGAAGCAGTTTGCGTTCCGCCGCGCCTCGCTGACCAAGCTCGGCCGTTCGGCGGCGCTCCTGATCGGCACCCGCGACCAAAAGGCCGGCGATTTGCTCCTCACCATCACGGCGGCGACACCCCGACCGGTGCAATTGCGCTTCGAGCGCGTTCCGACTGCCGAGGTGCTGCGGCGGACGATCGACGAGCGCATCCCGGCCGATGGCTATTTTGACGACGTCCATGGCTCGGCCCCCTACAAGCGCCACCTGACCTATCATTTCGCCGAGCAGATTCGTGCCGAGCTCGCCGGTTCCGGAGCGCGATCATGAGGTTCTCGGTCGATGCCAAGGAGTTCTCCGCCGAGCCGCGGCCCGGCCAATGCCTGCGGACGTTCCTGCGCGAGCGCGGCGTGTTCGGCGTCAAGAAGGGCTGCGATGCCGGCGATTGCGGGGCGTGCACGGTGTGGCTCGACCGCAGGCCGGTGCATTCCTGCCTGATGCCGGCGTTCCGCGCCGCCGGGCGTCAGGTCACCACGATCCAGGGTCTGGCGCCGGATGGGGCGTTGCACCCGATGCAGCAGGCGTTCCTCGACGCGCAGGGCTTCCAGTGTGGATTCTGCGCGGCGGGCATGATCATGACCACGGCCGCGCTCGACGACGACCAGCGGCACGACCTTCCCCGCGCGCTCAAAGGCAACCTATGCCGCTGCACCGGCTATCGCGCCATCGATGACGCGATCCACGGCATCCGGTCGGCCGACGAGGACGTGGCAGGGCAGGCCTGCGGCGCGAACCTCAGAAATCCGTTCGGCCAGGCGATCGTCACCGGGCAGGCGCGCTACACGATGGACGTCGCCGTCGATCGCGTGCTGCATCTCAAGGCGCTGCGCTCCCCGCATCCGCATGCCCGCATTCGCAGCATCGATCGCACCGCAGCGCGCGCGATTCCCGGTGTGGTCGAGGTGTTCACCTGGGAAGACGTGCCGCGCAAGCTCTACAGCACCGCAACGCACGAGGACCATCTCGTCGATCCCGACGACAGCTACATCCTGGACAACGTCGTCCGCTTTGTCGGCCAGCGGGTCGCCGCCGTCGTCGCCGAGACCGAGGCCGCCGCGGAGGCCGGCTGCCGGGCGCTGGTGGTCGAATACGAAGTGCTGCCGGCGGTATTCGATCCGGTCGCTGCCATGGCGGCGGACGCACCCGTTCTGCACCAGAAGGGCGGCGAGGCACGGGGCAACATCTACGTCGAAATCCACGGCGAGGTCGGCAGCGTCGCCGCCGGCTTCAAGGACGCCGATACCGTTCATGAGATGACGTATTCGACCTCGCGCGTGCAGCACGTGCATCTGGAGACCCACGGCTCGATCGCCTGGCGCGGCGACGACGGCCGCCTGCATGTGCGCACCAGCTCGCAGGCGCCGTTCATCGCGCAGCAGAAGCTCTGCTATCTGTTCGGGGTGTTTCCGCGCAATCTTCACGTCTTCACCGAGCGCGTCGGCGGCGGCTTTGGCGGCAAACAGGAGATGATTTCCGAAGACCTCTGCCTGCTGGCCACCCTGAAGACCGGCCGGCCGGTCAAATGGGAATTCACCCGCGAGGAACAGTTCATCGGTGCACCGACGCGTCATCCCATGACGACGCGCGTGAAGCTCGGGGCCAAGCGGGACGGCACCTTGACTGCGATCGAGGTCCACGTCGTTTCGAACACCGGTGCCTATGGCGGGCATGCGGGCGAGACGCTGGCGGCCGCGCTCGGCAGCCCGCTCACCGCCTATCGCTGCGCCAACAAAAAGGCGGACGGTTACGCGGTCTACACCAACATGATCCCGGCCGGCGGCTTCCGTGGCTACGGCGCCTCGCAGACGACCTTTGCGATCGAATGCGCCATCGATGATCTGGCCCGTCGCCTCGGCATCGACCCGTTGGAGATCAGGCGCCGGAACATGGTGCGGCCGACCGACTGGATCGAGTCGGTCTGGAAAGACCCGTCCGATGTTTCGTTCGGCAGCTACGGCCTCGATCAATGTCTCGATCTGGTCGAGGGCGCGCTGGCAGACAGCAGCGGATCGTCCAAGCCGGCGGGGAACGAGTGGGCCGAGGGGACCGGGATTGCGCTCGCCGTGCTGGAATCCGGACCGCCCACCGAGCACCGGTCGGGCGGCGTCATGAGCCTGCTGGCGAGCGGCCGTTACCACCTCGCCGTCGGCTCGACCGAGATGGGCAACGGCTCGGTGACCTCGCACCGCCAGATCGCCGCCAGCATCCTCGGCGCCCGTGCCGATCAGATCGAGATCATCAACGCGGATACCGATCTCACGCCTTACGACACCGGCACGTTTGCCAGCACCGGCACCGTGGTCGCGGGGCAGGCGGTGGCGCTCACCGCGGCGGCGCTGCGCGATGCCATCCTGGCCTACGCGGCGCGGAAGACCGAAACCGATCCCTCGGAATGGCGGCTCGAGGGCGACTGCGCGATCCGGGGAAACGAGCGCATCGCGCTCACCGAATTGCATGCGGCGGGCAGCGCCGCCGGCTATCGTTTCGAGGCGAAGCGCAAGGCCTATCTCTCGCCTCGCACCATCGCCTTCAACGTGCACGGCGTGCGGCTCGCGGTAAACCGGATCACCGGCGAGATCCGAATCCTGCACAGCGTGCACGCAGCCGACATCGGTCGGCTCATCAATCCGATGCAGTGCAGAGGACAGATCGAGGGCGCCGTCGCCATGGGCTTCGGCTGGGCGCTGACCGAAAACATGGCTTACGATGCGCAGGGACAGATGATCAACCCGACGCTGCGCAATTACCGCATTCCGGCTTTCGCCGACGTGCCGAGGACGAACGTCCTGTTTGCCGACACCTACGATACGATCGGTCCGCTCGGCGCCAAGGCGCAGGGCGAATGCGCGGTCAATCCGGTGGCGCCGGCGATCTCGAATGCCCTGCTCGACGCAACCGGCGTGCGCTTTGCGCACCTGCCGTTCAAGCCGGATCGCATTTTCGCGCAGCTGTCGCCGCAGCCGCGATGAGCGCGGCCAAGAACAGCGCGGCGGATCCCGCCAGCCACGGTGTGACGATCGTCACGCAGACCCGGGTGCGGCCCGGGGACGAGGTAGCCTTTGCCCAGTGGCAGAAGGAAACCAGCGAAGTCGTCGCGCGCTTTGCCGGCTTCGTTGAACAGACCGTCATGCCGCCGAGCCCGCCGGCGCAGCTCGACTGGGTGATCCTGCAGCGCTTCACCGACACCGCAGCGGCAACCGCCTGGCTCAATTCGAAGGAGCGGCTGGACCGCGTCGCCGGCGCACAGCAGATGCTGGTCGGCGTTGACGATGTTCACCTGGTGCGCGACGGCGGATCGGGCGTGCTGCCGGCCCCCGTCTCGGTCGTGATCTCGACCCGGATCAAGCCAGGTTCGGAAGCCGCGTACCGCAAATGGGAGCAACGCATCGCCGCAGCGCAGTCGAGAGCTCCCGGGTTCCAAGGCTACCGCTTCGAGCCGCCGATCCCCGACGTGCAGGACAACTGGGTCGCCATCCTGCGCTTCGACAGCGAGCCCAATCTGCAAGCCTGGCTCGATTCGCCGGAACGACAGCAGCTGCTGAAGGAGGCCGAGCCCCTCACCGAGGAGTTCCACACCCGTATCGCGCGGACCGGTTTCGAGCAGTGGTTCCCCGCACCGGAAGGCCAGGGCGCGCCCGCCGCGGCCTGGAAGCAGAACATGCTGGTTCTGTTGATGCTCTATCCGGTGGTCTTTCTGTTCGGCACCTTCGTCCAGGCGCCGGTGCTGTCCAAATGGGCCGGCCTGTCATTTCCGGTCGCACTCTTCGTCGGCAACGCCGTGAGCATCGTGTTGCTGAACTATCTGGTGCCCTGGGCGAGCGTCCGTTTTGGCTGGTGGCTTCAGCCTGCCGCTCGGAATACCAGGATGGTCGACATCGGCGGCGCGGTCCTGCTGAGCGCCATCTACGTCGTGTTGATCGTGGTGTTCTCCCAACTGGGGTGAACCTTCTCAAGCTGTGCCTAGCGCCGCCGCAACAAATTATCTGAAGCCGGCTCGGTAATACGCGGCCAGCCCGTTGATCTCAGCCGGCGTAAGCTTTGCCGCAATGATCCTCATGCGGCCGTAGACATCGTTGCGCCGCTCGCCCGAGGCGTAGAGCCGCATCTGCAGCGCGAGGTATTGCTCGCCTTGTTCGGCAAGAATCGGGGTCTCGATCGGGCCGCCCGAGCCGGGCCGATGGCACGACGAACACGGCGGGATATTGCGGCTGGGATCGCCGAGCTCGACCAGGCGCACGATTGCCGGCGGCGCAGCGGCAAGCGTCTGTGGATTTGGATCGCGCATCGGCTGCGCCGCGTAATAGGCCGCGACGTCGGCGAGCGTGGGCTCATCCAGCGCCTTGGCGAGATCGGTCATCTGCTGGTGCGTGCGGCTGCCGGTACGATAGTCGTTCAATTGCTTGTAGATGGCCGCACCCGATTGCCCGGCAAGGTGCGGATTTTCGGGCGCCGCCGACACGCCCTGCAGACCGTGACACGCAACGCAGACCTCTTCGACCTTGGCGCGGCCTCGCTCCGGTCGGGCCTCGGCCAGGATTTGCAACACGCTCGGCGTCCAGACCACCTGTGAGACCGGTGTGGGCGGCGTGCGGTCAGGCACCTGCTGTCGTGCCGGAGAGCCAGGCAAGATCCCCAGCGCCCGGCAGATCGCGGTGTAGGCATCGATCCCGTCGCTCCTGCCCTGCACCACCGGAATGATGATCGCCCCCAGCAGAACGCCGACAAACACAATGCCGAAAACTGCGAGGCTCGCCCAAATCCGCCATGGCTGATCGAGAACATGAGGCTCGGACAATGGCGCCATGCCGCGCTCCTAATGCATCCGGTGCACCATCGCCGACGGCGACGGTTCGATCACGAACTGGGCGATGGGGTAGCCGTAGGCCAGCAGCATCAGGACGAGGACCAGCACGTTCCACAGGCCAAAGCCGTTGAGCGCGGCGGGAACGCGGTGCGGCGGATGCACAGCCAGCGCATAGGCATAGGGAGGCCGCTGCTGTGCAGGCAGCGGGCTGCGGTGCAGCACAACGAGATTGCGCACGAACAGCAGCGCGGAGACAAGCAGCACCAGGCCGCCGACGAGCGAGACGATGACCCATGGGCCCCAGCTGGCGATGATCGGGTCGGCGTAGTTGAAATTGGCAACACGCCGCCATTGGCCCTCCAGGCCCAACCAGTGCCACGGCAGTGTCATCACCATCATGCCAATGAACCACAGCCACAGCTGTAGCCGCAGCGGCGCCGGCGACGCGTGCTCGCGGCCGGTCAGCCGCGGCCAAATCTCGTAGGCGATCGCGAAGTACATGATGACGACGGAGCCGCCAAAGATCAGATGAAAGTGCGCGGTGACCCACGCGGTGTTGTGCACCATCGCGTTCATGCCGTAGCCCATATTGATGAGCCCGCCGAAGCCGCCAAAGCCCAGCATGATGAAGGCAAGACCGGTCGCGAGAACCATCGGCCGCTCCCACGGCAGCGCGCCGATCCAGCCGAACACACCACGGCCGCCGCGCAGGCGTCCTGCGATCTCCAACGACGCCGTGATGGTGAAAATCGTCAGCAGCGTCGGCACGGCCACAAAGGCCGTGAGCAGCGTCTGGATGAACTTCCAGCTGTTGCCATGCTGCGGGTCCATCATCAGGTGATGCATACCGACCGGCAGGCTGTAGATCAGAAACAGAATGAACGTGAGGCGGCCCATGGTGTCGCTGTAGAGCCGGCCGCCGGCCGCGCGCGGCACCATCGTATAGAACGCGATGTACGCCGGTATGAGCCAGAAATAGACAATAGCGTGGAGCGTCCACGAGAACAGCGTGCGGGCCAGACCGGCATCGATGGTCTGCACCAAGCCGAGTGACGCCGGGATGACTTGAAAAACCAGCTCTGCCGCCACGCCGACCGTGGTCCAAAGCCACATCACCGCATTCGCCACGGTCGCGAACATGGCCAATGGCACGGGTTGCCCCGGATTTTCGCGTTTCCAGTCGCGCATTGCGACCAGCATGAGAACGCACCAGATCCAGGAACCGGCCACCACCAGCACCAGGCCAATGTAGAACCAGGGACTTGCCATCAGCGGCGGATAGAACGTGAAGAGCACCGAGGCCTTGCCCATCAGGATCGGGATCACCGCCATCACGACGCCGACGATCGCAATCCAAAACGCGGCCCACGCCCAAGCTTTGCCGGGAAGTGGACGATTGAGCGACGTCACCGCAACGAAATAGCCAAACCCCATGATGAAGAACGTGGTCAGCACATAGGCCATCGAAACGCCGTGCGCCGTGACCGACATGAAGTACTGCCCAGGCGTGCCGACGTCGGCGCCGAGCGGGCTGCGAACCCACATCTGCCAGGCGCCAAGAAGACACGCGACCAGAAATGCCGCGAAGGCCACCCAGAAATGCGCGAGGCAAAGCCGCTCAACGTTGCGCACAGGAAACCCTCCCGTCTGGACCCGGCTTGAACTGGTTGTCTGGCAAGACTTGAACGGTGGCCCACATCTCGCTGTGGCCCAGACCGCAATACTCATGACACGGCATGAGCAAGTCACCGGTTCGGGTGAACTCGGTGTGCACCTGGGCCACGAAGCCCGGCACGACCATGGTGTTCACATTGGTGCCGGTGACGAGCAGTCCGTGGATGACGTCCGGTGCCGCGAAACGCAGCGTAACGGGACGCCCTTGCGGGACGGCGACGCATCGCGGCACGAACATGAATTGCGTGGCGATGATCCGCGCCGTGACCCTGCCATCCGGTCCCACCGTGGTTCCGAGATTGTGTTCGGCGAACTCGCCCGACAAATGCAACGTCTTGGGATCGATCCGCTCCACGTTGCTCGGCGGGTTGATGTCTCTGGACAATGCAGTGAACACGATCACGCTGAGCGTTGCCGCGATGAGAACGCCGACGCCGAACGACCACAGCAACTCGGTCCCGAGAATTCGCCGCTCATGGGCTTCGGCGGAACGGTCCGTCATGGCTAGCCCACCGTGCCGCGCGGCAGGAACACGAACAGGTACATCGCGAGATAGCCGATCACCAGCAGCGCGACGGCGCTTCCGGCCAGAACGCCCGCGCCGAGCGGCGTGACGCGCATAACCTCGGCGAGTGCGGCTTCATCAATGTGGTCGGCGCCGTCGGCCGGAGGGTCCGCGGCGGCAGGCGGAATTGCAGAATTCATGGGCCCGCTCCCCCGGGAGCAAACCAATGGAGGGTCTTGCACATGGCAACCTCCGCACTCGCTGGCCAATTGGATGCAAGCGCCGGCTACGGTTCTACTCAGCTCATTCGATTTGATCGCGCGTGCACGAGATGAACGCCAATATTTGTGCACGGGGGGAAAAAACAGGCAACCCGCAGTCGATAACGCAGCGATGAGAAATGGGTCAGTCTTACTGACGGGTGATGACCCATCGCCTCCACGTCGAATGATGTCTCGACCACCGCGTTGGAACGCGTCGCGCCCAGCTAAGCCTTGTCCCGACGAACCCGGATATCGTCACCGATCTCGAATTGCATGAGGTCCTCGCCGACTTGCGGCGGGCCGTCGTAGGTCTGGCGGGTTTCACCAGATCGTCGAAGCGATAGCTCAGGGGCCCCGTGCCGCTCTGGCGCCCATCAGTCCCATCACGAGCAGCACAACAAAGATCGCGACGAAGATGAAGAACAACACGCGGGCGACATCCGCGCTCGCGGCAGCCAGGCCGGTGAAGCCGAACAGCGCCGCGACGAGCGACACCACCAGCATGATCAGCGCCCATTTCAGCAATGACATGGCAAATTCCTTTCGGAGGAGTAATCCGAAAGGCCGGCGATTGGTTCCAGGCTACAGGTCTTCGCGGCTCACCTCATATCGCCACCTGCGTCCCCACCTCGACCACCCGGTCGGTCGGGATTTGGAAATAGTCCGTGGCGTCGTTGGCGCCGCGCGCGATCATGATGAACATCCGGTCCTGCCAGCGCGGCATGCCGGACCTTGCGGCCGGCCGCAGGGTCCGCCGCGACAGGAAGAACGACGTCGACATGATGTCGAACCGCCAGCCGAGCTGGCGCGCGACGGCAAGCGCTTTCGGCACGTTGGGCGTCTCCATGAAGCCGAAGCGCAGCACCACGCGGCTGAACGTTTCGCCGATCGGCTCGATGGCCACGCGGTCAGCCGGATCGACCCGCGGCGTCGCGACGGTCTCGACCGTCAGAATGACGTTCTTCTCGTGCAGCACCTTGTAGTGCTTGAGGCTGTGCATCAGCGCGGTCGGGGCGAAATCCGGATCGCCGGTGAGAAACACCGCGGTGCCGGGCACGCGCAGCGGCGGCTTCTTCTCCAGCGAACCGACCAGCGATTTCAGCGGCACCTCGCTCTTGCGCGTCTTGTCGAACAGGATGCGGCTGCCGCGCCGCCACGTGTACATCACCGCCATGAGGACGCCGCCGAGCGCGAGCGGCACCCAGCCGCCGTCGTGCACCTTGAGCATGTTGGCGCCAAGGAAGGTCAGATCGATGAGCAGGAAGGGGCCGATCAGGAGCGCTGCCGCCCAGATCCGCCAGCCCCAGACCTTGTTGATCACGACATACGCCAGCAGTGCGGTGACCACCATGGTGCCGGTCACCGCGATGCCATACGCCGAGGCGAGCGCGCTCGACGAGCGGAACAGCAGCACCAACAGCACCACGCCAACGAGCAGCAGCCAGTTGACGCGTGGCATGTAGATTTGACCTGCCTGCGCGGCGGAGGTGTGCCTGACTTCAAGCCGCGGCAGCAGGCCAAGTTGAATCGCCTGGCGGGTAAGCGAATAGGCGCCGGTGATCACGGCCTGGCTCGCGATCACGGTCGCTGCAGTGGCGAGCAAGCACCATCGGCAGCAGCGCCCAATCCGTGTACAGCAGAAAAAACGGGTTTTCGATCGCCTTGGGATTGGCCAGCAGCAGTGCGCCCTGCCCGAAATAATTGATGGTCAGCGCCGGCAGCGCCACCGCGAGCCAGGCAAAGCGGATCGGGCCCCGGCCGAAGTGGCCGAGGTCGGCGTAGAGAGCTTCCGCGCCGGTGACGACCAGAAACACCGCGCCCAGCGTCACCAGGCCGACGATGCGGTGGGAGATCAGGAAGCCGACGCCATAGCTCGGGTCGAACGCGCGCAGCACACCCGGATTTTGCGAAACGTGCCACAGACCGGCGACGCCGAGCGCGACAAACCAGACGAGCGTGATGGGGCCAAACAAGGTGGCGACGCTCGCCGTGCCACGCGACTGCGCCGCAAACAGCGCGACCAGGATGGCGACGGTGATCGGCACAACGTATGGGTCGAAGGTGGGCGTGACGACCTTGAGCCCTTCGACCGCCGACAGAACCGACAAGGCCGGTGTCAGGATGGCGTCGCCATAGAACAGCGCGGCGCTGACAATGCCGAACAGGATGATCGACGAGCCGTGAGGTCCCACCGCGCGATGCGCCAGCGCCATCAACGCCAGCGTACCGCCTTCGCCATGATTGTCGGCGCGCAACAGGATCAGCACATACTTGACCGTGACAACGAGGATCAGCGCCCACACGATCAGCGAGAGAATTCCGAGTACAGCCGTTTCGTTGGCGGCATTGCCGGGACCGACCGCGGCGGCGATCGACTCGCGCATGGCGTAGAGTGGGCTGGTTCCGATATCGCCGTACACCACGCCGATGGCACCGAGGGTGAGCGTCCAGAAGCTCGCCGGGGCGTGCGTCGTGACATCGGCGCGCGCGAGCGCAACGTCCCCAGCGGGGTCGCTGACTTGAGACATGGCTTTGATCCTTGGTCGATTAGGTCAGTATTGCTGCACCGCAATATGACAAGGGGCTGGGCTTATAACTCCGCCCATGCTTGCAGATATAGATTGCCGGGGCCCGATTGCTGCAATGCACCCATCTGCGAAAATGGTAGCCGAAGGTCACCAATCGTGCCGCACTGAACGCCGTGCCTGCGCCCGGGATCGCGCCCTTTCCGGTCGTGCGTATCGCATGGCTTCCGCCGCCGTCCGCCGCACCGTTCGCAAACAACAACGCGACGTGCGTCAGTTCCTCTGCGCCCTCCAAACGCCCGAGCAGCGATCCTTGCCGGCGAAACCAGCCCAGCGTCCCTGCCCCGATGTGCGGCTCATCCGCCCGGAGCCGACGGCGTACTTGCCCGGCACCGAGACCGAGGCGCGCACCGCGCCGCCGCGCGAGACGCGGCCCCTGAACTTGACCAGGTTCGGATGGCTGACGATGCCGTTGGCGATCTGGACTGTGAAATTGTAGCTCGGATCACAGCCGCCGCGCCGGGTCAGGAAGGTCAGGCTCCACCAGCCGTCGTAGACTGTGCGGGCGGCGGCGATATCGCCGGTTGATGCAATGACGATCAGCGCCAGAATACTGGCGCGCGCAATTCTGCTGCTCACAATTACGCCTCCCAAGCCCGCAACGTTGGACACTATAATGATAATGCGGCATTGGTCATCGCCGTAATATGACGACGCCTCTCCAAGTCGAAATTCGCCGTCGGATCGCACTGGCCGGACCGATGCCGGTGCGGCAGTTCATGACGCTGTGCCTGACCCACCCACAGCACGGCTACTACATGACCCGCGATCCGTTCGGCCGCGCCGGCGATTTCGTCACCGCTCCCGAGGTGAGCCAGATCTTCGGCGAGCTGGTCGGCCTGTGGGCGGCGTCGGCCTGGCATCTGATGGGCCGGCCGGAGAATGTGCGGCTGGTGGAGCTCGGACCGGGACGCGGCACCATGATGCTGGACATGCTGCGCGCCGCCCATGTCGCGCCGGCGTTTCGCTCCGCCCTGGTCGCGCATCTGATCGAGATCAGCCCGGCGCTGCGGCGCAAGCAGCAAGAAACCCTCGAGCCGATCGACGTGCCGATGCTGTGGCACAATTCGTTCGACGAGGTACCGGATGGGCAGGTGATCGTTATTGCCAACGAGTTCCTGGACGCGCTGCCGGTGCACCAGGCGGTCAAGCAGATCAACGGCTGGTACGAGCGCATGGTCGGGATCGACGATTACGGCAATTTCGTCTTCACCATCGCGGACGAGCCGATGCCGCTGTTCGAGCAGTTGCTCCCGCCGGCGGTGCGCGATGCACCGCTCGGGGCGCTGTTCGAATGGCGGCCCGACAATCTGGCGCTGGAGATCGGCCGCCGCGTCAAGCGCGAAGGCGGTGCGGCGCTGCTGCTCGACTACGGCCATCTCGAGAGCGCGCCGGGCGAGACGCTGCAGGCGGTCGGCCGGCACGGCTTTGCCGATCCGCTCGGCTCGCCCGGCACGGTCGACCTCACCGCGCACGTCGACTTCCAGGCGCTGGCGCTCGCCGCGGAGAGCATGGACGTGCGCGTGCATGGGCCGCTCACCCAGGCCGCATTCCTGCGCAACATGGGGATCGCGCGCCGCGCCGCCGCGCTCAAGGCCAGCGCCGGCGACGAGAAGGCCGCCGACATCGAGGTCGCGGTGGCGCGCTTGACAGGCGAAGGCCGCACCGGCATGGGGTCCTTGTTCAAGGCGATCGCCTTCACCGATCCCACGATCGACGTACTTCCAGGATTTGTTCGCTGATCATGTTGCAGGCTCCATCCCTCGCCGCGCTCTCCGGCATCCGCCACGCCTTCTTCACCCGCGACGGCGGCGTGTCGGACGGCGTCTATGCCACGCTCAACGGCGGCATCGGATCACAGGACGCGCCGTCGAACGTCCTGGAGAATCGCGCCCGGATGGCGGCGGCAATCGGCGTTGCGCCGGAGCGATTGCTGAGCTGCTATCAGATCCATTCGCCGCAGGTGGTGGTGGCGCAGCAGCCCTGGAGCTATCGGGCGCGGCCGCACGCCGACGCCATCGTGACGCGCGAACCGGGCCTGGGGATCGGCGTCTCGACCGCGGATTGCGGGCCGGTGCTGTTCGCGGACCCGCAGGCGCGGGTGATCGGCGCGGCCCACGCCGGCTGGCGCGGCGCGCTCGCCGGCGTGCTGGAGGCAACCGTCGATGCGATGGAAAAGCTTGGCGCGGCGCGCTCGCGCATCGTCGCGGCAGCGGGGCCGATGATCCGGCAGCCGAATTATGAGGTCGGCCCCGAACTGGTCGAGCAATTCGTCGCGGCGGACCGCGACAACGCGCGGTTTTTCGCAGCCGGCCAGGCGGGCCGCTCGATGTTCGATCTGCCCGGCTATGTCGCGATGCGGCTTGCCCGCCTTAGCCTTGCCGCGACCGACGATCTCGCGGTCTGCACCTACGCCGACCCGGCCCGGTTCTTCTCGTACCGCCGCACCACCCATCGCCGCGAGCCGGATTACGGCCGGCACGTCAACGCCATCGCGCTGACAGCGCTGAAGCAAGTTAAGGTGTGCGTCCACTGAACCTCCAATCAGGTGCTGTCGTGATCGAAAAAAAGCGCAGCAGCGCGACTCTAATTGCCGTCTTTCTCATCTCTCTGCTTTTACTCGGCGGCGCTGATGCCGCCCCTCGCCTGATCGCGTGCATGAGTGCGCACCAGGACGAGATGAAGGCGCTGAACACCCAGATCGCCGAATTGCAGAAGATCAGGGTGACGCCAGGCGGGCCCAACACCAAGCTCGGCGACTGCGCCCACCGGCTCGAAACGATCCGGGGCAATGCGCTGCCGCGCACCGCCGACAAGAATTCGGTCGAGCACCGGGAAAAGATCTCGTGCCTCACCGTCAAGAGGACCCTGCTCGAGCAGAAATGCATCTGCGAGGCAAAGGGCCTGCAGTTCTCCGGCGACCCCGCCGTCATCGACAGCACGCTGGCCGCCCAGAAGCGATTTGCCGACGCGCAAAAGGCGGCGCGGCGCGGCGCGCTGCGGAATTCGCCGGAGGTCCGCAAGATCGTGGATGAGACCTCCAAGGCGCGCGGCTGCTACAGCGCGCAGGTGATCGAGATCTACAACAAGAGCACCGCCGCCGTGGAAAAGTTCGGCCGCGCCGGGCCATAGCGGCGCCACGGCATGGCGTTCGCGATCAAAGCCGAGGTTCGCGATCCGCGGGCGAAGACATTCGCGTTCACCGCGCAAAAGACGATGTATGGCGGCAAGCATATCGCCGAAGGCGACACGGTTTTTGTGTTCGCGAGCGAGAACGAGGGCGGCCAAGGCCTCATCGCGCGCGGCGTAGTCATTTCCGCCGAAGCGATCGCGAAGAGGCGCGGCATCGCCCGGCAGACACCGCGTGTGAGCCTCACCATCAGACGCGCCGCGCTCGCGAAGCGGCCGCTGGGGCGGAGCGAACTCAAACATTTCACCGACTGGAATGACGGCCAACCCCGAACCGAACTCAATTTCAAATTTTATCGTCAGGCAACGAACAAGATCGTCGGCATCTCGGATGAGGCGGCGGCATTCCTCAGCGAATTCTTCTAGTGTCCCGGACGAGGGTGCTGCTCCGCCCGTGCGCGGAATGATTGGCAAAGCCCCTCGTCCAAGCTTCCCCCGCCCACGCGCAAAAAGAGACCCCGGCGGGGAGGCCGGGGTCAGTGAACAGGAGGAAGGGAGGAAGTGTCCCCACTATGCCCGGCAGCCCGCTGCCTCGCTGTGATGGGGATCACAAAAAGGCCGATTGCCCAGGGCCCGGCTAACCCCCCGCAAAACCGCAATAAAAAGCTTCGAACAACAAAAGGGGCCGTATTGCCGGGCCTTCCCCTGCTTGTTATCAGAACCCGCGCGGGCCGCGTGCTGTCGGCCGCAGTGTGGGAGAGGGCAATGGCGGCGCGGAATGGGGCGATCAAGCTCGTCGCCGGCAATTCCAACCCGCAGTTGGCCGAGCAGATCGCCGCCTACCTCAAAATCCCGCTGACGAAGGCCCAGGTCCGGCGCTTTGCCGACATGGAGATTTTCGTCGAAATCCAGGAAAACGTGCGCGGCGCCGACACCTTCATCATCCAGTCGACCTCGTTTCCGGCCAACGACCACCTGATGGAGCTGTTGATCATCACCGACGCGCTGCGGCGCTCGTCGGCGAGCCGGATCACCGCGGTCATCCCCTACTTCGGCTATGCCCGGCAGGACCGCAAACCGGGTCCGCGCACGCCGATCTCGGCCAAACTGGTCGCCAACCTGGTCACCCATGCCGGCGCCAACCGGGTGATGACGCTCGACCTGCACGCCGGGCAGATCCAGGGCTTTTTCGACATCCCGACCGACAACCTGTTCGCCTCGCCGGTGATGGTGCGCGACATCAAGGAGCGCTTCGAGCTCGGCCAACTCATGGTGGTCTCGCCCGACGTCGGCGGCGTGGTGCGCGCGCGCGGCCTGGCGAAGCGCATCAACGCGCCGCTTGCCATCATCGACAAGCGGCGGGAGCGGGCCGGCGAGTCCGAGGTGATGCACGTGATCGGCGAGGTGAAGGGCCACACCTGCATCCTGGTCGACGACATCGTCGACTCGGGCGGCACGCTGGTGAACGCGGCCGACGCGCTGCTCGAACACGGCGCGACCGATGTTTACGCGTACATCAGCCACGGCGTTCTCTCCGGCGGCGCGGTGCCCCGCATCACCGCATCGCGACTGAAGGAACTGGTGATCACCGACTCGATCCAGCCGACCGACTCGGTGCGCGCGGCGCGCAACATTCGCGTGCTGCCGATCGCCAACCTGATCGGCGAAGCGATTGCTCGCACCGCGAAGGAAGAGTTGGTTTCAAGTCTGTTCGACTGAGAGTCGGCTTGCGGTCTGCAGTTGCGCCGATTCCGCGGACTCTTTCACGCTCAAGAGTCAACGCCGACCAAATCTGTGGATGGCCAGTTGTCCACAGTTGCTCGAATCACCGCGATTCTTCAAAGACTTGCTTCGCGAACGGTTGTTGCGGGCGGAACTCCGGACGGCTATATTCGGATCGTGAAGTGATTCGGTCCGAGCCGATTCTCCCAGCGTCGTGAGCAGGTGCTGCGTCAAAGTCGATCCCCGGCGGGGCGTGCCTTTGCGTGGCAAGCGCGTGCAGTACTCGTGCGCACCGAACCTACTCCAACGGCGAAAGTGGAAACGGCATGGCCCTCACCGGTCTATCCGAAGAATCACGAATCAACCCGCTCGATGTGGTCGAACGCATCGCGTCGGTGAACGATTGGTCCTTCGAGCGCGCCGGCGATGATGAAATCACCATCCTGATCGCGGGGCGCTGGAGCGACTACCAGATCTCCTTCACCTGGATGAACGACATCGAAGCGCTTCACCTCGCCTGCGCGTTCGATCTGAAGGTGCCGGAACGCCGCCGCACCGAGGTGCAGCAGCTGATCGCGCTGATCAACGAGCAATTGTGGGTTGGCCACTTCGACCTCTGGATCAAGGACGGCATGGTGATGTTCCGCCATGCGCTGGTGCTCTCGGGCGGGCTGGAGCCGTCGAACCAGCAATGCCAGTCGGTGCTCTCGACCGCGCTGGAAGCCTGCGAGGGCTACTTCCCGGCATTCCAGTTCGTGGTCTGGGCCGGCAAGCCGGCCCGCACCGCGCTCGACGCGGCGATGTTCGAGACGTCCGGCGAGGCTTGAGGCCCCGACACTGCTCTCTCCGCCGTCATTGCCGGGCTTGACCCGGCAATCCATGATGAGCTGCGACAGGCTCTAGTCGTAGGGAATGCACGCGTTGCCCTTCTTCATGGATGGCCGGGTCGAGCCCGGCCATGACGAGTTGACAGATCATGGCCAAATCAAAACGGAAACCGCCGAAACAGGCCCTCCTTGCCTCTATCCCGGGAACGCTCGTCCTAGTCGGCGCCGGCAAAATGGGCGGCGCCATGCTGGACGGCTGGCTGGCGCTCAAGCTGCCGCCGAAGAAGGTCGTGGTGATCGAGCCGCAGCCTTCCAAGGCCATCAAGGCGCTGGGGCGGCGCGGGGTGCGCATCAATCCCAAGGGCAAGATCGGCGACGTCGCCGCACTGGTCGTCGCGGTGAAGCCGCAGGTCGCGCCCGAAGCCGTGCCGCCGCTGGCGGCCATGGTCGGCCGCAAGACCGTGGTGGTATCGATCATGGCAGGCCGCACGCTGGCGTTTCTGGAAAATGCGATGCCCGACGCCGCGATCGTGCGAGCCATGCCCAACACGCCAGCCGCGATCGGACGCGGTATCACCGTCGCGGTCGGCAACGCCCGGGTCGGCGCCTCCGCGCGCAAGCTGACGCACGCACTGCTCGCCGCCACCGGCGCGGTCGAGTGGACCAATGACGAAGCGCTGATGGACGCTGTCACCGCGGTATCGGGCTCCGGCCCGGCCTATGTGTTCCTGCTGGCCGAAGCGTTGGGGCGCGCCGGCGTGGCCGCCGGGCTAACTCCGGAGTTAGCCGAGAAGCTGGCGCGGGCGACGGTCGCGGGCTCGGGCGAGTTGCTGCACCGCTCGACCGAAGACGCGGCAACGCTGCGCGCAAATGTCACGTCCCCGGGCGGCACGACCGCCGCGGCGCTCGACGTGCTGATGGGACAGGACGGCATCGAGCCGATCCTGACCAAAGCGGTGGCGGCGGCGGCCAAGCGCGGGCGCGAGCTAGCGGGATAACGCCGCAGGGCGGCGCCTTGGAACGGCCCGGATAGAGCATTAAATTGATAGGGCTTTTCCGAGTTCGCGCGTTAAGGAGTTCCGCCATGGCCCGCAAATCCAGACGCCGCTCAAGTCGCCGTGCCGCTGCCGCCGCGCCCGCCACAGGGTCGAACCGCGACAAGGCCATCGCGGCGCTGCTCGCGCTGCTCGCCGAGCATCCATTCGAGCAGATCGGCTTGGCGCAGATCGCCGCAGAGGCCGGCCTTTCGCTCGCCGAGCTACGCGCCGAGTTCGCCTCGACGCTCGCCATCCTGGCGGCCCACATCAAGGAGGTCGACCGCCAGGTGCTGGCCGGACAGGATGCCGACATGGACGAGGAATCGCCACGCGAACGGCTGTTCGACGTGCTGATGCGGCGGCTGGAAATCCTCGCGCCCCACAAGGAGGCGGTGCGGTCCCTGATGCGCTCGGCGCGGTGCAACCCGGGTCTTGCACTCGCGCTCAACGGGCTCGCGGTCCGCTCGCAGCAGTGGATGCTGACCGCGGCCGATATCAGCGCATCCGGGCCCAGGGGCATGATGCGCGCCCAAGGGCTGGCGTTGCTGTTCGCCAATGTGCTGCGCACCTGGGTCGACGATGACGACGAGGGCAACGCCCGCACGCTCGCCGCGCTCGACCGCGAGCTGGCGCGCGGCCAGCGCTTCTCCGGTCTGCTCGACGAGCTGTGCAAGATTCCGGAGCGGGCCTGCGCGCTGACGCGTCGCCGCTCCACACGCCGCGGCCGCGAACAACGCGCGGCGGCGTAGAACAGACTACGCCGCACTCTCTCGGCCTCATCCTGAGGAGCGTTGCGAAGCAACGCGTCTCGAAGGATCGAGGCCGCCCCATCCTTCGAGACGCGGCCCATAGCGCGTCGAAGACGCGCGTGAACGCGCTTGTGGGCCGCTCCCAGGATGAGGGCGGCAGAATTCGTTCCGCGCTAATCTAGCGCTACACCGGCACGCGCACCGCGGCGCGCAGGCCGCCGAGCGGGCTGTCGGCCAGTGTGATCTCGCCGCCGTGGGAGCGCGCAATGTCGCGCGCGATCGCGAGGCCAAGGCCGGTGCCGCCGCGGTCCTGGTTGCGCGCATCATCGAGCCGCAGGAACGGCTTGAACACGTCCTCGCGCATCGACGGCGGGATACCCGGACCATCGTCGTCGACCGTCACCGTCAGCCAGCGATGATCGCGATGCCCGGTGATGGCGATGGAATTGGCGAAGCTCGCCGCATTCGACACCAGGTTGCCGAGGCAGCGCTTGAACGCCGCCGGCTTCACGGTGACGACCGGGAAGCCGTGGAACGTCACGCTGGTCCTGTGGCCGTTGCGCTCGGCGTCGACCTTCAGCTCGTCGAGGAAGGCCGCCATGTCGGTCGGCGCCGCCGCTTCGCCGGCGTCGCCCCGCGCGAACGCGAGATAGGCCTCGAGCATCCGGGCCATCTCGTCGACGTCCTTTTTCATCAGCTCGATCTCGGGACTGTCGTCCAGCAGGGCGAGCTCCAGCTTGAAGCGGGTCAGCACGGTGCGAAGGTCGTGCGAGACGCCCGCCAGCATGGCGGTGCGCTGCTCGATCGCGCGCTCGATGCGCTGTTTCATCTCCAGGAACGCCTGAGAGGCGCGGCGCACCTCCAGCGCGCCGCGCGGCCGGAAGTTCGGCGCGTCGCGGCCCTTGCCGAAGCTCTCGGCGGCATCGGCAAGCCGTAGGATCGGCCGGATCTGGTTGCGTAGGAACAGGATCGCGACGGTGAGAAGCACCAGCGAGGTGCCGACCATCCAGAGCAGGAAAATTTCCGAGTTCGAGGCATAGGCGGCGCTGCGCCGCGCCACGATACGCATCACCGCGTTGTCGAGCTGGATGCGGATCTCAACCAGCGCCGAGCGGCCGACCGTGTCGATCCAGAACGGACGGCCGATCTGCTTGCGCAGCTCGACCGACAGCGCCTGATCGAGCAGCGAGAAGAACGGCTTCGGCCCCGGCGGCGGCATGTCCGAAATCGGCAGGAAGTCGACCACGAAGCCGAGCTTTTCCTGCGCGATGCGCCGGACCAGCAGCTGATCGCGATCCTGCGCCTGGTTCCTGGAGACTTCGATCAGCGCCGCGATGTCGCGCACCACCGCGGCCGAGAGGTTCTGCGTCACCAGGTTCCAGTGGCGCTCCATGAAGACGAACGCGATCACCGACTGCAGGATCACCATCGGTGCGATGATGATCAGCAAGGAGCGGGCATAGAGGCCCTTGGGCATGATGCTCTTGAACGCGATGTTGAAGCGCAGCCATGCCGACGACACCCGGTTGGCGGCAGAGCGCAACCGCGCCATGCTGATGTCGAGGCTGGTCATGGCGAGACCACCAGCCGGTAGCCGATGCCGCGCACGGTCTGGATGATCAACGGGTTGGCCGGATCGCGCTCGATCTTGCGCCGCAGCCGGTTCACCTGCACGTCGACGGCGCGCTCGTTGACCGTGCCGCCGTTGCCGGCAAGTGCCATGCGCGGCACGGTCTCGCCGGGAGTGGCGGCGAGGACGGTCAGCATCTCGCGCTCGCGGTCGGTCAGGCGCACCACCGTGTCGCCCTTGCGCAGCTCGGCGCGACCGATGTGGAACACGAACTCGCCGAAGCGCAACGACTCCGGCGGCGGCGCGATCGCCGGCCGCACCCGCTTGAGAATGCTGGCAATACGCAGCGAAAGCTCTCGCGGCTCGAACGGCTTGGCGACGTAGTCGTCGGCACCGCTCTCCAGGCCGGTGATCCGGCTTTCGGCCGCGTCGCGCGCCGTCAGCATCAGGATCGGCACGTTGGAGGTCTTGCGGATCGACTTGGCGAATTCGAAGCCGGTCTCGCCCGGCATCATCACGTCGAGGATCAGGAGATCGAAGCTCATGCCGCTGAGCTTGGCGCGCGCCGCCGCGGCGGTGTCGGCGGTGGAGATGCGGTAGCCCTCGCCGGTCAGAAAGCGCGACAACAGATCGCGGATGCGGCGGTCATCGTCGACCACCAGCAGGTGCGGCGCATCGTCAGCGGGCGGCACTTCGGCGGGGACAGGGGTCATCGTTCCCCCGTGGGGTCAGGACCGTGGCCGCCGCGCACGGTCGGCGCGTGCGATCAACCGCTGCACGCCCTCGCGGCTGTCGGCATCGATGATGGCGATGAGAAACCGCCGGGCCTGCTCGTGCGTGGTAGGTCCAAGCTCGGCGAGGGCGCGCGCGATCCGCTCGGTCTGCAGGCCGGCGAGCTTCATCGCCAAGGTCTCGCCCTTGGGCGTGACGAACAACAGGCGCTGGCGGCGATCATTCTCGCCTTCCTTTTGCACCACGTAGCCCTCGTCGACGAGTTGCTTGAGCACACGTCCCAGCGATTGCTTGGTAATCCGCAGCACGTCCAGGAGGTCGGCGACCTTCATACCCGGATTGCGGTTGACGAAATGCAGCACCCGGTGATGCGCCCGGCCGAAGCTGAATTTGGCGAGAGCATCATCGGCATCGCCGACGAAGTCCCGGTAGGCAAAAAACAGCAGTTCGATCAGGTCCCAGATCGGCTCGGGCGCATTTGACGCAGGCTCTGCCGGCGCGGAGCGGTTGGCCGAGAGGGGTCAAATTTACGTCAGCCATATTGACATATTTCGGTTTGATTGTTACGCAAAGACGCGACTTCACGAAAGGATCGAACCGCCGGTTCTGTTTCCGGGGGTTGTCTTGAACCACCCCGGGAAGCGCGCTCTCATAAGCCGGGTGCGAAAACATATCGGGACTTGAGCCCCGAAGCAAAAGCGTCGATTGAAGGCCGAACGGCTCGAATTGAGCAGGAGGGAATGCGATGGCTGTGCCCTTCGACGAACGTGCGGATCTGATCTGGTTCGACGGCCAACTGGTGTCGACGGCGGACGCCAAGATCAGCGTCCTGACCCACGGCCTGCACTACGCCAGCGCCGTGTTCGAGGGCGAGCGCGCCTATAGCGGCGTCATATTCAAGGGCACCGAGCATTCGGAGCGCCTGAAGCGCTCGGCCAACATCCTCGATTTCGAGATTCCGTATTCGGTGGCGGAGATCGATGCCGCCAAGCGGCTGATCGTCGAGAAAGAACGACATGCCGAATTGCTACGTGCGCGCCATCGCCTGGCGCGGCTCCCAGCAGCTTGGCGTCACGGCGATGAACAACAAGATCCATCTCGCCGTCGCCAACTGGGAATGGCCGAGCTATTTCGACCCGGCGCAGCGCCTCAAGGGCATCCGGCTCGATCTCGCCGACTACCGCCGGCCCGACCCGAAGACCGCGCCGGCGATGGCCAAGGCGGCCGGTCTCTATGCGATCTGCACGATCTCCAAACACATTGCGGAGCGCAAAGGCTACGCTGACGCGATGATGCTGGACTGGCTGGGCCGCGTCGCCGAATGCACCGGCGCCAACATCTTCTTCATCAAGGACGGCAAGATCCACACCCCGATCGCCGACTGCTTCCTGTCCGGCATCACCCGCGCGACCGCGGTCATGCTGGCGAAGAAGCGCGGCATCGAGGTGATCGAGCGCCGCATCATGCCGGAGGAGCTTTCGAGCTTCTCCGAGTGCTTCATCACCGGCACCGCCGCCGAGGTGACGCCGGTCTCCGAGATCGCGCAATGGAAGTTCACGCCGAGCGCGATCACCAAGCAGTTGATGGACGACTACACCGCCGAGGTGCAGCCGAAGGGCAAGCAGGCGGCGGCGTAGCTCGGATCGATGCCGGGCGAACGCGCGCCAAATTCGAGCGTCTTGAGAAGACCGAGGTTTGCGCGGCGCTGCGGCGCGCGGACTTGAACCTGCCGCCGGAATCCATCTCCATCGAGAAGCGCGACGACCGCTGGGCGGTCACGCTGCCCGGCGACCGCATGGCATGGTTTCCGGCGAGCGAGCAGACCCGCGAGCGTCTCGACGGAGAGCGCAGGGTGCTGCGGCTCCTGGCGGAGCGCTGCACGTTCCAGGCGCCGAGAATCCTCTACGAGGACGCCTCGGGCTTCGACGTACGGGCTTTGGTGGTTGGATATTGCGACCCGTGGCTGCTGTTCGCGCGCGTGAAGCAAGAGCCGGAGCTGGCACGCAGGATCGGGCGCGCGATCGGCACGATCCTGGCCGAACAGCACACCCGCGTTTGCCATGAGGACGTCAAGGGTTATCTGCCCGAACGGCCAAGCTGGCCGGAGCCGTCAGTCTCGATCATCGCGCGTGTTGCCGAGGTTGGTGGAGACGCGGCCCTCACCGCCTCGATCGGCCATGCGCTAGGCGCCTACGAAAGCCTTGCCATCGACTCTGCGGATCGCGTGCTGGTTCACACCGACGTCGGGCTGCACAATATCGCACTGGATCCGCAAACCGACGCGGTGAGCGGCATGTTCGACTACGACAGCGCGGCCTGGGCCGACCGGCATCACGATTTCCGCTATCTCGTCTTTTTGTTCGAGCATGAACACATGCTGGAGGCGGCTCTCGCGGTGTACGAGCCCGCGGTCGGCCGCACGCTCAGCCGTGAGCGGATCGCGCTCTACAACGCGGTCTGCGCGGCAAACTTCCTGGCCATGCGGCGCGGCGTTCCCGCTGACAGAAAATGGGCCGGCCGGACGTTGGCGGAAGACCTGGAGTGGACGCGTGGCGCCCTGGCACGGCTTGCGGCTAGCGCCCGGTAAGCTGCTTCGCATCCAGCCAGAACACCTCGCCGCTGCTCTCCTCGGTGTCCAGCCAGAGAAACCGCATCTTCGGATAGGCGCGCTCCAGCGCCGGGCGGCAGCGGCCGATCTCGCAGAACAGCCCGCCGGCCGGCGTCAGATGACGCCCGCCTGCTCGATGATCCGCCGCACGATCGCGATGCCATCCTTGCCGCCGTCGAACGCCAGCGCCGGCTCGTGCCGGCACTCGGGCGGCAGGCTCCGCATTCCCTTCGCATCGACGTAGGGCGGATTGGCGATGATGAGGTCGTAGCGCTTGCCTTTGCAGCGGCGCGAACAGATCGCCCTGTACCAGCCGTACGCGGCGCTGCATGCGATGCAGCGCGACGTTCTTGCGGGCAACAGCAAGCGCATCCTTGGACAGGTCGGCAGCATCGACCTTGGCATTCGGAAACCGCATCGCGGCGAGGATCGTGAGGCAGCCTGAGCCGGTGCAGAGATCGAGCACGGTCTTGACCGCGTCCGACTCGACCAGGCTCTCGAACAGCTCGTCGTCGAGGATTTCGCCGATATAGGAGCGCGGCACGATGGCGCGCTCGTCGATGAAGAACGGGACGCCGCGCATGTAGATGCGCCGCAGAAGATACGCCGCCGGCTTGCGCGTTGCGATGCGGCGCTCGACCAGATCGTCGATCGCCTGCTGCTGCGCGGCGGTGACACGCCGTGCCGCCAGCGCCTCGATACGATCCGGATGGACCTTCAGGATCTCGCCGACGATGAAGGCCGCCTCGGCGACCGGGTCGGTAGTGCCATGGGCGAACGCGAGCTTGGCGCGCTGCAGGCGTGCCGCGACGGCACGCACAAGGTCGCGCACTGTGACGGGCTTGGCCCGCGAGGATGCGCGTGTCGTGTCGTTCCGCGCTGCCACCCTTCGCTTCAACACGCTATTCCGGCTTGATGTCGGCGTCCTTGACCACCTTACCCCAGCGCGCGATCTCGCCCTTGAGATAGTCGAACCATTCGTCCGGCTGACTGCCGACCGGAGTCATGCCCTGGCTCGACAGCCAAGTCACCACGTCAGGGTCTTTCAATACCTTCGCAACCTCGTCGCGGATACGCTGGCGGATCGGCGCCGGGGTCTTGCCCGGCGCAAGCAGGCCGAACCAGCCGGCGACCTCGTAGTTCGGAATGCCTTGCTCCATCACAGTTGGTACATCCGGCAATGCCGCGATGCGCTGCAAACTGGTGACCGCAACGGGCGTCACCTTATCGGCCTTGATCTGCGGCGCCATGATCGGCATGGCGTCGAACATCATATCGATGTGACCGCCGAGCAGATCGTTCAATGCCGGGCCGGCGCCGCGGTACGGCACGTGGGTAAATGTGATTCCGGTGTTGAGCCGCAGCAGCTGCAGCGCCAGATAAAACGAGCTGCCGGTGCCGCCGCCCGAACCGAACGTCACCTTGTTAGGGTTGGCCTTCGAATACGCAATCAGATCGGCGATGTTCTTGATCGGAATGGTTTTGCGCGCCACCAGCACCAGCGGACCGGTCGCGACCTGTGTCACCGGCGTCATGTCGCGCGGCATGTCGTAGCCGACCTCCGGGTGCAGCAGCTGCGCGACCACCGCGCTGGTCGGCGCCATGAACAGCGTGGTACCGTCGGGCGGCGAGGACACCGTTTCCTTGAACACCTTGCCGAAATGGCCGCCGGTGTGGTTCTCGACGATCACCGTGGTGCGAAACGCCGGCGCGATCTTCTGTCCGATCAACCGCGCGATCGCGTCGGTCGCGCCGCCGGCCGCGGCCGACACCACAATGCGCATCTGCCGTGGCGCGAACTCCTGCGCGCGTGACGAACCGGCTGCGAGCGCCGCCGCGCCACCCAGCAAGATCGCCCGCCGCGTGTGCCTTGCCATAGCTTCCTCCCGCGCAATCGCGCGTCATTTCACGTTTTCGTTGATCCAGTCCCCGATATAGCCGGTCGCCACCTGCCGGTGATCGACCTGGCAGTGCTCGGCGCCGCCCTCCTCCGCGGTGAAGATACGGAGCTCCTTCGTCTTGGTGCCCAGCCGGTCGTACAGCATCTGCGCGGCCGACACCGGCGTCAGCCGGTCTGCCGCCCCATGCATAATCAGGAACGGGCACTCGACCTGTTCGGCGATGCCGTCGAGCGTGTAGCCCTTGGCGAATTCGAGCGCGGCGTCGTTGTCCTTGGCGCCGACCACCCAGCGGAACTGGAACGTCGAGGTCGAGCTGGTGCGCGGGTCTTCCTTGGCGAGCTTGGCGTAGGCGTCCTTGGTGCGCTCGTAGATGCTCCAGCGCGTGGCGCCGAGCGCGACGCCGCCAGCGTAGCGCTTGTCGATGCCGGCGATGCGGGTGGCATGATAGCCGCCGAAGCTGTAGCCCATCACGACGATGCGCTTCTGGTCGGTCTGCGGCCTCGCGGCCACGAAGTCGAACGCCGCGCGGCCCGGCACCTCGTAGTCGGGCCGGGCGTGGATGTTGCGCAGCCGCAGCGATTCGCCCTGCCCGGGTCCGTCGACCGCCAAGGTGTTGATGCCGCGCCGGGCAAACTCGAGCCCGGCGAAGATCACGCTCATCTCCTTGCAATTGTCCATGCCGTCGAACAGCACCACCGTCGGCTTCGGACCAGCCCCCGGCGCCGGCAGCCACAACGCCGCCATCGCGGTGTTGTCGACCGGAACATCGACCTTGCTGATCTGCGGATAAAGCCGCTCGATGGCGGCGTGGTAGCAGCGGATCGCCTTGCGATACATCGCGAGCTTCGTTTCGCCCGGAACGATGAATTGCTCGGCGCTGTAATAGTAGTTGCCGGCGCGCATGTAGTTGTCGCCGGCGGTGATCTTGCGCCCCCTGGCGTCGGACTTGTCGGCGATCGCGGCGAGGCGGTCCGCCATGCGCGACCATTCCTCGCTCCAGACTCGATCGACGTCGTGCTCGTTCTGCCGTGCCTTCAATCGCTCGCCGATGATGTCGATCTCGGCCATCGCGGCTGCCGCCCAGGGCACCATGCCCTTGACGATCTGCATCGCGTTGCTCCAGCGGAGGTTGCCGGGAAAGTGCTCAACCCAGCTGCCGCACCGATGCTCCGTCATTCCCTTGGCCCTTCCCTCGTTTGGGCCGGGATGTTGTCGCATCACATAGGGTGTGGCTAGGGCGCCTTGGCAGCCCGGCTATGCAGGCTCAGCCGGGCGCAGCAGCGTGACGTACTTGACGCCGTTGGCCGCCGTGAACGCATCCATGCGCTCCTGCATCACCCGGCCGCGGCTTTGCGAGGCATGGCGCAACAACAGCGTCCCGCCTTTGTCGAAGGCGACAAAGCCGGTGTGATAGAAGTCGAGGTTGGGCCGCATGGAGACGAATCCGATCACGTCGCCAGTCGAGAGCTGGCGCTGGTTGGCGAGCAGCGCGTCGCGGGTGACGCAGAGCATCGACACCTGCCGCCGGCCGTAATTCGAATAATCGACGGTCTTGTCGAGCGTCACCGACGGCTCGACCATAACGCGGCTGCAAATCCGATTTTCCACGTTGTTGCGGCACCATTCGGCAAAGTAGTGGTGGCGGCGGTCCCATTGCACTTGCCCACCCTCGTAGCGGATGCGGCGAAGCACAGTCTCGAACTGGACCAGGTCCCGCGCCAACGCCGCCGACAACACGATTTCGCAGTAGGTGACGCAGTCGAACACGTCATCGCGGACAACGAAAACTTCAGGCTTACGCGGGCCGCCGATCAGCGTGTGGGCCTGGTAACGCACGCCGAGCAGCGCGCGGGAGATGAAGTCGATGCGTTGCGATATCTGCGCGTCGCCATCGAATTGCACGCGGGCTTCGCGGATCAGGCGGCCGATCTGAGAATCTCGAGCCGCAAGGACGGGCGCACCCATCGCCGCCAGGAGCGGCGCTCCGGCGAGCAGTTTAAGGATGGTGCGGCGGTCGGCGCCCTGCATCACACTGGACTTAGCAGAATCAGACGGGAATTGCCCGTCCAGGGACCGGCGACAGTTAATAGCTGATCCGGACCAGACGGCTGTTGCCGGATTCCGCGCCCCAGGCCTCGCCCGGGCGGCCCAGCATCTGGCGCACCTGCGCGCCGCGCTGGCTGCTCGGGAAGCTCTGGAACTTCTCGGTCTTGGGATCGAACCGCACGATCGAGTTCGTCATAAAGTCGGTCAGCCAGACCTTGTCCTGCTCATCGACATAGACCGAGTAGCAGCCGCTGCCGGGATTGTTGGGCAGCAGCCATGTCTTCCAGCTCTTCGCCGCCGGGTCGTAGGCGCCGACTTCGCCGGAGTGCCAGAAGCTCACCCACAACAGGCCCTTCGAGTCCGTCCACACCCGGCGCGGCCCGGCGCCTTTCTTGTGCGGCTCGACGATCATCACGTTGCCGGTCGCCTTGTCGACCTTGCCGAGATGATCGCCGGCCAGCGCCACGTACCAGACCTCGTTGGACGGCGTGACCGTGATGCCGTAGGTGCCGCGGCGCGGCGACTTCCAGCTTTCGTGCTTGCCGGTCTTGGGATTGACGTAGCCGTGCACGCCATTCTGCCCGGTGAACCAGTAGATGCCGTCCTGGTCGAACACGCCGGTGTTGAGATTGGCGTAGGGCATCTGCGGCGGCAGCGCGTAGTAGTCGAACTTCTTGGTCTTGAGATCGTAGCGGACATTGGCGTTGAGCCCGCCGTCGGTGAGCCACGGCGAGCCGTCCGGCCCGACGATCACGCCATGCGGCGACGAGCCCGTGCCGATCGGAATGCTGGTGTCCTTGCCGGTCGCGGGATCGAGCATTCCCAAAGTGCCGTTGCGCTGACCGCTGTACCAGACCATCTTGCCGTCAGCCGAGACCGCGACATCGTGCGGCCCGGAGCCTTGCTTCACCGGAAAATACGAAACCCGGTCGTTGGCCAGCGCACTGGCCGTGAACGCGAGGGTGGCTGCAACAATCGCAATCGACCGGACCATGTGCTGCCCTTGTCTTGTTTCTCACCAGGACAAACCCGTCCGCCGCAAATTATTCCGCGGCTTCGCGGTCCTTGCGCCAGCGATCCGCGGCCGCGTCGTCGGCACCCTTCGCCTCGATCCAGCTCTTGCTGCCAGCGGCTTCAACCTGCTTCCAGAACGGCGCGCGGGTCTTGAGATAGTCCATCAGGAACTCGGCGGCGGCGAATGCCGCCTCGCGGTGCGATGACGCAGTCACGACCAGCACGATGTTCTCGCCAGGCTCGATGCGCCCATAGCGATGGATGACCGTAACGCCGAGCAGCGGCCAGCGCGTGTTCGCCTCGTCGACATGGCGCGTGATCTCAGCCTCGGCCATGCCGGGATAATGCTCGAGCGTTAGCGCGGCAATTGGCTCACCGGACTCGGCGCCGCGGCAGACGCCGGTGAAGGTCACCACCGCGCCGATGTCGGTGCGGCCGCGCGTCAGCGCTGCAGCCTCCGTGGCGGCATCGAAGTCCTCGCGTTGTAGACGAATGTTCATGGGGCGAGAGACTAGCACCTTTGCTGCAGCATCGGCAGTGCGCTCCCTCTCCTCGCTTGCGGGGAGAGGTGAACGGAGTGCGCGGCGCCGATCAGGCCCACGAAAAAAACCAATGCCTACCCGCCCGTCATCGGCGGAAAGAACGCAATCTCCCTGGCGCCGGCGATCGCGGCGTCAGGCCGGACATGGCGGCGGTCGATCGCGGCGCGGATCACCTTGGGATTCTCGAAGGCGTGGGCGTATTCCTCGCCACGCTTGGCGAGCCATGCGACCAGATCCGTGACGGTCGCAATCGATGCCGGCGGAGCGATCTCCTCTTCCGCCTTGCCGATACGCTCGCGAACCCAGGCGAAGTAGACAAGCTTCATCGTGCTCATTCGTCGATCATGTGACGCAACCCGGCACGCAGATAGTCCCACCCGGTGTAGAGCGTCACCAGGGCGGACAGCCACAGCAGCGTGATGCCGGTGTGAGTCACCACCGGGACGATCTTGTCGCCCGCCTCGCCGCAAATCAGAAAGCCAACGGCGACGAGTTGCCACGTGGTCTTCCACTTGGCGAGCCGGGTGACCGGCACGCTGACCCGCAGTTCGGCCAGGTATTCACGCAAGCCAGACACCAGGATCTCGCGGCAGAGGATGATGACGGCGGCGAGCAGCGCCCAGCCGCGGATGGTTTCCTCGGCGGCGAGCATCAGGAGGCAGGAGCCGACCAGGAGCTTGTCGGCGATCGGATCGAGCATGCGCCCGAGCGAGGTCATCTGCCCCCAGGTCCGCGCCACGTAGCCGTCGAGCATGTCGGTGATGCCGGCGGTGATGAACACCGCGAGCGCCGCCCAGCGCAGCCACAGGCCGCCTTCCATGATGCTCTGCCAGAACATCAGAGCGACCACCACCGGCACGGCGGCGATGCGGGAGTAGGTCAGTAGATTGGCCAGCGCGAGCGGGCGCGCGGGCAAGGCCGTGCTGCTGTTCATTAAGAGACGATGATACGCCTCCATTCGTGGCGTGAACAGACGCACAAAACAGCCGGGGGATATCTCGACTCTGCATTGGTCGCGATGGAACCTGTCACGCCGCTGTCAAATTGGGTCGGCAGGAGCCCCGTCACCTACCGGGCCGGCGCGCTGTCGTGGAAAAAATCGTAGATCTTGCGCGCGGTATCCTCGTTGATGCCCGCGACCTGGGCGAGGTCGTCGAGCGTGGCCCGCTCGATGGCCTTCAACGTTCCGAAGTGATGGAGCAAGGCGCGCTTGCGCGTTGGCCCGATCCCAGGAATCTCCTGCAATCCCGCCTCGCGGATATCCTTCTTGCGCCGCTGGCGGTGAGATCCGATGGCGAAGCGATGCGCCTCGTCGCGCAGCCGCTGAATGAAGTAGAGCAACGGATCGCGCGGCGGCAGCTTGATCGCCTTGCCGGACAGGAACACGGTCTCATTGCCGGCATCGCGATCCGGCCCCTTGGCGACCGCGACCACCGGCACATCGGTCACGCCCAATCCCTCCAGCGCCTGCCGCGCGGCGTTGAGTTGGCCCTGGCCGCCGTCGATCATGACCAAGTCGGGCCAGGGTGATTCGCTCTCGTCGTCGGTGGGGCTTGCCGGGGTGAGCAGCCGCTCGTCGTGCACCGGGATATCTCCCGGCAACTGCACCTTCGGCGCTTCCGCGATCAGCCGTTTGAAGCGGCGCTCCAGCATCTCGCGCATCATGCCGAAGTCGTCGCCGGGCGTGAGCTCGGCCGAGCGGATGTTGAACTTGCGGTACTGGTTTTTGCGGAAGCCCTCGGGCCCCGCCACGATCATCGCGCCGACGGCGTTCGAGCCCTGAATGTGGCTGTTGTCGTAAACCTCGATGCGGCGCGGCGGCCGCGGCAGCGCCAACGCCTCGGCCAGCGCGGTGAGCAGCTTTTGTTGCGACGAGGTGTCGGCGAGCTTGCGCCCCAGCGCCTCGCGGGCGTTGGCGAACGCGTGGCTCACCAGGTCCTTCTTCTCGCCGCGCTGCGGCACCGAAACCTCGACCTTGCGGTTGGTCTTGGTGGTGAGCGCGGCGGCGAGCAACTGCTGCTCTGGAATTTCGTGCGAGAGGAAGATGCAGCGCGGACAAGGCTTGTCGTCGTAGAACTGCGCGAGGAAAGCGCCCAGCACCTCGCCCGGCCCGAGCGAGCGGTCCGCCTTGGGAAAATAGGCGCGGTTGCCCCAATTCTGCCCGGTGCGGAAGAAGAACACCTCGATGCAGCTGAAGCCGCCCTCCTGGTGGATGGCGAACACGTCCGCTTCTTCGACCGTGCGCGGATTGATGCCTTGCGAACCCTGCACCGCCGACAGCGCGGCGAGGCGGTCGCGGTAGACCGCGGCACGCTCGAAATCGAGCTCGGTCGAGGCTTTCTCCATTTCCGTTGCTAGCTCCTCCTGCACGGCGCGGCTCTTGCCGGAGAGGAATGCGTTCGCCTCGCGCACCAGCTCGGCGTAATCGGCGAACTCGATCTCGTGGGTGCATGGCGCCGAGCAGCGCTTGATCTGATGCAGCAGGCACGGCCGGGTGCGGCTTTCGAAAAAGCCGTCGGAGCAGGAGCGCAGCAGGAAGGCCCGCTGCAGCGCCGTGATGGTGCGGTTGACCGCCCACACCGAGGCGAACGGGCCGTAGTAATTGCCCTCGCGCGAGCGCGCCCCGCGGTGCTTGAAGATCTGCGGCGCCCAATGGTCCGCCGTGATCAGAATATAAGGAAACGACTTGTCGTCGCGCAGCAGCACGTTGAAGCGCGGCCGCAGCCGCTTGATCAGGTTGGCTTCAAGCAGCAGCGCTTCGGTTTCGCTCGCGGTCGTGACGAACTCGACCGAACTGGTCGCGGCAATCACCCGCTCGATGCGGGTGTCGTGTCCGGTCGGCCTGGTGTAGGCGACGATGCGCTTCCTGATGTTCTTCGCCTTGCCGACGTAAAGCACCTCGCCGGCCGCATCGAGCATGCGATAGACGCCGGGCGAAGCCGGCGCGAGCTTGGCGTGGCGCAGCAGGGCGTCACGGCCCGCCGCGAGCGGCGTTAAGCCTTCGAGGTCGAGCGCAGGCTCGCTTTCCGGAAGCGTCGCCTCCTCGTCCTCCTCGACGAGTTCGCTCGCGGGATCGATGTCCTTGCCTCGTCCACTCATGCCCGCAAACCTATTGCCTCGCCGTATCGCCGGCCAACGCCCCGCCGGCTGAAAATGCGCGCCTGGATTTGGTGAATTGATCGCTAAGCGCTGAACACGGCGATCACCATTCCTTAGGCCTAAGGCCCTGTCATTCTTACCGTTTCATCAGCGCTTAATATAAGTCCCGCGACAATTTCTTCATCATGAGATTACCATGTTCCCGCCATGGCACGTTTGGCGCCGCGCTCACTGCGCTCGCAGCGACGGCGAACCGCGACGGCGGCAGACGACGCACCGCGGCTCAGCCCGATCCGCGCATATTCCTGGCAAGGTCCCTACGTCGGCGCCAACCTCGGCTATCAGTGGGGCTCGACCACCAAGGATCCGGCCGAGCCGTCCGGCGTCGCCGGCGGCCTGCAGGCCGGCTACAACTTTCAGCGCGGGCCGTTTGTGCTCGGCCTCGAGACCGACGTGCAACTTTCCGGCGCCGAGGATCGCTTCGCGCCGTGGAAATTTTCCAACCCGTGGTTCGGCACCTTGCGCGGCCGCGCCGGCTACGCGCTCAACAACATCCTGTTCTACGGCACCGTCGGCCTCGCCTATGGGTCGCTGCGGGCCCAGAGCACCGTGACCGGCCTGTCGCAAGCCAGGACCGACATTGGCTGGACGGCGGGCGCCGGCATGGAGGTCGCGCTGTTCGGCAATTGGAGCACGCGGGCGGAATATCTCTACGTCGATCTCAACGACGGGCCATACAGTATTACTGGCGCCACCAATGGGCTGGAGTCGCACCTGCTTCGCTTTGGCGTGAACTATCGCTTCTAGCATTGGCGCTAGCATTGGCGCCGCGGTCCCGCCCAAGTTCCGGTTCCGCAAAGTTCCGCTTCAAGTTCTGAGCTGTCGAACTTCCAAACGGCAAAGCCCCGGACTTCAAATCCGGGGCTTTTTGCGCAGTCACAAGCCAATATCGTTCAGAATTGCTTTACTATAAGTACGGTTAAATTGAAGTAAAAAATCTAAGACCGGTAAAATTTGAGGGGTTTTTATAGTAACAAAACAATAAATCTGAAGATGAAACTTAGTGTGTCTTTTACGCACTAGACTACCCGCCCTCGATGAATACTTTGCCGCCACGATTTCATTGGAGGTGGTGAGATGAAGCGTTCGTTTTTCGCGGGTCTGGGCCTGTTGGCTCTTGTTGCGGCTCCCGCGGCCGCGGCCGACCTGCCCCGGGGCATGCCGTACAAGGCACCGGCCTATGTGACGAGCTACAACTGGACCGGTTTCTACATCGGCGCGCACGGCGGCTATGGCTGGGGCGCATCCAATGGCTCCGACAACTTCGACCTGCGCGGCGGCTTTATCGGCGGCCAGATTGGCTACAACTGGCAGGCCATGGGCAGCCCGTGGGTGTTCGGCGTCGAGGTCGACAGCGCCTGGGCCGATCTCGGCCGCACCAATGCGTTCGCGACCGGCGTCGGCATCGTCTCGGTCTCGTCAGACGCAAACTACATGGGCTCGGCACGCGTGCGCGTCGGCTATGCGTTCGATCGCACCATGATCTACGCCACCGGCGGTCTGGGCTGGATCAACAACGAAGTGTCGGTCAACGCAACGGTCGGCCCGTTCACGGTCGGCGTCAGCGACAGCAAGATGCACATCGGCGGCGTGGTCGGTGCGGGCGTCGAGCACGCTTTCGCGCCGAACTGGTCCGGCAAGGTCGAGTATCTGTACGCGATGTACAACAGCCAGACCTACTTCAGCGGTATTGCTGGCGGCTTCTCGGCTGATGCCGACGTCCACACGGTCAAGGTTGGGGTGAACTATCACTTCCGTTGATAGCAGCCTCTGCAAACCAACTAAGCCCGGGTTGTGAAGCCCGGGCTTTTTTTGCTTTGCAGAATTGCGCGTGACGATGTCGAGCGGTGGCCTTAGCCCTTTTGTCCAAGCTTGATCTTTTCCGAAAACCGGAAGCCACTTTTCGGGATCATGCTTTAAGCCCGCGCCGCGCAGCGCACGTAGACCATGTTGCCGTAGCGGTTGCCGGCATCGGGATCGACGAAACGCGTGATCAGCACCCGGCCGTCGAACGAAACGATCTCGCGGTCTTCCGCCATGCCCGCGTCACCGGGCGGGCCGATGAAATTCTTGCCGCTGGAACTGCCCTTGAGCTGAAGTTCGCTGGGCTGACGCTGATCGGCCAGGTGCATCATCACGCCGCCGTTGGGCCCTCTGGCAATGACGTAAGGCTGCTTGCACTGACCGCGCGCCGCTGCCTCGGTGCGGGCGCGGTCCTGCTCGCGGTGATACGAGGTGAAGCCCCAGCGGCCGACCACTTCCTCCGGCTGATATTTTGACGGCATCGCCGCCCCGCCACCAGGAGGCGGCGGCGGCTCGGTCGGCGAAGAGAAGCTCGGGAAGCTCGGCATGCTGCTGCAATTCGCCAGCGCCAAGGCCAGGACGGCCAGGGCCAAACCCGCGGCTGGGGACTTGAGAGGATGGGTCGCCATGACGGGCTCCTTGCAGCCGGACCGATTCTGCGGACCGACCGGGGTTAGCGCAAGCGCCACAAGGGCGTCATAAGCGCTCTCGACCGGTCCCCGCCAGGGGTGTAAGCGATAAATCTTAGGCCTGATGCACCGGTCGCCAGGACACGGCTGCTCATGAACCCCAATTTCCATTCGGAATTTCGCAACTTTTGATAGTATTCAGGACAACACGTCATTTAAAGTAGCAAGCCAATAAAAATCGGAGGGAGCCCGTTCAGGTAATTACTACCATATTACTTCAATTTTTCGCCGAAGAACGTGAAATTTTATGCCGGATTCCCCGGATGACCCCCGGCCTGACGTGAGTATTCGCACCGGCATGGGGCTCCTCGCAAGGCCGATGCGAGGCTCGGGCGGCTGCCAACCTTCGGGCCAGCCGGAGCGGTGATCGATGGGCTGATCAGGCCGTTTTCCCTGGCATTTGGGCGCACTCCTCCTGTCGGTAGCCCTTGAACACATGATTATCGAACGTCTCACGCTGGCGTTGGTGGCGGCTGCGGCCGTAGTTCTGCGATGAGCCGCAAAATCTCCTCGAACATTTGCCGGGGGATAGCGACCTCGGCCATCTGGAATGCGACGTAGCGGCCGTGGTTGACGACCTTCGCGCCGATCTTGATCAGCTTCTCCTTCAGGCTCGTCAGCGACCAGTCCTTGATCGGCTCGGGTGTCGCCAGCGTGCGCAGGAAGTTGCCGAGATTGTAGGCGAGCGCATGAAGCTGGAGCCGGACCGCGTTGGCGGCGAACGTCCGGCATGACAGCCGCGTCCACTTGATCGCACCTTTGCCTTCCTTGATCCATTGCTCGCACGTGCCGCGCTTGTTGTAGAAGGCGACCACCCGCTCGGCCGGTCGGCTCATGTTCGTCACGATGAAGCCGACGCGCGGATAAAGCTCGCCCGGGTGCCACTCTACCTTGGCAATCACCCGGCGCGGCTTGGTCCAGCTTGCCGCCTGGTAGGTGAAATTGGCGTAGTACCGCCGGACCTCGTTCGGCGGCCGACCGACCGGGCGCTTGAGCAGATAGCCGATCCTGTTCTGCAGGACCTGATTGGCGGGCAGGCGGATCGCGTATTTGATCCGTTCAGCTTCCAGGCACTCGTACACCCCCGGCATGGCGAAGGCTGCATCGGCTCGGAAGTAGATGCGCAGGACTTTGCCCTGATACCGCACGATAACCGGCTTGAGCACACTCACCCAGCCGTCGGCGCTATGCACATTGCCGGGGCGTAGCGTGCAGCGTTCCAAATCGCCGAATTGGTTGAACACGAACAGTGGATGATAGCAGGTGCAGGCGTAATGGCCGTTCCACACGCTATCCTCCTGCTCGCCGTGCGTTGGGCTCACGCTCGAATCCATATCAAGCACGATGCCCTTCGGTGGACGACGACCATGGACGATATCGATCCACTGGCCGGACAAGTCGGAAAGAGCAGAGAGGTTTGCAGGTGCCGCGAGCCATTGCGTCTCGAAGCGCCCCATCTGGCTTGGTGAAGCTGCACGGCCCTGAGCCGCCCTGCCGCCGACGATCCATCGCATGGCTGGATCGTGACGCAGGCGCTCGGCGTCGTTCACGTCCTCATATCCAGCGAGGCGACCAAACACCGACTGACGCAGCAAACCGACCAATGCATGGTGGCCGTTCTTGCCCGTGCGCGCGTCGGCGAGTGTCTCGCCTGCCACCGCGCTCAGCCCAAGCGCGTCGTCGAGTTCGCGGTACGCCAACAATCCCGCATCGGACGTGACCACGCAGCCGCGAAATTGCACCATCAAGCGGCGGTCGAAATCGAGCTTGAGAGCCCCATCTTTTGATTCACCCGTCGGGTGCGCCATCACCGCCTCGCACGATCCAGGATAAGGTGCTGACGCCTATATCTGAATCGATGCGAGCGTTGGGGAAATCAGTCCGTCATCCGGGGAATGCGGGCTTAAATCTCACCCCACCATCGGCACCAACCAACACGCTGCCCAGCCGCCGCAAAGCAGCGTTTTGCTTGACACGTCATGGTCAACACCATATCTCCTGCCGGGCGCTTAGCACTCTTTTTTACGACTGCTAATCGCTTGGAAAATAACGGTTTTTAGTCTCACCGCGCAGTTGCGCCGACGAGGAAAACATGGCCAAGATGAAGTTCCGTCCCCTGCACGACCGCGTGGTCGTCAAGCGCATCGATGCCGAGGAGAAGACCGCCGGCGGCATCATCATCCCCGACACCGCCAAGGAGAAGCCGTCGCAGGGCGAGATCATCGCCGTCGGCCCCGGCGGCCGCGACGAGAGCGGCAAGCTCGTCCCGCTCGACGTCAAGGTCGGCGACACGGTGCTGTTCGGCAAATGGTCGGGCACCGAGGTCAAGCTCGATGGCGAGGAGCTCCTGATCATGAAGGAGTCCGACATCATGGGCGTGATCGCCTGATTTGAATTTCAGGGGCCGCAACGTTTTCCGTCGTCATGCCCGGGCTTGACCCGCGCATCCATCCTCGCGCGAAGAAGATGGATTGCCGGTAAAGCCCCGGCCATGACACCGAGGAAAGTGGCGCGGTCTCGATAACATCGCACAGGAGTAAACTGAAATGGCTGCCAAGGAAGTGAAATTCTCCGCCGACGCTCGCGACCGCATGCTGCGCGGCGTCGAGACGCTCGCCAACGCCGTGAAGGTCACGCTCGGCCCGAAGGGCCGCAACGTCGTGATCGACAAGTCCTTCGGCGCGCCCCGCATCACCAAGGACGGCGTCACCGTCGCCAAGGAGATCGAGCTCGAGGACAAGTTCGAGAACATGGGCGCCCAGATGGTGCGCGAAGTCGCCCAGAAGACCAACGACAACGCCGGTGACGGCACCACCACCGCGACCGTGCTCGCGCCGCCATCGTCAAGGAAGGCGCCAAGGCGGTCGCCGCCGGCATGAATCCGATGGACCTCAAGCGCGGCATCGACATCGCGGTCGCGGCCGTCGATCAAGGACATCGAGAAGCGCGCCAAGAAGGTCGGCTCGTCCGCCGAGGTCGCCCAGGTCGGCACCATCTCGGCCAACGGCGACAGCAGATCGGCAAGATGATCGCCCAGGCGATGCAGAAGGTCGGCAACGAGGGCGTCATCACGGTCGAGGAAGCCAAGTCGCTCGAGACCGACGTCGAGATCGTCGAGGGCATGCAGTTCGACCGCGGCTACCTCTCGCCGTACTTCATCACCAACGCCGAGAAGATGATGGCCGAGCTCGAAGACGCCTACGTCCTGCTGCACGAGAAGAAGCTCTCGGGCCTGCAGGCGATGCTGCCGGTGCTCGAGGCGGTGGTGCAGTCCGGCAAGCCGCTGCTGATCGTCGCCGAGGACGTCGAGGGCGAGGCGCTCGCCACGCTCGTGGTCAACAAGCTGCGCGGCGGCCTCAAGGTCGCGGCCGTGAAGGCGCCGGGCTTCGGCGATCGCCGCAAGGCCATGCTGGAGGACATCGCGATCCTCACCGGCGGCCAGCTGATCTCGGAGGACCTCGGCATCAAGCTCGAGAACGTCACTCCGGCGATGCTCGGCCGCGCCAAGAAGGTCATCATCGAGAAGGAAAAGACCACGATCGTCGACGGCGCCGGCAAGAAGAAGGACATCGAGGCGCGCGTCGCCCAGATCAAGGCGCAGATCGAGGAGACCACCTCGGACTACGACAAGGAGAAGCTGCAGGAGCGGCTCGCCAAGCTCGCGGGCGGCGTCGCGGTGATCCGCGTCGGCGGCGCGACCGAGATCGAGGTCAAGGAGAAGAAGGACCGCGTCGAGGACGCGCTCAACGCCACCCGCGCCGCGGTGGAAGAGGGCATCGTGCCGGGCGGCGGCATCGCGCTGCTGCGCGCCAAGAAGGCGGTCGGCAAGCTCACCAACGACAATGCCGACATCCAGGCCGGCATCAACATCGTGCTCAAGGCGCTCGAAGCGCCGCTGCGCCAGATCGCCGAGAACTCCGGCGTCGAAGGCTCGATCGTGGTCGGCAAGATCATGGAGAAGAAGTCCGAGACGTTCGGCTTCGATGCCCAGAACGAAGAGTACGTCGACATGGTCGAGAAGGGCATCATCGATCCGGCCAAGGTGGTGCGCCGTGCGCTGCAGGATGCGGCCTCGGTCGCCGGCCTCCTGATCACCACCGAGGCGATGGTGGCCGAACTGCCGAAGGAAGCGGCCGCCTGCCGGCGATGCCGGGCGGCGGCATGGGCGGCATGGGCGGGATGATGTGACGCCGTAGGCGTCGTCCCGGGCGCAGCGCCGCACGACGTGGTGCGCTGCAGACCCGGGATCTCGATCGGCAAATGAGCGAAGGGCCCGGCGGGAGCCGGGCCCTTTGTTCTGCGCCCTTGGCTATTGCCCCGGCGCGGCTGGGGCGATGACCTTGAGCACGAATGATGTCGGCGTCTCGGTCGGACCGAACGGCCCGGGCACCTTGTTCGAAACCGGCGGTAGGCTCTTCAGGAAGGCTGCGATCGCCTGCGCATCCTGCTTGGTGAGTTCGGCGAACGCGTGCCACGGCATGATCGGCGCCAGCACGCGGCCGTCCGGCCTTGTCCCGGTCTGAATGGCCCTGACGATGTCGTCGGCGCTCCAGCGGCCGAGCCCCGTCTCGCTGTCGGGCGTCAGATTCGGCCCATGAAACACGCCGAGACCAGGGATTTCGAAGCCAACCTCGGAGCCGCCCAGAAAGCGGCCCATGTCCGGCTTGCCGAAGAAATACCCCGGGGTGTGGCAATCGGTGCAAAGTCCAAGCGTGACAAGGTACTTGCCGCGTAGGACCTGTTCGCGACCGGCCGCCTCGGCTCGCCAGTTTCCAACCACGGCGAGAACAAACACGGCAAGGGCGGCACTGGCGAGAACGGCGCCGCCCAGGCCATAGGCGATGATGGCGGCAAAACTCGATCTTGTGGCATTATGAGGCTCCATATCGGACACGACTGTCTCCGTTCGAGGATCACCTTTCCCGGCGGCGGGTATAGCGAGGGCTGGACCAGTGCGGCAGCCGCAAGTTTGCGCGGCGCCGACGCAGAATTGCGAAATGAATAGTTTTGATTGGAACGATCTTCGTTATTTCCTTGCCGTGGCGCGCACCGGATCGACCATCGCGGCGGCCAAGGACCTCGGCGTCAATCAGTCTACCGTGCAGCGCCGGCTCGCCGCGCTGGAAGAGGCAATCGGCCGCGAGCTCGTGGAGCGCCTCCCGGTCGGCTACCGCCTGACCAGCTTCGGCGAGGAGCTGCGCCCACACGCCGAGCAGGTCGAAACCGCAATTGCCTGCCTCGACCGCAAGATGCCTCAACCGACACCGCGCCGAGCGGCACCGTACGCCTGACCTGTTCGGAAGGCATGGCTTACCGCTTCATCCCGCGAATGCTCGATGTGTTTCACACGCGCTACCCATCACTGCGGGTCGATCTGCTGATCGCCGACGAATATCTGGATCTCGCAAAGGGCGAGGCCGACATCGCGCTGCGTGCCGGCGAAAGCAAGGACAGCTCGCTGATCAGCCGCAAGCTCGCTGACACGCCGTGGGCAATCTATGCCAGCCGGTCTTACGTCGGGCGTCACGGCCGTGCCGAAGCCATCCCTGATCTCAACCGCCACGCCGTGATTGCCTTCGACGGATATTTCGAGAACCTGAGTATCTCGAAATGGCTGCGCTCGGCGGCGCCGAACGCGGCCGTCACCGCGCGCTGCAATCACGTCATCGGCATGCTGCTCACCGTCAAATCAGGGGTTGGCATCGGCCCACTGCCGGTCCAGATCGGCGACATGGAGGATGATCTCGTCCGCGTGTTCGGTCCGGTCCCCGAGTCGATGTCGAGCATCTATCTTTTGGTTCACCCGGATCTGCGCAACGTTCCGCGCGTGCGGGCGCTGTTCGACTTCATGGTCGCGGAAGTCGACTCGTTCCGGCCCTTGCTGGGCCATGTCCGTTAGGACAGCGGGCCGTCACTCCGCGAGTTCCCTCACCGCCCGCGTCCGCCTGCTCGATCGCGAAATGCACCCAGGCGTCGCCGCCGGAATCCGTGTTGGCGATGGCGACGCGGCCGGCCTTGCGCCGCGCCAGCTTGAGCACCGTTTCGTCGTAGTCCTCCGGATCGAACAGCGTGTTCGCCACGTAACTGTAGCCGTGCGGCCAGCGGTTCACCGTGATCGCCACGATGTCGCGCGCGCTCGAGAAGCCGCCAGGGCCGAGCATGCGGTCGAGATCGTCGCGGATGCGCGCTTCGAAGTCGGCGAATGTCATGGCGTAGAGCTTGCCCTGGCCGATGCGGAACTGCGCGCGCGCGTCGAGCCCCTGGTTCGGCGCGCCCGGCACGTGGACGAGGTGCAGGCAGATCGGCTGGTCCGGATCGCGGGTGTGGCGGTAGCCGCCGAGGCTGACCGGAAAGTCGAGCGAGACCTGATGGTGGAACGACGCCGGCGCAGCAATGCCGCTCACCTTCAGGTTCACCAAGGACCGCCAGTTGCGCACGATCACGTTGGTGTAGACGATCGGCGTCTTGACGTTGGCGGACAGCGCCTTGCGCTGCGGCTCGCTCAGCTCCGGCATGATGTGCGGGATCACCATGTGGAAGCAGGCCAGCACGGCATGCCTGGCCGCGATGCGATGCATCGCGCCGCTACGGCTGTAGCCGATCTGTACTTCGTCGCCGGCGTTGCGCACGTCGAGACAGGTCGAGTTCGAGCCGGATGCGGACGTTCGAGGCGCCGTCATCGAGCCTGGCGTAGTCGAACGGCGCATGCACCACGTCGTCCATGGTGTTGCCCGGCGCGACACCCGGGATCAGCGCGCGCACCATCAGTCGGGCGAGCGACGCATTGCCGTCGGGGAAGTGATAGATGTAGGGCTCGCTCCAGACCGGGTTGGCCTGCCGCCGAAGCCGAGCCCGCCAAACCCTGGATAGCCGAGGTCGCGCACATCCTCCGCCGGCACCGCGTCGGCGCCGAGCCCGAAGAAGCCGAGCGTGCGGCCCTGAAAGACGTCGGCGACCTCATCGCTGCAACCGCAGATCTTGGTGAGATAGTCGCGATAGCTGGTGCGCTTGAGGATGGCGCGCTTCTCCTCGCCGACTCGGCCAGCGAGCGGGTCGCGCTCCGCCGAATAGAGCGCGAGGTACTGAGCCTTGCTCTCAACCGAGATCGGAAAGTCCGCCACGAATTCGGGCAGCGGCCTGGCGTTGTCGCGCGCCCGCGTGCGTCTCTCGGCGCTCATGCGCGGCGCATCACCTGCAACCAGAACGTCGCGGCCGAACCTCTCGCGCGGAAAGAACAGGCCGCGGGACAGGCCGAGCGAAGAATAGAGATCGCGTTCGAACGCCGTCTCGAACCGCTTGATGTCGACGCCGAGTTCGCTGAAGCAAGGACTTGGCCGCTGGGCCGTAGAACGAATTGGGCGACTGGAACGACTGGCTGCCGCCGTAGCCGATGATGCGGCGCTCGCCGACCGTGAACTCGTTGCGCTTGGCATGGCCGCCGAAGTCGTCGTGATTGTCGAGGATCAGGATGCGCGCCTGCGGGTTCTTGCTGCGATAGAACCAGGCGGCCGCGAGCCCGCTCAGGCCGCCGCCAACCACGACGAGGTCGTAGCGCTCTTCGATCGGCAGATTGCCGAAAGTGAACCGCCGGCCCTCGCGGGCGAACGCATGCGCCACCTCGAACGAGCCGTCGTGCTGGCCGCGCAGGCCGGTGAGCGCGGGCGGATAGCGGGCGGGCTGCGCTGCAAGCTGTGCCGCGGGCGTGAGGCCGGCGGCAACGGTCAGCGCCACACCGTTGAGAAAATCGCGCCGCGTGATCGACATGGGCGAAACTTATCACGCCGCAAGCGGCCGGAGCGCCGCTAGTTCGTCGGCACCTTGAACCGCAAGGTCTGCGGCCCGATCAGCTCCAGGGTGTCGCCGCGGCGCCGCCAGTTCGTCACCTGGGAGAGCGCCGCCAGCAATTGCTCGTCGCCCTGCGCCCGCTCAGGCGGACACTGCCGCTGGGTCGGCTGCCCTGTGAGCACAGTGACGGTGTCGCCAGCGACCACGAACTGGCCCTCGATGCGGTTGCACCACATCTCCATCGCAATGGCGCCGTTGGGGGCGACATCCATGTTCGGGATCCGCTTCGAGCCGCGCATCGGCGCGACGTCCAAGATCAACTCGCTGTCGAACGGAAACTCGCTTTGCGCCGACGCCGCGCCCGAAGTGCAAGCCACGCCGCAGACCATCAGACACAACAGGCGCTTTGCAGATGTCATTGCACTCCCCTCACGGCGCGGGAATTTGAGCGGGGGGAGGCCGAGCGTCAAGCCGGACCTCTCGGAATTTCATCGCCAGCGGACTGCGTGCGGGAATACCCGCGCGTTCGCCCGTGTTATGCTCAGTGCACATCCCGGGAGGCCGTCATGGACCAACGCATCATCAATCTCTACGACCACTTTACCCACGGCGGCATGAGCCGCCGCGACTTCCTCGACAAGCTCACCTCGCTGGCCGGCTCCACGGCCGCTGCCACCGCGCTGCTGCCGATCCTGCAGAACGACTACGCGCAGGCGGCGATCGTTGCCGAGAGCGACGCGCGGCTCGTGACCGAGCGGCTCGCCTATGACTCGCCCAAGGGCAAGATCAACGGCTATCTCGCCCGCGCCAAGGCCAAGGGCAAGCGTCCCGTCGTGCTGGTGATCCACGAGAACCGCGGCCTCAATCCGCATCTTGAAGACGTGGCCCGCCGCTTCGCGGTCGAGGGCTTCCTCGCCTATGCGGCGGACCTGCTCTCGCTGGTCGGCGGCACGCCGGCGAGCGAAGACGCGGCGCGCGAGCTGCATCCCAAGATGAACCAGGACGACGCGGTGGTTGCGCTGGTCGCTGCGGTGGACTTCCTCAAGAAGCATGCGGAATCGACCGGCAAGGTCGGCGCAGTCGGCTTCTGCTTCGGCGGCCTGATGGTCAATCGGCTCGCGGCATCGAGCCCGGTGCTCGACGCCGGCGTCGCCTACTACGGCCGGCAAGTGCCTGCGGCGCAGGTGCCGAACATCAAGGCGGCGCTGATGCTGCACTACGCCGAGAACGACGACGGCGTGAATGCCGGCATCAAGGCGTACGAAGAGGCGCTGAAGGCCAACAACAAGAAATACACGCTGCACATGTATCCGGGCACGCAGCACGCCTTCAACAACGACCTCGGCGCAGCGCGCTACAACAAGGCGGCGGCGGATCTCGCGTGGAGCCGCACTATCGCGTTCTTCAAGGAGCAGCTCGGCGCACCGCCGAACGCGGCGTAAGCCGAGCGACTACAGCCGCGGCTTTACGACCCAGTCGTTCATGATGAGGGTCTGCCCGGCCACAAGGCCGGAGCCGGTAATCGTCTTTCCGACGAGGTTGTCCAGGACCTCGTCGGCCGTTAACAAGCCGATTTGATCGTTAAAGGGATCGCGAAGCTGCGCAGGAGCGCGGTCAGGATCAGGCGCAAGAGAATCCTCAGCCAGGCGAGGAGCAGGCGGAAGTTGTAACCGACGGCGGTGAGGATTGCGTTGGCGGCATCGCCGTCTCGGCCCTTGAGATAGCAGCGCCCGAGATGGCCATCGTTCTTCATGTGACCGATGGCGGCTTCGATGGCGGATCGACGTCGTAGCTCGCGCTTGATGGCACCGAACACGCCGCGCTTCTGACCGGAGATGAAGACACGGCGTGGGTTCGCCGTTTCGTGACCGCGGTAGCCCTTGTCGACATAGGCGCGCTCCACCTCACAGCCTGTGAGCTTTTCGGTCCCCTCAATGACGGCTGCCAGGGTATGGCCGTCGTAGGGGTTTCCAGGGAGAGCCTTGGCATGCAGTACGAACTGGCCGCCCGGCGCGCGGGCATTGGTGCTGACGATGGATGCCTTAACGCCGAACTCGTAGGGCGCGCTGGCCTTGCCCTTGCCGATGCATTCCACCTCAGGGGCATGGAACGAATACAGCTTCCAACCCCGCTGGCGCTGTTGCTGAGAGCGGATTTGTGAGGCGCACGACAGTGGCCAGGCAAATACGGCCTCAAGCTCGGCCCTGCCCACGATTTTGCGTTGGACATCACGGATGATGCGGCCCAGCCGAGTGCGCATGATGCGCAGTTCGCGACGGTGGCGATTGAACTGTTTGGCATGGGCGTAGCGTCCCGCCATCATGGCGGCGCGCTTGGCGATGCGCAGATAGGATTGCCGCAGCCGCACGCCGTACTTGCTAGCCAGCCGGTTCAATCCCTTGATCGCCGCGTGCAGCAGCTTGGCATCGGTCGGAAACGTGATCGCCTTGGGCTGCACCGTGGTGTCGACCGTGACCCGCTTGAGATCCCTGGCCCGCAGCGCGCCGCTGGCATGCGCGACCCGCAGGCTTTCGGCCAGCAACAGCTCCAGCTTGTCACCCAGCCGCTTGCGCCAGTGGCTCAGATCCGAGCGTTCGTGCGGGAACTCGTGCTGGAAAAACTCCTCCCCGGTGAAGTGTTGGAAATACGGGTCATGCACCCAGCGCTCGCAGACACCCTCGTCGGACAGTCCGTAGATGTGCTTGAGCAACAACAGCCCAATCACGAACCGGGTCTCAATCCCCGGCCGGCCTTTGTCGCTGTAGAGCGGCGCGATCTCGCCGTCGATCCACTCCCAGTCGATCTTGCCTGCGAGCTGCACCAGCGCGTGCTTGGTGTTGATGATCTGCTCGAGCCGCGCCCGGAACAGATCGCCAGATACCGTCGTCTCATGCTTCTTCGGCCGCATCGCTCCCTCCGATGCAGCCACAGAATCACGCCTGCCGATTCGAGGAAATCTTCAAAACGAAATTGCAAGCTTTCGGGCGTTCAGATCCCAAAACCTTGCGATCTCAAAACCACCCGGCGATTCAAAATCCGATTCTTGGTCAACGGCTTATCAGTTGTTCACGGCCAACGACCTCGTCGCGAAAGGCGTTTCCGCCGGTTCTGCGCAACACGTACTCTTCGCCGTCCTGGGTGCGCAGCAACACGCCAACATGATCGCTCTTTGAACCCTTGGCGATCCGGGCGCGCGTCACCGCGCTGGTTATATAAGTGTCTCAACAAAAGCCCCGCCGGTGGGCGGGGCTTTGGCCGTTCCTCATCATAGCTGCTTATTGCGTGCTCGGTCTTTGGGGCGGCTACGTCAGCGCGCCGTGATCCCGATGCGGCGGCTCAAGCCGAACGGTCGCGCAACGAAAGATAGAAATCGTAGATCAAGAGCGCGAACACGATGAGGCAGATGATGATGAGCGGCGGCGCCTTGACCCACACCAGCATGAAGCCCATGAAAATGATCAGCATGGTGATGCCGATTATGCCGGTGATCAGATTCGCCATGAATTCACCTCTCGCTTCGCCTAGTCGGCACCCTGCCCTAGAGTTTTGACAAGCCAATTCGCGGTGCGCAAGAGCCTCGCGTCGTTGCCACGTTTTCCCACCAATTGCACGCCGAGCGGCAGGCCTGCCTCGCTGCGCAGCAACGGCAGGGTCACGGCCGGCGTGCCGAGATAGGTCCAGGTGGTGCAGAACACCGGGCTCCCGGTGGCCTCGCCAACCGGCGCCTCGCCGGGGGTGGCCGGCGTCAGGATCGCGTCGTATTCGTTGAACACTTCATCGAGCGCGGCATTGAGCGGTGCGGCGCCGGCTAGTGCAGCGGTGTATTGGATCGCCGGAACCTGGCGTCCGCGCTCGACCAGTTGCCGGAGCTGGGAACTAAACTGTTCACGGCCCGTCTCGTAATCGCGGTGGAGGTTGTGGGCCATATCGACCTCCATGACCGTCTTGTGGAAGTCGAGCGCGCGGCCAAAGCTCGTCCCCAGGTCAACCTCGCTGACCGCTTGGTCCAGCGCCTCGACCAGCTCGGCGAACGCGTCGCGAGTCACCGGCTCGGCCTGATCCCAGAAAGTGGATTTCACGAAGGCGAAGCGCGGCGGCAGCGGTGGTTCCGCGACCGCCGTCGTGGCAAGCGGCGGGCGTGCCATCGGTCGCGTATCAGGATCCTCGCCGTCAAATCCGGCCATCAACTCGGCCAGCAGGCCAACGTCCTCGACCGAGCGAGCGAACACGCCGACGTGGTCGAGCGCGCGCGAGAGCAGCAGCGCGCCGGTGCGCGGAATGAGGCCATGGGTCGGCTTGAAGCCGACCACGCCGCAAAAGGCGGCGGGGCGGATGGTCGAGCCGTTGGTCTGCGTGCCGATCGCGCCGGGTACCATGAAGGCGGCGACCGCCGCCGCGGAGCCCATCGACGAGCCGCCGGGCGTGCGCGCCTTGTCGTGCGGATTGCGGGTCTTGCCGGGGTGAAAATAGGCGTACTCGGCGGTGACCGTCTTGCCCAGGATCACCGCCCCGGCAGCGCGCAGCATCGCCACCGCCACTGCGTCCTCGCGGGGCGTACGACCCGCCCAGATCGGTGAGCCGAACTCGGTCGGATAGTCGTTGGTGTCGAACACGTCCTTGATGGCGACAGGCACGCCGTGCAGCGGACCGGTTGGGCGTCCATGGGCGCGGTGCTCGTCGAGCGCCTTGGCCTGGTTCAACGCATGATCGCGGTCAAGAAACGCGAACGCCTGCACGTCGGGCTCGACCTCGGCAACGCGGTCGAGGCACGCCGTCACAAGCTCGGTCGAGGTGACGCGTCCCTCACGAATTTCGGTGGCCGCCTCGCTCAACCCGAGCGCAGAGAGAATCATCCGTGGCGTCCTTCAGGGCAAGACCGGCAGCCGCTCATCTCGGCGTGTAGAGATAGTCCGGCAGCCACAGCGCGATCCCCGGGAAGATGTAGACCAGGAGCATCGTCAGGAACACCATGAACACGAACGGCAGCGCGCCGCTGAAAATATCGGCGAGTTTCACCCACGGCGGCGCCACGCCCTTGAGATAGAACGCCGCCATGGCGACCGGCGGCGTATTGAACGCGGTCTGGGTATTCAGCGCCACCAGGATGCCGAAGAAGATCGGGTCGACGCCGAACTTCGGCAGCAGCGGCAGGAAGATCGGGACGAAGATGATGATGATCTCGGTCCATTCCAGCGGCCAGCCGAGCAGGAAGATCAAGAACTGCGTCAGCATCAGGAAGCCGGTCTGATTCAGATTGAGCGAGAGGAAGAAGTTCTCGACGACCTGCTGTCCGCCGAGCACCGCGAACACGGCCGAGAACGTCCACGACCCGATGAACAGGTAGCAGACCATCGCCGTGGCGCGGGCGGTCAGATAGACGGAATCCCGCAGCATGGTGAAGTTGAGCGCGCCGTAGGCGGCGGCGAGCACCATGCTGGCCAGCGCGCCCGCGCCGGCCGCTTCCGATGGCGTCGCCAGGCCGAACAGGATGGCGCCCAGCACCGAGATGATCAGCAGCGCGAGCGGGAAGAACGACGTTGCCAACGACCAGAACACTTCCCTGGTGGGAATGTCGGTCTGCTCCTTGGGCAGCTTGGGAGCCAGCGCCGGATTAATCATGGCGCGCGCGATGATGTAGAGGATGTAGAAACCGGCGAGCATGAAGCCCGGAATGAAAGCCGCCGCATAAAGCTTCACCGCGGAAACGCCCGCGGTCGCGGCATAGACGATCAGCAGGATGCTCGGCGGGATCAGGATGCCGAGGCAGCCGCCGGCGCAGACCACACCGGCCGAAAGCTTGACGTCGTAACCGGCACGCAGCATGGCGGGGAACGCCAACAGCCCCATCAGCGTCACCACAGCGCCGACGATGCCGGTCGCGGTCGCGAACATCGCGCAGGTCAGCATGGTCGCCACGGCCAGCGAGCCGGGCACGTTCTTCATCGAGATCTGCAGCGAGTGGAACAGCCGGTCGAGAATGTTGGCGCGTTCCACCACGTATCCCATGAAGAGGAATAACGGGACCGCCGTCAGCACGTCGCTCGACATCACCTCGAAGGCTTTTTGCACCAATAAGGTGAAGATGCGGTTCGTGAAGAAATCCTGGCCGGGCACGTAGTAGGCGTAGTAGCCGAAGCCGACGCCCATCGCCATCAGCGTAAAGGCGATCGGGAACCCGAGCATGATGATGAAGATGAACAGCCCCAGCATCAGCATGCCGACTTGCGGGTCAGTCATGGCTCAGTTCCCCTTCTGGCCCGCAGGGGGGACAACTTCGTCCGACGTCCCGTGAAGCTTCTGCTCCTGCATGATGATGCTCTCGGTCTCCTCGACGTCGTGCAGACGCTGTGGCCAGGCGCCCGTCTGGATGCACATGACGCAGCGCAGAACCTCGGCGATACCTTGCAGCAGCAGCAATACGCCGGCGATCGGGGTGAGCGTCTTGAGCGGGAACACCGGCACGCCGGCCGGGCTGAAGATGCTGACCTCGCGGAAACGAATCGACATTTCGGCGTAGTTCCAGCCGGAATAGATGAACGCAGCCACCGCCGGCAGGAAGAACAGGATGTAGAGCGCCAGGTCCATCTTGGCCTGCGTGCGCGGTTGCCAGAACCGGTAAAAGACGTCGGCGCGCACGTGCCCGTTGCGCGACAGCGCGTATGGGCCCGCCATCAGAAACAGCGCGCCGTATGTGATGTAGCTGAAGTCGAAGGCCCAGGTCGTCGGCGCGCCCAACACGTAGCGCACGAACACCTCGTAGCTGACGCCCAAGGTCAGAATCAGGATCAGCCAGCCGAACGCCTTGCCGACCCACATGCTGAGCGAGTCGATGACGAGACAATAACGCTGCATGTTCGACATTCCCCCCGAACGCCGCTCAGAATAACAACGCCGCTCCGCAGAGGTACCATTCGCCTAAAGTAGGTCGGGCGGCGCGCTAGGCGCGCCGCCCTTTCTCGTTGCGGGCCTAGCATCCCGCTGTCCGGCATCAGAGCTTCATGACGCCCGGGAAGTGATGGTTGAAGGCGCCCTTGTAATCGGTCGCATTCATCATGTTGTAGAACACGACCTTGCGCACCCACGCCTTCTGCGAGTCCATCACCCGCTTCATGAACTCGTCCTTGGCGAGCACGTCGATCAGGCCATCCCACGCCTTGATCTGAGCGTCGAACACGCCCTGCGGCGTGCGCAGCACGTTGACCTTGTCCTTGCCGATCAGTTCCTGCAGGTCGTCCGAATACTGACGCATCGCCAGCCACGAGTTGGCGGAGGATGCAGAACTCGGCGGCGTATTGCAGGATCGCCTGATGCTCCTTGGGCAGGCTGTTGAACTTGGTGCGGTTGAACATGATCTCGAAGTACTCGGTCGCCTGATGGTGGCTGCCGAGCATGTAGTTCTTCGCCACGTTCTGCGCGCCGAAGCGCTTGTCCGAGGTCGGGTTGTTGAACTCGAAGCGCGTCGATCACGCCGCGCTCCATCGCCGGAACGATTTCGCCGCCGGGAAGCTGCGCGACCGCGAGGCCCATTGCCTGCATCAATCGGCCGCGAGACCGACGGTGCGGTACTTCATGCCCTTCATGTCGTTGGCGCTCGCAACCGGCTTCTTGAACCAGCCGAGCGGCTGGGTCGGCATCGGCATCGCGAAGAAGCTCTTGACGTTGAGCTTCATGATCTTGACCTGGAGCTCTTCGAACAGCTCCTTGCCGCCGCCGGCATAGATCCAGCCGAGGCCTTCGTCGGCATTGAAGCCGAACACCGGGCCGGTGCCGAACAGCGAGGCGGCCTTGTGCTTGCCGTACCAATACACGGTCACGGTGTGGGCGGCGTCGATCTGGCCACCATGCACGCCGTCCAGCACCTGGAAGGGATGCACCACGGCGCCGCCGTGCAGCATGTCGATCTTGAGCCGGCCGCCCGCCATCTCGTTGACGCGCGTGATGTACTGCTGGCACATCTCGGCGAAGATGTCGGTCGCAGGCCACGAGGTCTGCAGGCGCAGCGTCGCGGTCTGGGCGCGTGAAATCTGCGGCATTGCCACGGCGGCGGCGCCGGTCATGGCCGCGCCGGCCAGGAACTTGCGCCGAGTCGTGGATTTGGATTGCGAGCTCATGAGGCTATTCCCTCCCTGTAGGTTGGATGCTTTGGGCGGCATTCGCGCCGCTTATGGGTTCAAACGCCGGCGGCCGCTCCCTATTCCGCCAGCATTGCGACTAGTTTTAACCTGTTGGCGGCATTGCACAAGCCCGCTCGGCGGCCGGGCGGCACAGGTTCTGGACCCTGGTCCGGAAGGCACCGGACAGACGCCCCGGCAGGGCGTACTTTGCCCGGAATTTGCAGCATAGATTCGCGCCCTCCCCCCGCCCCGGCGCCTGCGGCCCCACGCCGCAAGCAATGGACATCGCCCGACAGGAGAATTCCGTGACCGGCATCGCTTCGACGCTCGCCACCATCTGGCGGCTTGCCGCGCCCTACTTTCGCTCCGAGGACCGTATGGCGGGACGGCTGTTGCTCGGCGCCGTGATCGCCATCGAACTGGCCATCGTCGCGATCACCGTGCTGATCAACCAGTGGAATAATCGCTTCTACAACGCCCTGCAGGACCGCAACTGGGACGCCTTCGTCAGCGAGTTGCTGTTCTTCTGCGGCCTCGCCGCGGCCTTCATCGTGCTCGCGGTCTATCAGCTCTATCTCAATCAATGGCTCCAGATCCGCTGGCGGCGGTGGATGACCAAGGCCTATCTCGGCGACTGGCTCGACGGCGCCAATCATTACCGCATGCAGCTCCTCGGCGACGCCGCCGACAATCCCGACCAGCGGCTGACCGAGGACATCCAGATGTTCATCGAGCGTACGCTGTCGATCGGCATCGGCCTGCTCAGTGCGGTCGTGACGCTCGGCTCGTTCGTCGTCATCCTGTGGGGCCTGTCGGCGGCGGCGCCGCTGCAGCTGTTCGGCAGCGTGTGGAGCATCCCTGGCTATCTGGTGTGGGCGGCACTGATCTACGCCATCATCGGTACGGCGCTCACGCACCTGATCGGCTGGCCGCTGATCCAGCTCAACTTCAACCAGCAGCGCTTCGAGGCCGACTTCCGGTTCAATCTGGTGCGGGTGCGCGAAAACTCGGAGCAGATCGCCCTTCTGAACGGCGAGCCGGCCGAAACCAGCCGCCTGCTCACCCGGTTCGGCCGCGTGGTCGACAACTTCATGCTGATCATGGGCCGCACCAAGCGGCTCACGTTCTTCACTGCCGGCTATCAGCAGGTGTCGATCGTGTTTCCCTATGTGGTGGTCAGCCCGGCGTACTTTGCCGGCGCCATGCAGCTCGGCGGGCTGATGCAGACCGCTTCCGCGTTCAACAGCGTGCAGACCTCGCTGTCGTTCTTCATCACCGTCTATCGGCAATTGGCCGAATGGCGCGCAGTGATCCAGCGGCTTGCCGGATTTCAGCTCAACGCTACCGCGGCCCGCGCCGCCGCAGTGTCGCCGCCGGTCATCGCGGTCGAGCCGCGCGCCGGCCAACGCGCCGTCCAGATCGACGATGTGGCGGTCAGCCTGCCGGGCGGCAAGCCGCTCGTCACTGGTAGCGGGTTTTCCATCCCCTCCGGCGATCGCGTGCTGGTCACCGGCGCCACTGGCTCCGGCAAGTCGACCTTGTTCCGCGCCATCGCCGGCATCTGGCCGTTCGGCAAGGGCCGCATCGTGGTGCCGAACGATGCGCGGCTGATGATGCTGCCACAGTGGCCGTACTTCCCGGTCGGGACGCTCGCTGCCGCGGTGACCTATCCGGCCGAAGCCGGCTCGTTCGCCCATGCGCAGATCGCCGAGGCGCTGCGGACCGTCGGTCTGCCGGCGCTGGCCGAGCGGCTCGACGAGGAGGCGCATTGGAACCACATGCTTTCGCTCGGCGAGCAGCAGCGGCTCGGGATCGTCCGTGCACTGCTGCAGAAGCCCGACTATCTGTTCCTCGATGAGGCCACCGCCTCGCTCGACGAGCCGTCCGAGGCCGCGCTCTACCGGCTGCTGCTGGAGCGGCTGCCGGGCGCAACGATCGTATCGATCGGCCATCGCTCGACGCTGACCGTATTCCACCGCCGCCGGCTGGCGTTCGAACGCGACGGCGAGGCGCACCGGGTGCGGGAAAGCGCGCTCGAAGCCGCGCGCTAAGCTGGAGTTTCGTGCGCGGCCAGTGCGATCACCACCAGCGTGCCGGCCAAGTCGCGCCGCCCGACGTTCTTGGTCTGAGCAAGTTGTGCCAGGCGAACGCGAATGCCGCGAGCATCAGCGCGCCGACGCCGACCGGCGCGATCAGAAACGTCCACGGCATGTCGTTGACGACAACCACCAGCGGGTCGATCCCGGCCGGCGGATGAAACGTGCGGGTGGCGTGCATCGCCACCATCGCCAGTCCGACCGCAACCGCGGCCGCCCACGGTCCCGGCCCGGTCAGTTGCAGGACCAGAAGCCCGACCAGCGTCGAGACCAGATGGCCGCCGACCAATGGACGCGGCTGTGCCGGCTCCGCCTCGGGAGAACCCATCACCAGCACGATCGAGGTCGCGAACGGGATCATCACCAGCGGGAATTCGGTGTTGAACGAGGCAAGCTCCATCACCGCGACGGCGACGGCTGCGCCGGCCGCGCCGGCGATAGCTATGATGGCTTGGCCGCGCTCGATCATATGGCGCTGCGATGCAATCGCCGAGCCAGCCAGCCTGACCTCAAAAAAGAAGCGGGCGGCAACCGTGTGGCTGCCGCCCGTTAAAGAACGAAACGAGGCTGACTTGCTTACTTGACGTTCTGGTTGAGCGTCAGGTCGGCGGTGAGCTTGGCGACGAAGCGCGCGCCGCACCAGTTCGAGCCGAAGCCCAGCGGATTGATGGGCGAGAAATGGCCCGTGGACGTCGTGGTGTGATCGCCGGTGAAGGCGTTGCAGTTGGCCTTGCTCAGGTTGGTGTCGATGTAGCGCAGGTCGAGGGCGAGCACCTTGTAGGTGAAGCCGATGCCGGCGTTCCAGGTGGCGTAGTCGGCGTAGTTGATGCCAGGGCCCCCGGCGAGGCCGGTCAGACCGTAGAACGAGTTGGTCGTGCCGAGCCACTGATAGCCGCCTTCGCCCGAGATATAGACGGCGACGCCGTTGGTGAACGCCGGGAACGTGTACTTGATCGTGCCGGACGCGTAGACGCCGTCGGCGCCAGAGTTCAGGAACGAGTTGGTGTAGTAGGTGTTGAAGCCGAGCGCGAGCGCGTCGGTGACGTTGTAGATGCCGCGGAAGTAGCCTTCAAGGAAGCTCAGGTTGCCCTTGATCAGGTTGCCGTTGACCGGCAGGCCGCCAGTGACCGGATCGGCCCACAGCAAGCAGTCACCGCCGCCACCCGACGCAAAGCCGTTAAAGCAACGGCCGCCCGGGTAGTAGTAGTAGAGGACGCCGAGGTCGAGGGCGAGCTTGCCGAAGGTCGGCCGGATGCCACCGTAAAAGTCGATCTCGGCGGCGGCGTGGTTCGGCAGATCAATGCTCGCGCCGGCGATGCCGCCGTAGATCTGCCAATCCGGGTTGAAGTTGTAGCGCGTCTCGAAGTAGGCCGACGCGCTCGGCTTGTGGGCCGACTGGGTGATGCCGCGGAAGATGTAATCGCTGGCGATGCCCGCGCCGAACGCGATGTCCCAAGCCGGCGGCGGTGGCGCCGCCACTGGCGTCGCCTTGACCGGCAGGTCGGCGGCCAGAGCAGAGCTCGCGCTGAACGCGAACGCGGCAACAGCCGACAGCAGAACTTTTTTCATTATCAGCCCCTTCCCGTTATGTCCGGGAGCAGGGACCTGAGGGTCACGTTCACCGACGATCTCGACAACACCGAGAACTCGACTGGCAACATCACCCAACAGCCCACCACTCCCGCGTTTTATGGCTCAAATTTAAATGGAACAGGGGTTACGGCAGCAAGTCGAAACCATAGACAATTGCTGACTTTTTAGGCGATTGACCCCGAATCCCCCGGAAATTGTCCAGGTGTTGCGATTCCGTCACATTTTCCGGCCGATGGCGGCGCCCGATGTGGATAAGTGCTGTTCCGGGCAGCGCTAATCATTGAAGACCGCGACCGCCCGGATCGGCGAGCCGGTTCCATTGCGGAATTTCAGCGGCAGGCCAATGAACTGGAATTGCCCTTTGCCGAGCAGTGCCTCCAGATTGCACAGGCTTTCGATGTGGGTGATGTCGAGTTCCAGGCAGGCCTTGTGCACCAGCGTGTTCACCTTGCCCTCCGGCCCCGGCCGCATCGAATCGATACCGAAATGCACGACGCCCTGTTGCGCCAGCCATTCGGTGGCGGCGACGTTCACGCCTGGATTGTCGGTTGAATAAGCTGCGGTTGGAAACGTGCGCTCGTGATGGCCGGTGCACAGCAACACCGTGCCCTTCTTCGGCACAGGGACCCCCGCCTTCTTGACCGCAGCTTCAAGATCCGCCGGCGCGATCTCGGCGCGCGGCGCGATGTGGCGCAGATCGATGCAGATGCCCGGCACAATGCAGTACTCGAGCGGATACTCGTTGATCGGCGTGCCTGACATGCCGAAGTGGCGCGGCGCGTCGATGTGCGTACCGCCGTGATCCGGCATCGAGAAGAACATCACGCTGTTGCCGTGCACGCCGCCTGACTCCGCCTTCGCTTCCTCGTGAGTCTTCCAGACGCCGTGAATGATCGGCGGCTGGCCCGGATAGCTCGGCGTCCGGTGATAGAGTTCTCGGCTCAGATCGACGATCCGCATTGTGTCCTCCCTTGCCCAAGTTCACCGCCCAAGCTTGCCCACGCGGCGTGCCGTGAGCGTATCGTCACCATGCGGTTCGGACAACGGAGCGTGCTACGCTGCAGCACCACGTGTTGCGGAGCCGGACATGAAACTCAGCACTGATCGCATCCTCACCACCCACACCGGCAGCCTGCCGCGACCGCAACCGTTGATCGATGTCGTGCTCCGCAAGGAAAAGGGCGAGGCGATCGATGCCGCCGCGTTCGAGGCGCAGACCGCCAAGGCGGTGGAGGATATCGTCGGCCAGCAGGTCGCGTCCGGCATCGATGTGGTCAGCGACGGCGAGATGAGCAAGCCGTCCTACACCACCTACATCCGCCACCGTGTCGAGGGCATCGAACCGGACCCGCGCGCCGCCGACAAGGGCCGCGACATCATGATCGGGCGCGATCTGCTGGCGCATCCGGATTTTGCCAACCGGCGGCGCAACTTCTCCGACTCGCCGTTTCCCGGTTGCATCGGACCGCTGCGCTACAAGGACAAGGCGCCACTGGAGTGCGACCTTGCCCATCTCAAGGCGGCGGTGGCGAAGGCGAAGCCCGCCGACGTGTTCATGACCGCGCCCTCGCCCGGCATCCTGACCCGCTTCATCATCAACCTGCACTACCCCAACGAAGACGCCTACGTCGAAGCGCTCGCCGAGGTGATGAAGGTTGAGTTCCGCGCGATCGTCGAGGCGGGATTCGTCCTGCAGATCGACTGCCCGGACCTCGGCTCCTGCCGCAACAACCAGTACCGCGACCTCACCGACGATCAGTTCCGCAAGATCGCCGAGCGCAACATCGAGGCGCTCAACGCCGCGACCGACGGGCTGCCGGCCGACCGGATGCGGCTGCACATCTGCTGGGGCAACTACGAAGGCCCGCATAGTTTCGATCTGCCGCTCTTGAAGATCATCGACATCGCCTTCAAGGGCCGGCCGCAGGCGATTAGCATCGAAGCCGCCAACCCGCGCCACGACCACGAGTGGGAAGACCTGCAGTCGATCAAGATTCCGGATGACAAGGTGCTGATCCCGGGCGTGATCGACTCGACCACGAATTTCGTCGAACACCCGAAGCTGGTGGCACAGCGGATCGGCCGCTATGCCGACCTGGTCGGCCGCGAGCGCGTCATTGCCGGCGTCGATTGCGGCTTCGGCACTGCAGTGCGCACCGACCCGATCGTCGCCGACAGCATCGTGTGGGCGAAGCTGAAGGCGCTTGAGCGAGGGCGCCGAGATTGCCAGCAAGAAGCTATGGCGGTGAGCATGATCAAGCACTTGCCTGGTCCTTTCCCCACGCGCAGCCGAGCCGTCATCCACGACGGCCACGTTCATGCGGTGTCGTTCGTGACCGACAAGCAGCCCGACATGTACCGGCAGACCAAGAGCGCGCTGGCTCACATCGACGCAACATTGAAAGAGGCCGGCACCGACAAGAGCCGTATCCTCAAGGCGATCGTGTACATCGCCGACATGGCGCGTAAGCCGGAGATGAATCGCGCCTGGGACGAATGGGCTGATCGCAACAGCCCGCCCATGCGCGCGTGCCTTGCCGTGACCCTTGAGGGCGACACGCTGGTGGAGATCGTGGTCGACGCGATCGTGTAGAGGCGGCGTAGTCTGCCGCGCCGTAGCCCCAACGAACATCGCATCGGAGCGAGCGCGCGCTTGATCCTATGGGACGTGGACGCCCTTCAGACCGGCCCGCTCAATGGCGCGCGTCACGACGCCGGCGGACTTCGCTTCGTTAACCAGCGCGGTCAATCGCTCCTGCGCCGCGGCCGAACGTCCCTTCGGGACTGCGACCGCAAATGAGACCTTGTGAAACACACCGACGATCTTCGCGCCGGGCAGCCTCGCCGCGGCGTCAAGCGCGATGCCGGTTCCGGTCGCGAATAGATCGGCTTTGCCGGAACGCAGCACATCGACCACGTTGTCGACGCCGCCGGCCTCCCGCAGGAGCTGGGCGGACTTCAGCGAGCGGCTGAGGAATACGTCCGCGGAGGCGTTGCGGGCCACTCCGATCGTGACACCGGCGCGATCGACCTCGCCGACGCCCGCAAACGCTTTCCCGGGCGCCGCCAGCAGCACATAATCGACCGCGATCACATCCGGGCTGTAGTCGAACTTTGCATCGGCGCGCGGATTGCGTCCGGTAACGCAGATGTCCCACTCGGCGAGCTTCTCCATGCTGTCGGTGTAGGCCGCCGACGTGGCGTAGAGCACCGGCACGAAAGCCGCGCCGAGTTTGGGAGCGATGAAACGGCCGAGTTCAGGCGCCACGCCACCGGCACTGCCATCGGCGTTACGCGACACGATGGTCGAATTCGCGCCGTTCAATCCGAACCGGAGCTTGCCGCCGGGCGCAAGCTCCGCGTCAATCGCGGACTGTGCCATGGCGGCGCCGGGAGAGGCCATCATCAGCGCGAGCAGCCCGAGAAACCGCTTCGCGCGCACGGCCGCCTCCCTTTACGCCGCCGCGGCCTTCTTGCGGTTCGCATCGATCCGCCGATCGACCAGTGCGACCTGGGCGTCGATCGCCGGATGGCTCAGGCCCTTCTGGCGGGCGATGAGCTGGACCAGCTTGTCGGCGCGTTCGATGTTAGGCGCGCCGTTCTGCAGCGCGCGCGCCGCCGAGGCCGGACGCACCAGCGACTGCGCCGCCGCGGCGTACTTCTCGAACGGCACCAGGTCGGCGGGGTTGGCGCCGAGCTTGACGCAGAGATCGAACACGAAGTCGTAGACCGACTTCGAGGTCGCGAGGTCGGAGTGCACCGCCTCCTGCGCGGTCCGCATGCCGTCCTCGGTGACGCAGCGGTAGTTGCCGGCGAGCAGCATCGACCACTTGGCGAGCGGCACGAAGATGCCGTCATAGACCCGCAGCTTGACCGGCAGCTCGATCTTGCTGCCGTCGCCCGGATCGAAACGGATCGCGTCGATCTCCTTCTCGAGCTGGCGCAGGATCGCGGTGCCCTTCTCGTCGTCGAACCTTGCCGCCTTGAAGTTGGTCGGCAGCGTGACCATCAGCACGTTGACCTTCTCGTCCGGCGGGCGGATCGCCTGAGGATCGGGGCTGCACAGGGTGAGGAATTTCGGATCGAAAGAGTCCCAGACGCGCGCGTCGGTATAGGCCGGCTCCAGCGCCGCGTAGTCGAGGCCGGGGATGCGCTTCACGTAAGGCAGCGGCGGCATGTTCATGATCGACATGCAGGGCACCTTCGACTTCGCCACCGCGTCGAGCAATTCGCGCACGCCGGGCGAACGGTACTGCGGCTCCTGCATCGCGAGGCAGATCAGGTCGTAGTCTTTCGGGTTGACGCCCGCCGCGCCCGACGCCGTCACCTTGCCGGGCAGCTTGGTCGAGTCGAGCAGCACCGGGTCCTTGCGGCCCTTCACGGGCAGCCGCACACGGAAGCCTTCGGTGTTGATCAGGTCCGCCTCCGCGGGCAGGCACACATGATGAATCTTGTGCCCGCCGAACAGCATTTTGGAGGCCAGCAGCGACCCGTAGGCCGCGCCCAGGATCAGGATGTTGTACGCCATGACTTGGTCGCTCCCTGTGTTTGGTGTCTTTTGATGGCGGTGTTCGAGGCGCGGTGTCCGGCCTCACCTTGTTGAAAAACCAATCTATTCGCCTCATCCGCACCATGCAATCCGGCGCGCCCGAAACGACGACATACGTCATCGTCCGCGGACTTGAGGCGCCACGGAGGCCTTCCTTGTATTCCTTCCTTCACCGAAGCGAGGGAGGCGGAGCGCCGGGAGGCGTTCCTTTCTCAGATCACGCCGCGCAAACAAGTGTACGCAGTTTGCGCCACTCGCCTGCGTTTGGCGCGCACGCTCATGACGGAGAGCGTGTCGCCTGCCGGCGCTCCACCGCGGTTTTCGCCAGTTGACCCCCTCGGGGCCAGGTTCGGAGACCGGGGATAAGTGCGTTTTAGGCCGGAAACGTGCGATTCCGCGCCACCACTCACTCAGCCTTCCTTCGTCCCATCCCCTGCTGCAGTGGCTACCGTCGACGACGGGAACGGCGACGGACGCGGCGCGATCGGCACCGCAGCCGGCAGCGGCGAGGTCATCGGCACTGGTGCAGCGGGTTTGCGCGGCGCGGCCTTCTTGGTCGGTTTGCTCGCGGCGGCTTTCTTCGGTTTCGCCGCAACGCGCTTGGCGCTGCGCTTCATCGCAGATTTGCGACCCGAGGCCGCTTTGAGCTTCTTGCGGCGCGCCGGCGCAGCCTTCTTCTTCTTCGCCGACTTTTTCGCCGCCTTCAGCTTGCGCTGCACCGTCTTCTTCCCCTTGCCCATAATGGATTTCTTGAGCTTCTTGATCGCATCCTTCAACGCCATGTTGGTCTCCCAGTGGTTCGGCCACCAGCTTCGCAATTCTATGCAGCCAGTGGCAACACGCGACGTCTAATGCAATAGCAGTTCCTAGGTTCCGATGCGCAGCGCCGGCTGTGTCAGGGCGGCGGCCCAATCAAGCCCTGGAATTCCGGATCGGAGTTGTGACCTGTGCCCCCGCCGGCGGAAACATGTCCTGGATTCGATTGGCTTGCGAACAGGCGGTCGAACGGCCACCACATGACTGATCCCCCCAAAAGCACAGCCTGCAATCAATGCTAGCAATCGTACAAGAATACACAACGCCGCTGAAGCCTAATCGCGCTGGGTGACGACCTGTGCGGCTCTCAAATGCCTTCGGGGCGAGGCCCACCGGTTGCCCAGTCGATCAGCAGGACGGGATGCACCACCGGGATCGCGGTGCCGGCAGCCAGCTGAGTCATGCAGCCGATGTTGCCCGCGGCGATCAGGTCGGGAGCGAGGCTTTCGATGTGTCCGACCTTCCGTACGCGCAGCCGGTCCGCGATGTCCGGCTGCAGGATGTTGTAGGTGCCGGCCGAGCCGCAACACAGATGTCCCTCCGGCACCTCTTTCACGACGAAGCCCAAACGCGACAGCAGTTGCTTTGGCTCGGAGTGGATTCGCTGGCCGTGCTGCAACGAGCACGCGGAATGGTAGGCAACCACGAGATTGGATGGCTCCGAAGCCCTGAGGTCGAGCGTGGCGAGGTATTCGGACACGTCGCGGGCGAGCGCCGAAACCTTGGCGGCCTTGGCGGCGTAGGCCGCATCGGTGCGCAGCATGAAGCCGTAGTCCTTCACCGTGGTGCCGCAGCCCGAGATGGTGATCAGGATGGCGTCGAGCCCTTCCCCCTCAATCTCGCGCGTCCAGGCGTCGATGTTGGCGCGTGCCTGCGCCAGCGCCTGCGCCTCGCGGCCCATGTGATGGACCAGCGAGCCGCAACAGCCTTCACCCTGCGCCACCACCACCTCGATGCCGTGGCGGTTGAGGAGGCGGATCGTCGCCTGGGTGATTTCCGGCGCCAGCGCCTCGTTGGCGCAGCCGGCGAGCAGTGCGACGCGGCCGGTTCGCGCACCTTCCGCTCGATAGACGTTTTGCGGCGTCATCGGCTCCGGCCGGCGCGACGGCGCGAGCTTGAGCGCTGCCGCGAGCGGCTTGAGGCCGATCAGCGCCAGCAAGGGGGCCAGCGGCTTTGTCAGCTTCGCCGCCAGTAGCGCGGCGCGCAGCCGCGCCGGATGCGGCATCACGAACGCCAGGAAGGCGCGCAGCAACGCATCGAGCAGCGGCCGGCGGTAGGTGTCCCGGATGTGGACGCGGGCGTGGTCGACCAGATGCATGTAGTGCACGCCCGACGGGCAGGTCGTCATGCAGGCGAGACAGGACAGGCAGCGGTCGATGTGCTTGACCACATCGGCGGTCGCCGGGGCGTCGTGCTCCAGCATCTCCTTGATGAGATAGATGCGCCCGCGCGGCGAATCCAACTCATCGCCGAGCAGCACATAGGTCGGGCAGGTCGCGGTGCAGAAGCCGCAGTGCACGCACGCGCGCAAAATCTTGTCGGATTCCGCGATGTGCGGATCGGCCAGCTGCGCCAGGGTGAAGGTGGTTTGCATGGCTTGTGTGTTTACACCAATGCCCCTGTCGTCCCGGCCGAGCCATAAGCGCGCTTACGCGCGTCTTCGACGCGCTCTGGCGAGAGCCGGGACCCAGTAGCCACTGCTCTATCGAGAGAGCTGTGGTTGCTGGATCCCCGCTTGCGCGGGGACGACAGCAGGATGTGTGACACAGTCGGCATCAACTCACACCCCCGCCCACATGCGCCCGGGATTGAGCACGCCTTTGGGATCGAAGCTGTCCTTGACGCGCTTGGTCAGCGCGCCAAGCGCGCCGGCCTGCGGCTCGAACACGTCGATCGCGGCGCGGACCGAAGCCGGCGCGCGCACCAGCGTGGCATGGCCGCCGACCGCGGCGACCGCCTTGCGCACCATGATGGCGCCGCCGTCATGGGCCGGCAACGGCGCGATCCACGCCAGCCCGCCGGCCCAGTCGTAGTACATCTGTGCGCTCGGTTCGATCAGCGCGCCGAGCTCGAAACCGCGCGCCGGCGGCACCGACACACGCCACAACGGCCGCGGCCCGGAGGCGCCGCTGGCGGTAAACGGCCTGACGTCACGCACGCTGCGCCACAGCGCGCGCGAACTGGTATCGCCGATCTCGGCGACCGGCGCGAAAGCCTGCAGCAGCGCAGTGAGCGTTCCCTTGCGGTGCCGCACCGACGGCGCGACGCCTTCAAGGCGGAACAGCGTCGCCGCCTGCGTCACACCGAGCTCGCCGAACCGGAACACGATGTGGTTCGGCAGATGGGCCGCCCCCGAAACATCGCAAGACGAACTCAGCGCGGCGGTCATGGCCTGCCCGGCGCGGACGTCGTCGAGGCCGGTGAGCATCAACGTCAGCTCGGTTTCGGATTTCGGCAGCACTTTGACCGTCACGTCGGTCATCGCCGCAAGCGTGCCGAACGAGCCGGCCAACAGCTTGCAAAGGTCGTAGCCGGTGACGTTCTTGACCACGCGGCCGCCGGACTTGAACACCTCGCCGCGACCCGAAATCGCGGTGAAGCCGAGAAAGTGATCGCGCGCCGAGCCGGCCTGGATGCGGCGCGGCCCGGCGAGACCGGCGGCGAGCGCGCCGCCGATCGTGCCGAGCGCCCGCGGCGACTGCCGAGCAGCGGCCCGCAATCCATCGGCTCGAACGCCAGTTGCTGACCCTTGGCATCGAGCAGCGCTTCGATCTCGGCGAGCGGCGTCGCGGCCCTGGCGGACAGCACCAGCTCCTCGGGCTCGTAGAGCGTGACGCCGGTAAGCGCCGACAGATCGAGCGTCAAATCGGACTGGCTGGGGCGACCGAACGCACGCTTGCTGCCGCGCCCGACGATCTCCAGCCGCTTGCCCTCGGCGAGCGCCCATTGCACGGCTTCGGCGACCTGCTTCTCGTCCTGCGGTTTGAGGGCGTCGGGCATCGAAAAGTTATGCAACGGATTGGCGGACGCCCGCTAGTGCATCGCGCCATGTGCCGCTAGTGTCGCCCCCGCGGCAAACGTGAATTGCGGCAGCGAAATCGGCATGAGCTTCCTCAACGCGCTGCAGAATCTCGAGCTGCCGGCGTTGCTGGCCGTGACCTTCGCGTTGACGTTGGCGACAGCGGCGGCGGTGCTTGCTGCGGTGCGTTACGGGGTGCGTCGGAGCGGGTTCGATCCGGCCGCGCCGGTGCCGATCAGGGATACGCTGATCAGCGCCATCAGCGCCATATTCGCACTGACGCTCGCCTTCTCGGCCGCCGGAATCTGGAACGATACCGTACAGGCACGCGCCGCCGTGCAGCGCGAAGCCCAGGCGCTGGAAAACGTGCTTGCACTCGCCAACAGCCTGCCACCCCAGACGCAACAGCACGCCAGGGAGGCCGTGCATCAATACATCCGGCGCGTGGTGGAGGTCGAATGGCCGGCGATGGCAAATCCGCTCAACCAGGACTCCGCACCCTATTCGCGGTCCGATCGCGCGCTGGTGCAATTGATCGATGCATTGTCCGACGAAGCGGCCAAAGGCACGGCCTCACCCGCGCTGACGGCGATCATGGCCCAGCTGTTCGAGGCGCGCAGCGCGCGACTCGCTCGGCTTGCTGTCGCCGACGGCGGGGCGACGCCGGCGCAGTGGATCTCGCTGTTTCTCCTCGCGCTATCCGCGTTCCTGATTGTCGCGGTCGTGCACAACCATCACTTCCGTGTGCAGGCCTTGGCCATGGGCCTCTATGCCGTGGTCGTGAGCGCGTGCTTCTTCCTGATTCTGGCGCACGACCGGCCGTTCGTCGGGGTCCTTTCGGTGCCGCCGACACCCTTGCAACAGTTGATCACGCGAGGCGCCGCGGAGACCGCTCCCACCGTCGCCGGAACCGAGATCAAATAGGGCGATCCCAAGCCGCGCTATGAAACCGGCCGCTCGTCGGCGATCACCTTGCCGTCGTTGGGCAGCGAGCCGGGCGCAACCAGTTCCACCGCGCCCTTGAGCTTGGTCACCGACTTGCAAGGTGGCGGCGATGGCCTCGGCCAGGCCAGGCTCGGGCTTTGCGCATTCGGCAACGAACGTCATGGCGTCCTGCTCGGCCTCGCGTGTCACCTTCAGGCGCACGCGGCCGAGCGCCGGATGACGCTTGCCGACTTCCACGATCTCGCCCGGATGGACGAACATGCCCTTCACCTTCGTGGTCTGGTCAGCGCGGCCCATCCAGCCCTTGATGCGCGTGTTGGTGCGCCCACAGGGCGAGGCACCCGCCATCACCGCCGACAGGTCGCCGGTGGCGAGCCGGATCATCGGATAATCGGGGTTGAACGATGTCACGACCACTTCGCCGACCTCGCCGTCGGCGACCGGATCGCCGGTGCCGGGCCTGACGATTTCGAGGATCAGGTTTTCGTTGACGATCATGCCCTCGCGCGCCTCGCTCTCGTAGGCGATCACGCCGGTCTCGGCGATGGCGTAGCATTGCAGCACCGCAATGCCGCGGCCGCGCAGTTCCTCGCGCAATGAAGCTGGCAGTGCCGCGCCGGAAACGAGCCCACGCTTGATCGACGACGCGTCCTTGCCGGACTTCTCCGCGGTGTCGAGCAGGACCTTCAGGAAGTCCGGCGTGCCGATGTAGCCCTTCGCCCGGTAGTGTGCGATCGCCTCAAGCTGCTGCTCGGTGTTGCCGACGCCGCCCGGAATGGTGGCGCAGCCGAGCGTGTGCGCCCCTGCCTCAAGAATGTAGGCGCCGGGCGTGAGATGGTAGGAGAACGAGTTGTGCACCACATCGCCCGGGCGGAAGCCGGCGGCGAACATCGCGCGCGCCGCGCCGCCGAAGTCCTCGCCGTGTCCCTGGGGCTCGAAGATCGGGCCGGGCGACATGTGCAGGCGCTTCACCTTGCCGGCCGGCGTAACGTTAAAGCCGCCGAACGGCGGCGCGGCCTGCTGCAGGGCGTGCAGGTCCGACTTGCGCAGCAACGGCAGCCTGGCGAGCGCTGTGCGCGACGTGATCGATTTTGCATCGACGCCCTTGAGATGCGCAGCCCAGCCGGGCGCCGTCATGGCGCAGGCGATGAGCTGCGGCAACGCTGCAAACGTCTCGCCCTCGCGCTCCACGGGATCGCGGGTTTCGAGGGCGTCGTAATGGTCGGGCATGGTCTGCCTCGAGATTCAAAAGCGGAAAAATCGCGCCCAACGCGCGATGTTGAGCAAGGTCGCGAGTGCCGCAGCGACATAGGTGTAGGCCGCGGCCTTCAATACGCTGCGCGCGGCCGGCATGTCCTGCTCGGAAAGATAACGGCGACCCTCCAGAACCGGAAGCGCCTTGTTGAAGCTCGCGTCATACTCGACCGGCAGCGTCACGGCATGCACCACGACGCCGATCCCCAGAAGCGCGATCACGGCGCCAAAGTTGAGCAGGGCCAGTGCCGGCGATTTGCCCCACAGGCCCGTCCAGGGCAGCAGCAGCAAGACCGCCATCGCGAGCCGTTGCACCCAGACCAGCTGTTTCACCAGCTCGATGCGCCGCATGAAAGCAGGCTCGCCCCGCGCATGCTGAATGGCGTGCGAGACCTCGTGTGCTGCAACGGCCACTGCGGAAACCGAACGGGCGTCATGATGCTGCGGCAACAGCCGCACGGCGCGATCTTCGGGATCATAGTGATCGCCCTTGTCGGTGATCTCGACCTTGACGTCGCTCATCTTGAGCTCGTCGAGCAGGTGGCGTGCGAATTCGCCGCCGGTGCCTGGCAGGTCCGGCCGGTCGGCCCCATGCTTCGCCAGCACGCGCCTCACCCACCAGCTCGGCCCGAACACGAGGGCGAGAAGTAGCAGAATGCCGAGGGCGGCGAGGATGGGCATGTCGCACCGCCAGACGCTGGCCGACCTTTCAGATTTCCACGAGATCGAGTCGACGCCCGATCTGAGTCAGGCGCTGCACGACGCGGTCGACGCGCTGATTGACCAGCGCCAGACCTTGTTCGATCAAAGTGATTCGAATTTTCAGATCGCGCGTGTCAGCCGCCATTACTTCCAGCCGGCGATCAAGCCGCCGGAGATACTCCAGAACTACCTTCTCGGCGTCACGGGTCATAGCCGACTCGCGCTAGCGGCTTTTCCGGACAAGACATAGTTGAAATCAGAAGCTTATGCCAGCCAGCGCTTCCTGCGCTTGCCGTGCGTCACATTGCGGAACGACTTGCGCTTGCCCTCAGCGATGCCGAGGTCAGCCGCGTGGTGATGGACGGCGAGGCGTGTTCGCTGCGCGAGCACGAGGACGTTCAGGAGTTCGAGCCAGATCAATCACCGTCACAGCGGCTGATGTCGACCTTGCAGAATTGCTGACGCCCCGTCGGGGCCGCCGCTCGGCAGGCGTCCATGGCCTGCCGTTCTGCGCCGTCGCGGTTTTCCGCCAGGGCCCAACCCATGCCGGTGGAGTCGCTCTTGGGATCGAAGGCGGCCGCGAGGCAGCCCTTTTCGAGCGCCCCGATCAACCGGCAAAAGCGATTGGCCTTCGGCGCGGCCTTGAAAGTGCGACATTCGCGCATCGCCCGCTCGCGAGCTCCGTCCAGCGTACTGTAGTTGTATGCCGTGCCGATCGCGATGCCGTCGTTCGGATTGCTGGTCACACCGATCGCCAGCGCGAGTGCGGCTGCTGCCGGCTGGGACAGGACGGTTGCAAAAATCAAGGCAGCGAACGTCGCGGCCATGCGTCGATCAGTCATAGTCCTGTTCCGGGGTTCAGGCCAACCATCGCTTTCTCCGCTTGTAGTGCTTCACGTTGCGGAACGACTTGCGCTTGCCCTCGGCGATGCCGAGATAGAATTCCTTGACGTCCTCGTTCTCGCGCAACGCCTTGGCCTGGCCGTCCATCACCACGCGGCCGTTCTCTAATATGTAGCCGTACTGCGCGTACTTCAGCGCCATGTTGGTGTTCTGCTCGGCGAGCAGGAACGACACGTTTTCCTTTTCGTTGAGGTTCTTCACGATGTCGAAAATCTCCTCGACGATCTGCGGCGCGAGCCCCATCGACGGCTCGTCGAGCAGGATCATCTTCGGCCGCGACATCAGCGCGCGGCCAACCGCGCACATCTGCTGCTCGCCGCCCGAGGTGTAGCCGGCCAGCGAGCCGCGGCGATCCTTGAGTCGCGGGAAATACGCATAGACCATCTCGAGATCGCGCTTCACCGCGGCCTGGCCGTCCTTGCGGGTATAGGCGCCGGTCAGCAGGTTCTCTTCGACAGTGAGATGCGCGAAGCAGCGCCGGCCTTCCATCACCTGGATGCAGCCGCGGCGGACCAGCTCGTTCGGCGTCAGCGAGTGCACCTCGTCGCCCTCGAACACGATCGAGCCTTTGGTGACCTCGCCGCGCTCGGCGTGCAGCAGATTGGAGATTGCCTTCAGCGTCGTGGTTTTGCCGGCGCCGTTGGCGCCGAGCAGCGCCACGATGCCGCGCGTCGGCACCTCCAGCGAGACGCCTTTGAGCACCAGGATGACGTGGTTGTAGACGACCTCGATGTTGTTCACCGACAGGATCGTCTTGCGCGCATTCGACGTCATCGTAGAAGAACGCGGCGGCTCCGCCGCGGCTATGTGAGAAGGAGGCGGCGTTGCCGCCGCCTCCTGTTTGGTGTGGTCCGTGCCGGCCGACATCAGTTGGTCAGGCAGCCGGGCGCGATCTTCTTCTCGGCCGCGTATCTCTGCGCAGCTTCCTTGACCATCGGCGCGATCACCTTGTCGTCGGATTCATACCAGTCCGAAGTGATCTTCCAGTTCTTGCCGTCCCAGGTCTGGATGCGGCCGGTGCGCGCGCCCTCGTGATCCTGACAGGACACCTTGATCGGCTTCAGCACGCCGTCAAAGCCGAGCTCCGTGATGCGTGCGGCCGTGATGTCGAGGTTCTCAAGACCCCAACGAACCTGCTCGCCGGTCATCGGCTTGTTGCCGAACTTCTTCTGCGCGGTGCGGATCGCCTCGACGCCGAGCATGGCGTTGATCAGGCCGCGGACATAGAGGATCTCGCCGGTTTCCTCCCACTTCGCGGAGCCCTGGTTCTTGTCATAGACGTGCTTCTTGAGGTCCTCGTGCAACTTGAATTGGCCGGCGGAGTGCTGCAGCGTCACCGCATTGTAGCCGGTCGCGCCGCCTTCGGCCGGACGCACGTCGGGCTCGGCGCCCGACCACCACACGCCGTACAACTTGTCGCGCGGATAGCCGACCGCGACCGCTTCCTTGATCGCCGTCGAGTTCATCACACCCCAGCCCCAGAGCAGGACGTAGTCGGGCCGGTTCTGGCGGATCTGCAGCCAGGTCGCCTTCTGCTCGACGCCGGGATGCGTGACCGGCAGGAACATGGTCTCGAAGCCGTGGCGTTTGGCGCGCTCGGTGAGCAGCGCGATCGGCTCTTTGCCGTACGGGCTGTCGTGATAAACCAGCGCGATCTTCTTGCCCTTGAGCTTGTCGAAGCCGCCTTCCTTCTTGGCGATGTGCTGGACGATGATGTCGGAGGCGGTCCAGTAGGTGCCGAGCAGCGGGAAGTTCCACTGGAACACCGAGCCGTCGCGCGATTCCGAGCGGCCGTAACCCATCGAGATCAGCGGGATCTTGTCGGTGGTCGTCTTCTCGGTCAGCGCGAAGGTCACGCCGGTCGACAGCGGAATCACATACGCCGCGCCGGTCGGGCCGTTCTTCTTCAGCCGCTCATAGCACTCGACGCCGCGGTCGGTGGCGTAGCCGAACTCGCATTCCTCGGTGGTGATCCGCACGCCGTTGATGCCGTTGTCGCGCGCGTTGACCAGCTTGTAGTAGTCGGCAATGCCGTTGGCGAACGGCACGCCATTGGGCGCGTAGGCGCCGGTGCGGTACACCAGCGCGGGGATGAACTGCTCGTTCTGCGCCAGCGCCGGGGCGGCAAAGGCCGCGCTTCCCAGCGCTGCGGCGACAACTGCGCCGACATATTTCACCATCATCGAAACCTCCCTCTTTCCGGCTTTTTTTCCAAGGGCGCGGGGCCGGCCCGCTCCTTGGCCCCATAGTGCCAACGATCCGACCGCCCCTCAATATGCCCGTTAGTAGGGGAACGGCCACAGCCGCAGCTTTTCCTTGGCAATGGCCCATAAACGCGCGAGGCCGTGCGGCTCCACGATCAGGAAAAACACGATCATGGCGCCGAAGATCATGAACTCAAGGTGCGAAATCATCGCAGTCGACAGTGGGATGCCGAGCAGGCCAGGAACCTGATTCAGGAAGATCGGCATCAGCACGATGAAGGCGGCGCCCAGGAACGAGCCCAGGATCGAGCCGAGTCCGCCGATGATGACCATGAACAGGATCTGGAACGAGCGGTTGATGTCGAACGCGAGCGGCTCCCACGAGCCGAGCCGCAGGAACGCCCACAGCGCGCCGGCGACCCCAATGTAGAACGACGACACCGCGAATGCGGACAGCTTGGCGTGCAGCGGGCGAATGCCGATGATCTCGGCGGCGATGTCCATGTCGCGTGTCGCCATCCACATGCGGCCAAGCCGGCCGCGGATCAAGTTCTTGGCGGCGAGCGCCAGCACCACCACCAGCGCCAGCACGAACAAATACTTCTGCATCGGCGTCTGGATCGGGAAACCGAACAGGTCGAGATTGGCGACCGCGACCGAGCCGGAGGGTGCGTAGTTGGTGAACCACTTCACCCGCGCGAACACCCATTCGATGAAGAACTGCGAGGCCAGCGTCGCGACCGCGAGGTAAAAGCCCTTGATGCGCAGCGACGGGATGCCGAACAGAACGCCGACCAGCATCGCCATCAGCCCGCCGAACAGGAACACGACGATCAGGTTGGATTCGGGAAAGTGCAGCAGCAGATTGTAGGAGGCGTAGGCGCCGACCGCCATGAAGCCGCCGGTGCCAAGCGAAAGCTGCCCGCAATAGCCGGTCAGGATGTTGAGCCCGATCGCGGCGAGCGACAGGATCAGCACCGGGATCAGCACTTCCGTATAGAGGTACTGGCCGGCGATGAACGGGATCACCAGGAAGCCGAACGCGACGATCAGGATGACGAACCAGCGGTCCTGCGCGATCGGGAAGATCGCCTGATCGCTGCGGTACGAGGTCTTGAACTGGCCGGCTTCGCGATAGAACACGACTTACCTGTTTTATTTGCGCATGGATCATGCGCTCAAATCCGCTCGATGATTTTTTCGCCGAACAGCCCCTGCGGGCGGAACAGCAGGAAGACGAGCGCCAGCACGTAGGCGAACCAGTTCTCGATGCCGCCGCCGGCGAGATCGAACATCTTGATCAGAATCGGGCCGAGCATCACCTCGGCGAGCTTCTCGCCGGCGCCGATGATCAGCCCGCCGACGATCGCGCCGGGGATCGAGGTGAAGCCGCCCAAGATCAGCACCGGCAGCGCCTTCAGCGCGACCAGCGAGATCGAGAACTGCACGCCGAGCTTGGAGCCCCACACCATGCCAGCGGCGATCGCGACGATGCCGGACACCGCCCACACGATCAGCCAGATAGTATTGAGCGGGATGCCGACCGACTGCGCCGCCTGGTGATCGTCGGCGACCGCCCGCAAGGCGCGGCCGACCCGCGTGACCTGGAAGAACACGGCAAGCCCGGCGACCAGGATGGCGCAGCCGACCGCGGCGGCGACCTCCTCGCGGTCGATCAGCAGGCCGCCGGGAAACACGTTCTCGAAGAAGAACATCGGCTCCTTCGGAATGCCGAGGTTGATCTTGTAGATGTCGCTGCCCCAGATGGTCTCGCCGAAGCCTTCCAGGAAATAGGCGATGCCGAGCGTCGCCATGAACAGGATGATGCCCTCCTGATTGACCAGGCGGCGCAGCACCAGGAATTCGATCGCGTAGGCCAGCGCCGTCATGATCACGATGGCGCACGCCACCGCGAGGACCAGCGGCATCACCTCGGACAGCCGCGCCACCGAGAGCGCGGCGAACAGCACCATCGCGCCCTGGGCGAAGTTGAACACGCCCGAAGCCTTGAAGATCAGCACGAAGCCGAGCGCGACCAGCGCATAGAGCACGCCGGTGAGCAGGCCGCCGATCAGGGTTTCGAGGAACGGGCCCAGCATCAGTGCGCCACTCCGAGATAGGCGTCGATCACGTTCTGGTCGCGCTTCACCTCGTCGGGCGTGGCGTCGGCGATCTTGACGCCGTGGTCGAGCACCACCACGCGGTCCGACAGGTCCATCACCACGCCCATGTCGTGCTCGATCAGCGCGATGGTGGTGCCGTAGTGATCGCTGACGTCGAGAATGAAGCGCGACATGTCCTCCTTCTCCTCGAGGTTCATGCCAGCCATCGGTTCGTCGAGCAGCAGGAGATCAGGCTCCATCGCCAGCGCGCGGCCGAGCTCGACCCGCTTCTGCAGCCCGTAGGGCAGCCGCGCCACCTGCACCTTGCGGATCGCCTGGATCTCCAGGAAGTCGATGATCTCCTCGACTCGCTCGCGGTGTTCGATCTCTTCCGCGCGCGCCGGCCCGAAATGAATGAGCTGCCAGAAGAAGCCGCGATGCATCTTCAGCGTGCGGCCGGCCATGATGTTGTCGAGCGCGCTCATGCCGCGGAACAGCGCGACGTTCTGGAACGTGCGCGCAATGCCGCCGCGCGCCGCCTCGTAGGGCCGCATGGTGCTGCGCGTCTCGCCCTTGAAGGTGATCCGACCCTTCTGCGGCTGGTAGAAGCCGTTGATGACGTTGAGCATCGAGGTCTTACCGGCGCCGTTCGGGCCGATGATGGCGCGCACCTCGCCCTTCCTGATATCGAACGACACGTCGCGCAGCGCGTGCACCCCACCGAACGACAGCGACACATTCTCAACCGACAGCAGAATCTCGCCGGCCGCGATCTCGCTGGCGGCGGGGGCCCTCATGCCACCTTCTCCACCGCGGACGGCGATGTCGCCGCATCCCGGATCTTCACCTTGGCGGAGATCACGCCCTTGCGGCCATCCTCGAACGTCACCTCGGTCGAGATCGCCGCCTCGGATGAGCCGTCATAAAGCGCGGCGATCAGCGGCGCGTAGCGATCGGCGATGAAGCCGCGGCGAACCTTCTGGGTGCGGGTCAGTTCGCCGTCGTCGGCGTCAAGCTCCTTGTGCAGAATCAGGAAGCGCTTGATCTGTGCGCCCGCGGTAGCCTGGTCGGCGGCGAGCGCGCGGTTGGTCTCCTCGACGTTCTTGGTGATCATGTCGTAGACCAGCGGATGGCCGGCGAGCTCCTGGTAGGAGCCGTAGACCACGTTGTTGCGCTCCGCCCAGCTTCCCACCGCGGTGAGGTCGATGTTGATCATTGCGGCGACGAAATCACGCCCGTCGCCGTAAGCCACCACCTCACGGAGGTTGGGAAAGAACTTGAGCTTGTTCTCGATGTACTTCGGCGGGAACAGCGTGCCGTCGTTGAGCTTGCCGACATCCTTGGCGCGATCGATGATTTTCAGATGGCCGGTCTTCTGGTCGAAGAAGCCGGCATCGCCGGTTTTCACATAGCCGTCCGGCGTCATCGCGTCCTTGGTCTTGGCTTCGTCCTTGAAGTAGCCGACGAACTGACCGGGCGACTTGAACAGCACCTCGCCGTTCTCGGCGATGCGGATGTCGACGTTGGGCACCGCGGGGCCGACAGTGTCGGAATAGATCTGGCCGTCCGGCTGCGCGGTGACGTAGAGGAACGCTTCGGTCTGACCGTAGAGCTGCTTCAGGTTCAAACCGAGCGAGCGGTAGAACGAGAACAGGTCGGGGCCGATCGCCTCGCCGGCCGTATAGGCGACGCGCACGCGCGACAGGCCGAGCACGTTCTTGAGCGGCTCATAGACCAGGACCTTGCCGACCGCGTAAGCCAGCCGGCCGGTCAGCGGCACGCTTTCGCCGTTGAGGATTTTTTCGCCGTAGCGGCGCGCCACGCCGACGAAATAGTGGAACATCTTGCGCTTGAGCAGGCCCGCATCCTCCATGCGGATCATCACCCGGGTGAGCATCGCCTCGAAGGTGCGCGGCGGCGCAAAGTAGAAGGTCGGGCCGATTTCGCGCAGGTCCTGCATCGCGGTGTCGCTGGTTTCGCAGCACGCGGTGCAGAAGCCGGCGACCAGCTGCTGCGCGTAGTTGAGGTAGTGATCGCCGACCCAGGCGATCGGCAGATATGCCAACGCCTCGTCCCGGTCGGTCAACTTGTCGAACGCGACGGTGTCGCGCGCAGCGGCAATGCAGCCTTGCGCCGAAAGCACCACACCTTTGGATTGGCCGGTGGTGCCCGAGGTGTAGAGGATGATCGAGGTGTCCGAGCCCTTGCCCGCCGCAATCTCGGCATCAAGCCACGCACTAACGTTGGGATCGGCGAGCGCGGCACGGCCGTCGGCGATCACCTCGTCGATCGCGCGCAGGTTGGTGCGGTCGTATTCGCGCAACCCTTTCGACTCGTCGTAGACGATGGTCTTGAGCTTCGGCACCTTGTCCGCGACCGAGAGGATCTTGTCGACCTGCTCCTGGTCCTCCACCGCGGCGAATTTCACCTCAGCGTGGGCCAGCACGAAAGCAAGCTCGTTCGCCACCGCGTCGGCATAGACCGGCACCGGAATGGCGCCAAGCGTCTGCGCCGCCATCACCGACGCGTAGATTTTCGGCCGGTTGACGCCGACGATCGCAATCGCGTCGCCGCGGCGCACGCCGACCCGGTTGAGGCCGACCGCATAGGCTCGCACCTCGTCGTGGAGGCGCGACCAAGACCAGGTCTGCCAGATGCCCAAATCCTTGTGCCGCAGCGCCGGCCGGTCGCCGAACATCTGCGCGTTGCGGATCAAAAGCTTTGGAAAGGTGTCGGGCTGCCCGCCGGCGCCGGCACCGGAATGCGTCTGCGCGCTGGCCTCGGCTGCCACCGCTTCCTCCGTTGGCCGCGCTGGTCCCGCCGCGCGGCCTGCTCCCCTTCCCCGCTGCCCCCAGCAGGTTCGCTGTCGATAAGAATTGACCGCCGCGGAGCGGTCAAGCCTTGCCAAAGTCGCGGTGGACCAAAGGCTAAGCCAAGTTCGCCGGGCTATGCTAAAAAGACGTCATGGCCGGGCTTGTCCCGGCCATCCACGTCTTGCTTTGCTGCATGAAAGACGTGGAGGCCCGGCACACGCCGGCATGACGAAGCTGGAATGAGGGTTTGATATGGGTGAATTTGCAATCGGTCAGGCGGTGCCCCGCTTCGAGGATCCACGGCTGCTGCGCGGCGGCGGGCAATATGTGGACGATGTCGTGCTGCCCAGGATGGCGTTCGGCCACGTGCTGCGCTCGCCGCACGCACACGCAAAAATCCGCAAGATCGACACCACGGCTGCGAAGGCGGCGCCGGGCGTGCTGGCGGTGCTGACCGGAGACGACTGGATCAAGTCGGGCTGGGGCGACCTGCCGGTGCCGGGCACCCACAAACGGCGCGACGGGTCGCAGAATTTCCGGCCGCCCTACCCCGCGCTGGTCAAGGATCGGGTGCGCTTCATCGGCGACTACGTCGCCTTCGTGGTCGCCGAGACCAAGAACCAGGCGATGGATGCCTGCGAGCTGATCGAGGTCGACTACGAGCCGCTGCCGCCCGTGCTCGGCACCGCCGAGGCCGCCAAGCCCGGCGCGCCGCTGGTCTGGGAGAATTGCCCGAGCAACATCTGCTTCACCGCGATCCATGGCGACAAGGCCAAGACCGAGGCGGCGTTCGCCAACGCGGCGCATATCGTCAAGCACCACCTCGTTATCAATCGGGTGACCACCGCGTCGATGGAGCCACGAGGCTCGGTCGGCGACTACAACCCGATCACCGACCACTACACGCTCTACACCACGCTGCAGCGCGCGCATCCCTATCGCGCCGAGTTGGCCAAGCTGGTGCTGAAGGTGCCGGAACACAAGGTGCGCGTGATCGCGCCCGACATCGGCGGCAGCTTCGGCATGAAGTCGGCGATCTACAACGAGGTGCCGCTGTGCCTGCTCGGCTCCAAGATCACCGGCCGGCCGGTGAAGTGGATGAGCACGCGTTCGGAGGCATTCCTGTCCGACGCGATGGCGCGTGACAATGTCACCGACGCCGAGCTTGCGCTCGACAAGGACGGCACGTTCCTCGCTTTCCGGGTCAACTCGTTCGTCAACGCCGGCGCCTACCTGCAATCCGGCTTTCAGGCCTACACCGGCAATCTCGGCACGCTCGCCGGCGTCTATCGCACGCCGGCGATGTACGTCGAATCGACCGCGGTGTTCACCCATACCCATCCGTGCCGTCCGTATCGCGGCAACGGGCGCCCGGAAGCGGCCTATGTGATCGAGCGGATGGTGGACGTCGCCGCGAAGGAATTGAACATGGACCCGGCGGAGCTGCGGCGGAAGAATTACATTCCGCCCGAAGCGATGCCGTTCAAAACCAGCCTCACCTTCACCTACAACTCCGGCGAGTTCGAGAAGGGCATGGATATGGCGCTCAAGCTCGCCGATGTCGCGGGCTTCGCCAAACGCAAGGCGGAGTCCAAGAAGCAAGGCAAGCTGCGCGGGCTTGGCATGTCCAACACCATCGAGCGCGCGGCGGCACCGAGCTTCGAGGGCGCCGAAATCCGCTTCGATCGCGGCGGCACGGTCTCGATCTTCTCGGGCAGCATCAACCAGGGCCAGGGCCACGAAACCACGTTCAAGCAGGTGGTGGCCGATAAGCTCGGCATCCACCCCAAAGATATCGAGTACATCCAGGGCGACACCGACAAGGTGTTCTTTGGCGAAGGCACCGGCGGCTCGCGCTCGGCCACCATGTCGGGCGCAGCATTCCACAATGCCGGCGAAAAGGTCATCGCCAAGGCCAAGGCGATCGCCGCGCACAATCTCAAGGTCGATGTCGCCGACCTGAATTTCAACGAAGGCATCTTCTCCAGCACCAAGACCAACCAGACCACGACCATCAAGGACGTGGCGCAGGACTCGTTCAATCCGGCGAAGCTTCCGAAGGGCATGGAAGCCGGTCTCTACGCCACCGCGGTGTATCAGGCCGACGTCGAGAACTTCCCGAACGGCGTGCACGTCTGCGAGGTCGAGGTCGACCCGGAAACCGGCAAGGTCGAGGTCGTGCGCTACAACGTGGTGGACGACGTCGGCACGGTGATGAACCCGCTGCTGCTCAAGGGCCAGATTGTCGGCGGTGTAGCGATGGGTGTCGGCCAAATCCTGAAAGAGGACATCAACTTCGACGCCGACGGCCAGCTCACCACCGGCTCGTTCATGGACTATGCGATGCCGCGCGCCCACGACTTCCCGACCATCGAGGTGAAGGCGAACCCGGTGCCGACCAAGACCAATCCGCTCGGCGTCAAGGGTGCCGGCGAAGCCGGCTGCGTTGGCGCGATGCCGGCGGTCGCCAACGCGCTGGTCGATGCGCTCGCCGAGTTCGGCGTCAAGCACATCGCGATGCCGGCGACGCCGGAGGTGGTGTGGCGCGCGATCGGGAATGGGAAGGGATAGGAACGCGAAGTAGCATTCGAAGGGAGGCAAGGATGCGCGCTTTTGGCCAGGCATTCGGCGTGTCGGCGTGCCTGCTTTTCCATGCGGGCGACGCGCAGGCGATTGAACTCAATGGCGCCTGGGCCAGCAATGCAGCGGCTTGCAGCAAAGTGTTTACAAAGCGCGGCGATCGAATTGTCGTGGCAAAGGACGCTGACCTCTACGGCAGCGGCTTCGTCATCGACCAGAACCAGATCAGGGGGAAAATTCTCACCTGCGCGATCAAGACCCGCAAGGAAGATGGCGCCTTCATCCATCTCCTTGCGCTATGTTCGAACGACGTTGTGCTTCAGAACTACCAGTTCAGCGTCAAACCGGACGGTGAGAACAAGATAACGCGGATCTTTCCAGGGCTACCGGAATTGGACACGCCCTACCATCGCTGCTTACCTTGAGCTAGAGTTCGCTGCAGCACGCGCATACAGTTTGCTCGACTTTCTGATCGTCTTGGCGGGGGCCGGCGAGCGCAATGACGAACAATCGGGAACGCGCTTCCCTTGGCTGGCTCGACCCGATCGATCGGATATCCGAGATCCTGTTCGGGCTGATCATGGTCCTGACCAGCACCGGCACGCTGAGCGTCATCACCGCGGGGCGTGCGGAGGTCAAAACCATGATCCTGGGCGCGCTCGGCTGCAATCTGGCCTGGGGCATCATCGACGCCGGACTGTATTTGATGAGCTGCCTCGGCGAGCGAGGGGGCAACCTTCTGAAATTGCGTACGGTCCGGCAGACCAGCGATCCCGATGCCGGCCGACGCACCTTGGCGGACGCATTGCCCGCACCGCTCGTGTCCGTGCTCTCGCGCGACGAACTGGAATCGATGCGACAGAAGCTGATCAAGCTTCCGGCATCGCCACAGCGTCCCGGCCTGACAAAAGACGAATGGCTGGGCGCCCTGGGTATCTGCCTGCTCGTGGTGCTTTCGACCATTCCGGTCATCATCCCATTCCTGTTCATCGATGAGCTGCGTCCGGCGCTCCGGGTTTCCAACGCCATCGCGATCGCGATGCTCTTCATGTGCGGCTATGTGTTCGCGCGAACCGCCGGACTTCGTCCGTGGCCGACCGGCCTCGTCATGGTCGCGATTGGCGCTGTCATGGTGGGAATCGCGATAGTGCTCGGTGGCTGAGCCGAGCGGAATGTCGAGGCATTTGATTTTCGTCAAGGATAGGCTGCCCGTGTGCGAATAGTTTCCCTGCATCCGGCGGAACCGCACCCATGAACCCGTTGCTCAACGAAATCCGGCACAATCGCCTGCTCTGGCTGCTCGCCATGGTGCCTGTCTTGTTTGGTGTGCAAGCATTCCGGCCCGATGCGCATACGTTGCTGTTCGTTCTTTCCGTCCTGGCCATCGTGCCATTGGCCGCACTGCTGAGCCGCGCCACAGAATCGGTGGCCGCTAAGACGGGCGATACCATCGGCGGCCTGCTGAATGCCACGCTGGGAAACCTCACTGAGCTGATCATCGCGCTCACCGCGCTACGTGCCGGTCAATACGTGCTCGTGAAGGCGTCCATCGCCGGCGCAATCGTCACCAACACCCTGTTCATGCTGGGCATGGCGTTTCTGCTCGGAGGGCTCAAGCATCACGTCCAGGAATACAACCGCAACAGCGCGCGGCTGCAGGCGGGCCTGCTTTTCCTCGCGACCGTTGGGCTGCTGATTCCATCGGTGCTGGCTGCAGATGCGCCGACGGCGACGGCGGAGTTTACCCAGGCGTTGAGCGTAGGCCTCGCGGTGCTGCTGATCGTGGCCTACGGACTCAGCATGGTGTTCTCGTTCAAGACGCACGGCGAGTTGTTCGGCAGTTCGAAGCACGCCGAACATGACGAAGAGGCGTGGCCCATGGGCCTGGCCTTGGCCACGCTCGGCCGGCGTCACGGTGCTTGTTGCGCTTACGAGCGAGGTGTTCGTCGAGTCGATGCAACACGCGGCAGAGGCTTTCGGAATGTCGCCAGCGTTCGTTGGCTTCATCATCGTGGCGTTGGTCGGCGGCGCCGCCGAAATGGTTGCGGCGTTTTCCGGCGCCCGCAAGAACCGGCTGGACCTCAGCGTGGGCATTGCGCTGGGTAGCGCATCGCAGATCGCGCTATTTGTCGCCCCTGTGCTCGTGCTGCTCAGCTACGTCATGGGTCCATCGCCGATGAACCTGCAATTCTGGCCGGGCGCCATCGCGATGATGATCATCGCAACCATCACCGCGTTCCTGGTCACGAGCGCCGGACGTTCGAACTGGTTCGTCGGCGTGCTCGTTGTGAATGTGTACCTGATCTTCGCCATGACGCTCTACCTGCTGCCGCCCCAGGCGCAATGAAGGCCAATGACATGCGTCGTAGAGTCCTTCTCCTGATCGGCATTATGCACGGTTGCCTAGGAGGAATCGCCGGTGAGGCGGCATACGCCCAGACCTTGGCGCCATCGTTGGATGGCGGTTCGAACAAGTCGATCAACCTCGGCGGCCGCGGCTGGGCCGGCGCTGAAACTCCCCGCGCGTCGAAGGAGGTCGAGGGAGAGACGCTCCAATTCAGCGCCAAGGCGGGCATTGCATCGGACTACATCTATCGCGGCACGACCTTGTCCGATCGCAAACCGGCGGTTGGCGCCGGTGTCGAAGCGACGTACAGGTGGCTTTATGCCGGGGCCACTGTGGCCTCCGTGAAATTGCCGACCGATCCATCGTCCGAGATCACGGTGAGCGGCGGCGTGCGTCCGACGCTCGGCACCATCGAGTTCGATATCGGCGCCATCTATTTCGCTTATCCCGGCGAAACACCCGGCGGTCCGACCAATGGCATCGAATATTGGGAGGCCGCCTTCCGCGGCGTTGCTCCGATCGGAGAATCCATCCGCATTGCAGCCGGCTACGCCTATTCGCCCAACGTCTCCAACACCGGCGCCTGGAGCCAGTATGCGGCGGCCGGATTTGGCTACGAAGTGCCGGCTCGTCTGCTTCCGCAGGATCTCGGCGTCTCGTTCACCGCCGCCGCCGGCTACTCGTGGTTCGGCAATCAGTCGCTTGCGCTCGGCGGATTCGAATTGCCCGCCTATCTCAATTGGCAGGCGGGCGTGACCTTCAGCCACAAATTCCTCAACATCGACCTGCGGTACTACGACACCAATTTGTCGAAGGAGAATTGCTACGTCTTCACCGGCGATCCAAACGCGACACCCGGCGGCCGCATCAATCCCATCACCAACCCTGACGGCCTGATGTCACGCTGGTGCAGTCCGACGGTGGTTGGAAAGCTCTGGTTTGCATTGAACTAATGGCGTAGCCGGCAGTTCGTGTCTTGACGTTGAGAGTGACCATGGCGCGGACCTACGCACTCAGCGACATTCATGGCTGCCTGGACAAGCTTGAAGGGCTGGTTGCGCGGTGCCGCGCGGACGGCGGGGATTCGGCCAAATTTGTCTTCCTCGGCGATTACATCGACCGCGGGCCGGACAGCCGGGGCGTGCTCGAATATGTGATCGATCTGCAAAGGCGGCGGCCCGGCGATGTCGTGTGCCTCTGCGGCAACCACGAGGACCTCGCGCTCCACGCGATCGACGATCCCGGCGAGATCGACCAATGGGTGGTCCGCAACGGCGGCGATAAGGCCTTGCGCAGCTATGGCGCAACGCGCCCCTCGGAACTCCCGTCCGACCACGTCGCGTGGCTTCGCGCTCTGGCGACGCAATACGACGACGGCAAACGATTGTTCGTTCACGCCGGCATCAATCCGGCCCGCCCGCTCGATCGGCAGGATCGCCACGATCTGCTCTGGATGCGCGAGCCGTTCCTGTCCGATCAGCGGGACCACGGCCGCTTCATCGTGCACGGCCACACCCCCGTGAGAGGCGGACGGCCCGACCTGCGGACGAACCGAGTGAATATCGATACCGCAGCGGTGCTGGGCGGGCCGCTCACCGCAGCGGTGTTCGACGACAGTAAGCGCGAGCCGATCGCGTTCCTGCAGCAGGGCTAGCCGATTTATCGGCTGTGACCGCCATGATGACGCGGCGCATGGTGAGGCGGTGCCGAGCCGTCCGGCTTGTAGCCGCGCAATTCGACATAATGCTGCATTTGAGCCGGCGTCATCGCCTCCGCGGCCAGCAGGTGATAGCGCAGATGAGCCGCGCGCAGCGCCGCTTGGGTCGCGCCGATGGTCTGCGTCGCGGTGGCGAGCGTCGCCGCCGTTATGGTGCGTTCGGCAAACAGGCGATCCAGCCCTTCCTCCTCCGCGATCAGCCGATTCCCGATTCCGACCGCCTCGCCCTTCATCTGCTCGAACAATTGCTGCATTCGCGCGCGCTGTTCCGAACTGAGCCCTAACTGATCGGCGAGTTCGATCACGTGCAGCGGACCTGGATAACCGTTTAATTCTGCGGGAAGCGCCAAACCCATGCCGCGGCCGGCGCGCAGATCGGCGATCTGCTCGGCTGACAACGCCTTGATCGTTCGCGATTGCAAGCCGGCATAAGGTTGATGCGACTGGGCGACAGCCCATACAGGCGTCAGCGCGACGATAAACACGACCACACGCCAGATTTTCATTCGAGTTCTCCGTTCATGATGCCAGCTGCTTACTCACCCAGCAGCAGTGTCCAGTATTTCTTGCCCGAGGACGACGACGCGGATGCAAGCCCATATCGCGTCAGGCCTGGAATCAGCATGTTGCGGCGATGGCCCGACGAATTAGCCCATTGAGAGATCACGCACGCCGTGTCCTTGCAGCCCATCGCCACGTTCTCGGCGCGAGCGCCGCGCGGACCGCGGTTTTCCTTGAAGCCGGCGTGGTCGAGCGTGTCGCGCCGCGCCATGTCGGCGGCATGCGTGCTCGCCATCGCGCTGAGCGCGATGTCAGAGCGAAGCTCGGTGCGGCCGTTGGCAGCGCGGAAGCCGTTGAGCGTGGTCGCGGTCGCGGGCGTACCTAGAACCGACAGCGACCCGCAGCCGGCCAGCGTCAGCGCGGCCAGCAACACGCTCAGGGCATTAAAGAATTTCATCGAGTTCCCCCTTCCCCAAGCTCAATCGGTGTGGCGCGTGGCATTTTTATGGACGATTCCGTGATGCGACGTTGCCCGGCTCGCGCCCCGCCCGCACTATTGCTAGCCTAGACGACTAAAGCCGGAGAAACCGGTACGCAACAGGCAGCGGCAAACGCCGACGAAACATTGTGGGGGTTGCGCTTAAGGAGGGGACAACATGACGTCTCGGCGTGCATTTGCTTTTGTTCTGTTCGCCGCCTGCCTGATGGCGGCCGACGCCGCATCGGCACAGACCTATCCCAATCGTCCCATTACGATGATCGTGCCGTACCCGCCCGGCGGCGCGACCGACACGATCGCGCGCATCATGCAGGACAGCATGTCGCAATCGCTCGGGCAGCAGGTCGTCGTCGAGAACATCGGCGGGGCCGGCGGCATGATCGCGGCGGGCCGCGCGGCCCGCGCCGCGCCGGACGGCTACACCATTCTGCTGCATCAAGTCGCGATGGCGGCCGGCATGACGCTCTACAAGAACCTCGCATTCGACGCCGAAAAGGATTTCGTCACCATCGGCCTCATCAACACCGCCGCTTCGACTCTCACGGCGCGTTCGACGCTGCCGCCGAACAACATCGCCGAGCTGGTGCGCTGGATGAGAGATCCCGCACAGAACGCCAAGATGGCGCATGCCGGTGTCGGCTCGTTTGGTCATTTGGCCGGCGTGCTGGTCGCGCAGGAGATCGGCGGAGCGGTCACCCAGGTTCCCTACCGGGGTGCGGGCCCGGCGCTGAATGATCTGTTGGCCAATCAGGTCGACCTGTGCTCGCAGTCGGCGGTGGTGGCAGGCCCCTTGATCAAGGCCGGCAAGCTCAAGGGCTACGCCATCATCGGCCGAACCCGGTTCGCCGGCCTGCCGGAGCTGCCGACCATGGGCGAGGTCGGCTACAAGAAGCTCGATCTCGATTTCTGGCACATGCTGATGGCTCCCGCAGGCACGCCGCGTCCGCTGATCGACCGCTTGAATGCCGCACTGCGCCACTCACTAGCCGACGCCAGGGTTCAAAAGACGTTTGCTGACGGCGGCATGGACCTGTTTCCGCCCGAACAAATGACACCGGAGGCAGCGGGCGCGTTGCTCAAGAGCGAGCTCAAGCTCTGGGGCGACGTGATCCGCTCCAACAACATTCAAGCGCAGTAGCCGTGCCCGGCGCGGCCCGAGCCAGGGTGGCAACAACGGGGCTCGCCCTGTTGGCATTTGCGGCGCTGCCCATGCCCGCCGCGGCGCAGAGCTATCCGTCGCGCACCATCACACTGGTGATCGCGTTCCCGCCGGGCGGAGCCACCGACGCGGTCGCGCGCCCGGTGATCGACAGCATGTCGCAGACGCTCGGCCAGCAGATTGTCATCGAGTATGTCGGCGGCGCGGGCGGAACGCTGGGCGCCGCCCGGGTCGCGCGCGCCGCGCCGGACGGCTACACCATCCTGATCCACCAGCCCGGCCTTCCAATCGGCGCGGCGATCTACCCCAAGCTGGCCTTCGACGCCGAGAAGGATTTCACCGGCATCGGCATCGTGGCCAATATGGCAACCGTCATGGTCGGACGCAGCACGCTTGCCGCCAACTCGCTGCCAGAACTGGTGGGCTGGATGAGGGGGCCCGGGCAGACGGCCAAGGTGGCGCATGCCGGCGTCGGCTCGTTCGGACACGTGTGCGGCGTGATGTTCGTGCAGGAGGCCGGCGCGAAGGCCGACCAGATTCCGTATCGAGGCGGCGGCCCGGCGCTCAACGACGTCGTCGCCGGCCACGCCGACCTGAGCTGCCTGTCGGCTGCCGTCGCGGCGGAACTGGTCAAGTCGGGCAAGCTCAAGGGCTACGGGGTTTTCTGGCCGAAGCGGTTCGCTGGCCTGCCGGACGTCCCGAGTTTCGTGGAGGCGGGCTACAAGAGCCTCGACCTGCCGTTCTGGCAGACCCTGTTCGCGCCGGCGGGCACGCCGCGCCCGGTGGTCGAGCGGCTCAATGCGGCGCTGCGTGAGGCGCTCGGCAATCCCAAGGTGCGCGACGTGTTCGACAAGAATGCCATGGAAGCCTATCCGGTCGCCGAACAGACGCCGGAAGCAGCCACCGCCTTGCTTAAGAGCGAGATCAAGCGCTGGGGCGACGTGGTCCGGTCCAACAACATCACGGCGCAGTAGTTGCGGGCGGTCATCCCGCTCACTGCGGCACCGTCATCAGCTCCAGCACATGGCCGTCCGGATCGGTGAAATAGAAGCCGCGGCCGCCGCCCCAATCGTTGAGCTTGCCGTCAGTCAGGCTCCACGGCGCGCTGCCGTAGGCGAGCCCGGCCTTTTTGACGCGGCCGAGTATCGCATCGAACTCGCGCTCGCTGACATGGAACGCGTAGTGATGGCTTTCCAGCTTGGCCTCTTCGTCGAACAGCAGGGTCAGCGTCTTGTTGACCTTGACGGGGGCGAAAAAGCCGGTGCGGCCGCGCTTCAAGCCGAAGATGCGCGCAAAGAACTTGGCGGCCGCCACCTTGTCGCGCGCTGGAACGATGGTGTGATTGAGGGTAATGGCCATCGCAGCCTCGTGCCACAATCCTTCAGTGATTCTATACCGACGCCCCGTCCATGAAAATCATCCGTGGCAAGAAAGCTCTGGTCACCGGCGCCGGTTCCGGCATCGGCCGGGCGATCGCACTGGCGCTGGCGCGTGAGGGCGCAGGTATTGCCCTACTCGGCCGCGACGAGGCACGACTCGAGGCAGCGGCCGCCGAAGTGCGCGGCCACGGCGTGGAAGCGATCGTCGTGCGCTGCGACATTTCGGAGCCGGCGCAAATCAGCGCTGCGGTTCAGACGATCCTGTCGCAATGGGGGCGGCTCGATATTCTCGTCAACAACGCCGGCCTCGCCTACTACGGGCCGACCGAACAGATGCGCGCGGAACAGGTCCGGCAAATCCTCGCAACCAACCTGCTGGCGCCGATCCAGTTGGTGCAGGAGCTGCTGCCGACCTTCATCGCTCAGCGCGAAGCGCACATCCTCAACGTCTCCAGCATCTTCGGCCTGGTGACAATGCGCAAAGGCGCGGCGTATCAATCCACCAAGTTCGGCCTGATCGGATTTTCCAACACGATCCGTGTTGAGTACCGGCGCCGCGGCATTGGCGTCAGCGTGCTGTGTCCGGGCTTCGTCCGCACGCCGATGCTGCAGAACTTCGCGATCTCTGGAGAACAACCGGGACGGCACTCCGTCCCCGATTTCGTCAGCATCACTCCGGAGCGCGTGGCCGAGGTGGCGATCCGCGCCATCCGCAAGAACAAGGGCCTGGTGGTGATCTCGGCTGCCGCGCGGCTGATGTGGTGGGTGATGCGACTGTCGCCCTGGCTCTACGACTGGTTGATGCGTGAAGGCTGGCGCAAGTAGACCGGGGCGGGCCGCGAATGGCACCACTTCGGCGACCGGGCTGAAGAAGACGATTGCCAACCTCAATCAGTTCCCGCCGGTCGCAAGTCAGGCTGTCACCACCGAGATCCAATCGCTGTTCACCGCGACCGCCCGGCTCGGCTTTCTCGCCACGCCGCAGTGGCTGCTCTACATCAAGGGCGGCTATGCCGGCGGCGAGATCGAGACGTCAGGAACCACGACGCCGCACGGAATACCGCGTGCACAAGAACATCACCGTCGGCGCCGGCTATGACTACATCGATCTGGGGAGCAAGCAGCACGTCGGTGGGATATCCGGACCGTCCATCACGGCGGCAAACCAGGTCGTGCACACCGTGCCGGCCGAGATCCACATGGTCACGGGGCGGGTGAACTTCCTGTTCGGCTGGAACTGAACCGCGAATTCCTCGGAACTAGACCGTCTTGGGAGCGAGCGCCGCGAGTTGCGCGTTCTTGCGCTCAAGCTCGGCCTCGAGCCGGCCGATGTTCTGGAACAGGCGCTCGCTGGCGAGCCGCAGGAAATAGAATCCGAACTCGGGATTCTGGAAGTACAGCTCCTTGACCATCTGATAGCTCGCTGCGAGCACCTGGCCGTCCTCGACGCATTCGATGGTCTGCGTCCGGGTGTTGCCGGGCGAGATCAGGCCAAGTTCGCCGAACACCTGGCCGAGCGGAATCTCGATCCCGGACTCGACCAGCCGATACCGCCCGCTCACGCTGTAGTACATGGCATCGGCGACGTCGCCTTTGTGGAACACGATATCGCCCTTTTTGACTTGCCGGCCGGACATGTAGGGCATCAGCCAGTCGATCGAGGACTGATCGGACGCAGCCGCGCGCTCCACGTCGGCGATCAGCTTGCGCATCTGGAACAGCCGCAGCCCGTTGAGCGGCAGCAAGATGCAGTTGAGGATGAGGGTGGGGTAAATGTGCGCGAAGATGCCATAGATGATGAAGAGGGAGTTGCAGATCATGCTCACGACCCGCAGCGGGATCATGGTCTTCATCGCGCAGGTGATGATGCTCGACAGCACGGCCGCGTAGCCGAACCATACCGGCCACTCGACGCTCCTGATCCAATCCATGTCCCGTCTCCACGCTGGACCGGCCGCCCGGTCGCGTCTTCGCATCGCCCTGAAAAGTTTGGCTTATTGCCACGCGCCCGTCGAGATGGGCAAGGCGCGGATCGACCTGGCGACTCTCGCTATTCCGCGGCCTTGAGGAGCGGCGGCACGCCGGAGCGGAACTGCTCCAGCAGCGCAGCTTCGTCGGCCTTGGCGGCGGTGAGATGCCGCGCCTTGACGTGGCCATAGCCGCGGATCTTCTCGGGGATCGCGGCAAGCGCCACGGCCAGCGGGTGATTGGCGGGAGTAAGCTTTGTCATCAGTTCGTCAAGCAGCGCCTCGTAGTCAGCGATCAGCTTGCGCTCGGTCCTGCGCTCCTGCGCATAGCCGAACGGGTCCAGCGCCGTGCCGCGCAGGAACTTGAACTTCGCCAGCACGCTGAACGCGCGCATCATCCAAGGACCAAACGACATCTTGCGCGGCACGCCGGTCACCGGATTGGGCTTGGCCAAGAACGGCGGCGCCAGGTGGAATTCGAACCGCAGGTCCTTGCCGTCGAACGTCGCAGGCCACCTGCTTGACGAAATCGCCGTCGGTATAGAGCCGCGCCACCTCATACTCGTCCTTGTACGCCATCAGCTTGAACAGATAGCGCGCCACCGCCTCGGCGAAGCCGCAGCTGCCCGGCGCCTTCGCCGCCTCTGCAGCCTTGACCTTCTCGACCAGCGCGCGGTAGCGCGCCGCGTAACCGGCGTTCTGATAGGTGGTGAGGAATTCGACGCGGCGTTCGACCATCTCGTCGAACGACTGCGACAGCTTGCGGTTTTCGTCCTCGACCGGCGGCTTCGCCAGCGCCTCGACGCCGGCCGGATCGACGGCGGCACGGCGCCCAAACTGGAACGCCGCGATGTTCACCTTCACCGCCTCGCCGTTGAGCGCAATCGCCTGCTCGATCGCATCGGCAGTCAGCGGGATGGCGCCGAGCTGATAGGCATAGCCGACCAGGAACACATTGCTCGCAAGCGTCGATCCGAACAGCGCGGTGGCGATCCGGTTGGCATCGATGAAATGGGTCTGCTCGGCGCCTGCAGCGGTCGAGATCGCGCGCTTGAGCCGCTCGGTCGGCAGCGAGAAGTCGGCGTTGCGGGTGAAGTCGCCGGGGAAGAACTCGGCGAGATTGATGACCATCCGGGTGCTGCCGGGCTTGACCGACGCCAGCACCTTCTTGTTGCCAGCGACCACGATGTCGCCGCCGAGCACGAGGTCGGCGCCGCCTGCCGCGATGCGAATGGCGTGGATGTCTTCGGGCCGCTCGGCGATCCGCATGTGGCTGTAGACCGCGCCGCCTTTCTGCGCGAGGCCTGCCATGTCGATGATGCCCACGCCCTTGCCTTCAAGGTGCGCCGCCATGCCGAGAATGCCGCCGATGGTCACGACGCCGGTGCCGCCGACGCCGGTGACGATAATGTCGTAGGTGTGGCCGATCGTCGGCAGCGTCGGCTCAGGTAGCGCCGGCATGGGCGCGTCCAGATTGGCAGACATGCCCTTCTTGAGCTTGGCGCCGTGCACGGTGACAAACGACGGGCAGAAGCCTTTGACGCAGGAGTAGTCCTTGTTGCAGGACGACTGGTCGATGGTGCGCTTCCTGCCGAACTCGGTCTCCAGGGGCTGCACCGACACGCAGTTCGATTGCACACCGCAATCGCCACAGCCTTCGCAGACCAATTCGTTGATGATGACGCGCTTGTCCGGATCGGGGAATGTGCCGCGTTTGCGGCGCCGGCGTTTCTCCGCCGCACAGGTCTGGTCGTAGATCAGCACCGTGCAACCTGGAATTTCGGCGAGTGTTTGCTGCACGACCTGCAGATCGTCGCGGTGATGGAACGTGATGCCCTTCGGCCATTCGATGCCCGGCGGATATTTCTTTGGCTCGTCGCTGACCACAACGACGCGCCTGGCGCCTTCGGCAGCGACTTGCTGCGCGATCTGCCACACCGTGAGGCCACCGTCGTGCATCTGGCCGCCGGTCATGGCGACGGCGTCGTTGAACAGGATCTTGTAGGTGATGTTGACGCCCGACGCGATTGCGGCGCGGATCGCCATATAGCCCGAGTGGTTGTAGGTGCCGTCGCCGAGGTTCTGGAATACGTGACCGCGCTTGGAGAACGGCGCCTCGCCGATCCAGTTGGCACCCTCGCCGCCCATGTGGGTGTAGCCCAATGTCGAGCGGTCCATCCATTGCGCCATGAAATGGCAGCCGATGCCGGCATAGGCGCGCGAGCCTTCCGGCACCACGGTCGATGAATTGTGCGGGCAGCCGGAGCAAAAGTACGGCGTGCGCACCGCGACGTCCTGCGTTACCGAGAGGACGCGCTGTGCCTCCTTGAGGCGGGCGACGTGCGCGGCAATCCGCTCGTTCGGTGCGACCTTCAGAAGGCGCTCGCCGATGCAGATCGCGACGTCGTTGGGATCGAGCGCACCTTTGACCGGGAACAGCCAGTTATCCTGCTCGTCCTTCTTGCCGATGCAGACCGGCTGGTTGGCGGTGCCGTAGAGCTCCTCGCGCACCTGCACTTCGATCAACGAGCGCTTTTCTTCGACCACGATGATGAGGTCGAGGCCCTGCGCGAACTCGGCGAGCTCCTGACGGCTGATCGGCCACGGGCAGCCGACCTTGTAGATACGCAGCCCAAAGTCGTTGCAGCGCACCTCGTCGATGCCGAGCTCGTCGAGCGCCTGGCGCACGTCGAGATAGGCCTTGCCCGTCGTGATGACGCCGATCTTCGGATTGCGGCCGCCGGAGGTGATGATCTTGTTGAGCCGATTGGCACGAATGAACGCCAGCATGGCGTCGCGCTTGTAGTCGTAGAGCCGTGCCTCCATGCCGAGGAAGGTGTCGCGCAGTCGGATATTCAGTCCACCCTCGGGCATCGCGAAGTCGGTCGGCGTGACGATCTTGATGCGCTCCAGGCTGCCGTCGATCACGGCGGTCGACTCTACCGTCTCGTGCATGCATTTCAGCGCCGCCCAGGTGCCGCAGAACCGCGACATCGCGAAGCCGTAGAGCCCGTACTCAAGGATCTCCTGAACGCCAGCCGGGTTCAGGATCGGGATCATCACGTCAACGAAGTGATATTCGGACTGGTGCGCAGTGGTGGAGGATTCCGCGGTGTGGTCGTCGCCCATCAGCGCCAGCACGCCGCCGTGCTTCGAGGTGCCGGCGAAGTTGGCATGGCGGAACACATCGCCAGTACGGTCGACGCCCGGGCCTTTGCCGTACCAGATGCCGAACACGCCGTCGTACTTGCCCTCGCCGCGCAGTTCGGCCTGCTGGCTGCCCCACAGCGCGGTCGCCGCCAAGTCCTCGTTGATGCCGGGCTGGAACACCACGTCGTTCTTGTTGAGCAGCGCCGCGACGCGCTGAAACTGATAGTCCAGCCCGCCGAGCGGCGAGCCGCGATAGCCGGTGACATAGCCCGCGGTGTTCAACCCGGCGCGGCGGTCCATTTCCTTTTGCATCAGCGTCAAGCGGACCAGTGCCTGATAGCCGGTGACGAACACTCGGCTTTTGGTCAGGTCGTACTTGTCGTCGAGTGTGACGCGGTTAAGGGACATTCGCGCGGGCTCCGTCAGCCAGTGTGCCTTGGCAGGTCCAAATCGACCAGGGCCTTCAGAATCGTTGGAGAAATATAGCTGGCACGGCGCGCCAGCAATGCTACGCGGTTGAACAGACTGGTCATTTCTTCGGCAGGCTGTCGCCCGCAACGAAATGTCAGGTCCGAAGCCGACCCGACGCATTTTGGCGCAATGCAGCAGACGCTGCCGCACGTTCCGCTCACCAAGACGGAAAGAGAGCAAATCTCCTGCCCGATGACCCAGGCACGTGGCCTAACAATCGCCCGCCCGCGTGCTACATTGCCGGCCTCGCATTCGGAGGCCCGCCCATGAACCAGCACGCCAATCCCGCCACCACCGCCCCCGCCGGCATCTCGCCGGAAGAATGGCAGGCTCGGATCGACCTGGCCGCCGTCTACCGGCTGTGCGCGCACTATGGCTGGGACGACATCATCTACAACCATTGCTCGATGCGGGTGCCCGGTGAGCCGAGTAAGTTCCTGATGAAGCAGCACGAGCTGCTGTGGACCGAGGTCACTGCCTCGAGCCTCCGCAAGGTCGACATGAACGACGACCTCGACGAGAAGGCCGGCGTCAACCGGCCCGGCTTTACGCTGCACGGCGGCGTGCTGTCCGGCCGCCCGGAGGTCAACTGCGCGGTTCATGTCCACACCCAGACCGGCATGGCGATCGCCGGCCTCAAGAGCGGGCTGCGGATGGTGTCGCAGCAGGCGATCCGGTTCTACAAGCGGATGGGCTATCACCCCTACGAGGGCATCACCGAGGACTTTGAGGAGCGCGCCCGCATTAACCGCGACCTCGGGCAGAACCGCGCCATGATCATGCACAACCATGGCCTGCTGACCGTCGGCGCGACGGCGCGCGAGGCCTTCGTGCTGATGAAGACGCTGATCGAAGCCGCGAATATCCAGCTCAAGATGGAAGCGACCGGCGGCGAATTGATCGAGATTCCGTCACAGATCTGCGAGAGCACGGCGGCGCAATACCAGAAGCACGATGCCGGCCGCGGCTCGGCGGACTGGCCGGCCTATTTGCGGATGATGGATCAGGTCGATCCCAGCTATCGCAATTGACAAGGCGGCCGGAGGCGGCCCCTCCGGCCTCATCTGTGCTGCTTGATCCGATCGCTTCGCGTGCGCCCGAGCGTTGGGAGCGTTTGTCTGGACAGTCAGAATAAAGGTTGGAGCATCCGCCACCGCCTGATGTTGGTCGCCCTGGCGGTGGCGCTGCCGTTCCTGCTGCTCACCACGGGCGTGGTGTGGAGGCTCGCCGAGAACGAGCGCAACAACCAGCGCGAAGCCATCATCTATTCCACCCGCACTCTCGTCGCCGCGGTCGACGCGCTGCTCAGCAAGCAGATCGCTGTCGGCCGCATCCTTGCGTTGTCCGCCGCGCTACAGGCCGACGACTTGGCCGAATTCCGCAAGGAGGCGGAGCGGATCCGGCCCGGTATGTCCGGCGCCTGGATTGTGCTGGCTGATGAGAATGGCCAGCAGCTCGTCAATATCGCACGGCCGGGGGGCGAGGCTCTGCCGCAGCGCAATCCGAATTCGACCGAGCTGCAACGCGAAGCGACGCGCGCACGCGAGGTCAGGATTTCCAACGTCGGCCATGGACAATTTGTGGCGACGCCGGTCATCACCATTGAGGTCCCTGTCCTTCGCTCGGAAAAGCCACCGCTCGGCCTCGCCATCATCATGGATACGTCGGTCTTCAAGATGCTGATGGACGATCGCCACCTGCCGGAAGGCTGGCTGGCCGGACTGCTCGATCGCAACGGCAACTTTGTTGCCCGTTCGCGCGAGCATGACCGCATGGTTGGCAAGCCGGCTTCGGACGGTTTGCGCGCTGCGGTTCAGCGCACCAAAGAAGGCTGGTTCGAGTTCACCTCACTCGAGGGCGAGCCGCTCGCCAACCATCACGCCACCTCCGAACTCAGCGGCTGGGTGATGGCTCTCGCCGCCGACAAGGCGGCGTTCGAGGCACCGATCCGCCGTACGATCTGGATCGCGGCCCTGGCCGGCGGTACGGCCACGCTGCTCAGCGTGTTGCTTGCGGTCTGGGCGGCGCGGCGCATCGCCGCCCCTATCGAGCAGATCGAGCGAGGCACCCACGCGCTGTTGCGCCGCGAGCCGATCGCAGTCGTCAAGACCGGCGTGTTCGAAGTTGACCGCGCGCTCGACGCCTTCGTCACCGCCGCCGGCACGCTGGAAAAGCACGAGAAGGACCGCGACGAACGCGAGGCGCATGTCCGCCTGATCATGCGCGAGCTCTCGCACCGCTCCAAGAACCTGCTCGCCATCGTGTTGGCAATCGCACGGCAGACCTCGCGCAACAGCAAGGACTTCACTGAATTCGAGGAGCGATTCAACGCGCGCATCCAGGCGCTGGCGGACGCCCATGATCTTCTGGTCGAGCAGCAATGGGCCGGCGCGGCGCTCGACGATCTGGTGCGCGCGCAGCTCTCCGCTTTCGGCACCGAAAAAGTGACCATCCGGGGCGATCGCGTGGTGCTGCGCGCCGAGGCGGTGCAGAACGTTGGGCTGGCGCTGCATGAGCTCGCCACCAACGCGTCGAAATACGGCTCGTTGTCGGTCCCAGAAGGACGCGTCACCATCGAATGGGCGCCACACGGCGATCCGGAGAATCGCGGCATCCGCCTGGCCTGGCGTGAATCGGGCGGGCCGCCGGTTCAGCAGCCCGAGCGGACGGGTTTCGGTCGCTTTGTGCTGGAGCGCGTCACCGTCAACGCGCTCGGCTCGGGCGGCACCCAGTTCTGGCCGAGCGGCCTGGTGTGGACCTGCGACATCAGCGCCGAGCACCTGGTCTCGGCGCCAGGCAAGGCCGCGCCGAAAGATGGCGCCGCCGGCCGGCTCGCTTCGTAGCGTCTACTCGATCCCCGCGCTGACGAACGCCTGTTTGGCTTGCGGCGTGCCCAGAAACATCAGGAACGCCTTCGCCGCGTCGGGCGACGGCGAATTGCTCATCAGAGCGGCGCCGTAGCTCGTGTAGTTCTGTACGTCGGCAGGCAGCGGACCGACCAGCTTGAGCGCGCCCTTCACCTCGTAGAGCTTGATCTCGGTGATAGCGCCGAAGCCGATCTCTTTGCCTTTGCCCTTGATGACATGCTCCATCACAGCTTCGCCGTTGGGGTGACGCGTGGTCTTGGCCTTAAGCTGCTCGCCGATCCCGAGCTTGTTGAACAAGTTCTCGAGATAGATGCCGGTCGAGGCGGTGTTGTAGACCAGCGAGTCCGCAGCGAGCGCCGAGGCCTTCAGCGCGTCGGTGGTCTTGATGTCGGGCACCGGGGCATCTGGACGGATGGTGACGCCGGCGCCGACCTTGCCGAGCGAAACGTGGCCATCCTTGGCGATCTTGCCCTGTTCGACATACGTCTTCAGCCCACCGGGCGGCGCGATCAGGATGTCCGCGACGTAACCGTCCTGCATGCGCTTGGCGATCTGCGGTGCGGTGTTGAACTGAATCGACACGGTGTGGCCGCTCGCCTTCTTGAACAGCTCCACCGCCTTGTGCAGGCCCGGCTCCACGGCTCCCGCCGACAGCACCTTGACCTCAGCCGCCACGGCGCTTGCGCTCCACAGCGCGGCCATCGCACTCGCCACCAGAAATGTTCTCACGTCGCTCCCCTTTCGTCATCGAAGTTGATGCAATCATACGAACTAACAACCGCCGCGCCGGCGTTGTTCCTACGGCGTCTTGACGCCTGCGATGTTGACGGCCTCGATCCAGACCGGAATTTCCGCTGCGATCAGCGTGGCGAACTCCGCCGGGTTGTTGCCCAGCGGATCGACCCCGAACTTGGTCAGCCGCTCGGCGAACGCCGGATCCTTGACCGCGCGAGCGACCTCGGCCGCGATCTGATTGACGATCAGCTTGGGCGTCCCCGCCGGCGCCATCAGCCCGTTCCAGGTGATGACGCTGTAGCCGGCGTAGCCGGCCTCCGCGACGGTCGGCACGTCGGGCACCTGGGCCGCACGCTTCGACCCGCTGATCGCCAGCAGCCGCACGTTGCCCGCCTGCGCCTGCGGCAACGCATCGGCCAGACTCGAGAACATGACGGGGACATGACCGGCGACGACGTCGGCCAACGCCGGCGCGTTGCCGCGATAGTGCACCGGCGTCATGTCGAGGCCGGCGCGCTTGAGGAACAGCGCCATGGCAAGCTGCGCCACGCTGCCGATGCCGCTCGACCCGTAGCTCAGCTTGCCGGGCTGCGCCTTCACGTAGGCAACGAACTCCGTGACCGACTTCGCCGGCAGCTTGCCGTTCACCACCAGCACGAACGGGTTGGTGGCGAGCACGCTGATCGGCGCCAGGTCCTTCACCGGGTCGTAGTTCACCTTCTGCATCGCGGGGATGATGACGATCTGCGGCTGCACGCCCCACAAGAGCGTGTAGCCGTCCCTCGGCGAGCGGGCGACGTCCTGCACCGCGATCGTGCCGCCGGCTCCGGTGCGGTTTTCCACCACGAAGGTCTGGCCGAACACCTCGCCGAGACGCTGCCCGATGATACGCGCCATGCCATCGGCATTGCCGCCCGGCGCGAACGGCACGATGATCTTCACCGGCCTGTTCGGCCAGTCTTGCGCCTGTACCGGCGCGGCCGGCGACGTGGCCAAGACCAGCAAAGCCAGCAGAACGTTCCGAATGATCATGGGACGCAGCTCCAAACGCGGACACCAGCGCGCGGAACTCTACCCGAAATCGCGACCCTAGCGCCCGACAAAATAGGCGAGCGCCAACATCCCAAGCGGGAGCAACCAGAGCAGCAAGAGCCACCGGCTGCCAGCACTGAGCACAAACTCGGCTGGATTGTCCGGATTGTAATGGATCTCGACAGTCATACCGGCGGGGTACTTGGCGGCCATCTTGCGCGCGATTGCCTGGACGTTCGAGCTTACTCGCGTGCCGCTCGCGGCAGTATCTCCGGTGTAGTGCACGCCGGCGACGTCATAGCTGTAGATGATGTCTGCCCGATAGTTCGTGCGCCAGCGATCCGGCCCGCTGTCGCGCTGCTCAAGCTCCTGGAATTCGTGCACGCCCGACTTTTCGATCTTGCCCGGCGCGGTCGGCCAGGAGCGCTGGCGCGCCGCGTTGCGCTGGATACCCCAGACGATAAGCGCGGCGAGCAGCGCGAACCCGACGCAGGCGGTGACGAACGGCGCTTCGCTCGGATTGCGCACCAGCGTCGTCATGAGGTCGCCGAGCTTGCTGAAACCGAACCAGCCGCCGAAGATCAGGGCGACCAGCACCGCCACGATGATGATGAGGCCCTTCCAGATGCCGGCCGGCAGGTCGCGCTCCAGCACCGCCTCGGTGGGCGTGCGCGGGTTGTAGAACACGGTGACGGTCTTGCCCTTGGGATATTTCGCGAGCGTCTCAGCGACCTGGAAGTTGCCGAGTTCTTCGCCGATCGAGACACGGCTGCCCTGGTATTTGCGGCCGCCGACCGTGAACTCGTACACGACCATGGCGAAGGTGCGCAGCTCCGTGTCGTCCACCTCGGCACCGCCGGATTTCACCTCCCTGGCCTCGGTCCCGGAGGCGATCACCACGCCCTGCGCGCTTGGCCAGCGCGCCGCCTGGGAGACCTGCATGTATTTGTAGATCCCGGCGGCGAGGATCAGCGCCGGAAACAGCAGAAGAAATCCGATGATGAACCAAATCTCGTTCATGATCGCCCCGGATGCGGATCGCCCGGCCGCGGACGGCCGGCATGCAAAGACAGTTTGCGGTCAAAGACAGTTTGGGGTTTGTCGCGTCAGCGTGCGGAAGGTTCAGACCCTGTTCCCCGCGCTCCAGCTCCAGAAGTCGCGGCCCTCCTCGCGCATGAACTTCGCCAGCACCATCTTGTGCACCTCGTCGGCGCCGTCGACCAGCCGCGCCGCGCGGGCAGCGCGATAGACCCATTCCACGGTCGTGTCCTTGGAGTAGCCGCGTGCGCCCTGCAGCTGGATCGCGACGTCAGCGGCCTGATGCAGCGTGTTGGCGACATGCACCTTGGCCATCGACACTTCCTTGCGCGCGCGGTCACCCTGGTCGAGCTTCCAGGCGGCGTGCATCACCAGCAGCCGTCCGATCTGGATGTTGTGAGCCACCTCGCCAAGCTTGATCTGCACGCTCTCGCGGTCGGCGAGCTTGACGCCGAAACCCTCGCGGCGGTTGACGTACTCCTGCGCGATCTCCATGCAGCGCTTGGCCCAGCCGGTCCAGCGCATGCAGTGCGTCAGCCGTGCCGGGCCGAGCCGCACCTGCACCACTTTGAGGCCATTGCCGACGCCGCCGAACACGTCGTCGTCGTGCACTTCAAGGCCGTCGAACTCCAGTTCGCAGTGCCCGCCGTGCTCCTCCGGGCCCATGATGTCGATCCGCCGCACGATCCGCCAGCCGGGCTGATCCTTGTGATAGAGGAACGTGGTAATGCCCTTGCGCTTGTCGTCACTGGTGCGCGCCGCCAGGATGAAGTGAGAGGCGCCGTCAGCGCCGGTGATGAACCACTTGCGGCCATAGATCTTCCACGTGTTACCGTGCCTCTCGGCGTAGGTCTTCATCATGCTCGGATCGGAGCCGCCACCCGGCGCTGGTTCGGTCATGGCGAACGACGAGCGGACCTTGCCGTCGACGATCGGCTTCAGCCATTTCTCCCTTTGTGCCGGCGTGCCCAGCAGCTTGAGCACGTTCATGTTGCCGTCGTCCGGCGCCATGCAGTTGAACGCGAGCGGGCCGAATAGCGAGCGCGCCGCCTCCTCGTACATCACCGCCCAGGCCACGATGGGCAGGTCCATGCCACCATATTCCTTGGGCGATTGCGGCGCCCACAGCCCGGCCTGTTTCGCCTTGTCCCGCACCGGGTTGAGCCGCTCGTCCGGGATGTTTTCATGCTCGGCGAAGTTGGCCCGGTCGGACTCCAGCGGCAGCACGTGCTCTTCGACAAAGGCGCGAGTTCGCTTGCGCAGATCCTCGGTCTCAGGAGAAAGCGTGAAATCCATGGGAGTTTTTCCAGAGCAAAATCTAGTTTGAATGGACCGATACGCGGCCATATCGATAGCAGGCCAGCGCTGCATACGTCGCACAGCAACCCGCAACCAGCGGACGGAGCCACGATCTCGTACTGAACGAAACCGCCATAACGTGATCAAAGCTGTAATGCTTCGGCGACCAAAGATGCAACATGATCCCAAACAGCATGACGCAATATTTTGCGATCAAATAACCTGCTACGGCTCCAAGCAAAGCTCCCAACAACACATAGGCCGCTCGATAAAACCTCAACATCTTACTTCGCTCGCTTCACATTCGACCGCAGTGCTTCGCCACGACGCCAGTCCGCGCCATTCCGACGCTGCTTGTCCGGCTCGCATCGTGCCGGCATATTGTCACCTCCACCCGCTTGCAGGGAAGGGAAAGGGTTCGTCATGGCCAATTTCACTCCCGTGTCTGCACTGATCGGCGGTGCGATGATCGGCCTGTCCGCCGCGTTGCTGATGCTGTTCGCCGGCCGCATTGCCGGGATCAGCGGCATCCTTGGCGACTTGCTGCTGCCAGGGGCGAACTACCGCGACTGGCGGATCGCGTTCCTCGCCGGGCTGATTGCCGCGCCGCTCGGCTACGCGGTGCTCGGGTTGCTCGGCGGCTTCTCGCTGCCGCTTCCGACGATGCCCGGCTGGACGTCGGTGGTGCTCGGCGGTCTGCTGGTCGGCTTCGGGGTGCGGATGGCAGGCGGGTGCACATCCGGCCACGGCGTTTGCGGCATGGCGCGGCTGTCGCCGCGCTCGATCACTGCCACTGTGGTGTTCATGGCGATGGCGGCCATTGTCGTGTTCATCGTGCGCCACAGCAGCGGGGTCTGAGCCATGTCGATGCTTGCAGCATTCGCTTGCGGCCTGCTGTTCGGCTTCGGCCTGCTGATCTCCGGCATGACGCAGCCCAGCAAGATCCTAGACTTCCTCGATGTTGCCGGCATCGCCAAGGGCACCTGGGACCCGAGCCTAGCTGTGGTCATGGTCGGAGCGCTGGCCGTGTCGGCGCTCGGCTACTATTACGCACGGCAGCGCGGGCAGCCGATATTCGCCGCGCAGAATTTCTGGCCAACCCGCACCGACATCGACACACCGCTGATCGCCGGCGCGGTGCTGTTCGGGATCGGTTGGGGCCTGGTCGGCCTCTGCCCTGGTCCGGCGCTGGTCAATTTCGTGACGCTCAACGGCAAGGTGTTCGTGTTCGTCGCCGCCATGGTGATCGGCATGATGGTTCACGACCGCTGGTGGGCGCCGATCCTGCACAAGCGCCGGTATGGCCTCGCCGCCGCGGCGAAGGAACGGGCGGTGCCGTACGAGGCAGCGACCGACCAGTTGTTCGAACGCATGCGGTCGTCTAGTTCGGCCCTAACCCAACAAGCGGTCAGTACTCCCAGGGGCCCGGTACCCAACGAAAGACGTCGCCGTCGACCGCCACATGGCAGACGGACGGGAACGACAGGTGAGTGGCCACCAGCGACTCGCGGTTTGCCGCCAGCTCCCGCAGAAGACGGACCCGGACGCGGGCCGCCTCCTCGGGGTCGTGTTCGAAGCCGTTGTACCAGTCGGGGTGCTCGAACCCGACCTGGAACACGGCGTCGCCGGCAAACGTCAGCCGGTCGCCGCCGGACGCCAGGCGGACCACGCTGTGCCCGGGGGTGTGGCCGCCGGTGCGAGTGACGAGCACTCCCGGCGCCACCTCGTACTCCGTTTCGAACGTCCGCATCTGGCTGCGGTACTCGTTCAAGAACCGCTTGGCCGTCCGCCGAAGCGCGTCCGGGAACCCCGGCGGCATGGAGACGCGGGAGAAATCGGGCGACGCCCAGAACTCGGCCTCGGCGGTCGCCAGGTGGACTCGCAGGTCCGGACGCAGCCGGTCCCTCACCCCGTCGACGAGCAGCCCGCCAACGTGGTCCATGTGCAAGTGGGTAAGCACCACGTCGGTCACGGACGCGAGATCGATGCCGGCGGCCTCCAGTCGCTGGACCAACCGCCCGGCCCGCGGCAAGTTCAAGCCCGGGTCCACCCCTATCCCAGCGTCGATGAGTATGGTCCGGCCGCCGCTACGCACCACGACCACGTTCAGCGCCCACTCGAGCACGTCAGGCGGCAGGAACATGTCGTTCAGCCAGGCCGCCCGGACGGCCGGGTCGGCGTTGTGGCCCAACATCGCGCCTGGCAGCGTTAGCACCCCATCGCTGACCACCAGCACGTCAATCTCGCCGACCCGCAGCGCGTAGCGCGACGGAACCAACTCGTCGCGCAGCGCGTAGGGCGACGGAACCAACTCGTCGGGCCCCGGTCGCTCGGCCGTTTGAGGTCAAGCACTTTCAGACTATCCACCACTGCAGTGTCGATGTCGCTCACGGGCTCGTGCTTCTCTTCGGAATCGGCGCCATGGCCCTTCCAGCATGGGATCCGAGGACGAGGTGGAACGATCTTTGGGTCGGCCTTGCCGTTAGACAAACGGCAGGTCCAAGCGGACATGCGAACTCACCTCATCCATCGTCCCGCGAGGGACATCATTCCACTGCTCGGTGGAGCTCGAGTGTCCTCCTATCGGATATGATCTTTACCCAGTCGTCACGCTGCTACCGTCGTCCTGCTCTCGGGTCCAGCGGAACTCGGTGCCGTCAACCCAGATGCGGTGCATGATCACAGCGAGCCGGCGGGCCAACGCCACGATCGCCTTTTTCATGCCGCGGCGCCTGGCGATCTGCATCGCCCAGGCCTTGAGCCATGACCATTTCTTGGCACGCATCATGCTCTGAGCTGCTTCGTAGAGCATGACCCGCATCATCTCGTCTCCACAGCGCGATATTCTGCCGCTCCAATCCACCTCGCCCGATTGATACTTGGCGCATGTCAGTCCAAACACCGCCCCGACGGACTTGGATTTATGGAAGCGAGCGGGCACGTCGACCGTGGCTCGATAGGTCAGCGACACCACGGGGCCGACACCGGGGGTCGTCATCAAGCGCCGGCATACCTCGTCATCCCGGACGATGGCCAGCAGGCGGCGATGCAGGATGCAGAACTGTTCGCGCAGCGTCCGCCGGACAATGAGCAGCGGTTCGACCAGCGCTGCCAGGTCGGGAAGGTTCTCGACAAGCTCCTTGATGCGGCCTCGAACTTCACCTTCCCGACTATTCCGACCTTGAGGCCGAAGTTGCGCAAGGTGCCGCGCAGGTCGTTCTCGATAGCGATCGCCTTCGACTGCAGCAGCTTGCGATGCGTCAGCAGCATCCGCAGTTTCTGGCTGCGCAACGTCTTCACATGCACCGGACGATAAAGCCCCACCCGCATAGCCGCGCAGCGCCACCATCTGGCCGCCGTCGACCACGACGGTGGTGCCGGCCATATAGCTGCCGGCGTCGGAGACGAGCAGCAGCAACGCGCCGTCGAGATCGCCGTCCTGGCCGAAGCGTCCGACCGGAATGTCGCGGGTGAGCTTCCTGCCCTGCTCGCTGTTGAGATACTCGTGGTTGATCTCGGTGACGAACCAGCCCGGCGCAATGGCGTTGACGCGCACGCCCTTGAAGGCGAGCTCGTTGCCGAGTGCCTTGGTCATCTGGATCACGCCGGCCTTGGCGGTGGCGTAGGCGATGGTGCCCTTCGACACGCCGAAGCCGAGCACCGAGGCGATGTTGACGATCGAACCTTTCTTGCCGGCGGCGAGCATTCGCTTCGCCGCCTCCTGCGCGCAGAGGAACACAGCGTCGAGATTGGTGCCGACCACGCGGCGCCACTCCTCCTCGGTCAGGTCGGTGGCGCGGGTCGCATGCGCGACGCCGGCGTTGTTGATCAGGATGGTGACCGTGCCGAACGCCGTCTCGGCATGATCGAAGGCACGCGCCATGGCGGCGCGGTCGAGCACGTCGGCTTCAATGGCGATGGCTTTACCGCCAGCGTTCTCGATCTGCTGCTGCAATTCCTTCAGCCGTTCGGCACGGCGCGCCACCAGCGCAACGGATGCACCGTTCGCCGCCAGCACTTGCGCGAACCGGCGGCCGAACCCGCTCGACGCCCCGGTCACCATGGCAACGCGGCCTTTGAGATCGAAGATTTCAGCGGCCTTCATTCGTGCTCCCTCAGCCTCCATACAGCATCCTCGGCAGCGCCGTCGCAAGCCCCGGCACATACCACAACACGACCAGAGCAAAGAGCTGGATCGCCACAAACGGAATGATACCGAGATAGATGTGCCGGGTGGTGATCTCCGGCGGCGCGACGCCGCGCAGGAAGAACAACGTCGGCCCGAGCGGCGGGTGCATGTACGAGGTCTGCAGGTTCATCGCCATCATGACGCCGAGCCAGACCGGATCGACGCCCGGCATCTTGAGCAGTGCCGGCGCGACGATCGGCACCACCACGAAGATGATCTCGAAGGCGTCCATCACGAAGCCGAGCAGGAACATCGCCAGCATCACCACCAGGATGGCGCCGGCGACGCCGCCCGGCAGGCCGGACAGCGCGCGGTGCACCATGTCGTCGCCGCCGAGCCCGCGGAACACCAGGCTGAACAGCGTCGCGCCGATCAAAATGAGAAAGATCATGCAGGTGATCTGCGCGGTGCGCTGCACCGTGGGACCGAGCGCCTCGGCAAGTCGCGCCCGCCGCGCGGTGAGCAGGATCGCGCCGACCGCGCCGATCGAAGCGGCCTCGGTCGGCGTCGCGATGCCGCCGAGGATCGAGCCAAGCACCGCAATGATGAGCGCCAACGGCGCGATCAGCACCTCGATCAGCCGGCGAGCCATCGACCAGCCGCGCGGCGCATCCGGATCGGACGGAATTGCAGGCGAGGTTTTCGGGAAGAACACCGCCATGAAGATCAGAAACAAAATGTACATCGCGACCAGCGCAAAGCCTGGCACGATCGCGCCGGCGAACAGGTCGGCCACCGTCACCGAGGCTGGCGCGAAAATGCCCTTGGAGAGCTGTGCCGACTGGAACGCGGTCGAGAGTTGATCGCCGAGCAGCACCAGCACCGTGGCAGGTGGGAAAATCTGCGCCAACGTCGCGGTCGCCGCCACGGTGCCGGCGGCGAGCGCCTTGTTGTAGCCGTGGCGCAGCATGGCCGGCAGCGTGATCAGCCCCATGGTGACCACGGTGGCACCGACCACACCCTTGGCGGCGGCGAGCAGCGTGCCGACGATCGTCACCGACACGCCCAGCCCGCCGCGCAGCGTGCCGAACAGTCGGCCCATGGTTTCGAGCAACTCCTCGGCGATGCGCGATCGCTCCAGCATCACGCCCATGAACACGAACATCGGAATGGCCAGCAGCACGTCGTTGGTGATCACGCCGAACACCCGGCCCGGCAGCGCACCGATGAAACCGAACGGCATCGCGCCCGTGAGATGGCCGAGCCCAGCGAAGGCCAGTGATACGCCACCGAGCGTGAGCGCCACCGGATAGCCGCAGAACAGCAGGCCGCAGACCGCAACCACCATCAGAACGGCGAGCGTTTCAGCGAGCGGCATGGGAGTCTCGCGGGAGCGGCAAACTCCGGCGGGCTCCCTCTCCCCGCATGGGAGAGGTCAGCCCTACTGCGCGGCATGCAAGTTGGCTCATTACTGGCCGCTGCCGCGCAGCACATGCGCCGCGCGGATGGCCTGCGACACGCCCTGCAGGGCCATCATGAACGCGAACAGCGGGATCAATGTCTTGAGCAGGAACAGAAACGGCAGACCACTCGCTTCACGGGAGCGTTCGAGCGATGCCCATGAGCGCGCCACATAGGGGATTGCGAACCAGGCGATCACCAGCATGAACGGCAGGAGCAGCAGCAGCGCGCCGGCTAGATCGACCCAAGCCTTGGTGCGCGGCGAGAAGTCGGCATAGAACACGTCGACCCGCACGTGCCCGCCCGCATACAGCGTCCACGCGGCGGCCAGCATGATCAGCGTGGCATGGCCATAGATGATGGTCTCGGTGAGCCAGATCGAGCCAACGCCGAACACATAGCGCATCACCACGACGATGAACTGCACCAGCACGATCAATAGGGCCGCCCACGCCGCGGTGCGACCCACCGCCGTGTTCACGCAGTCGATCCGGTCAGCGATCCGCAAGACGGTGGATGACGGTGGCATCATGCTCCGGCGTCATTCCGGGAACCCGGAATCATACCCCGAGCCTATCGTATTCCGAACAGCGTGCATTCCCGATATGATAGCGGTTATGGATTCCGGATTCACGGGCGTCGCCCGCGCCCCGGAATGACAGCCAGTGAGAAATCCATGGCCGGAAAAGACCACGATCACGACCACCACGATCATCATCATGACCACGAGCACGGCTCGGAGTTGTCCGACACGCAGCTTCGCGTACGCGCGCTCGAGACCATCCTGGCCGAAAAGGGCTACGTCGAGCCCGCCGCGCTCGATGCCATCGTCGAGGCCTACGAGACCAAGGTCGGCCCGCACAGCGGCGCCAGCGTGGTCGCCAAGGCCTGGGTTGATCCCGAGTTCAAGAAGGCGCTGCTCGCCGATGCCAGCAAGGCAGTTGCGACGCTCGGCCACATCAGCCGCGTCGGCGACCATCTGGTCGCGGTCGAAAACACGCCAAAGACCCACAACATGATCGTCTGCACGCTGTGCTCCTGCTACCCGTGGGAAATGCTCGGCCTGCCGCCGGTCTGGTACAAGGCCGCGCCATACCGCTCGCGCGCCGTGAAAGACCCCCGCGGCGTGCTCAATGACTTCGGCGTCATGCTGCCGAAGGACACTGAAATCCGAGTCTGGGACTCCACCGCTGAGACGCGCTTCCTCGTGCTGCCGATGCGCCCCGCCGGCACCGAGGGTTGGAGCGAGGAGCAGCTCGCCGAAATCGTCACCCGCAACTCGATGATCGGCACTGGCTTGCCGGAAGCGAAGAGGCCGGCATGAACGGCGTCCACGACATGGGCGGCATGGACGGCTTCGGCAAGGTCGAGGTCGAGCAGAATGAGCCGCCGTTTCACGAGCCCTGGGAAGGCCGCGTGCTGGCGATGAACCGCGCTATGGGCGCGACCGGCATCTGGAACATCGACATGTCGCGGCACTCGCGCGAACTGCTGTCGCCCCCGGTCTATCTCGCCGCGACGTACTACCAGAAATGGTTCCTCGGGCTGCGCAACATGCTGGTCGAGCGCGGCTACATCGACGCCGACGAGATCGAGGCCGGCCATGCGCTACGTCCCGGCAAGCCCCTCAAGCGCGGCCCGTTCGGCATGAAAGATGTCGACCGCGTGCTCAACCGCGGCAAGTTCGGCCGACCGACCAACACCGAGCCGAAGTTCAAGATCGGCGACAAGGTGCGCTGCAAGAACATCAATCCGACGACGCACACGCGGCTGCCGCGCTACGTGCGCGGCCACGTCGGCGTGGTCGAGCTCAACCACGGCACTCACGTCTATCCGGATACCGCTTCGATCGACGGCAACGAGAACCCGCAATGGCTCTACACGGTTGTGTTCACCAGTCAGGAGCTGTGGGGCGCTGACGCAGACCCGACCATCAAGATTTCGATCGATGCGTTCGAGCCGTATCTTGACCCGGCATGATGTCAGCAATGCACTCGCTATCGTGTCCCGGGCGCAGCGCATCACGCAGTGATGCGCTGCAGACCCGGGACCCAGCTTCCTTGCTTCGCTGCCAGCAAACCAGGGTCCCGGATCTCGCTCCGCTCGCCCGAGACACGAGGGCGAAGCCATGAACTCTATCGATCCTGCCGCCGCAAAACGCGCCACCGAACAAGTCCCTAGCATCCCACGCGACGCCGAGGGCCCGGTGTTTCGCGAACCCTGGGAGGCGCAGGCGTTCGCCATGACGCTCGCGCTGCACGAGCGCAAGCTGTTCACCTGGCCGGAATGGGCGGCCACGCTCGCCGACGAGATCAAGAAGGCGCAGGCCGCCGGCGATCCCGACACTGGCGAGACCTACTACCGCCATTGGCTGGCAGCGTTGGAGCGGATCGTCGCCGAGAAAGGCGTGGCCGACGCCAAGATGCTCGACCGCTACTACGACGCCTGGGACCACGCCGCCGACCGCACGCCGCACGGCGAACCAATCGAGCTACAGCCCGGCGATTTTCACGACTGAGGCGCGTGTTCCGGCGTCCCGATGTGCTCCGGCCGAAAGCCCAGGCCGAGCAGCCGGGCCGGAATGCGTTGCAGCAATGGAAACCGGTTGATCAATCGCAGCGGCAGCGGCGGTTGAAAGTCATCGTCGCCGCTTAGCGCGCCGGTGATCACCGTGTTCTGCATGGCGATCTGCAGCCACTGAGTCGCCCGCGTCGGAAACTCACGACGCTCTTGCACCTTGGCCAACAGTGGATCGACGTCGCGTTTTTCGTAGAGCGCATCGGCCAGAATGTTGGCGGCGGCGACCGCATCCTGCACCGCTAGATTGATGCCCACGCCGCCGACCGGCGACATGGCATGCGCGGCGTCGCCGATGCAGAGCAGCCCGGGCCGGTGCCAGGTCCGCAGCCGGTTGATCTGCACGGTCAGCAGATGAACCTGCTTCCAGTCCGTGATCTCGGCCACGCGGTCGCCGAACACCGGCTCGGTGCGCGCGACCTGCGCGCGAAACTCCTCGATGCCGCGCCGGCGCAATTCATCCATCGAGCCCTTCTTGATGACATACGCGCATTGCCAATAGTCGCCGCGATTGATCTGGACGAACACGCGGCCCTTGTCGAACACGCCGCCACTCGCGAGCGTGTCACTCGGGCGGCGGCTCAGACGAAACCACAGCACGTCCATCGGCGCGCCGAGGTCGTCCGGCACCAACCCGGCCTCTTGCCGAACGATCGAGTGACGGCCATCGCACCCCACCACCAGCGCAGCGTTGACGTCGATCTCGCCGTTGGGCGTCATCGCCCGCACCCCCGCGATGCGATCGCCGCCGGAAATCAGGCTGGTCGCCTCTGCCTGCATGATGAGCTTGAAGCCGCGATAACGCTTCGCCTCCTTGGCGATGAAATTCAAGAAGTCCCATTGCGGGATCATCGCGATGAATTTGCAGCGACTGGGCAGCGAGCCGAACTCGGCAAGCCGATAGAATGTGTTGCCGAACCGCGCGCCGAGCGCGGCAACCTCCTGATGCGGCAGCTTCAGGAACTGATCGAGCAAGCCAAGCTCGTGCATCAGCTCCAACGTCGAAGGATGGATGGTGTCGCCGCGGAAATCGCGCAGGAAGTCGGCATGCTTCTCCAGCACAACGACGTTCACGCCGGCGCGGGCCAACAGCAGCCCCAGCATCATGCCCGCGGGCCCGCCACCAACGATGCAGCACGATGTCTCGATGATCGGGCTCAGCACAGCGGCAGACGCTCGCTGGTCAGGTAGCCGACCAGCAGCAGTGAACCAAACGCCAGGATGATCACCGCCGCGCCGGTCTCGATGCCACGCAGCACCAGCATGCCATAGCCCGAACGGGAATCGGCGAACCGCCCGGCCAATTCGCGCGCGCCGACCGCGATGGTGGCGATGATGGCGACGGTGATCGCGGTGCCGAGGCCCATCACAAAGGTTGCAGCGACGCCGGCCCACAGCATCCCTTGAGCGAGCGCGAACACCAGCACCAGGATCGCGCCCGAACAGGGCCGCAGCCCCACCGCAACGATAGCGGACAGACCGCGCTGCCAACCGCCCGGCCCTGCCAGGTCCTGCGGCTCCGGACCATGGGCGTGCCCCCATGCGGACGCATGCTCCCCGCCGTGATGGTGATGCCCATGGCCGTGGTCGTGATGATGGCCATGATCGTGATGATGCGCATGGCCGTGATCGTGGTGACCATGCTTGTGGTCGTGATGGTCGTGCTTGTGATCATGCGGCGGCGTCACCGCTGCACCGACCGGCTGCAGTGGACGGCTCATCCCGCGCAACGTACTGAAGAAGGCGCGGCCCTTCACCCAGACCAGCCGCAGGCCGATCAGCGCGATCAGCGCGTAGCTGACAATCTCGATCCAGCGCTCGGTCTTGCACATCGTCGCCATGGTCGCGTTGAAGACCCACGCCGCGATCCCGACGAATGTCACGGCGACGACCGCCTGCAGCATGGCGGAGGCAAACGACAGCAGGACGCCGCGCCGCCAGGTCTCGTGGTTGGCGACCACGTAGGACGAAATCACCGCCTTGCCGTGGCCGGGGCCGGCGGCATGGAAAATTCCGTAGAGGAAGGACATGCCCAACAGGCCCCAGACCGCGCTGCCGTCGGCCTTGGCGTTGCGCAGCATCGTCCGCATCGCCAGGGTGAACTCTGCCTGCTTGGCAAGAATCCATCCCGTAATCCCGTCAGGTGGTGGCGCAGCCGGCTGCTGCGGCCGCGGCATGCCGAATGGCGTTCCCTGCGCCAGCGCATCGAGCGCGCTGGGCAAAAGCATCACGATGGCGACCACGAGAAGCAGCAGAAGCGCGACGGCACGGCGCTCGGCGCCGGATCGCGTCACGGGCACTTCACCGTGACCCGGTTGGCGAACTGCGCGCCGAAGGAGTTCTCCGGGATTTGCTCATTTGGACCAATCTTCGATAGCCGGTCCGCCAGTTCCTTGCTCATTTCCTGCGGCTTGCCGACGGTGGCCTTACAGGCCGAAGGCGCCCCTTTGAGCGCGACACCGTTTTTCTCCGCGAAAGCGAAGTCGATGAAATAGGCCGGATCGTAGACTTCGACCTCAAGGCTTTGCGCCTTCACCGGATCCTTGAGCGGCAGCGTGAAGTGCAGGGTGAGCAGCGAGTCTTTGTGTTCGAGATAGTAGTCGATCGGATCAGAGAAGGCCGCCTTCTTGCCGTTCGCCTTGGCGTAGCTGAAATAGTCGTACTCCTTGAGCGACGTCACATTGACCTCGGCGAGCGGCTGCAACTCGTCGCGCGTGAACACGCCCTTGGTCTTGCTCTCCAGACCTTGGGTGGCGAAGGTCGAGAACATGTCGTCGAAGGTCCAGGCATGGCGCACGCCGGTCACGCTGCCGTCGGCGGCGTAGATGACCGTGCTGGTCATGGTGATCCAGACGTGGGGGTGCGCCTGTGCAGCACCGGCTGCAAAGAACACACCGGCGATGGCTGCGAAGATGGTTTGAATGGTGCGGTTCATGGGCGAGCGGAACATATCATGGACTGGGGCGGAATGGAGGCCACGATCCGGAAAAGCGGGATAAGATCGCCCGCATGAATAACGTAACACCTGTCCAAGTCCCCAATTCCTCCGGCGCCGCCCCGCCGGCACTGAACGCCCCGGCCAACGCGTGTGATTGCCACATGCATATCTACGATGGCGCGCGTTTCCCGCCGCCGCGGCCGGACGCCCGGATGCAGCCCAACGCGCGCGTTCAGGAATACCCGCTGTTCCAGCAGCGCATTGGCACGAGCCGCGTCGTCGTCGTGCAACCCGCCGCCAACCATATCGACAACGCGGTCACGCTCGACGCCCTGGCGCAGCTCGGTCCGCAGGCACGCGGCATCGCGGTGGTCCATCCGACCGTGACCGACGCCGAACTGAAGGCGATGCAGGCCAAGGGTGTGCGCGGCATCCGCTTCACCCAGTTCGATCCCAAGACCGCGGCCACCACCATCGACATGATTGAGCCGCTGGCGAAACGCGTCGAACCGCTCGGCCTGCACGTCCAGATTCATCTGCGTGGCGACCAGATCGCGGACGCGGCTGATCTGCTGCAGCGATTGCCGGGCACGATCGTGTTCGATCACCTGGGCCGGCTGGCCGGCGGCGTCGCCGATCCAGCATTCACGGTGATCCGCCGCATGATCGACAAGGGCAACACCTGGATGAAGCTCAGCGGCGCCTACATGTTCGACACACCGCCGCGCTACGCCAAGGCCGCGTCGATTGCGCAGGCCTATATCAAGGCCGCGCCGGAACGCGTGGTCTGGGGCAGCGACTGGCCGCATCCGACCGAACAGGACAAGCCGGACGACGCCGTACTGTTCGATCTTCTCTCCGACTGGGCGCCGGGCGCGGCGACACGCCAACGCATCCTGGTCGACAATCCCGCAACACTCTACGGATTTGCAGCGTGACGATGGGAGCAGATCATGAGGCATGATCAGATTGAACGCCGTACGTTCTTGACCGGCGCGGGTGCCGCGGCCATCGCTGCAGGTGCCACACTCGGTCCGCACGACAGCCGCGCGCAGCATGTGGTACCGAACTCGACCGGTACCGAAGCGCCGAAACTGAAGGCGCCACCGAACGCCTGCGACTGCCACATGCACATCTACGACCCGGCGCGCTTTGCAATGCCCGACATCGGGCGCGCCGCGCCCAGCAACGCTGCTGTCGCCGAGTACCGGCTGCTGCAGAAACGGATCGGCACCACCCGCGTCGTCGTCGTGCAGCCGCGCAATTACGCGACCCAGAATGAGGTGACGCTCGATGCCATCAAGCAGCTCGCGCCGGCGCGCGGCGTTGCGGTGGTGCATCCGACCATCAGCGACGTCGACCTCAGGCGGTTCAACGAGGGCGGCATTCGTGGGATCCGCTTCAGCCTCGCCGACCCGAAGACGCGCGCGGTCACGCCCGAGATGATTGAGCCGCTCGCCAAGCGCATCGCCGAGTACGGCTGGCACATCCAGTTCAACGTCAATGGCGCGATCATCCTGGAGATCGAGGACATCCTGCGGCGGCTGCCGACGCCGTTGGTTTTCGACCATCTGGCGCATCCCGGCGCGGCGGGCATCGAGGATCGCTCGCACAAGGTGGTGCGCGAGCTGATCGACAAGGGCCGCACCTGGGTGAAGCTCTCGGGCGCTTACTCCAACAGCAAGGTCGGCCCGCCGGCCTATCCCGAAGCGACCAAGATCGCGCAGACGTTCGTGAAGGCTGCGCCCGAACGGCTGGTCTGGGGCAGCGACTGGCCGCACCCGGGCGTGCCCGACAACAAGCCCGACGATGCGCTGCTGTTCGACCTGCTGACGGAATGGGCGCCGAATGAGAAGACGCGTAACCGAATTCTGGTCGACAACCCCGCAACACTTTACGGATTCGAGAAATAACAGGAGGAAGATTCATGGAGATCAAGCCGCTCGGCTCGCAGCCGTCCCGCAAGACGCCGGCCGACTATTTCACCGGCACGGTATGGCAGGACCCGATCATCGAAGCGCCGGAGCCGGCGCGGGTGCGCGCCGCCTGGGTGCGTTTCGAGCCTGGCGCGCGCACTGCTTGGCACACCCATCCGCTCGGGCAGACCATCCACATCACCCAAGGCAAAGGCCTCGTGCAGATGTGGGGCGGCCCGATCAAGGAGGTGCGCGCCGGCGACACCGTATTCTTCGCACCGAACGAGAAGCACTGGCACGGTGCCGCGCCCGACACCGCGATGACGCACCTCGCCATGCAGGAGGCGCTGCAGGGAACCCACGTGACGTGGCTGGAGAAGGTGAGCGACGAGCAGTATGGGGGGAAGGTGGGCTAGACGCCTGCGGCGCCCCCATCCGCGCGCGGATCATGCGCGCCTTCGAGCGTGCGATCCGGATGCAGCACCACCGCGCCGGCGTGGCCCATCGTGTCGGAGTGCGGAACCGAAAGCACGTCGATGTCGTGGCCAGCCGACATCAGCCGATCGATCAAATTGCCGTCGAAGCGGGATTCCATCCGCAGGTTGGTCACGTTCGAGCCCCAGGTGCGGCCGAGCAGCCAGCGCGGCGCATCGAGCGCCTTGTCAAGCGGCTGACGATAAAGCACGTAGCGGGCGAACAGCATCGCCTGTGTCTGCGGCTGGCCGTCGCCGCCCATGGTGCCATAGGCCATGATGCGGCCGTCGTTGAGCACGGCGAGTGCCGGGTTGAGCGTGTGGAACGGCAACCGCCCCGGCTGCAGCGGGTTTACGGCCTTGGGATCGAGCGAGAAGCTGGCGCCACGGTTCTGCATCAGCACGCCGGTCGCCGGCAGCACGCAGCCTGAGCCGAACTCCCAGTACAGCGACTGGATGCAGGACACGACCAAGGCCGCTGGAATCCGCCGCGCCCATCCAAATGGTGTCGCCTTCGCCCGTCGGCGCCGGCCATTTCGCCGCCTTGCGGCGGTCGATCTTCTGCAACCTCGATGTCGAGGAACTTCGGATCGAAGTAGCGCTCCGCCGAATGCGGCAGCTGCGCCGGGTCGGTGACATAGCGGTCGCGGATGCGGAACGCGCGCTTGGTGCATTCCACCAAGCCGTGCGCGAACTCGAAGCTCTCGGCCTCCGCGACGCGAAGTCGCTCGTACAGCGCGAGGACTAGAAGCGAAGCGAGCCCTTGCGTTGGCGGCGGCGTGTTGAAAACCGTGCCGGCGTTGAGCTTGACGCTCAACGGCTCCTTGATGACGGCATGATAGCGCCTCAAATCCTCGCGCGTGACCGGACTGCCGATCTGTTCCAGGTCAGCGGCGATCTCGCGGCCGACGTCGCCGCGATAGAAATCATCGAGGCCGGCATTGGCGATCTGGTCGAGCGTCGTGGCCAGCGCGGGCTGCTTCAGCCTGTCGCCCTCCTTCGGCGGTTTGCCGTCGGGAAGGAACGCCGCGGCAAACCCCGGTACGTCCTTGAGCTCGGCGAGCTTGTCCTGCGTCAGCGCGGCCTGGCTGCGGGTCACGACATACCCGTCGCGGGCATGGCCGATCGCCGCATGGAGCAGCATGTCCAGCGGCAGCCTGCCGCGATTGGCTTTCGCGGCTTCGAGCGCCAGCATCCAGCCGCCGACCGCGCCCGGCACGGTGAGCGCGGCGAGCGGCCCGCGCGGCGGGATGGCGTCGTGCTCGCGGTAGAACTCGCGCGTCGCCTTCGACCCGGCCGGACCCGGCGCCATAATGGCGCGCACGCGGCCGTTCGGCTCGCGGACGAGCCAGAAGCCGTCGCCACCGATGTGATTCATGTGCGGATAGACCGAGGCGATCGTCGCCGCCATCGCGATCATGGCTTCGACGGCGTTTCCGCCCTCGGCGAGGATGGCGCGCCCTGCTTCCGCAGCCAGATGATGCGGCGCGGCGGCGACGCCGCGCCTGTGACCGGCGCTGTGCAGCTCGGTCATGCTACGCCGCGTCGAGGAATCCGCGCCGCTTGAGCAGCGGCTCGGCACTCGGCAGCCGGCCGCGGAACGCGACGTAGAGCTCGGCGGGATCGCGCGAACCGCCTGCCGACAGCACGAATTCCCTCAGTCTGCGCGCGGTCGCCGGATCGAAAATGTCGCCAGTTTCCTCGAACGCCGCGAACGCGTCAGAATCCAGCGTCTCCGACCACATGTAGCTGTAGTAGGCCGAGGCGTAGTAGCCGCCGGAGAACACGTGGGTGAAATGCGGCGTGCGGTGGCGCATCGCGATCTCGGCCGGCAGGCCGATGCGGTCGAGCGTCTGCTTCTCGAATGCGTTGACGTCGAGACCCGCGGGATTCTCCTGCAGATGCAGATCGAGATCGACCATCGCGGAGGAAATATACTCCAGCGTGTCGCAGCCGCGATTGAAGGTACGTGCCGCGATCACGCGTTTCATCAGGTCCTCGGGCATCGGCTCGCCCTGCGCATTCTTGGCGAACTGGCGCAGGATTTCGGGTTGCTCGAACCAGTGCTCGTAGAGTTGTGAGGGCAGTTCCACCCAGTCGGTCAGCACGTTGGTGCAGCAGATCTCCGGGTAGGTGACGTTGGAAAGCAGCCCATGCAGGGCGTGACCGAATTCATGGAAGAGCGTTCGCGCGTCGTCGAACGACAGCAGCGTCGGATCGCCCTTGTTGAAGTTCATCACGTTATAAACCAGCGGCCGCACATCGCCGGAGAGCTTCTCCTGGTCGCGGAGCGTGCTCATCCAGCCGCCGCTCTGCTTGGACGGTCGCGCAAAATAATCGCCGAAGAACAGACCGACGTGGGCGCCGTCGGCACCGCGAACCTCCCAGGCACGCACGTCCGGGTGCCAGACCGGTACGTCGACGCGCGTGAAGGTCAGGCCGAACAGGCGATTTGCAGTGTGGAAGGCGGCTTCGACGATGTTGTCGAGCCGCATGTACGGCTTGACCAATTCTTCCTCGACGTTGTGCAGGCGCTTGCGCAGCTTCTCCGCGTAGTAGCGCCAGTCCCACGGCTGCAGCGCGAAGTTGCCGCCCTCCTCGCGCACGATGTCCTGCATGGCGTCGCGGTCGGCGAGCGCGCGCAGGCGCGCCGGCGCCCAGACCTTCTCCAGCAGAGCGCGGACGTTCTCCGGCGTCTTGGCCATGGCATCGTCGAGCCGGAAGTGGGCGTAGGACTTGTAGCCGAGCAGCCTGGCGCGCTCGGCGCGCAGCGCCACGGTTTCCGCGATCACCGCCTTGTTGTCGGACTTGCCGTTGTTGTCGCCACGGCTCTGCCAGGCGCGGAACGCCTTCTCGCGCAGGTCGCGCCGGGCGGAAAACTGCAGGAACGGCTCGACGCTGGAACGCTGCAGCGTAATGGCATGCTTGCCGGCGTGGCCGCGCTCCTCGGCGGCCGCCCGCGCGGCCTGCCGCACGAAATCCGGCAGGCCGGCGAGCTCATCCTCGGTTTCGAGCACCAGCGCATAACCCTGCTCGTCCGCGAGCACGTTCTGGCTGAACGCGGTGCCGAGCGCGGCCAGCCGTTCGGTGATCTCGGCAAGGCGCGCCCGCTTGTTTGCGTCGAGTGCGGCGCCGCTCCTGCGGTGTCTGGTGTGATAGCGCTCCAGCACGCGGGCCTGTTCGGCCGTCAGGTTGAGCGTGTCGCGGGAGCGATAGAGCGTGTCGATTCGGGCGAACAGCGCCTCGTGCATGCGCACCTTGGCCCAGTGCGCGGCGACCTGCGGCGATGTCTCGCGTTCGATCGCGAGCAATTCGTCGGTGCTGTCGGTCCCCACCAGATGACCGAACACGTCATCGACGCGGCGCAGCGCGCGCCCGCTCCGCTCCAGCGCAACGATGGTGTTGTCGAAGCTCGGCGGCGCCGGATTGCCGGCAATCGTCTCGACCTCGGCGAGGTGCTCGGCGAAGCCCTGCTGGTAGGCCGGCCGGAAATGCTCCGGCCGGATGCGGCCGAACGCCGGCACGCCGAACGCGCCTGTCCAGCCCTGAAAAAACGGGTTTTCGCCGCCGTCGGCGGCAACGGCGGATGCTCGATGAGTGTCGTTCATGCGCGCTATGTAGTGGTTGCGAAGGGAGCGCGCACCCTAGAGCATGATCCCGAAAAGTGGAATCCGGTTTTCGGAGAAGATCATGCTCAAACAAAGAGCTAGCGACGAGCCTGATTCAGCGCAGCTGAATCAGGCTCTAGCGGATAACAATGCCAGGGCAAGGCGCCCGCCTCGGCCGAAGCGGGCGCCCGATCGTATCAAGCCCGCTTTGCTTCGCGCCCTGGGGCGTCCGACCTCACCAGCCACTTCTCGGTGACGCGTACCGCAAGCGGCCAAGCGCCCCAGATCACGCCGAAGAACAGCCCCATGTAGAAGACCATGCTCCAGGCGGCAGGAACCAGCGAGTCGAAACCTTGGGCGACAAAAAACGCGGCGACCTCGCCGATTGCCACCAGCAGCACATAGACAACAATCACGGTCATGGACGAACCCTCCAAAGCGACCGGCCCATACCCGAGCGCGGTCTGCGACATCGATTTCACGCATGAGCTTTCGCGCCCGCCTGGGCGGCGGATGCGTTTCGGCGCGCCGAGGCGCGCGCGATTGCTCAGGCGTACGGAGGGCCGGTTGGGAAAGGCGCGCAGGCGCGGTGTGATGGACGCGCTGCACGACAGCCGGGCGCTGCAGGATCGGAAGCAAACGTGAGCTTCGCGATCGGGCGGACCAGCACAGCCAGCGACTTGAGGTACTGCTCCGCGTCGTCGTCGAGCCCGACGAACTCCTCGAGGCTCGCGCTGTGGCGCGGCCGCTTGATGGCGTGGTCGGCTGCCTTGAGCGGCTGGGCCGCGGCATGAACCGTATCGCTGGTCGCGACCGCGGCATCGCCATGCGACCAATCGGCGGCAGCCGGCGTCGCGGCGAACAGCAGCGCCACCAGCAGGGCTGGCAGCAGCCGGAGCAAAAGCGTTGGAACCCTGGGCATGTCGGGCGAGACTATGGCGTCGTCTGCCGGAAATGCAAGGACATCAAACAGTTGTGTGATCTGAGCGACCCCGCGTGGCGCGGCTGTTGGCCGGGGGACCGGTCGCCCGGCTCATGCTGGCGCATGTCCCGGTGAAGGGGACACCGGTTGGCCGAAAAAGACATGCGCCACTTCGAAAGAATCCAGAGCCTTCCCGGTTCAATTCAACCGGGGATGGCTCTAGACTTGCTCTAATTTCGTCGCCCGTACCACGCACCAATCAGACGAAAATCCTCAGGGAGGTCATATGGTCTCGTTCACACTGAACGCCCAGCGCGTCTCGGTCGATGCCGAACCGAATACGCCGCTGCTCTGGGTCATCCGCGAGCACGTCGGACTGACCGGAACCAAGTATGGCTGCGGCGCCGGCCTGTGCGGCGCATGCACCGTGCATCTCGACGGCAAGGCGGTGCGCGCCTGCCAGACGCAGGTGTCCGAGGCGGCGAACAAGTCGGTCGTCACCATCGAAGGGCTGAGCGCGAATTCCTCCCACCCGCTGCAGAAGGCCTGGGTGGCGCTGGAGGTGCCGCAATGCGGCTACTGCCAATCCGGCCAGATCATGAAGGCGGCCGAGCTGCTGGCATCCAACAAGCGGCCGAGCCGTGCCCAAATCATCGAGCACATGGACGGCAACATCTGCCGCTGCGGCACCTATCACAAGATCATCGCCGCGGTCGAGCAAGCGTCGAGGGAGGGCTGAGCCATGACGATGACCATGGACAAGACCCAGATCACCCGCCGCGGCGTGCTCGCCGGACTGGGCGGCATGTCGTTCGCTCTCGCGCTCGGCGCGGATGGCGCGAAACTGTTCTCCGCCGCCGAGGCATCGACCGGCGAGGCCAAGGCGTTCAACGCCTGGGTGCGCGTTGCGCCGAACGGCGCCATCACCATCGTCAGCCCCGGCGCCGAGATGGGCCAGGGCTCGCTGACCAACCTGCCGATGATCGTGGCGGAGGAGATGGATGCCGACTGGTCGAAGGTCTCGATCGAAATGGCGCCGGCCGATGCCGCCGTCTACGGCTACATGATGAACAACAACCAGCGCATGATGGCGATCGTCGGCAGCCGAGCGACGATGCTGTACTACGCCGATCTGCGCACCGCCGGCGCCCAGGTTCGCAAGGTGATGCTGCAGAACGCGGCGGAGCGCTGGGGCGTCGATGCCGCAACGCTGCGCACCGAGCCGAGCGTGGTCGTCAATCCCGCCAACGGCCAGCGGCTGAGCTACGGCGAGATCGCGGCGTTCGGCAAAGTGCCCTCGCCGCTGCCGGCGGTTGATCCGAAGGAGCTCAAGGCCAGGAAAGACTGGCGCCTGATCGGCAAGGGCGTGGCGCGCCGCGACACCCCGCTCAAGGTCAACGGTTCGGCTCAGTACGGCATCGACGTGCGGGTGCCGGGCATGGTCTACGCCACCACGCTGCACTCGCCCGTTCACAATTGCGCGCCGGAAAGCTGGAACGAGGCCGAAATCAAGAAGCTGCCCGGCGTAATCGCCACGGTGAAGCTGGCGAACGGCGTCGCGGTGGTGGCCGACCGCTTCGAGCGCGCACTTAATGCCTCGAAGGCGCTCAAAGTCACCTGGGCCAAGGGCAAGGCCTCGGGCTTCGACTCGGAACAGGCGCTGCACAAGGACTACCAGCGCATCCACCACGATCCGAATGCTCCGACCACCACCGTGCAGGCGGTCGGCGACGCCAAGGCGGCGTTCGCGGGCGCAGCGAAGACGGTCAAGGCCGAGTTCAAGAGCGATTTCGGCTATCACGCCCAGATGGAGCCGCACAACGCGGTGGTCCGCTTCAACGATGCCGGCGACCGCGTCGAGGTCTGGGAGGGCACGCAGGCGCCCGACATGTCCCGAACCGCGGTGGCGAAGGCGCTCGGCTTCAAGGAGGAGCAGGTCACCCACCACCAGTGCTACCTGGGTGGCGGCTTCGGCCGGCGCAACGGCGGCTACGAGGCGGCCGAGGCGGCGCTGATCGCCCGCGAGGTGAAGCGTCCAGTCAAGATGATCTGGACGCGCGAGGAGGACCTTGCGCAGGGCCGGTTCCGTCCGCAGTCGTTCCAATGCCTGGAGGCCGCGCTGGACTCATCCGGCAAGGTGTCCGGCTGGAAGCACTGCGTGATCGGCGACGGCGGCAACATGCTGCTCACCGGCGGCATGCGCATCGCCTATTACGGCGTACCCAATCAGCTGCTCGAGCTGCGCGGCATGTCGCATGGCGTGCAGATCAAGCACTGGCGCGCGGTCGCGCACGTGTTCAACGTGTTCGCGATCGAGAGCTTCATCGACCAGATGGCGGTCGACGCCAACATGGATCCGATCCAGTTCCGGTTCGAGCGAATGGGCGCGACGCCCAAGGCACGGACCTGCTTCGAGACGGTCGCCAAGTTGTGCGACTGGAAGGCGCCGCGTCCGGAAGGCCGCGCGCTCGGGCTATCGATCAGCGAACGCTCCGGCTCGCTCGGCGCCGGCGTGGTGGAAATCTCGCTCAACCGGCAGACCGGCAAGATCAAGGTGCACAAGGTCTGGGTCGCGGTCGACGGCGGCACCATCGTGTCGCCAGGATCAGCCCGAGCCAACGTCGAGAGCGCGATCCTCTACGGGCTCTCCAGCGTGCTGCATGAGCGCGTCACGCTGAAGGACGGTGCCGTGGAGCAGTCGAACTTCCACGACTACAACCTGATGCGGATGTCGGACGTGCCGGACGAGATGCAGGTCCAGTTCGTCGACGTCGACACCAGGCCGACCGGGCTCGGCGAGATCGGCAATCCGTTCATTGCCGGCGCGATCTCCAACGCGTTCCACCGCCTGACCGGCAAGCGGCTGCGCCACCTGCCGTTCACGCCGGAGCGCGTGCTGGAGACGTTGAAGGCGTAGCGCTCCAGGCTGGACAGGAATAGCGCCCGCCGCAAACCAGCTGGCGGGCGCTCGTTTTCAGGAGATCAGCATGGCTCGCTCGCGAAACCACTCGGACGAAGCGCCGGAAAAGGCGAAGGTGCCCGACAACGTCGGCAAGCGCGTCAGCTTCGACCAGGCGACCTGGCAGTCGCTCGACCTGCTCGCCCGCGACCGCATGATGACGTTCCAGGAACTGGCCGACGAGGCGTTCCTCGACGTACTGCGCAAGCACAACCGGCCGTACGACACCCGCGACGCGCTCAAGCGCAGCGCCCGGCTGGCGCAGGCGAACGACAATCCGGACAAAGTCAGAAAGCCGGCCCCAAAAAGCAAACGGCCCGCCAAGGGGCGGGCGCGTTCCTGATCAGCTTCCCCACTAACGGCGCTTCCCTCCGGTACATCCGCGGTAAGGTGGCTTCCGTTAGTTGGGGCCGCGGCCTTCGCCGCGGAACTCATCTGACCACCTAGATAGTATGCCTGTGTGGCCTTTCAAGGGCGTTAACGCGGTTAACCCTAAGAGGTTCCACGATTTCTGGGCTTTTTGAACTATTCCGGCTCGATTCCGGCCTCTTGATCATCGCGGTTCAAGAACACGGATCAGATCTTCTCCAGTCCGATGGTCTTGATGATCGCCCCGTACTTGTCGGTCTCGGTCTTGACGAACTTGGCGAACTCCGCAGGCGGCTCGCCGCCCGGCGTGTAACCGCCTTCGACCAGCTTCTGCCGCACCGCGGGATTCTCCAGCACCGCCTTGATGCCGGAATAGAGCTTGTCGATCACCGGCTGCGGCGTGCCGGCCGGCGCCCATGCGGCGAACCAGGTCAGCACTTCGTAGCCCGGCAGCGCGGCTTCGGAGATGGTCGGCACGTCAGGCAGCAGCGGCGAGCGGACGCGGTCGCTGATGCCCAGCGCCGCGAGCTTGCCGGCCTTCACATGACTGAGCGATGCGGGAATCGAGAAATAGCCGAGCGGCACCCGGCCGCCCAGAACGTCGAGCAGCGCGTCCGATGCGCCACGATAGGGAATGTGGTTCATCGGGATGCCCGACATCATGTTGAACAGCTCGCCGGACAGATGATCGGGACTGCCCTTGTTGGTCGAGGCCCAGTTGAGCTTCTCAGGCTGTTTCGCCTTGGCGAAAGCGATGAAGTCCTTGACGGTCCTGGCCGACACGACATCGGGATTGACGGTCAGAAGATAGGGCGCGGACGCCAGCGACGTGATCGGGATGAAATCCTTGTCCGGGTCGTAGCCCAGCTCCTTGAACAGATGCGGATTGATGGTCAGCACGCCACCAAAGGTGACGAACAGCGTGTAGCCGTCGGGCTGCGAGCGCGCGACCAGCTGGGCCGATATGTTACCGGCGGCGCCGGTCTTGTTCTCGACGATAACCGGCTGGCCCCACATGGCGTTGAGCTGCTGCGCCACCAGCCGCGCGATGATGTCGGTGCCGCCGCCGGCGGATGCCGAAACGATGAAACGGATGGTGCGGTCGGGATAGCTGGTCTGCGCCGAGGCGGAAGCCGGGAGCGCGAGCACGAGCGCGATGCAGACCGCGCGCCACAGCAAGATCATGGTGTCCTCCCCCGAATGATGTTCTTGGCTTTGGCCGCGCGGGAATGCGCGGGGAGAGAACCCCGCTCATGCCAACTGCGCAAAGCAGCGCGCGCTCAGGTCACGACCCTCGGCTTGCGCTTCACGCAGGTCTTGTCCTCCGGCTTGAAGTAATGCCGCTCCTCGGCGTAGTGGCCGCCGACCACCGTGACCGAATAGGTGCTTTCCTCCAGCGCCACGAAAGTGTGAATCTCGGCCGGCTGCGCAACGATCGCGACATCGCCCGGCTTGAGCCTACGGTCGTCCACCGTCTTGAGGTCGGCGAAGCCTTCCTTCGAACCGTCGTCGAGGCGCTCATACACGGTGTGATCGAAGCTGCCCTGGTAGACCGCCAGCGCCTCCCACACCCCGTGGTCGTGCGGCGGGATGCGTTTGCCCTTGGGAAACTCGTCGAGCGAGATGACGAGCTGTCCGTCGTAATAGAGGTACTTGGAATTATCGATGTGGTTGCCCTGCCGCTTCACGCCGAGCGACAGCAGGTCGGGCTGGGCCACGATCCGCTTGAGCGGCGCCTGCAACGCCTCGATCAACTTTGCATTGTCGCCGCGATGCTGCTCGGCAAGCCTGATAATGTCGAAGGCGCACTCGCGCACAATCTGTTCGCTATTCGTCGCTGCCATGGCGGCTCCTCACCCGTGTTTTTTTGCTCGTGGGCAAGTGTAGCGGAGCCGGCCCACGCTTGCCACGCCGCGTGCTCCCCCCGCGCTATGCGGCCGAGTGTCCGCAGGATTGCGCAATACGCTGCGCTGCTATGGTCTACAGTTCGAAATGCCGAGGAGACCGACAATGTCGTTCCGCCTGCCCATTGCGCTCGCCGCTGCCTTGATGGCGACGCCTGCCGCCGCGCAGGACTGGCCAACCCGCCCGGTGACGCTGATTGCGCCGTTCGCCGCCGGCGGCCCGCTCGACACGCTGGCGCGCATCATGCAGCCGACGCTTGGCGAGGCGCTTGGCCAGCAGATCATCATCGAGAACGTGCCCGGCGGCGCCGGCATGACCGGCTCGCTGCGCGTCGCCCAGGCCGCGCCCGACAGCCACATGTTCGTGCTCGGCTCGATCGGCACCCACGCGATCAGCTACTCGATGCACAAGAAGCCGGCCTACCATCCGGCCAACGACTTCCAGCCGGTCAGCTTTGTCGCCGACGCGCCGCTGATGCTGATGGTCAAGAAGGACCTGCCGCCGAACAACCTTGTCGAGTTCACCACCTACGCCAAAGCCAACCACGGCAAGATGACGTTCAGCTCCGGCGGCACCGGCACCTCCTCGCACGTGAGCTGCGTGATGCTGAACCAGTTGATCGGGGTTGACGTGGTCCATGTTCCTTACCGCGGCGGCGGGCCGGCATTCCAGGACCTGATTGCGGGACGCGTCGACTACATCTGCAACTACGTTTCGATCGCGGTCCCCGCCGTAAAGGCGGGCCAGGTCAAGGCGCTGGCGCAGCTCGCGCGCGAGCGCACGCCGCTGCTGCCCGAAGTCCGCACCGCGGACGAGCAGGGGCTGAAGGACTTCGACGTGTCGGCCTGGAACGCGATTCTGCTACCGAAGAGCGCAACGCCGGTGATGGTCGCAAAGCTCAACGCCGCCATCAGCAAGACGCTCGACAACCCGGCGCTGCGCAAGCGGATGGACGATATCGGCCTGATCCCGGCCGCATCAAATCGGCGCGGCCCGGACTATCTGCGCAAGTTCATCGAAGCCGAAACCGAGAAATGGGCTGCGCCGGTGAAGGCCGCTGGATTGACCAACGATTGACGGGCCGCGCAACGACCGACAAGCCATGACAATGAAGCGTACCCAGGGCCGGATTGACGGAGCTGCCGACCGTCCTTTACCCGGTGACCCGCAAACTCAATCCGCCTCATCCTGAGGAGCGGGCGCAGCCCGCGTCTCGAAGGATGGGGCGGCCTCGTGCTTCGAGACGCGTTGCTTCGCAACGCTCCTCAGCATGAGGCCGACATATTGACGCAAGCCGCTTCGGTCACTGCTTCGGAATATTCGCCGCCTTCGCCAGACTGACGTTACCCTCGACGTCGGCGCGGAAATACCGGTCGAACTCGCCATGGCTCATCGGCATCGGCTCGGCGCCCAGCGCCTGCAGCCGTTCCTTTACCGCTGGCGCCTGCAGCGCCTTGTCGACCTCCTGGTGGATCTTGAGCAACGTGTCGCGTGGCGTTTTCGAAGGGGCGAACAGGCCAGCGTAGAGCAGATAGGCGGAGTTGGCGAGGCCGAGCTCAACCGTGGTCGGCACATCCGGCAGGACGGACGAGCGCTTGGTCGCGCTCACGGCCAGCGCGACCACCTTGCCGGACCGGATCAGTTCCAGCGCGGACGGGATCGGGGTGGCGTACCAGTCGAGGCGCCCCGCCATGACCTCCCGCAGGGCGTCGTTGGCGCCCTTGAACGGGACGTGCTGGACGTCGATGCCGGCGCTGATGCGGATGCGCTCGCTGGCGAGGTGCGTGGCCGAGCCGATGCCGCCCGAGCCATAGTTCAGCGCGCCAGGCTTGGCCTTGGCGGCCGCGATCAGGTCGCGGAACGTCTTGAAGGGCCGCTCCGGAGGACTCACCAGCACCAGCGGCTGCAGACCGAGCGAGTGCACGCCGGCAAAGTCGCGCAGCGTGTCGTAGGGCAGATTGCCGAAGATCGCGTTGGCGCTGCCGAGCGAGCCGGACACCAGCAAGGTGTGGCCGTCCGGCTCCGACTTGGCCACCAGACCGGCGCCGATGGTGCCGCCGGCGCCGCCGCGGTTCTCGATCACCACCGGCTGGCCGATCTGCTTGGTGAGTTGCTCCCCGACCACGCGGGCGCTGATGTCGACCGTAACACCGGGCGTGAAGGGGACGACGATGGTGACGGCCTTGCCTGGCCAGGATTGGGCCCGGACCGCGTCCGCGCCCGGCACGGCGATCAGCCAGCCGGCCGCCGCAGCGATAGCGCAACGCGCGGCACGTGAAATTCTCATTGTCCCCTCCCCACTTCGAAGCCCGCCTTGTGCCACGTCTGCGCCGCCTGCGGAGCCGTCAGGGCCGCGATGAACGCCTTCGCCGCCTCGGGCACCGCGCATCCGATCGACACTGCCGCGGTATAGATCGTGTCCTGACCATAGGGCGGCGGCAGCGGGCCCGCGATGGCGGCCCCCTCGACCGAGGCGACCTCGCCGGACAAGGTGAGGCCAAGTTCGGCCTTGCCCTCGACCACGCGGCGGGCGACCTCGACGCCGTTCTGCTCCAGCAGGCTCTTCGGCTTCATCAGGGCGGTGACGCCAAGCCGCTCGAACACTGTCGGCACATAGACCGCGGCGGAGCCGCCGACCGCCGGATCGCTCATGGCGACGGCGCGGGCCGCTTCGAGCGTGCGCTTAAGCGCCTCGGCGGTGGCGATGTCGGGTGGCGGCGACCCGGCCCGGACGCAGACCGCGACAAACGTTCGCGCCACGTCGGTCGGCGAACCCGGCACCAGGGCACCGGCCGCCTCCAGCTTGGCGATCGCAGGCTCGGACAGGACAAGCACGTCGGCGATCGCTCCGACGTCGAGCTTGGCCTGGAGCGCGCCCACCGTGCCGAAGTCGAATTCGACCGCGTGACCGCTCGCCCGGGCAAAGTCCTCTCCGAGCGCCCCGGCCGCGACATGCATCGAGCGCGCGCACATCACCTTGAGCTTCGCCAACCGACCCTCCCTGCCGTCGCAGGCCCCGACACCTGAGCGTCGCGCAGGGTCGCACGGTCGACAACCTGCCGCCATGGTTAAGGCGAAAGACGCGCGGCAACCCTGATCTACGGCCTTGATCCGCTGTCCGGTTTCGGGGACATTGCCGCCACAACGAGGCAGCCCATGGATCAGACCGTCAGCCGACCGAGCCGCATCAACTGGCGCAACGTGTCGACCGTGGTCAGCGCGGCGGTGCTGATCGCCGCGGAGGTGTTTGGCGGCGCTTTTGCGGCTGGCTGGGCGTTTGCGACGCTCTTCCAGCTCGGCCAGTACGGCGCGATCGTCCTGCAGTGTGCGTTCTTCGCGATCGGCATCGTGGTGATGGTGAGGTTCATCAACGCCGCGCGGCGCATCGAGCCCTTCACCGAGTGAACGCTGCTGCCGTGCGCGTCACGGCACCCGTAAATGATTTCTAAAAGTGCCGGCTTGCGCACAGCGAGTTGCCGATCGACTCGAATCCAAACCAAAAGTGTTGACTCTCAGAACAATTAGATTATCCGTTGAGTGCCCAATTTCGCACGTGCCTGTGGCCGTGTGTCGGTCGGTAGGTAGCCGGACAAGAGGCCGGCCAGCCGCCTGAGGAAGCGGAAGCTTCTTCAAGAAATCTGACCGGCAGCTGGAGGCGAAACCAGCACAGCCTGCTCTCCGCAGGCGACGCGGCTTAAAGCAACGACGGAGCGGGCTTTTTTGGAAGGCCCGGCACGTTCGCCGGATCACCGAAGAGGCTTGTCCTTCTTTGCCAACAGTGCGGAACGGGACCTCCCTAATCCGGACCAAGGCAGCAATCGAGGCGGTGTCGCGTTCGCGTGAACTCACGCGAGACATCGCCAGAGGCTAACCGCAGGCGGCACTGCCGCCACCGGACTAGGGAGATCAGGTTCGAGATGACGGCACGCATCCGCGAATTTCTCAAAACCCGCAAAGACCCTGGACCATGCCTGGTGCTCGACCTCGACGTCGTGCGCGACAACTATCAGGCGTTCGCCAAGACCCTGCCCGACACCAGGGTGTTCTATGCGGTCAAGGCCAATCCCGCCCCCGAGATCCTCAGGCTGCTGGCCTCGCTCGGCTCCTGCTTCGATGTCGCCTCGCCCGGCGAGATCGACATGGTGCTCGACGCCGGCGCCACCGCCGACCGCATCTCCTACGGCAACACCATCAAGAAGGAGAGCGACATCGCCTATGCGTTCGGCAAGGGCATCATGCTCTACGCGGTCGACTGCGAGGCCGAGGTCGAAAAGGTCGCCCGCATGGCGCCCGGCAGCCGGGTGATCTGCCGCATCCACTGCGACGGCACTGGGGCCGAATGGCCGCTGTCCCGCAAGTTCGGTTGCGAGCCGGACTATGCGGTCGACATCCTCGAACACGCCCACCGGCTAGGGCTTGTCGCCCACGGCCTCTCGTTCCACGTCGGCTCCCAGCAGGTCAACGTCGAGGCCTGGGACCGCGCGCTGGCCTCGACCGCCGCGGTGTTCCGCTCCTGCGCCGAACGCGGCATCAACCTGTCGATGGTCAACCTGGGCGGCGGCTTCCCGGCCAAGTACATCCGCAAGACGCCGAAGCTCGAGTCCTACGGCAAGGCGATCTTCCGGGCTCTGCGCCGGCACTTCGGCAACGCCATCCCCAACACCATTATCGAGCCGGGCCGCGGCCTGGTTGGCAACGCCGGCATGATCGAGGCCGAGGTGGTGCTGATCGCCAAGCGCAATCGCGAGGACGACCTGCGCTGGGTCTATCTCGATATCGGCAAGTTCCACGGTCTGGCCGAGACCATCGACGAGTTGATCCGCTACCCGATCAAGACTCCCAAGGACAAGGACGAGACCGGCCCCTGCGTGGTCGCCGGCCCGACCTGTGACTCGGTCGACGTGCTCTATCAGAAGAACCCCTACCCGCTGCCGGTGTCGCTGGAGATCGGCGACAAGGTGCTGATCGAGGCAGCCGGGGCCTACACCACGACCTATTCCTCGATCGGGTTCAACGGCTACCCGCCGTTGCGGCAATACGTGATATGAGCTGTTGCACTGACTTCCAGAACCCCGGGCCTCGGCCCGGGGTTTTTTATTTACCGATGTCAATGACTCCTGCCGCACCGTCCTCGGCGCCCCAGGCGAGCAGCATGCCGGTCGCGTCCCAGGCCAGCGCCGAGACCGCAGCTGCGCCCGGCTTCTTGGCCAGAACCTCGGCGCCGTCATCGAGCCGCACCAGCAGCACCGTGCCGTCGGCATAGCCGACCGCCACCACCTCCTGCCGCGGATGGCAGGCCACCACCAGCGCCCGCACCGCGAAGGCGGCGTACATCTGCGGCTGCTTGCCCATTGGGCCGTCCTTGGACTGGAACGGCCACAGCACGAGCTGCTCGGAGCCGGACGTGGCGAGCCATTTGCCGCCGGCACTCCAGGCGAACGAGCGCACCCGCGCCGAATAGCCGGTCATGCGCATGTGCTTGGCATCGGCGATGCGCCAGCCGTGCAGCGCCGGCTCCTGCATGGCGGTGACCAGGAAACGGCCGTCCGGATTGAAGGCGACGTCGTGGTGCGAGCCCTTCCACTCGAGCTTCTCGGGCGCCGCCTGGGCATTGGGGAACCACAGCGAGACGCCGTTGTAATGGGCGACGGCCAGACGCAGGCCTTTGGGTGCGAAGGCGAGCCCGCCGACCGTGGAGGCGACGTCGAGCGACTTGGTGTCGCCCTTGCCGGTGCGCACGAAGGCGGTCTTGCCCGCCGACCAGGCGACGGCGTCGTCAGGCCCTGCCGCCACGTGATCGATCCAGCGGTGCTTGTCGTCGGTCGCGACCGTCACGGTTTCGCCTTCCGGCGAGGTGGCCACCACCTTGCCGTCATCGCCGCCAGTGATCAGCCGCCCGCCATCACTCGCCGCTGCCAGGATACCTCCCGAATGTGCCGCGACGCGCTGCTCGTCGCCCTGGTCGGGCACCAGCAGCACCGTTTCTTCACCGAGCACAAAGGCGGCGGTGCGTCCGAGGAACTTCACCGCCACCACCGGCGCGCCGGCATCGACCGGCCGGGTGCGGTCGACCACGGAAGGGGTATCGGCGCTCCGGTCGGTCATGCTCTGTCAGCGCGGGATCGCCAGTGCCAGATTTTCGAACCGGCCTGCCTTGTCGAGTAGAACGCGCCACCCATTCGACACCACGGCGGCCGTTCCGGGGTCGACCGGATCGATCGCCGCCGAGGAAGGGCTACAGAACGTGAATTCGACTTCGCAGGCCGGCTGCAACCGGATGTGCCGCGACCAGGCCGCCCCATAGTCGGCATCATCCCAGTGCACCGGCTGCGCTTCGGCCCAATTGATCTCATGGAGCCAACGCGCATCACGGCGGAACTCCTGCGGCTTCGGCACCAGGAAGACCAGATCGATATCCGAATCCGGTCGGGCCGTACCGCGGGCCCGCGAACCGGCAAGCGCAAGCCCCAGAACATCCGGCCGCTGGCGTGCCCATGCAACCACACAGCCAACGATCCGATCGAACCGCGCGGTATCGACGGTCACGCAATGCAGCTCTCGAACCCCTGCCGGATCTTATCCTCCGGCAGGTTGCGGCCGATGAACACCAGGCGGCTGTCGCGCGTCTCGCCATCCTTCCAGGGCCGCTGATGATCGCCGTCGAGGATCATGTGCACGCCCTGGAACACGAAACGCTCCGGGTCGTCCTTGAACGACAGGATGCCCTTGCAGCGCAGGATGCTCGGCCCGTCCTTGGCGACCAGATCCTGGATCCACGGGAAGAACTTGTCGGGATTGAGCGCTTTATCGGTCTTGAGCGAGAACGACTGCATGTCTTCGTCGTGATAGTGCTTCATCCCACCGTGATCGTGATGGTGATGCCCATCAGCGTGATCGTGGTCGTGACCGTCGCCGCCATGCAGGAACTCCGGCTCGATATCGAGGATGCGGTCGAGATCGAAGGCGTTACGGCCCAGCACCTGATCGAGCGCGATCTGCGATCGTTGCGTGCGGTGCACCTTGGCATAAGGGTTGATGCCGCGGATGCGCGCCTCGACCTCGCGCAACTCGCCGTCGGAAACCAGGTCCGTCTTGTTGACCAGGATCACGTCGGCGAAGGCGATCTGGTTCTTCGCCTCGGGGGCATCCTTGAGGCGGTCCTTGAGCCACTTGGCGTCGGCGACCGTCACCACGGCATCGAGCTTGGTTTTGCGGCCGACGTTCTCGTCGACGAAGAAGGTCTGCGCCACCGGCGCGGGATCGGCGAGGCCCGTGGTCTCGACGATAATGGCGTCGAACTTGCCCTTGCGCCGCATCAGGCCTTCGATGATGCGGATCAGGTCGCCGCGCACGGTGCAGCAGATGCAGCCGTTGTTCATCTCGAACACTTCCTCGTCGGCACCGACCACCAGCTCGTTGTCGATGCCGATCTCGCCGAACTCGTTGACGATCACGGCGTACTTCTTGCCGTGCGGCTCCGACAGGATGCGGTTGAGCAGCGTGGTCTTGCCGGCGCCGAGGTAGCCGGTCAGCACGGTGACGGGGATTCTTTCGGCTTGGTTTTCGGCCTGGTCGGACATCACTTCACTCCGTTTGGCCATCGTATATATGCATCGCCCGCTGGATGCTATCCTCCACGGCCGGCACGAAATTCCGGACAGAACACGCGGGACTGCTGATCGCTGGCAGCGGGGTGATATCGGTGATCCAAGGATATCTGCGACGGCGATGGACGGGTTTGACCGCTGCCGTGATCGCCGCCGCCGCTGCGGCGGCCGGCTTTGCCGTGTTCTGGACCATGCCGCCCCGGACGATCGTCATGGCGACCGGCACGGAGGGCGGCGAGTATCACGAGACCGGCAAGCGCTATCAGGAGGTCCTCGCCCGCGCCGGCGTCCGCGTTCGTCTCGTGCCGACCAGCGGCGCCGTCGCCAATCTGGCGCTGCTGCGCGACCCACGGTCGGGCGTGAGCGTCGCCCTCGCGCAAGGCGGGACGACCAGCGAACGCGAGGCGCCTGAGATCGAGTCGCTGGGTACGGTGTTCTATGAGCCGCTGTGGCTGTTCCAGCGCCGCGAGCTGAGCGGCAAAGGCGTCGACCAGCTGCGCGGCCGGAAGGTTTCAATCGGCCCCGAGGGCAGCGGGACGCGTCTGGTGGCGCTCGAGCTGCTCAAACGGCGCGGCATCGACGAGCGGACCGTCGAGTTTTTCGATCATCCACCGCGGGCCGTCGCGGAAAAATTGCTGAATGGTGAAATCGACGCCGCGATCATGCTGATTTCCTCGGATTCACCGATCGTCAGGAGGCTGTTGGCCGACGAGCGCGTGGAGCTCGCAAGCTTTCCCAACATCGATGCCTACATCGCGCTCTACCCGTTCCTGAGCAAGGTGCTGATACCGGCCGGCGTGGGCGATCTTGCCACCAACAGGCCGCCAGCCGACGTGGAGCTGTTCGCGGCCAAAGCGAGCCTCGTGGTGCGCAATGACGTTCATTCCGCAATCCAGTTCCTGCTTCTCAATGCCGCCGTTCAGATCCATTCCAGGCCGGGGATATTGCGGCGCGCCGGACAATTTCCTGCCGCCGAGGCGATCGACCTTCCGCTCAGCAGCGAGGCGAACCAGTTCTACAAATCGGGGCGGCCATTTCTTCAGAACTATTTGCCGTTCTGGGCGGCATCGCTCGCCGGCCGGATGCTCGTGGTGCTGATCCCGATCATCGGCATTCTATATCCGTTGCTTCGGATTCTGCCCGCGATACACGGATGGATGATGCGGCGAAGGATAGCGCGGCTGTATGGTGAGTTGCGTTTTCTGGAAGACGACCTGGCGGCCCGGCCCGAACAGCAAGCAGGCGACAGCATCGCTGCGCGACTCGACCATCTGGAGCGGCAGGCCAACCGGCTGCGAATTCCCGCCACGTATGCCAGCATGCTGTACATGCTGCGGCATCATATTGACCTGGTGCGCCAGCGCCTGATCGTGTAACGGCACGTCGCGCGACCACCGGCCCAGGTCAGCTTGTCGTCAAAGCCGCGCTGAGCGTCCTGATATTGTGCCGGATCAGATCGATGTAAGTGGGGGCTTCCCCCTTCTCGTCGGTCAGGGCGTCGGAATAGAGCGTGCCCCCGATCCTCGCACCGGTTTCGTCGGCAATCTGCTTGAGCAGCCGGGGGTCGGTGACATTCTCCATGAAAACCGCCAGGATCTTCTGTTTCTTGATCTGGGTGATGATCCGCGCCACGTCCTTGGCCGACGGCGCCGCGTCGGTCGAGACGCCCTGCGGGGCGATGAAATCGACGCCGTAGGCCTGCTTGAAATAGCCGAATGCGTCATGGGTGGTGATGATCTTGCGTCGGTCGGCCGGGATTTTTGCCACCGTTTCGTGCACCTCTTTCTCCAGCGCGTCGAGTTTGGCGAGATAAGCGGTGGCATTGGCCTCGTACGCCGCTTGGCCGGCCACATCTGCGGCGATCAACCCATCGCGGATGTTGGCGACATAGAGCTTGACGTTGCCGACCGACTGCCAGGCATGGGGATCGCTGTCGGCGTCGCCGTGGCCGTGCCCATGGCCCTGCGCCGCTCCGGTCTTGCGCGGCTTGACGCCCTTGCTTGCCGTCACCACCGGCGCCTTGCTGCCGGACGCCTTGACCAGGCGGCCGATCCAACCTTCGAAGCCGAGCCCGTTCACCACCACGACCTTGGCGTCGGCAATCCTCTTGGCGTCGGCCGGCGACGGCGAATAGACGTGGGCGTCGCCGCCCGGCCCGACCAGCATCGCGACGTCGACGCGATCACCGCCGACATTCCTGACGAGATCGCCCAGGATTGAGAATGTCGCGATCACCTTAAGCCGCTCCTGCGCGGCAACCGGCGAGGCAAGCAGCAGTGCTGCGAGCGCAGCGACGACGATCTTCCGCATGGTAGCCTCCTGCGATCACGCCTCGAGATGGCGGCCTGGGAACAGCTGCCAAACAAGCCCGCCGACCCGTCCCAGCAACAACGATGCGGCATAAACCGCGCCCGCGAACATGATGATGGCGGGGCCCGACGGCACGCCCGAATGGTAGGACAGCAGCAGCCCGGCATAACCGGCGAATGCGCCGCAGCCGACCGCAACCACGATCATCGCGGTGATGTCGCGCACCCAGAACCGCGCCGTCACCGCCGGCAGGATCATGATGCCGACCGCGAGCAAGGTGCCGAGCGCGTGGAAGCCGCTGACCAGGTTGATCACGAGCAGCGCAAGAAAGGCGATATGCGCCGGCCCGCCGGCCCGGCTCACCGAGCGCAGGAAGCCTGGATCGACACACTCGAGCACCAGCGGCCGGTAGATCAACGCCATCCCGAACAGCGTAACGGTGGCATTGAGCGCAATCAGCAGCAGCGTCTGGTTGTCGAGCGCCAGCACGGTTCCGAACAGGAAATGCAGAAGGTCGATGTTGGTGCCCTTCACTGAGACAATGGTGACGCCGAGCGCCAGCGAGATGATGAAGAACGCGGCGAGCGAAGCGTCCTCCTTCAATTCCGTGGTGCGCGCAATCAGCCCGGCCGCGACCGCGACGACGAAGCCGGCGATCAGGCCGCCGGCCGCCATGGCGAACAGATTGAGCCCGGAGAGCAGAAATCCAACCGCGGCGCCGGGCAGCACGGCGTGCGCCATGGCGTCGCCGACCAGACTCATGCGCCGCAGCATCAGGAACACGCCGATCGGCGCCGCACCGAGCACGAGCACCAGCGTTCCGGCCAGCGCGCGGCGCATGAACTCGAACTCGGCAAAAGGGGCGATCAGGGTGTCGTAGAGCATTCACTTTCCTTCACCCTCCCCCCGCAGCGGGAAGGGAGTCGAGAGACCCTACGCCGCCGCCACACAAGCCCCGGCGTGCTCATCGAACGCCTCGCACATCCGCCGCGCCTTGGCGATGTTGTCCGGCGTCAGCACTGTTGCAGTCTCGCCCCAGGCCACCGGCTCGCGGGCCAGCAACAGCGCCTGCGGGAAATGCGCCTTGACGAGATCGAGATCGTGCAGCGCGGCGAGCACGGTGCGCTTCTCGCCATGCCAGCGATGCACCAGCGCCAGCAGATCGGCCGAGGTCTTGGCGTCGATGGCGTTGAACGGCTCGTCGAGCACGATCAACCGCGCGTTCTGCAACAAGAGGCGAGCGAACAGCATGCGCTGCATCTGGCCGCCGGACAGTGTGCCGATCGCGCGTTGCTCAAAGCCGGTGAGGCCGACGGTCGCGATCGCCGCCTCGATGGTGTCGCGGTCGGCGCGGCCGATGCCGCCGAACAGGCCCTTGTTGCGCCACAGGCCCATCGCCACCATGTCGTAGACGTTGATCGGGAAGCTGCGGTCGATCTCGGCGATCTGCGGCAGGTAAGCGATGTCCTGCGCCAGCATGCCGGCACGGTCGATGCGGCCGGCGAGCGGCTTGAGGGTGCCGACCACGCCTTTGAACAGCGTCGACTTGCCCGCGCCGTTGGGCCCGACCACCGCGGTCAGCGACCCGGCCTCGATCGCGCCATTGAGATGGTGCACCGCCGGGTGGCGGTCGTAGCCGAGCGTCAGGTCGCGGAAGTTCAGCTGCGCGGTCATCGCATCGCCCAGTAGACCAGTGCCCAGACCAGCACGCTGGCGCCGGCCGCGTAAGCCAGCCGCTCCAGCGCCGACATCCGCAGGATCGACGGATGCACGGTCGCCGGTGGATGGGCATGGCCCGCTTGATGATGATGGTGGTGGTGCGAATGATGGTCCGTCATGCCAGATGTTATATTATAACATCTGGCATTCCGCCAGCTGTCTAACCCCTTGGTTTTCCGTCCGAACCCCGCAGTCCCCAGGACCGAAATCGCCGCTGCGGCGTTGATTGCCAAGCCCTCGCCGCCCGGCCATTCTGGCCGCGGGGTTGGGGGAAAACATGGGTCAGAAGCTCAGAATGAGCGAGCAGCGAACGCGCGTGGTCGCCGTCGGCGAGGTCATGATCGAAATGAGCCGCGGCGCCGACGGCCGCTTCGGCATGGGCTGCGGCGGCGACACGTTCAACACCGCGATCTATCTGGCGCGCTCCGGCATCGACGTCGCTTACGCCACCGCGCTCGGCGACGACGCCTATTCCGACGGGATCGTGTCGCTCGCCTCCGCCGAAGGCATCAACACCGATCTGGTGCTGCGCGTGCCCGGCCGCGAGCCCGGCCTCTACATCATCGAGACCGACCCCAAGGGCGAGCGCCGCTTCACGTACTGGCGGGAGAATGCGCCGGCGCGCGAGCTGTTCGAGCTGCCGCAATGGGGCAAGATTGCCGAGGCGCTGGTCGGCGCGCGGCTCGTGTATTTCTCCGGCGTGACGCTGTCGCTCTATTCCAACAACGGGCTCGGCCGCTTCCTGGCGATCCTCGAGATGGCGAGGAAGCAGGGCGTCAAGGTCGCGTTCGACGGCAACTTCCGGCCGCGCGGCTGGAAGGGCGACCTGAGCCGCACCCGCACCGTGTTCACCGAGGCGCTCAAGCGCGTCGACGTCGCGCTGCCGACCTACGACGACGAGGCGGTGCTGTGGGGCGACCCGAGCCCCGAGGCGACGGTCGAGCGGCTGCAGGCGTTCGGCATCGGTGAGATCGTGGTGAAGAACGGGCCGAACAGCGCGCTGGTGTCGTCAGGCGGCCGGCAGGAGTACATCCCGCCGCCCGAGGTGGTGGTGCCGGTCGACACCACCGCGGCGGGCGACAGCTTCAACGCGGGCTACATGGCGGCGCGGCTGGCGGGGGAAAATCCGGCGGCGGCAGCGGCGGCGGCGCATCGCCTGGCGGGCGAGAAGATCCGCCACCGCGGCGCGATCATGCCGCGCGCCGCGGCGGCGATGCATTAGCGGGCTCAGACGACGAAATTTGAAGTCTGGACGTTGTAGTTGTTGGACAGCCTGACCACGGCGTCCGCCGCCGCATTGAAGCCGGCCGTCGCGTCACCGATCACGACATAGGTTCCGGCGTCCGAACCGCCGGAGATGATGACCTCCGCGGCACCGTCGCCCAGCAGGTTCCCGGTGTTCAACACGGATGCAAGGTCGCTGGCGAGGTTGCCGGTGCCGGATAGCGACAAGCCGGTGGTCAGGCCCGCCAAGATGTGCCCGATCGACAACGAGTTGCCCGCCTGGAGGTCGGTGATCGTGTCGAAGCCGGCGGCAAGCGAGTTGGTCAGGTTCTCGAAGACAAAGATATCGGGGCTCTGGCCGCCTGTAAGCGTATCCGCGCCCAATCCTCCGACGAGGGTGTCGATGCCGGCGCCACCAGTTGCTGTATCGTCACCGGAGCCGCCATAGAGACGATCCCCGCCATTGTTGCCATTGATCTCGTCGTTTCCCGAACCGCCAAATATCAAATCGCTACCGTTCCCCGCATTGATTGTATCATTGTCCGGCCCACCGAACATGGTTTGACCCCCGTTCTGACCGGAGATGGTGTCGGCATTGACGGTCCCAAACACATGCGAGCCGCTCGTCGTGATGACCTCAGCGATCAGCGTGTCGTTGTCGTTGGGATCGGCCTCAAGGGGGTCGATTCCGCTTAATGCAATCGTCTTCGTTGTGCTCAGGGCGCCGTCGGATGCAATCACGACCAGTGAATTGTGGCCGTCGTAGCCCCCGTTCACCTCATAGCTCAGTCCGTCGAGCGCGGTATTGAGGTTCGAAACCGCCCCCGTGATCGTCACGGTGGCCGTGCCATTCTCCCCACCGGTGATCGTCACGCCGCTCAGCGAAGCGAGCGTGAGAATGCCGTGAGAGACGGCAAGGGTCACAGTCAAATTGGCGCTGTCGATGTCGCCGACTGTGATGCCGGTATGGTTGGCGCTCGAGAACACCAGCGGCTGGCCGGGGATGATCCCCAGATCAAGATTCAAATCCGCATCCGGAATCACGTCCGCGGTGGTCAAGGTGGAGAACGTCCCGTGATGCCCGTTGCCAGAACTGTCGGCCACGCCGTTTGCGCCATTGGCGACGTTTTCGAAAGAATAGTCAGCGACCAGATTGGGTTGCGATCCCACGATCCTGTCGTTCATCGTGGCCGCGATCTCCGCCGCGGTCCGCTCGCCGTGCCAGATACGCACTTCATCGATCTGGCCGTCCAGCGCAAACTGCGAGTTGACGTCATAGCCGCCAATCCGCGCAGTATTGGTATTGAAGTTGGCAAAGGCGTTAGACGGACTGGCGTAGAGCCGGGAAAGCGTCTGTTCGACGCCGTCGATGTAGAGCGTCGACTGTTCCGCGTCGCCGTTGTCGAAGATGGCGGCGATGTGGTGCCATTGTCCCACAAGGTCCGTGCGCAGGGCGCCGTAGATGTCGCCGCTGCCCGTGTTGAAGCCGATCACCCGTTCGTTGTTGGGACCGCCCGTTTCCGCAACGAGCAGGTCGTATTGATAGAACCCGAACGGCAACGAATAGACTGTGTCGGCGGTGTTGAGCCAGAACTCGACGGTCACCGCGCCGTCGCCGGAAATGCCGAGGCTCGAGAGTTGCACCGACTGGTCGACAGATCGGCTGGGGACGTAACCACCCGAGCTCGTCAGCACATGGTTATCGAGCGCGGCGGCTGTTATCGCCGGCGCGTCGTTGACCGGGGTGTAGTTGACCGTCGCCGCCAGCGTGTTCGAGTCGGCATCGCCGTCGTTGACGGTGACGCTGAAGCTCGGTGCAACCTCATCGCCGTCGTCGACGAATTGCACCAGGCCGCCAGTGAGATCGGCGCTGCTGAAGCTCTCGATCGGGGTGCCGGCATCGCTGCTCAGCTGGAAGTACCCGCCGGTCACCGCGCTCACGGTATAGGTGAAGCTGGTGTCGTCCGGATCGGTGATGCCAAAGTCGACAGCCGACAAGGTCGCCGTCTGGCCTTCGCTGATCGTCAGCGAGACGCTGTCGACCGCCGGCGCGTCGTTGACGCCGTCGATGCTGATCCGGATTTCGGCGGTGTCGGTCAACGCCTCTTCGTCAAACGGCTCCCCATCAGAAATGCGATAGGTGAAGACGTCGGTAGCCTGTTCGGCCCCTTCTGCCTGTGCGGCCAGCGCCAGGGTATCGGGATCGTTCGGATTGAGGGTGTAGGTATAGGTGCCGTCAGCAGCGATCTGCAGCGTTCCATAGACGCCGGTCACCGTCGTCGTGCCGGAATTGGTTACGAAGTCGAACTCGCCGGGGCCCTCGGCGCCGGGACGGATGCCGGTGACCAGGATCGTGTCCTGGTCCGGATCGCTGTCGTTCTCGAGGGCATTTCCGCTGAACGCGCTGGCTGCGGGCTCATCATCATCGGCGACCGGCGCATCGTTGGTCGGCGTCACGTTGATGGTGGTCGTCGCCGTGTTGGAGACGTCGGCGCCATCGTTGACGGCAACCTCGATGTTGCGCGGCGTGGTCGACGGATTGTCCGAGCTGCTCGCGAACGTGATGGAGTCGATCGCCGCCTGGTACGCCGCGATGGTGCCGGTGCCGGTGAGAGCAATCGTGATGGCTCCGGCGCCAACGGTCACCGCGTAGAGGCGCTGCACCGCAAACAGCGCCCAGGCGGTGCAATAGGCGATCACCTGTGGGGTGCCGGCGCCGCCCTTGAGCGCGGCGGCGCCGACCGAGAAGCCGATCACCGGCCCACCCGGGGTCAGCGCACCGCCGATCATGGCAATGGCGATCCCAGTGATACCGGAGTCCGCGCCGAGCCAGCGCCCCACCACCTCCTGCGGCAGCAGCGCAGCGATGTAGCCCGCACCGACCACGCCCAGCATGATTCGCGGCATCAACTTGATGAAGTCGAGTGCGCCCTCGCGCGCGCTATCGCGTAAGACGACGCGCCCGCGCGTGGCCGCGATCAGCGCCAAAACGGCGGCGATCGCAAACAACAGCGCGTCGACGAACCAAATCATGCGCTGCCGCCCCCGGTGCGCGCGCCTGACCATCCGGCCAGCCACTGCGCCAGCAGGCCCGCCACCACCGGCAGCGGCAACGCCACCAGGATGCGCCAGATCACGAAGTCGGCGCCGAAGAAAGGCAGCTCCCAGACCAGCGCGCGGCCATAGCCAAGCAGCGTCCAGCTGGTGACAAATGCAACAATGGCACCGACACTAGCCCCGACGGCGAGGAACGCCGCCGCGACCGGGAACACCGTAATGGGACCGCCCGGCACGATGATCCCGGCGAGCGTCGCGACGATGAGACCCACAAATCCTGATTCGGCGCCAACCCATTTCACCACCACGTCGCGCGGCATCAGCACTGCAACAAAAGAAGCAATCAGGCAGGCCGCCAGCACCTTGGGTAGGATGTCGACGAACAGCAGGACATCGGCGGAGAGAATTTCGAGGAAGCGGGCCTGGCCGTCGCGCCAGTAGACGATGGCGGCCGCAGCGATCACAGCAACCGCGATGAAGGCGGTCGACCAGTCGAATGGCTTGCGCGGGCGGCGCTGGATCGGAGCTTCGGGCAAGGAGACCTGCGGTTTCAGGAAACCGCATCAAGAGCACTTGGACAGATTCCGTTCAAGGCTTGTTGCGCAATCCCGCTGCAGCCCGCGCCAGCGTGGTGATGCGCGCGAAATCGCCCGCGGCAACGGCGTCCTGCGGCGCCACCCACGAGCCGCCGATCGCGATCACATTGGGCAACGCGAGATACGCGGCGGCATTGTCGGCGTCGATGCCGCCGGTCGGGCAGAAGCGCAGCGCCGGCAGCGGCGCCGCGATCGACTTCAGCCAACGGACGCCGCCCGACGACTCGGCCGGAAAGAACTTCACGACCGGAAAGCCGAAGTCCATGAGCATCATGGCTTCCGACGCCGACGAGCAGCCGGGCAGCGCCGGGATCGGCGCTGCAGCGAGCGCTTTGGCAAGCGACGGCGGGGTGCCGGGACTTGCGAGAAACGCGGCGCCCGCGTCGCAGGCCAGCGACACATCGGCTGCCTTGGTGACCGTGCCGATGCCGGCAACCGCTTGCGGAACTTCGGCGATGATGGCGCGCAGCGCATCAAGCGCCGCCTTGGTGCGTAACGTCACCTCGATCGCCGGCAGACCGCCCGCGACCAGCGCACGAGCGAGCGGCACGGCGTGCTCGGCGCGTTCGATGGTCAGCACTGGGACCACCGGTGCGGTCAGCAGCGGAGTGGGATCAGCCGGCCTCATCATTGTTATGATGGGCTTGTTGCCGCCTGCCGCAAGGGCAGATCGCGTCGTAAAAGAGGCGAGGCCGGATGGGAACCCGACCTCGCCGATTGCACGCGAGTCCACTCGACGATGCGACGCAGTTACTCCGCCGGTGTCGCCGCGGGCACTGGGGCTGGAACCGACACGGTTGCCAGGTAGCGGCTCACCCCAAACAGGAACACGGCGACCATCGCGTACGCAGCCGCCACCGAAGGCGTGACCGCGAAGCCAACCGATTCGCCATGCATGAAGCCGAAGAATGTGAGCAAGGCACCGGCTGCCGCGAACGCCGAAGCCTCGGTGAATTTTTTATCGATAATGAACGCGGCGGTGGCGCCGAGCACCAACCCCGACAGGATCGCGCCGCCCGCCATTGCCTCCAGCCCATGATAGAGCACGCCGACCTGGCCGAGTTTGTCAAAGCCGACCTGCGCGGCACTCGTTCCGGCAGCCGTCAACGCGCCGTCGAGTTGGACCTTGCCCCAGGCCGCGATGTTGGGAATGAGCGCGAGCACGACGGCGGGCGCATGACGCTTCGGCGTCTCCTGGAACGCCTGCGCTCCGATCAGCATGCCGATGTAGAGCAGGATCGGCGAGATCGCGACCAGCGGGATCAGCGACGACATCAGCGCGATGATGCCGAACCAGGACAGCACGATCACCATCACACCGGTTGCGACCGAGTAGCCGATCCGACCGCCCATCGCCTTCCAGCCGGGATGACCGATGTAGACGGCGTTGATGAACGGGTTGCCCATCAGACAGCCGATCAGGCTGACCACGCCGTCGGCGGTCAGCACCTGGGTGGTCGGATACGAATCACCCGCGGCTTCCGCGCTCTCGACGTTGTCCATCGCCTCGACCAGGTCGTAGATGCCGAATGGGATCGCGGTGACGAGAATGATTCCGAGAAATTCGAAGCCGGAGAACACGGTGCCGAACGCCGGCAACGGCACCGAGAAGCCGAAGTTGGCGAATGCGCCGGCGAGCTGCTGCAGGCCCATGCCGCCATAGCTGAACCCGAACAATGTCGAACCCCAGGCGATCAGCATGCCGGCCGCAATCGCCACCAGGCCGGCGGGAACGGCAAACGGATATTTGAAGGCGCCGAACCAGCTCACCAGGATGACGGCGAAGCACAACAGGCCGATCACCGGCGTCATGAACATTTCCAATGCCGGGCGCATCGAAATGAAGGTGATTGATATGCCAGCGAGCGCGCCCAGCAGCGCGGCGCGCGGCGTGATCTTGCGCACATAGGGCGCAATGAAGCCGCCGATCATCAGGATGAAGCTTTGGAAGAACACCCAGACCAGACCCGCGGACCAGCCTTTCACCGGGTCACCGGTCTTGAGCGTGATCGGCAACATGATGACAAAGGTGACGACGAACATGTGTGGCACGCTCACCCCCGAGGGGAGCGCGCAGACGTCGGTGCGACCGGTCTTGAGCGCCAGCCGATAAGCCAGCCAAGCGTAATAGCAGGTGGACAGGCACATCATCAGGCCGAGCGCCGGCAGGATGCGGCCGAACACCAGCGAGTCGGGCATCTTCAGCACGAACCGCAACAGGCCGGTGAGCACCAGCATGTTGACCAGGATGTTGGTGCCAAAGCCGAAAAACGCATTCCAATCGCTCGGCACCCACAGGGCCGGCCGCCGGGTCATGGTCATGGTCGTCATCGCACCCTCCCCCTCGATGGGCTTCCCTCCCACCGCTCACGGAGACCGATGCAAGGCCTGGGCCAGGAGTGAACCACCAGGGCCGTGCACCAGCCTCCGTTGCGGGGAGATCAGAACGAGAAGCCGACGCCGCCGCTGCCGATGAAGATGTCTTCCTTGGCGCTGGAGAAGTTCGCGACCACGCCGGTGCCCCCCGGGGTTGTCGCAGCCTGGCCGGCCAGGAGCGCGTCGTTCGCGATGTGGTAGTACTGGACCCCAGCCCTGACGTACCAAGTGCCAAGCCGCTTCGGAATGATGTCGGTGAGGAGGTACTTGGCCTGGATGCCGGCGGTGACGAAGCCAAGGCTGCTCGTCTCGCACGGCGCAAGGTTGGTCGTGCCGCAGAAGTTCGTCGTGCCGTCGTTGCGGTTCCAGAAGTCCGACGACGACACCGTGACGGCGATCGGGAACGTGAACGACAGCGGGATCGGCGCGAACGGTGTAACGGTCGGCGCGACCCCAAACGTCACGCGGGCCCCGTGGGTTTCTCCGAGCGGAACGGCCGGCCCGCCGTCGGCGACATACCAAACCTGCACGTAAGGCCTGAAGGCGATCGGCCAGAACGAAGAGTTGTCGAACGAGAGAGTGGCAGAGATGTTGGAGACCGAGCCGCCGCCAGGGAAGACGAACTGAACGAATTCGCCGGTGAATGCCCAGTACCTGGCGAAGCCGACTTTGAAGCCGCCCCACCAGTCCATTTCCGTCCAGTGTCGGACGCCAACCGGAGCGTCCAGCCAGGTTTCATTCCAAATGCCGCCAAAGAGTGTGAAGCTGTTGATGAACCCGGACGGGTCTTTATAGACATCCAGACTCAATCCCGCCGAAGGTTGCAGTAGCGCCGAACTGGTCGGATACAGCAGCAGGCCGCTGCCGGTCACCCGCGACGTCGCAAAGTTCAAATCAAAGAAGCCATGGACGTCCAATACCCACGGCGTTGCCTTCGGTACCGCCTTCGCCGGCATCAAGTCCGCTGCAACAGCCGTGGACATTCCGGCAATACTCAGCCAAGCGCCGGCGAATGCCGACGCAAATCGAACGGTTCTCATCTTAAAGCTCCCCAACTCCAAACGACGTTGCGCTACGTTTCACCGCGCGCCCGGTGATTGCCACGCATGCAACGGCCCACCAGCCAGAACCTCGCAAGCCCTGTGCCAAGCGCGTTCGGTAGGCGTTTGCAGTGGGAAAATGCGTCAGTGCTTTTGAATTGTCAGTATTTGCAACGCATTGAATTGCACGCTGCGGAATCGAGCATAGCGGTCAACAAATGAGCTACCGCACGAGGCTCAACACTTTGCAGCCAGCCCTGCTCAATGTGAATCCAGCGCCGCGAGGACCGGTCGCGAAGATGTCACCCAACCGAAGATACCGCCCTGGGCTTTGATCATTTCCAATCCCATCTTGTGGAATTCGGGAAAGTAGGACGCGCAGCAGTCGGACACCACGATGCAGCGGAAGCCGCGATCGTTGGCCTCGCGCACCGTGGTGTTGACGCAAACCTCGGTAGTGACCCCGCAGACCAACAGGGTGTCGATCTCACGGTTCTTCAACATCAGATCGAGATCGGTCTGGTAGAATGCGCCCTTGCCCGGCTTGTCGATCACCGGCTCGCCCGGTGCAGGATAGAGCTCCGGAATGATGTCGTGGCCTGGTTCGCCGCGAACCAGGATGCGGCCCATCGGCCCCGACGCCCCGATGCGCAAGGCGGGCTCGCCGCGCTCGACCTTATGGCGCGGCGCATCCGACAGGTCGGGCCGATGGCCCTCGCGGGTATGAATGATGAGAAGCTTCGCCTTGCGGGCGGCCTCCAGCACGGCCTGCAACGGCGGAACGGCGGCCTTGAGCAGCGACACGTCGTTGCCAAGGGTCTCACCAAAGCCGCCGGGTTCAAGAAAATCCCGCTGCATATCGATGATGATCAGCGCGGCATGATCAAGGTCCACCGCCAGCGCCGATGGCTCTGCCTCGATCCGCTTGACGCTCATGGCGACGTATCCCCTGGGCTTCGCCGAACCAAATTCGTGCAAGATCGAGGCCAGCGACGCTTCTTCAAAGATGCCGCATCAGCGCAAGACCAACGAACAAGCCGGCGATCGACAGCGCTACCGAGCCGAGCACGTACGCTGCGGCCAGCGCCACCTCGCCGCGCTCCCAAAGTAGCGCGGTGTCCAGCGAAAACGCCGAAAACGTGGTGTAGCCGCCGAGCACACCGGTCGCCAGAAACAGCCGCATCGGCTGCGACGCCTCGCCCTTGAAGGCGAAATAGCCCGCGAGCAGACCCATCAGCAGCGATCCGCTGACATTCTCGATCAACGTCGCATAAGGAAATGCGGCGCCGAGCAGCCGCGCCGACAGCAGATTAACGCCGTGGCGTAGTGCAGCGCCGATGCCGCCGCCGAAAAAAACGAGCAGAAAGCCGGTCATCGCTCCATCGGCCGCAGGCCGAGCTTGTCGAGCAACCGCAGATCGCGGTCGCGCTCGGGATTGGGCGTCGTCAAGAGCTTCGGCCCATGGAAGATCGAATTGGCGCCGGCGAGGAAGCACAGCGCCTGCATCGCCTCGCTCATGTCCTCGCGGCCGGCGGATAGACGCACCACCGACTTCGGCATGCAGATGCGCGCCGCCGCGATGGTGCGGACGAACTCCAGCGGATCGAGCGTGCGGCCGGTCGCGAGCGGCGTGCCCTCGACCTGCACCAGCATGTTGATCGGCACCGATTCCGGATGCACCGGCAGACTTGCAAGCGCCGCGATCATGCCGGCGCGGTCCTCCGCATCCTCGCCCATGCCGACGATGCCGCCGCAGCACACATTGATGCCGGCGGCGCGCACATGGGAGAGCGTATCGAGCCGATCCTGGTAGGTCCGCGTGGTGATGATCGCGCCGTAGAACTCCGGCGAAGTGTCGAGGTTGTGGTTGTAGTAGTCGAGGCCCGACGCCTTGAGGCGCTGCGCTTGCGCCGGCGTGAGCATGCCCAACGTTGCGCAGGTCTCAAGCCCCAGCGCCCGCACACCCTCGACCATCTTGCAAACGTTCTCGACATCGCGGTCCTTGGGCGAACGCCAAGCCGCGCCCATGCAGAAGCGGCTCGCGCCAGCAGCCTTGGCGGCGCGCGCCTCGTGGAGCACAGCGGCAAGGTTCAGCAGCTTCTCGGCCTTGACGCCCGTGTCGTACTTCGCGCTTTGCGGGCAGTACGCACAGTCCTCCGGGCAGCCTCCGGTTTTGATCGACAGCAACGTCGAAATCTGCACCTCGGCAGGATCGAAGTGCACGCGGTGAATGCGCGCCGCTTCGAAGACAAGCTCAGGAAACGGCAAATCGAACAGCGCGCGGACTTCGGCGCGGGTCCAGTCGTTGCGGACCACGCCTGGAATGGAGACACCGGCGTGAGGAGCGTGAGCGGCAACGGACATTCTGCGTCCTCTGGATCGGTACGCGCTTCGCGCCATTCATAGCATACGCCGCATTCCGCGAAAGTGGAGCTTCAGCCGTCGCCGCAACAACCTCTAACCGCATTAGAATGCCACTGTCGCGAAGGCTTGCGACACTCATGCTCTCCACAGGAAAGCCGACCGATGACCGACGTCCCGCCTGATCGCCTGTCCAATAATCCAAAGAGCCCGTTTTACAACGAAGCCGTGCTTGCCCGCGATGTAGGGATTCGTTTTGCGGGCAAAGAGAAGACCAACGTCGAGGAATATTGCGTCAGCGAGGGCTGGATACGCGTGGCGGCAGGGACCGCCAAAGACCGTCTTGGCAACCCGCTGACGATCAAGCTCAGCGGTCCAGTCGAGCCATACTTTCGCGACAAGACGTCCGCATAGCACATTGTGGCGCTAACGTTCGCCAGACCTCAAAAACTCAACCGCCTCCAGTCCCGCCCTTCGTCCAAACACGAATGCCCGCAACACCGACACCGCGTTCGGAGCGGTGCCGTAGAATTGTCCGGTGATTTCGCCCGCGGCGTAAAGGCCAGGAATTGGCGCGCCTTGGCGCAGCACGCGTGCGCGATCGTCGGTCGAAAGCCCGCCGAAGGTGTAAGCGATCGCCCCAATCAGCGGATAGGCGAGAAACGGTGGTTCCAGGATCGGCCGCGCCCAGTTCGACTTCGGCGGCTGGAGTTCGTGCGTCGAGGCAAGTCCGTCGCACCGTGTGGCGTCGAACGAGGCGGGATCGCCGCTCGCCGCGGCATCGTAGTTGGCCACCGTGTCGATCAGCACCGCGGGCTTGACGCCAATCATCGTTGCAAGCTCCCGCAGCGTGTTGGCTTGAAACGGCGGCACCTCCGAGCGGATGGCCCGCTGATAGTCCGCGATCTCGTACAACCTGCGATCGAGGATGGCATAGGCCTCGCGGCCCGGCCGCTCGAAATGCAGGGAGCGCGAGAACGTCTCCCAGGTTTCGTGCACCAGGCCGCCACCCTCGTCGAAGAAGCGCCGCCCGGTCTTGTCCACCACGATGCCGTAGGGATAGATCAGCACGACCGGCGCGGAATTGTTGGCGCGTGGATCGATCGGCTCGATATGCATGCCGTTCCAGTCGCCGGATTTGTCCGCGCCTTCTGCGAGCGCCATGCGGATGGCGTCGCCGGTGTTGAAGCGCGTGCCTGGCGAAATGAGCCGGATGCCGTCGGCGCCGGCGCCGAAATGCTCGCGCATCATGTCGGGGTTGGCCTGGAAGCCGCCCGCCGCGAGAATGACGGCGTCAGCTGGAACGAAGCGCGCCCCACCCTCGCCCGCAATCTCCACGCCACGGATGCGCCCGCTTTCGCTGATCAGCCCCTGCGCTGGAGAGACGTAGCGAATCGTGACACCGGATTGTTGCGCCCTGCGCACGAGCGTCTCGATAACCGCCGGTCCACCACCGACCGGCTGAATGCGTGGTGGGCCTTTGGCGAGATAGTAGGTTGGCTGATGAAATTCGACGCCCTGACCGCCGATCCACGCCACCGTCGCCGGCGCGTCGGCGGCGAGCCGCGCGAAATAGGTCTCATCGCCCTGGAATTTGGTCGCCTCCAGCATGTCATGGACGAAGCTCGGCTCGACGCGGTCGGGCGCTGCCATCCGCATGTAGGACGGCGACCAGCGCGTGTTGCCACCGGCGTCTGCCTCGGCCGCTTTTTCAAGCAGCGTGACGTTGACCACGAGCGACTGTCGGCGCGCTTCCTCTGCGGCCGCCAGCGCGGCCGAAAGGCCGGCCGCACCCTGGCCGACAACGACAAGGTTGGAGGCCTTGGTGGTCATGCGCCCCGAGTTTATCGGAGTTCCGGATGCGGGGCGCAGCTTTCGAAGAACAATGGCGGGCGATCAGCCACTGAGCGGCGAATAGCTCGCGTCGGCGCATTCCTTGCCGGTCGCGGGCCGCCGCTCGGCGATGACGCCGCGTGAGAAGGTGACGACATAGGTGCGAGGTGCAATCCGCTGCTGGTTCATGTTGACGGCGCTGACCCGCACGCAGGCGCTCGGAACCAATCCGGCCGCCGACGGCATCTGACGTAGCTCCGACACCACCACGTTGCGGACATGGGCCTCGGCGCTGAACAGCGTCTTCAGGTTCTCGGCAATCAGCTTGCGGTGATCCGGCTCCGGATCAGGCCCGGGCCGCGGCGCCGGTGGCGGGGTCGAGGCGCAGGCGGTGAGCCCGAGAAATGTCACGATTGCCGAAAGCGAAGACGTTCGGTGGCGAAGCAGCATCCGGCGATTCTTGTCCGCAAACGTGGCGATTGCTGGATCGCCCGATTACGCGGGCGATAGTACCGGCTACTCTGCAGCGATCCGACTTGCTGGATCGACCGCCTCAACCTTGGCGGCGCAGAACTTGAACTCCGGAATTTTGCCGAACGGATCGAGCTTCGGATTGGTGAGAAGGTTCGCGGCCGCCTCAACATAGGCGAACGGGATGAACACCACGCCGTCCGGCACGCCGTCGTCCTGGCGCGCAGCGAGCTCGACCACGCCGCGCCGCGTGGTAACGCGCACCATATCGCCCGGCTCAATGCCGAGCTTGACGATGGTGCCGCGCGAAAGCTGCGCGCTCGCGGAAGGCTCGATGGCGTCGAGCACCTCGGCGCGCCGCGTCATCGAGCCGGTGTGCCAGTGCTCGAGCTGGCGTCCGGTCGAAAGGATGAACGGATACTCCGCGTCCGGCACTTCGTCCGGCGGCTGGAGCTTGGTCGCGACCAGCTTGCCGAAGCCGCCCGGGCGCGGGAAGCCCTTGTCGAACACCACGTCGCGGCCCGGCTGGTCCGGCGCATCGGACGGATAGGTAACGGCGTGCTCGCGCTCGATGCGCTCCCACGAGATGTTGTCGAGCGCGGGCATCATCGAGGCCATCTCGGTATAGACCTCGCTGACATGCTTGTAGTTCCAGCCGCAGCCCATGCGGTTGGCGATTTCCTGGATGATCCAGAGATCGTGGCGCGTGTCGCCCGGCAGCGGCAGCGCCTGGCGGCCGATCTGGACCTGACGGTTGGTGTTGGTGACGGTGCCGTCCTTCTCCGGCCAGCCCGAGGCCGGCAGGATCACGTCGGCGTACACGGCGGTCTCGGTGAGGAACAAGTCCTGCACCACGAGATGCTCGAGATGCGCCAGCGCCTGCCGCGCGTGGTTGAGATCGGGGTCGGACATCGCCGGATTCTCGCCTTCGATGTACATACCCTTGATCTCGTCGGCGTGCACCGCGTCCATGATCTCGACCACGGTCTTGCCGCGCTTGGGATCGAGCTTGACGCCCCACGCCGCCTCGTACTTGGCGCGGATCTCCGGGTCCTCGACCGACTTGTAGTCGGGGAAGAACATCGGGATCAGCCCCGCGTCGGACGCGCCCTGCACGTTGTTCTGGCCGCGCAGCGGATGCAGCCCGGTACCGGGCCGGCCGACCTGGCCCGTGATCAGCGACAGCGCGATCAGACAGCGCGCGTTGTCGGTGCCGTGGGTGTGCTGCGACACGCCCATGCCCCAGAAGATGATGGCGCGCTCGGCGCGGGCGTAAGCGCGCGCCACCTCGCGCAGCGTGTCGGCTTCGATGCCGCAGATCGGCGCCATCTCCTCCGGCGTGAAGTCCCGGATGTTTTCCTTCCAGGCGTCGAAGCCTTCGACGTAGGTCTGGATGTACTGCTCGTCGTAGAGCTTCTCAGCCACGATCGTGTTCAGCATGCCGTTCAGCATTGCCACGTCGGTGCCGTTCTTGAACTGCATCATCTTCCAGGCGTGGCGCTTGAGCGCCTGGCCGCGCGGGTCCATCACCACGAGCTTGGCGCCGCGCTTGGCCGCCTGCTTGAAGAAGGTGGCGGCGACCGGATGGTTCTCGGCGGGGTTGGCGCCGATAACGATGATGAGGTCGGAGTTTTTGCACTCGTTGAAGGTCGCGGTCACGGCGGCGGAGCCGACGCCTTCCAACAGCGCGGCAACCGACGAGGCGTGGCAAAGCCGCGTGCAGTGGTCGACGTTGTTGGTGCCGAAGCCCTGGCGCACCAGCTTCTGGAACAGATAGGCCTCTTCGTTCGAGCCTTTGGCGGAGCCGAAGCCGGCCAGCGCCTTCGGCCCATCGCGGTCGCGGATTTTCTTGAGGCCACCGGCGGCGCGGTCGAGCGCCTCCTCCCAGGTCGCCTCGCGGAAATGCGTCCACGGATTCGACGGGTCAATGAACTCGTGCGGCACCTTCGGGACGCCATCCTTGCGGATCATCGGCTTCAACAGGCGCTGCTTGTTGTGAACGTAGTCGAAGCCAAAGCGGCCCTTGACGCAGAGCCGGTTTTCGTTGGCAGGCCCGTTCTTGCCGGTGACCGCGACGATCTTGTCGTCCTTGATCTGATAGGTGAGCTGGCAGCCGACGCCGCAATACGGACAGACGCTGTCCACCGTGCGGTCGGGCTTGCCTTTGTAGACGTTGCTCTCGTCGACCATCGTCGACGGCATCAGCGCGCCGGTCGGGCAGGCCTGCACACACTCGCCGCAGGCGACGCAGGTTGAGGCGCCCATCGGGTCGTCGAAATCGAACACGATCTTCTCGAGATGGCCGCGGCCGGCCATGCCGATCACGTCGTTAACCTGGACCTCGCGGCAAGCGCGGACGCAGAGATTGCACTGGATGCAGGCGTCGAGATTGACCGCCATGGCGACATGGCTGCGGTCGGCTGCCGGCACTTTGATCGGCTCGCGCTTCGGAAAGCGGCCTGCCTCGATCTTCTGCCGATTGGCGATTTTCCAGAGCTCGCTGTCCGGATCGTGCGCGTGCGCCTGATCCGGCTGGTCGGTGACGAGGAGCTCGGCGACCATGCGGCGCGCCGTCTTGGCGCGCTCGGTCTGGGTCTTGACCTTCATGCCGGGCGTCGGCGTGCGGATGCAGCTTGCCGCCAGCACACGCTCGCCTTCGATCTCGACCATGCAGACGCGGCAGTTGCCGTCCGGCCGGTAGCCGGGTTTCGGCGTGTAGCAGAGGTGCGGCAGCTTGATGTCGAGACGGCGGGCGGCGCGGAAGATCGTCTCGCCGTCGCGGATGTCGATCTCGCGGTCGTCGACGAAGAAGGTGTTGGGCTTCGGTGTCGTGTCAGTCATCGCAGCCTCTATCTCACCAACGCCCCAGCGGTTTGCTGAGTTCGTCCGGGAAAAACTTCAAAACGCATAACAGCGGGTTTGGCGCGGCCTGGCCGAGCCCGCAGATCGAAGCGTCGCGCATCAGGTCAGACAGCTCGGTCAAGAGCGCAGCATCCCACGGGCCGGTTTCCATCAGCTTGACGGCTTTCTCGGTGCCGACCCGGCAGGGCGTGCACTGGCCGCAGCTCTCGTCCTCGAAGAACTTCAGGAGGTTGAGCGCCACCGCCTTCATGTCGTCCTTCTCAGAAAGGATGACGACGGCGTGCGACCCAACGAAGCAGCCGTGCTTCTCCAGCGTGCCGAAATCCAGCGGTTCGTCGGCCATCGATGCCGGCAGGATGCCGCCCGAAGCGCCGCCGGGCAGATAGCCTTTGAACACCTCACCGTCGGCCATGCCGCCGCAATATTCTTCGATCAACTCACGCGCCGTGACGCCGGCGGGTGCTACCACCACGCCGGGTTTCTTGACTCGCCCGGAGACCGAGAAGCTGCGGAAGCCCTTGCGCTCGTGGCGGCCCTGCGAGGTCATCCACTCCGCGCCCTTCTCGATGACGTCACGGAGCCAATAAAGCGTCTCGACATTCTGCTCCAAGGTCGGGCGGCCGAACAGACCAACTTGGGCGACGTAGGGCGGGCGATGGCGCGGCAGGCCGCGCTTGCCTTCGATCGATTCGATCATCGCGGATTCTTCGCCGCAGATGTAGGCGCCAGCGCCGCGGCGGAGATGCAGCTTGGTGTGCTTGGCGAGGCCGGCGCGCTCGAGCTTCTCGATCTCGTCGAGCAGCATTAGTCGGATTTCCGGATACTCGTCGCGGATGTAGATGTAGGTCTCAACCGCCTCCACCACGTAGGCGGCAATCAGCATGCCTTCGAGGAAGCGGTGCGGGTCTTTTTCTAGATAAAGGCGGTCCTTGAACGTGCCGGGCTCGCCCTCGTCGGCGTTCACCGCCATCATACGGGGGCCGGGCTCGGCGCGCACGAATGTCCACTTGCGCCCAGTCGGGAAGCCGGCGCCACCGAGACCGCGCAAGCCTGCGTCGCTGACGATCTTGATCAGTTCGTCGCGCGTGCGCTTGCCGGACACGAGTTCGCCGAGCACGCGGTAGCCGCCGGCGGCGAGATAGTGCTCGAAATCGACGTGCTGCTTCCAAGCGTGCGGATGCTCGGGGGTCGCAGCAGCCTTGACCATCTTGTCGGACGTCGCGTTGAACACCTGCATGTGGCCGACCGCGCAGACCGGCGCGCGATCGCACGCGCCCATGCAGGGCGCGTGCACCACGCGCACGTTCGGCCCGAGCTTGCCCGGCAATTCGGCGAGCAGCTGTTCCGCACCCGCCATCGCGCAAGAAAGCGAATTGCAGACCCGCACCGTGACCGCCGGTGGCGGCGTCTCGCCTTCCTTCACCACGTCGAAGTGCGCGTAGAACGTCGCGACTTCGTAGACCTCGGTCATCGACAGCTTCATTTCGGCGGCAAGCGCCGCCATGTGCGCAGCGGAGATGTGGCCGTGTTTGTCCTGGATCAGATGCAGATGCTCGATCAGCAGATCACGCTGCCGCGACCGCTCGCCAAGCAGTGCGCGCACCTCATCGAGCGCCTTGATGTCGATCTGCCGGCCCTTGGGCGTGCGGCGCGGCTTTCGCCTGCGCGGCGCGGCGCCGTTTCCTTCCGGGCGCGGCGTTTGGATGTTCATCATCGTCTCCAAAGGTCACAATTGAACCCTTCCAGAATCCCAGACAATCCCGTGCCTCCCATGGCTTGATAGATATGTTCTATCGACGGAGGCTCATTGGTCGCTAATATCTCATCGACGGCTTCAGTGTTTTCTTACAAGGCTTTGATGATACAAGGTTTTCCGCTTTTCATGATCGACAAGCTCGATTTCATCCTGGCGCTGGCACGTGAGCAGCATTTCGGCCGCGCCGCCGAAGCCTGCGGCGTGACGCAGCCGACGCTGTCGGCCGGGGTGAAACAGCTCGAGGAGCAGATGGGCGTGCTGCTGGTCAACCGCGGCTCGCGCTTCCAGGGATTTACGCCGGAAGGGCAGCGCGTGCTCGATTGGGCGCGGCGCATCGTCGGCGACACCCGCGCCATGCGCGAGGAGATCAATGCGCTGCGTCACGGCCTGACCGGCCAGTTGCGCATCGCAGCCATCCCAACCGCGCTGGCGATGGTCGCAACACTCACCACGCCCTACCGCGAGCGGCATCCCAACGTGCAGTTCACGATCCTGTCGCGCACCTCGATCGAGATTCTCGAGCTCCTTGAAAATCTCGAGATCGACGCCGGCATCACGTACCTGGAGAACGAGCCGGTCGGCCGCGTCAATTCCGTGCCACTCTATCAAGAGCGCTACCGGCTGCTGACCTCAGCGGACGCGCCGCTTGGCAATCGCGACCGCGTAACCTGGGCCGAAGTCGCGCAAGTCCCGCTCTGCCTGCTGACGCCGGACATGCAGAACCGCCGCATCATCGACCGGCTCATCAAGAGCACGGGCAACGAGTCGCGGCCGACGCTGGAATCGGACTCGATGATCCTGCTGTTCTCGCATGTGCGCACCGGGCGCTGGGCCAGCGTCATGCCGGCCAAGCTCGCCGAGACACTGGGTCTCACCGACACGCTGCGCGCGATCCCGATCGTCGAGCCCGAGGCGGTGCAGACCATCGGCCTGGTCGTGCCGTCACGCGAGCCGATGATGCCGATCACCGCCGCGCTGGTGGA
>CAWBFG010000033.1:0-91818 GCA_963787955.1 uncultured Alphaproteobacteria bacterium | reverse complement strand
TCGATACCGACCAAGCACGGCGGCAACTTCTGAAAGAACGCCAGGACATAGCGACGCTTTTGACGACGGATGACCACTTGGCCGGCACATCAACGCCGTGGACTTGGAAGACGACTTGGCGATGTCGAGACCGATTGTCGTGACCGTTTCCTCTCGCTCAACCTAGCGGATGGTCGAGATCTCGGAGTTGGACCAGATGACTGGCTGGCCAGCTTTGAGAACCGGGGCACGGGCCTCGAGCTGCGTGCTCATGTCCGGCGCTGTCGGCCTGGCCGCAATGCCGATGCCAACGACGACGGTGCCCAGGACCAGCGAGACCACCACGATCTTGAGGCGGGTCAGTTTGTCAGCGGTGCGCATACTGGTGTTGTTCATGATCGATCCCCACGCGACAAGGCTTCACTAAAAAATGAAACCCGCCACGAGATGATTTTTACCGTCAGACCCAACGATGGAGATTGTTGGCACTTGCCAATTTGTTGCGATTTACAGCCAAACAAAGCCGCCCGGTGGTGAGGCGGGCGGTGATTGTAAGGCGCGAGCGGCGATCAGTGCCGCGTGATGTACTCGATGCGCGAGGAGTCTGGCGGCAGACGAGAGGCGACGGGCGTCAAGGTGCTGCGGCAAGCGGGGGCGCGCCACTAGCCCGGCCCGGATTTGTGGCGCTTGCTGTGGTGCGCTTGCGTTTTCTACGCGGGAGCGGTCCGTCGGGCTGTGGGGGGCAAGCTTTAAGATTGAATATATCAGAGGGAAGGCTTTCCAATGGAAACTTGAACGGACACTCGTGCTGGTCGAGATAGATCATCATCGCAAGCCAAGCGTCCTCAAGGGCTCCGTGATTTGTGCCTCTACGTGACAGACCTATTTGGCTGGCCAAAGCAGTTAGGCTAGCGGACCCACCGCGATCTAAATTTCGATGACCCTCCATAGTACAATAAATTGGCTTCGCTGATGGTCGCCTACCAACAGCGACCAGTTCTCGATTTATGAAATTCATGTCGAAATTCGCGTTATGGGCGACAATTAAATCCGCTTCGTCCAATAACAATTCAATTTCTCCGGCATATTTACTGAACGGGTCTTGGTGACGTAGTACCCAATCTGAGAAGCCATGTACCGATTCCGCTCGCGGATGGCTCTTCTTTCCGGGGTCGCAAACTACGTGGATCACGGACACAGTAAACTTTCCGGTGCTGAGCGATTGTGTTTCGAGCAAGATAGCCGCAAAGCTGACAATTCGATCACTGTCGGTCAGCCCAGTAGTTTCGACATCGACGAAAACAACCTTGCTTGGGAGCGTTGGCTGTAGTCTCGGCGGTGGTACCTTAATATCTTCGAGGTCTTGTGAAACTTGTTCCAAATTAGTTGGTGGTTGTGCCGCGTGGCTCTCCGCCCGCTGCTTGTCGACGCCACGCTGATAAAGAACAACAAAGATGCAAACAGAAACGATTAGTAAAAAAAATTCCATATCCTGCCACCTATACGCCGAGGTCAACACTTGACCGACGAGACCGACCGCACGGCGCGCCTTCGGACGCTCCACGATTTACGCCGCCTGCTCGGTTGCGGTCAGGACGGCCGATGGTATGGGGCTCCAATCGATAAGATCGCCCACGCGATTGATGATTTCCCATCGTTCGAAGCCTTCGGCGCGCTCGCGCGCTTGGAGAAATGTCTCATACGGGCCATAGATCAGGCCCGTCGCGCAGTCGATTAGCGTGTATTCCAAATCCATTTTATCCTCGCGCACTGGGGTCAAGCAGTTGCGCCCTACGAAAGCCCTACGTGACAGACTTCTGTGGACGGTGCTTAGTACGCTCTACCCCCGCTCGAGTATTTGTTCTTCCGCGCCAAACATTTGTTCGTTGCTGCCATAGTGGCTGGTTGCGCGCAGCACCCCCTGCCAAGGTACCGGATTGGATCGCGCAGTATCTCGATCAACAACACGTAGAAATGAAGTTCATCAGCTTTACGGCGACAATTCCTCAGCAAACGTGTCAAACGCAGCGGCAATCTGGATTGCTGAGAGTGTACCCTCGGGTGTCTGTCCATCGCGGAAACCCGACTGCGTGTACTGTTCACCTCTATTTTTAAGCCATGCCTTCCATTGCTGTAGCTGCTTATCAGGATCGTCGTTCCGTTGGCATTCGGCCATAACAAGCCGACGAACAATTTCTTCCAAGACAACAACTGTTGAATGATCATCGAACGCCATCTTGATGGTTCCTCACTTTTTCGGGACAAGAAAGCCAGACCGCGCTTTTGCACGGCCCTGTATGTCCCCGACACACACAGTGTGGCACGCGTCCCGCTCCTCCGCGCAAGCCGCCATCACCCGAAATCTTCTTGCAAAAGTGATATGAGCGAGGCCGATCAGGCGGTCGCGGCCAGACATGATCGCACCGGCAACGTGATCAGGACGTGGTGACAGGAACCGCCACCAACGCCGCGCACCTAGCTATCCGGAGTGACACGGCCTCGGGAGAGCGTGAATACCCCGAATTTTGCGCGCGCTTGGTCGCACACTCATTTTTAGGGGTGCCCCACTGGGGAGACACAGCGGGTGATCAAGCACGCGTGTGCGACCGACTATCGCGGAATGCGAGGGGTGTCTTATAAATGTGTCGGGTTGTCGAGCGATCGCTCACGCGTGCGAGGGCGGCGGTGGCCCGTGATCCCGCCGCGCACCTAGGCTATCCGGAGTACCTCGGGAGAGTGTGAATACCCCGAATTTTGCGCGCGCTTGGTCGCACACTCATTTTTAGGGGCGCCCCACTGGGGAGACACAGCGGGTGATCAAGCACGCGTGTGCGACCGACTATCGCGGAATGCGAGGGGTGTCTTATAAATGTGTCGGGTTGTCGTGCTCTCGCTCAAGCGAGCGCACGTCGTGCTGCGTCCGCCAACTCATCGTCGTATCTCAGCAAGGCTTCCGTCAGTTGTTTTCACAACATGGAACGCACATCGAATTACGGCACTCTTCTCAACGACTACTCGTGTGGAAACGCGGATGTGGGCCACTGTGCTGAAGCAAGCGTGGTACAACACCCGCGTTCCAATAGCAGTTTGCTGCGGACGATAGACAAGTTGATCTACGCTCCCCGATTCGCCCGATCACTCTTCTACGACATATGGAAGAGTGAACCAGACGTTTCTGCCCCAGGGTTCGTTCCAAACAAAATCTTTGTCCGGGTCCATAGTCACCTCGTAGATGAGTTCACTTTTTTGAACCATGTGGCCGACCGCGGGTCCTCTGTCTCCAGCAACCATCTTTCGAACAACATGGTATTTGGGATTGCACCTTACGATTCGCGCGTTCCTCGGATTTATGCTTCATAGCGATTACCTTTCTTTTTAGCCGACGTGAGCCGGCTTCCATTTCTACGTGGCAATGATGGCCGGGAATCTGGACTGGAGGTGTGACAATTTCTTTCCTGGTTCCAGTCTAGGCTTTCAACCCAATAATGGGCCCTCATTTGAGGCCCCTTAACTGCGCGGCAATGCTCGAAGAGACTGACGTTTGGGTGGCCGTAAAGCGTAGCCGCCAGACGATCAAATCTGCCCTTTCTCGTCACGGCCAGCGGCGGCCCATGAACCGTCAACAAGAGCCATGCCGCTCTTTGGGCGGCGAGGCGTTTCGCCAACTGTCGGGGTTTCGGCTGACCCAACTTCTTGTACGCTGCCGCCTCAGCACGCCTGCGTAAAGTCCCGAAATCAATCCCGTCGAGGGGGCGAACACCGGATATAAACTTCCGCATCTCCTCTTCTGAAATATGGTGATCAATCGGATCGAACCACACATCATCGGCTAAGTCGGGGCTTTTTAGCGCCTGTACTAACCGGCGGAGTGCCTGCGCTAGCTTTTGCGCTGCTTTCTTTTGCCGTGTTGTTGATGTGAACGTGGGCCGACTCGGGCGTTCCGCGTCCTTTAGGAAGAACTCAATAGTCAGCCTTAGATATTTTCCTTTACCAGGAGGTGGTGTGCCGATGATTCGCAACGCTTCCTCAATTAGCTTTGCTCGCCTCATACCTGCGCCTTCGGACATTCTGGTACCCTCGGGGTTTCGACGGATCGGTTCCACAGCGAACTTCTGCTATCCAACCGTAATCGGGCTCATCGAGGCCTGTAGTGATCGTGTCTGTACGGTAAAAAGTCGGCCGCATTAGCTGGTTTAGTCCGCCATTCCTCCAAGAAGAAGTCAGGCATGGGGAATCCTCCGGCTGCTGCAAGACATTGCCGATCAGATGGAGCGTTTCGGTGGTCGTCTCAACGAGACAGTCGCGTCGAATAGAAACCCAGCAGGCCATGCTCATAAAGAGATGCGAATAGAGGAGACACTGACCGAATGGTACCCCTGGCCTGTGCCGTCCCTCTGGTCATCCTATCGTCGCGCCCGAGAAGACAATCTAAAAACAATCAAAAACGGAGTTGTACAGAAAGAGGAAGAGCTCAGAGAGCCTTTTCCGACCAAGTGCAACCATCAACGCATCTCATCCAAAGCTCTCGACCAGAACTAAAATAAAAAGCGCATCACTCCGTCAGAGCAAATTGGTTGGATGATTTGTAAACAGTCGTGGAGGTGTGAGTAATATTGCTACCCATTCTCTGCACGTACAATCAGTTTGCGATAGCTAAACGATACAACCAGTGTTGGGACTGCCATCTGGAAACATCGATACCAATAAAAGATAATGTAATCACGGGGTTATCTAGGGCAAATGTCATATGTGCGGATATATCATACAGGGGTAGAGCCCCGTTTTCGGGGTAACCACTCTTCTAGATCTATGGGCACGAGGCGTTGAGCTGTCGTCAGAACTTTCTTTGACCAGCGGCTCGCGCTGATCCAATACGTGCCAGTGGCCAATGGATTTAATGCCGGCACGACAGACGGATCAAACTCTTTATTGCCAGTCCGTCCGCGCACCACCAGCCTGATCCTGGCACAATGTTTATCCCTATCTGCTCGGCGGGATCGCGATCGAGCGGGTCGAACCAGGTCTGGTGCGCCGGACGTCACCTACATCCCGATGGCCCGGGGCTTCCTCTACCTGGCTGGTGATCATGGACTGGGTGAGCCGTGCCGTGCTGGCGTGGCGGCTGTCGAACACGCTTGGACGCGGAGTTCTGTGTCGAGGCGCTCGAGGAAGCGCTCTCGCTGCTACGGCCGACCGGAGATCTTCAATACCGACCAGGGCAGCCAGTTCACCAGCGACGACTTCACCGGCACCCTGGAGCGCCACAAGGCTCACGATCAGCATGGACGGCAAAGGCCGCTACTGGCGCGACAACTCTTCGTCGAGCGGCTATGGCGCAGCCTCAAATACGAGGAGGTCTACCTCGAGCCACGACATTGGGTCCGAAGCCCGCGCTTCGATCGGCCGCTACCTGGACTTCTACAACAGCCGCCGGCCGCATTCTGAGCCTTGACGGCACCACACCCGATCAAGCCTACTTCACCTCGCTGCCACTCCGCGTGGCAGCCTAACCCCGGTAGAGGCTCCACTTATCGCCGGAGCTGCCTTCAACAACCGGGACCCCTCTACCTACTCCGGCCGCCTTGTCCAACCAAACGAACCGGCTGCTCGCGGTGATATAGTTTCACATGGTGCTTACAAGTGAACCGATAAGCGTCGTCCCAGTCCTCCTCATTTTTGAAAATGAGATCAAGGCTAACCTCAAAATAGGTCAACCGGACATCGTTTCGATGCGCAAGCCGTTCCAGAACTTCGTCGCTAGGTTGATATAACTGTACGCGCTGCTGGAGGGCTCGGTTGGGATGTCGAACGCGAGTTACCCTGCCGGAGATCCATACCAATTCCCCGTTGCGCTTTATCTCGACTTTGCGGCATCGTTCTGCGATCCATGCAGTCTCCTTCTGAGTCAAAGGACGCTTGAGCCAGACGATGACCTTGTCGACGTATGGATAGATACCAATGGGGAGAATAGTTACTCGAGAGTGCGGACTCCCCATTGGACGGCCTCTAAGTTTTAGCATTGACACCATGACCAAACCGTTCTGCCCCGCAAAAAGGGCACTTAGGTTTTGCGTCTGCGGCGAGCACGCTTGGCTTTACCCTCGAGGACGGGCATCTCGCGAGATCAAACCAAAGCCCGCTCGCCAGTCACAGGCTGAATACGGTAATCGGACGCTACATAATCTAGGATCACTCCCGTGTTGGGAACGATCTGGAAGCCGCCGTCAACTCGTGGCACCACACTGCCGACCTGGTGTTCACCGAGCATTAGCGGTGAGGCCCGATCAAGTTCCAGGTCGTCTTCTTGGCGAGGTCCCAGCTGTCGTTGGATTTGTTGGACCGACGAGTTTTATCTTCCTTACTTTATTCATCGACACTTCCCGCTCTAAGTTTTAGGTTGGAATTCTATGCAGCGACGTCCACGAACTTGTGGGTCAGATTGTTAGCTCATGGGGTGCCTCCACTGATGTTGTTTGGAGGAGTCCTAGGGAGGGCGGGATCTGGAGAAGTCCGGCATCGCAGTGGCTCTCAATTCACCGGACTGCGGCACCGGTCATCACCGCAACTGGCCGAGCAATCGCCGTTGCGTGACCAAATCGGGAAAAATCCTGGCCACCCCCGGTTAGCTGCACCGCCGAGCCACCTCGAGCAGGTCTCTTTTGGACGGTAGTTCATGTCGAGCGGAACAACTGATCGTGTCATTACCGGTCCTCTCCCGCACACCTGTGAGCGGCGATAGAAGGTCATTTGCCGAACGCTTTTTGGAGAGCTTGATTGCGGTGAGCCGGCCTCCGAGCTCCCGGCGAATGACGGAAGGCCCGAGCATCAGGGCAGTCTGCACGCGGTTGACGTGCTTCATCACGCCACCCGGAGGCGAATGCGATCCGCGGCTTCGTAAATCTCATCCTCCCACCAGCCCCGAATACCACCGACCTTGCGCGGTGGCGGGAGCACGCCATCCTTGGCGTACCAGCGCCAAACGGTGGCGGGGTCAACTCCGAATACTTCGGCAACCTTCGAAGGACGGTAGAATCGTAAGGGCGACAGGCCCCGTGGGCGCTCTCTGCGCATCTGCGACCTCGTTCTGGTTCTCGGTTTGCGGTCGCGCATATGCGCGGGTACGGGCATCGCACAAGTAACCGGGGCCGGGACCCCCCTACCGCTTGGTCATTATTGGGCAACGGTAGCAGCGTGTCAACAAAAGAATATGATGTGGCTTAGTATAGCAAGGTGTCGTGCAAATTCAACACTCTATGATTTGATCTTAGATAAAACGAAAACTCCTGATTTTATATTATATAAAATGTAAAACCCCATTATTCTCTATTACTCATTATGGTTGAGCCACCACTGCTCAGCATTGCGACGCCGCGCTATAGGACACGACGCAGGGCAATGGAACGACTGCACTTCCACTGCCCCCGCACCGGCAAGGTCATCGACGTCGGGATCGAAAGCGAGCCTCGATACTCTGCTCCGCATCCGCGACAAGCGTATTCTGGCGCGCTGCCCGCAATGCGGCGAGCGCCACGAGTGGCTGGTCGCCGACGCACAATTGCAGAAGGCGGCCTGACCTCAGGGCAGCGGTCCCGGCGGCGCAACCACCGAACTTTGCATACCGGCGCTATCAAGCGAGCTCCGAACCGCGCCTGACGCCTTGACCTCCTCGGCAAAGCCGCTGACGTAGGCCAGCGCCGCCGGCTTGCCTTTGGGCACCGCTACCGCCACGAACGAACTCATGTAGGCGTCGGGCAGCACACGCGAGCCCGGGAACTTGGCCGCAAGCTGGATCAGCGACTCCCGCGACAGCGCGATGGCGTCGGCTTGGCCTGATTTGAACAGGGATTCGAGCTGAGCAGCATCCTTCACGTTGCTCATGGTGACGTTCTTCAAGAATGCCTGAGCGGCGCGTGTCGTCGCGGTGTTCTCGACACCAACCACACGCAGGCCCGGCTTGTCGGTCTCGGCCAAGCTTTGAATTGAGGAACCGGCCGGCACTAGGAACGTGCTCTGCAGCACGAGGTGGGGCGGGCCAAAGTCCACTTTCTTTCGGCGTTCCGCATCGACCGGAAGGAACGCCACGTCGCAGGCGCCTGCGGCAAGGCCGTCCGTCAATGCGCCGGAATTCGGATACTGGATCCACTGTACCTGCGCGCCAAGTTTCATCGCCAGCGCGCGGCCAAGATCGCCACCAAGACCGCGCGGTTCCCCGCTCGCATCGACCGCCACATTGCCCGCGCCGGGGCTCGGCGCGACCGCGATGCCGACCCGCAGTTTTCCGGTCGGGGTTAGTTCCTTCAGCGCAGCGGGATCCGCAAGGGTCACGCCAGTCATCGCCATCGTCGTAGCAATAACAACGCACAATCTCTTCCACGCCATGGTCGTGCCTCCCCGTTGGGTTTGCTTCATTACATCGCAATCTATCCGGAAAAAGAACCCGGGGCGGCGGATCGGTCGCCGGCCGCGCCACGACCAGCCCCGGCAGGCTCGACACGGTTCTATGATGCGGGTGGACGGTCCACCGGCGCCGCGACGACATCAGACTGCGATTGGGCACTTAGCGTCGGGTTCAGGACTGCGCTTCCCGCCGGTGTTTGAAAAGCCTTCGCGCCTCCTTCAGAAGAGCGTCCGCCGGGTCAGCATTTACTAAAGCATTTGCTAAACGGCAGGAGCGAGCGCCTGCCGGTCGCGAAATGCCGTTCTATGTACTTGAAATTGTTGTGGTGCCCCTGGCCGGACTCGAACCAGCACACCTTGCGGTACCTGATTTTGAGTCAGGCGCGTCTACCAATTCCGCCACAGGGGCCTTGGGCGGGATCATAGTCAGAGAAGATGGCGGGTCAACTTGCTCGCCCTCATGCTGAGGAGGCCGCCGAAAGGCGGCCGTCTCGAAGCATGGGCCGCCTTCATCCTTCGAGACGCCGCCATAGCGCGTCGAAGACGCGCGTGAACGCGCTTATGGCGGCTCCTCAGGATGAGGCGGATTGACGCTCGTTCGGCCGCGCGAAGGCCGACTCCATCTCGCGGCGGATTTTCACGGCGCGTGTCGTTCGGGTCGTAGTGGACATCGTTCCATGTCAGGCTCTCGCCAGCCTTGACGTCGCGCTTGAGCTTGACGTTCTGCGCGAGCCCGAGCGGCAGAAACCCGGCATCGAGCGAGCGCGCAGCAGGCACCTGCTTGCCCCAGACGCAGAAACCGCCCTCGCCGTCCAGCATCTCGCCTGTTTTGAGATCGCGCTTGGCGGTGGCGGCGACGTCCGAGCGGAAGCCGGTCGGCTGACCGGTTGGCTCGTTGCGCAACGCGGCGCTGGCGACCGAGACGCCAAGCTCCAGCCCGATCATGTGGATCGGCCGGTACAGTGCGGCGTAGCGCCCGCTCCGGTCGGGCAGCATGGCGTATTCCTTGAAGCAGCGGCGCGCGTATTCGGTTTCGCCTTCAATCACCACGTAGGTGCCGAGCGCAATGTGATGCGGCACATCGCGGCCGTCACGATAGACCGACGACGTGACCTCGGTGACGCCCTCCTTCTCCAGGGTACCGCCGGCGCTCTTCGGCTTGCACACCTCGGCAAGCTCGAAACGTGTCGCCGGCGGAAAGCCAAGACCCTCGCTCTGCGGCACCAGCCCGGTGGCATTGCATACCGCAGTCATCTCGATGCCGGACTTGGTGCCGTCGACGAATGAGTTGAACATCTTCGGGTTGATCGACTTGCGATCGGTGATGTTCAAGTATTTGTCGAGGATGTCCCAGACATTGTCCGGGTTGGACTGGTGATAGTGAGGTTCGTAGCGGGTGCCCTTGCCGGCCGCGACGACCTTGAAGCCGCAGGCGCGCGCCCAATCGACGTGCTCGCAGATCAGCGCCGGCTGATCGCCCCAGGCCAGGCTGTAGACGACGCCGGCCGCCTTCGCCCTGCGTGCCAGCAACGGTCCTGCCAGCGCATCGGCCTCGACGTTGACCATGACGATGTGCTTGCCGTGCTCGATGGTTTTCAGTGCATGGACGATGCCTGCCTCGGGGATACCGGTTGCTTCGACAATCACCTCGATTTCCGGGTGCGCGATCACGGCCGCAGCATCCGCAGTGACGAAAGTGGCGCGCCGTTTCAGCGCATCGTCGAGCGAAGCCGCCGCATATTGCTCGGACGGCCAGCCGGCCGAGGCCAACTGGCTGTGCGCACGCTCGACATTGAGATCGGCGACGGCGACGACATGCAGGCCGCGCGTCAAGCGCGCCTGCGCCAAGAACATGGTGCCGAACTTGCCGGCGCCGATCAGGCCGACGGTGACAGGTCTGCCGGCGGACTCGCGTTCGAGCAGGAGGGAGTGGAGGTTCATTCGTGATCGTATAGCAAGGTCTGCGCAACACGTGTCCCGGGCGCAGCGCAGCACGTAGTGATGCGCTGCAGACCCGGGACCCCGGTCTCTTCCTTCTCCTTCGCCGCAACTAAACCGGGGTCCCGGGTCTCGCTTCGCTCGCCCGGGACACGAACGGAGAGGCTTACTGCGGCGGCACCACCAGCGAGAAGCGCTCGTCTGCCGCGAGCACGTTGGCCTGCGGCGCGCCCAGCTCCTTGCGCACGATGTTGGTGCCGAGCACCAGCGACACGCACTTGTAGAACGCGTGGCGGCGGCTCATGCCCTCGCGGCCCATGCCGCAGTCGGTCGAGATCATCAGCCGGTCGGCCGGAATATGCTCCAGCGCGCGGCGGATCTGGTTGGCGACCTCCTCTGGCGTCTCGACCTGGAGTGTGTGGTGGTCGATCACCCCGATCGAGATCTTCTTGTCCTTGCTGATGATCTTGCCGGTGGCTTCCAGATCGGCGCCGCCCGAGCTCGACGTCTCGAAAGTGATGACGTCGGCGTCGAGCTCGTTGAAGGCCTCGAGCGCGTTCCGATAGCTCTGCACTTGCGCGAACATGCGCTGCTGCGAAGGATTGCCCCAACAGGAATGCGCCCACACTTCGGTCTTGGCGCGCAGCCCTTTCACGGTTCGGTTGAATACATCGATCAGCAGCTTGGCATTGACCTCGCCGCCGGAAATGCCGCGCGCCAGGATCAGGTGCAGCTGCGGCTCCTCGATCTGGATCACCGGACAGCCGGCGTCGGCAAGCTCGTGGTATTCCTGATTGAGCGCCTCGGCGATCGCCCGCATGCGGTCCGGCACGCTGTTGTAGTAGCGATCCTGCACCGAGAAGCTGATGATCTCGGCCGATGCGCCGCCGAACTTGACCGGCCGCTCGGTGAAGCGCTGCGCCGCCTTCCACATCGCCGCGTACTGCAGATTGCCCCGGCCGATCGGCCCGGTGACGGTCGGCATCACCCGCGACTCCAGATAGTCGTGCAGGATGTGGCCGCGCGGAAAGAACACGCCGCCGCGCCCGGCCGGGGTCGGACGCGGGTCGCCATGCGCGAAGCCGCTCATGTGGTTGATCGGGTAGCCGGCCCAGCTCTGGCCGCCGACGTCGTCATCGAACCGGACGTCGCCGTCCGACAGGATATCCAGGCCAGCGAGCTCCTGGTCGCGCAGGTAAACCGTGAGCGCGTCCTCGTACTGCTCGCGGAAGCGACGGCTCACCATCGCCTGCAGGAAATGGCGGGTGCCGAGATTTTCGATGTACCAGCTGGGCCGCGGCAGCGAGCCGGTGATGGTGGTCGGCAGAATGATGTTCTTCGAGGCGCGGTACATGACAATCCTCCCACAAATTTTTTCTCCCAGGAGCATAGGCGACGGTCTGGTCGAATTGGTAGAGCGCTCAAGGACAATGGGCGAATGCCCAATATCGCCCGCAACCTCGATCGGCCTCATCCTGAGGAGCATTGCGAAAAGCGCGTGCACGCGCTTGTGGGCCGCTCCTCGGGATGAGGCGGAGTAGATCGCAGCGCCTTGTCGCCCACCCGCGCGCCCCTCTATCCTGCCGGGCATGACCGACCTGCCCGCCAATGCCGCGGACACCCTGATCGGCGCGGCCGGCCGGCCGGCCGCGGAATCGCGCTGGCGGATCGCCGCGCGCACCGCCTTTCCGTTCCTGGTCGTAGCGCTGGCCTGGGAAATCACCGCGCGGCTCGGCGTATTCCCGCCCAAGCTCTTTCCATCCCTGGTCGAGGTCGGCGCCGCCTTCGTGCGGCTCACCGCGAACGGCATCCTGCCGCACCACGCGCTCGACACCGTGTTGCGGCTACTGCTCGGCTTCGCGCTCGCCGCCGTGGTCGGCGTCACGATCGGCATCCTGATGGGCCGCTCACGGCGCGTGGAGGACATCTGCCTGCCGCTGGTCAGCATCATGGCGCCGATCCCGGGCATCGCCTGGGCGCCGCTGTTCCTGCTCTGGTTCGGGCTGGGCAACCGGCCGGCGATGCTGCTGGTCGCGTTCGTCTCCGCGTTTCCGATCATCTTCAACACCTGGACCGGCGTGAAGGCGGTGAAGGAAATCTGGGTGCGCTCGGCGCAGGCGATGGGCGCCGACAATCGCCGCCTGTTCGTCAAGGTGATCCTGCCGGGCGCGCTGCCCTACATCCTCACCGGTTTGCGGCTCGGCCTGGCGCAGGCCTGGCGCACGCTGGTCGGCGTCGAGATGCTCGCCGCGGTGCCGTGGGGGCTCGGCTGGATGATCTTCGGCGCCCGCGAATTCCTCAACACCGACGTGATGCTGGCCGGCGTGGTGGTGATCGGCGCGCTCGGCCTGGCGCTGGAGACGCAGGTGTTCCGGCGGCTGGAACGCTTCACCGTGCAGCGCTGGGGAATGATGACGTGACCGCGATCGTCACCAAGGACGCGTCCCCCGTTCCGGCCGCTCTCCTCACTCGCTGGCGCTCGGCGATCCGTGCTGCCATCACCATCGTCGTGTTCGCACTGCTCTATGAGGCGATCGCGCGCTCCGGCTATTTCCCCGCCGTCCTGATGCCGACGCTCGGCAAGATCGGCGGCACGCTATGGGCGAACCTGATCGACGGCACGCTGCCCGCGCACGCCGCCGCCACCATGTACCGCGTGCTGTCCGGCATGGCGATCGCCATCGTGGTGGCGCTGCCGCTCGGCATTCTGATGGGCCGGTTCAAGCCGGTGGAGAACTTCGTCCTGCCGCTCGCCAGCGCGCTGATGCCGATCCCTTCCCTCGCCTGGGTGCCGGTGTTCATCCTGTGGTTCGGGCTCGGCAACACGGTCGCGATCCTGATCGTGTTCTACGCGTCGCTGTTCCCGATGCTGCTCAACGTCTGGGCCGGCGTGCGGGCGGTCAATCCGCTGTGGCTGCGCGCCGCCGGCGCGATGGGCGCCGACGAGAAGGCCTTGTTCTGGAAGGTCATCGTGCCCGGATCATCGCCCTTCATTATTACCGGCATGCGCCAGGCATTCCTGCGTGCCTGGATCGCAGTGATTGGCGCCGAGTTCCTTGCCGCGTCCGACTGGGGGCTCGGCTGGGTGATCTTCGATGCCAAGGAGTTCCTCAACGCCGACATGATGATCGCGTCGTTGATCGTGATCGGCGCCATCGGCTTCGTGTTCGAGCGGCTGATCTTCGGCTCGATCGAAAAGGCCACCGTGCAGCGCTGGGGCATGGTGAGGATGGCGAAAAGCTAATGCCAATTGCGGCCTCGGCTGCCAACAGTTGCCATTTTGAGGGTGTTCCGTTTTGAGACGGAACGCGGCCTTTTTCCTAGTAGTTTTAGAAGGATGCTTGGTTAACGGAACCCGGTTTGATAGGTTGCGGGCAGATGCGGCGTATAGGTTGGAGGGACCTATGCTCCGTGCGGGCTTAGCGCTGGCGATATTTGCCACGTTTCTTGTGTCGGGCATGGCTGGCAAACAAAGCTTTGCCGGCAACATCAGCTACCAGCATCGGGCTACGTCGCGCCGGCTGCGCATGTTCTCGATGCGCCGGCACCCAATCTGCTGGTTCAGCTCGGCGAGAAGCTGTTCTTCGATACCAGATTCTCGGGCACCGGGTCGAAGGCCTGCGCAAGCTGTCACAACCCGGGCTACGGCTTTGCCGAACCGCGCTGGGTCAGCATCTCCGACAACGGCAAGCTTGGCCGGCGCAACGCGCCCTCGCTACTCGACGTTGCGTTCATGCCAAGGCTGATGTGGGACGGCCGCTTCCAGTCGCTGGAACAGCAGGTGTTCGGTCCGTTCCAAAGCGGCGAAATGGGCATTCCAATCGAAGAGGCCGCAAACCGCGCAAACTCCGATCCGAAATATGTGGCGCTGTTTCGCGCGGCGCTCGCCAGCTTCGCGACGCCGAGCGGTATCGCTCAAGCGATCGCGGCCTGGGAGCGAACACTCATCACCGGGCCGAGTTGCGTGGACCGTTTTCTCCTCCACAACGATCACGGCGTGTTGTCGTCGCTGGAACGAGACGGCTATGCCGTGTTCACCCGCAGGGCGGGATGCGCCAACTGTCATCAGCCTTTCCCGCTGCAGGCGGGCGGCAGGCCGGGCGCGCGGGCGCTGTTCACCGACTTCCAGTTCCACAACATCGGCGTCGGCTACCGCAGTAATTATTCCGACACGGGACGCTACGAACAGTCCCGTCATCCGGCTGAGTGGGGCTCGTTCCGCACGCCGTCACTGCGCAACAGCGCCAGAACGGCGCCGTATATGCATGACGGCAGCTTCGGAACGCTTGAAGAGGTGGTCGAGTTCTACAATGCGGGCGGCCGACCCAATCCCAACGTTTCGCCATTGATCCGGCCGCTGGGATTGAGCCAGCACGAGAAGGCTGCGCTCGTGGCGTTTCTGTACGCGATGGGCAAATAACATCCGAGGCGCGTAGTGCGATGCCACTGTTGCCCAAGACGACCATCGCCTGCACGGCGCTCTTCTTGATCGCGGAAACTCAGCTCGCATTGGCTCAGCGATGCCCGCCGAATTCGCATCCGCGCGCGATCGCATTCCCCGGCAGCCTGCGAACGGCCCAATGTTTCTGCGACGCCGGATACAGACCGGCTGCTGGGTTCTGCGTACCGATCAGGGCCGCCCAACAACCGTCGAACGATCCAAGCCGACAGCTGGTTCAGCCGCGTCCGGCGCGTTAGCATGGCAATCATGCGGCGGTCTCGCGCGGACAGCCTATCGACGCCCGGCGCTGCAATGCTACGATCCCTGCCGCAACCATCCCGCAGGTCCCTATGAACGCACCCGTGCAGAACACTCCGATCTATCAGGCGCTAGCCCAGGCCTTCGCGGCCGAAGGCGTCCGATGAACCGCCAGGTACGGCGCGGCCACGGCAAGATGTAGGCGATGGGCGCGATCAGCGAGCAAGGTATCTTCGGCATCGTCTGCGCGGTGCTCGGCCTCGCCGGCGGCATCTATTTGTCGCGCGTGCTGCGCAGCCGCTATGGCATCGGCGCGCGCAAGCCCGATACCAAGCCACCGGTTTATGTCAGCCGTCAGGACATGCGGCGCGCCGAGCGCGAGCGCGCGAAGAAAGACGGCACGCGCTGATCAATGCCCCTCACCCACTCCCTCTCCCCGCAAGCGGGGAGAGGGAGTGAGAGAGTCCCGTCAGCTAACCTTGATCGGATAACGCAGAAAGCCGCGGAACCGCGCGCGGCCACCGCGCACGAAATCGCCGGCGCGCTCGATCGTCTTGAAGCGCGCCACCAGCTTGCCGATCGCGACCTGCGCCTCCATCCGTGCCAGCGAGTTGCCGGCGCAGATGTGGATGCCGCTGCCGAACGCGAGATGGCGGTTGGGATGGCGCCGCAGATCGAGCCGGTCAGGTTCGGTAAACTGCGCTGGATCGCGGTTGGCAGCGCCGATGCACAGATGCAGGTAGGTGCCGGCCGGAACGGCTATGCCGCCGACGCTGGTATCGACCGCAGCGCGGCGGTTGCCGAGCTGGTTCGAGCTTTCCATCCGCAAGAATTCCTCGACCGCGGTCTCGATGAGGCCGGGGTTCGCCGCCAGGTCCCGCGGGGCATCCGGATGGCGCAGCAGCAGATCGACACTGTTGCCGATCAGGTTGGTGGTGGTTTCGTGCCCGGCGTTGAGGAGGAAGATGCAGTTGTGCAGCAGCTCAGCCTCGGACAGGCGTTCGTCGTCGCTGTTGCTGGCATTGAGCTCGCTCGCAGCGACCAGCTTGGAGAGAATCTCGCCCTGGTCCGGCGCACGCTCCCAGGCGCGGCGCGCAATCTGATCGCGCAGGTACTCCTTGAACTCGGCGACCGACGTAACGCCGGCGTCGAACTGCTCCGGCGTGAGCGTCGGCTCCAGCGCGCCGAGGATGCGCAGCGACCAGTTGCGCAGCGGTCCGCGCTCGGCCTGGGGTATGCCGAGCAGGTCGCCGATCAATTGCACCGGGATCGCGGCAGCGAAATCCTCGATCAGATCGATGGTGCCGCGCTCGGCGGCAAGATCGAGCAGGCGGTCCACCAGCGTCTCGATGCGGGACCGCATCACCTCCAACGCACGCGGCGTGAAGGTCGGCGCCAACAGCTTGCGCACGCGCGTGTGCATCGGCGGGTCGTTGAACACCAGGCTGGTGGTGTGATGCTCATAGAGCAGGCTGTCGCCGAAGTTCGGCTTGAACGAGGCCTTCTTGTCCGAACTCCAGGTCGTGGCGTCGCGATAGACCGCGACCAGGTCGTCGTAGCGGGTCAGGAAGTACGAGCCGTCCGGCAGCCGGTGTACCGGATCGTGCTCGCGCAACGCGCGATAGAGCGGATAGGGATCGTCGAGGAACGCGCGGTCGAGCCGGGCGAGGTCGAACGCCGCAACCGATTCTCGGCCCGGTGCGGTATGACTGGTCGCGATGTCCGCGCCCGGCATCACAGCTGTTTCGACGCCAGCCGCGCGCCCTCGGCGAGCGAAGCAAGCTTCATCCAGACAATCTTGGTGTCGACCTGGACGCGGCCGGCGAAGGTGCCGAAGCCGCAGTCGACGCCGGCGATGACGTTCTCCTTGCCGACCACGTTGGCGTACTGCGCGATCCGGTCGGCCACCAGTTCGGGGTGTTCGACGAAGTTCGATGTGGAATCGATCACGCCCGGAATGATGATCTTGCCATCCGGCAGTTTCACGTCCTTCCAGACCTTCCACTCATGACCATGGCGCGGATTGGCGCCGGGGAACGACACCGCCTGCGGCCGCCCCTGCAACAGGATATCGGCGATCTCCTTGATCGGGATGTCGCCGTGGTGCGGCCCCAGCGTCGAACCCCAGCACACATGCATGCGCATGCGGTCCGGCGGTAGACCCTTTACCGATTCGTTGAGTGCTTCGACGTTGACCGAGATGATCTTGCGATAGTCCGCGATGCTGATGCCCGGATAGAGCGCGTAGGACATCGCAAGATCGGGGCAATCCAATTGCAGGATGAAGCCCGCCTCGACAATGGCGCGGTATTCCTTCGCCATCACGGCGGCCAGGGTGAACAGATATTCCTCGACGGTCTTGTAGTAGTGGTTCTTGAGATAGCGCGCGATCTGTCCTGGCGACGGCGACGTCATGAAATAGTCCTGCACGCCGGATTTCGTCATCGCCGCCTTGGCCCGCGCGATGTCGGCTTCGGCCGCGGGCCAATCCTTCCAGGCCACCGGCCCGGAGCACGCCGGCCGGTGCTGGAATGGCGTCGCGAACTGGCTGAGCAGTTGCGCCAGCTCCGGGAACTCCGGCTCGCCGGTGCCGAGCGGCGGCGTCGATTGACCTTCGAAGCCCGTAAGGCGGTCGAGCACGTGAACGGTATAGTCGGTGCGGCCCTGCTCGCCGTCGTTGATGACGTCGATGCCGGCCTCAATCTGCTTTTCCACAACGTCGGCCACCGCCTGATCGACCGCAGCATCGAGCGCGGCGCGGCCTGAGCCGGCCTGCGCTTTCTCGGCCAACAGCAGCTCGACCACCTTCGGTGGCCGCGGCAGGCTGCCGGTGTGAGTGGTGAGGATTTGCTTGTCGCTGCGGCGCATGCGCTTGCCTTCCCTGGTCCGCCCCATCTAAGCCGGAGCGCGCGCCGCCCGCTAGACAGCCTCCCAATGCGGGGGCAGAATCCCACCGCTCACACAGCTATGGCGGACCCGGTGCGCCAGAGACTCCTGTCCGCAAGGGAGGCGACCATGAGCAATACTTCGCGCCGCAATGGCGGCAACCGTTCGTCTTCGTTGGAACCTGTCGCCGGCAACGGCCTGCTGCACCGCCGGGCTCTGCTGGGCCGCGGACTGGCGCTGGCAGGCGCGGCATCGACCGGCGTCGGCCTCACCAGCGCCGCCGCTGAGCCGCTGAAAGACGAAGCCTGGATGCTCGATCTCGGCGACGTGACGCCGGCACTGCAGGTGCCGTCGAAATTCGAAAAGCACGTGGTGCGAACGCTGAGCAATCCCAAGAACGAGATGCGCACCTCGCACGCCCGCACGCCGCACCAGATGCTCAACGGCACGGTGACGCCGAACAGCCTGCATTTCACCATCAACCATTCCGGCATTCCCGACATCGATCCCGACAAGCACAAGCTCGCCATCCACGGCATGGTGAAGCAGCCGCTGGTGTTCACGCTCGACACGTTGTCGCGCTATCCGCTGGTGACGCGCATGGCATTCGTGGAATGCAGCGGAAACTCGGCGCCGATGTTCTCCAACGAGCCGGTGCAGGCGACCGCGCAGGCGCTGCATGGCCTCGTCTCGAACGCCGAATGGACCGGCGTGCCGCTGTCGATCCTGCTCGACGAGGCCGGCATCGACCGCTCGGCGAAATGGCTGATCGCCGAAGGCGCCGACTCGCTGTTGCTCCACCGCAGCGTGCCGGTGAAGAAGGCTTATGACGACGCGCTGGTGGCGATCTATCAGAACGGCGAGCGGCTGATGCCCGGCAACGGCTATCCGATGCGGCTCCTGCTGCCCGGCTACCAGGGCAACATGAACGTGAAGTTCCTGCGCCGCATCAAGGTGGTCGATGAGCCGTCGCTCGGCGTCTACGAGGCGCGGACCTATTCGCAGACGCTGCCGGGCGGCAAGGCGTATCGCTTCCACTTCCTGCAGGAGGTGAAGAGCTTCATCTCCCAGCCGTCGTTCGGCCAGAGCCTGAAAGGGCCGGGCTACTACGAAATCTCCGGCGTCGCTTATTCCGGCACCGGCCGGATATCCAAGGTCATGGTGTCGGCCGACGGAGGCAAGAGCTGGGCCGAGGCGGCGCTGCAGGGGCCGGTGCATCCGCAGGCCTTCACGCGCTTTCGCATGCCGTGGCGCTGGGACGGCCAGCCGGTGGTGCTGCAGAGCCGCGCCACCGACGAGGCCGGCAACACGCAGCCGTTGCGCGCCGAGTTCGTCGCCCTGCGCGGCGAGACCAAGAAGCCGGTGGCAAGCCCGCTCGGTTTCCCCAACCAGCACTACAACAGCCTCACCAGCTGGGGCATCGACAGCAGCGGGAGCATCAAACATGTCTACGCGTAGCGCGCTGCTGGCCGTCGTCAGTCGCGGCCGGTTTCAGCCTGGCCGCCGCACAGGCCGACTCGCCCAAGCTTGGCCAGCCGATCACCGAGGCCGACATCGCGCCGTGGGACGTCACGGTGTTCCCGAGCGGCGCCGGCCTGCCGCCCGGCAGCGGCACCGCCATGCAAGGCGCCAAGGTGTTCGCGGAGAAATGCGCGGTCTGTCACGGCGAGGCCGCCAAGGGCGGGCCAATCCATCGCAATCCGATGTTTGGCGGCCGGCCGTTGAGCGATGGCATCGACACGCCGAAGACGATCGGCAACTTCTGGGGCCACGCCACCACCGTGTTCGACTTCACGCGGCGGGGGATGCCGTTCAACCAGCCGCGCCAGAACCTGACGATGGACGAAATCTACGCGACCACCGCGTATCTCCTGTTTCTCAACAAGATCATCGGCGAGAACGAGGAGATGAATGCCAAGACGCTGCCGCAGGTAAAGATGCCGAACCGAGACAACTTCATCATCCGGTTCCCTGACAGGATTTGAGATGTCACTCCGGCTTAATGCCGGAGTCCTGAATGATCTGCAGGTACTTCGCGCTCTCGGCCTTGGTGAAGGCCGCGAATTGATCGATCGACATCATCCGCACGTCAGCCCCGGCATCGCGCAGCCGGGTTTGGATGTCAGGCGCCGCCAAAATGCGGCTGATCTCGGTATGCAGTCGGGCGACGATCGGTTTGGGCGTCGCCTTCGGTGCAAAGAACCCCTGCCACAAGGTGAGGTCGAAATTGTTGTCGCCGATCGATTCGGCGACCGTCGGGATCTGCGGCGCGGCACTCGACCGCGTCGCCGACGACACCGCGAGGATTTTCATGGTGCCGGACTTCACGTGGGGCGCGGCTGCCGGAAAACCGGGGAAATACATGTCGACGTGACCGCCCAGCAGGTCGTTGAGCGCCGGTCCCGCGCCCTTGTAGGGCACGTGCGTCAGGTTGGCCTTGGTGCGCAGCTTGAGGAATTCGCCGGCGAAATGCCCCGGCGTCCCGGTGCCGGCCGAGGCAAAGGTGACCGGCTTCTTGTCGGCCAGCACCTTGGCCATCTCGTCCATGGTCGAATATGGCGTCTTGCTCGACACCACCAGCGCAAGCGGCACAACCGACGCAAGCGCGATCGGCTGCAAATCGCGCTCGACGTCGTAGGTCAGGCCCTTGATCCAGTGCTGATTGATCGAGATTTCGCCGGTCTGACCGAGCAGCAGCGTATGGCCGTCCGGCGGCGCCGACACGACCGACTGCGTGCCGATCGCGCCGGTGGCGCCGGCGCGATTCTCCACCACCACGTTCTGACCGAGCGCAGCGGCCAGCGGCACCGCGATCAGCCGGGCCACGATGTCGCCGGTGCCGCCCGGCGCATAGGCGACCACGATGCGGATCGTCTGGGTTGGATAGGACTGCGCCCGTGCAGAGACGGCAAGGACCAGAATGAGGACAGCGGCAGCGACAGCACGGAACAGCACAGGCATGGACTTCTCCCGGAGCGTCGCGATCTTTTAGCGAGCTTGCGCCTGCTGTCCAGCGTCTAGAAACCGTAGAGCCGCGCCGGGTTGTCGCGCAGGATTTGATCGGCCAAACCAGGCGACGGCAAAGCGGCGATGAAGTCATCGACCAGCTTGTCATAGGACAGATCGCGATACAGCGTGACCAGATCGCAGCCCCGGTGCGCTCCCGCCTCCGGCGGATGCGGCCAGTCGCTGCCCCAGACGCAGCGCGGCGGGCCGGCGGCGTAGAGTTCCATTAACCACTCGCGATCCGGCCGTGTGCTCATCGGTCCGTCATCGAGACGATAGGGCGCCGACAACTTTACCCATACATGCGGCTTGCGCAGCAGGCCCAGCAGCCGGGTGCCATCCTCGCTTTCCGGGCGCGCCTTGCCATAGACGCCGTAGTGATCGATCACGATCGGCACCGGCGAGTGCGCCAGCAGGCTTTCGCTCTGCAGCAGCACCGGCAGTGGCGCGATGACCTGGACGTGCCAGTTCATGCGTTTCGCAACAGCTGCTGTCGCATCGAAGCTGTCCTGCATGCGGGCGTTGGCGGCGAGCGGACTGTACAGATTGATGCGCAGCCCGCGCACGCCGCGCCGCTGCATGTCGTGCAATGCCGCATCCGGCGTCGAGCGCGGGTCGATGACGGCAACCCCGCGTCCGTTGCCGGCCAAGGCATCAAGCGCATCGAGCGTCGCGGAATTGTCAAAGCCGTAGAAGCTCGGCTGCACGATCACGAAGCGCGTAATGCCGTGCGGCACACCACGCCGCTTGAGTTCGTCAAGCGGAGCCGGACCGGCCAGATAGGTCCGCTCCGGCACCTGAGGATAGCGATCGGCGGGACCAACGACGTGGACGTGGCTGTCGCAACGCATGGTACGCGGGCGTCGCCCCTTACTTCAGCCGCGTCACACTGGATCCTTTTCGAACCGGAACCCGATTGTCTTCAGGCCTTCGACCGCCTGCTTGCCGAACTCGCTCTCGATCTCTTTGGCGAGGCTCGGCGCATAGGAGATCGGATCAGACTGCTCGTCGGTCTCCGGCACGATCATGACGAGCAGCCGTCCGAGCTCGTTCGAGATGTTGAAGAACTTGCGGTTCTCGCCGCGCGGCACCGAGATCATGTCGAGCGGTTCGAGAATGAGCTTGTTCTCGCCTTCCTCGCCCCAGGAAATCTCGAACCGTCCCGACAGGCAGAAGAAGTTTTCGACGGTGTTGTGGTGGCGATGCAAGCCGGGACCGTTGCCGGGCTCGCACTCGGCGATGCTGACGATCAGCCCGCGCGGCCCCTTGACCGGCGCACCGGCGCTGCGGCCCTGGTAGTCCGCGGGCGCCATCACCGGATAGACGCGGCGCGCCGTCACCTTCTCAACCGCGCCGGGCGGAATGTTGTGCGCCTCGAAATTCTGCCGCTGGTAGGTCTGCAGATTCTTGAACCGCGCGGTGCGCGCTTCCATCTGCTCAGGCGAGAGCGTCGGCGTCGTCATCGGCATCCTCCCTGTTTTCGTTCAGTCGACTTGCAGCCCGGCGTCCTTGATTGGGCCGGCCCAGCGCGCAATCTCCGCCGGCACGAACTTGGCGAGATAGTCCGGCGAACGCCGCTCGGGCGCAACGCCGTCGACGCCGATGTCCTGCATGCGCTGCTTGATCGCCGGCGTGTCCATCGCCGCATTGGTGGCTTCGGCGAGCTTGTTGACGATCGCGGCCGGCGCCCCTTTCGGCAGGAACATCGCATTCCATGTGGAAATCTCGAAGCCTTTCAGGCCCTGCTCCTGCGCGGTCGCCAGCTCCGGCATCAACGGCGAGCGCGTGCTCGAAAGGTTGGCGATCGCCTTCACCTTGCCGCCTCGGATCAGGGGCACGGCGCTGCCGATGTTGTTGCACATGTAGTCGATCTGTCCGCCGATCAGGTCGTTCGACGCCGGCGCCGAGCCGCGATAGGGCACGTGCGTGATGTTGACGCCGATGGTGGAGTTCACCAGGGAACAGGCCAGGTGCGTGGTCGAGCCCGCGCCGGCCGAACCATACTGCAGCTTGCCGGCGTTCGCCTTCAGATGGGCGGCAAACTCCTGCATGGTGCTGGCCGGAAAGTCCTTGCGGGCGGAGAGAGTCATCGGCTGGTCGGCGAATAGCGTGACCGGCGCGAAATCCGTCGCCGCGTTGTAACGGATGTTCTTGTACATGGTCGGGTTGTAGGCGTGGGTGCCGACGCTGCCGAACAGCAGCGTGTAGCCGTCGGGCGCCGCGTTCATCACCCGCATGGTGCCGACGATGCCGCCGGCGCCGGTGGTGTTCTCGACTACGATTTGCTGACCCAGCAGCTCGCTCATGCGAACGGAAAGGATGCGCGCCATCACATCGAACGCGCCACCGGCAGCGAACGGCACCACCATAACCACCGGTCGCGTTGGATAGGTTTGCGCCTGCGCGGCAGTCGGCAGTATCGCCGCTGCAAACGCCAGTACCTTGAGAACGTCACGCCGCAGCATGCTGCCGCTCCTCCCGTTTTTTCAGTCTACTGCGGTTTGATACCCGCGCTCTCGACCACTTTGGTGACCCGCTCGATCTCGCCGGCAATGGTCTTGGCGAATGCGTCAGGCCCCTCGCCGGCCGGCTCCATGCCCAGCGCCGCGAACTGTGGAACGACATCAGCCTCTTTGACAACTGCGATCGCTTCCGCCGCGATCTTCTGCACAATGGCCGTCGGCGTGCCGGCGCGCGCGTAGAGCCCGATCAGCGTGATCAGATCGAAACCCGGAATGACCTCTGCCAGCGCCGGCACGTCGGGCGCCAGCGGCGAGCGTTGCGCCCCGTTGGTTGCCAAGAGCTTCACCCGATTGGTTTCGACCGCCCCCTTGAGCGACGGATAGGCCGAAAACAAAGCCTGGACGTGGCCGCCGAGCAGCGCCGGCACCGACTGGCCAGTGCCGCGGTACGGCACGTGGGTCATCTGCAGGCCGAGCGCAGATTTCATCGCCTCCATCGTCAGATGGTGCGTGCTGCCGACCCCGGACGAACCGTAGTTGACCGTGCCGGGCCGCGCCTTCACGTGGTCGATGAATTCCCGCAGCGTCGAGACCGGGACGTCGGAATGAACCGCGAGGAAAATCGGTGCGCGCGCCAATAGCGCCACGGGCACGAAATCCTTCTGGGGACTGTAGGTGAGCTGAGTGAGGAACAGCGGATTGACCGACAGCATCGCGCTGTCCGTTACCATCAGCGTGTAGCCGTCAGCTGGCGCCGCGGCAATGGCTGCGGCTGCCACGCTGCCGTTGCCGCCGGCGCGGTTCTCGACCACCACCGACTGGCCAACACGGTTCTGCAGGCGTTGTGCAAGGAACCGCGCGACCGTGTCCGGCACTCCGCCCGGCGCGTAGGGCACGACGATCCGAATGGCCTGGCTGGGAAATGGCGCTTGGCTTTGCGCAGCTCGCGGCGACCACGCGACTGCTGCGCACGCCGCCACAGCGAGCAGCGCCAGGCGCTTCGGCCGAGCGCTCATTGGATGACCAATGGCAGGCTTTGCAGACGAAGCTCACCGACCGCGCCGCCGTAGACCGGCGCGAAATCCGGATTGCTGATGTGCGCGCTGGGCAAGCGCGCCAGCAGGCGCGTGATTGCGATCGTGATCGCGGTCCGACCCAGGATGTTGCCGATGCAGTGGTGCGGTCCTGCGCCGAACGAAAGAATTCGCTTTGGCTTGCGACGGATATCGAAATGCAACGGATCGGGAAACACGTCCGGGTCGTAGTTTGGCGCGAGCGGCGACGGCCGCACCACCATGCCCTTGAAAATGCGCGTTCCGCCCACCTCGGTGTCGCGCGTGGCGATGCGTGGAAACGTGAAGTAGCCGTTGCTGCCGAGCCGCAGGCACTCCTCGATCGCGTCCGGGATCAGCGAAGGGTCGCGGATCAACTCGTTGCGCTGATCGTCGTTCATGTAGAGCAGATAAAGCGCGCCACCGGCGGCGCGGCTGGTCGCCGACAGCGATGCGCCGCAGATGCCAAAAATCTGGTCGAACAGCTCGCGGTCGTTCAGCTTGTCGCCCGCGTCGCGCGCGTTGACCAGATCGCTGATGAAGTCCTGGCGCGGGGCAACGCGGCGCTCGTCGATGATGACCCTGATCTCTTCCATGGTGCGATCGAAGGCCTGGCGAAGCTCTGGCGACCATTGCTCGCCCGGCTTGACATAGGTGGTACCCGGAATGAGATCGTGAAACGCGGTGAAGACGGCCTTGCGGCGCTCATCCATGTTGGTCATGGCAACAAGCAACGCATCGACGACGAGGTGCGCGCCGAAATCATTCATGCCATCGAAGGCGGGACCGTTCGCCTCGATACGGTCGAGCATGCCGTCGACAATCTTCGTAAGGCTCTCTTCCAGCTGGGCGATGCGCCGCGAGGAGAACGCCGGCATCAGCAAACGGCGAACGCGGGCATGCTGCGCACCATCCATCTGGGTGACGAAATGCGCATCCATGAGCTTGTTGAACTGCTCCCAGCCAGGACCACGCGGCATCTGGGAAGCGAACGTCTCGGTGTCCGAGAACACCTTGTGGACGTCGGCATAGCGCCCGACGATAACCTGCGGCTGGCCCTGACCGAGCACATAGAACGGCGGGCGGCGCGCCCATTCGGCGACGTGGCGGTGTGCGTTGGCCTTGAACTCGGCGCTGCCGAGATCAATTTCGACAACGTTGTCGCGGTCGAGCTCGGCGAGAGCAGACATCACACGCAGGTATCGATCATAGGAATTGCGTCGGCCACAGAATTGTACGCCACATGTGCGCAGACGGACTGTTGTCGAGACCGAGGCCTTCCTTGGGCTGCTTGAAGTTGCGGCCGATGATGTCTTCGAAGGCGTCGAGATCGACCTTGGCGTTGGGGTCGAAGGCGTAGACGTCGTTCACGCAGATCAGCCGCGCTGTCATGTAGTATTTGTTATTCCGTGCGCGCTTGTACTCTTCGACGATGTAGGGCTCGGGCTGATAGTCGTCGCCGAAATACTTGCGGTACATGTCGGGATAGCGATAGCCGACCGACTCGTCGGGGAAGAAGCGCAACGCTTGGTGCATGCGGATGCCCTGGCTCACCTCCTCGTCGACGTAGGGCTCGATCATCTGCGCGCCCCAATAGCCGTGGTCGCAGCGGATGAAGCCGACCACCGCGATGTCGTGAAGCAGGCACGCCAGCACCACCTTCTCGCTGTGGCCGCTCTTGAGTGCCAGCGCAGCGCTTTGCACCAGATGATTGGTCGAGGCGAAGCGGTTCTTGAAATAGTCGAGCAAGGTCGGCTTCTCGGGCATCGGCGGCAGACGCGGGTCCGGGCCCATGTTGAAATACTTGCCAGGATACTTGGCCTGCAGCGCGGCGCCGCCCTCCATCTGGACCTTGCCGTCGGTCAGATGGCTGAACACCGACTTGGTGATGACGCGGTCAAGCTCATGCATCATCTGCTCTTCGAGATGATCGGCGCGCTCCGACAGCGACATCTGGCTGGTGATCTTGTCGTTCGCCATTTGGTGGTTCATCGGCCACTCCTTGCCTTCCGCCCGCGTCTAACGGGAATCCTACACCGAATCCGTATCCTGCGACACCGATAGGCTGTCGGTTTCTCTCGGAAAAAGGGCATACTGGCCCCAACAAAAAAGCATCAGGGGTGGTAATGCCGCATATCGAGATACGCGACGTCTCGCTGGTCTATGACACACCCGCCGGCCAGGTCGCGGGCGTCAACAGGGCCAGTTTCAACATCGAGCAGTCCGAATTCCTCTGCATCGTCGGCCCGTCCGGCTGTGGCAAGTCCACGCTGCTCAACATCATCGCCGGTTTCCTCACTCCCACCGGTGGCGAGATCAAGATCGGCGGCAAGGCGGTGACCGGCCATGGCATGGATCGCGGCGTGGTGTTCCAGGATTTCGCGCAGTTGTTTCCCTGGCGCACCGCGCTCGGCAACGTCACGTTCGGCCTGGAGATGAAGGGCGTCGCCAAGGAGGAGCGCGAAGCGATCGCGCGCAAGCAGCTCTCGCTGGTGAAGCTTGAGAAGTTCACCGAGTCCTATCCGCATCATCTCTCCGGCGGCATGCAGCAACGCGTCGCGATCGCCCGTGCGCTCGCCTACAATCCGGCGGTGCTGCTGATGGACGAGCCGTTCGCGGCGCTCGATGCGCTGACCCGCGATGACATGCAGCGATTGCTGGCCGACGTCTGGCGCGAGACGCGCAAGACTGTGATCTACGTGACACACAATGTCGCCGAGGCGGTATTTCTCGCCGACCGCGTCGTGGTGATGACGCCCCACCCCGGAACAGTGAAGATCGAGGTGCCGATCATGCTGCAGCGGCCGCGCGATCCGCTCAGCGTCGAATTCCTCGATTACCAGAAGCAGTTGCTGCGACATCTCGGCCAGGAGGCGCACGCGTAACGGAACAGAGCGTGCAGTGCATGAGCAGTGTCATGGGGCGGATCGCTTGGATGCTGCTGGCGGCCCACGCCGCGTTCGCATGCGCGCCGGCGCGCGCGCAGGACAGCTATCCGACGCGGCCAGTGCGGCTGGTGGTGGGTTTCGGCGCCGGCGGCCCGACCGACATCCCAGCTCGCTTCATCGCCGACAAGCTCGGCCCGCTACTTGGACAGCGCGTCATCGTCGAGAATAAGACCGGCGCTGCCGGCATGTTGGCAACCCGCGACGTGCTCGCGTTGCCAGCCGATGGCTACCATCTGCTGCTCTGCACGCATTTCGAATCGATCAATACGGTTCTCTACAAGAACCCTGGATTCAAATTGACCGATCTCGCGCCGATTTCTCTGATCGCGAAGTACTACTATGGCATTGCGCTGAGCAACGAGATCCCGGCGAAGAATTTCGAGGAGTTCCTGCAATACGCCAAATCAAAGCCCGGCGAGGTGAGCTACGCCACGCTCGGCGCGGGGTCGGCGCAGGAAATCCTGGCGCGCCAGCTCGAGCGGCTGGCCGGCATCTCGATGAACCGCATCCCGTTCCGCACCGGATCGCAGGTCATGCCCGACCTGGTCGCGGGGCGCGTGCATCTCTACGTCTCGCCGACGCTCGCGGTAGCGCCGCAGTATGCCGGCAAACAATTGAAGTTGCTGGCGGTAACGAGCCCGCAGCGCATCAGGAACCTCGAGGAGGTTCCGACCATCAAGGAGAAGGGCGTCGACTGGGTGCGCTACGGCTGGCTCGGCATCTGCGCCAGGGCAGGCACGCCGGAGCCGGTCGTCCAGCTGCTGCACCGCCACCTGGTTTCGATCGTCGCGGCGGCGGACTACCGCGAGCTGATCGAAAAGGGCGGCTCGCTGCCCGAATCGTCGACCCAACAGGAATTGGCGCAGGTCATCGCGCAGACGGTCGATGACGTGGCGTCAACCATCCGTGAGTTGGGGATGCAACAGGAGTAGGCGCCGGCCACCCGCACAGGCGGCACAGTTTGCCGCGGCCGCCAGGGGCGAGTCGGCCTTGACCGGGCCGGCCTGGCGTCATCCAATCGCGCTCAACAAGCCATTCGACGGAGGAAAGTAATGACCATTCGGCAAGGCGGAATCACTCGTCGCCATACCCTGGCCGCAGGCGGCGCGTCGGCGCTGGTGCTCGGGCTCGGCCGCTACGCCGCGGCGCAAGCCGGCGTCACCATCCGCCAGGGCTACCAGACCAACATGTGGGGCATGCCGACCTACTACCTGATGCGCTCCGGAGCGCTGGAGAAGCGCGGGTTGAAGTTCGAGGAATTCGCGGTGCCATCCGGCAACCTCACCATGCAGCAGATGGTTGCGCGCCAAGTCGATCTCGGGACCTACGCCGGCCAGTCGTTCATCATCGGTCACGACAAGGGCGGCCTGGTCGGCCTGGTTGTGGTCGAGACCGTCGGGCGCACCGCGCGCGTAATGTCGCGCAAGGATCTCGGCATCAAACGGATCGAGGACCTCAAGGGCAAGAAGATCGCCAACCAGACCGGCTCCTCGCTTGGCAACATCTTCGTGGACCAGCTCGGACCCAAGCACGGGCTGCCGAAGGGCTCCTACCAAGAGGTCCGCATGAACGTGAACGACATGATTGCGGCCATGTCGGGCAAGACCGTGGACGCCATGGTCAACACCGAGCCGTACAACACGATCGCCGAGGCGGACGGAATCGCGACCACGATCATGGATTATTCCAGCGTGGATTCGATCCCGGTGTTCATGGCGGCGACGCCGGACTTCATCGAGAAGAACCCGGCGGCGGTCGTCGCTTACCTGCAGGCCTGGCGCGAGGTCGCGGCCGACTTCAAGAACAAGCCGGAGCAGGTGTCGGACACGATCTATAGCTTCTTCACGTCGAAGGGCTACAACATGCCCAAGGACGTGTTCAAAAAGGCACTCGGCACCGTGGACGTCGCCCCCGGTTGGCCGTCCGGCCTCGAAGCCTACATGCAGCGGGAAGCCGAGGTGCTGTTGCGCGAAAAGAAAATCTCGGCAATCCCTGACTGGAAGAAGGCGCTGCGCCCGGACTTCTGGTCGAAGGCAAGCGCCTGACGGCGCAAGCCCGCACGAATTTCAGGCGGAGCCGGCGTTCGCACGCCGGCTCTGTGTTTTGGGGCCTCCCCTCGCCCATGGAAACGCGCTAAACGTGCTGCCTCGCGGTCCAGTCCGCCTTTAGGGAGAGAGTTTTATGAAACGTGCGAAGAAGAAAGCTGCAAAGAAGCCGGCCAAGAAGAAGGCCATCAAGGCCAAGCCGGCAAAGAAGACCGCGAAGTCCTCCGTCAAGAAGCCAGCCGTCAAGCGCAACAACGGTCAAGCCCGCTCCGATGGCACCGTCACCTGGAATTTCAAGCTGTTGTCCCACAATCTGCTGCAAGGCTTCGGCGGCATGGGCGAAGGCATGTCGGTGCAGGTCGCGCCGGACGGCCGCCGCATCATCTGGCTCGCGCACGAAAGCGCGCCGAAGAACTTCACCGCGGTCGATGTGTCCGATCCGCGCAAGCCCAAGGTCGTGTGCCAGACCGATCTGCCGCACAACGACGTGCGCTCAAACTCGCTCGAAACCTGCGGCAACCTGATGGCGGTTGCTTATCAGACCAAACAGAAGAACATGAAGCCCGCCGGCATGGAGATTTTCGACATCTCCAATCCCGAAAAGCCGCGCTCGGTCTCGTTCTACGACTGCTCGGGCGAGCATTCACGCGGCGTGCACCAGCTCTGGTTCTGCGACGGCGAATACGTCCACATGGCGTCGAGCGCACCGGATTTCGTGCCAACCCACCCGCTGGACGACCAGTTCTATCGCTGCATCGACGTGCGCAACCCGTCGAAGCCGGTGGAAGTCGGCCGCTGGCACATGCCGGGCACCAAGAAAGGCGACAACGTCGCACCGCCGCCGCGCCACAAGCTCGACAAGGGCTACCGAGCGCACAACTGCAATGTCTATCCGCAGCGCCCGGACCGCTGCTACCTCGCCTACATCGACGGCGGCATGCACGTGCTCGACATTTCCAACAAGGCGGACCCGAAGCGCATCTCGTCGTGGACCAACTCGCCGCCCTACACCGGGTTCATGCACACCGTGGTGCCGCTGTTCGACCGCGGCCTGATGCTGGTGACCGACGAGTCAACCGAGAACAACGCCAAGGACTGGCCGAAGCTGGTGTGGATTCTCGACGCGCGCGACGAGAGCAATCTCGTGCCGATCGCCACCTGTCCGCTGCCGGACCACAAGGCTTATTCGGCGCGTGGCCGGTTCGGCGCCCATAACATCCACGAGAATGTGCCGCTGCCGACCTGCTGGCAGAGCGATCAGGTCGTGCTCGGCACCTTCTTCAACGGCGGGCTTCGTGCCTACGATATCTCCAATCCGTATCAGCCGCAGGCCATTGCGACCTTCGTACCGCCGCCGGCGCCCGGCGCGCCGACGGGAACGACCCAGATCAACGACGTGTTCGTCGATGAACGCGAGGTGGTCTACTGCGTCGACCGCCACATCGGCGGCCTGTACTGCCTGGAGATGGACTTCTGAGCGATACCGTCCTCAGCCTTTTCCCGTCGGCCGGAGCGGGCCGCTTTGGCCGGCGGCAAAAGCATGAGCGCGGATCGCGTGTGCCGGTGACAATCGTCACCGGCTTCCTGGGCGCCGGCAAGACCACGCTGGTGCGCCGCTTTCTCGGGACGCCGGAGGGTCGCAACACCGCGCTGGTGGTCAATGAGTTCGGCTCGGTCGGCATCGACGACGCGCTGCTGCGCTCGAGCACCGACGAGATCACGTTGCTCGGCAATGGCTGCATCTGCTGCAGCACGCGCTCCGACCTGCAGATCGCATTGCGCAGGCTGGTGGCCGACCGCGAACGCGGCAAGATCCCGCATTTCGACCGGGTGCTAATCGAAACCAGCGGGCTCGCCGACATCAGCCCGATCCTGCAGACCTTCTCGACCGACCGTGCACTCGGTGGCGAGTTCGCGATCGAAGTGGTGCTCACGCTGGTCGACGCCGTCAACGGCGGGCGCAATCTCAAGAAGGCGCCAGAGGCGCGCAAGCAGGCGATCCTGGCCGACCGTCTGGTGATCACCAAAATCGACCTCACCGACAGCAAGACCAAGAAGGTGCTCGCGGCCAAGCTTAAGACATTCAACCCGCGCGCCGAAATCGATATGGCGCTCGACGGCGAGATCGATCCCAAGCACTTGATCGATTCCGGCCAGGACGCCACCGCGCCGCGCCACTCGGGCTTCGTCGCCGAGGCTTCGCACTCGGACGGCATCGCGAGCTTCGTGATCCGCGAGAAGGCGCCGCTGGAGTGGCCGGTGTTCCAGCGCGCGCTCGATACGCTTGTTTCGTTGCGCGGGCCGGACCTGCTGCGCATCAAGGGATTGCTCAACCTCAAAGGCAGCAAGGGACCGGTGGTGTTCCAGGCGGTGCAGCATCTGATCCATCCACCGGTGGAGCTGGCGGAATGGCCCGACAAGGACCGTTCCAGCCGGCTGGTGTTCATCACTCGCGGGGTGAGCGAGCAGCAGGTGCGCAATATCCTCGACGCGTGCAAAGCACTCGGGTTTGTGACCGGCGAATAGCGCAGACCCCGTTTCCGCCTGCCCTCCCTTGGATTAGTCTAAGGCCAATTCAGAACCAGACCGAGGGAGGTCGCCCCGATGGCACAGTTCACGCTCAATGTGAACGGCAAGGCGCACAGCGTCGATGCCGATCCGGACATGCCGCTGCTCTATGCGTTGAAGAACGACATCGGGCTCAACAATCCTCAATTCGGCTGCGGGCTGGCGCAATGTGGCGCCTGCACCGTGCACATGGACGGTCAGCCGATCCGCTCCTGCGTGACGCCCCTGTCGTCGGTCGGCAACGCCAAGGTGGTGACGCTATCGGGGCTCGGCACGCCAGAGAAACCCCATCCGCTGCAGACCGCATACGTCGAGGAGCAAGTCACGCAGTGCGGCTACTGCATCAACGGTTGGATCATGACCGCGGCCGCATTCCTGCGGGACAAGAAGAACCCGACCGAGGCGGAGATCAGAACCGCGCTCGAAGGACTCAAGTGCCGCTGCGGCACGCACATGAACATCCTGCGCGCGGTCAAACGCGCCGCGACGATGATGGGCTGAGGGAGGCAAACATGACCAAGCATCAGAAGCCTGCCAACCTCTCCCGCCGCGCCGTGCTGATGGGCGGCGGCGCCTTTGTCGTTTCGGTCGGCGCACCGGTGTCGCTCAACACTGTGCTCGGCCTGCGCTCGGCCTATGCGCAAGGCACCAGGCCGCCACTGGTTCCCGAACAGCTCTCGTCCTACATCGCGATCGGCTCGGACGGCGCGGTTTCCGCGTTCTTCGGCAAGATGGACATGGGCCAGGGTCTCTACGTCTCGATCGCCCAGATCGTGGCGGAGGAACTCGACGTGCCGTTCAAATCCGTCACCGTGTTCATGGCCGACACCCGCACCAGCGTGAACCAGGGCGGTGCGTCCGGCTCGACCGGCATCCAGACCGGCGGCCGGCAGATGCGCGCCGCCGCGGCCGAAGCGCGCCGCGTGCTGGTCGAGATGGCGGCGGAGAAGCTCGCGCTCCCGGCCGACGCACTCGCCGTCACCGATGGGGTGGTGCACGCCAAAACCGATGCTTCGAAGAAAGCGAGCTACGCCGAACTGATCGGCGGGCGCTACTTCAACGTTCAGCTCGAATGGAACAAGCAGATCGGCAACGCGCTCTACGCACCCGGTAAGGCAAAGCCGAAGGACCCGAAGGACTATAAGATCGTCGGCCAGCCGATCAAACGCGCCGACATCGCACCCAAGGTGTTCTGCCAGGAGCCGTTCGTCACTGACGTGAAAATCCCGGGCATGGTCCATGCCCGCATGATCCGCCCGCCGGTCGCGGGCGCGACGCCGGTCTCGATCGACGAGAACTCGATCAAGAGTATTCCCGGGGCGCGCGTGGTGCGCGAGGGCAATTTCCTCGCGGTGGTCGCCGACAAGGAGTGGGACGCGGTCAAGGCCTACAACGCGCTCAAGGTACAATGGTCGGATGTGAAGCCGCCATTCCCATCGCAAGACGCACTCTACGACCACATCCGCAAGGCGCCGGTCCGCAAGCTGGTCGACGAGAAGCCTGTCGGCAACGTGGCCGAGGCGTTCAAGACCGCGGCCCGCGTGATCGAAGCCGAATACGAGTGGCCGTTCCAGTCGCACGCCTGCATGGGCCCAGCCTGCGCCGTGGTCGAGATCAAGGACGGTCGCGTCACCTGCTACACCGGGTCGCAGAAACCGCACTTTGTGCGCGACGGCCTGGCCCGCACGCTCGAAGTGCCGCCTGCGAATGTCGAGGGCATCTGGGTGGTTGGCCCCGGCTCCTACGGCCGCAACGACGCCGACGACTGCGCACACGACGCGGCGGTGTTGGCGAAACTCACCGGCAAGCCCGTGCGGCTGCAATACATGCGCGAGCAAGGTACCGGTTGGGACCCGAAAGGCCCCGCCTCGATCCACAAGGCTCGCGCCGCGCTGGACGCCTCGAACAAGGTTGTGGCCTACGAGTTCCTCAGTAAAGGGTTCTCACGGATCGACGTGCAGACCAACGGCTCGCGGCCGGAGGACACGCTCGCCGGCCACTTCCGCGGCGCGCCGCTCAAGGTCAACGACAACTTCGGCGTGCCGGCGGAATCCTACGTGTTCGACAACAAGCGCACCGCGTGGGAGACCATCGCGCAGTTCCTGGAGCGCGGCTCGCCGTTGCGCGGCGCGCATCTGCGCGATCCGGTCGGGCCGCAGATCCACTTCGCCAGCGAATCCTTCATGGACGAGGTCGCGAATGCGATCGGCTCCGATCCGGTCGAATTTCGGTTGCGCTATCTGAAGGACCCGCGTGACACCGCCGTCATCAAGGCGGCAGCCGAGAAAGCGGGCTGGCAGACGCGAACCTCGCCACAGAAACAGGCCGGCAACACGGTCAGCGGACGCGGCATTGCCTACTCGCAGCGCAACGGCACGACCTGCGCGATCGTGGCGGAGGTCGACGTGGATCGCCGCTCAGGAAAAATCTGGGCTCGCAAATTCACCGTCGCGCACGACTGCGGATTGATCATCAATCCGGACGGGCTCCAGCACACAATTGAAGGCAACATCATCCAGGGCATCAGCCGCACGCTGTGGGAAGAGGTGAAGTTCGACAACAAGAACGTGACCAGCGTGGATTGGTTGACCTACCCGATCCTGGATATGACGGAGGCACCACAGACGATCGACTGCGTTTATATCAACCGGCCCGAACGGCCGGCGACCGGCGCCGGCGAGCCGTCGATCCGCCCAGTGGCGGCGGCGATCGCCAACGCAGTGTTCGACGCCACCGGCGTGCGATTGCGCCGCGTGCCGTTCTCCCCGGATCGGGTCAAGGGCGCGCTGTCCTAGCCGCTCTCTCGTGCCCCGGACGCGATGCAGCGCGAAGCGGTGCATCGCTGATCCGGGGCCCAGCTTTCTTGGACAAGAAACCGGGGTCCCGGGTCTCGCCATAGCGCGTCGAAGACGCGCGTGAACGCGCTTATGGCTCGCCCGGGACACGAGATCAGCGCACGTCGCGGATCACATCCGCGACCGCCGCCTCGTTGCCCGGCGCCATGATGTGAACACCGGCAACGCCCGGGATTTTTGCCATCTCCTGCATCAACTCGACGCAGATACGCCGGCCCTCGGTTGCAGGATCGACGGCTGCTTCAAGCCGTTCGATGATCGCGTCAGGAATGATCGTGCCGAACAGCCGCTCGCGCATCCATCGCGCCGACTTCGCGGAGCGAATCGGCGAAATGCCGACCAGCATCGGCAGCTTGACGCCGTGCTCGGCCAGCCGCGCCATGTAGCGGCGCAGCACCGCGGTATCCATGCAGAACTGTGTCTGCGCGAATTCGCAACCCGCGGCGACCTTCGACTTGAGGCTCTTCGGCTCCCAACCAACCGGCGGATCGATCGGCGAATCGGCCGCGCCGATGAAGAAGTGCGCCTTGCCGGCGAGCTTGCGGCCATGCGGCAGCTCGCCCTTGTCGCGCATCAGGATCGCCATCTGCGTCAGGCCGACGGTGTCGAGGTCGAACACCGGCTTGGCCTCCGGCTGGTCGCCTTGCTTCGGATCGTCGCCCTTGAGCATCAAGAGGTTGCGGATGCCGAGCGCCGCAGCCGCCATCAAGTCGCTCTGCAGCGCGATGCGGTTGCGGTCGCGGCAGGCGAACTGAAGAATGGGCTCGATACCGTTCTGCAGCAGCATGCCGGCCGCCGTCACGGCGCCGAGATGAGCGCGCGCGCCGGCGCCGTCGGTGACGTTCACCGCGTCGGCGAGGCCCTTGAGCGGCAGCGCCTTGGCCATCAGGTCGGCAGCATCGAACGAAGCCGGCGGCGTGACTTCCGCCGTGATGACGAAGCGTCCAGCGGCGAGCCTGTCTTTGAGCGTGTCGGGGGGAGCGTCTTGCGAGTTTGGCACGCGCTGTTGTTCTCCAATTTCTGCCCCGATTCAAGCCGCCGAAAGGCGGGTAATTGCCCACTTGGCGGCCCGCCATCCCACCAATAAACTCTCGACGAATGCCGCAGATCGCCCGCACGCTCGACGAGGCACTCGCCGCCATAACGGATGGTTGCGTCCTGGCAATCCCACGCGAGAGCACCGGTGTCGCCATGGCGGCAACCCGGGCACTGATCCGCCGCAGCATCAAGCGGCTGAACCTCGTTGCACTCCCCACATCGAGCCTGCAGGCCGATATCCTGATCGGCGCCGGCTGCGTCGAGTCGATCGAGACGTCCGCGGTCAGCCTTGGCGAGTTCGGCCTGGCGCCGCGCTTCACCGCCGCCATCATGGCCGGCACGATCAAGATGAAGGATGCGACCTGCCCGGCGTTGCACGCCGCCTTCCAAGCCGCCGAGAAGGGCGTGCCGTTTATGCCGCTCCGCGGCCTGATCGGCTCCGACGTGCTGGCGCACCGGCCGGACTGGAAGACGATCGACAATCCGTTCGATCGTGACGATCCGATCGTGCTGCTCCCGGCGATCGCGCCGGATGTCGCGCTGTTTCACGCACCGATGGCCGATCGAGCTGGCAATGTCTGGATCGGCCGGCAGCGCGAGCTCATCACCATGGCGCACGCCTCGGAAAAGACCGTGGTCACGGTCGAGAAAATCCACGACGGCGACCTCCTGGAAGACCCGCAGCTCGCCGCCGGAACGCTGCCCGGCTTCTATGTCGAGACTGTCGCGGTTGCCGAGCGTGGCGCATGGCCGCTACCGCTGCCGGATCACTACGCGTGGGACGGAGAACATCTCGCGGAGTACGCGCGGCTTGCCGCGACCGAGGAAGGCTTTGGACAATACCTCAAGCAGCACGTCTATGAGCGGCGCGCGGCCTGAGTTTCGCACCGAGGAACTGCTCGCCGCGGTGGTCGCAGACCTGATCGGCGATGTACGCCATGTCGCGGTCGGCAACGCCTCACCAATCCCTGCGGCGGCGGCGCTGCTGGCGCGAGCGCGCGGCAACGGCAAACCCTATGTCTCGTTGCTCGGCAGCCCGAAGCACACATTCTGGACCGACGGCGGCCGCGAGCTGTTCGACTGCGCCGGCCAGGGCCGCATCGACGTGTTCTTCCTGTCTGGCGGAGAAATCGACGGCGAAGGCAACGTCAACCTGGTCAGCGTCGGCGACTACGACAAGCCGACCGCACGGTTCCCGGGCTCGTTCGGCTCAGCCTATCTCTATTACGTCGTGCCGAAGGTCATCTTGTTCCGCACCGAGCATTCCAAGCGCACGCTGGTGCCCAAGGTGTCGTTCATCAGCGCACCGGGCGGCAGCGCCGACAACGTCTACCGGACCGGCGGCCCGATCGCGCTGATCACCAACCGCTGCCTGTTCTCGTTCGACCAGCGGCGTCGCCGCTTCCAGCTCGAGAGCGTGCATCCCGGCCACACGCTGGCGGAGGTGATCGTCAACACCGGTTTCGAGTTCGACCGGCGGTCCGACGTGCCGGTGACGCCTGCGCCGGCGCCTGAGACGCTGCGGCTGATGCGCGAGGTGGTAGCGCCTGAGCTGGCCGAGGTCTATCCGCAGTTCGCGGCGAAGGTCTTTGGTATCGGAAAGTCCGCCTGAAAGACCATTTGCAGAGCCCGTCCCGGCATGGTTGTTATGCGGGCCAGTGCCCACCCGGAATGCAATAAGGACCTCTTGTGAAAACTGTTGAAGCGGCAGTCATCGGCACCGGCTGGTGCGGCGGCATCCGCGCCGAGACGCTGTCGCGCTCGGCGCTCTGCGACAAGCTGCACATCTGCGAGATCAGGCCGGAACGCCTTGCCGAGGTGAAGGCGCTGACCAAGCCGGCCACCGCGACGCTCGACTATCAGGACATCGTCCGGAACGACAACATTTCCGTCGTCTACATCTCGACGACGCCCGAATCCAACCACTACCCAATCGCCCGCGACTGCCTCAAGGCCGGCAAGAACGTGCTGCTGGAAAAGCCAATCTCACTCGAACTCTGGGAAGCCGACGAGCTGATCATGCTCGCCAAGCGCAACAACCTGAAGTTCACCATCGGCTACTCGCAGCGCTTCAACCCCAAGGTCGCGTTCGCGAAGAAGAAGATCGACGACGGCACGCTCGGCAAAGTCGTCTCCGTCTTGGTGAGCCGCAACATCACCCGTACGCTCGGCACCAAGATCGGCAAGCGCGTGCGGCTGTCGCCGGTGGTCATGGAATCCACCCACGACCTCGATTTCGTGTTCTGGCTGCTCGAACCAGCGAAGCCGGTGCGCGTCTATTCCCAGGGCGCCTACGGCTTCATGCAGCCGATCAACGGCTCGCACGACATCATGTTCACCATCGTCACCATGGACAACGGCGTCGTGGTCAATATCGGCGGCGGCTGGAACCTGCCGCCGAGCTTTCCGAACTATTGCTCGTCCTGGATCGAGATCACCGGCACTGAAGGCTCGCTGTTCTTGGACGACACTGCGCGCGACCACTGGCTCAGCACCATGACGGGGGGCCAGCAATTCCCGATGTCGACCATGCCGGGCGAGCAGGTCGGCGAGGTGTTCGCGGGCGGCATGGGGCCGGAGACGTTGCATTTTCTGGAAGCCTGCATTCGCAACACGCCGGTGATGGTCAAGCCGGAAAGCGCCCGCGCCGTCATGGAGGCCTACACCGCCGCTGATCTGTCGGCCGATCGAAACGAGCCGGTCGATCTGCCGCTGACCAATGAGACGATCGCGGCGGTGGCCGACTTCAAGGCGAAATTCAGGAAGGGCGACAACGTCGCGGCCAAAGCATGAGAACGCAGGCAAAGGACATCGGCCTCGCGATCATCGGCGGCGGTCGCGTCGGGCTGTTCCGCGGCGAGGTGGCGAACCGCCATCCGGCGGTGAAATGGATCGGGCTTGCCGAGAAGAACCCGAACCGTGCCGGCGAGGTCGCGCCCAGAATCGAGGCCGATTTCGTCACCAACAGCCACACCGAATTGCTCAAGCGGCCCGAAGTCAACTGCGCGATCATCGCCACCGACGAACATCTGCACGTCGATCCGATCATGGTCGCGGTCGAACGCGGCATCCCGCTGCTGATCGAAAAGCCGCTCGCCACCGACCTTGCCGAGTCGGCGCGCGTGCTCAAGGCGATCAAGGACGCCAAGATCGACGCGGTGGTCGGTTACACCCAGCGCTTCCGGCGCAAATGGCTGAGCGGCAAGGAGAAGGTTCGCACCGGCGCGCTCGGCGACGTCACGCTGGTCACCTCGCGGGCGTTCATGAACCGCCTAGTCGCGATCGACAACTACAAGCGCACCGACGATCCGAAAACCATCTCACCGATGGTGATCTCCGGTACCCACGCGCTCGACATGTGCATGTGGTACCTGGAGAAGAAGACGCCGGTCGAATGTTACGCCCGCTCGATCGACAAGGTGCTGGGCCCGCTCTACCAGGGTATCGACGCCACCGCCGGCATGATCATGATGTCGGACGGCTGCGTCTATCATCTCAACATCTCCTGGGCGCTGCCGGTCACCTGGCCAGGCGCGGTCTATTCGCTCGAGGTCGGCATTGTCGGCACCGACGGCGTCCTGACGATCGACGACACCCATCGCGACATGGTGCTGGCCGTTTCGAGGGCGCAGTCGGAGGGCTACGCGCCTGACGAAAGCCGGCTGGTCGATTTCCTCGGCTCCTATCCGCCCGGCGACATGGCGCTCGGCGAACTGCGCGGACCGATGGCCGAAGAGACGGTGTCCTGGCTCAACCGGGTGTCGCTCGGCTCGCCGACGCCGGCCGCGACCGTCGAGGAGGCGCACAACCGGCTGATGCTGACCAAGGCGCTCGACCTTTCCGCCAAACGCAAGCAGCCGGTCAAATTGCCGCTGGACCCTGACGAGGAGAAGCGGGCGGCGTAAGATCACGGAAATTGGGAGGAATAAATGCGAAAGACCCTGCTCGCGCTTTCGGTCCTGCTGATCACTCCCGCGCTGACGCAGGCGCAAGAGGACGTCGCCGAGTTCTACAAAGGCAAGACCGTGCGCCTGATCGTCGGCGTCGGCGTCGGCTCCGGCTACGACGTCAACGCCCGCGCGCTGGCGCGGCATATGAGCAAGCACATCCCGGGCAACCCGAACATCATCGTGCAGAACCAGCCGGGCGCCGGCTCGCTCACCATGACGAACCAAATGTACGCCGCCGGGCCGTTCGACGGCACCGTGATCGGCGCCTCTTTCAACGGCCTGCCGACCGCGCCGCTGCTGCAGCCCAACGGCGTGCGCTTTGAAGCCGGCAAGATCAACTGGGTCGGCAGCACCAATCGCGAAACGCAGACGATGTATGTCTGGCACACCGTGCCGATCAAGACGCTCGACGACCTCAAGTCTCAGGAGATGCTGGTCGGCGCGCAGGCCCCTGGCTCCACGCAATACGACTATCCGATGCTGGGCAAGGCGCTGTTCGACCAGAAGTACAAGGTCGTCACCGGCTACAAATCGACGTCCGACATCAACTTGGCGATGGAGCGCGGCGAGGTGCACGGCACGCTGGCCAACTGGTCGACCGTGAAGACGCTCAACCTGAAGCAGTACGAGGACAAGCTGATCCGCATCCTGGTCGTGTGGGGCGCCCGCGAACATCCCGAGCTGAAGGGTGTCCCGCTGATCACCAGCTTGGCGAAGACGCCGGAACACAAGCAGGCGCTGCAGCTCGCGCTGGCGCGGCTCGAGTTCGGCCGGCCGTTCTTCATGCCGCCGAACGTGCCGCCGGCCCGCGTCGCCGCCATCCGCCGCGCGTTCGACGAGACCATGAAGGACAAGGAATTCCTCGCCGAGGCCGACAAGCTCAAGCTGGAGATCGATCCGATGACCGGCACCGAGATCGCCAAGATGCTGGAAGAGATGGCGAAGACGCCGGCTGATGTCGTCGCACGGGTGAGGACAGCGTACGAGGCGCGCTAAAAGCGAGCGTGCAGCGGCTTGACCTTGAGGTCGGCTGCGAGCTTGTCGAGCAGATCGACCACTTCCGGATAGACCGGCACGCCGTCGCGCGCCCGCTCCGCGCGGCGCTTCTCACGCTGCTCGCCGGGCAGCCGGATCGCATCGACGCCGGGCAGCCGCGGCGATGATTTCAGCTCGCGCAGATGGCGGTCGATCGCGGCTTTGAATATCGCGATCGGCAGGAAACGGTTGACGTCGAGCGCAATGATGAAGTGTCCGGTGTCGCAGGCGCTCTCATCGTCGTAATTGAAATCGACCACGTCGCGTCCGAACGCCGCGCCGTTGAGCGTGCCCGCCAGCAGGCCGAGCACCAGTGCGAGGCCCGAGCCCTTGTGGCCGCCGATCGGCAACAACAGTCCATCAGCACTCTTCGCCGAGTCGGTGAGCGACTTGCCCTGCTTGTCGGTCATCCAGCCGACCGGCATCGGCTTGCCCTGCATCCGGTTCGCCTTGACCGTGCCGTACGACACCACCGTGGTGGCGATGTCGAGCAGCACCGGCGGCTCCTCGCCGGCGGGGACTGCGAACGCGATCGGGTTGGTGCCGAGCAGATTTTCCGAACTCCCCCAGACCGGCATGTGGTTGGCGTTGGCGACCACCGCATAGATGCCGACCATATCCTGAGCGAGCGGCATCGCCGCGTACACGCCCGCCGCGCCGGCGTGATTTGAGCGCCGCGCGCCAACCCAGGCGACGCCGGTCTGCTTCGCCAGCGTGATCGCGGTCGCGGCGGCGCGCGTCATCACCAGATGGCCCATGCCGTTGTCGCCATCGACCATGGCGGTCGCGGCCGCGGTCTGTTCGACCGTGATGTTTGCCTTCGGATTGACGCCGCCGCCCTTGATGCGCCGCACGTATTGCGGCAGGCGGAACACGCCGTGCGCGTCGGCGCCGGTGAGATCAGCCTCGACCATCAGCTCCGCCACCTTGGCGGCGTCGGCCGGTGGCAGGCCCACCGCCTGCATGCAGTCCCGGATCAGAGCACCGATGGCGGCGGCGGGAACCAGCCCGCTCATTTCACCGTGCTCAGGAGCTTCTGCGTGATGCCGTTGAGGATCGTCGCCTTGTCGAGATCGGAAACCGACAGCGCCTTGACCTGCCGCGCGCACTCGAACGTACCCATGTCGTAGGGATAGTCGCTGCCCAGCAATACATGCGAAGCGCCGAACTCCTTGACCAGGAATTCGAGCTGCGGCTGCGAGTGCAGGATGGTGTCCCAATAGAAGGTGCGGATCGTCTCGGCCGGCGGCTTCTTGAGATGGTTCTTCGGCTCGGGCCGCACGTGCCAGCCATGCTGCCAGCGTCCGGCCTGGTACGGCGTGAAGCCGCCGCCGTGTACCATGAAGAACTTGATGTCGGGGAAGCGCTCGATCACGCCGCCGAACACCAGGCACGCCGCCGCGATCGTGGTGTCGAGCGGATTACCGATCAGGTTGTTGAGGTAATAGCTCTTCATCCGGTCGACGCCAGCGACGTTGTTCGGATGGACCATGCAGAACGCGGCGTGCTGGTTCGCCACCTGCCACACCGGCTCAAGCGACGGATCGTCCAGGTTCTTGCCCATGATGTTGGAGCCGATCTGCATGCCCTTGAGGTTGAGCTTGCTGATCGAACGCTCCAGTTCGTCGGCGGCCGCCTTCGGCGCCTGCATTGGCAGCGTGGCGATGCCGTAGAAGCTCTTCGAATAGTCGCGGACGTGTTTGGCGATCTGGTCGTTCTGGATGATCGACGCGGTGGTCGTCATCCCGGCATCCTGATTGTAGAGAAAGGTCTGCGGCGTGTTGGACAGCACCTGCATGTCGACGTCGGACGCTTTCATGTCCTTGAGGCGCTGCTCGATGTCGAAGCCGCCACGCGGCAGCGGCCGGTATGGCACGCCGGCGACGCTCCATTCGAACACGTCCTTCTCGTATTCCTTGAGGCTGGAGGCGACCTTGGGTGTCTCCTTGTTGAGGAGGTTCATGGTCTCCTCGGTGCAGATATGCGCGTGGGCGTCGATCGACAGCGGATTTGGCATTGTTTCCTTCCCGTTACTCACTCGTCATTCTCTGAATGTCATCGCCCGCGAAAGCGGGCGATCCAGTAACCACCGGGAGTACTGGATGCCTGCTTTCGCGGGCATGACAGCGTGCGCTATAGCAAGAAGCTCACCGATCCCATCGACCCCAATTCTTCCGCGTCGAGAATGGCGCGGCGCTCGTGAATTTTCAGCCCATGTCCGTCCGCCTGAGCTTGTAACGATAGCGGCCGACGAACTCGCGCACCGGCTCGTTGCGGCGGTGGCGGAAGATCGCGAAATTCGCGTTGACCAGGATCAAATCGTCGTCAACGCCAGTAATCCGCACATTGGAGATCATGCGCCGGGTCCGCGACGGCGGAAACTCGGCGTGGCAGTTCGGGTCCTTCAACCGGATGATGCGCTCGCGCAGCCGCACGATGTCGTCCGCCACAGTGAACAGCGTGTAACGATGGTCGGCGTCCGGCTTGTCGTTCGGCGGCACGTAGTAGGACGCGTCGTCGGTGAGCAGCCCGAGCCAGTCGTCGAGCTTCCAGCGGTCGAGCAGATCCGCCTCGTGGTAAAGGAAGTCCTCCACTTCGGCGCGGGTCACTTGCCCACTTGGATCGACCGCGGCGGTCATTGCCGCGCCTCCACCAGCTCACTCCACTTGCGCCAGAACACCCGCAGATGGCCCTCGTCGGTCGCAAGCTGCTCCTGGCTGTTGCCCATGCCGCGGGACAGGTCCGACCACGGCACCTCGCGCCAAGCAGCGAAGCCCTGCTGCGCCAGCTCCAGCGCAGCCACGTCATCGGGTGTGGCGAAGCCGCCCGGCCCATAGAAGGTGAGGAACGCGTGCAGCCGCCGCGCACGCTGCGCCTCGGTCTCCTCGACCGGGCCAAGCGCCCAGGCGATCACCTTCATGTGGCCGGGCGCCACCGGGAAGAAGTTGCGCACCGTCACCGACGAGCCGTCGTTGATGACGAGATTGGGGAAGATGCAGAGATTGCGGTTGGTGTCGGCGACCCGCGCCGCCCTCGCCTCCCCCAGCCGCTCGACCAGCTCCTTGCGGATCGCATCGATGTCGGCCTTGGCCTCCTCGCCATAGACCGAAATCCACTTCGCCACCGGCCGACCCCGATAGTTCGGATTGTCGGTGGTGAGATGGCCGTTGCCCAAATCCTTGCCGAAGCCCTTGGTCGGAAGCAGATGGCCCTTGGCCGGTGTCACGTTGACGCCGGAGTTGCGCATGTAGTTGAGCCAGGTCGAATGCGTGGTGACGAGGTGGTAGTCGTCGACGCTGTTCTCGACCAGCAACTTCCAGTTCGCCTTGATGTCGTACTCCTGCACGCCGGAGATGATCTCCATGCGGCCGGACGGCGACTGATCGACCACCAGGTCGATGTAGTCCTTGGCGCCGGCGAGATAGGTGGCGAGATCCTGCGCGTTCTTGTCGAAGCTGGCGAAATAGAAATCCTTGTAGTGCTCGAGCCGCGGCACTGGGACGAGACCCTTGCCCTGCTTGTCGTAGCCCGGCGGGTAGGCATCGTCGCCCGGAATGTTCTTCAGCGAGCCATCGGTGTTGTACGACCAGCCGTGATAGATGCAGTAGAACTGCCGCGTGTTGCCCTCGCGCTCGCGGCACACCAGCGCGCCGCGATGCCGGCAGGAGTTGATCAGCGCCCGCACGTTGCCCTGCCGGTCGCGGCAGAAGATCACCGGGCGGCCGGCGACGTTGCGGGTGCGGAAGTCGCCCGGCTGCTTCAGCTCGGAGGCGTGGCCGACATAGATCCAGCACTTGTCGAAGATGACGCGGTGCTCGGCCTCAAGCACGTCGTCGGACACGAACACCTTGCGGTTCACCGAGAAGGTGAGATTCTCGTGATCCTCGACGACCAGGCGGCCGTTGCCGTTCAAATGGCCGTTTCCGTTGCGGGAGGGAGTCATTTTCGAGCTCCACCGATGGTGGTGAATTGCGGGTATCGCAAGGGTTTCTCTATATCTAACCTATAGTCTAGTCCACTACGCCAGGTCCGCCGGTTCGAATCGTACCGTCATGACAGCAGTTGCCGTCACTCCCGTCAGCCTCATTCGCTGGCATTACCTGTGGTGGTCGCTCGCGGCCCTTGCGGTAATGGTCGCAGCGATCACGATCGGCAATCTCTGGTTCCTGAATTTCATTCACGTTCTGTCGAGCCTGCTTTGGACCGGCGTCGATCTCTACATGGGCTTCGTGCTTGGCCCAATTCTGCGGCGTCAGGATCTTTCCGTGCGGCGAAACATCGCCATGCAGTTGACGCCGCGCACGTTGTTTCTGATGCCCGCCGTTTCCATCATCTCCGGCACCACCGGTTGGTTCCTGGCCGTCCAGCTGGGCTACGCGGCTCTCCCTTGGCCTGCCTTTGGCTGGGTCGCCGCGGCGCTCGTTTTGGTGACGCTGATGACCATCCTCGGTCTTGGCTTCCTCACCCCCGTGAATGTGTGGGTTTGTCTTGAGCTGCAAAAGCCTGAGCCTGATCTGAAGAGGATCGGGTATTGGATGCAGCGGTACTTCTATGCGGTCGCCGCGCAAGGCGTGATGCAAATCGCGATCATCGTCGTGATGACGAAATTTCGCACGGGCATTTGATCGCTTTACGATCCGGCTGGCACCGCAACCTGGTGTTCCAGTTCCACATCGCGGCCCTCGCGCGAAGAGCGCAGGATGGCGAGCGCAACCTCGACAGTGGCTTAGCCCCAGCGGCCATCGTGTACGGGCTTCTTGCCTGAGCGGATCGCGGCGCGCATGTCGTCAAGCACCTCCTGCCGGCCCGGCATGCCTGCATTGCGCGGCAGTGCGATCTCGCGCCTGCCGTCGCGGTCATAAACCAGCACACCGTCCGCCGAAGCACGCATTTCCCCTCCGGCACACGTGACGATGGTGATGCCAAAATGCGGCTGGCTCGCCGGCATGTCGATGCGCCGCGCACCATAGGCCAACGTCTTGGTGCGCAGCCCCGCCTCTTCCTTTGACTGCGCCAGCGCCGCGCGCGCGCCACCATGCGCGATCTTTTTCGGCGCACCGCCCTCGCCGATGCCGAAGTGCCACTCGTCGGTGTCGAAGAAGTCGTAGCCGCTATAGACCAGCGACGCCGCGGCGCCGTTCTCGAAGTCCAAGAACGCGATACAGCCAGCTTCGGTCGGCCGCGCCGGATCGAGCCCGTTGGTATGGGCGCGCACGCTCTTCACCAGACCGCCCGCAAGCAGGCGCACGGTGTCGATCTGGTGCGGCACCTGGTTGAACAGAATGCCGCCGCCCTTCGAGGTGTCGAGTTCCTCGGGCCGGCGCGGCCGATAGAGGTAGTTGGTGTAGTTGAAAGAATTGATCATGCCGAGCTTGCCCAACTCGCCGCGCGCGATCATGCCGCGCATCGCGCGCACCGCCGGATCGAACGCATGGGTGTGGCCGACGATGAGGCGGACCTTGTTGCGCTCCACCGCCGCGATGATGGCGTCGCAGTCCGCCAGCGTCAGCGCCATCGGCTTTTCCAGGATGATGTGCTTGCCGTGCTCGGCTGCCATGATGGCCATCGGCGCGTGGAACTGGTGCGGCGTCGCGATGTAGACGACCTCGACTGCAGGATCGGCGACGAGTTCCTTCACGTCGACGTAGGCGCTGGCGTTGAAGTCGCGGGCAAATGCATCACGGGGTGCTTGATGAGGGTCGGCCGCTGCCCGCAACGCGTAGCCTGGATGCGCCGCTCCCGCCTGCACCATCACCGCGCCGGCCATGCCCAGACCGCAGATGCCGAGCCCGATCGGCGCTGATTTGTCAGGGGTTTGGGTCATTGCAGGATCGTGCCTCGGCCGGTAATTTTGCGGCCTCACCTTACCCACCCTCCCCGGAAAGCCCTAGCCGACATGGACACCAAGACCAGCCACAAGCGCATGCCGCGCATCGAAGACGAGCAATTCCTGCGGGGCCTCGGCCGCTACATGTCGGACGCGCCGCAGCCGGGCCAGACCTACGCCGCGTTCGTGCGCTCGCCGCATGCCGCCGCCGACATCAAGTCGATCGACACCGCGGCCGCCAAGGCGATGAAGGGCGTGGTCGCGGTGCTCACCGGCGCGGACTTAAAGGATTTCCACGGCAGCGTCTCACAGCACCCGCCGCTGCCCGGCCGCGGCGGCGCCAAGTTAATCATGCCGTTCCGGCCGTCGCTGGCGGCCGAACGGGTCCATCATATCGGCGAGGCCGTCGCCGTCGTGATTGGCGAGACCGCCGCCGCCGCGCAGGAAGGCTCCGAAGCGGTCGCAGTGGAATACGCCGAGCGCACGCCCGTAGTCGACGCCAAGGCCGCGGTCGCAAACGGAGCGCCGCAAGTGCATCCGGAAGCGCCGGGCAACATCGCGATCGACTGGCCCGGGCTTCATCCCGATCCGGAGGCCAATGCCAAGGAGGTCGAACGGGTGTTCGCCTCGGCGAAACACGTCGCGAAGGTTTCGCTGTTGCACAACCGGCTCAACGTCGCCTCGATGGAGCCGCGCGGCGCGACCGCGAGCTACGACAAGGCGGCCGACACGTTCCACCTGCGGGTCTGCTCGCAGGGCGCGCGCGCCATGCGCGACTCGATGGCCGGCGTGCTCAAGATCGGCAACGACAAGATCCGCGTTACCACCGAAGAGGTCGGCGGCGCGTTCGGCCTCAAGACCGGCCCTTATCCCGAGTACATCGCGATCCTGGCCGCCGCGAAGAAGATTGGCCGGCCGGTCTACTGGATGTGCGGCCGCTCGGAAGCGTTCCTGACCGACAATCACGCCCGTGACGCCTACTCGGACGTCGAGCTGGCGCTCGACGACAAGGGCAAATTCCTGGCGCTGCGCATCCGCCACATCGGCAACATGGGCGCCTACATCGGCGCGGTCGGCGCCAACATCCAGACCATCAACATGATGCGCTGCCTGCCGGGCATGTACGACATCAAGTTGGTCGACGCGCAGACCCGCTGCGTGTTCACCAACACAGTCGTCACCGCGCCGTATCGCGGCGCCGGACGTCCGGAGGCGAGCTACTGCATCGAGCGCGTGGTCGACGAGGCGGCGCGCGTCACCGGTATCGACCCGGTCAGACTGCGCAAGCGCAACCTGATCTCGAAGAAGGCGATGCCGTACAAGACCGCGGTCGGCACCACCTACGATTCCGGCGACTTCGCTGCGGTGATCGATCAGGGCCTGGAGCTCGCCGACTACGCGGGATTCAAGGCGCGCAAGAAGGAATCCAAGAAGAAAGGCCTGCTGCGCGGAATTGGTGTCAGTTTTGTGCTGGAGCATTCCGGCGGCGCGCCGATCGAAGGCCTGATGATGGGCTTCCCCGGCGGCAACACGCTCGACCTGACGCTGAACGTTCAGTCGACCGGCCAGGGCCACGCCACGATCTTCCCGCGGCTGGTGGCCGAACGGCTGGGCATCAAGTTCGAGGAGATCAAGCATCATCACGGCGACAGCCGCCACGAGGTCGCGGGCTACGCCTCGGTCGGCTCGCGCTCGGCGATGACGGTCGGGCACTCGATGGTGAAGACCATCGAGACGGTGCTGGCGAAGGGCAAGAAGGTCGCGGCGGCAGCGCTGGAGGCGGGCGAGAGCGACATCGAATACAAGAACGGCGCATTCAACGTGGTCGGCACCGACCGCAAGATTTCGCTGTTCGACACCGCAGCGCGCGCGGCCGAGATGAAGAAGAAGGGCGAGATTCCAGAAAGCCTCGACACCAAGCTGCAGACCGAGACACCGCTCACCTTCCCGAACGGCTGCCATGTCGCCGAGGTCGAGGTCGATCCGCAGACCGGCAAGCTCACGCTGGCGAGCTACACCGCGGTGGACGATTGCGGCAACGTGCTCGACCACATGATCGTCGAAGGCCAGACCCACGGCGCGGTCACGTGTGGCGTCGGCCAGGCGATGATGGAGAACACGGTCTATGACTCCGGCGGCCAGCTGGTGTCCGGCTCGTTCATGGACTACGCGATGCCGCGCGCACGACGACGTACCGGCGTTCAAGGAAGGCTTTTGTCCGATCCCGGCGACCACCAACCCGCTCGGCGTCAAGGGCGCCGGCGAAGCCGGCACCACGGCAGCGATCGCCGCGGTGATGAATGCGATTGCTGACGCCATCCCGGGCGAGGCCAGCAAGCGGATCGACATGCCAGCGACGTCGGAGAAGTTGTGGCGGGCGTGTCAGGAGATGTCGACGGGCCAAAATCTCGTGTCCCGGGCGATCCGCTAGCGGGAGACCCGGAACCCCGGTTTTGTTGCAAGGAAGTAAGGAAACCTGGGTCCCGGCTCGCGCTCACCACATTCGCTTGGCCGGCACACGAGAGCGCGCTATTCGTCCGCCGACTTGTCCAAATCCACCAGCACCTGCCCGTCCCGCACCGCGACCTTGTACGTCCGCAGCGGCACAAAGCACGGCGCCTGCACGGCCGCGCCGGTCTTCACGTTGAACGCGCCGAAGTGCAGCGTGCACTCGATCACGTCGCCCTCTAGGATGCCGTCGGCGAGACTCGCCGCGCTGTGGGTGCATTCATTGTCGGTGGCGTAGAATTCGCCATCGATGTTGTAAACGGCAAGCGTGGTCGTACCGACCTCGAACGACTTGACCGTATTCTCAGCAACGTCCGAGACCGCGCAGACTGCAGTTTCCGCCATGATTCCTCAGATTACTTCTTCGGCTGGCCGATCTGCGGCATCTGGCCGGCCTGACCCATCGGGGTTTTGCCGCCGAACGGCAGATGCTTCGGCTGCTTGTTCTTGTCGGACTTCGGTTTCTTCTTTTCCTTGTTGCCGCGCTGCTCACGAGTGGCCATGCGTCTCTCCTTCGCCATAGGTGGGTTGAGCGAAGCGAAACCCACCATAATGATGATCTACGATGGGTTTCGCTGCGCTCAACCCATCCTACACATACCGTCACTCAACCTTGCGAAATGAACTTGGTGACGAGATAGGCGGACAGTCCTTCGGTGCCGCCCTCGCTGCCGTGGCCGGACTCCTTGACGCCGCCGAACGGCGTCTCCGGCGTCGACACCGCAATCGAGTTGACGCCGACCATACCCGATTCGATCGCGTCGCCGATCGCCGCGGCGGTCGAGGCCGACGAGGTGAAGGCGTAGGCCGCAAGCCCGAACTCCAGCGAGTTGGCGCGCTGCACCACCTCGTCGAACGTCTTGAAGGTGACGATCGGCGCCACCGGCCCGAACGGCTCCTGCGTCATGATCTGGCAATCGTCCGGCACGTCGGTGATCACGGTCGGCTCGTAGAAATAGCCCTGGTTGCCGCGCCGCGCACCGCCGGTCTGGATCTTGCCGCCATGATCCTTGGCGTCGGCGACGATGGAGTCCATCGCGTCGAGGCGGCGCGAGTTGGCGAGCGGGCCCATGGTGATGCCCTTTTCGAGGCCGTCGCCGACCTTCAGGCCCTTGGCGTATTCGGTGAAGCGCGCCAGGAACTTCTTGTAGACGTCCTCCTGCACGTAGAACCGGGTCGGCGAGATGCAGACCTGGCCGGCGTTGCGGTACTTGAACGCCGCGATGGTGTCGGCCGCCTTCTCGGGGTCGGCATCGCCGAACACCACCACCGGCGAGTGCCCGCCGAGCTCCATGGTGGTGCGCTTCATGCCCTTGGCGGCGAGCTGCGTCAGATGCTTGCCGACCGGGATCGAGCCGGTGAACGAGACCTTGCGCACCGCGTCCTTCGCCAGCAGATGCTCGGACACTTCCGCCGGCACGCCGAACACCAGGTTGAGCACGCCCGCCGGCAGCCCGGCGTCGGCGAAGCACTTCACCATCTCGACGCAGGCGCCCGGCGTCTCTTCCGACGCCTTGAGGATGAGCGAGCAGCCGGCCGCGAGCGCGCCGCCGACCTTGCGGGCCGGCGTCAGCACCGGGAAATTCCACGGCGTGAACGCGGCGACGACGCCGATCGGCTCCTGCATCACCAACTGCCGCACGCCTTTGCCGCGGCCCGGCACGATCCGGCCGTAGGAGCGGCGGCCTTCCTCGGCGTACCAGTCGATGATGTCGGCGGAGGTCATTACCTCGGCACGCGCCTCGACGTAGGGCTTGCCCTGCTCCATCACCATGATCTTGGAGATGGCGTCATGGCGGTCGCGCATCAGCTGCGCGGCCTTGGCCATGATCTTGGCGCGGTCATAGGCGGAGGTCGCCCGCCAGGTCGCGAAGCCCTTCTTGGCGGCTTCGAGCGCGGCGTCGAGATCGGCCGTGTTGGCGTGCGGCAATGTCGCGAGCGCCTTCTCGGTCGCCGGGTTGATCACCTCTTCCGATTTGCCGTCGCTGCCGCTCTTCTTCCACGCGCCGTCGATGTAAAGGCCGAGTTCTGAATACATGGCACCCTCGCTACTGCTTGTTTCTTGGGTTGGTCTCGGGATTGTTCCTCGGCCGGGAAGCTAGCATTTCCAGTGGGTAGGCGGCCACCGCCCTCTACCGGCCTCATGCTGAGGAGCGCACGCAGTGCGCGTCTCGAAGCATGGGGCCGCCTCGATCTTCGACGCCCTTCGAGACGCCGCCTTCGGCGGCTCCTCAGGATGAGGCGGAGTGAGGTCGCGCACATCCATCGGCACACACCTTACTCCCTCTCGCGGCGATAATCGTCCGAGCTTTCGGCATTCGAACCCTCGACACAAGTCGAGGGGTGAAGCGCCGACAGGTGCTGGTGCGGATCGCCGCACCCCGGTGGCCCGTCTTGCGGTTCGGGCCGGTCCCTTGCGGGACCAGCCGGTCCATCACCTGGACCGGCGCGTCTATGATAAGGAATAAAGTCAAGACATCGCCGAGTTAGTTTCTGGTACTCGCCGCCGCCTTATCAATCCCCCACAGCAGCGGCAGGCACAGCAAGCTCCCCGCCCCCGCGATCAGGAACGCCAGATCGAACCGCCCAGTCGCGGCAACGAACGCCGCGAACGCGATCGGCGCCAGCATATTGCTCAGGAACACCAGCACCACCGAGCCGGCCGCAGTCTCGCCGATCAGATGGCGCGGCGAGCGGCGCGCGACCTCCGCGATCATCACGCCGTTCCAGCCGGACACGGCGATTCCGGCGAACGCCGCCAGCAGCATCAGGCTCCACACCGGCCAGTCGGGCGCCGACCATCCGAGCGCCATGGTGGCGACTGCCGACGCGGCCGCCGCGCCGGCGAGCGTTGCGGTGCTGGACAGGACGTGGTCGGCCATCCAGCCCATCAGGATGCGGCCGAACACGCCCGACACCTGCATGACCGCAAATACGATGCCCGCCACGCCGAGCGGAAGGCCGAGCCCAACCACCAGATAGGTCACCGCAAAAGTGAACCAGCAGGATTGCGCGATCGACATTGCGGCGCCGACCAGCGAGACGCGCAGCAAGCCCGGCGCGCTGGTCAGCGAGCGCAGCGGCCCCGCGAGATCGGCGAGCCGCAGCCGCGCCACGGCTCTTGGCTCGCGCGGCCCCTCGATGCGGGAGCGAAACGGCAGCATCAGCACCGTCACCGCGATCGTCACGGCAGCCGCGATGACCAGCGCCGGGCGCCAGCCGTAGGCCTCGATCCACCAGGGGATCGTAAGGCCGGCGGCGACGCCGCCGAGCGGCACGCCGGCCTGCTTGATCGAGAACACGACATTGCGGTGGGCTTCGGGCGTGAAGCGCTGCAGCACTTCGCTGCCGGCCGGCGTTGCGGTGCCGTTCGACAGGCCGATCAGCGCGCTCGCCAGCAGCGCCAGCGCGATCGACGGATAGTGAAACAGCACTAGGGCCGCGGCGCCGACCATCATGCTGGCCTGCAGCGCGAGCACGCTGCCCATGCGCCGGACCAGCCCGACGCCGGCCAGCAGGATGAACAGCGCGCCGACGATGTTGGCGGCGGACAGATAGCCGATCCAGCTCTCGTCCCAGCCGAACTCCGCCATGAACGCCGGCGAGGCGATCGGCACCAGCCGCGTCAGGTAGGATGTCATGGTCTGAAGCACGAGGATGACCGCGAGCGCGACGATCCAAGGCGGTATGGTTCGCATCATCGCTGCTGCAGACTCGTCTCGATCAAAGCAAGGTCAATGTAGGGACGCTGCCAGGTGCGCTTCCCAGCGCAACACCCGGAACAACCGCTGGCGCCGGCCTGCCTTCCTTGCGGTAAGCCCCCAATGAAAGCAATGATGGCCCGCAACGGGCATGGGACATCATGAACGGCAAGCGTCCAGGCAGGCCGACACGCATTTCGCCTTCGGCAAGAACTGGGCATCCTACGCCGCCTTGATCGGCGACCGGGAAATCGCCGAGGCCAAGAACGGCATGCTCAAGCTCGTCCCCGGCGACGAATTCCGTAACCACTCATTCCTCGACATCGGCTGCGGTTCAGGCCTGCACGCGCTGGCAGCGGCAAAGCTCAACGTCAGCAGCATCACCGCAATCGACATCGACGCTGACAGCGTTGCCACGGCGAAGGCCCTGCTTGAGCGCCACGCGCCGCCGATGCCTTGGCGCGTGGAGCAGGCGAGCATCCTCGATGTCGAGGCCGATCGGTTCGGCAGCTTCGACATCGTCTATTCGTGGGGCGTGCTGCATCACACCGGCGACATGTGGGCCGCGATCGAAAAGGCTGCGGCGCTGGTGAAGCCCGGCGGCTTGTTCGTTTTTGCGCTCTATCACGCGACCCGGATGGACGCCTTCTGGAAGCGCGAAAAGCGCTGGTACGCCCACGCCTCGCCCTCCGCGCAGGCCGTCGCCCGGCTTGTTTACCGCTCGCTCTATCGTTTGAACCACGTCGCGAAAGGCGTCAGCCACAGCGAATATGTCAAAAACTACCGATCCGCGCGCGGGATGGATTTTGATCACGACATCCACGATTGGCTGGGCGGCCATCCCTACGAGACGGCGCTCGCGCCGGATGTCGAGCGCAAAATGGCGACACTGGGTTTCAAGCCGGAACGCGTGTTCGCATCGCCGATGACGCGCGGCCTGCTGGGATCAGGATGCGATGAATACGTCTACCGGCGCCAAGCGTAGACGAATCATGACGTGCCGAAATACGTGCCGCCGCTGACGTGGATGATCTGCCCGGTGATGTAGCGCCCGCCGGGGCCGAGCAGCACGCGCACCAGCGGCGCGATGTCATCCGGCCAGCCGGCGCGGCCGAGCAGCGGCCGGTACACCGGATGCTCCGGGATCTCGTCGGGCTTGCCGGGCCGCGCCAGCATGGACGGCACCACGGTGTTGACGGTGATCTTGCCGGGCGCAAGCTCCATCGCCAGCGCGCGGGTGAAGCCGGCGATGCCGGCCTTGGCGGCGACGACATGCGCGCGGTCGGGCGCGCCCATCGAACCGGTCAGGCCGCCGATGTTGATGATCGAGCCGGCGTCGCTCTTCCTGATCGCCGGCAAGCATGCCTTCACGCAGTGGAACGCGCCGTCGAGGATCACGCCGGTGATCAACCGCCAGTCCTCGAAGCTCATGTCGTCGATGTGCTTTTCCTGGCGCAGCGCAGCGTTGTTGATCAAATAGTCGATGCGGCCGAACGTCTTGAGGGCGCCCTCCGCCATCGCGTTGATGGCCTTGGCGTCGATCACGTCAGCGACGGCGACCAGACCGCGGGCGCCCTTCGCCTCGACCGCCTTCACCACCTCTTCCGCCTCGGCGCGGTTCGACCGCACGTTGACGACCACGTTGCAGCCGGCGGAGGCGAGCTCGAGCGCCATGGCGCGCCCGATGCTGCGCCCGGCCCCGGTGATGACGGCGACGCGGTCTTTGAGTTCTTTGTCGAAGGGCATTCGGCTTCCTTTTGGATGTGAGCATTGCGGCGCGGGCAGCGCGCTCCCTCTCCCCGCTTGCGGGGAGAGGTGAACGGAGTATGCCGCGCCTTTTGAGAAGTGACTACGCCGCAGCGACCGCCGGCTGCACCGGCGCCGGGCGATTGTAGCCGATGAACAGCGCCATGATCGCCGCGATCAGGCACAGCAGACCCGAGATCATGAAGGCGTGCATGTAGGTGTCGAAGTTGACCCGCAGCACGCCGCCGAAGAACGCCGCGCTGGCGCCGCCCAGCTGGTGGCAGCAGGTGATCCAGCCGTACATCACCGCGGTCTTCTCGCGGCCGAAGCTCTGGCCGATCAGCTTGACGGTCGGCGGAATCGTGGCGATCCAGTCGAGCCCGTAGAAGATTGCGAACAGCGACAGCGTGTAGAAGGTGTCGAACGAAAACGGCAGGAACAGCAACGACAGCCCGCGCAGCCCGTAATAGACGCACAGCAGGATACGGCAGTCGACCCGGTCCGAGAGATAGCCCGACCCGGTCGCGCCGATGAAATTGAAGATCGCCATCGAGGCGAGCAGGCTTGCCGCCATCACCTCCGGAATGCCGTTGTCGATGCAGGCCGGCACGAGATGGGTGCCGATCAACCCGTTGGTCGAGGCGCCGCAGACGAAAAACGTGCCGGCAAGCAGATAGAAGTTGCGATTGCGCAGGCCGACGCCGAGCGCAACGAATGCATTGCGGATCGGATTGCCGGTCGTGCGCTCCGGCGGCTTGGCATCCGACGTCTCGCCGTAAGCTTTGACGCCGATATCCTCGGGCCGGTTGCGCATCAGAAAATAAACGAGCGGAATCAACCCGAGCACGGCGGCGGCGAGCGTCATCGCCATGGCACGCCAGCCGTATGCCGCAGCGATGATGGCGAGCGGCGGCAGAAACAGCAGCTGGCCTGCCGCGGTCGCCGAAGTCAGAAAGCCCATCACCAGGCCACGCCGCGCCACGAACCATCGCGTCGCGACGATCGCAGCCATCACGTTGGCAACGAAGCCGATGCCGAGCCCGATCATCACACCCCATAACAGGATGAGGTGCCAGGACTGCGTCATCAGCGGCAGCAACGCCAGCGCGGTGCCGATCGAGATCAGCGCGCCCAGCATGGTGCTGCGGATGCCGAAGCGGTCCATCATCGCGGCCGAGAACGGCGCGGTCAGACCGTAGAGCCCGATGCAGATGCCGACCGCAAGCGAGATGGTGGCGCGGCTCCAGCCGAACTCGTTTTCGAACGGCACCACGAACACGCCGGGTACCGCGCGCATGCCGGCGCCGATCAGCAGGACGAGAAAGGTGACGCCGGCGACGACGAAGCCGTAGTGGAATTTGGGGAGGGTCAGCTGGACGAGGCTTTCTCCGATCTCGACATTCCTACCCTCGCAATGCCGTCAGAGTCGATCCGCCCTTTGAACATGCCTGCTGCGATATTCAACGCCGCCTTCGCGCGCTTCGAATCATATCCACCATGCCGCGCATTGAGCATGAACTTGTCCTCGATGTCAGCGCGCGTTAGCGGCTCATGGGCGCCGCCGCGCATATGGGGCTGGCGCTCCTCGACGACGGTCCCATCGTTGAGCGTGGCGCGGATGTGGCCGGTGAAGTTCCTCGGATAAGGATTGTCCGGATCGATCCGGTAGCGGACCTTGCCGGCGAGCGCGAGCACGGCCTCGTCCCGCACCGCATCGTCGGTGAAATCGCCGAGACCAACATTGCCGCGAATGAAGCCCGTTGCGATGCAATAGGGCTGCGAGAACTTGGCGGAATAGCCATTCTTCGGGGTCTGCTTGGCGGCGAGCGGCTCCCACAGCCGGTGCACGGTGCCCTCGCCGACGTCGCAGACGATGTCCTTGATCTGCTCGGACTTGAGGCGTGCACCAAGCCGCCGCGCGCAGTCGATGTAGGGATGCGTCATGGTCCCGCAGGGATAGGGCTTGAACGCCAGCGTCTGCGTCACCCAGCGCTCGCCGAAATCGCCGATCAGCGCGTCGTAGTCGCCGTCGAGCGTGTTGGCGAACCCATGGAACAGCCCGTGCACGCCCTCGAACACGGTGCGCGGCCCGGAAAAGCCGGCGCGGGCCAACAGCGCGGCGCGCAAGCCCGACTGCGCCGCCCAGCCGGCGTGCATGCGCTTGGTCCAGGTGCCCTCGGCGAGATATTCGATGATGCCCGAGGCCATCGAGCCGACAATGCCGAGCGCATCGACGGTCTGCTTCTTGGTGAGGCCGAGCGCGCTGGCAACGCCTGCGGCCGCACCGGCGGCGCCGAACACCGCGGTCGGATGAAAGCCCGCCTTGTGCGCTCTGGTCGGCGCCACGGTCGAGAGCCGGCACATGGTCTCGATGCCGATTGCGATGCCTTTCAGCGCCGCGGCTCCGTCGCCACCAGAATTGCCGCCGTGCCGTTCGCAGGCGGCGAGCACCGCCGGCACCAGCACCGCGCCGGCGTGTACCGGGCCGCCTTCGAAGGTGTCGTCGAAGTCCTCGCCGTGCGCGGCGGTGCCGTTGACAAAGGCGGCACCGGCTGCGCTCAGAGTTCGCGCGTGGCCGATCGCGGTGCATGGTCCGTCGTCGTCCCAGCCTTTCGAGTGCGGCCTGGACATAATCTTCGTTGCGCGCGGCGATGCAGAGGCCGACGACGTCGATCAGTGTTGCCTCGCATTTGGCGCGAACCGCGTCGGGCAACGCACCGACCGCGGCAATGCGGTTGGCGAGATGCTCGGCGACGGCAATGTCGGGAAGCTTGGCGTCCATCGATTAAACCTGGTCCCTCTCGGCCTCATCCTGAGGAGCGTTGCGAAGCAACGCGTCTCGAAGGATCGAGGCCGCCCCATCCTTCGAGACGCCGCTTCGCGCGGCTCCTCAGGATGAGGGCGGAGAATAGTTCTGTCTATGTGGATGAGCACCTCACGTATTCCGCAATCGCGTCCCCGCGCCGAACCCCGGGATGCGGCTGACGCCGATCACCACCACAAAGGTGAGGATCAGCATGGAGATCCCCAGCACCGAGATGGCTCCGAGGTCACCGGATTCCTTCAGGTCGAAAATCAGCACCGACACGACCTTGGTCTCCGAGGTGAACAGCATCACGGCGGCGGACAGCTCGCGGATGGTGGAGACAAAGATGAAACACCAAGTCGCCAGCACCGAGGTGCGCAACAGCGGCGCGGTGACGTCCTTCAGCGCGCGCAGCCGCGTCGCGCCGAGCATACGGCTTGCCTCTTCCAGCTCCGGATGCACAGAGCGGAACGCCGACTGCAGCTGCTGGTACGCCGCCGGCAGCTCGATAGTGATGTAGGCGATGAACAGGATCCAGATCGTGCCGTAGAGCACAAACGGCGGCCGCGTGTAGCTGAGAAACAGGCCGACGCCGAGCACGATGCCGGGAATGGCGATCGGCGCAGTGGCGAGAAACGCCAGCGCGCGATGACCCCGCACCGCCTGCCGCGCCGTCATATAGCTGATCACCAGCGCCAGCAGCGTGCCGAACGTCGCCGACAACAGCCCCAGGATGAAGGTGTTCTTGAGCGCGATCTTGGTCGAGGACAGCTCGAAGAAAGTGAAATAGATGTTGTGCATGGTGGCGTTGAACGGCGTCACCAAGGTGGTGGCGATCGGCGAGAACGCAGCGTTGAACAACGCGAAGTACGGCAGGAACACCGGCAGCATCAGCACGACAATCACGAAGGCGCCTGCCGGCACGAGCCACCAGCCGAGCTTGATCAGGCGCGGCTCGGCGCCCTTGCCGCCGACCACGGTGTAGCCCTTGCGGCCGAGGATCATGGCCTGGCCGCGCAGCAGGATCACGGTGAGAACGAGGAGCGGCAGCGACGCCGCGGCGGCAAGCTCGGGCTTGGGCGGATACTGGAACAGGCTCCAGATCTTGGTGGTCATGGTGTGGAAGCCGGCCGGCAGCGCAAGGATCGCCGGCGAGCCGAACAGGATCATGGCCTGCAGGAACGCGATCAGCGCGCCGGCGAGCAGTGCCGGCAGCGCGAGCGGGATGGTGACGCGCAACGCGGTATCGAGCGGCCGCGCGCCGAGCATCGCGGAGGCGTCCTCGAGGTCGCTGGGGATGCGGTCGAGCGCGTTGGCGATCAGCACAAAGACATAAGGGAAGGTGTAACACGCGATGACGAAGATCAGCCCGGGCAGCGAATAGATGTTGAACAGATATTCGTCCTGCGGCGCGCCGGTGATCAGCCGAAACAGCTTGTTGAGGAGGCCGCGAGTTCGGCGCGGCGAGGATTTCCCAGGCGACCGCGCCGAGGAACGGCGGGGTGACGAACGATGCCGTCACCAGCGCGCGGATGGTGCGCGTCATCGGCATGTCGGTGCGCGCCACCAGCCAGCCCATCGGCGCGGCGATCACGCAGCACGCGATGCTGGAGGAGACCGCGATGATCACCGTGGTCATCAGCGGGTCGACGAACTCCGGATCGCTGAACAGGGTGCGGAACTGGTCGAGCGTGACCGAGCGCGCCTGCGTCACCGGATCGACCGCGGTGATGCTGTAGTAGACCAGCCACGAGATCGGCAGCACGATCAGGACGCACAAGAGCGCCACGAACGCGAACAGCACCGGCCAGGTGAAGTCGAATGTGAGCTTGCGCCGGTCGGCGAGCGTGGCGGGCAGTGCGATGGTCACGTATTGATCCTCGTTATGGACGTCGGCTCTCGCATTCCACTCGCTTGTCATACCCCGCGAAAGCGGGGCATCCGGTACTCACGGTGTTTACAGGATCGCCCGCTTTCGCGGGCGATGACAATCTTATTTACTGCGCCAGCAGATCACACCTTAAATATTTGCGCGTAGCGCTTCTTGATCTCCTCGGCGCCCTTCTCCACCGCAACGGCGTCTTCCTTCATCAGCTTGATGTCCTTCAGCGGCCGCACGCCGGGCTTCTCCACGGTCTGACCGTGCGGCGAATATTGCCGCGCCCAGTCGACCAGGAACTGCTGCGCCTCGCGCGAGTGCATCCAGTTCTGGAACAGCTTCGCCGCGTTCGGGTTCGGCGCGCCCTTGAACACCACGCTCGGCCCGGCCGCCATCGGCGTTCCCTCGGCCGGATAGACGATCTCGACCGGCGAACCTTCCTCCTTGAAGCGGATGATGAAATAGCCGGCACCGTCGACCATCGCGGCGCGCTCGCCGAGCTGGACCTTCTTCGGACAATCGGTCGCCGACTGCACCTGCATGACGCGCTGCTTGGCAAGCTTCTCGAAATAGTCCCAGCCAATGTCGCGCGCGATCTGGAACGTCGCGTTCATGATGGTGCCGCTGTAGGCGGGATGCCCCTTCACCAGCTTGCCCGCCCATTTCGGATCGAGAAGATCGGCGAAGCTCTTGGGCGCGTCCTCCTTCTTCACCAGGTTGGTGTTGTAGGCGATCGGCGACACCAGGATGCGCGTCGTGATGTTGAGCCCGTTCGGATCGTAGTACTCCTTGGGGAAATGCTTGGCGACGTCTTCCGGCAGATACGGCTCGAGCCAGCCGTTGCGGGCCCAAACGATGCAGTGCGCGGCGTCGGCGGTGTTCGCCACGTCGACCGAGCGGATGTTGGACGTGTACTCCTGGCCGATGCGCTGGAAGATGCGCTCGGCGCCGGAACGTTCGACACGCACTGGGATGCCGTACTTGGCCTCGAACGCCTTGCCGAGTTGCTGCGCGAACGCCAGGTCCATGGCGGTGTAGAAGGCGCACTTGCCTTCCTTCTTGGCCGCCTCGATCAGCGCCGGCGTGATGGCGGCGGGCGCGGGCGCCTGAGCGCGGATCGGCTCGGCGAACATCGTGGTCGCGGTGAGCGCGGTCCCACCCTTGATGATATCGCGGCGGTTGAATTTGGTTTCGCGCATGGCGTTCCTCACTTTCCGTAGGGTGGGCTGAGCGAAGCGACACCCACCAACCTTGTTAACTCCAGAGCGGCGGACACGGCGCTGCGCGCCTTTGCCCGCCCTATACCTTGAACAGCTGGCTGTACCTTTTCTTGATCTCTTCGCCCTGCTTCTCGACCGCGACCGCATCCTCTTTCAACGTCTTGATGTCCTTAAGCGGCTTGCGGCCGGGCTTTTCCTTGGCGAGCGGATGCAGCGAGCGCAGCGCGGCAACGTCGACGATGAGCTGCTGGCACTCGGCGCTGAACGACCAATTCTGGAACAGCCGCGCCGCGTTCGGGTGTGGCGCGTTCTTGAAGATGCCGTTCGGCCCGACGATGATCGGCGTGCCTTCGCTCGCATAGACCGGCTCGACCGGCTGGCCAGCCTCCTTGAGCAGGACCAGGTTGTACTCGTTGCCGTCAACCTGGATGGCGCGCTCGCCGAGCGCAATCTTCTTCGGCGTGTCGGCGGCGGACTGCACCTGCATCACGCTCTGCTGGGCGAGCTTCTCGAAATACGACCAGCCGAGGTCGCGCACCAGTTGCTGGGTCGCGGTCATGATGGTGCCGCTGTAGCCCGGGTGGCCTTTGACCATCTTTCCCTTCCACTTCGGATCGAGCAGATCGGCGTGGCTCTTCGGCGCCTCTTCAGACTTCACCAAGTTTGTGTTGTAACCGATCACGCTGAGCATCAGGCGGAAGCCCGCGAACTGCCCGTCCGCATCCTTGTGCTCGGCGGCATAGTGCTTGGCGACGTCCTCGGGCACGTAGGGCGCGAGGATGCCCTGGCGCTTCCAGACGATGAAGTGCGCGGCGTCCGACGAGTTGACCACGTCCACGGTGTAGATGCGGCTCGCATATTCCTGGCCGATGCGCTGGAACACGCGCTCCGCGCCGGTGCGCTGCACGCGCATCTCGACGCCGGGAAACCTGGTCTCGAACGCCTTGGCGATCCGCTCCGCCATCGCGAGATCGACCGACGTGTAGTAGTTGAGTTGGCCTTCCTTCTTCGCTGCCGCGATCAACTCGGGCGTGATCGCCTCGGCGGGCGGGGCGGCGGCGAGGACGCGGGTGGATGACGCGCCGGCAAGTGCTAGCGCGCTGGTGCCTTGGAGGATGGTGCGTCGAGAAAGTCTCATCGTTCCACTCGCTCGCTCTCTCACTCCCTCTCCCCGCTTGCGGGGAGAGGGTGGGGTGAGGGGACTTACCACAAGGACGTTGTATGGAGAGTCCCCCTCACCCGACCGCCTTCGGCGGTCTTACCTCTCCCCGCAAACGGGGAGAGGTAAGACCGGTCACACCTTGAACAACTGAGTGTAGCGCTTCTTGATGCCTTCGCTTTCCTTCTCGACCGCGGCAGCGTCATCCTTCATCAGCTTGATGGACTTCATCGGGGTGCGGCCCGGCTTCTCCTTGGTGAGCGCGTGCGCCGAGCGCAGCCCGCCGAAATCGATGCACAGCTGCTGGCACTCGGCCGTGAACATGTAGCTCTGCAGCAGCCGCGCCGCGTTCGGGTTTGGTGCATTCTTGAAGATCGCGTTCGGCCCGATGATCAGCGGCGTGCCCTCGGTCGGATAGACGATCTCGATCGGGTCGCCCTTCTCCTTGTGCTGGAAGCAGACGTATTCGACTCCGTCCGCCATGACCGCGCGCTCGCCGAGCGCCAGCTTCTTCGGCGGATCGGACGCCGACTGCACCTGCATGATCTTCTGTTGCGCCAGCTTCTCGAAATAGGACCAGCCGATGTCGCGCGCCATCTGGTGGGTCGCGGTCAGGATGGTCCCGCTGTATGACGGGTGCGCCTTGACGATCTTCCCGGTCCACTTGGGATCGAGCAGGTCGGCGTAGCTCTTCGGCGCCTCCTCTTTCTTCACCAGGTTGGTGTTGTAGGCGATCGGGCACAGGAACACGCGGAAGCTGGCGAACTGGCCGTCCGGATCCTTGTGCTCGGCGGAATAGTGCTTGGCCACGTCCTCGGGGACGTAAGGCTCGAGGATGCCCTGGCGCTTCCAGACGATCAGGTGCGCCGCATCCGACGAGTTGACGATGTCGACGGCGTGGATCTTGCTCGCGTACTCCTGGCCGATGCGCTGGAACACCCGCTCGGCGCCGGTGCGCTCGACCCGCACCGCGACGCCCGGATACTTCGCCTCGAACGAGCGCGCGACGCGTTCTGCGAGTGGCAGATCGACCGAAGTGTACCAGATCGCCTTGCCTTCCTTCTTGGCGGCTTCGATCAGCGCCGGGGTGACGGCGCTCGCCGCCGGCGCAGCCGACAGGACGCGCGTCGAAGCAAACGTGGTGAGCGCCAGCGCGCTCGTTCCTTTCAGAACGTCTCGTCGCGAAAACCCTTTGGGCATGTTCGACCTCAAACTTTGAAGATCTGCGTGTAGCGCTTCTTGATCGCCTCGGTTTCGCGCTCGACCGCGGCCGCGTCGTCCTTCATCAGCTTGATCTGCGACAACGGCTTGCGGCCCGGCTTCTCCTTGGTCTGCGGATGGACCGAATGCATGCCGGCGGAAACGATCATCTCCTGCTGGCCTTCGGCGGAGAACATGTAGCTCTGCAACAGCCGCGCGGCGTTCGGGTTCGGCGCGTTCACAAACAGCGCGTTAGGCCCGACGATCAGCGGCGTGCCTTCCGCGGCATAGACGATCTCGATCGGGTCGCCCTTCTCCTTGAGGCCGATCGCGACGTATTCGCCGCCGTCCGCCATGATGGCGCGCTCGCCGAGCGCCAGCTTCTTCGGCGGATCAGTCGCGGACTGCACCTGCATGATCTTCTGCTGCGCGAGCTTCTCGAAATACGACCAGCCCAGATCGCGAGCGATCTGGTAGGTCGCGGTCAGAATCGTGCCGCTGTAGGAGGGGTGCGCCTTGACGATCTTGCCGGTCCATTTCGGGTCGAGCAGATCGGCGTAGCTCTTCGGCGCCTCTTCTTTCTTCACCAGGCTGGTGTTGTAGGCGATCGGGCACAGCGTGACGCGCACGCTGGCGAACGTTCCGTCCGGGTCCTTGTGGTCGGCCGGGAAAAACTTGGCCACGTCCTCCGGCAGGTAGGGCGCCAGCCAGCCGTTGCGCTTCCAGGTGATGACGTGCGCCGCGTCCGACGTGTTGACCACGTCGACCGCGTGGATCTTGCTGGAATATTCCTGGCCGATACGCTGGAACAGCCGCTCGGCGCCGTTGCGCTCGACCCGCACCGCAACGCCGGGATATTTGGCCTCGAACGTCTTGGCGATCCGCTCGGCGGCCGCGAGATCGATCGAGGTGTACCAGACGACCTTGCCCTCCTTCTTCGCCGCCTCGAGCAGCGCCGGCGTGACCGCACTCGCCGGCGGCGCCTTGGAGGTGACCTGCGCGCGCAGCGGCGTCGCGATGACTGTTGTGGACACCAGCGCAGTTGCGCCCTTGAGCGTGTCACGCCGAGTGAACTTCTTGTTCATGGCAACCTCCCTCTTCTCCTCGGAGAGAGCTGGACCCGTCACACCCCGAAGATCTTGGAATACCGCGCCTTGATGTCGGCAGCCGCCTTCTCCACGCCGGCGGCGTCGTCCTTCATCACCTTGATGTCCTTGAGCAGGCGGCGGCCTGCCTTCTCCTTCGCCTGCGGATGCAGCGAGCGCAGTGCGCCGAGGTCGATAATGAGCTGCTGGCACTCCGCGGTGAAGCAATAGCTCTGGAACAGCCGCGCCGCGTTCGGATTGGGCGCCGCCTTGAACACGCCGTTCGGCCCGACCGCCATCGGCGTGCCTTCACTCGGATAGACGATCTCGACCGGGTCGCCCTTCTCCTTGAGCTGCAGGGCGTTGTACTCGTTGCCATCCACCATCACGGCGCGCTCGCCGAGCGCCAGCTTCTTCGGCGGATCGGTCGAGGACTGCACCTGCATGACCTTCTGCTTGGCGAGCTTCTCGAGATATTCCCAGCCGAGGTCGCGGGTGACCTGGAAGGTCGCGGTCATGACGTTGCCGCTGTAGCCGGGGTGCGCCTTCACCATCTTGCCGACCCATTTCGGGTCGAGCAGATCGGCAAAGCTCTTCGGCGCCTCCTCGGCTTTCACCATGTTGGTGTTGTAGCCGATCACGCTCAGGCCGGCGCGGAAGTTGGCGTGCATGCCATCTGCGTCCTTGTGCTCGGCGGCGTAGTGCTTCGCCACGTCCTCAGGCAGATAGGGCGCAAGGATGCCCTGGCGCTTCCAGACGATGAAGTGCGCCGCGTCCGACGAGTTCACCACGTCGACGGCGCGAATGTTGCTCGCATATTCCTGCCCGATGCGCTGGAACACGCGCTCGGCGCCGGTACGCTCGACCCGTACCGAAATGCCGGGGTACTTGGTCTCGAACGATTTCGCGATCCGCTCAGCGAGCGGCAAGTCGATCGACGTGTAGTAGACGACCTTGCCCTCCTTCTTCGCGGCTTCGATCAGTTGTGGCGTGATGGCGGACGCGGCCGGCGCCTGAGCGCGGATCGGCGTTGCGCAAACCGTGAGCGCCAGCGCGCTGGTCCCCTTGATGACTTCACGCCGGTTGAACATGTTCGTTTCCTTCCCAAAGTTCTCAGGGCTGCCGTTTCGGCCTAGCCCAACAGCGCCCGACACCGGTCGGGCGGCAAATGCAGCCAGACCGTCGAGCCCGGCGGCACGCTGTCGCTGGCCGGCGTGACCACGCGCAGCTGCGTGCCATCGGCGACCTCGACCATATAGTCACGGTTCGAGCCGAGAAACACTTGGCGCACCACCGTGCCGGCCACCATGTTGTCCTTGGCGTCGGGCTCCCGCGCCAGCAGCTGGATGTTCTGCTGCCGGATCGACACCGCGGTGTCGGCGCCGACCGTGAGCGGTCCGCCAACCACACGCAGCGGCGCACCGGAAAACAAAACCGTGTCGCTGCCCAGCGCCTTGCCCTTCACCACGTTGCTCATGCCGATGAAGCGCGCGACGAACTCCGAGCGCGGCAGGTCGTAGATTTCCTCAGGGCTGCCGGCCTGCTCGATCTTGCCGGCGTTCATCACCGCGATCACGTCGGAGGTGGTCATCGCTTCGGACTGGTCGTGGGTGACGTAGACCGTGGTGTAGCGGTACTCGTCGTGCAAGCGGCGGATCTCGAAGCGCATCTCCTCGCGCAGGTTGGCGTCGAGGTTGGACAGCGGCTCGTCCAGCAGCAGCGTCTCGGGCTCGACGATCAGGGCGCGAGCGAGCGCGACGCGCTGCTGCTGGCCGCCAGACAATTCGCCGGGATAGCGGTCGGCCAGCACTGCGAGCCGCGTGGTGGCCAGAATCGCGTCGAGCTTTTTCTTGATCGTGCCGCTGTCGATCTTGCGCAGCTTCAAACCGTAGACGATGTTTTCCGCCACCGTCATGTGCGGCCACAGCGCGTAGCTCTGAAAGATCATCGACATGTTGCGCCGCTCCGGCGGCAGCGACTGCGACGGCGTGGACACCACCCGTTCGCCGACCCGGATTTCGCCTCCGGTCGGCTCGACGAAGCCGGCAATCAGCCGCAGCGTCGTGGTCTTGCCGCAGCCCGAAGGACCCAGCAGGCAGACCAGGCTGCCATGCTCGATCGTGAGGGACACGTTGTCGACGACCGCGTTCGGTCCGTAGTGCTTCGTCAACCCGCGCAGTTCAACCGACGCCACAAGGTCCCCCTAGCCCACGCTGTCGTTCGTCATTCCAACACCAACACCGCGAGCCGCGCTTGCATCCCTTGACGATGCTCAGGTGCCGGTGAACACAGGCTTGCGCTTCTCCATGAAGGCCTTGCGGCCCTCGTGGTAATCCTTGCTGTTGAAGCACGCCTCGACCAGCTTGTGGCTGCGGGATTTGTCGCGCTCGCTGTCCTCTTTCATGATCTCGGCGACCGTGCCCTTCACCGCCCGGATCGAGAGCGGCGCGTTGTTGGCGATCACGTCGGCGTAGTCCTTGACGTACTTCTCCAACTCGCCCGGCGTATTCGGCACTATTCTATTCACCAGACCCATCGTCTGGGCCTCCGCTGCGGTGAATTGCCGCGCCGTGTAGAAGATTTCCATCGCAAACGAGGGCCCGACGATGTCGACCAGTCGCTTCAGGCCTGCGTAGGAATAACCGATCCCCAGCTTGGCGGCCGGAACCGCAAAGGTGGAATTGTCAGTACAGATGCGCAGGTCGCAGCAGGTGGCGAGGCCCATGCCGCCGCCGATGCAATAGCCGCGGATCATCGCGATGGTCGGCTTCGGGAACTCGTGGAAGGCGCGGTAGCTCTTATCCGTGATGCCGTTGTACCGCTTGACCTGCTCTTCGTCGGAGCGCTCCTTCTCGAACTTGGAAATGTCGGCGCCGGACACGAACGCCCTGCCGCCGGCCCCCGTCACCACCACGACGGTAATGTTCGGATCGTTCTTGAAATCCTCCAGGATGCCGACCGCGGCCTCCCACATATCGAGCGATACCGCGTTGTGCTTTTCGACATTGTTGTAGATCACGTAGCCGACGCGGCCGTCCTTGCGCGACAGCATCTTGTTGTCGGCGAACGACTTGGCGTCTGGGTAGGTCACGGCTGCGGGCTGGTTCATGTCATGATCTCCTCGATGGCGCGGCGTCAGACTGCCTTGGCTTGCCGCAGCGCCGCGATCTCGCTGGCGTTGAAGCCGAATTCCTGCAGCACCTCGTCGGTGTGCTGGCCGATCGCCGGCGGCCGCACCGCCATCCGGCTGGGCGTGCGCGACAGCGTCATCGGCTGCCCGACCAGGTTGAGCGGGTTGCCGTCCTTCTTCGGCGTCGACTGCGCGATGCCGAGATGCTTGACCTGCGGATCGGCGAACACCTGGTCGATTGAATAGATCGGTCCGCACGGCACGCCGGCCTTGTTGAAGATCTCGATCCACTCGGCGCTGCTTTTCTTCGCAGTGTAGGTGCCGATCTCTTCGTTGAGCTTCTTGCGGTTCTGTGAGCGCAACTTACTGGTGGCGTAGTCGGGATGCTTTGCCATCTCCGAGGCGCCGAGCGCGTTGCAGAAACGGTCCCAGATCGGCCCGCCGGTGGTGGCGATGTTGATGTGGCCGTCGGTGGTCTTGAACACGCCGGTCGGAATCGAGGTCGGATGATCGTTGCCGGCCTGCTTGGCGACCTCCTGGTTCTGCAGCCAGCGCGAGGCCTGGAAGTCGAGCATGAAGATCTGCGCCTGCAGCAGCGAGGTGGCGACGTGCTGGCCTTCGCCCGACACCTCCCGCTCGTGCAGCGCAGTGAGGATGCCCATCGCACAGAACAAGCCGGCGCACAGATCAGCGACCGGGATGCCAACCCGCACCGGACCTTGCCCCGGCAAGCCAGTGATCGACATCAGCCCGCCCATGCCCTGCGCGATCTGATCGAAGCCGGGCCGCTGCTCGTACGGCCCGTCCTGGCCGAAGCCGGAGATGCTGCCGAGCACGATCCGCTTGTTGACCTTTTTCAAGTCTGCGTAGTCGACGCCAAGCCGGCGCTTCACGTCGGGCCGGAAGTTCTCAACCACCACGTCCGCCTTCTCGACCATCTTCAGGAATGCGGCGCGGCCGGCGGGTTCCTTCAGATTGAGCGTCATGCTCCGCTTGTTGCGGTGCAAATTCTGGAAGTCGGAACCTTCGCGCGGGCCGCCCATCCCCTCGCCGCCCTTCTCGTCGGGTGGCATCTCGATCTTGATCACGTTGGCGCCCCAGTCGGCGAGTTGTCGCACGCAGGTGGGGCCGGACCGCACCCGGGTCAGGTCGAGCACGGTGAAGCGGGCAAGCGCTTGGGAAGCTTGAGGAAACGGCATGGTCTCGGCTTCAGGACATGGACATGAAAACTGCCACGACAATCACCGATCTATGCGGTGTTGTCCATCGTTCCAGCACGTCTGCGGGCTCGCAAGGTTGCGCGCCTTCCCCTACACTTTCGGCCGGCAATTGGAATGGAGTGATGGAAATGAAGCGGCTTGCTGCAGCGCTTGCTCTGGGCGCGCTGACGATCACCGGAGCCGCTGCGCAAGACGACTGGCCGAACCGGCCGGTCCGCGTGATCTCGACATTCGCGGCCGGCGGCACCGCCGACATCCTGGCCCGCATCGTCGCCGAGCATCTGTCGAGCGCGTTCAAGCAGCAGTTCTTCGTCGAGGTGCGCGCCGGCGCCGGTGGCCAGATCGGCGTCAAGGCAATCGTCGACACAGCCGATCTTCACACCATCGGTATCGTGAACATCTCGCACCTCGTCCTGCACCCGATGAGCCGGCCGGACCTCGGCTACGATCCGAGGAAGGATCTCGCCAACATCGCCTTCGTGGCCGGATCGCCGGTTCTGCTCTCAGTCAATCCGAAGAGCGGCATCAAGACGCTCAAGGACTTCGTCGAGCGGGGCCGCAAGGAGACGCTGAGCTACTCCTCGTCCGGACTGGGCAGCATGGGCCACCTGGTGGCGCTGAACTTCATCAGCATGTCAGGCATCAAGGCCGAGCACGTGCCATACAAGGGCGCTTCGCAGGCGCTCGCCGATCTGGTCGGCAACCACATTGTGTGGTCGTCGCAAACGGTGTCGTCGACCGCCGGGTATGTGCGCGGCAAGACGCTCGACGGAATTGCGGTGACGACCGCACAACGGATGCCCGACTGGCCCGACATCCCGACCTTCAAGGAGCAGGGCTACGACCTGCAGTCTTCGATCTGGTTCGGCATCTCCGGCCCCGCCGCGATGCCGCCGGCATTGGTGAAGAAGATCAACGAGGAGATTCAACGCGGCCTGGCGAAACCCGAGGTCGCTGAGCGCATGAAGCGCGACGGCATGATCGTCGAACCGATGACGCCCGACCAGTTCAGCGCATTCATCGACCGGGAAACCCAGGTTTGGGCGCCGGTAATGAAGGCGGCCGGGCTGACGGTGGAGAAAGATAAGAAATGATTTCAGGGTGGCGAAACGTAACTGATCCGCGAGATCGAAAGGGAGGCAACATGACTTCAGGCATCAACCGGCGAGACTTTCTCGGCGCCGCTGCGGGCGCCTCGGCGCTGACGCTGGGCGGATTTCGTTCGGCATCCGCGCAGGCGTTTCCGGCGCGCGGCATCCTCATCATCGTGCCCTACGCGGCAGGCGGCGGCAGCGACATCTCGGCGCGGCTGCTGGCGCGCGACTTCGAGCCGATCTTCGGCAAGGCGGTGACGGTCGAAAACCGCGCCGGCGGCGGCGGCTGGATCGGCTGGGGCTCGCTCGCGCAGTCGAAGCCTGACGGCTACACCATCGGCTATATCAATGTGCCGAACATATTCGCCGGTTACCTCGACAAGCAGTCGGGCGGCGGCCGCAAGGAGAACCTCGAAAGCTTCACGCCGCTGATCAATCACGTCACCGACTACAACATGTGGTCGGTGAAGCCGGACAGCAGGTTCAAGACCGTGAAGGACGTGATCGAGCACGCGAAGAAAGATCGCGTCACGCTCAACGGCGGCGGCTACGGCACCGACGACCACGTCGCGGCGCTCGGCATCAGCGCCAAGACCGGGGCGAAGCTTGAGATGGTCCATTTCAAGGGCACCCCGGAAGGCAAGACCCAGGTGCTGGGCGGCAATGTCGATATCTACGCCTGCAATGTCAGCGAGGCCGCCGAGGACGTGAAGGCCGGCGTGATCCGCGCGCTCGGCGTGATGTCGCCGACGCGCTCGAAGTTCATCCCCAACGTGCCGACGTTCCGCGAGCTGGACTTCAACGAAGTGTGGTCGACGTCGCGGGGCATCGCGGCGCCGGCCGCGCTGCCGGACGACGTGAAGAACGCGCTGATCGCGGCGCTGGAAAAGACCATCGCCTCGCCGGAGCACAAGGCCAAGGCTGAGGCGCTGTCGCTCGATCCCGACCCCATCAAGGGCGACGCCTACCGCAAGTTCCTGAAGGACAACGAGCAGGCCACGAAGAAGCTGATGAATTGGTAGGTGTAGCGACCTACACCGATCTCAATCCGCCCTCATCCTGAGGAGCGCACGAAGTGCGCGTCTCGAAGGACGAGGGCGGCCCGGAGCCCATCCTTCGAGACGCCGCCTTCGGCGGCTCCTCAGGATGAGGTCGACGTGTGTTGCTCTCAACACTTCACAATCCGAAACGTCAGCACCTTGCCCTTCCTGGTGCTGCCCTCCAGGCGATCACCCGTCTCGCGCAGCAGGTTCGGGATGTCGATCGTGGTCAGCGGGTCGGTGCATTCGATCACCAGCACCTCGCCCGCCGCCATCTTCGCCAGCAGCTTGCGCGTTTTCAGCGCCGGCAGCGGGCATTTCAGCCCACGCATGCTGACCCTGGCTTCAGCTGCTTTCGCCATTGGGCGGTGACCCCGGACCTGTTCCGCGGGCGACTGGACAATTCCCCGACACTCGCGTCAAGTTCCTCATATGGTTGCGGATTCCGAATTGCAGCGGATCGCGCGGCTCACCCCGCTCGCCGACGTGCTGGCAAGCTTCGACCTCTCGGTCGGAGCTGTTCGCCCGCGCGAAGAGGCGGTCGCGGCCGCGCTTGGGCTGACGCTGGCGGCCGACATCATCATTCCGGACGCCCATCCGAACGCCATGCTCGCACTGCGCGACGGCTATGCGGTGCGCGCTGACACCACCACCGATGCCAGCTCCTATGCGCCGGCGCCGCTGGTGCCGCCGCCGCAACACGTCAACACCGGCGAGGCGCTCCCGGCCAGCACCGACGCGGTGATCGCGCTCGATGCGGTGCGATTGCAGGGCGGCCGGGCCGAAGCGCTGGCCGCGGTCGCGCCAGGCGAAGGCGTGCTGCCGGCTGCCGCCGACGTCGCCGCCGGCACCAAGCTGCTGCTCTCCGGCGCACGGCTGCGCCGGATCGACGCGGCGCTTCTCTCGACTTTCGGCATCGAGCGCGTGATCGTGCGTCAGCCGAACGTGCGCGTGGTGCGCGCCGGCCAGGGTCACATTGTCGACGGGGCGACGGTGCTGATCGCCAATGCCATCAATGCGGAGAGCGGCGCCGCGCTGGCCGATGCGATGACGCTCGAGGCGGCATTGAACGATGACGGCGTCGATGCCGTGGTCGCGATCGGCGGCACCGGCAGCGGCACGAACGATGCGAGCGTGCGCACGCTCGCGCGCATGGGCAAAGTCGCGTTCCACGGCATCGCGATCGCGCCCGGCGAAACCACCGCGCTCGGCTTTGTCGGCGCGCGGCCGGTGTTACTGCTGCCCGGCCGGATCGATGCGGCGCTGGCCGGCTGGCTCACGGTCGGACGCCGGATGCTGGCACGGCTGGCATTCCGGCTGATCGAGGATCAGCCGTTCGCCGCCGAGCTGGCGCGCAAGATCGCCTCCCCGCTCGGGCTTGCCGAGGTCGTTCCGGTGCGCCGGCGGCTCGGCCGGGTCGAGCCGGTCGCCAGCGGCTACCTGTCGCTGCAAGCGCTGGCGCGGGCCGAGGGCTGGGTACTGGTGCCGGCCGACAGCGAAGGTCATCCGGTAGGCGCGCGAGTGATCGTGCGGCCGTGGCCATGAGTGGCGCACCATGAGCCGGAAGCCGGACACCCGACACGACGAACTGCTGGCTGCGGTGCGCGCTGCCGCACGGCAGGAGCAATTCCTCGAAGTGCTCTCGGCCGAAGAAGCGCGCCAGCGTTTCGAAAGCCGGCTCGATCTCTCACCATTGCCCGGCGAACGCGTCACCCTCGCCAACGCACTCGGCCGTGTGCTCGCACATGATGTGATCGCGCCGCTCGACGTGCCGCCGTTCGACCGCGCCAATGTCGACGGCTTCGCGCTGCGCTCTGCCGACACCGCGGGCGCGAGCGACGGCGCACCGAAGCAATTGACCCTGAATGCCGAGGTGATCGCCTGCGGTCACGCTCCGAACGTCGAGGTCAAGCCCGGCACTGCCACCACGATCGCCACCGGCGGCGTGGTGCCGCGCGGCGCCGACGCCGTGGTCATGATCGAGGCGACCGAGCTGATCGAGCGCGTGCCGGCGATCGAGATCCGCCGCGCGGTGTCGCCCGGCCAGTTCATCTCCTATGCCGGCTCCGACATCGCCCGCGGCGAAACGCTGCTGCGGCAAGGCCAGAAGATCGGCTCGCGGGAGATCGGCATGCTGGCGGCCTGCGGGCTCGCCGGGCTCGACGTGGTGCGCAGGCCGAAGGTCGCGGTGCTCTCGACCGGCGATGAGCTGGTTACGCTCGGCGACACGCTGCGGCCGGCGGGCGTCTATGACAGCAACGGCGCAATCCTGACTGCCGCGATCGCGGAAGCCGGTGGCGAGCCGGTTGCGTTCGGCGCGTTCCCAGACGATGAGGCCGCGCTCGGCGCAGCGGTGCACCACGCGCTCGACGAATGCGACATGGTGGTGCTGTCCGGCGGCACCTCCAAGGGCGCGGGCGACCTGTCACATCGCATCGTGTCGAAGCTCGGCGCGCCGGGCATTTTGGTGCATGGCGTGGCGCTGAAACCCGGCAAGCCACTCTGTCTCGCCGTGGCGCGCGACAAGCCGATTGTGGTGCTGCCCGGGTTTCCGACCTCGGCGATCTTCACCTTCCATGCGTATGTCGCACCCGTGATCCGCGCCCGCGCCGGGCTGCCGCCCGAAGCCGCAGAAACGGTCGAGGCGCGTGTGCCGGTAAGGATCACCTCGGAGATGGGCCGCAAGGAGTTCGTGCTGGTGTCGCTCGCCGAGACGCCCGACGGCGCAATCGCGTTTCCGTCCGCCAAGGGCTCCGGCGCAGTGACGAGCTTTTCGCAGGCCGACGGCTTCATCGAGATCGACGCGCTCGCCTCGTCACTCGACGCCGACACTCGCGCCAAAGTCACGCTGATCGGCCAGGCCGCGAAGGCACCGGACGTGGTCATCATGGGCAGCCACGACGTCGCGCTCGACGTGGTGGTCGGCGCGCTGGCCCAGCGTGGATTTTCCGCGCGCACCATCGCGGTCGGCAGCCAGGGCGGCGTCAACGCGGCGCTACGGGGTGAATGCGACGTGGCGCCTGTACATCTCGTTGATCCCGACACCGGCATTTACAACAAGCACTTGCTCGCACCGGGACTCTCGTTGGTCAAAGGCTGGCAGCGCATGCAGGGCGTGCTGTTCCGCCCCGGCGACCAGCGCTTCGAGGGCAAGACCGCGGCGCAAGCGGCAGAGGCCGCGCTCGGCGACCCATCCTGCCTGATGGTCAACCGCAACGCCGGTGCCGGCACGCGCGTCCTGATCGACAAGCTGCTCGGCGGCAAACGGCCGCCCGGCTATGCCAACCAGCCGCGCTCGCACAACGCGGTCGCCGCCGCGGTGGCACAGGGTCGCGCCGACTGGGGCGTGGCGATCGAGCCGGTGGCGAAGCTCTACGGGCTCGGCTTCCTGCCGCTGTCGCCCGAGGACTACGATTTTCTGCTGGTCGAGAGCCGCAAGGACCGCCCCGCCGTTCAGGCGTTCCTCGCCGCGCTGCGCGATGGATCAACAAAAGACCGCATTCGCGCGTTGGGAATGCAACCGGCCGATGACTAGGTTCACGTTTGTCCTCCTCGCATTGCTTCTCGCCGCTCCTGCGCAGGCCCAGCTGCGCGGCCACGGCGGGCCGGTGCGCGCACTCGCGATCTCGGCCGACGGCACCACCGCGATCTCCGGCAGCTTCGACAGCTCGGCGATCCGCTGGTCGATCACCCGCAACGCCGCCGAGCAGGTGCTGCGCTTCCACGAGAGCGCGGTGAACGCCGTGGCGCTCATGCCGGACGGCCGCACCGTCACCGGCGGCGAGGATGGCCGCGTTGCGATCTGGCGATCCGGCGCGACAGCGCCCGCGACCGTGCTGCAAGGCCACACCGCGCCGATCGTGTCGCTGGCGGTCTCGCCCGACGGCGCGACCATCGCGTCGGCGTCGTGGGACCGCACCGTTCGGCTCTGGCCGCTCGACGGAAGCGCACCGCGCGTGCTGGAAGGCCACAACCAGAACGTCAACGGCGTCGCTTTCACGAGTGACGGCAAATCGCTGGTCAGCGCGGGCTACGATCTCACCGTGCGGATCTGGCCGCTCGACGACAGCGCGCCGACCATCACCACGCTGCCCTCGCCGCTCAACGCGGTGGCGGTGGCGCGCGACGGCGAGATCGTCGCCGGCAGCGCAGACGGCCGCGTCTTTTTCCTGGCGCCGAATGGCGACCTGCGCGGCGAGGTCGCCGCCGGCGAGACGCCGATCATCGCCATCGCGATCTCCAACGATGGCGCACTGGTCGCCGCAGCCGGCATCCGTGGCTCGGTGGCGATCATCGAGCGTGGGTCGCGGCAGCTCGTGCGCACCCTGGTCGGACCGGGCCTGCCGGTGTGGTCGGCGGCGTTCCTGCCCGACAACAGGACACTGGTCACCGGCGGCACCGACCGCATGGTGCGGCGCTGGAATGCGACGACCGGCGATCACATCGGCTCGGTCGCGGTGAGCGGCGTCGACGATCCGCTCGCCGCCTATGCCGACGATCCCGGCGCACAGCTCTATCGCGCCTGCGTCGCCTGCCACACGCTCTCGCCCGACGAGGGCAACCGCGCCGGGCCGACGCTCGCCGGCATCTTCGGCCGCAAGATCGCGTCGCTGCCCGGCTACAATTTCTCCGATCCGCTGAAAAAGATGGATATCGTGTGGACGCCGGAGACGGTGTCGAAGCTGTTCGAGGTCGGCCCGATGGTCTACACGCCCGGCACCAAGATGCCGGAGCAGATCATCGGCTCGGCGGCCGACCGCAAGGCGCTGGTGGATTTCCTGGCGAAGGCGACAGCGCCAAAATAATCGTTCACGTGCCCTGCACCAGTTCGAGCACCGCATCCGCCATTGCGGCCGGCTCTTCGGCTGGAATGTTGTGGCCGGCGCGTGGAAACAGACGCTGCATGCGCCTGTCCCGTGAACTTGCTCCGATGGCTGAGCCACAGATCGGGCACCACGCCATTGGCCGCGCCTTGCAGCACGATGGTCGGCACCGGGATCGGCGGCTGCGCCGCCAGCTCGACGCTCGATCGCCTCCAGTGCGGGATCGCCGGGCGCATTGCCGTAGCGATGCCGATATGACTGCACGGTCACCTCGACGAAATCGGGATTGTCCCACGCCGGTGCCGAGCGCTCGAAGGTCGCGTCATCGAAACGCCAGTTCGGCGACCACGCGTGCCAGAGATATCTGATCAGCTCGCGGCGCCTCGTCTGCAGCGCGGCGCGGCCGCGCTCGGTGTGAAAATAGTATTGATACCAGTAGCGGTGCTCCTGCGCTGGCTCGACCGGAACGTTCGCCTTGGGAATATCCTGGATGTTGTAGCCGTTGCCGGTGACGAGACAGCGCACGCGCTGCGGCCACAGCGCCGCGACAATGCAGGCAGCGCGACCGCCCCAGTCGTAGCCGACAAGCGCGGCGCGCTCGATGCCAAGCACATCCATCAACTCGCGCAGATCATTGCCGAGTGCGGCCTGCTGGCCGGAGCGCGGCGTGTCGCGAGCCGAGAAAGCGCGTTTCGCCGAAGCCGCGCAGATACGGCACGATGACGCGACACCTCGCTGCAGCCAGCCTGGGCACGACCTCGTCATAGGTGCTGCGGTGCATAGGGCCAGCCGTGCAGCAGGAGCACCGGCGGACCGCTGTCCGCGCCGCGCTCTTCGTATGCGATCTCCAATGTGGGAGTGCGCACGCGCTTGAGGGTTGACGGCATCGCCATGACGTTCTCCGGCGATCATTGTTCAGGACGACCTTGCCCGCTACAAGCTCGTTGGCCATCACGTTTCAACGATTGCGTTGCATGAGGCACGACCGGTTCGATCTGCCGCTGACGACCGTCTCCGACGTGGCCGCGTCGGCCTATGCGGACGGGCTCGACCGGCTGCTGTCCATATGGACCGGCGCCGACGCGGCGATGGACCGCGCGATCGCAGCAGACCCGGACTTCGCGCTCGCTCATATCGGACGGGCACGCGTGCATCAGATTTTTGGCCGTCCTGCCGAAGCGCGGGCCAGCGCGGCGCGGGCGCGGAGCCTTGCCGCCAACGCGACGGAACGCGAGCGCGGGCACATCCACATCATCGCCTCGGTGATCGAAGGTCAGCCGGCCAGCGCACTCGCCGATGCCGAACGTCATCTCGATGAATATCCGCGCGATGCTCTGGTGCTGGCGCTGCTGCTGGGCGCGTTTGGTCTTTACGCGTTTTCCGGCCGCCCCGACCACGACCAGGCAAGGCTCGCGATCTGCGAGCGTCACGCTGCCCAGTATGGCCAGGATTGGTGGTTCCTCAGTCATCTCGGCTGGGCGAACACCGAAGCCGGCAACGTCGGCCCCGGCCGCGACCTGACCGAGCGCGCGTTGGCGCTGCGCAGCGCGAACGGCAACGCAGCACACGCGCTGGCGCATGCCTTGTTCGAGCAGGGCGACGCGGCAACTGGCCAGCGTTTCCTGTCCGATTGGCTGCCCGCGCACAACCGCGCGAGCTATCTCAGCGGCCACCTGTCCTGGCATCTCGCATTGCTCGCGATCGAATCGGACGATTCCGAGAGCGCACTGCGAATTTACCGGGATCACATTCGACCGGCCGTTTCAAATGCCGCGCCGATCAACACGCTGACGGACGGCGTGTCGCTGCTGTGGCGCCTTGCGCTCAATGGCCACAAGGTATCGCGGTCGCTGTGGGATGAAATCGCGGATTTTGGCGAGCAGCGGATACCCCATGCCGGCATTCATTTCATGGATTTGCACTACGTGCTGGCGGCGGCGGCAGATGGGTCATGAGGAGAGGATGAAACGGCGTCTGTCCGAGCTCGATCGCGTGCATGCCGACGGCAAGCTCGCACCCGGAGCCATCGTGCTCGACCTCTGCAGGGGCACGCAGGCGTTTGCCGCCGGTGACGACAACGAAGCGATCCGCATTCTGGCGCCGCTGATGCCCGAGGTTGTTCGCATCGGTGGCAGTCACGCCCAGCGCGAGCTGTGGGAGGACACGCTGATCGTGGCCTGTCTGCGGGCCCGCCAGGTCGAAAAAGCACGGACGCTGATCGAGGGCCGGTTGCGACGGCGACCGTCGGCGCGCGACGGGCGATGGTTGTCGACGATTTGACGCGAAGTGGCATTCCGGTCGAGGCCGTCAGGTCTTCGGCTTCTGCTCGTACTGGCGCTTGAGCTCCTCGCGCTCGCGCAGATAATCCTCGGTGGTGCGCACGTTGGGGCGCGGCGCGCCATACGGATCGAAGTCGGTCTCGGTCATCACCACCACGCGGCATTCATCGCACATCTTGATGACGTCGAGCCGCTGCGCCGAGCCCTTGTACATCCAGTGCTTGCCTTCGAGCTTGGCGGTGACGCGCTCGATCGTGCTCTTGACGCCGAACGGCTTCTGGCAGCGGATGCAGTGGAACGGCTCCTCCTGCTTGAGCACGCGCGCCTGCGCGGTCGCGGCGCGGAAGTCGAGCTGCGGCGTGAGCGTGATCACCTTTTCCGGGCAGGTCGCCTTGCACAGCCCGCATTGCACGCAGGCGTCCTCGGCGAAGCGCAGCATCGGCCGCTCGTGATCGTCCATCAGCGCGCCGGTTGGGCACGCCGATACGCAGGCGAGGCAGAGCGTGCAGCCCTCGACGTTGATCTCGACCTTGCCGAACGGCGCGTCGGCCGGCAGCGCGACCACGTCGACCGGCGCCGGGGCGACGCGATGCAATTCACGCAACGCGAGGCGCAGCACGTCGCGCTTGCCGCCGACCGGCGCGAAGCTCGCCGCGCGCGGCGTCGGCTGAACGGCAATCTCGCGCAGCGCAACGCCGAGCGCATCCGGATCGTCGGTCTCGATCGTTGCAACCCGCGCGCCCGCAAAACCAAGCCCCGCGAGGATCGGCTGCGCCAGCGCGACGGTCTTGTTCAATCCGGCAATGTCGTGCCGCGGCTTGGCGCGCAACAAAAACCGCAGCGCGCTTGCGCCATAAGCAAACGCCGCCGCGACCGCCTCCAGCCCGACCTGCGTCACCTCGTTGACGGCAAGCGGCAGGACGTGCGCCGGCAAACCGTCGCCATGCCGCGCCAGCGCGTCGATCAGCGCGCCGCCGTGATCCTCGTCGTGCAGCAGCACGACCGGATTGGCGCCGCCGGCTTCGCGGTAAGCTGACAGCAGTGCGCGCAGCCGGCGCATCAACGCATCGGCCGGCGGCAGTGCGTAGGCGGCCGCGCCGGTCGGGCACGCTGCAGCGCATTGGCCGCAGCCGGCGCAGACCTGCGCGTCGATCGAAACGTGCTGGCCGGCCGGCGTGATGGCGCCGGTCGGACACAGATCGAGGCAGCGATGGCAGCCGACGATCTTCGAGCGCGAATGCGCGCAGAGATCCTCGGTGAAGGTGATGTAGCGCGGCTTGTCGAACGTGCCGACGAGGTCGCGCGCCTTGAGCACGGCGCGCAACACCGCCGCCGGATCGCCGGGATCGGCGCGCAGATAGCCGTCGCGCAGATCGGGCGCCGGGAACAGCGCCGCGCCGCCTGACAGATCGAGCACGATGTCGCACTTCGACACCGCGCCGTCGCGCGGCACTCCGAAGCTCAGCGCGCCGCGCGATGACGGCGCAGGCGAAGCGTAGTCGTCGACCACCAATTCGAACGCGCCGAGCCGGCCCTTCGCCGACTTGATGGTGCCTTTGACCACCGGAAACTCGGTGACGCGCTGCGGCGCGAGGCTGTTCGGCCTGGAGATCAGCACCGTGACGTCGAGATGGTCCTTGAGCAGGTTCGCCGCCTCGATCGCCTGTTCGTCGCGGCCATAGACCAGCGCGACGCCTTCGCTGTTGAGCGTAACGAACGGCACTTCGGGCAGCGGCTCCGCGGCCGCCGCGATCAGCGCCGCCATCTTCGGTCCCGCGCTGGCGGCATGCTTGGACCAGCCCGCGGTCTCGCGCACGTTGACAAACCTGAGGTCGGCGCCCTCCCCGGCCAGTTCGGCGAACAGCGGCGCCTCCTGAGTGCAGCCGACCACGACCTCGCCGCCACCGGTCGCGATCTTGCGGAAGCGTTCCACCTCGGCGCGGCAGAGATAGCGCCCGGTCTCGACGTCCGCGCCACGGCAGCCGCGTTCGATCGCGCCCTTATCGAGCGGCATGGTGTCTTCGCAGGAACACACCAGGATGGTGCGTTTTTCCGCCATTTCGGCTCCGGTTTGGGGCGCGGCGCGCCCACCCCGATGGCCGCCGCAACGGCTAGGTTATAATGATCCCAAACAGAAAGCGCCAATCGCCACATGGCCCCGGAATCACGATTGAATTCGCCGCTCAGGCCCGCGCTCGGCATTGCCGCCGGGCTTCGATCTCGTGACGCTGCGCGAGGTCGGTGACGCGTTTGCCCATGCCAGGGCCCATGCCGCGGAACTCGGCGCCGGCACGCTGATCTATGTCGGCCGCTTCGACCTTGCCGAATTCGCCGTGGTGCTCGAACCGGACGAGCCGCTGCGCACCGCGCGGCGCGCGTTCTATGCCGGCATGGCTGCGCTGGGCGAAGCGCTGGCTGCCTTCGCACCGCCCGAGAAAGCGATCCACTTTGTCTGGCCCGGCACCATCGAGATCGATGGCGGTGTGGTCGGCGGCGGACAATTGGCCTGGCCCGACACCCCGGAGCACGAGCCGCCGCCATGGCTGGCGTTCGGCGCCATGATCCGCACCGTGTCGATGGCCGAAGGCGATCCGGGCCTGCGGCCGCTCTCGGCGGCGCTGGAGGATGAAGGCTTCGACGCGCCGGGCTCCGGCGCACTGGTCGAAAGCTTCGCGCGCCATCTCCTGGTGCAGTTCGACGGCTGGAAGGAATACGGCTTCAAGGCGGTTGCGAAGGGCTATCTGACGCGGCTCGCGCCCGACCAGGGCGTCAGCCGCAACATCGATGATGACGGCGACCTGCTGGTGCGGCGCATGGGCAAAGTCGATGTGCGAACGTTGCAAGCTTGTTCCAACGCTGACCGGCACACCAGCGTGGCTCGACCCGGCGACAGGAGGGCCGAGGTGATGCACATCCTCGTGTCCCGGCCAAGCGAGCGCAGCGGCTCAAGGCTGGGGTCGCCCGGGACACGCGAGCCGTGCCCATGAAACTCTTCCGCACCATACGGCTCGATCCGTCCGACACGTTCGTGTTCGCCGACGCGGCGGAGCCCGGCGAATGGGCGGTGTCCGGGGCGTTCGTGTTCTCCGACGACGATCCCGCCAAGCTCGAAGGCAAGGCGCGCGCCGCGTTCCGCGCCGGCTTCCTCGGCGTGCGGACACTCGGCTGGTCCACGCTGGTGCAGATCGTCGAGGCGAGCGAGCAGGACCGTCTCACCGCGATCGACACGCTGGCCAAACAGCTGGTCGCGCATTTCGGCGCACCAAGCATCGCGGAGGCAGTCGCCGCCGCCGAAGAAGAATTCGCTTTCACCGAAACGCTCTGCAACCAGCCCGCCGACACGCTGGTCGCGGTGCATCGCTCGTTCGAAGACGGCGAGATCCGCGAGGCGTTCCGCACGCTGCGACCCAAGGACGGGCCGAAGCCGCTGCGCGCCTTCGCGTTCCTGGAGGTCGAGGGCGAGGAGGAACCGGAGGAGAAGGTCGATCTGATGAAGTTGGGAAAGCGCGATTCCTAATCCGCCTCATCCTGAGGAGCGGGTGCAGCCCGCGTCTCGAAGGATGGGGCGGCCTCGCCCTTCGAGACGCATCGCCATAGCGCGTCGGAGACGCGCGTGAACGCGCTTATGGCGATGCTCCTCAGGGTGAGGCCGATTGAGGGTGACTTCGCGGATAGCACGGCCGACATGGTATAAAGAACGCATGAAAGACTTCTGGCTCTCCTGCGGGCACCATTTGCTCGACCGCGACGACGGCGGCGGGCTGGTGGTGACCGACGATTTCCTGAAAGCCTATCTGGCGCGGCCCGAGCTTCAGCCGCCGCCCGAGGCCTGCGATGCGGAACGCGCGCTGTATGCCGCGCTGTTCGCCGACCCACGTCGGAGCGTCAGCGACGCCGAGATCGCGGCCATTGCAGACGCCGATGCGCGCGAAAACTGGCAGGTGATGCTCGCCTTCCGCGACCTTCTGATTGGCCACCGCACCATCGAGGCGGCCTATCTCGACATCATGCGACAGCGGCGCCAAGGTGCCGCACATGTTCGTCAACCAGCTGGTGCACGTCATCCTGCGTAACGCGCTCGACGACTGCACCGACCCGTTCGTGCTGCGCGCCGCCGAAATGTTCTTTCGGACGCAGCGCATGACCCAGCACGAGGGCTCGCTGATCGCCGCCGACGAAGAGACCATCGCTGGCAAGAGCGACACGCCAGTGTCGCCGCTGGTCTCGATGCTGGGCATTCCGCCCGAAGCCGAGATCGACATCATCAACGACGACAACGCCGACCATTATTTCGAGCACAGCGATCAGTTCCACATGGCGATCGACCTCACCGCGGGACGGCGCGGCCTCGCCGCCTTGGGCACGGTGATCGAGCGCTGGGTCAAGCATCTGCTGGCGGTCGAGGTCGCCATCGAACCGCTCACCGAGGTGCGCGAGGTCACTCTCACCTGGTACGTCGGCCTCGATGCCGAGGCGACGCGGATCGGCGACACGCTGTGGAACGGCGATGAGCTCGACGACGCGGCATTGCAGCGCGTGGTCGGGCTTTATCGCCTGACGTTCCGCGATCCCGACGAGGCGCTCGATAAGGTGAAGGGCGAGCCGGTGTTCCTCATCCTGGCGATGGACCAGGACAAGATGCTGCGCATCAAGCCGCAAAATCTCCTGACCGGCCTGCCGATCAAACATCTGGAGGCGGTGGCGTGAGCGCGCTGGTCAGCATCCCGGTGGGCGTCGTGGTCGAGCGGCGCAAGGCGACGAGCCCGTGGGCCGACTTCGTCTGGCAGCCGGTCGCGGTGCTGCCCGACGCGCCCGACGCCGCGCCGTGGACCGTGCTCAAGCACGAGGGCGACCGCACCTCGTTCTATGCGGGGCCCGCGATCGTCGAGTTCCACACCACCGAGACATCGCACTACCGGAACAACCTCGCGGCCGACGCCCAGCTTTGGGTGGTGCTGCGGCCGACCGAATCCGAGCCGGCCTACCAGGTCGCGCGGGTCACTGCCGATCCGTTCGAAGGCGAAGCCTACACCGAGGCCGGCAACGACATCGTCGAGGCAGTGCCGATGCCGGAAACGATCCGCGAGGCGCTTGAAGCCTTCGTCGCCGAACACCATGTCGAGCAGCCGTTCTTCAAGCGCAAGCGCGACCGCGCCGACACGGAGGCGTTGGGCCGCCGCGCCCGTGCGAGCGAGGACGACGAATGAGCGAGCCGGAAAACTTCTTGAGCCGCTGGTCGCGGCGCAAGCTCGAAGCCGAGCCGGACAAGGACGCGCCGCGCGACGATGCAGCTCAGCTGCGCCAGCCAAATCCATCCGCTCGTCCCGGCGCAAGCGGGGACCCGGAGCCACACGGGAACACGGAGCCAAATCACGAGACGCCAGACTCCGCGGCGCTGGATTCTCGCTTGCGCGAGAATGAGCGAAGCGCAGGCGTTGACGACAACAAGGAGCCGCCGTTCGACGTTTCGCACCCTGCCGTCGCTCGAATTCGATCACCGCCGAAACCGACATCCGCGCGTTTCTGCAGAAGGGCGTGCCGGCACAGCTGACCCGTGCGGCGCTTCGCCGCGCATGGGTCGCCGATCCCAACATTCGGAACTTCAGGGAGATCGCCGAGAACCAGTGGGACTTCGCGACCGGCTCAGACCTGCCGGGGTTCGGCCCGCTCGACGCGGATGCCGACGAGATTCGCCGCATGGTCGCGGAGGTGTTCGGCGAAGGCCCCAAGCCCGAACCCGACGCCAAGCCGGCGAGAGCCGACGACCACGATTCGCTACAAACCGCCCATTCTGCAGCCTCCGACAGCGCTCAGGCGACCGGCCGGCAAGACGACAGCCCCGCCGTCCAAGAACAACCGACGCAGGAAGAGCTTCCTGAAGTAGCCGAGGCAACTATTGTGCAACGCGATAAAGTACATGTTGCGATGCAGCAAAGTAATCCCGAATCCGAATACAGACCATTGCCAGCCCGCCGCGCCCATGGCCGTGCTTTGCCTGAATAGTTCTGGCTCCATAGCCTCGAGCTATTGCCCTACATCTTGCGCAGCAGTACGTTTTCGAACTGTTCTTATGTGAAGCTGGCTGCCCGGATTTTGAGCAAGAGCCCGATGCGAGACCCAGGATTGCAGGAAGCGATCCGCGCCGTTGGCGGCGTCAGCGAGCTCGCGCGCAGAATCGGTATCTCGCAACCATCGGTCTCAAACTGGATCGTATCCCGGCCGAACGCGTGCTCACTGTCGAGACTGCGACCGGCGTGAACCGCGAGATCCTGCGGCCCGATCTGTTCGGCGCTTACGCGGCGGGTGACGTCGACGAAGTCGACGCGGCGCGCGCGCAAGAATACGCGCTGCTGGCGGCGCTGCTGGCGCGTGCGCCCGACGCGGCGCTGCTCAAGCAGCTCTCCGAGCTGCGCGGCGACGCATCGCCGCTCGGCATGGCGCATGTCGCTCTCGCCGAAGCAGCGAGCGCAGCCAACGTCGAGGCGGTCGAACGCGAATACTTCGACCTGTTCATCGGCATCGGCCGCGGCGAGTTGCTGCCGTACGGCTCCTACTATCTCACCGGCTTCCTGCACGAGCGGCCGCTGGCGCGGCTGCGCGGCGACCTGATCGCGCTCGGCATCGAGCGCGTCGAGGGCAACATCGAGCCGGAAGATCACGCCGCGATGCTCTGCGAGATCATGGCGGGCCTGATCGGCGGCCTTTGCCGGCGCCGGCGGGCTCCGACGAGAACATCTTCGAGAAGCATCTGGCGCCCTGGATCGGGCGCTTCTTCGCCGATCTGGAGCAAGCCGAAGCCGCAAAGTTCTATCGAAGCGTCGGCGCGCTCGGCCGCACGTTCATCGACATCGAGACGCAGGCGTTTTCGCTGCCGTCGTGAGCGGGCAGCGGACGCCAATGGGAATCCAAGGAGGGAACGCAATGAAACAACAGAACGAAGTCGAAAGTCGCGCGCCGCGACTTCCTTCGCGCGCTCGGTGCAGGCGCAGGCGTTGCGGCCACTGCCGCCGCGCCGCTCGCGCACCGGCGCCAAGGCCGACACCGAGAACAACGATGAAAAGCGGAAGGCCCGCTACAAGGAAACCGATCACGTGAAGGCGTTCTATCGCGTGAACCGGTACCCGACGAAGTAAGGAGGCGCCCGTGCTGATCAAGAGAACAGAACGTCAGGCCCGCCGCGGCACGCTCGCCGCCGCGCTGGCCACCCAATCGCAGGGCGCACTCGACCGCCGCACCTTCCTGCGCCGCTCCGGCCTCGCGGCCGGCGGCCTTGCCGCGATCGGCGCGCTTGCCGCTCGCCACCGTCCGCAAGGCGGACGCCGCCGCAGCGGGCCGACGTCCGGCGCGCGATACCATCCGCAAGAACATCTGCACGCACTGCTCGGTCGGCTGCACGGTGATCGCCGAAGTGGAGAACGGCGTGTGGGTCGGCCAGGAGCCGGCCTGGGATTCGCCGATCACCCGCGGCTCGCACTGCGCCAAGGGCGCCGCGACCCGCGAGCTGGTGCACGGCGACCGCCGCCTGCGCTACCCGATGAAGCTCGTGAACGGCAAATGGACCAGGATCTCCTGGGACGTCGCGATCAACGAGATCGGCGACAAGCTGATGGAGATCCGCGGCAAGTCCGGCGCCGACTCGGTCTACTGGCTCGGCTCCGCCAAGTTCACCAACGAAGGCTCGTATCTCAACCGCAAGTTCGCCGCGTTCTGGGGCACCAACAACTCCGACCACCAGGCGCGCATCTGCCATTCCACCACCGTCGCCGGCGTAGCCAACACCTGGGGCTACGGCGCGATGACCAACAGCTACACCGACATCCGCAACGCCAAGACCATGATCATCATGGGCGGCAATCCCGCCGAGGCGCATCCGGTGTCGCTGCAGCACGTGCTGGAAGGCAAGGAGATGCAGCGGCGCGAACATGATCGTGATCGACCCGCGCATGACCCGCACCGCGGCGCACGCCACCGAGTATGTCCGCATCCGCTCCGGCACCGACATTCCGGTGATCTACGGGATGCTCTGGCACATCTTCAAGAACGGCTGGGAAGACAAGCAGTTCATCGAGCAGCGCGTCTACGGCATGGACGACATCCGCAAGGAGGTCGAGAAGTGGACGCCTGAAGAAGTCGAGCGCGTCACCGGCGTGCCGGGCGCGCAGCTCGAGCGCGTCGCCAAGATGTTCGCGACCGAGAAGCCGGCGACGCTGATCTGGTGCATGGGCGCGACCCAGCACACCGTCGGCACCGCCAACGTGCGCGCGTTCTGCATCGCGCTGCTCGCCACCGGCAACGTCGGCGCGCCCGGCACCGGCGCCAACATCTTCCGCGGCCACACCAACGTGCAGGGCGCGACCGACCTCGGCCTCGATATCGTGACGCTGCCGCTCTACTACGGCCTGGTCGAAGGCGCGTGGCGGCACTGGTCGCGCGTCTGGGAGGTCGCCTACGACTGGTTCGTCGACCGCTTCGACACCATCCACGGCGCCGACGGCAAGCCGACCAAGACCATGAACACGCCCGGCATCCCGTCGACCCGCTGGTTCGACGCGACGCTGTACGACAAGAAGGACGTGTCGCCAGAAGGACAACATCAAGGCGATGATGGTGTTCGGTCACGGCGGCAACACCGTGACGCGCATGCCGCAGGCGCAGAAGGGCATCGAGGCGCTCGATCTGCTGGTGGTCGCCGATCCGCATCCGACCACCTGGGCGGCGCTGGCGCCGGCACGCAAGAACAACACGTATCTCCTGCCGATCGCGACCAGCTACGAGACCGCAGGCTCGCGCACGTCGTCGAACCGCGCGATCCAGTGGGGCGAGCAGATCGTCAAGCCGATCTTCGAGTCGAAGGACGACAACGAGGTGATGTATCTCCTCGCCAAGAAGCTCGGCTTCGCCGACCTGATGTTCAAGAACATCAAGGTCGAGAACAACCTGCCGGTGGCCGAGGACATCCTCCGCGAGATCAACCGCGGCGGCTTGTCCACCGGCTACTGCGGCCAGTCGCCGGAGCGGCTGAAGTCGCACATGGCGCATCAGGCCGACTTCGACATGCTCACGCAGAAGGCCACGACCGGCCCGAACAAGGGCGACTACTACGGTCTGCCCTGGCCGTGCTGGGGCACGCCGGAGTTCAAGCATCCCGGCACGCCGCTGCTCTACAACACCAACCTCTCGATCAAGGAAGGCGGCGGCACGTTCCGGCCCCGCTTCGGCCTGGAGCGCGAGGAGACCCTGCCGGACGGCACCAAGCGCAAGGTCAGCCTGCTCGGCAACGGCTATTACTCCAAGGACTCCGAGATCAAGGACGGCTATCCGGAGTTCACGCTACGGCGTGCTCAAGAAGCTCGGCTGGGACAAGGACCTCACCGAGGCCGAGCTCGCGGTGATCAACAAGATCAACCCGACCAACCCGGACGCGGTGTCCTGGGCGATCGACCTGTCGGGCGGCATCCAGCGCGTCGCGATCGAGCACGGCTGCACGCCCTACGGCAACGGCAAGGCGCGCGCCAATGCGTTCGGCCTGCCGGACGCCATCCCGACCCACCGCGAGCCGATCTACACGCCGCGGCCGGAGCTCGTCGCCAAGTATCCGACGCTGCCGAACGCGGTTCAGTTCCGCATGCCGAACATCGGCTTCGACGTGCAGAAGGCGGCGGTGGAGAAGGGCATCGCCAAGAACTTCCCGCTGATCCTCACCTCGGGCCGTCTCGTCGAATACGAAGGCGGCGGCGAAGAGACGCGATCCAACAAATGGCTCGCCGAGCTTCAGCAGGACATGTTCATCGAGATCAACCCGGCGGACGCGGCCGAGCGCGGCATCAAGGACGGCGGCTGGGTCTGGGTCACCGGCGCCGAGCTCGAACTCGAAGGCGCGCATGAAGGCGCTTGTGACGGAGCGTGTCGGCAAGGGCGTGACCTGGTGTCCGTTCCACTTCGCCGGCTGGTTCCAGGGCGTCGATCAGCGCGGCAACTATCCGAAGGGCACCGATCCGGTCGTGCTGGGCGAGAGCGTCAACGCGCTCACCACCTACGGCTTCGATCCGGTGACCGGCATGCAAGAACCCAAAGCGACCCTCTGTCAGGTCCGCGCGGCATAAGGAGCAACGACAATGGCCCGTATGAAATTCCTCTGCGACGCCGACCGTTGCATCGAATGCAACGCCTGCGTCACCGCCTGCAAGAACGAGCACGAGGTGCCGTGGGGCATCAACCGCCGCCGTGTCGTCACCATCAATGACGGCAAGCCCGGCGAGCGTTCGATCTCGATGGCCTGCATGCACTGCACCGACGCGCCCTGCGCGGCGGTCTGCCCGGTGAACTGCTTCTACACGACCGCCGACGCGGTCGTGCTGCACTCCAAGGACCTCTGCATCGGCTGCGGCTATTGCTTCTACGCGTGCCCGTTCGGCGCGCCGCAATATCCGAAGGTCGGCAACTTCGGCTCGCGCGGCAAGATGGACAAGTGCACCTACTGCGCCGGCGGCCCGGAGGCGGACGGCTCGCAGGCCGAGTACGACAAGTACGGCTCGAACCGGCTGGCCGAAGGCAAGCTGCCGCTGTGCGCCGAGATGTGCTCGACCAAGTCGCTGCTCGCCGGCGACGGCGAGATCATCGCGCAGATCTACAAGGAGCGCGTGGTCAAGCGCGGCTACGGCTCGGGCGCCTGGGGCTGGAAGACGGCCTACAAGGAAACCATCGCGACTTGACGCGATCGAACGGGCGGCGCCGCCTTGCAAGTGCAGCGCCGCCCGAATCTTCTCAGCGGGGCACAAGAATACAGAGGGAGGACGTGGCATGGCGAAATTGCTTGCACACGCTCGTATCATCATCGGCGCGCTGGCTCTGATGCTTGTGGTCGCGCTGGCCGCGCCGGCCTCGGCGCAGCAGCCGTCGCAGGTCAATCCGACCGCAAGCTCGGTCAATCGACAGAATGCTCGACGCGCTGCAGGCGCCGGGTCCGGGCGGCGGCGGCGCGATCAGCGGCCGCGTCAGCATTCCGGACGCCAAGTCCGGCACGCTGATCCAGCCGGCCGGCCAGACCTGGCGGGAGTTCCACGAGGTCACGCTGCGCTGGATCGGCGCCATCGCCATCCTCGGCATGCTGGCGGTCCTGGTGCTGTTCTATCTGGTCCGCGGCATGGTGAAGATCGAAGCCGGGCGCTCCGGACGCACGGTCGTGCGCTTCAATGCGTTCGAGCGCTTCGTGCACTGGATGACGGCGACCTGCTTCATCGTGCTGGCGCTGAGCGGCCTCAACATCACGTTCGGCAGGGCGCTGCTGCTGCCGCTGCTTCGGCCCCGAGGCGTTCGCGACATGGTCGCAGTGGGGCAAGTATGCCCACAACTATCTGAGCTTCCCCTTCACCATCGGCGTCGTGCTGATCCTGCTGATGTGGATCGCCAACAACATCCCCAACAGCACGGACATGGCCTGGATCAAGCGCGGCGGCGGCATCGTCGGCAACGATCATCCGCCGGCCTACAAGTTCAACGCCGGCCAGAAGATGATCTACTGGATCGTCGTCATCGGCGGCGGCCTCTTCGGCGGTGACCGGCTATCTGCTGATGTTCCCGTTCTACGGCACCGGCATTTCGGGAATGCAGACCGCCCAGGTGCTGCACGGCTGCGTCGGCGCGCTGTTCATCGCCGCGATGCTGGCGCACATCTACATCGGCACCATCGGCATGGAGGGCGCCTTCGAGGCGATGGGCACCGGCGAGGTGGACGAGAACTGGGCGAAGCAGCACCACGCGCTGTGGCTGGAGCAGGAAAAGCAACCGCGCTCCCTCGGGCGCGACGCCGCGAGCCACGCCGGCCGAATAGCCTGGCGCTATATCGAGAAATGCGGCGCCAGGCGGACCGCCGGGCGTTTTGCATGTTATCCCTCCGCCGGGAAGCTTTTGCTATATAGGGCCAGCCATGAACGGCCAAATGCGCATCATCGGGCTCGCCGGCTGGAGCGGCTCGGGCAAGACCACGCTGATCACCAAGGTGCTGCCGCGCCTGATCGCGCGGGGCCAGCGCGTCTCCACGCTCAAGCACGCGCACCACGGCTTCGACCTCGACCAGCCGGGCAAGGATTCGTTCATGCACCGCGCCGCCGGCGCGACCGAGGTGGTCATCAGCTCGGCGAAGCGCTTTGCGGTGCTGCACGAGTTGCGCGACGAGCCGGAGTGGGACCTGCCGGACCTGCTGACCAAGCTCTCGCCGGTCGATCTGGTGCTGGTCGAGGGCTTCAAGCGCGACGCCTTCCCCAAGCTCGAGATCCACCGCGCGGCGAACGGCAAGCCGCTGATTCATCCCGACGATCCGCACATCATCGCGATCGCGTCGGATACGGCCGCTGCCGCAGGCCAAGGTGCCTGTGGTCGATCTCGACGACATCGAGCAGATCGCCGACGTGCTGCTCGAAGCACGCGACGCCGCTGCAGAGCGCGGCGCAGGCGATGCGGAGAGCCTGATGGCGCAGCTCACCGACGACTGCTTCGCGTTCTCGGGCCCGCTGCTGCCGATCCCGGACATGGAGCGGATGATCGCCGAGCGCGTGCAGCCGGTGAGCGAAACCGAGACGGTGCGCTTGCCGCGGCGCGCGGCCGGGTGCTGGCCGCAGACGTGATCGCGCCGCTCGACCTTCCGCCGTTCGACAATTCCGCGGTCGACGGCTACGCGGTCCGCCATGGCGATCTCGATCCCGAAGGCGAAACGCAGCTGCGCGTCACCGGCCGCCTGACCGCGGGCAGCGCGGCGGCAGCACCGCTCGGCCGCACCAGGCGACGCGCATCTTCACCGGCGCGCCGATGCCGCCCGGCGCCGACACCGTGTTCATGCAGGAGGACGTGCGCACCGAAGGCGATGCCGTCATCGTTCCGCCCGGCCTCAAGCCCGGCGCCAACCGGCGGCTCGCCGGCGAGGACGTGCGCAAGGATGCCGTGCTGCTGCCCGCCGGACGCCGGCTCGCGGCGCAGGACGTCGCGCTCGCGGCCGCGGTCGGCCTCACCTCGCTGACGGTGCGCCGGAAGGTGCGGGTCGCGCTGTTCTCGACCGGCGACGAGATCGTCGATCCGGGCAAGCCGCGGCCCGCCGCCGCGCTCTACGACGCCAACCGCTTTCTGCTCGACGGCATGCTGGAGCGGCTCGGCGCGGAGGTGACCGATCTCGGCATCCTCAAGGACGATCCGGCGGCGCTGGAGGCCGCGATCGCCCAGCGCCGCGCGCGATCACGACCTGGTGCTGACCTCGGGCGGCGTCTCGACCGGCGAAGCCGACCATGTGCGCAGCGCCATCGAGAAGATCGGCCGGCTGGTGTTCTGGCGCGTCGCGATCAAGCCGGGCCGGCCGGTGGCGATGGGCGTGGTGCCGGCCAAGCGGCGGCGTGGCGGCCGCGTTCGTCGGCCTGCCGGGCAATCCGGTCGCGGCCTTCATCACCTTCGCCCGCGTGGTGCGTCCGCTGTTCCTGAAGCTTGCCGGCGCGCGCCGAGCCGCTCACCGCGCTGCCGGTGCGGCTCGCCTTCCCCTACAGGAAGAAGACCGGGCGGCGGGAATATGTCCGCGTCGCGCTGCGCCCCGCCGCCGACGGCACCATCGAGGCGTTCAAGCACCCGCAGGACGGCGCGGGCGTGCTGACCTCGCTGACCGAGACCGACGGGCTTGCCGAGTTTCCCGAAGACACGACGACGGCCGAGCCGGGCTCGACCGTCGGATTCCTGTCATACGCGACGCTGATGGGCTGAGCATCAGCGTCCGTTCGGCGCCCGACCACACGTATCGGTGTCATCGCCCTCCGCGACCCGCCTAACGCACAGGGCTTCGGCGGGTTGGGGGTCTGAATTCGCCCGAGCTCTCAGCGAAAGGCGAAGCGGACGATCCAGCAGTCCAGGCTGACGGACTGCGTGCTTGGATGCCCCAGCTTGCGCCTCCAGTAACCAGCCAGTTGGTCAAATGCCACTAAATCCGGGCGCCCTGCGTCGCGAACGCCAACTCGGCCGGCTTGTTAACGGCATAGGCACCACTGCACAACACACAGCGATCACAAGCGCAGCGGCACAGGCAGCAAGAAAAGCGCGCATTGGTTTCCCTCCAACTCCATAGTCCCGAGCTATGGATTTGAAATCATTATGATCTGCGAGCTGGGAAATTCAAAGCAAAAGCCGCAACTTAGGCGGCGCTTAAGCGTCGGGATATTGCGTTGCAATGCGATCCGCTTCGGCGGCGTCCTGCGGCGTGTTGACGTTGTAGA
>CAWBFG010000032.1:0-258393 GCA_963787955.1 uncultured Alphaproteobacteria bacterium | reverse complement strand
ATCGCCTGGGCAGGCCAAAATCCACGCTATTGGTGGAGTTGGGATGTGACGCGGTGGCTGTAGGTCCAACATATCTGTTGCCGGCCCTTTCGGTTGCCGGTGCCTCAATGTCCACCATGCTCCGTTTCCACCTCCCGCTCATCAAACCGGACGTGCGGATCTCCCGCATCCGGCTTTCGGACAAGGACTCATGCGTTCGCCCACGGCGTGTCGAGACCAGCCGGCCCAGGCGTACCAGCCCAAGTTCTCGTGCAGGTGTTCGTGTCGGGTAGCATGAACCGCCCCTGCCCTGACCTTGTGCTTCTGACGCAACCACCGACGGACCGCACCGCGGTATAGCTGTCGATGACCCGGTACGGTTTGGTGACGGGCCCATGGCAGAAGTAGTTCGCCCAGCCGCTAGCGTGCGGTTCAGCTGACCGACTTGCTCGTCCACGTTCCGCCAGGTCCACCGCCGGTTGGTCAACTCGCTGATTCGGCGACAAATCGCCTGAATCTTCTTCTTCGACGGACGTTCGGTGATGTAGCCGCCATCCGTTCCGTCGCGAGTAGCACCGTCCGAACGTGTAGCCCAGAAAGTCGAACGTTTCGTCCGGCACCCGACAAACGCCGCGTCTTCTCCTCGTTGACCGTCAACTTCAGCTTCCGCATCATCCTGCGCATCGCGTGCATCGCCTCGTCGGCGTTTGCCCGCGACAGCAGATCACGAAGTCGTCCGCATAGTTGACGATCGAGGCTCCAAACGCTTGCTCGTGCCCCAGCATCTTCCAGCCCAGCATGAATCGCCGCATGTACAGGTTGGCCAGCAGCGGAGAGATGGGAGCCCCTTGCGGAGTGCCGCGCCCCTTGTCCTTGTTCCGGGTCGTTCGTCGTCTTCCGTCCCCGCTCGTCGGTTTCCTCCACCGGCGCTTCCAGCCACATCTTGATCAGATGCAGCACGTGCCGATCGCTGATCCGACGAGCCACCGACTTCATCAGTTCGGCGTGCGGGATGCTGTCGAAGTAACCGCACAAGTCCGCATCGACCACTTCCGTATGCCGCGATCAGCAGCGCGTCGACCGTCGACCACCGCCTGTCAGGGCACTTCGCCCCGGCCGGTAGGCGTACTGTTCCGGCTGCAAGTCGGCCTCGAAGATCGGTTCCAGCACCAGCATCGCTGCCGTCTGCACGACACGATCCCTGATCGTGGAGATTCCCAGCGGCCTGGTTTGCCGTCCGGCCTTGGGTATGCACACCCTTCTGACCGGGTCCGGACGATACGTCTCCTGCCTGAGTTCCTCCGTCAGTTCGCCAGCCACCTCCACGCCCGTACGCCTCGATGTCCTCGAACGTCTGGCCATCCACGCCCGGCGCGCCGCCTTGGAGCGGCAGCTGCGGTAGGCGTGAGCAGCACGTCCTCGCGGTACACCTTGTCGTACAGGGCATAGAAGCGGTAGCCAGGCGTCCGCCTTCGCTTTGGCGTGCAATGCCTTCTGGAGCTTCCCAACCGTTTCGTGGAGGTGATAGGCTCACGCCAATCTCCCGGCTTTCGCCACTTGTTGCGTCTGACCTTGAACTGAGGCCCCTTCCCTCCACCGGAGTTACCCGGCTTCAGCGGTACTACGAACCTCTCCGCCACCCCAGCGGCCCGGCCTGTCCCTCGCGGGCGTCCGGTTGGCGGTCACGCGCCGCACCGCTGGGGCTTCCCGTGTTGCGTGCGATCTCCTTTTGCACATGCCGACGCCACTACCCCGGCGGAACGTCTGGGCGTCTTGCTTCGCTCATTCACCCAGCGGACCGGCCTTCCCCGAAAGGGTTGTCGGGTCGGCTTCCGCATCGTCCTTTTCGAGGCCTGCTCAGCGTTCACTCACGTTTCGGCCTGCACACTCGCGCTGTCACCGATTCGTGACACGCTAATCGAAGGCTTCAGCCACTTCGTTACCTCCATGACTGCTCCGATTGCTTCCGGCTGGAGCGGTCGCCGAGTGGGACTTGCACCCACTGGAAAACGCCGCCTTTCCACGGCGCACACCCGAAGCGGACATTAAACCCCTTCCAACATGTTGGATTGAGCCGTTACGATGTTGCCTCCTGAGTCTGGAGAAAGACGTGAGGCGGCGGAAATTCATCGCAGGTCTGGCAAACGTGGCGGCGATGCCGATGCTTCTGCCGTTCGCCGCACGTGCGCGCAGCAGGCGATCCCGGTGATCGGTTATTTCAACAGCGGGATCTTAGACACTCAGACCGACAATCTGGCGGCATTTCGCAAAGGCCTGAATGATGCTGGCTTCAGCGAGGGCAAGAATGTCGCGATTGAATTTCATTGGGCAGAGAACCAGTTTGACCGGCTTCCCGCGATGGCGAGCGAAGTGATTGCGCGGCGGCCGGCCGTGATTGTTTCAAACACGCTTGCCGCGATGCGCGTTAAGGCCGCGACTACGACGATCCCGATCGTGTTCACCACCGGGAGTGATCCAGTCAGGGACGGGCTTGTCGCGAGCCTGAACCGGCCGGGCGGCAACGTCACCGGCGTGGTTTTTATCAGCGGCGACCTCGGCTCAAAACGGCTGGGGCTGCTGCGCCAGCTCGTACCCCAGGCGACGACTATTGCGGTGCTGATCTATCCGAATACGCCGGAAACCGAGGCTGAGCGAAAGGACTTGCTGGCTGCGGCGCAGGCGACCGGACAGCAGCTTCTCGTGTTCGACGTCAAGAGCGCGAGCGATATCGCGTCTGCCATTGCAACGGCGGCTGCACGCGGCGCGGCGCTGTTGGGTGGAACCGGTTCGTTCTTGTCCAATCATCGAGCATTGCTCGTCGAGCTTGCCGCCCGACACGCGATTCCCGCCATGTATTCAAACCACGATTATTCAGGAATCGGCGGCATGGCGAGCTATGGAGCCAATCTGCCTGATGCGTTTCGCCAGGCCGGCATCTATGTCGGGCGGATTCTCAAGGGCGAGAAGCCGGCAGACCTGCCGGTGATCCAGTCCACAAAGATCGACTTCATCATCAATCTCAAGACCGCCAAGACGCTTGGGCTGGAATTCCACCCGCAGCTTCTTGCCACCGCCGACGTGGTGATCGAATAAGCGGAGCGATGTCGGCTTCTGGCACTTAGCCGACATCGCAGCCTAACCGTCTGATGTCTGTTATTGGGGGGTGGTCTCAACCGATCGACGCAACACTTTATCTTAAACGGAAAAGATGGAGTGTGTGGTGATCAGTCAAAGCTATCGTCGAGGTTTCAGTGCGGCAGAGAAAACGGAGTTATGGGATCGCTGGCTGCGAATTCCGACGATTGCGGCCGTGCAATCCGATTGAACGCGGCCACGCGTTCCGATCGAAGGCGACCACCTTTTCCGATGAAGGCGACCGGGCTCCATTGCCGGCATGGTGATTTGGGTCAGGATTTCGTTTCGACGTCAAGACTGGCGTTGTGGGCGGTGATCTTCCGCATGCTGTCTCCCCTGAGTTCGAGGCGGTGTGCGTTGTGGACGAGACGGTCGAGAACGGCGTCGGCGATGGTTGGATCGGCGATCACCTCGTGCCAGTGATCGACCGGGACCTGGCTTGTGATGATGGTTGAGCCACGCTGATGGCGGTCGTCGACGATCTCGAGAAGATCGCGGCGCTGGTCCCCGGTGAGCGGAGCCAATCCCCAGTCATCGAGGATAAGGAGTTCGACCCGCGACAGCGCCTTGAGCCGCCGTGCATGTCGTCCGTCGCCGCGTGCCAGCGCCAGCGCTTCGAACAGCCGCGGCATGCGATGGTAGAGGACGGAACGGTTGTCGCGGCATGCCTTGTGGCCCAGCGCGCATGCGATCCAACTCTTGCCGACACCAGTGGGGCCGGTGATGAGCAGGTTCTGCTTGCGCGCGATCCAGTCACCATCGACGAGCTTGGCGAAGAAGGCGCGCTCGATGCCGCGCGGCGTGCGCAGGTCGATATCCTCGATGACTGCAGCTTGGCGTAACGCGGCGAACTTCAGGCGTGCAACGAGCCGCTTGTTGTCCCGCTCCGTGACCTCGCGGTCGATCATCAGTCCGAGCCGCACCTCGAAGGTGAGCGTGGCGGCATCGGGCTGGCGCAGCTGATCGTCGAAGGCCTTGGCCATGCCAGGAAGCCCGAGGCCGGCGAGGCGTTCATGGGTGTGGTTGACGAGCATGAGGTCTCCTTCTGGTTGGTCAGTGGTAGTAGCCACGGCCGCGGATGTTGCCGTGATGAATGGGATCGGCGTCCGGTTCGGGATCGGGCATGAAGGCCTTGTCGAGGCCGGTCTTGAGGATGGAAGCAATCGAGCGATAGCTCGCCGCGCCGATGACGACACCACGGCGGCAGGCCGCCTCGAGGCGAACCGGACCGTAGGAACGGGCGAGCGAGAGGATGCCGAGGCAGGACCGGAAGCCCTGTTCCGGATGTGGCTTGGCCCGCATGATTGCCTCGCACAGCGCCACCGTGGAGGGGCCGACCTTTTTGGCAGCGGCGAGCAGGCGCGCCGGCGTCCAGAAGGCATGCCGACGGTGCGCACTCGGCATATGCTCGGGGATTGTCGTATGCCGTCGCCTTACGGACGAGCGCGCGTGACTGGCCACCCGCACACCGCGATGGAACACCTCGACGGTGGCCTGGGTGGCCCGCACCTCGACCACCTGGTGGATCAGCCGGGACGGCACGGAGTAAAAGTGCCCATGGAGCTCGACGTGATAATCCGGGGCGACGCGGGCGCGGCGCCATTCGGCATATTGATAGGGTTGGCTGGGCAGCGACATCAGGGCGGGCCGATCGATGGTCTTGAAGAACTCCCGGCGGCTGGCGCCGAGCTTGCGCATCAGGCGGTCATTGAGTTCATCGACCAGCGCGTGGATGGCGATGTTCAATTCTGCCAGCGCGAAGAAGCGCCGGTCGCGCAGCCGCGCCAGAATCCACCGCTCGACGATCAGCACAGCACCCTCGACCTTGGCCTTGTCGCGCGGCTTGCGTGGCCGCGTCGGCATGATGGTCGTGCCGTAATGGGTGGCGAGGTCCTGATAGGTCCGGTTTACGCCCGGCTCGTATCGGCTGGCGGTCGTGACCCCGGCCTTGAGGTTGTCGCAGACGATCGCCTTCGGCACCCCACCGAGGAACGCCAGGGCGTTGACGTGAGCCCCGATCCAGTCCGGCAGCCCTTCGCTGAAGCGGGCTTCGGCATAGGTGTAGTTCGAGGCCCCCAGAACCGCGACGAAGATCTTGGTATCGCGCACCTCCCCGGTGATCGCATCGAACACCGGCATGGTGTCGCCGGCAAAGTCCACGAACAGCTTCTCGCCCGCAGCATGGGCCTGGCGCATGGTCGCCGTCACGCCGCGGCGCCATTCGCCATAGAGGTCGCAGAACCGGCTGTAGCCGTAACCGTCGGGATGCTGGCGGCGGTAGTCCTGCCACAGCAGCGCCAGGGTTACGCTGCGGCGGCGCAACTCGGCATGGACATGGGCCCAGTCCGGCAGCGGCTTCGACTGCGGCGGATTATAGCCCGCTGGCGCGAACAGCTTACGCTCCAGCGCCGCATCGTCGAGCTCGCCCGGCACCGGCCAGGTGATGCCGATCACGGCCGCGCGCCGGATGTACTCCCCGACCGCCGTGCGGCCGATCCCAAGCGATTGAGCGATCACCCGTTCACTCGCCCCGCAGGCGTACCTCTGGCGTAGAACTTCTCGAACCTTGCGCATCGGCAATCTCTCGGCGGGCATCGGACCTCCCTTGCTGGAACCGCAAAGGGAGCGACCTTGCCTCGCTCAGACTGCCGACAACGGAACCCGTTTCACCCCATCAACAGGGTGGCCGCATTCGATCAGAATCACTGGCCGCTTTGGATCGGATTGGGTGGCCGCATTCCGTCGGAATCACTGGCCGCTTTGCCTCGGATTCCGCACGCTGGCAACGGGGAGAGTTGCTGAAAGCGATTGGGCGAGCATTTGGTAAGCCATCATCGTCCATCTATTTCCAAGTGGCGCCGCACGGTGGGATTCGCCCTGCGCCACGGCGTCGCTCGCGGTTGGCATTGACGCTCTCAGAGCGCGAAGAGATATCCAGGGGCATTGCGGCGCATCGATCGGCGCGATCGATGGCCCGGTTGCTGGGTCACTCGCCCTCGACGGTGAGCCGAGAAATCAGCCGGAATGGCGGCTATGATCGATACCGAGCGGCGCGGGCTGATGAGAAAGCTTGGGTCCGGGCTCGTCGTCCGAAACGTTGTAAGTTGGCGCACAATCCGCGGCTACGACAAGCAGTGGCGAGGAAGCTCAGATCGAATTGGTCGCCGGAGCAGATCGCCGGTTGGCTGAAGCGCGCGTATCCTGCAGATGAGTTTGATCGCGTGTCACACGAGACGATCTATCGCAGCTTATTTGTTCAAGCCCGCGGCGTGCTTAAGAAAGAGCTGCTTGGCCATCTTCGATCGAAGCGGACGATTTGTCGATCAAAGCGGGCTGGCCTGAATGGCGATAGACGGGGGCAAATCAAGGATATCGTCTCAATCAGGGAGCGGCCGGCAGCGATTGAAGATCGGGCGGTACCTGGTCACTGGGAAGGCGACCTCCTGTCCGGATCGAAGAACAGCTACATCGCGACTTTGGTCGAACGCCATACGCGTTACGTGACGTTGGCGAAGGTGACTAACAAGGATACGCAGACGGTCGTTTCTGCGCTCATCAAGCAGGCGAAGCGGCTACCGGATGAGCTGTACAAGTCCCTGACCTGGGACCGGGGCAAGGAGCTTGCGGATCATCGGCGATTTACGTTAGCGACCGACATCGAAGTTTACTTCTGCGATCCGCAAAGCCCGTGGCAGCGCGGTTCCAATGAGAACACCAATGGCCTGCTGAGACAGTATTTTCCAAAGGGAACCGACTTGTCGGTGTACTCGCAAACTCATCTGAACAAGGTAGCGCGTCAGCTAAACGAACGGCCACGTAAGACCTTGCAATTCGAAACCCCCGCAGAGAGATTTAACGCCTGTGTTGCATCGACCGGTTGAGCCGGCAGGGGTAAAGCGGACATGCGTGGAAGGTGCCGCCAAGTCCGCTCCCGGTGGAGTCGGGATGTGACGCGGTGGCTGTAGGTCCAACATATCTGTTGCCGCCTCTTTCGTCTGGCGGTGCCTCAATGGTTCGACCATGGCTCCGTTTCCACATCCCGCTCATCGAACCGGACATGCAGATCTCCCGCATCCGGCTCTCGGACAAGACCTCACGCCTTCGCCCACGGCGTGTCGTGCCCAAGCCGGCCCAGGCGTACGAGCCCGAAGTGCCCGTAGAGGTGCGAGAGTGGATAGGTTCCGCCCCTGCGTTGTCTGACCTTGTGCTTGATGCGCAACCACCGGCGCAACCGCACCGCGGTGTAGCTGTCGATCACCCGATACGCTTTGGTGACGGTGCCTACTTCGAAGTAGTTCGCCCATCCGCGTAGCGTGCGGTTCAACTTACCCACCAGCTTTGCGGTTTCTTGCGATGTCCCCGTTCGGTCTGTCAGTGCATGGATTTTCTCAACCATGCGCTTGATGCTCTTCTTCGATGGCCGATATCCCAGGCGCGCCTGGCCGGTTCTCGCAGAATGCATCTGTCCGAACGTGTAGCCCAGAAAGTCGAACTCTCCTTCCGGCACCTTGCAGATGCGTGTCTTCTCCTCGTTGAGCGTGAGCTTCAGCTTGCTCATGATCCTGCGCAGTTGCTGCAGCGCCTCATCGGCTTTGCCCTTCTTGCACAGGATCACAAGATCGTCGGCGTAGGTCACGAGGCGAGTGCCGAGGCTTCGCTCCAGCCCGAGCATCTTCCATCCCAACACGAACCGGCGCATGGAAAGATTCGCCAGCAGCGGTGAGATGGGTGACCCTTGCGGAATGCCGCGCCGCTTGTCCCGAACTTCGGTCGTGCGTGTCTTCCGTCCTCGATCATCGGTTTCCTCCACGGAGCATTCCAGCCACATCTTGATCAGATGCAGCACGCGTCGATCAACAATCCGGCGCGCTGCCGACTTCAAGAGTTCGGCATGAGGGATGCTCCCGAAGTAGTCCGCGAGGTCGGCGTCAACGACTTCCGGGTGGCCGCGGAACAGCAGCCCATCCACCTCGACCACCGCCTGTTGGGCGTTTCGCCCGGGACGGTAGGCGTACTGCTCTGGTGGAAGATCGGCTTCGAAGATCGGTTCCAGCACCAGCGTCGCTGCTGTCATGCAGACCCGATCCCGCACGGTTGAGATGCCCAGCGGCCTGAGTTTGCCGTTGGCCTTCGGTATGAACACTCTTCTGATGCGGTCCGGTCGGTAAGTCTCCTGCCTGAGCGCAAGCGCCAGTTCGCCGAGCCACCGCTGCACCCCATACGCGTCGATGTCCGCAAAATCCTGTCCGTCCATGCCAGGCGCGCCCTTGTTGGAGCGGCACTGGGCATAGGCGTGAGCCAGGATGTCCTCGCGGCTGATCTTGTCGTACAGGGTATAAAAGCGATAGCCAGCTTCCGCCTTAGCTTTCGCGTGCAACGCCTTCTGCAGTTTCTGGACAGATTTCGGAGTTGATAGGTTGCCCAATCTCCAGGTCCCTCACCACGTATTGCGTCTGTCTTGAACTGAGGCCCCTTCCCTCCACCGGCGTTACCCGGCTTCCGCGGTACTGCGAACCTCTCCGCCACCCCAGGGCATCCGGCCTGTCCCTCGCGGGCGTCCGGTTGGTCATCCCTGACCACACCTTGGGGCTTCCCGTGTTGCGTGCGTCTTCCTTGTGTACATGCCGCCGCCACTACCCCGGCGCAGCGTCTGGGCGTCTTGCTTCGCTCATTCACCCAGCCGTACCAGCCTTCCCCGAAAGGGTTGTCGGGTCGGCCTGCGCATCGTCCTTTTCGAGGCTTGCTCAGCGTTCACTCGCGTTGCGGCCTGCACACTCGCGCTGTCACCGATTCGTGACACGCTAATCGAAGGCTTCAGCCACTTCGTTACCTCCATGACTGCTCCGATTGCTTCCGGCTGGAGCGGTCGCCGAGTGGGGCTTGCACCCACTGGAAAACGCCGCCTTTCCACGGCGCACACCCAAAGCGGACATCGCTTCACTGGTCCCGGGCAAGCTTCCGCGGAGCTTGCCGGTTGAGGTTGGCATGTCGAAGCCGACCTGGATTTGCCTTTGGCGTCGCTGTTGGCGCGAACAGGCCGCGCCAACCGGCGCAAATTCAGTTTTCGCCACGGCTGTCAGGAACGAGCATTCGAATGGTGCCATCCTGTCTCGATGTGATGAGCAGCTCGCCGTCGCGGGTCTGGCTGATGAAGAGATCGGCGCGGGCGATCTTGGAGCCCATTTTCCGATCGATGAGCTCCTGCAGCGAAACATTCACCCGGTTGCCGCCGGCGTCCTGCTCGTAGAGCTGCACTTCCTCGATCGGCGCCACGGTGCGGGGAATCCCGTCGTCGGCCTTCTTCATCGCGGCAAGGTCCGCCACAAAGATGCGGCCGCCATGAATGTCGCCAAAGACATACTTGCCGCGCAGCGCGGCGATCCGGCCGTGATACGCGAACCGGGCGGTTATCGCCCGCCCTTCGTCGTGGTCGTAGATCGCGACCGGATAGGTGAAGCCGTCCTTTACGCGCCCGTCCAGGATTTCCTCGGGCAGCGGGTAGAGTTCGTTCATCGCGCCGCCACGAAACCTGCCGTTCGCGAAGTAACCTTCGCGGCTCATCCAGCCGTAATTCTCACCATTGCGGACGATATTGATCTCCTCGATGTGGTTCATGCCGATGTCGTTGGCGAACATGGTCCCGTCGGTGTCCCATGACAGCCGGTGGGCGTTGCGGAATCCGTAGGCGTAGATTTCGCCCGGCACGGGCGGGCCCAGCGCGGCAAGCTTGTTCGCCATCGGGATCGTATAATCGCCCAACCCCTTCCGACCGCTCGTCACCGATGGGCTGCGCGGATCGATGCGCAGGATTGCCGTTATGATCGAATCCAGACGCTGCGTCTGGGACGGATTGTTCGCGTTCGGGCCTTGGCCATTGCTGAAGCCGTGATCGCTGCCGCTGGTGTAGAGCAGGCCATAGTCCTCGCTCCCGGGCTTTGCCGTCGGGTTGAATTCGAGCGCTCCCAGGGGATGAATCAGGTTGGCCACCACGTGGGCAGTGCGCAGGAGTTCACGTCTGGTGCCTGCAAACACGCTGGCTGCCGGATTCGTTGCGCGCCACTCCATGAGGACGTTGTGGTAGGTCACGTCCTTCAAGCCGTACCCGGGCGGGATGAAGTTGGGCGTCGCGGGATTGCCGGGCGCATGCTCGGTATGCGTGGTGTAGAACAGGCCGTTTCGCGCGAACTCCGGATGAAAGACAAACGAGACGAATCCGGCGCTCAGCCGGTTGTAGACGCCAAGCGGAAACGTGTCCGCCAGATTCGCGTACGCGTGCGGCTGGTTGCTTGAATCGATCTGGTACAGGAAACCGCGCGAGTCGTTGGCGAAACGGCGGCCGTCGGGCAGGTCCCGCACGTAGTTCACCCGCGCCCAGCCGGCCGGTTTCACGTCCTGATCGGCGGGCCGCACCCCGCGGGTATCAGGCAGTCGCGCCAGATCTTTGACCTCGACCGCAATTCCGCGCTTCACAATGGGTTCGGGAATTGGGTTGCTCGTGATCGGCACGTCGGCGGCGTAAACAGTTTGAACTGCAAGAAGCGAGACGATGCCGATCCCGATTCGGATTCGCATGAGCGACCTCCGTCGTCTTGATGGAAAAGCAAATTCAAACCGTCTTTCAACCACCGCGACAATATCGGCGGGCCGATAAGGGGTCAATCGCGCGGCGTTTGATATAAGTTCCTCACCTAAGTTGCCAATCGTGCGCGGTTCGTCCTTCTCCCGCCACTGACGACCCGGCTGCCAGCCGCTACAAGTTCAGTTCGCTCGTAAGTTTGCGCAATCCATTTCAGCAATGCTGAAAGCGCATCGTCATGACGCGCAGGGTTCTTAGTTGTCGTGCCGGCCGCGAACGTTCCGCTGACACCGCGAACTGTTAGTTGGCACCTCGGCGGGTGTTATCGCCTGTCGGCGTTCGCCGCAGCACTGGGGCGATATTGTTTTGGGTCGGCGTCACCCGCGCTCATCAAGGCGTGAGCACTCGCTGCATGCGATTTCTGCGTTTGGCACTTGGCGGCGACTGACAGCGCGTCGGCGGGACCGACGGCTGGACGCACATCCCTATTGCGAGCGTCGTCAGGGGCTGGCGAGTGAAGCCGCAATCGCTGCAAACGCGCCGGCGAAACGCTCGATGACTTTCAGATCAACCGTGTCGGCCCCGCGATCGCTCGTGTTGTGAAAGAGGTCATTGTTTCCGATGATGGAGATATAGCGACCGCCGCCGCGGTGGACGTTTTCCGCCTCGCCGCGCGGCACGACGCCGCGCGGGTGACGGCGATCGATCCGCAGCCCTGCGCCGGTCAACGCTTCGGCCAGCATCGTTTCCATCTCGTCGTCGGATGCCTGCAAATTGTTGCCAGGCCCCTGAGCCGCGCCGATGTTGGCGCCAAGATGAATCCATGCCTTCGCGACCGTCACGATTCCTGGCCGGCGCCCGATAAAGGCATCGAGTCCAAGATGGCCGAGCTCGTGACCGCTCGAAGCGACGAACAGCACGTCCCTCGCAGGCGCGGCGGCGCGGACGGCGCGCATGATTTCGAGCCAGCAGGCCAAGCCACCGCCGCGCTCGCTCGCGCACCACCACCAGCCGCTGCGCGGCGTCATCACGACGAGGGGTGCGGCACTTCGGTCCGTTCCCGCAACTGACGCCACCACGTTGAACGCTTGCACCGGCGTGCGCTCAACATGCGCCGTCAGCAGCACGTTCGAGCCCTGCCGCGCGCCATCGGCCAAAAACGCTGCTTCCTCGGCGGCAACCTGCAGCACCGGCGGCCCGAAGGGGCGCATAAAACGGTCGGCATTGCTCGGGCAGAAGCCGGGCCGCCCGCCGCGCGTTATCGCGACGATCGCCTTGTGCCGGCCGCTGCGGCGCGCTTCGCCGAGAGCTCCGGCCTCCGCACCGTTCGGCGCCATCTCGGTGAACGCGATCGCCGCATCGCTGCCGAGGCCGCCGAGTTGGCCTTCGATGCCGGCCGCAGCCGTAAAGCCGCCGTCGAACAGCGGCAAGCCCTCGATCCTTCGGCCGTTCACGGTGAGAGATGCGTCGACCGGATCGACGCGGCTCAGCGTGAAACCCTCAAGCTCCGGTTCGAGGCCGACCCCGCGTACCTCGTCGGCGAGCCACTCGCCGGACTTAAGATCGACCGCGGTGCCGGTGCGGTGGAATCCTTGCTCGGCGTAGGCGCCGATGATTGCGCCGATACGCTGCTGCACGCTCTCGCTCCGGCCTGCCTGACGGGACGTTGCCGGCCGCATCATTCCACCGTAATCTTCGCGGACTGAATCACCTTCGCCCACTTTTCGGTTTCGTCGCGGATCAGCTTGCCGAAATCGGCTGGTGAGCCCGGCAGCACCATGCCGCCGAGATCGGCGAAGCGCGCCTTGATCGCGGAATCGCGAAGCGCCGCGTTGATCTCGGCGTTGAGCCGCTCGATGATCGCAGGCGGCGTGTCCTTTGGCGCAACAAGCCCGACCCACTGGCTTGCCTCGAAGCCCGGAATGAAATCGCTCAGCGTCGGAACATCCGGCAGCGCCTCGGTGCGTGCCGTGGTCGTCACCGCCAGGGCGCGCAGCTTGCCGGCTTTCACGTGCCCGAGCGACGTCGCCATTTCGGTGAAGGCCACCTGGATCTGCCCGCCAATCAGGTCGGTGACCGCAGGCGCCGCACCGCGATACGGAACATGGGTGAGATCGGTGCCGGTCATCAGCTTGAAATATTCGCCGATCACATGGGCCGGCGAGCCGTTGCCGCCGGAGCCCATCGCGATCTTGCCGGGATTGGCCTTGGCGTGGGCGATGAACTCGGGAACGGTTTTGGCGGGAACGGAAGGATTGACCTGCATGAGCTGCGGCACGCGCACGATGCTGCCGATCGGCGCGGTGTCGCGGATGAAATTGAAGTTTAGCGCCTTGAACAGGCTCGGGTTGATCGCGGCATTGCTGCCGGAAATGAGAAGCGTGTAGCCGTCGGCCGGCGAGCGGATGACCGCCTCGGTGCCGACATTGGTCCCGGCGCCCGGCCGGTTCTCGATGACGAACTGCTGGCCGAGCCGCTCCGACAACCACTGCGCGATGATGCGTCCGGTGACGTCGTTTGCGCCACCCGCGGCAACGGGTACGACGACGCGTACCGGCCGCGCCGGATAGGACTGCGCCCGAGCGGTTGGCGCGGCAACGGGAAACGCGGCAGCGCATGCAGCCATTTTCAGAAATTTGCGGCGGTTCGGTTTCATGGATGCCCCGGAGCGACGCGGTGCGCGTCACACATCGTCGCATTCGTTCAGGACCAAAGCGAGTGCAAATCCCACGCCGACGAGGTGATCGAGTAACGATCGGCCCGATGTCGCCGATTGTGCAGGTTTTCGGACGCCGGCATGGGATGCCATCCACGCGCTCCGGCGACCGGCGTCCGAAAAGCGCCAAGGCAGGAAATCGCGGGAAGTGGGCACTGGCGGTGCCGCGGATGCTATGGGGATTTAGCCGCGGGTTTTGGGTTGATGAGGTTGGACAGGATCGGTTGCCGCGATCGGTTTTCTGCAAAGCCAGTGTGAGCACGTTGGGGTGAACGAGCGATCTGCGGGTAGAACGACCAGGTTGGTATTGCGACCGGGGCAATCGAGCGGATCAACGCGAACTTGGGCGCTGCTGGCTGAGAGCCAGCGGGAATTGCAGGTATCGTAGCTGTCGTTGATCGGCGGTGACGGCATCATGAGGTGTCGACCCTGATCGCCACCGAAGGTGGTGTGGGCCGGTGCTTCGGCTCGCAGCCGCGCTCGAAGGTCTCGATGATGATCATGCGGCCGCCGCAGCACGGGCATGGCTGCGACAGTACGCGAGGTTGGTCGATTGTTGCTTCGGGCGTGTCGGGTTGTTTTGGGCGAGACGGCACGGCGAGCAGCTCGCGAGCGTGCGCAATGTTCGCGGCTCGGTTGGTACTGGCGAGCAGCCCATAGTGTCGGATGCGATGGAAGCCTTTCGGCAGGACATGGATCAGGAAGCGCCGGATGAACTCGTCGGTCGCCAGCGTCATCGTCTTGTCCCGGGCGGCCCCCTCGATCCGATAGTCCTTGGACTTGAAGGTGACGCTGTTCTGGTCGGCGGACAGCAGCCGGCGATTGGAGATCGCGACGCGGTGGGTGTAGCGCGACAAATATCGCAACACTTGCTTGGGCCCGGCGAATGGCTCTTTGGCGTAGACCACCCAATCGATCTGGCGCAAAGGCGTTAGATAGGCATCGAACGCCGCCTTGTCGGCGAGCCGCACATGGTCGCCGAAGAATTGCAGACGGCCGGCGTCGTGCGCCGCGATCAGCATCTCCAGAAACAGCCGGCGGAACAGCGCCGAGAGAACCTCCACGGTCAGAAAATAGCGCGGTCGGCACGCGATCCACCTCGACCCATCCGGCGCCAGGCCGCCACCCGGCACGACCATATGGACATGCGGGTGGTGCGTTAGCGCGGAGCCCCAGGTGTGCAACACCGACATGAAGCCGATGCGAGCCCCGAGATGCTTGCGATCAGCTGCGATCGTGAGCGTGGTCTCGGCCGAGGCCTTGAACAGCAGGTGGTAGATCACCGCCTTGTTCTGATAGGCAATGTCGCGGATCGCGGCCGGCAATGTGTAGACCACATGAAAGTACGGCACCGGCAGCAGCTCGGCCTCGCGTTCGGCCAGCCACTCGCGTGCAGCAGCGCCCTGACACTTGGGGCAATGCCGGTTGCGGCAGCTATTGTAGGCAATGATGGTGTGAGTGCACTTCTCGTTCTCGCAGCGCGCGACATGGCCGCCGAGTGCCGCCGTGCGGCAGCGCTCGATGGCTGACATCACCTTCAAGTGGTCGAGGCTGACGTGACCGGCATTGGCTCTGCGCCACGCCGCCCCGTGGTCGCGGAAGATATCCGCGACCTCCAGCGCTGGACGGGACATGGCCGCGGGCTGTTACGCCGACGGCTGATCTTTCTCGCTCTTCCTGGGCTTCCTGCGTGGCTCGGACAACAGGTCGAGCGGGCTCTCGATGCTGGCGATCATGCCGGTGGCGACGCGGGCGTAGCGCGCCGTGGTGTCCAGTTTGTCGTGGCCCAGCAGCGCCTGGATGATTCTGATATCGGTGCCGCGTTCGAGCAGGTGGGTTGCAAAGCTGTGGCGCAGCGCGTGCAGCGTCACGCCTTTCCTGATACCGGCCGCGTCGGCCGCCTCATGAAACAGGCGGTTAAGTTGGCGGGTGGTCATCGGCCTGCCGGACCTAAGGCCGGGAAACAGCCAGCGCTCCTCCAAGGGCGTTCCGGCATCATGGCGCGATGGGCGGACTTGCCACCATTGGCGCAACAGATCGAGCGTCTCGGCCGACAGCATGACATTGCGATCCTTGCGGCCCTTGGACTGCTCGATGCGAATGATCTTCTGCGCGCTGTCGATATGCTTGACCTTAAGCCGGACTACCTCGCCCGCGCGCAATCCGCAGCCATAGCCGAGACTGAGCAGAATGCGGGCCTTGAGACTGCTGGCGACAGCCAACAGGCGCTTGGTCTCGTCCGGGCTCATCACCAGTGGAATCTTCTGCGGCTCGCGGAGGTGATAGATCTCGGCGGCCAAATCCAGTCGCCGCAGCGTCACGCGGAACAAGAACCGCAGCCCGGTCATGATGCGGTTGCGGGTGCAGATGCTCACGCCGGTCTCGGCCAAGTGCAGTTGGAAACGGCGGATATCCTCAAGGGTGGCCGTGTCAGGAGACCGCTTGAGAAACGCGGCGAACCGCTTGCAACTGCGGATATGACCTGTCTGCGTGCCCGCACAGAGCTTGCGCGCGTTCATGTCCTCGATCATGCGCTGGCGCAGCGGGCTGACAGTATCGGTACTCATAGGCAACTCCTGTCTGGGATGAGGTTGACGACACCTCGATCCTCAAGACAGGACGCCCAACCCGCTATTGGCCATCTCCACCCAGATTGCCGTGCAGATCGTCACGGGCCCCGCCTCAGCGGGCTATCGCGCAGCGATTTAGTGCTTTGGCACATAGCGGACATCGTAGTCGATGCCAGTGGATGTCCGCTTTTGGGGTGCCGGCTCAACCGGTCGATGCAACACAGGCGTTAAATCTCTCTGCGGGGGTTTCGAATTGCAAGGTCTTACGTGGCCGTTCGTTTAGCTGACGCGCTACCTTGTTCAGATGAGTTTGCGAGTACACCGACAAGTCGGTTCCCTTTGGAAAATACTGTCTCAGCAGGCCATTGGTGTTCTCATTGGAACCGCGCTGCCACGGGCTTTGCGGATCGCAGAAGTAAACTTCGATGTCGGTCGCTAACGTAAATCGCCGATGATCCGCAAGCTCCTTGCCCCGGTCCCAGGTCAGGGACTTGTACAGCTCATCCGGTAGCCGCTTCGCCTGCTTGATGAGCGCAGAAACGACCGTCTGCGTATCCTTGTTAGTCACCTTCGCCAACGTCACGTAACGCGTATGGCGTTCGACCAAAGTCGCGATGTAGCTGTTCTTCGATCCGGACAGGAGGTCGCCTTCCCAGTGACCAGGTACCGCCCGATCTTCAATCGCTGCCGGCCGCTCCCTGATTGAGACGATATCCTTGATTTGCCCCCGTCTATCGCCATTCAGGCCAGCCCGCTTTGATCGACGAATCGTCCGCTTCGATCGAAGATGGCCAAGCAGCTCTTTCTTAAGCACGCCGCGGGCTTGAACAAATAAGCTGCGATAGATCGTCTCGTGTGACACGCGATCAAACTCATCTGCAGGATACGCGCGCTTCAGCCAACCGGCGATCTGCTCCGGCGACCAATTCGATCTGAGCTTCCTCGCCACTGCTTGTCGTAGCCGCGGATTGTGCGCCAACTTACAACGTTTCGGACGACGAGCCCGGACCCAAGCTTTCTCATCAGCCCGCGCCGCTCGGTATCGATCATAGCCGCCATTCCGGCTGATTTCTCGGCTCACCGTCGAGGGCGAGTGACCCAGCAACCGGGCCATCGATCGCGCCGATCGATGCGCCGCAATGCCCCTGGATATCTCTTCGCGCTCTGAGAGCGTCAATGCCAACCGCGAGCGACGCCGTGGCGCAGGGCGAATCCCACCGTGCGGCGCCACTTGGAAATAGATGGACGATGATGGCTTACCAAATGCTCGCCCAATCGCTTTCAGCGACTCTCCCCGTTGCCAGCGATCCCATAACTCCGTTTTCTCTGCCGCACTGAAACCTCGACGATAGCTTTGACTGATCACCACACACTCCATCTTTTCCGTTTAAGATAAAGTGTTGCGTCGATCGGTTGAGACCACCGGGGTAAACCGGACATGGCGAGAAACCGCCGGCATGCCGCAGATTGACGTAGGTGATATGCGACGAACTGAGCTAGCATTCCCTAATCGGTGCCGAGGCCATGCGCTGAAGCAATTGAGACAATGGAACTTTGCCCGCAGTAGCGCGGTTTACCGCCGAAGGCCCTCCTTCGGTGGCGACTTGCCACGGTGCTCAAAAGGCACCATCCGATCAGCGCTAGGGCAGTGCGATGCTATCAACGCAGACAAAAAACACGGTGTATTTGATTCCGATACCGTTCTTAATTCCGGATGGCGCATTGCGATGGTGATTGGCCGACCCTCCAATCCAGTGGAACTCCATAGAGGACGCCTAATTGACATACGTCGTCAACGATAACTGCATTCGCTGCAAAACTATGGACTGCGTCGAAGTGTGCCCCGTGGACTGCTTCTACGAGGGCGAGAACATGCTCGTCATCCATCCTGACGAATGCATCGACTGTGGCGTTTGCGAACCGGAATGCCCCGTCGATGCCATCAAGGCTGATACCGAACCTGGGCTTGAGCAATGGCTGTCATTGAATGCGGAATTTTCGAAAATCTGGCCAAATATTCAAGTCAAAAAAGCGCCCCCGCCCGACTGGAAGGAGTGGGAGGGGAAGCCGGACAAACTCCAATACTTCTCGCCAAATCCCGGCGCGAGCGACTGACGCGGCTTGCGGTTGCGGCGTGACCGCTCGCCGCGCTGACCCCGACGCTGCTCACCGCCGCCGACGAGGTGATCGAGTAGGCGCAGCGATGTCGCCTACTGTGCAGGTTTTCGGACGCCGGCATGGGATGCCATCCACGCGCTGCGGCGACCGGCGTCCGAAAAGCGCCAAGGCAGGAAATCGCGGGAAGTGGGCACTGGCGGTGCCGCGGATGCTATGGGGATTTAGCCGCGGGTTTTGGGTTGATGAGGTTGGACAGGATCGGTTGCCGCGATCGGTTTTCTGCAAAGCCAGTGTGAGCACGTTGGGGTGAACGAGCGATCTGCGGGTAGAACGACCAGGTTGGTATTGCGACCGGGGCAATCGAGCGGATCAACGCGAACTTGGGCGCTGCTGGCTGAGAGCCAGCGGGAATTGCAGGTATCGTAGCTGTCGTTGATCGGCGGTGACGGCATCATGAGGTGTCGACCCTGATCGCCACCGAAGGTGGTGTGGGCCGGTGCTTCGGCTCGCAGCCGCGCTCGAAGGTCTCGATGATGATCATGCGGCCGCCGCAGCACGGGCATGGCTGCGACAGTACGCGAGGTTGGTCGATTGTTGCTTCGGGCGTGTCGGGTTGTTTTGGGCGAGACGGCACGGCGAGCAGCTCGCGAGCGTGCGCAATGTTCGCGGCTCGGTTGGTACTGGCGAGCAGCCCATAGTGTCGGATGCGATGGAAGCCTTTCGGCAGGACATGGATCAGGAAGCGCCGGATGAACTCGTCGGTCGCCAGCGTCATCGTCTTGTCCCGGGCGGCCCCCTCGATCCGATAGTCCTTGGACTTGAAGGTGACGCTGTTCTGGTCGGCGGACAGCAGCCGGCGATTGGAGATCGCGACGCGGTGGGTGTAGCGCGACAAATATCGCAACACTTGCTTGGGCCCGGCGAATGGCTCTTTGGCGTAGACCACCCAATCGATCTGGCGCAAAGGCGTTAGATAGGCATCGAACGCCGCCTTGTCGGCGAGCCGCACATGGTCGCCGAAGAATTGCAGACGGCCGGCGTCGTGCGCCGCGATCAGCATCTCCAGAAACAGCCGGCGGAACAGCGCCGAGAGAACCTCCACGGTCAGAAAATAGCGCGGTCGGCACGCGATCCACCTCGACCCATCCGGCGCCAGGCCGCCACCCGGCACGACCATATGGACATGCGGGTGGTGCGTTAGCGCGGAGCCCCAGGTGTGCAACACCGACATGAAGCCGATGCGAGCCCCGAGATGCTTGCGATCAGCTGCGATCGTGAGCGTGGTCTCGGCCGAGGCCTTGAACAGCAGGTGGTAGATCACCGCCTTGTTCTGATAGGCAATGTCGCGGATCGCGGCCGGCAATGTGTAGACCACATGAAAGTACGGCACCGGCAGCAGCTCGGCCTCGCGTTCGGCCAGCCACTCGCGTGCAGCAGCGCCCTGACACTTGGGGCAATGCCGGTTGCGGCAGCTATTGTAGGCAATGATGGTGTGAGTGCACTTCTCGTTCTCGCAGCGCGCGACATGGCCGCCGAGTGCCGCCGTGCGGCAGCGCTCGATGGCTGACATCACCTTCAAGTGGTCGAGGCTGACGTGACCGGCATTGGCTCTGCGCCACGCCGCCCCGTGGTCGCGGAAGATATCCGCGACCTCCAGCGCTGGACGGGACATGGCCGCGGGCTGTTACGCCGACGGCTGATCTTTCTCGCTCTTCCTGGGCTTCCTGCGTGGCTCGGACAACAGGTCGAGCGGGCTCTCGATGCTGGCGATCATGCCGGTGGCGACGCGGGCGTAGCGCGCCGTGGTGTCCAGTTTGTCGTGGCCCAGCAGCGCCTGGATGATTCTGATATCGGTGCCGCGTTCGAGCAGGTGGGTTGCAAAGCTGTGGCGCAGCGCGTGCAGCGTCACGCCTTTCCTGATACCGGCCGCGTCGGCCGCCTCATGAAACAGGCGGTTAAGTTGGCGGGTGGTCATCGGCCTGCCGGACCTAAGGCCGGGAAACAGCCAGCGCTCCTCCAAGGGCGTTCCGGCATCATGGCGCGATGGGCGGACTTGCCACCATTGGCGCAACAGATCGAGCGTCTCGGCCGACAGCATGACATTGCGATCCTTGCGGCCCTTGGACTGCTCGATGCGAATGATCTTCTGCGCGCTGTCGATATGCTTGACCTTAAGCCGGACTACCTCGCCCGCGCGCAATCCGCAGCCATAGCCGAGACTGAGCAGAATGCGGGCCTTGAGACTGCTGGCGACAGCCAACAGGCGCTTGGTCTCGTCCGGGCTCATCACCAGTGGAATCTTCTGCGGCTCGCGGAGGTGATAGATCTCGGCGGCCAAATCCAGTCGCCGCAGCGTCACGCGGAACAAGAACCGCAGCCCGGTCATGATGCGGTTGCGGGTGCAGATGCTCACGCCGGTCTCGGCCAAGTGCAGTTGGAAACGGCGGATATCCTCAAGGGTGGCCGTGTCAGGAGACCGCTTGAGAAACGCGGCGAACCGCTTGCAACTGCGGATATGACCTGTCTGCGTGCCCGCACAGAGCTTGCGCGCGTTCATGTCCTCGATCATGCGCTGGCGCAGCGGGCTGACAGTATCGGTACTCATAGGCAACTCCTGTCTGGGATGAGGTTGACGACACCTCGATCCTCAAGACAGGACGCCCAACCCGCTATTGGCCATCTCCACCCAGATTGCCGTGCAGATCGTCACGGGCCCCGCCTCAGCGGGCTATCGCGCAGCGATTTAGTGCTTTGGCACTTAGGGGACATTCGCAGTCCGGCCGCCTGATGTCCGCTTTCGGGGGGCCGGCTCAACCGGTCGACGCAACACCTGACTTGAACGGAAGAGATAGAGAGTATGTGCTGATTAGCGCCAAATGTCGTCAAGGGCTAACTGCGGCCGAGAAACCGGAGCTTTGGCATCGCTGGCAGCCGGAAATCTTGAAAAGCGATTAGGCGAGCGTTTGGTAAGCGTTACGTGGGTGTTGCGTCGACCGGTTGAGACCACCGGGGTAAAGCAGACATCAGCCAGAGATTGCCGAACAAACGCAATTTATGAGTACACGCCCTAACTGGCATTATGAATGCGCGGATGCGCTCTCGCGCGGCGAGCTCGCCCCCTGACCTGAGTTCCTACGCGCGCGTGCGATCGAGCGCAGCTTCCAGGCAATCCGTGCCGGTCAGACGCAAAATCTCTTTCTCGTATTCTGGCGAGAGTGGCGTTTGAATGCCGTACCGCTTCGCGTTCATCAAATAGCTGATCCCATCGCAACTGTCTTGCCGAGCGCGCGCGCTATCGACCGCGTGTTTGGCGAGCTCGGTTGCCGTCAGCCCTTCGATGTTCGCGGCTATCCTTGTGTAGAGCACGGTTTCGATGCCCTCGAAAGGCCGGAGGCTTTCGACGACAACCGTGTTTGACGTTATGACTTTGGGAGGAATGTAGAAAACATCGGGATCAAACTTGCGCCTTTCCCGGCGATAGAGGCGGTCGGTCGCCTCCTTAGGTGACAAATCGACTACCAGGATTTGCGCTGCGACTTGCGACCCCTCGGCATATGGCACGAGAGTCGGGCCGCCCGTCCGCGTTCTGCTCGCGCGGGCGAATTCCACCTTGAAAGGCGTGCGGCAAGAGATGCGGCGTGTGATGTGCGGCTCGATCTCGGGACCTGGATCGTCGATCAGTGAGCCGTATGCAAGTATTCCGACATCATCTCCCATAGCATCCCCGCATATGTCTCCTTCGTCATTCATCCTGGACCCCGTGGCAGGGCCAATTGCCATCGCGGCTGCGACGGCCTCTGCCAAGTTGACTGGCGCGTTAATGCCGCGACGCAGGCATTCCTTCAACGAGCGCCGGCCGGCCGCATCTCGCTCGGCGTCTTTCCGGTCCAGCGCTTGAATGCATGGGTGAATGCGCTCACCTCTTGAAAGCCGAGCAGCCACGCAATCTTGGACACATGCAGCTTGCGGTCATTGAGATAACGAAGCGCCAGATCGCGCCGCAGGTGCTGAAGTATTTCACTGAAGTTCAACCCTTCGTTTGAAAGCTGTCGCGCAAGTGTCCGCTCGCTCATTCCTAGACTGCGAGCAACGTCCTTCAGCGGCACTCTGCCATGAGGAAGCATCGGCGAGATCGCGTTCTCTACTTTCGTGCGCAACGGGCTCGAATCAGCCCTGTTGTCGGCTAGCGCCGCTTCGCAATTTTTCAGGAGAAGGTCACTGAGATAGGGATCGGAGTGAATAAGCGGCAACGCGCGCGCGTCGGCGTTTAGGGCAAACTCGTCCGTGTCAGCGCCGAACTCCACTTTCGTTCCGACAAATCGCGCCATTTCGGAGGTGGCTCCCGATCGATGATGAGCAATCGAGAAGTGTTGTGGTACGAGGTTCTGCCCCGTCAGCGCGCGGCAAATCCGTATTGCGGCAAACATGCAAAATTCAATTTGGTGTCTGTCCGAGTGCCGTGCAACACCAGAGTAACTCAGACTGATAACGAGCCTGTTTCCCTCTCGATACCCGAACACGAGGGCCTCGTTGGTAATCTTGCTGTATCGAGCAACCCGCCTCAGTGCATCGCCTAAGGTTCGCGAAGATGCCATCACGTAATAGAGCAGCCCGATTTTGCGCAGATCGAAATCGCGAGCCAGCGTGAAGCCGATACAGTCATCCTTCAGAGCAATCGCTGCCTGATCCAAAAGCGTGATTTGGCTTCGCACGCTCAGTCGCTCTTCCGGTTCGGCGATCAGCTCCGGCGTCAGTCCCGCACGCCTGAGAAGCGGCGCCACCGGCACGCCGGCGCTTTTGAGGTGCGCGATGATGAGGCGGGAAAGGCCTCCTTGGGCCGTCGGAATGGAAGCCAAGCCCTGTTTAGAAATCAGGGCCGAAGAGGTCCCTTTGCTCATGCGTGACTCCGAGGCAGGCTCAATCGCCACCATAGCTGCGCCGAACAAATGTTTGGCGAAGAGTAACAAGTCTCACAGGACGGGCAACGACAAGAGCCAGCGCTTCATGACACCTGATCGGGCGATTTAAATGACCGTGCCAATTACTCGGCTCTTGCTGTTCGGAGAGTACTTACGCGAGCATGTCACGCGACCTTCCGATCCCACAAACGCAGACGACGCGAGCCAGAGCCGCGTCTTTGTAGCATGCGACCTTTTTTCTCAGGGAATATATTCCTTGACAGCGTGACGCTGCTCCGGTACCAAAGGCGCACTCTCCCACCACTGACTCTGCGACGAATCTACCCGACCGCGCTCGCGATGTGACGCGTGCGCCGGCCTGCATAGCGCGTGAAGACGCGCGTGAACGCGCTTTTGGCGCGCCGAACTCAAGAGGACATCATGACAGTAGAATTGACAGGCGAAGCCTGGGCGCAAATCCGCCACGACTACGAGCACACCGACCGGCCGGTCGAGGAAATCTGCGCCGAGCACGGCATCAGCTCCGGCACGCTGCGCAACCGCATGCGGCGCTGGCGCTGGACGCGGCGGCACCCGCCGATCCCGTTCGAAGGGCCGCCGCCCGCGCCCGCGCCGCAGATCGACCTTGCGGCGCCGCCGCCCCCCGCCGCGGGGAAGCCCGACATCGAGGCGCCATCGCTTGCGGCTTCACCGCCGGGCGAGACGGCTGCGCTGGCTCCCCTGCCCTCGCCGCATCTCGCGGACTACAATGACGCAGACGCGCCAAGGCAGGACGACGACAACGCGATCGTGCTGCGCCTGCAAAGCGCGGTGGCCCGCGTGCTTCCGGCGATCGAGGCGACCGTCGCGATGCTTGCGGCGGGGCCGCAACATCTGCGCGAACTGGAACGGTCCGCCCGCCTGCTTGCGGCGCTGACGCGCACCTTGCGCGAGTTGAACAGCCTGTTGAGCCAGCGCCAGGCTGCGGCCGCCGCCGGTGCGGCTCACGACTACAAGCCGCGGAACATGGAGGAGTTGCGCCGCGAACTGGAGCGGAAGATCATGGCGGCGATCGAGTCCGAGAACGATCGGGTCGATCACGCGGGAGCCGCGGGCGAGACGGGAGCAACCACGCTAGGCTCGAGGTAAGCCTCATAGGTGGCGATGAGTGTAGATCAAGTCTCATGCCGCGACCTCCGCTCATTCCCGCGCAAGCGCGAATCTAGGGCCAAACACACCCTACTCAGTCGTTGCCCTGGGTCCCCGCCTTCGCGGGGACGAACGGGAGAGAGCTGTTTCCCTACGCCGGCGGGGTGCCCATGAAGTCGCGCTTGCCGAGCTCGACGCCGCACTGGCGCAGGATGTCGTAGGCGGTGGTGGTGTGGAAAAAGAAGTTCGGCAGGCTGTTGCCGAGCAGGAGCCCCTGCCCTTTGAAGTCGCGCGTCGCGCCGCTTGGAAACGTGATGCTGATCGCCTTCTCCTCGCTGCCGTCGAGCTCGCCCGGCTTCACCGACTTGAGAAACTCGATCGTCTTGGCGATGCGATCCTTGAGCTGCGCGATCGTGGTCTCGTCGTTGGCGAACTTCGGCAGCTCCTTGCCGGCGGGACGGCCGGCGCCGCTGATGGCGTGATCGGTCGCGGCGCGGATCTGCCGCAGCAGCGGGAACATGTCCGGCGCGAGCTTCATCGCCAGCAGGTCCTCCTCCTTGATCTTGCGTGCCGCAGCATACGCCGCCGCCTTATCGAGCACGGCGGAAAGACCGTTGAGATGCTGCATGAAGACCGGGACGGAGACGCTGTACATGGAAACAGGCATGGGATTTGGCCTTCTGGTGAACTGCGGGCGCATATCCTACAAGGACGGTTGTCGTAAGTGGAAGCGGGAGTTAGAGCGGCAGCGGGCTCCCTCTCCCCGCTTGCGGGAAGAGGGTCGGGGTGAGGGGGAGTCTCCAAGGATGCGCTCTATCGCGAGTCCCCCTCACCCGGCTCGCCATAGCGCGTCCTTAAGGGCGTTTACGCCCGTCTTCGACGGGCTATGGACGCACGTAAATGCGCTTGTGGCTCGCCGACCTCTCCCCGCAAGCGGGGAGAGGTGAACGGAGTATGCGGCACGGATGAGTACGACTTCAGCTTTCACGTCGTCCGAGCTCGAAGCGGGCCGCCGCCTGTTCGCGAAGCCGTGGGATTTCACATGGGCCGCCGGCTCGCCCGAGTCGCTGCCGAAGATGCGCGGCATCGAGATCGCGTTCGCGGGCCGCTCCAACGTCGGCAAGTCGAGCCTGATCAACGCACTGACCGGGCGCAAATCGCTGGTGCGCGTGTCGCACACGCCGGGCCGCACCCAGGAGCTGGTGTTCTTCGCCGGCGATCCGGCGCTGACGCTGGTCGACATGCCGGGCTATGGCTACGCCAAGGCGCCGAAGGACAAGATCAAGGCGTGGACCGCGCTGATCCATGCCTATCTGCGCGGCCGCGCCAACCTGGCGCGGGTCTATGTGCTGATCGATGCGCGGCACGGCCTGAAGGACACCGACGCGCCCTCGCTCGACGTGCTGGGCGAGAGCGCGGTGAGCCATCAGATCGTGCTGACCAAGGCCGACCAGGTGAAGCGGGCCGACCTCGAGACGTGCGTCGCGCAGACAGAAGCCGCGCTCTCCAAGCGGCCCGCCGCCTTCCCGCGAGTCATCGCGACATCGTCGCGCGAAGGCGATGGCATTCCCGATCTGCGCGCCGCGATTGCGAAGTTGAAGGCGGAGCGCGGAGAGTGAACGGCGCAGCGACTGCGCAACCCGACCGGAGCGCGTGGCCGGCATTCGCGGCCGGATTCCTCGCGTCGCTTGCCGTCGTGCTGCTGATCGGCGAGGCCTATGTCCGGCTGTCGCCGCCCAAGGACATCCGCCAGCAAACGGGCCGCGTCCAGATGGCGGACGAACGCATCTACCAATCCGATCCGTCGATCGGCGTGACGTTCCGGTCCTACGACGCGTTTCGCTCGGCCAATGCCCAGGTCCTGTCCGAGCTGGGCCCGCTCAATTCGCCGCAGCCCACCTGGTTGTGGTTCGGCAATTCATACATCCACGGGCCTAGCAATCTAGCCGACACCGCCCTGCGCTTTTGGCCGGAGGTTCGCATCTTCGCCTTGCGCAAGCACGCCATCCTGCCGCTCCGCGCCGCCGAGGCGCGGCTGCTGTTGAGCCAGGGGCTGCGGCCGCAGCGCATTGTTTTCGCGGTCATGCCGCAGGACCTGATCCCGATCGGCAAACGGCCGCTGGCGTTCCTCGACGTCACCGCAGATGGGGCGATCACAACGCGGCTGCGGTGGCCCGAGCCGCCCTGGACCCCGCTCGTCACCGGCAGCCAACTCGTGACCATTGCGTGGATCCGCAGCGGCCGGTCGGACGGGAACCCATCGTTCAATCCCCGCCGCATCGCGGAAACCCCATCGCCGCGCGTGCAAGACGATCTGCTCCGCGTCTTCAATCATCTCGCGGAAACATCGCACCGCTACGGCGTGCCGGTGACAGTGCTGGCGCTTCCCGAGCACGTCCAGGTGATCGGTCGCGCCCCGCTCGGCTTCCAGGATGCTTTGCCGGAGCTGGCGCGGCGCGCAGGGCTCGACTTTTATGATGCACGCCTGCCGTTCTTCGAGGAGGCCGACAAGGCATCGCTGCTGCGAGCCGACCGCTACTACACCGAGCGCGGCTTCATGCTGGTGCTGCAGGGCCTCACCGATCACGTCCGGGCGAAGGGCAGGCAGGTCCCGCAGGTGCGATGAGCTTGTCTTCGACCAGCCCGCAGTTCGCGTGGCGCGCGCTCTTGCGCGGGCGCCGGGCGTTACCGCATGGTAGCGAAGGTTCGGGCATTTAGTCATGACGGCACAATTCGGCGGAAATGCGAAACTGACATTCGCAGCTGGGTTTCTAGCGGCATTTACCGTCGTGCTTGCCGTCGGCGAAGCTTTCGCGCGGCTCTCGTTGCCCAGAGACGTCCGCCGGCAACTTTGGCAGGACCAGACCCCCGAGCGCATCTACAAGCCCGACCCGGACATCGGCGCTGACTATCGATCCTATGAAGATTTCCGTGCGCTCCACGCCGACGTCTTGCGCGCACTCGGCCCGCTCGATTCGCCGCAGCCGACGTGGCTGCTGCTCGGCAGCTCGTTCGTGCACGGACACAAACACCTCGCCGAGACCGCCGCACGAGCCCTGCCCAATGTGCGCATCTTCTCCCTCAAGCGACTGATCGAGATGCAGCTGCGCGCCGCCGATGCACGTCAACTGTTGGGTCAGGGCCTACGCCCGCAACGGATCTTCTTCGTGCTGACGCCGATCGACATGACGAGCATCGGCAAGCGGCCGCTTTCTTTCATCGAAGTGACCGCCGAAGGCGCCATCAAAACGCGGATGCGCTGGCCGGACCCGCCCTGGACGCCGCTGGTGACCAACAGCCAGCTCGCAACCATCGTCTGGATTCGCACCGGACGGTCGGCCGGCGATCCATCCTATAACCGCCGCTTCACGGCAACGCCTCCGCCGAGAGTGCAAGAGGACATGCTCCGCATCCTCAACGATCTCGGCGAAACCTCGCGCCGCCATGGCGTGCCGGTCACGGTGGTCGCAATCCCGGAACATAATCAGGTGTTCGGGCGACGCGATTTTGGTTGGCAGGAGACTTTGAAGCAACTGTCGGCGCGTGCGGGCCTCGATTTTCTTGACCCGCGCCGGCCGTTCGTCGAAGCGACCGACAAACTGTCGCTGTACATACCCGACCGCCATTTCTCCGATCATGGCAACGCGCTGCTGCTTCAGGAACTGATCGGCCACATGCAGGCCATGGACGCAAAAACGTCGACCGGGCGATGAGCTTTACCCAGGCCGAGTTTGCAGCATTGCTGCCGATCGTGTTCTTCGGCTGGCTGGTGGTGCGCAACCGCTACGCCATCGCGCTGGCATGGCTGTTGGCGGGCAGCCTGTTCTTCTACGGCTTCCGGCAATGGTGGGTACTCTCAGTCATCCTCGGCTACTGCCTGGTCGACTGGCTGACGGGCATCTGGCTGCAACGCACGCAGCGCCGCCGGCTCGTCCTCGCGGCGGGCGTCGGCTTCAACCTTCTGGTGCTGTGCTTCTGGAAATACACGCCGCTGCTGGTCGAGACCATGTCCACGCTGCTGGGCTGGAAAGTCATCCGCCTGCAGGAGATCACGTCGGGCCACTGGGTGATCCCGATGGGCATCTCGTTCTACGCGTTCACCGGCATCGCCTACATGGTCGACGTCTACCGCGGCACCATCGCGGCGGAGACCAACCTGTTTCGCTACGCGTTGTTCACCTCGTTCTTCCCGCATCTGGTCGCCGGGCCGATCCTGCGGCCGAGCGAATTCCTGGCGCATCTGCGGCCCGGCGCCATGCCCACCAAGCCGCTAGACCCGGCCGAGGGCACGTTCCTGATCGCGCGCGGCTTCTTCAAGAAGCTGGTGCTGGCGGACAGCATCGCGCTGGCGATCGATCCGTTCTTCGCCCACGTGTCGGGCCCCTCGACCGCCGGCGTGTGGTCGCTGCCGTTCATCTATCTCTACGCGCTGCAGATTTATTTCGACTTCTCTGGCTACACCGACATCGCCCGCGGGCTCGGCCTGTGGTTCGGCTTCCGCTGGCCGGAGAATTTCAACTGGCCCTATCTCGCGACCTCGGTGCAGGATTTCTGGCGACGCTGGCACATGACGCTGTCGCGCTTCCTGCGCGACTATCTCTACATCCCGCTGGGCGGCAACCGCGGCGGACCCGGGCGCGTCGCCGCCAGCCTAATGATCACCATGCTGCTCGGCGGACTCTGGCACGGCGCAAGCTGGTCATTCATGCTATGGGGCGGCCTGCACGGCGGCTTCCTGATCATCAACCGGCTGTGGAGCGCGACCGCGCTGTGCAACCGGCTGGAGGCGCTGACCGGAGGCGCCGCGCTGGTGTGGCGCTGGACGCGCATCGCGCTCACCTTTCACGCCGTCTGCTTGGCGTGGTGCTTCTTCCGGCTGACCAAGCTGCCCGAGAGCCTCGCCTGCCTGCGCAAATGGTTCGAGTTCGATCTCGACAAGGCGTTCGCCGGCGCCGCCGCCGATCCCGCGCTGTGGCTGCTTCTGGCAGGCTACGGCGTCGCGACGTTCACCGCACGACTGTTGACGCGCGCTGCTCCGCTGCCGGAAATCGCGGCGCGGATGAACGTGCCGTCGTTCAACAGCGGCGTGTTCTGGGGCGGCTCGACCGCGATGCTGCTGCTCGCCCTCCTGCTGGCGCCGGGTGGGCAGGTGCAACCCTTCATCTATTTCCAGTTTTGACGCGCCGGCGAATTCAGGAATGACGGTGGAGTGTGTCACAGCAGCCTGCTAAAACCGCCCGCGCCAGCCGCCGCGAGACCCGTATGAGCTCCCCCAAAATCAGCCCGCTCGATCAGGCCCGCATCCTCTCCGAAGCGCTGCCGCACATGCAGCGCTACGACGAGGAAACCATCGTCATCAAGTACGGCGGGCATGCCATGGGCAACGACGAGGTGGCGCGATCGTTCGCGCGCGACATCGTGTTGCTCGAGCAGACCGCGATCAATCCGGTGGTGGTGCACGGCGGCGGGCCGCAGATCGAGGCGATGCTGAAGAAGGCCGGCGTGCAGTCGCAATTCGCCGGGGGCTTGCGCATCACCGACGCGGCGACTTTGGAAATCGTCGAGATGGTGCTGGCCGGCGCGATCAACAAGCAGATCGTCGGCTTCATCAACGCCGCCGGCGGCAAGGCGATCGGGCTGTGCGGCAAGGACGGCAACATGGTGCTGGCCAAGAAGGCCACACGCAAAGTGGTCGATCCGGATTCCAACATCGAGAAGGTGGTCGATCTCGGCTTTGTCGGCGAGCCGGACAAGGTCGATCTCACGGTCCTGAACGTGGTGCTGGGCCGCGAGCTGATCCCGGTGCTGGCGCCGGTCGCCGCGTCAGCCGATGGCGGCACCTACAACGTCAACGCCGACACGTTTGCCGGTGCGATCGCCGGCGCGCTCAAGGCCAAGCGCTTTCTCCTCCTCACCGACGTGCCCGGCGTGCTCGACAAGAACAAGAAGCTGATCGAGAAACTGTCGGCGAGCGAAGTGCGCAGCCTGATCGCCGACGGCACCATTTCGGGCGGCATGATCCCCAAGGTCGAGACCTGCCTCTACGCGCTCGAGCAGGGCGTTGAGGGCGTCGTCATCCTGGACGGCAAGGTGCCGCATGCCGTGCTGCTCGAGCTGTTCACCGACCACGGCGCCGGCACGCTGATCGAGCGCTGAGCGAGCCCTCCTTCGCTTTCGTGTAGCGGAAGATCAACAAGCTCCGCTCATTCCCGCGCAAGCGGGAATCCAAGGCTAAACATTCGCTCGTACTCGTGGCCCTGGGTCCCCGCTTCCGCGGGGACGAACGGCCGTGGAGCATTTCGACAATCCAGCGTTCACCGTTTTTCGCGGCTGGCCGATGCGGCCTTGCAGGCCCCTTGACTTCATTCCAGTTATTTCGGATATTTCTGTCATGACAGAAATTACGAAATTGGATGAAACCATCCGCCCCCGCGAGCTGCCCCCGGCGATCGAACGTTTCGTCCTGCAATGGGGCGAGATGGGCGGCAAATGGGGGGTGAACCGCTCGGTCAGCCAGATCCACGCGCTGCTCTATCTGTCCGAGCGGCCGCTGACCGCCGAGGACATCGCGGACATGTTGGGGCTTGCCCGCTCCAACGTCTCCAATTCGATCAAGGAGCTGCTGGGCTGGGACCTGATCCGGCGCGTACCGATCCGAGGCGACCGCCGCGAGCATTTCGAGGCCGAGACCGACGTCTGGGAAATATTCGCGCGCATCGCCACCGGCCGCAAGGAACGTGAGATCGATCCCGCGGTCGCGGCGCTGCGCGCCTGCACGACCGAGGCAGAGGGCGATCCCAAGATCCATCCGGTCGCGCAGCAGCGGCTCAAGGCGATGCTCGATTTTGTCGAGACCATGGACCGCTGGTACGCGCAGATGCTGACGGTGCCGAAGCAGCAGATCGTGTCGCTGATCCGGCTGGGCACTAAAATCGTGAACCTGCTCTCGTTCGGAAAGCGCAAGAAATGAGACGCCAGCGAGCGAGCCGCGTGGCGATGGAGTGGGCGATGATCCTGGAGCGGATTGCCAACGACGTCATCGACGATGTCCGGTTCGAGACCGACGACACGCTGGGCGATCTGCGCTTTCGCCAGCTGATGTCCGACGAGGAATGGGCCTCGCTGCCGCTGCCGATCCGCCGGCGCTTCTCCAAGCGCCTCGCCGGCGGCAAGACCATCGTCTACTCCGGCGAAATCCTGGAAACGCACATGAGCCGCGCCGGCTGGTGCCTCGCCCAGCTGGCACGGCTGATCGGCGCGCCGCTGCCGACCTCGACCGATGCGGATGTGCCGATGATCGTTACTGTCACCGAGGACATGACGACCGGCGGCCAGATCTGGACGCGGCTGTGCACCCGCCGCAACGGATTTCCGCAGATCATCAATTCATCGAAGCGCTTCTCCGGCCCGACCGGGTCGAGGAATACCTCGGCTATGGCCTCAGCATGGCGATGACCGTCCATGCCCGCGACGGCGCGCTGGCGTTCCGCAGCGACAGTTATTTCCTCCGGCTGTTCGGCCGCAGCTTCAAGCTGCCCGGCTGGCTCAGCCCCGGCCTGATGACGGTGACGCATTCCGAACTCGGCAACGGCCGTTTCATCTTCACGCTGGAGGTCGCGCATCCAACCCTCGGCGTGCTGATCCGCCAGTCGGCGGCATTCCAGGAGGCGAAACCGTGAAGTGCCGACCTCATGTTCCAGTAGCGGCCGCGGACAGAAATTCTGCGGTCGTGCTCGCGGCCATCCTTCGAGACGCGCCCATCGCAGCCAAGTGTACGCAGGCTGCGCCTGCTATGGGGCGCTCCTCAGGATGAGGTCAGCATGTATGCAGCGTTGACAGCCAAGCAGCATACGCCGCCCTCATGGTGAGGAGCGCAGCGAAGGTGCGCGTCTCGAACCATGGCCGGGAATTCATACCAACGAACCTGCGTCGGTGGCGAGTTTCGATATTTTCTGACACAGTAGTGCTAGTCTATCTCGCTGCCGGCCCTGAGATTCCCAGTGACAGCACCATCCTCGTTTGCCGCGTCGAGCCGGCTCCCCGACCACGGCGCCGGCACGCTGATCTATCGCTGACGCTTGTCGTGGGCGACATTCGACGCGTTCTGGTGGTGGGAGGCGGAGTCGGCGGACTGACCGCTGCCGCAACCTTCGCGCGACGGGGCGTGGAGGTCGTCCTCATCGAGCGGCGGCCGACCTTCGATATTCCCGGGGTCGGCCTTGGCCAGCCCGCCAATGCACTCCGCGTCTACGACACGCTCGGCATTCTCGACGAGATCCTCGCGACCGGTTTTCGCTATGACCACATGTGCCTGTTCGACCCCGGCCGGCGGCTGATCGTCGAGCACAAGTTCCTGCTCGGTGACGAGCGGGTGCCGGCGTTTTGCGCGCTGTCCCGATTGCAGTTGCACGAGATCCTGCTGGGTGCCGCCGAACGCGCCGGCGCGCAGATCCGCCTCGGCGTGACGGTGAGCGACATCCATGAAGACCGAAACCGAGTCGACGTGACGTTTTCGTCAGGTCAGAACGACTCGTTCGATCTGCTGGTCGGCTTCGACGGCATACGCTCCACCACGCGGCTCCATCTGGTCGGGACGGCGTTCGCGCCACGGCCTTCCGGCTACGGCGCCTGGCGCGTGCAGGCGCCTCGCCCGGACGATGTGCGCGGCATGGAGTTCCTGCAGGGCATCGGCAGCAAGACCGGCGCGATGCCGCTGAGCAACGACATCATGTACCTGTTCCACATCCGCCCCGAGGCACCGGGCGCCGATTTCGCCGGACAGGATCAGGCGCAATTGTTCAAGCAGCGATTGGCACAGTATGGCAGCTACGTCGCCGAAATCGCCGGATCGCTCAACAGCGACTCCGACATTGTCTACAGCCCGATCGAGCCGCTGATGCTGCCGTGGCCATGGTTCCGCGGTCGCGTCGTCATCGGCGGCGACGCCGCGCACACCTTTGCGCCGCACCTCACGCAAGGCGCTGCCATGGCAGCCGAGGATGCGTTCGTGTTGGCGCGCGAGGTTCTTGACGACGACGCGCCGATCGAAACCCGGTTGATGCGCTATTCGATGAAGCGTTATCCGCGCTGCGCCTTCGTGTATACGTTCTCCGGCCAATGGCTCCACGACGAACAGTCGGTCCGCTCGGCTCAGGACCTGGAGGCTGCGCGGGCCGAGCTGACCTTGAATGCATCCGCCCGCATCGGCGCCAGCGACCGCATCCTCAACGGCCCCATCTAGGACGCATCCGGTGAACCCTGCCAACCCAACTGCGCCGAGGCTGTCCGACCTCGCGCCCGGCGTCATCGCCGCAACCTCGTTCGGGATCAGCGACGTGTTCGCCAAGGTGGCGTTCGTCGACGGCACCGACGTGCTCACGCTGTCCACGTTCCGTGGCGTGTTCAGCGTCGTGGTTATGGCGATCTGGCTGCAATGGCAGCCGGCGCCGGCGCCGCTCAACCGGCACCAGCTTTGGACGTCTCTCCTCATCGGAGTGCTGTTCGCCGGCGTGGTGTACGGCCTGTTCAAGGCGATCGCCCTCGTTCCGGTCCCGGTCGCGATCCTGACCTATTTCGTCTATCCGCTTCTCACCGGCATCGGCGGCGCGCTGATCGGAGTCGATCGGCTTGGCTGGCGCGGCGCAACGGCTGCGCTCGCCGCGTTGGTCGGCCTGGGCCTGATGCTCGGCGCGCATTCAGGCGCGGTCACGCTTGCCGGCGTCGCCTTCGCGGTCGGCGCTGCCTGCTGCCGCACCGGTGTGCTGCTGATCACGCGCAGCGTCCTGCAAGGCGCCGACGCCCGGCTGATCACCTGGTATTCGATGCTGTCGTCGACCGCGATCCTTGCCGCCGTCCCGGTTGCGACCTGGACCTGGAACTGGCCGCAGACCGCCTACGGCGCGTTTGCGCTGACCATTGTCGGCATCACCGTCACCGTCGCGGTGCTCACGCTGTTCGTGTCGATCCAGCGGGTCGGGCCGTTCCGCAGCGCGCTGATCATGAACCTTGAGCCGCTGCTCGCGACGGTGATCAGCGCGGCGGTGCTCGGCGAGTTCATCACACCGCTGCAGGCGCTGGGCGGCGCCATCATGCTGGCAGCCCTGGTCGCATTCCAGCTGCGGCGGTAGTCTGCCAGTCCAATGACAAAGCTCCCCGGCTTGTTGTGCGCGGCTGTTGTTGCGTTGTGGACGACTGCGGCGTCGGCCCAGACCGCGGTGGATCTGCAGCTCGTGCTCGCGGTCGACGCCTCCGGCAGCGTCAACGACGTTCGGTTCGAGTTGCAGAAGCAGGGCTATGCGGCGGCATTCCGCCATCCGCGTGTGCTCAGCGCGATCCGCCAGGGCGCGCAACAGGCGATCGCGGTCACGATGACGCAATGGACCGGCCCGTCGCTGCAGGTCCAGGTCGTGCCCTGGACCCTGCTCAAGGACCAGGCGAGCGCGCTGGTGTTTGCCGGTGCGATCGAGAAGGCGCCGCGCGAATTGTTCTCGGGCGGTACCTCGATCAGCGGCGCCATCGACCACGCCATGAAGCTGCTGCCGTCCTCACCCTACAAGGGCACCAAGCGGGTGATCGACGTGTCCGGCGATGGCTCCAACAACCGCGGCCGGTCGGTCACCGAAGCGCGCGACGACGCGGTGCGCGCCGGCGTCGTCATCAACGGCCTGCCGATCCTGGCGCTCGAGCCCTATCTCGACAAATACTATTTCGACCACGTGATCGGCGGCCCGGGCTCGTTCATGATTCCGGCGGAGAGCTACGAGAAATTCGCCGAAGCGGTGTTGCGTAAGCTGGTGCTGGAGATCGCGCTGCGGCCGTCAACGTCGTTTGCTGCAAAGTAGCGACTGCCCGCGCGGCGGGATTGCCTCGGCCACTGACCGCGTTCGCTGCGTCGATGCCGTCGTGAGATGCGATTACAACTGATTGCTCCGTGGTAAGGGCGCGGCTAACTGCTGTGAGCAGCCAGCGAAGGAGAGACGATGTTCGACCATTTGGGAATCGTTTTTCGGGATCTGCCGACGGCCGGTGCTTTCTATCGTGCGGTTCTTGCGCCGCTGGGCATTAGAGCATTTTCACGTTTTGCGGAATCGGATGGATACCCAACGGGGCTGATTTGTGATTCTGGGTAGCGGTGCCAATGGCTGCGAGAATCGCCGATGGGCAAGCCCTATTCCCAGGATCTGCGTGAACGCGTGATTGCGACGGTCGATGCAGGAACGCGTGTCTGTGCGACGGCGCGGGTGCTTCTGGTCAGCGTATCCTACGTGTCCAAGGTCGTTGGCCGTCGGCGAACGACCGGTGAGACGACGGCGCGTTTGGGCCGAGCGGGACGCAAGCCGAAGCTCGCACCTCACGACGAAGCCATTCGCGCCCGCGTGGCGGCTCATCCGGATGCGACGCTCGAGGAGCTGCAGGTCTGGCTTGCGGACGAATGCAAGGTCAAGGTCAGCATCGGCTGCCTGTGGAACAGGCTGAAGTTTCTCAAATTGCCGCTCAAAAAAAGTCACTGCGCGCTTCCGAACAGGATCGGCCGGATGTCGCCGAGGCCCGCGATCGGTGGCGTGCGAACCAGCCCGAACTGAAGTCGGAACGCCTCGTCTTTATCGACGAAACCGGTGCGGCGACCGACATGGCGCGCCGCTACGGCCGCTGTCCGCGCGGCGAGCGCCTCGTTTGCAGCGTGCCGTGGGGACATTGGAAAACGACGACCTTCGTTGCCGCACTGCGGCTCGGCGAGGTCGCCGCGCCCTGTGTGCTGGACGGACCGATGGATGGGGAAAGCTTTCGCGCTTATGTCGAACAGTTCGTCGTCCCGATCCTTAAGCCTGGCGATATCGGGGTGATGGATAACCTTGCAAGCCACAAGGTCGCCGGCGTCCGCGAAGCGATCGAAGCCGCAGGCGCCGAGTTGCGCTACTTGCCGCCCTACAGTCCCGACTTCAATCCGATCGAGCAGTTCTTCGCCAAGCTCAAAGCCCTGCTGCGAAAGGCCGCCGCCAGAACCGTCGAAGCTCTGATCGCAGCGATTGCTGAAGTCCTCACCGAGGTCAGACCGCAAGAATGCGCAAACTACCTCGCCAACCAAGGCTATCGCCACGAAATCATGAAAGTGCTCTAGGATCACGGAGGATCACACTCAAGCCGATGGAACCGGATGGCTGGTGTTTTCCACGGGCGCGCTCGAGTCGCCCTTCTTCGTCGTGGCGGCAGGCAAGCCGAGCTTCTGGGCAGGTGACCACGAGCCAGGCAGGAGCCCCGCGCACGTCGCTTTCAAGGCGCCGTCACGCGCCGCGGTCGAAGCCTTTCACAGCGCCGGCCTCGCAGCGGGTGCAAGAAACAACGGCGATCCCGGCGTCAGACGCGGGCGCTACTATTGCGTCTTCTTAATCGATCCGGACGGCAACAATATCGAAGCAGGCGTCTATGCCGACGCTTGAGCAGAAGTGCAGGATGAGCGCTATCCGCACCAAAGATTTGTTGCATGTCACCAACCTGGCGATCGCCGATGCTTAGCGCGCTCGGTTCCTTGCATCATCTCCGGAGGAATCGAGGCGGGATCACTAACGCGCCCGCTTGCGCTCGTGCACGCCGCGGTTCGGCGCGTCGTCGAAGCCCTTGCAGTCCTCGTCGACCTTGAGCCCCGCGGCGTGGATGCCGTGCGCAGCCAGCTGATCGTCCATCTCCTCGGTGTCCCCGGTGACGCCGACCGCGCCGATCACGCTGCCGGCGGTATCGCGGATCAGCCGCCCGCCACCCTCGGGGAACAGCCGGTCGTTGCTGGTTCCGATCAGGAATTGCACGAACTCCGGCTTCTCCTGCTGGCGCAGCTTCACCAGGGTCGACGAGCGGCCGAGCGACAGCGCCGCATAGCACTTGCCGTAGGCCATCTCGAACCGGCTCATCGACGCGTCGTCCTCCTTCTGGAACGCCTTCACGATGCAGCCGTTCTCGACCACGACCGCGCTGATCGGCCGGCAGTCCAGCTCGGCGGCCCGTTTGATGATGGCGTCGATGATGGTGTTGGCCTGCTTCAGCGTAATGCTCATGGGGTCCCTCCGTGCGGTGCGAGCGTAGCAAACCCATGCTATTCACTGCGAGCGATTCGCATGACAATTCGAATCAGAATGCACGCTTCGACCTCGACCGCGGCCATTCTCGCCGTCCTCATCGCGCTGGCCTCGCCTGCGCGCGCCGACCTGCAGCTCTGCAATCGCATGAGCTACGTGGTCGAGACCGCGATCGGCATCGAGGAGAAGGGGGCGACGGCGACCCGCGGCTGGTTCCGCATCGATCCCGGAACATGCCGCACGGTGATGCAGGGCGAGGTGCAGGTCGAGAGCCTCTACGTGCACGCCCGCGCGCTGCCGGTCTACGGCGCCTCGCCGTTGCCGCAGGGCGGCCACGCCGACCTCTGCGTGGCGAACGACAATTTCATTCTCGCCTCGGCGCGCGCCTGCGCCGCCCGCTCTGGGCAGAAGCTCGCCCGCTTCACCGCGGTAAAGCCGTCCGAGACCGAGAAGGGCCTCACCGCCTACCTCGCCGAAGAGGCCGAATACACCGACGACCAGGCCCGCGACGCCGCGATCCAGCGGCTTCTCAACATCGCCGGCTACGACGTGTCGCCGATCGACGGCATCCGCGGCGCCAAGACCGACACCGCGCTACTGCAATTCATCGCCGACAACAAGCTGACCGTCACCGCGGCGGGCCGCGCAGACTTCTTCGACGTGCTGATCGCCGCGGCGCAGAAACCGGACGGCATCGGCTTCGCCTGGTGCAACGAGACCAGCCACGTGGTGATGGCGGCGCTCGGTGTCGAGGAAAACGGCGCCGTGGTGACGCGCGGCTGGTACCGGGTCGAGCCGGGCAAATGCCTGCGGCCGGAGGTGCGCGTCCAGCTGCGCAGGCTTTACAGCTTCGCCGAGGCGATCGGCGCCAACGGGCTCGCCGTGCAACGCGCCGACCGGCCGATGGCCTGGGGCGGCGAAACCATCCTGTGCACGCGCAACGTCAAGTTCGAGCTGATCGATCACAAGGACTGCGCCGGCCAGGGCCTCACACCGGCCGGGTTCGCCACCGTCGAGCTCGCCGGACGCTCCGGCACCAAGCTGCGGCTGAAGTGATATGCTCTTCCTTCCCTCGCCCCGCGAAGCGGGGAGAGGGTGGCGAGGTCCGAAGGACCGAGCCGGGTGAGGGGCAGAGGCATGCGTGGTCCTGACAGCTTTTCCGCCAATAGAGCAAGGCGTTTACGGCGTGACGCTACCGATGCGGAGAGTCGACTTTGGCTGAAGTTGGGGGATCGTCGTCTTTCCGGATTCAAGTTTGCGCGCCAACATCCGATCGGCCCCTATATCGTCGATTTCGTTTGCAGAGATCGAAAGCTGATCGTTGAAGTTGATGGCGGCCAGCACGCGGATAACGTGCGCGATCGTATTCGTGACGACAATCTAGCCGCAGAGGGCTATCGGGTGTTGCGTTTCTGGAACACAGATGTATTGAGCAACATGGATGGGGTGCTGATCACGATCTTGGCCGAATTGGAATCGAATGAAATCTAGTCCGAACTTGTGGCTGCCCCTCACCCGGCCTTCGCTTCGCTCAGGCCACCCTCTCCCCGCAAGCGGGGAGAGGGAATGCAATCCCCGAGTCGCACGATGAGTGAAACCGTGAGATCGGCTCCGCGCGGTTTCGCGTCGGTCGAGACCTGGGTGTTCGATCTCGACAACACGCTCTATCCGCATCACCTGCTCTGGCAGCAGGTCGACGACCGCATTCGCCAGTACGTTTCCGACTTCCTGCGTGTGACCGCCGAGGAAGCGTTCCGGGTGCAGAAGGACTACTACAAGCGCTATGGCACGACGATGCGCGGGCTGATGACCGAGCACGGCGTCAATCCGGACGACTACCTCGAGTTCGTGCACCAGATCGATCACTCGCCGCTGGAAGCCAATCCGGCGCTCGGCGCCGCGATCGAGAGCCTGCCCGGCCGCAAGCTCATTCTCACCAACGGCACCCGCAAGCACGCCGATGCGGTGATGAAGAAGCTCGAGATTCACCAGTGCTTCGAGGACGTGTTCGATATCGCGGCGGCTGATCTCGATCCCAAGCCGCTGCCGCAGGTCTATCACCGCTTCCTCGCCAAGCACGGCGTCGACCCGAACAAGGCTGCGATGTTCGAGGACCTGGCGCGCAACCTCGAAGTGCCGCACCAGCTCGGCATGACCACGGTGCTGGTGGTACCCGACGACACCAAGCAGGTGCTGCGCGAGGTGTGGGAGAACGCAGGGCGCGACGCGCCCCACGTCGATCACGTCACCGACAATCTGTCGGACTTCATCCGCGCGAACTGCCTTAACGTGCGGTGATCCCGGAGCGGCGAAACCGCTTCACCGAGAGATAGCCCAGCACCAGGAAGGCCACGAGCACGACCCCCTGCGCGACGGCGAACGGCGGTTCCGAGCCCTTCGGCGCCAGCGCGTTGAACACCGGGACCTTCTGGAACGTCTGCACCACCAGCACGAACACGTTGAGATAAAGCGCGAACAGCGCCGTCACGATATAGACCCAGCGCCACGCGCCGGCGAGGTGCTGTCCGTAAAGCGCATACAACGCCACCGCCAATGCGACCAATGAGATGATCCCGAAGCCAATCGCCGGCGTGAAGCCGGAGATAGGAAACATGAAGCCGGTGACGCTGGTGAGCACCGTCATCGCCAGGAACGACGCAGTCCACGGCGGGCTGAATTGCGAATTCAGCATCTGGTAGAGCACGACCAGGCCCGCGCCGATTGCGATCAGACTGATGATGACGTGCAACGTGGTGAATGCCGACAACGATAGACCGAGCATCATGACAATAAATCCTCCGGAAATTCCTGACGACGGTGGCCGGACGCGTCCGGCATTGTCGCCTTACGATTTCAGGAAAGCCAGCAGATCGGCGTTTATGGTGTCTGCATGCGTGGTCGGCATGCCGTGCGGAAAGCCCTTGTAGGTTTTGAGCGTTCCGTTCTTCAACAGCTTGGCCGACAAGGGCGCGGAGTTGGCGTAGGGCACGATTTGATCGTCGTCGCCATGCATGACCAGGACCGGCACTGTGATCTTCTTGAGGTCTTCGGTGAAATCGGTCTGCGAGAAGGCGACGATGCCGTCATAGTGCGCCTTCGCTCCACCCATCATGCCTTGCCGCCACCAATTCTGAATGATCGCTTCCGATGCTTTCGCGCCCGGCCGGTTGAAGCCGTAGAACGGCCCGGACGGAAGTTCGCGGTAGAACACCGAGCGGTTGGCGAGAAGCTGCGCCTGGAGTCCGTCGAACACGTCCTTGGGAAGGCCGCCGGGATTGGCGGCGGTCTTCACCATCAGAGGCGGCACCGCAGAAAGGATGGCGGCCTTCGCCACCCGGCTCTCACCATGCCGCGCAATGTAGTGCACCACCTCGCCGCCGCCGGTGGAATGTCCGACGTGGACGGCGTCCTTCAAGTCGAGGTGGGCGGTCACCGCCGCCAGGTCGTCGGCATAGTGATCCATGTCATGGCCGTCGCCCGTCTGAGTGGATCGTCCATGGCCGCGGCGATCGTGGGCGATGACGCGATAGCCATGGTTGAGGAAAAACAACATCTGCGTGTCCCAGTCATCGGCCGACAGCGGCCAACCATGGCTGAACACGATGGGCTGCCCCTTGCCCCAGTCCTTGTAGAAAATCTCAATGCCGTCGCGGCTCTTGATGAAAGGCATGGTGTCGCTCCTCTTGGACTAGCGGCCCAGAAATTCAACGAGCTTGGGAATGACCTGGTCGGGCGCCTCCTCCATCAGCCAATGGCCTGCGCCCTTGACGACGACGCCATCGACGTTCTTGGCCACCAGCCTGCCCTGCTGGATCAGGAATTCGCCGGACGCCTTCTCGCCGGTCAGAACCAGCATCGGCATCGGCAGCGGCGTCTTGGCGTATCCCGCGAAATCGGCGGCGTCTTTTTCGAATGCGCGAAACACTTCCATGCCGGCGGCCATGTTGCCTCGCCGGGCATATTCGCGCGCATAGAACCTGCGGTCGGCCTCGGGCACCGACTTCCTTCGGTCGGCGGCAAAGTCGTTCCAGAAATGCTCGAGGTAGATGCGCTCCCGTCCTGTGACGAGCTTGAGCGGCGTTTCGCCATAGAAGTGGAAGTGCCAGAGATCGCGCAGCAGCCACACGTTGGTCCAATTGCCGACGCCGGGCAGGAACGCGTCGAGCAGCACGATGCGGTCCACCTCGTTCGGATACTGCGCCGCATAGGCGTAGGCCACCATCAGGCCGATATCGTGCCCCGCGAGTCTGACGCGGCGATGACCAAGCTTCTCCATCAGCGCACGGATATCGCGCGCCATCGCGCCCTTGGTATAGCCGTCGGCGGGTGCGGCCGAGCCGCCGAAGCCACGCAGATCGGGCGCAATCACCGTGTTGGTCGCCGCGAGCTTGGCCATCAGCGGCCGCCACATATGGCTGGTCTGCGCATAACCGTGCAGCAGCAGGATGGGTTCGCCCTTGCCGGCGATCAGGTAGTGCAGGCGCACGCCATTCGCGTCGGCGTATTTGCTTTGCACCGCTTGCGCGGACGCCGGCGCGGCAAGAGCGAATGCGAAGACGGAGAGGAGCAACGTCAACGGGAAAGAACGAATAAGACGAAAATTGCCGAACAGGTCCACGGTGCATCCTGCATCGCCCCGATGGTCAATGCTTTTTGGGATCTTCACCAATCGCGTCTGCATTGTGTCACGCGCGGTATCTAAAAAGTAACTACTAGCAAACTGACGGAAGCGATCTTACAGAATCAAACAGCAATAGGCGAGGCGCGCCTCGCGGCATGGCAGAAGGAGGGAACGATCCATGACGACCACATTGCTGAAATTTCTTCGCGTATTTGCCGCAGCCGCGGCGATCGGCATCGCTTCGCCGAATCCGAGTGCGTTCGCGCAGAGCGCGAACGTGCTGCCGTCCGGCGGCGGCGCTGCGCTGATCGACACGTCGGACGCGGTGATCCTGCTACTCGATCATCAAGCGGGCCTGTTTCAAACAGTGAAGGACATCACGGTCACAGAGCTGCGCAACAACACCATCATGCTCGCCAAGCTGGCGACGCTCCTGAAAATCCCTGTCATCACCACCGCGTCCGAGCCCAACGGGCCGAACGGGCCGCTGATGCCGGAGATCCATCAGTTCGCGCCGCACGCGGTGTACGTCGGCCGCAAGGGCGAGGTGAACGCCTGGGACAACGACGACTTCGTCAAGGCGGTGCGCGCCACCGGTAAGAAGACGCTAATCATGGCCGGGGTGTGGACCAGCGTCTGCGTGATGTTCCCGGCGCTCGACGCCAAGGCGGCGGGCTTCAAGGTGTACGCGGTGATCGATGCCTCTGGCGACCCGAGCGAGCTGGCGTCGCGGACCACGCTCGCCCGCTTCATCCAGGCTGGCGTCATTCCGACCTCGACCAACGCCGTACTGTCCGAGACGCATCGCACCTGGAATCGCCCCGAGGCGGCGGAACTGGCAAAGCTCTATGCGCTCGTCGCGCCGAACTACGCCGCGGTGATCGAGAGCTACCAGAAGGCCATGGAGGTCGGTAGGCAGGCGAAATAAGGCGGCCATCTCCCGCGCGCCGGCGGCGGCGAACCGCCGGCTCAGCGCTCTGGCGATCGGGAACTCGACGATGCGACGCCCGAAAGCGTGCAACGGCTGACATTCTGCGAGGGTGCAATGCAGGGACGGATATGGTAATTTGGCCGTCATTTCCGGGGAGAATGGAATGGATTTGGCGCCGCCCTGCCGCGTTTTGATGGTCTATCCCCAGTTCAACCAGGAATCCTTCTGGAATTATCCGGAAGCCTGCGAACTGGTGGGCGCCCGCTATCCAGCCGCCCCGCTCGGCCTGATCACGGTCGCGGCCATGCTGCCGCAGAGCTGGGAGTTTCGGCTCGTCAACCGTAACACCGAGAAGCTGGCCGACGCCGACGTCGAATGGGCCGACATGGTCATGACGGGCGGCATGCTCAATCAGCAGCCCGACGTCCACGAGCTGATCGGGCTCTGCCATAAGTACGGCAAGCCGGTCGTGGTCGGCGGACCGGACGTCACCTCGAGCCCCCATATCTACGAGAAGGCGGATTTCCGGATCCTGGGCGAAGCGGAAAGCGTCATCGCGGATTTCGTCAAGGCTTGGGAGGCGGGCGAGCGGTCCGGCACCTTCGAGGCGCCGAAATTCCAGGCTGACGTGACCAAGACACCGATCCCGCGCTTCGACCTGCTCAAGCTGCACCAGTACCTTTACGTCGGCGTGCAGTATTCACGCGGCTGCCCGTTTACCTGCGAGTTCTGCGACATCATCGAGTTGTACGGCCGGGTGCCGCGCACCAAGACGATCCCGCAGATGAAGGCGGAGCTCCGGGCGCTCTACGACGCCGGCTATCGCGGCCACGTCGATTTCGTCGACGACAACCTGATCGGCAACAAGAAGGCGGTGAAGCTGTTCCTGCCGGAGCTGAAATCCTGGCTCGAGGAGCACGACTACCCGTTCGAATTCTCGACCGAAGCCTCGATCAATCTCGCCGACGACACCGATCTGCTCGAGATGATGCGGCGCGCGAACTTCTTCCTGGTGTTCGTCGGCATCGAAAGTCCTGATCCCGCGACGCTCGTCGCAATGAAGAAAAAGCAGAACACCCGTCGCGATATCGCTGCCAGCATTCACAAGATTTACGCCGCCGGCATGATGGTGACCGCAGGCTTCATCGTCGGCTTCGATACCGAAAAGCTGTCGATCGCCGACGCCATGTCGGATTTCATCGAGGAGGCCGCGATCCCGGTCGCCATGGTCGGGCTGCTCTACGCCTTGCCCAACACCCAACTGACGCGCCGGCTTGAGCGCGAGGGGCGGCTGCATCCCGGCCACGACATCATGCCAGCCGCCGGCGCGGGCGACCAATGCACCCGCGGCGTGAACTTCGACACCATCCGGCCGCTGCGCGACGTGCTCGACGATTACCGGCGTATCCTGCAGCGCGTGTTCGAGCCGGCCGCTTATGCGAAGCGCATGGACCGGCTGGTCAGCATGCTCGACCGCTCGGGACGCCGCCGCGACCTGCCGGAGGGCGATGCCCGCCGCAACGTCGGCACGATCGAGACGGTGCACAAGATCTTCAACAAGCTGCCGGAGGTGCGCGAGATCTTCTGGCAGAGCTTCATCAACTGCGCCAAGACCAATCCCGCCGCGCTCCGCTACGTCGTCATCCTGATGGCGATGTATCTGCATCTCGGTCCGTATTCGCGCTACGTCATCGCGGCGATCAACCGCCGGATCGAAGAGTTGGACCGCAACATGCCGGTCGTCGCGGCGCGCGAGCAGCAGCGAGCCGCCGTTTCGGCCTGACGCCCTTCCCCGCCGCCCCGCAGAAGTGATATGCGGATGGCCCGCGAGGACAATCCATGACGCACGCCGACCTGGCCAGGACCATCGACGACGCCTTCGAGAAGCGGGCCGACATCACCCCCTCGACCAAGGGCCCGGTGCGCGACGCGGTGGAGACCGCGCTCGACCTGCTCGACAGCGGCAAGGCCCGGGTCGCCGAGCGCGGCGGCAACGGCGCTTGGTCGGTCAATCAATGGCTCAAGAAGGCGGTGCTGCTGTCGTTCCGGCTTCGCGACAACGGTCCGGTGATCGGCGCCGCCGGCGACTCGGCCTGGTGGGACAAGGTGCCGACCAAGTTCGAAGGCTGGGATGACGGACGCTTCAAGGCGGCGGGCTTCCGGACCGTGCCAGGCAGCGTGGTGCGGCGTTCCGCCTACATCGCGCCGAACGTCATTTTGATGCCGTCGTTCGTGAACCTCGGCGCCTACGTCGACTCCGGCACCATGGTGGACACCTGGGCGACGGTCGGCTCGTGCGCGCAGATCGGCAAGAACTGCCACATCTCCGGCGGCGCCGGGATCGGCGGCGTGCTCGAGCCGCTGCAGGCAAGCCCGGTGATCGTCGAGGACAATTGCTTCATCGGCGCGCGCGCCGAGGTGGCCGAGGGCGTGATCGTGCGCGAAGGCTCGGTGCTCTCGATGGGCGTCTATCTCGGCGCCTCGACCACCATCATTGACCGCGAGACCGGCGAGACGATGCGCGGCGAGGTGCCGCCCTACTCCGTCGTGGTGTCGGGCACCATGCCAGGCAAGCCGATGAAGAACGGCCAGCCGGGCCCGAACCTGTACTGCGCGGTAATCGTCAAGCGCGTCGACGAGAAGACCCGCTCCAAGACCAGCATCAACGAATTGCTGCGCGATTGATCTTCCGGCTATGCTGGCGGCCGGCTGTGTGGGGGGCACTCATCCTGATGGGATGCCGGCGCGGCACCGAGGGCCCGAACAAGTACGGGCCCGATCCGAAGTCATGACGAACACCGGCAACAATACACCGTCACCCAATCCCGACGAGGCGTTTGGCCCGCGCTTCGACGCGTTTCTCAAATCCTTGACGAACTTTCGGACACGCTACAGCCGCAGCAAGTTCTGGCTGGGCGCGCTCGGGCTGCTGGGCTTGATGATTTTCATGGTGCTGCCCCTGGCGGCCATGAACAATCCGACCGGCGGCAGCGGCGGCCCGGCCGGACTGATCGTGCTTTCGATCCCCTTCCTGTGGTTCTACTGCAAGCTGATCGTCCATCGGCTGCACGATCTCGGCTGGTCGGGCTGGTGGTTTCTGTTGCTCGGCCCACTGCTCACCCCGTTGCCGATGTGGATGTGGGTCGAGGGCCACACGCAGCAAGCCTGCGACCGGGGGCATGACGCCGTATTGGAGTTCGGCGCTTACGCAATCTTCCTCGGCGGCTTCATCCTGATGGGCTGCCTGCGCGGCACGAAGGGGCCGAACAAGTACGGCCCCGACCCGATTTCCAATTCGGACGCCACGCCGCCCGCCTGACGCCGCATTGCACTTTATCGAATTGTCACAAAGCGATAGCATTGCGCCGGGCATCGGGGCAGGCCATGAACCTGTTCAATCTGTTGTTTGGCTTTCAGGGCCGCATCGGCCGCGCGCAATTCTGGCTGGTAGTGCTCATCCAAGTGGTGTTTTTCTTTGCGGTGGTCGGTAGCCTGATGGTGGCGTTTCCCGCTTCGCTCGACACCGTGTTCGACCCCACAATCGTGGCTTACGTGCCGCTGGTCGTCTCCGCCGTCGCGATCGGGATCAAGCGGCTGCACGACCGCAACAAGAGCGCGTGGTGGCTAATGCTGTTCTGTGGCGCGCCGCTGCTCATCACCGCGCTCGAGCATTTCGGGCTGGACAACGAATCCCCGAGGTTCTTCCTGGCCCTGCTGTGCGTCGGCGTCGCCATCCAGATCTGGGCTCTGGTCGAACTCGGTTGCCTGCGCGGCACCATCGGCGCGAACCAGTATGGCGGCGACCCTCTGGCCCCGCAGCACGCGCAGCCGCGGACGCTGCGTTGACGACACGCGGTTGCGGCGGTTAAGGCGTACCCATGAGCAAGCCCGATCCTGTCGCCATCGCCCGCGACCTGCTGCGCTGCCGGTCGGTCACGCCCGACGAGGGCGGCGCGCTGGCCTATCTCGACGGCGTGCTGCGCGCCGCCGGCTTTACGGTGCAGCGCGTCAAGTTCTCCGAGCCAGGCGCCGACGACGTCGAGAACCTCTACGCGCGGTTCGGCACCGGCGTGCCGCACCTGATGTTCGCCGGCCATACCGACGTGGTGCCGCCCGGCGACCCCAAGCAATGGTCGCACGATCCGTTTGCCGCGCAGATCGCCGACGGGGTCCTGTACGGCCGTGGCGCGGTGGACATGAAGGGCGCCATCGCCTGCAAGGTGGCGGCGGCGGTGGACTTCCTCGCGGCGGAGGGCTCCTCGTTCAAGGGCTCGATCTCGTTCCTCATCACCGGCGACGAGGAAGGCATCGCGGTCAACGGCACCATCAAGCTGCTCAAGTGGGCCGCGGCGCGCGGCGAGAAATTCTCGCATTGCATCCTCGGCGAGCCCGGCAACGTCAACGAGCTTGGCGATACCATCAAGCTCGGTCGGCGCGGCTCGCAGAATGGCGTGCTGGTGGTGACCGGCAAGCAGGGCCACGTCGCCTACCCGCAGCGCGCCGACAACCCGGTGCGCGGCCTCGTCAAGATCATGTCGGCGCTGATGAACGAGCCGCTCGATGAGGGCAGCGATCACTTCGATCCGTCGAACCTCGAGTTCACCTCGATCGACATCGGCAACCCGACAGTGAACCTCATACCCAGCGAGGCGAAAGCGCGCTTCAACATCCGCTTCAACGACTGCCATAACTATGCGTCGCTCAACGCGCTGGTGGAACAGCGCGCCGCGGCCGCAGCCGGAGAAAAGGTGCGCTGGCGGATCGACTGGGAGCCGTCGAACGCCGACGTGTTCTACACCGAGCCCGGCGAGTTCACCGACCGCGTGGTCGGCGCGATCGTCGAGGCCACTGGCAAAAAGCCGGAGCTGTCGACGTCGGGCGGGACGTCGGATGCGCGCTTCATCAAGGACTATTGCCCGGTGGTGGAGTTCGGGCTGGTCGGCACCACCATGCACGCGGTCGATGAGCGGGTGCCGGTGGCCGACCTCGTGGCGCTGACCGCGGTGTATCGGAAGATTCTCGACAAATACTTCGGGTAGCGCGCTAACCGATCCATGGAGAGCGCAGGAAGAAGTCAGCCCTTGACCTTCTGAGCCCGTTCAATGGCCTCGAGGACGAGACGCCCCGCGCCATCGGCATCGAGCCACTTGACGATCGTGACCCATTTTCCCTTTTCCAGATCCTTGTAGTGCTGGAAAAAATGCGCGATCTGCTCGCACATGATGGCGGGCAGATCCTTGTAACTGCGGATACCGGTATAAAACGGGTGCAAGGCATCGACCGGAACCGCAAGAATCTTTTCATCGCCACCAGCCTCGTCTTCCATGACGAGCGCGCCGACCGGCCGGCACCGGATCACCGCGCCCGGCACCACCGGAACCTGGCTCACCACCAACACGTCACACGGATCGCCGTCCGCCGAGAGTGTATGCGGAATGAAGCCGTAGTTGCCGGGATAAAACATCGCGGTGTGCAAGAACCGGTCGACGAACAGCGCCCCCGACTGCTTGTCGATCTCGTATTTGACCGGAACGCCGCCCAGCGGAATTTCGATCACAGCATGAATATCGTGGGGCGGATTGGTCCCGGCAGAGATACGCGAAATATCCATGCGTCACCCGCCGCCAAGCTTGATGCCCGCCTTCTGCGCAAGATCGAGCCACTTGCGGATGTCGGTGTTGACGAAATCCTTGAACTGCGCCGGCGTGTTGGGCTCGGGCTCGGCGCCCTGCTCGGCGAGACGCTTCTTCAGATCGTCGGAGTCCAGCACCTTGCGCATGTCGGCGCTGATGCGCTCGACCACGGCGGACGGCGTGTCCTTCGGCGCCAACATGCCGAACCAGCCAAGCGAGTTGTAGTCCGGCAGACCGGACTCCGCGATGGTCGGGAAATCCGGGAGCAGCTTCGAGCGTGTCGCGCCGGTGGTGCCGATCATCCGCAGCGTGCCCGCCGCAATCTGCGGCGTCACCGTGATCGCCGGCGCGAACAGCAACTGAACGCGGCCGCCGAGCAAGTCCGGCACGGCGAGACCCATGCCGCGATACGGCACGTGCAGCATGTCGATGCCCGCCATCTGCGCGAACAGCGCGCCAGAGAGGTGCGACGCCGCGCCAGCGCCGGATGAGCCATACGCCAGCTTGCCCTGGTTTTTCCTGGCGTAGTCGATCAGCTCGGCGGCGTTCTTCGCCGGCATGTCCGGGTGCGCCACCAGGATGTACGGCGGCGCGGAGACGAGCGACACCGGCGCGAGGTCGCGCGCGATCTCGAACGGGTGCTCATCCTTGCTCACCGCGAGCGACATGATCGCACTGGTGGCCGCCATCAGCAGCGTGTGGCCGTCCGGCGCAGCGGCGATCACCTGACGCGTGCCGATCAGCCCGCCGCCGCCCGAGCGGTTCTCCACGATTACGGTCTGGCCCCACGCGGTCGCGAGCTGCTGGCTCATGGCGCGGGCCAGAATGTCGGTGCCGCCGCCCGGCGCCGCCGGCACCACGATGCGGATCAGCGAACCGGGGAACGATTGAGCCTGCGCCGGCAAGGCCGCACCGGCCAGGAGCGACGAAAGGACGAAGCTTCGGCGTGTGATCATGTGCTTAAAGTTCATGCAACAACGACTAGGTCAATAGTCCACCCGCACCAGATAAAGCCCCTCGGGCGGCGCGACCGGTCCGCAGGTGGCGCGGTCGCGCGCTGCGAGCACGCGTGACAGATCGTCGGCGCTCCATTTGCCGTCGCCGACCGGCACCAACGAGCCGACCATGGAGCGCACCTGATTGTGCAGGAACGAGCGTGCCACGGCCGTGATGTGAATTTCGTCCGCGGCGCGCGTCACGTCGAGCCGGTCGAGCGTCTTCACCGGTGACGGCGCCTGGCATTCGGTCGAGCGAAAGGTGGTGAAGTCGTGCCTGCCGGTGAGCCGCTGCGCCGCCGCGTGCATGGCGTCGACATCGAGCACGCGCGGCACGCGCCAGGCGCGCAGCCGCTCCAGAGCGAGATCGGGACGGCGGTTGACGATGCGATAGAGATAATGGCGGCGGATCGCGGAGCTTCGCGCGTTGAAGCCCTCCGGCACGATTTCGGCGGCGAGCACCGCGACCGGATGCGGCCGCAGATGCGCGTTGAGGGCATCGCGCACCGTGTCGGTGGTGTGCGCTTTGGCCAGATCGAAATGCGCGACCTGGCCGAGCGCGTGGACACCGGCGTCGGTGCGGCCGGCGCCTTGCAGGGTAACCTTCTCGCCGCTGAACGCCTCGATCGCCTCGGTCATGACGCGCTGCACCGACGGCACATTGTCCTGCCACTGCCAGCCAGCGAACGGCGTGCCGTCGTATTCAATGATGATTTTGTAGCGCGGCATGGCAATCAGGAAACCTTGGCCCTCTTGGCAACTGGCGTGCCGCGCAGGAATTCGTCCGCCGGCATCGGCTTGCCGCCGGCCTTCTGCAATTCGGTGATGCGCACCGCTCCATCGCTGCAGGCGATCGTCAGCGCGTCGTCGAGCGCCGTACCGGGTGCGGCTTTGTCGTTTTCTTGACCCTCGCCTTTGGTGCTGCGCAGCACCTTGACGCGGCCGACCTGCGGCAGCTCGCACCACGCGCCCGGAAATGGCGACAGGCCGCGGATGTGGTCGTGCACAGTCTTCCAGGGTCTGGTCCAATCGATCCGCGTCTCGATCTTGTCGATCTTCGCCGCGTAGCTGACGCCGGTATCCGGCTGCGGCGTGAGCTGCAAGCTGCCGCGCTCCAGCGCGCCGAGCGCGCGCGCCATCAGGTCGCCGCCGAGCCGTGCCATCGCGTCGTGCAGATCGCCCGCCGTCATGTCGGCGCCGATCGGCACGCGCTCGGCCATTGCCATTGCGCCGGTGTCGAGTCCCTCGTCCATCTTCATCACCGTGACACCGCTCTCGGCATCGCCCGCCATCACGGCGCGGTTGATCGGCGCAGCGCCACGCCAACGCGGCAACAGCGAGGCGTGCAAGTTGAAGCAGCCAAGCGGCACCGCATCGAGGATCGGCCTGGGCAGGATCAAACCGTAGGCCACCACCACCGCGGCGTCGGCGCCGTGCGCCTGGAACGCCGCCTGTGCCTCGGCGTTTCGCAGCGATGCAGGTGTATGTATTGCAAGTCCGAGCTTGCGCGCCTCGCGCTCGATCGGCGAGGGCGTCAGCTCCAGGCCGCGGCGGCCGGCGGGCTTCGCCGCGCGGGTATAGACCGCGGCGATATCGTGGCCGCGGCTCGCGATCTCGACGAGCGTCGGCACCGCGAAGTCCGGCGTGCCCATGAAGACGAGGCGCAGTGGCATTGGTCTTGCTCCGCCGAACCTGAATCCGCCTCATCCTGAGAAGCCGCCGAAGGCGGCGTCTCGAAGGATGGGGCGGCCTCGATCCTTCGAGACGCGCACTTCGTGCGCTCCTCAGGACGAGGCCGGGAAAGATCTTACTTCGCCGCGGACTTTGCTGCGTCTTTGGCGTCCTTCGCCGCCTGCTTGGCCGCCTTGGTGAACTTCTTGACCACGCGGTCGCGCTTGAGCTTCGAGATGTGATCGATGAACAGCACGCCGTTGAGATGGTCGACCTCGTGCTGGATGCAGGTGGCGAACAGCCCGGTCGCTTTTGCCTGCTGCGGCTTGCCGTCGAGATCGAGGTACTTCACCGTCACCGACGCGGGCCGCTCGACCTCCTCGTAGTACTCCGGGATCGACAGGCAGCCTTCCTCGTGGACCGATTTCTCCTCGGACTCCTCCACGATCTCCGGATTGATGAACACCAGCGGCTTCTTCTCGCCTTCCTTCTTGGCGAGGTCCATGGTGACGATGCGCTTCGGCTCGCCGATCTGGACCGCAGCGAGCCCGATGCCCGGCGCGTCGTACATGGTCTCGAACATGTCCTCGACCAGCTTTTTGACCGACGCGTCGACCTTGGCGACCGGCTTGGAAACCTGCCGCAGCCGCTTGTCGGGAATGATGAGGATTTTTCGTAAAGCCATGGCCGCGATTTAAGGGCTGGACTTTACGCGGTCAATGTGTTCTCCTTTTGTTCTTTTGGAAATTCGCCGGCGGATCAAAGCGAACCCGCGGCGAATCGCGTAGAGACACATCCATGGAAACCGCCCTTCTCGTCCTGCTCGGCCTGGCTGCCGGATTGGGCATCGCCGCGCTCGGCTTCTACCTCGCCCGCATGCGGACGGCGGCGTCCGATCCACAAGCCGAGGCCGCGGCGGCCGCGCGCGTGACCAGCGCATCGTTGAGCTCGGCACCTTCGTGAAGACGATGGGCGACGTGATCGCCAATCGGCAATCCGAGCTCGCCCGGCACGTCAACGAGCGGCTCGATGCGGTGTCGCACCGGCTCGGCGAGTCGATGCAGACCACGACCAAGCACACGGTTGAGAACCTGAACAAGCTCAACGAACGGCTGGCAGTGATCGATCACGCGCAGAAGAACATCACCGAACTCACCTCGCAGGTCACCTCGCTGCGCGACGTGCTCGCCAACAAGCAGGCGCGCGGCGCATTCGGCCAGGGAAGGATGGAGTTGATCATCCACGACGGCTTGCCGAAGGGTCATTACGAATTCCAGCACACGCTGAAGAACGGCCGGCGGCCTGACTGCGTGGTGTTCCTCCCCGACCAGCGGCCGCTGGTGATCGACGCCAAGTTCCCGCTTGAAGCCGTCACCGCGCTACGCGAAGCGCGGACCGACGATGAGCGCAAGTTCGCGGCGGCAGCGTACGGGCCGGACGTGATGCAAGCACGTCGCCGACATCGCCGACAGCTATCTGATCACCGGCGAGACGCAGGACCTCGCGCTGATGTTCGTGCCGTCCGAATCCGTCTACGCGGAGTTGCACGACGGCTTCGACGACGTCGTGCAGAAGGCGTACCGGCTTCAGGTCATGCTGGTGTCGCCGACGCTACTGATGCTCGCCATCCAGGTGATTCAGCAGATCCAGAAGGACGCCCGCATGCGCGAGGCGGCCGACCAGATTCACGGTGAGGTCGGCCATCTGATGGACGACATCGGCCGGCTGCGGCGACCGGATGCGCAAACTGCAATCGCACTTCAACGCATCGAACGAGGATGTGCGCCAGGCATGATCTCGACTCGAGAGAGATCGAAAAGCGCGGCGACCGCATCTGCCGTCGAGTTCGGCGATGACGGGGAGCCCGAGGCCGTCCCCATCAACGCGCCGGTGTTCAAGCTTCAAGCCGGCGAATGAGCTAGCATGGCGGCGGACCGAATCGCCGCATGACAAGCACGACGGAAGCTCAATCCACCCACGCGAACTGGCGCGACGCGCTGGCGGTCTATTTCAAGCCGCGCGTTCTGGTCATCCTGTTCCTCGGCTTCGCAGCCGGCCTGCCGCTCGCGCTGTCCGGCTCGACGCTGGTGGTTTGGATGCGCCAGTCCGGCGTCGATCTCACCACCATTGGCCTGTTCACGCTGGTCGGCACGCCATACACGCTGAAGTTCCTGTGGGCGCCGGTGGTCGACGCGCTCGACGTGCCGCTGCTCTCCCGATGGCTCGGGCGGCGGCGTGGCTGGCTGGTGCTATCGCAGCTGTTGCTGATGGCGGCGATCGTGTTCCTCGCCTTCTGCAATCCCGCGGCGTCGCCCTGGCTGGTCGCGTTTGGCGCGCTCCTGGTCGCCACGGCCTCCGCGACGCAGGACATCGTGATCGACGCATTCCGGGTCGAGAGCCTCGAACCCTCCGAGCAGGCCGCCGGCATGGCGTCCTACGTCGCCACCTACCGCATCGGCATGGTGGTGTCGGGCGCCGGAGCGCTCTACATCGTCGAGGGCTTCGAGCGGCTGGGCTTCGGCCTGCAAACGGCGTGGACCTTCGGCTATCTGGCGATGGCGGTGTTCGTGCTGGTCGGCATTATCACCGCGATCTTCGCGACAGAGCCACGCAATGCCGGCGCCGGCGGGCACGCCGGCGCCAGCCCGCTGAAGCGCGTGTTCGCGGTGGCCGTTGCCGCGTTCAGGGATTTCCTCTCCCGCGACATGGCCGTCGTGATCCTCGTCTTCGTCGTGTTCTACAAGCTCTGCGATGCGTTCGCCGGCGCCATGACCACGGCGTTCGTGATCGATCTCGGCTTTTCACGCACCGACTACGCTGACGTCGTGAAAGTGTTCGGCCTGGCGCGCGACGCTGATCGGCGGTTTTGCCGGCGGCTTCATTGCGCGCGCCTATCCGATGGCGACCTGCCTGTGGCTCGGCGCCTTCCTGCAGATGGCGTCGAATTTCGTGTTTTCCTGGCAGGCCTGGATGGGCATGAACTACTGGGCGCTGATCGTCACCATCCTGGCGGAGAATTTCACCGGCGCGATCGGCACGGTATTCATCGTCGCGTACCTGTCGGCGCTGTGCCAATCGCCGCTGCACACCGCGACGCAATTCGCGCTGCTCACCGCGGTCGCCGCGATGGGCCGCATCTATCTCACCGCCGGCACCGGTTATCTCGCCAAGGAGACCGGCTGGGCGTGGTTTTTCGCGATCAGCGCGGTGGTCGCCATTCCCAGCATGCTGCTGCTGTGGTGGCTGCAAATCCGAGGGCATTTCCGCAATCTCGGGCCCGCCAAGGTCGTCGCGGGCGACGATTAGCGCCGCGACGGATACACCTGCCAGCGCCGCGTCTCGTCGAACGGCTTGGCGTCGCAGGCCGGCTTGCTCCAGAAGCGGGCCAGCGCGAAGTCCGAACCCTTCCATTTCCATTCGCCGATATCGCCGCAATCGCCCACGCCGCGGCCCTTGTGCGCCATGCTCAGCGTCTTGGTTTTCGGATCGTATTCCGGGCTGGTGAGGCTGTGCGACGTGTCGAGCGGCTTGCCCTTGCCGATCCAGGTCGGGAACGTCAGCAGCCGTGCCTGGTCCGGCGCCTTGGGATCGACCGCAAAGAAAATGCTGCCGGCCTGATAGGCGGCGCGCCAGCAATAGACCTCGACCAGCTTGAGCCCGCGGCCGAGGTCCGCGGCCGCGCGCTCCTCGTCCTTCAGTTCGACGTCGCAGTCCGCCTTTTTCCAGCCGGCTTCGACCACGCTCAGCGGAATTTTCACCTCGTCGGCGGCCGCCGCTCCGGCGAGCCCCATCACGGCTGCGGCAAGCATCAATCGAAGCATGTTCACCCCATCGGCGTACGGCTGCGCAGCGCCTGCGACAGCGTGCCTTCATCAAGATAGTCGAGCTCGCCACCGACCGGCACGCCGTGGGCGAGCCGCGTCACCGCCACGCCGGCGTCGTGCAGGAGGTCGGTGATGTAGTGCGCGGTGGTCTGGCCGTCGACGGTAGCGTTGAGCGCCAGCACGATCTCCTTCACCACCGGGTCGTGGGCGCGCGCCACCAGCGCGTCGATGGTCAGGTCCTGCGGACCGACGCCGTCGAGCGGCGACAGCGTGCCGCCGAGCACGTGGTAGCGCGCGTTGAGCGCGCCGGCGCGCTCCAGCGCCCAGAGGTCGGCGACGTCGGCAACCACGACGATTACCGAAGCATCGCGCTTTACGTCGGTGCAGACCGTACAGGGGTTCTGCGTGTCGATGTTGCCGCAGGTACGGCAGACCACGATCTTCTCGGTCGCGGTTTGCAGCGCGCCGGCGAGCGGCGTCATCAGTTGATCGCGCTTCTTGATGAGATGCAGCGCCGCGCGCCGCGCCGAGCGAGGGCCCGAGCCCCGGCAGTCGCGCCAGCAACTGGATCAGGCGCTCGATTTCGGGTCCAGCGGTGGCTTTGGGCATGGATGAGGCCAGTGAGAATCGGGCTAGAAGTTAGTTCGTCACGGTCGGGCTTGTCCCGGCCATCCACGGCTTTCTTCCAGAGAGCCAAGACGTGGACGCCCGCGACATAGGCGAGCGAAGCGACACCGTCCTTCGGACGGCTATGCGCGGGCATGGCGGCGGAAGGAGCAGCGTTCGCTCGCCTAAAACGGCAGCTTCAATCCCGGCGGCAGTGACAGCCCGCCGGTCAGGCTTTTCATCTTGTCCTGCATCACCGTCTCGGCCTTGCGGCGCGCGTCGGCGTGGGCGGCGACCAGCAGATCCTCCAGAATCTCCTTTTCCGATGGCTTGAGCAGCGAGTTGTCGACCTTGACGCCCTTGAGCTCGCCCTTGGCGCTGAGCTTGACCACCACCAAGCCGCCGCCCGCCGTGCCGTCGACTTCGATCTGATCGAGCTCGGCCTGCATCTCCTGCATCTTTGCCTGCATCTGGCCGGCCTGTTTCATCAGGCCCAGGAAGTCCACCATCGGTCGCTCCACTTAGATGCTTTGAGCATGATCTTGCCCGAAAACCGGTTCCCACTTTTCGGGATTATGCTCCAGTTCAGTCGATGCCGTCGTCGCGCACCCAATTGTCGCTGAAACCTTCGTCCTCGGCCGGCGGCAAGACGTCGTCCACGGGCATCGGTTCGGGCGCTGCGTCCTTCTGGCCGCGCACGCCCACAATCTGCGCGCCAGGAAAGCGTTCCAGCACCGCCTTGACCAGCGGATCGGCGCGCACATCGGTTTCCAGTTCGGCCTGCCGCGCGTCGGCCTGCGATTTCAGCGTCGCCGCACCGGCCTCGGCGGAAACGATCACCATCCACGGCCGCCCGGTCCATTGTCCAAGCTTGCGTGACAGTTCGTTGACCAGCGTCTTGCCGGCGGCGGATTCCAGCGCAATCTCCAGCTTGCCGTCCTCGCAGCGGACCAGGCGCACGTCGCGTTCCAGCGCCATCTTGACCTGCAGATCCCGCTTTTCCGCAGCGAGCGCCACGATCTCCTCGAACGTAGCGATGGCCAGCGTGGGCGCCTCGAGCGGCGGCTGCGCGGCATGCGCCACCGGATCGCCGGCCGGCTGAACCGAGGGTGCGAGCGCAGCGCGCGGTCCGCCGCGCGGCGCCTCGAAGCGTGGCGCGGATGGCGGCGCGCTGGATGCGGACGCTCGCGGCGCAGACGACGCGGCACCGCCGCCGTTGCTCTGCGGCTGCGCACCATTGCCATTCTCGCTGATCGTGCGGATTACCTCGTCGGGCGTCGGCAGATCGGCCGCGTAGGCGATCCGCACCAGTACCATTTCGGCAGCGGCGATCGGCCGCCCGGCCTCCTTTACTTCGGTAAGTCCCTTGAGCAGCATTTGCCAGGTGCGCGACAGGACACGCATCGACAGCGCCGTCGCAAAGGCGCGGCCGCGGGTCCGTTCCGCTTCGCTCAACGAAATGTCATCGGCGACCGCCGGCACGATCTTCACGCGGGTGACAAAATGCGTGAATTCGGCAAGATCGGACAGCATCACCAGCGGGTCAGCGCCGGCATCGTACTGGCTGCGCAGTTCGTCGAGCGCGCGGCCAATGTCGCCCTTCATCAGCGCTTCGAACAGGTCAATCACGCGGGTGCGGTCGGCCAGACCCAGCATGTTGCGTACGTCCTGCGCACGCACGGCTCCCGCGGCATGCGCGATCGCCTGGTCGAACAGCGAGAGCGCGTCGCGTACCGAACCTTCGGCGGCGCGAGCAACCAATGCCAGCGCCTCCGGCTCGGTGGCAATCTTCTCCTTGGCGGCGATGCCTTCGAGGTGCTTGACCAGCATCGCATTGTCGATCCGCCGCAGGTCGAAGCGCTGGCAGCGCGACAGCACCGTGACCGGCACCTTGCGAATTTCGGTGGTGGCGAAGACGAATTTGACGTGTGCCGGCGGCTCTTCCAGCGTCTTCAGCAGGGCGTTGAAGGCCTGCGTCGACAGCATGTGCACTTCGTCGAAGATATAGACCTTGTAGCGCGCGCTGACCGGAGCGTAGCGCGACGCGTCGGTGATCTGACGCACATCATCGACGCCGTTGTGCGACGCAGCGTCCATCTCCAGCACGTCGATATGCTGGCTCTCCATGATCGCCTGACAATGGATGCCAAGCTTCGGCATCGTGATAGTCGGGCCGCCGATCGACCCGTCGGGAAGCTGGTAATTGAGCGCACGCGCCAGGATACGCGCCGTCGTGGTCTTGCCGACGCCGCGCACGCCGGTGAGGATCCAGGCCTGCGGGATGCGTCCGCTCTCGAACGCATTCGAGATGGTGCGCACCATGGCCTCCTGGCCGATCAGGTCGTCGAAGGTCGCAGGCCGGTACCTGCGCGCCAACACGCGATAGGCCGGCGTGGCGCCGCCACCCGCCGGCTCACCCAGATCGAAACCAGGTTCGGATGAGCGCTGCGGATTGGTAGCGTCGTTCATCGCGGGTCCCAGTCCGCCGCAGCGACAGTTCCGTCGCGCGGCGGCTGCATGTCGAGAATGAGGTGGGAGGCTGACGAGCGACCCGAACCGGTGCTCGTTAGGGCTGCTTCCTTCCGGACCTGACCCGGTTGGCGAGTGGCTCGTCCACCGCCAACCTCCCGCGTCCTATATCGGGCCAACGGGACTGGAAAGCAAGCCGCCGCCCACCACGGCGTGCTAGCTTTCCTGCGGAAAATCGCGTCGAGGTCGCTGCAATGCTGGAAAATGCCGCCTCGGCCGTTTGGTCGCTGCATCCCCAGCTTCAACGCGACACCTTGCCGGTCGGCGACCTGCCGTTGTGCCGGGTGTTGCTGATCAACGACGCCAACTATCCCTGGCTGCTGCTGGTGCCACGGCTGCCCAACATCGTCGAAATCATCGATCTTGGCGATGAGGACCTCGCGCAGCTGATGGCAGAGATCACGCAGGCCTCGCGCGTGATGAAGGCGATGACGGGCTGCGAGAAGATCAATGTCGCGGCGCTGGGCAACGTGGTGCCGCAGCTTCACGTCCACATCATCGCGCGCGGACGCAACGATCCGGCCTGGCCGAAGCCAGTGTGGGGCGCGGTGCCGGCCGTTCCCTATGGGCAGACCGCGTTGCGATCCCGGCTGGCCGACCTGCGTGAGCGGTTCGAGTTGTAAGACAACGTGGCGTGCTATTTCTGGCCGAGGTTCAGCCGCTTCACCAGCGCCTCGACCTTCTCGGTTTCTGCCACCATCATGTCGCGCATCTGCGCCGGCGCGGTGGTCCGGACCACCATCCCGGTCGCGTTGAGCCGGCGGATCACGTCGGGGTCCTTTCCCGCCTTGACGAACTCGTCGTTGATCCGCTGCACGATCGCCGCCGGCGTTCCCGCCGGCGCCACCACACCGAACCACATCGCCGGCATCTGCTTGACGATGCCTGACTCGACCAGCGTGGGAAGCTCCGGGAACTCGCTCCAACGCTTGTCGGCGGCAACGGCGAGAGCGCGCGCCTTCTTTTCCAGCAGAAACGGCTGGCCGAGCCCGTAGGTCGGGAAGGCGAAATCGATCCGGCCGCCGGCGAGGTCCGTCATGATCGTGGTGCTGCCGCGATACTGCACGGTTTCCACCGTCATGCCGGTCTGTTCCTTGATCAAGGCGCCGAACAGATGCGGCGGCGAGCCAGGGCCGGGCGCGCCGACCGACAGACCGTTGGGCTTCTTCTTCCCGTATTCGATGAACTGCGCGATGTTCTGAGCCGGACTGTCGGCACGGTGAGCATGCTGATCATCTCGAAGAAGGTGGTGACCGGCGCGAAACCTTTCACCGGCTCGTACAGACCGGGCTGCGTCGCCGGCAGATAGGCGTGTTGGAGGCCTGACATGATCAGCAGCGTATGGCCGTCCGGCGCAGCGCCCTGCACATAGGCGGCAGCGACACCGCCGCCAACGCCGGTGCGATTGTCGACCACGACGCGCTGGCCCATGTTGCGCGAGATCGCGTCGGCGAAGATGCGTGCGTTGATGTCGGTGCCGCCACCGGCGCCAAGGCCGACCACGAAGGTGATGGGACGCTGTTGGGGGAATTCCTGCGCGATGACCTGCCCCGCAAGCGACGCGGTGAGCAGTGCCGCGAGTGCAACCCCCGTCATCCTGGTCATGGCAACGTCTCCAACATTTACGCCGTCGCCCTGCGAGGCTCAGGCACAAGCCACTTGCGGAAATGCGCGAAGGTGCGCGCGTCCGCCGTTTTGGTCACTGCCTCGTCGTAGGTGTCGGGACGGCGGTGATTGGCGAAGGCATGCACCATCTTCGGATAGACGAATGCCTGCACGTTCGAATTCCCTGCGATCGCGGGGAGGATCTGACCCTGCAGCAGTTCGGGCGGCGTGGTGTGGTCCAGCTCGCCGAAATGCAGGATCAGCGGCTTGCTGATACCCTTGCCCTCGGCGGTGAACGGGTGGATGCGGGTGCCGTAATACCCCACTGCCGCGTCGACGTCGGTGCGAGAGGCCGCGAGATAAGCCATCGTGCCTCCGAGGCAGAACCCCACCACGCCGACCTTGCCGTTGCACTCGGGCCGCGCCCGCAAGAACGAAATCCCGGCCTCCATGTCCTTGACGCCGGTCGCGTAGTCGAACGCCTTGTGCAGCGCGCGCCCTTTGGCGTGACCGGGGTCGTCGTATTCAAGGTCCACGTCGCGCTCCAAGCGCGAAAAGATATCGAGCACCAGCACGGCGAACCCTTCACTGGCATAGCGCGCCGCCATCTCACGCAGCGGCAGGTTGATGCCGAAAATCTCGGGGATCATCACCAGCCCGGGCGCGGGTCCGGCCGACGGCCGGTGCAGGAACGCGCCGACCCGGTGACCGTCGAACGATTCGACCTGCATCGCCTCGCGCACGACCTCGATCATGCATGCCCCTTTCTCGGATCAGCCATCCGCGTTTGCCGAGGCAAACGTAACGGCCTGATCAACCCCGGACAATCTCGCGTGCCGCATGGCCGCATGCGCTGCCGGCCCGCCCTCCAATGAACAGCTCGCCATTGAGGCATTGCGCCACCATCGCCCAAAGCGCATCATTGCCGCGTCGCAACCCAGGAGCGGCTTCATGCATGACATCGTCATTCGCGGCGGCACTATTGCCGACGGCACAGGCAAGGCATCCTTCAGCGGCGACGTGGCGATCGACGGCGATCGCATCGTGGCGGTCGGCGGCAAACAGGGCCCAGCCAAGCGCGATATCGATGCGGACGGCCTGTTGGTGACGCCCGGCTGGGTTGACGTGCACACCCATTACGATGGCCAGGCCATGTGGGACCCGCTGCTCGCGCCATCGTGCTGGCACGGCGTCACCACGGTGATGTTCGGCAATTGCGGCGTCGGCTTCGCGCCGGTGAAGAAAGAGCACCACGGCGCACTGATGGACCTGATGGAAGGCGTCGAGGAGATCCCCAATCCGGTGCTAGCCGCCGGCCTGAACTGGGAATGGGAAACGTTCCCACAGTACATGGATGAGCTGGAGCGCAGGCCCCGCGCCATCGACATCGCCGCGCAGATCGCGCATCTGCCGCTGCGGGTTTACGTGATGGGTGACCGGGCGGTGCGGCGCGAGGCCGCAACCCCGGACGATATCGCCGAAATGCGCCGTTTGACCATCGAAGCGCTGCGCTGCGGCGCATTCGGCTTCACCACCTCGCGCACCGATTCTCACAAGACGCCGGATGGCGACCTCGTTCCGTCGCGCGACGCCGAGGATCATGAGTTGATCGGCATTGGCTCGGCGCTGGGTGTGACCGGCACCGGCGCATTCGGCATGAATAGCGATTTCGACGACGAAGAATACGAGTTGCGCTGGATGCGCAAGGTCGCCAAGGACACCGGCCGCCCGGTCTGGTTCCTGCTGACCGACCGCTACTCCGACCCGCAGCGTTGGCGGCGCCTCGTAAAGGCCGTGCACGAGGCACGCGCCGAGGGTCTGCCGCTGATGGCGCAGATGGCGGGCCGGCCGATCGGTGTCATGATGGGGATCGGCACCGCGCTCAACCCGTTCACGGTGCGCCCGACTTACAAGGCGCTCGAAAGCCTGCCGATCGAGGAGCAGCGTCGCCGTTTGCGCGATCCCGAGATGCGGCGGAAAATCCTTGCCGACACGCCGTCAGACGCCGAGATCGAAAAGCTCGCCCAGTTCCGTCAGGTCGTGGCCAAGCGGTTCGACAAGTTCTTCGTCATGGGCAACCCGCCCGACTACGAGCCCGGTCCGGAGAAGAGCGTCGCGGCGATCGCGCAGCGCGAAGGCCGCACGCCCGAGGAGGTCGCCTACGACTACATCCTCGAAGAGGGCCAGTATCTGTACTTCCCGGTGGTGAACTACGTCACCGGCGATCACGAACCGATCCTCGAGATGCTCAAGGATCCGGCCTGCCTGCTCGGACTCTCCGACGGCGGGGCACATTGCACCTCGATCATCGACGCCGGCGTGCCAACCTACATGCTGACCCATTGGGCGCGCGACCGCGAACGCGGACCGAAGCTCCCGCTCGAACACTTGGTGAAACGGCAGACCAGCGAGACCGCGGACTTCTTCGGCCTGGTCGACCGCGGCCGGCTGCAGCCCGGCCTGCGTGCCGACGTCAACGTCATCGACTTCAAGCGGCTGCAGACACGCAAGCCCGAGCTTGTGCACGACATGCCGGCTAACGGCCGGCGTTTCGTGGCGCGCGTCGAGGGCTACGAGACGACGCTGCTTGCCGGCCATCCGATCTTCGAGCGCGGTGTCCACACCGGCGCCATGCCCGGCCGGCTGGTGCGCGCCGGACAGGTCGGCTCGGCCACGCGAGAAGCGGCGGAATAACCGATTGCTCGTGTCCGCGCGCTACGACCTCGGCCCGAAGCCGCATCTTGGCTACACCGAGAGCCGCATCGAGCGCGTCGCCGAGCGGCGCAACGATGCGGCGTGGCTGGCTGCGAAACTCGACGATGCCCGTACCGCCGCCTATGTGATCGGCGGCGAACTGGTCGTGCTAAGGAAGGGCGGCGACGTCCACGATCCGCTGTTCACGCCGGCCGAGGCGCACGCCCTGGCCCCGAACGCGGAGACGGTGTTCCTCGGACTGCTGGATGACGCCGCGCGCTTCGGCATCGGCATCACCCAGGCCGGTGCCGAGGCGCTCAAGGCGCGTAGCGACCTTTTCGTCACCGACCTGCGATCCATCGCGATCCAGGGGCTGGTCGCGGCCGACCATCTACCGCCGATTGCCGAGGCCAAGGCGATGCTGCATTGGCATGCGCGCCACCGCTTCTGCTCCAACTGTGGCGCCGCAACCGGCATGGTGGACGGTGGCTGGAAACGCGCCTGCCCGGCGTGCAAGGGCGAGCATTTTCCGCGCACCGATCCGGTCGTCATCATGCTGGCGGTGCGAGGCGACAAGGGTCTGCTCGGCCGTTCCGGCCGGTTCGCCGCAACCATGTGGTCGTGCCTCGCCGGCTTCGTGGAACCGGGCGAGTCGGTCGAGGACGCGGTGCGGCGCGAGACGCTGGAAGAGGCCGGCGTCAGATGCGGCCGCGTCAAGTACCTGTTCACGCAGCCCTGGCCGTTCCCGATGTCGCTGATGATCGGCTGCCACGCCGAGGCGCTGAACGACGACATCACCATGGATCAGAACGAGCTCGTCGGCGCGCGCTGGTTCAGCAAGGACGAGCTCGCGGCCATGCTGATGCGCAAGCATCCGGAGGGACTGACCTGCCCGCCGCACGTGGCCATCGCCCACCACATCATCCGCGCTTGGGTGGAGAGGGATGGCGACGTCTTCTAGCGCCACAACCGCGACCGTTCTCTGCATTGGCATCGCGGTGCAGGACCTCCTGTTCCGAGTGGATAAGTTTCCTCCACCCGGTGGCAAGGCGATGACCCACGACTTCTTGACCGTCTGCGGCGGCTGCGCAGTGAACGCCGCGATCGCAGTGGCCCGACTCGGCGGCCGTGCGCGTTACAGTGGTCCGCTTGGCGGCGAAGCCGACAATCCCAGCAACCAGCTCATCGCGGCGATGCGGAACGAAGGCATCGACACCACGGGCATTGTGCGCGTCGCGGGCGCGGCAATCCCGGTGTCCGGCATCATGATCGATTCATCCGGCGAGCGGATCATCGTGACCTATCGCGACCGTCGTATCGAAGCCGCGCAGCCACCGGATGCCGGCCCGCTGCTATCCGGCATTGCCGTGGTGCTTGCCGACAACCGCTTTCCCAATTTCGTCAGGCCGATCTGCGAAGCCGCGCGCGAGCGCGGCATTCCAGTCGTGCTCGACGCCGATCGTCCGACCGTCGAGGACGACCCGCTGTTCGCGATTCCGACCCACGTCGTGTTCTCCTCGGAATGCCTGCGCGCCACCACGGGCGAAACCGATCTCGGCGTTGCGCTCCAGCGCATGGCGCCACGCACCAAGGCGTTTCTCGCGGTCAGCGACGGGCCAAACCCGGTCCGTTACATCACCGACGGGGCACTGCGCACGGTGCCGGTGTTTTCCGTCGACGCGGTCGATACATTGGCAGCGGGTGACGTGTTTCACGCCGGCTTCGCGCTGGCATTGGCCGAGGGTCGCGATGAAGTGACGGCGATCCGCTTTGGCGCGGCCGCGGCCGGGCTCAAATGCACGCGTTTCGGCGGCAGCATGGGAGCGCCGGCCCGGCCCGAGGTCGAGGCGCTGCTCGAGACTTGATGTAGAATAATTTACCCTATATATCCGATCCACAGGTCATTTTTAGAAGAGTTTTCTCGATGGACGTGATCGATCGCAAGATTCTGGCTGTATTACAAGAGGATGCCTCGCTCTCCGTGGCGGAGATCGGCAGCCGCGTCGGGCTGTCCTCGACGCCGTGCTGGAAACGCATCCAGCGGCTCGAGGCTGACGGGGTGATCCAGCGCCGCGTCGCGGTGGTCGACCAAGCCAAGATCGGGCTCGGCATCACGGTGTTCGTGTCGGTGGAAACCGGCGACCATTCGCGTGAATGGCTCGACCGCTTCGCCAAGCTGGTCGGCGCGATGCCGGAGGTGATGGAGTTCTACCGCATGGCAGGCGACGTCGACTACATGCTGCGGGTCGTTGCGGCCGACATTGCCGGCTATGACGCGTTCTACAAACGTCTGATCGCAGCGGTGCCGCTGAAAAACGTCACGTCGCGCTTCGCAATGGAAAAGATCAAGTCGACGACGGCGCTGCCGATCTCCTGAGACAGCAGCGCAATCAGGTCGTCGTGCGCGCAACCGCGTCGGACATGCGCGGCCGCATGTAGATCTGATCCTTGAGGTTCATCGAGCCGGTGATGACGTAACCAATCACCGGCTTGTAGTTGTATTCTACCTCGCTCCAGATCAGCGACGAATTAGGAATCGCAAGCGCAGACGGCAAAGTCACCGTCGATCCCTTGGTGCGCGCAGTGCCGTTGAGCGTGTCGCTCCAGTCGATTGTGGCCTTGCCCTGTGCGTCGATCTTCACGCTCGACACCACAACCTTGAGATTGGTGCTGGAGAACGGCGTCATCACGCTGGACGCGGCGTTCAGCGAATTGGTCATGTCGTTGTTGCTGACGCTGGTGACCTGGGACACCAGGTCCGCCACGGTGCGCGCGGTGAGCGTCACCTTGCGGTCGGCGCCGATGCCCTGCGAAACCTCGACAGCGCCGAGGTAGAGCGTCAGCATCAGCGGCAGCAGCATCGCGAACTCGACGGCGGAGACGCCGCGCTCATCACTGGCCAGGCCGCCAAACCGCCGACGAAGGTCTTGTGCGATCAGGCCGGCTTCATTCTTGAAGCGATTGATCAAAGCGTGCATGGCGTGGCTCACTTGTAGGGCTCGTTGCGGAACGCAACCGTGGACATGAGCAGGCGCTTGCCGCCCGACACGTCGGAAAGATTGAGGCCGAGCAGCGACACATAGACCGGCCACTGGTACATTAGCTTGACCACGACGATGTCACCGGGCGTGCCCGGCGCATAGCCGAAGTTGTTGGTGTCGAAATTGCCGTTGGTGATCGGCTTGCTGGTCGGAATGCTGGCAAAGGTCGGATAGCTTTTCACGTCGACCCATAGGCCGGCATTGCAATTGAACAGGCCGTAGATCTTTCCGCACACCGCCTCTTTAAACTTGCCCTGATCGTAGCCGGCGTTCTGCGCCTGGCCGGTCATGATGAGCCGCGCGCTGTCGGCGGCCGCGGTCTCCAACGCCTGGCCGGCGAAGAACACAATCGCGGTTTCCATGATGGCAAACACCATCGCCAAGAACGGCGCGGCGACCAACGCAAACTCGACCGCTGCGGCGCCGTCCTGCTGGCGCACCATGCGCCGCGCAGTGGCAAATCCGCAGAGTCGTTTCGCGCGAACGACTATCTTCTGACGCATTTCCCCGATCATGGCCCACGCACCTGGTTGCGGCGGACCAACCCGCCGATCTGCATGGACTTCTAGCAAACAGGCGTTTTTGAAGTGTTGCGCCAAGTCCTGACAAAGACGCGGCCGCCGGTGACGGAGCGCTAACCATGATTGAGACGGCGCCGGTTTTGTCGCCCGAGGGATCGCCGTGGCGCGTCAACCGGTCTGAAAACTTATCGCTGCTGCTGAGCGCTCTGGGCCTGGGTGTTCAGCGTGCCAGACTGGGTCAACGTCTGAGCGAAGTAGTTCTGCGTGTCGCCGAGCGTGATGCGGCGCTCGCAAACCGGCGTGCAGCTGTAGGATTCGCGCTCAACGCCGCGGTAAACCACGACAACCTTGCCGAGGGGGCCCTGCACCTCAATCTGATGCTCCATGATCATCGCTCCGTTGCGATCGAGCGCAATCAAATTGGTGTTTCCATAGCCTTTGCCGGTGACCACCATCGTGCCACCAGACTGCACCGCGACGTCGGCGATCAGCGGATTGCCGACTACCAGGGTGGAAATCCCCTCGGGCAATTTCAGCAGCTTGGCCTGATCGAGATTGATCTTGATGGTCTCGCCGACCTGATGGACCGGCTCGGTCGCATAGGCCGCCGCGGCGGACGCAATTGCAAAGCCCAGCACCGCGAGGCCACGGAACAACGCCGACATTGCACTCTCCGCACGCTACGCAACAAACGCACATCATCCTGCCAACCGGCGGACAGATTGAGTTGACTGCAAATTGGTGAATGAACTCCAAAGACAGCCGCATGCCGGGATGTCGCGGCCAGTGTGTCAAGTCGCCGCCAATGAAACGCCTGGAATCGATCCGCGCAATGCCAGCAAATTGTCGACAATTCGCGAAACCACGTTTTTGTTTTCTCAAATATTCGAGGTCTATTCTACACACACATGGACAATTAGATTTTGCGAATACTGAGCAATGTATTGTTAACCACATAACAACTCACGGCGATACCTCGGGAATTCATATATTGAATTAACTCGTCCGCAAGGCCGCGTTGATACGGTTTTCCGCACGGTCCGACCGACCGGGCATAACGGTTGCGGACCGGCTCAGACAGCCACGTGTGGATCTAAGGAGCTACAGATGAAGAACCTCGTTTCGCGTTTCGTGAAGGACGAGTCAGGTGCGACCGCCATCGAGTATGGCCTCATCGCCGCTGGCATCTCCGTTGCCATTATCGCCGTCGTGCAGGGCCTCGGCTCGAAGCTGAAGTCGACCTTCACGTCGGTCCAGAACGCCCTCAACTAAGCGCGTTCTTGCTTCAAGATGCGGAAGGCTTCGGCGCCCGCCGAAGCCTTTTCGTTTGGGCGGCTGCGCGGCCGCCGATTTAAGACAAAACCGCTGCCCGCGATAACGAAACTGCAACAGGCACGGCCTACGATGCGGCCGAGGTGACTGAGCGATGCTGACCGACGCGGTAAAATTGCTGCTGTTCCCGGCGATGATGGCCTTCGCGGCCTCCAGCGACCTCTTCACCATGACCATTTCGAACCGGATCGCGCTAATCCTGGTGGGTGGATTCTTCGCGCTTGCATTTGTCGCCGGGATGAGCCCCCACGACGTGTTGTCGCACGTCGGCGCCGCATTCACGGTGCTGGCAGTGACCTTCGTGTTCTTCGCCCGCGGCTGGATCGGGGGCGGCGATGCCAAGCTCGCGGCGGCGACCGCGCTGTGGCTCGGCTTCGATCACCTGATGCCCTACCTGCTTTACGCGTCGCTGTTCGGCGGCGTGCTCACGCTTGCCATGATCCGCTTTCGGCTGATGCCGTTGCCGGCCGTGCTCGCGGAGCAGGAATGGGCGAAGCGCCTGCACCGGCTCGACGGCGGCGTGCCCTACGGCATCGCGCTCGCCGCGGCGGCGCTGGTGATCTACCCAGACACGCTCTGGATGAAGCTCGCATTATAGACGCCGCGTCGCGGCGATCCCCGCGTCGCCGCATTGCTCGCGCACGCATGGCCTTTTCTCATCAAGACATTTTTAACCGCATTTAGATACGCGGCGTTAACCACGAATTGACCTTTGCCTGCTGATATCTCCGAAGATTGGGACGCACGCCCGGTGCCGCACTAGGTGAACACAGAGGGTTCCGGGACGGGCCTTCGTATCCGTAACACAGTGAGTGCAGCGTCATGAATGCCGCGCGTTATGTAGTCTTGGGTATCGCCCTGCTTGCGGGTGGGGCGGCCGCATTTCTCGCCAGCAGCGGCGATGAGCAGAAGCCAGCTGAAGCGCCCGCACCGGTGGCCCAGATGGCCACCGTCGAAGTGCTGATCGCCAAAACCGACATCAACATGGGCGCCGCAGTCGGCGCTCAGGATTTGCAATGGCAGCAATGGCCGGCCGCGACCACCGGCAGCTCCTACGTCCTCAAAAAGGACAAGCCGAACGCCATCGATGAGCTGTCGGGATCGATAGCGCGCGCGCCATTCACGGCCGGCGAGCCGATTCGCGAAGCCAAGCTGATCAAGGCGAACGGTTCCGGCTACATGGCCGCGATCCTGCCATCCGGCATGCGCGCGATCTCGACCGAGATTTCGCCTGAGACCGGGGCTGGGGGCTTCATCCTGCCGAACGACCGGGTCGATGTGATCCTGTCGCGCCGCGAGAAGAACCAGGACGCCCGAGGCACTGAAACCACCACCAGCGAAACCATTCTGACCAACGTCCGCGTGCTGGCGATCGACCAGACCGTCGAGGAAAAGAATGGCCAGCGTGTCGTCGTCGGCAAGACTGCGACACTCGAGCTCAGCCCCCGCCAGTCGGAAACCTTGGCGCTGTCGCGCCAGACCGGAACGCTGTCGCTCGCACTGCGCAGTCTGCTTGATGCCAACAACAACGCACCGCCGCCCGACGACGTCGGCCGGCGCACCGGAATCAACACCGTCCGCTACGGCGTGACGACCACGGCGCCCAAATAAGCAAGCGCCGAGGTATGCAAGGAGCTGGGACATGATGCGATCGAGGTTTCTCCGAAGCGCCTTCGCGGCGCTGATCGCCATGTCCGGCATTCTGCCGTCCGGTCCCGCCCGGGCGGCCGACCCGTCTTATCCGATCGCCGGCGCGGCCGTGACCGATGTCATCGGCGACGGCGCCGCCAAGTTCGTGCCGATCGGCGTCGGCAAAACCGTGGTGGTCGACCTGCCGCGCGACGCCAAGGACGTGCTGGTTGCCGATCCCAAGATCGCCAACGCAGTGGTGCGGACTTCGCGCCGGGCCTATCTGATCGGCGTCGCAGTCGGGCAGACCAACGTGTTCTTCTTCGATGCCTCGGGGGCACAGATCATCGGCTTCGATATCGCGGTGACGCGCGACCTCAACGGCATCCGCGCGGCGATGAAGCGCATGTTCCCGGACTCCGACATCAGGGTCGAAGGCATTGCCGACGGCATCATACTCGCCGGCTCGGCCCAGAGCCCGATCGAGGCACAGCAAGCCTACGACACTGCCGCCCGGCTCGCCGGCGAGGCCGCCAAGGTGATCAACAACATCGCAGTGCGGGGCCGCGACCAGGTGATGCTGAGGGTGACCGTGTCGGAAATGCAGCGCGATGTCATCAAGCAGCTCGGCGTCGACCTCAGTGGCACACTGACTGGTGGCAACAAGGTGCTCGATTTCAGCAACACCAACCCGTTCCCCGTAGTGGGCCAGCGCTGGTGAGCACCAACGCCATCACCGCGACCTACCGCGGCGTCAGCGCTACGCTGCGCGCTATGGAACGCGCCGGCGTGATCCGTACGTTGGCTGAACCCAATCTCACTGCGATCTCCGGCGAAAGCGCGAACTTCATGGCCGGCGGCGAGTTCCCGATCCCCGCGGGCTTCACCTGCGATCCCGTCAGCCGAAACTGTCAAACCCAGATCCAATTCAAGAAATTCGGTGTCGGGCTGAACTTCACGCCGGTGGTGATGAGCGAAGGGCGTATCAGCCTCAGGGTGCTGACTGAAGTGTCCGAGTTATCGAATGACAACGCGCTGACGCTGACCCAGGCGATCAGCGCCGCCCAGACCACGACTTTGACCATCCCGTCGATCAAGACCCGACGTGCCGAGACCACCGTGGAGATTCCCTCCGGCGGCACGCTGGCCATGGCCGGCATGATCGCCGAGCAGACCAAGCAGCAGCTCAACGGCCTGCCCGGGTTGATGAACCTTCCGGTGCTCGGCGCACTGTTCAAGAGCCGCGACTATGTCAACCGCCAGACCGAATTGGTTGTGCTGGTCACGCCCTACGTGGTTCGTGCGGTGGCGCAGAAGGACATAGCAAAGCCGGACGATGGCTATGCCGATGCGTCCGACGCCTCGACCACGCTGCTCGGCCGCTTCAACAAGCTCTACGGCGTGCCGGGAAAATCCTATCCGAAACAGCAGGCCTATCGCGGCAACTACGGCTTCATTCTCGACTGAAGCGCGACCAGGAGACGATCGATGCCCAACACCATCCCAACGATCGCCTGGCGCCGCGCCACGCGCCTTGCCGCGCGCGGCCTGCTCGTCGCCAGCCTGGCCGCGGCGCTCGGCGCCTGCAAGACCACGGCCCGTGACAACACAGGCAGCATTCCGCAGGACTATCGCGACCGCCACCCGATCGCGATCAAGGAAGGCGACCGCAAACTGACCTTGTTCGTCGGTGCCGGCCGCGGCGGCCTGACACCGATGCAGCGCGCCGAGGTTCTCGCCTTCGCGCAGACGTGGAAGCGCGAAGCGACCGGCGGCATCATCATCGATCGCCCGGTCGGCACGCCGAACGAGCGCGCCGCACAGGACACCTTGAAACACGTCCTTTCGATTCTGGCGAGCGCAGGCATCCCGAACCACGGCATCGGCATCAATCCCTACACGCCCGCCGACGGCAACGCGGCAACGCTGCGCATCCGTTACCCGCAGATGATGGCGAAGGCCGGGCCCTGCGGGCTGTGGCCGGACGACCTCGGGCCGAGCTATGACCCCAAGCACTTCGACAACGAGCCGTTTTTCAACCTGGGTTGCGCGACGCAACGCAATCTTGCCGCCATGGTCGAGAACCCCGCCGATTTCGTGCAGCCGCGTGGCGAAACTCCGGCCTACGCCGCCAAACGCGCCACCGGCATGGACAAGTGGCGCAAGGGTGAAGGACCGGCGACGACATATCCGGAAGCCAACAAGGGCGCGATCAGCGATCTGGGCAAATGATCAGACAGCAAGCAGTGCGCACCGCCGAGCCTGAAAGCCTGCCGGCTGAAGCCGCCAGCGCCGACGAGCACATTGCTCCGGCGCCGCGCGTCTCGATCCAGGCGTTCTGCGAAACGGTGGAGACCGCCGCGGCGATCCAGTCCGCCGGCGAGGATCGCCGGCTCGTCAAGGCCCACCTCAAGATTCAGATGGGCGGCATCACCGCGGCGGTTGAAGCCTATCGCGGCTCGCCGACGCCGAATGTCATCGTGCTGGAGTCCGAAGGACGCAACGACAATATCCTGAACGGCCTCGACGGCCTTTCTGAATTCTGCGACTCCGGCACCCGGGTCGTGGTGATCGGCCGGCACAACGATGTCACGCTCTACCGCGAGTTGGTGCGGCGCGGGGTGAGCGACTATCTCATCTCGCCGATCGGCACCATCGACGTGGTTCGCGCGGTCTGCGGACTGTTCACGTCACCCGACGCCAAGCCGGTGGGCCGCATCGTCGCCGTGGTCGGCGCCAAGGGCGGGGTCGGCGCTTCGACCATCGCGCACAACATCGCCTGGGCCACCGCGCGCGACCTCGCGCTCGATTCCGTCGTCACCGATCTCGATCTGGCGTTCGGCACGGCCGGTCTCGACTACAACCAGGATCCGCCACAAGGCATCGCCGACGCGGTGTTTTCTCCGGACCGCATCGACACCAACTTCGTCGACCGGCTGCTGTCGAAGTGCACCGATCACCTGAGCCTGCTGGCCGCCCCGGCAACGCTGGAGCGGGTCTACGACTTCGGAGCCGACGCATTCGACGCCATCTACGACTCGCTGCGCTCCTCGGTGCCCTGCATCATTTTGGACGTGCCGCATGTGTGGACCGGCTGGACCCAGCGCACTCTGATCGGCGCCGACGACATCCTGATCGTGGCCGCACCCGATCTCGCCAATCTTCGCAATGCCAAGAACCTGGTCGACTTCCTGCGCGCCGCGCGGGTTAACGACCGCCGCCCGTACTACTGCCTCAACCAGGTTGGCGTGCCCAAACGGCCCGAGATCAAGCCTGCCGATTTCGCCAAGGGTCTGGAGGACGAGCCGGTGGCGATCATTCCGTATGAGCCGCAACTGTTCGGCGCCGCCGCCAACAACGGCCAGATGATCGCCGAAGTGTCGGCCAAGCATCGCACCACGGAAACCTTCCGGGACATGGCGAAACTGCTGACCGGCCGTGCCGAGGCGAAGAAGTCCCGCTCCGGTTTCCTAACCCCGCTGCTTTCAAAGTTGACGAAACGACAAGGCTGAGTTCGCGTTCGTGTTTGGCAAGCGCAGCAACATCGACCCCCGCACCGCGGCCCCGCCACCGCCGGCGCCCAAGCCCATGATGCGTCCGCCGCCGGGCCCAAGCCGCCGGAGCCCGGCCGCGCGCCGATGCCCTCGGCTGGCCTTGGCGCTCCGCTCGTCGCGTCGCCGGCTTCGGCGGCTGCGAACGCGGCGGTGCCGACCGCGATCGATTCGAAGCGCTCCGAAAGCTATTACGAGACCAAGGGCACCGTTTTCGGTGCGCTGATCGAAGCGATCGATCTTGCTCAATTGGCAAGGCTCGACGCCGACGCCGCGCGCGAGGAGATCCGCGACATCGTCAACGAGATCATCGCGATCAAGAACATCGTGATGTCGATCGCCGAGCAGGAGGAATTGCTCGACGACATCTGCAACGACGTGCTGGGTTATGGGCCGCTCGAGCCGCTGCTGGCGCGAGACGACATCGCCGACATCATGGTGAACAGCGCCGGCACGGTGTTCATCGAAGTCAACGGCAAGATCCAGCGCACCGGCATCCGGTTCCGCGACAACCAACAGCTTCTCAACATCTGCCAGCGCATCGTCAGCCAGGTCGGCCGGCGTGTCGACGAATCCTCGCCGATCTGCGACGCGCGTCTCGCCGACGGCTCGCGCGTCAACGCCATCGTGCCGCCGCTGGCGCTGGACGGTCCGGCACTCACCATCCGCAAGTTCAAGAAGGACAAGCTCAAGCTTGAGAATCTGGTCAAGTTCGGCTCGATCACGGAGGAAGGCGCGGAAATTCTGCGGATCATGGGTCGCTGCCGCGTCAACACCATCGTCTCCGGCGGCACCGGTTCTGGCAAAACCACGCTGCTCAACTGCCTGACCCAGTTTATCGACGACGACGAACGCATCATCACCTGCGAGGACGCGGCCGAACTGCAGCTCCAGCAGCCGCATGTGGTGCGGCTGGAAACCCGGCCGCCCAACATCGAAGGCGAAGGCCAGATCACGATGCGTGACCTGGTCAAGAACTGCCTGCGTATGCGGCCGGAGCGCATCATCGTCGGCGAAGTGCGCGGACCCGAAGCCTTCGATCTATTGCAGGCGATGAACACGGGCCACGACGGCTCGATGGGCACGCTGCACGCCAACTCACCGCGCGAGGCGCTGTCCCGCGTGGAATCCATGATCACCATGGGCGGCTATTCGCTGCCGTCGAAAACCATTCGCGAAATGCTGGTCGCGTCGGTCGACGTCGTGGTGCAGGCGGCGCGTTTGCGCGACGGCTCGCGCAAGATCACCCACATCACCGAAGTAATCGGGATGGAGGGTGATGTCATCATTACTCAGGATCTGTTCGTCTACGAAATCCTCGGCGAGGACGAAAAGGGCAAGCTGATCGGCCGCCACCGCTCGACCGGTATCGGCCGGCCCAAGTTCTGGGATCGAGCCCGCTACTACGGTGAGGAGACGCGTCTGGCGGCCGCACTTGACGCTGCCAACGTCACCGAAAACGTACCCTCTGGTAGGGCCTAGCTGCCATGAAGATGCAGCATCTCGCCCTGTTCCTGCTGGTCGGGCTCGCGATCGGCGGTGTGGCTTGGGTCTTCCTCTATCCGATCCTGTCCGGCGAGCGCACCGCGGAGCGCCGCCGCGTCGCCGCCGCGCGCACGGAGCCTGCCACGACGCGGGTGAGCCGCGGCGCACAGAAATCCCGTCGCGAGCAAGTGGAGGAATCCCTTAAGGATCTGGAGGTCAAGAACAACAAATCGAAACGGCCCCCGTTGCAGGCACGCATCGTGCAGGCCGGCCTCAACCTGTCGAAGCAACGTTTCATGATGATGGCCGGTGGCTTCGGCGTGTTCGTGCTGCTCTTGACGTTGATAATGGGAGCCGGGTTCCTGCCTGCGATCGCACTCGGCTTCGCCGCGGCCTGCGGCCTCCCGATGTGGCTGCTGTCGTTCCTCAAGACTCGCCGCGAGAACAAATTCCTCAACACGTTTCCCGACTCGGTGGACGTCATCGTGCGCGGCATCAAGGCCGGATTGCCGCTGCTCGATTCTCTCAAGATCATCGCCAACGAGGCGCCGGAGCCGGCAAAGACCGAGTTCAGGGCGATCGTCGAGACCCAGACCATCGGAATACCGCTCGGTGAAGCCTGCGGGAAACTTTATGAGCGCATGCCGCTGCCGGAGGCGAATTTCTTCGGCATCGTGATCTCGATCCAACAGAAGGCCGGCGGCAACCTGTCGGAGGCGCTGGGCAATCTGTCGCGCGTGCTGCGCGAGCGCAAAAAGATGAAAGCCAAGATTCAGGCGATGTCGATGGAGGCCAAGGCTTCGGCGGTCATCATTGGCTCTCTGCCGGTCTGCGTGGGCCTGCTCGTCTATCTCACCAGCCCAGACTACATCGAGCTGCTTTGGACGACCGAGCTGGGCCGCATCATGATCGCCTGCTGCGTCGTGTGGATGTCGATGGGCGTCTTCGTGATGAAAAAGATGATCAACTTCGACTTCTGAGCGGTGCCATGATCGAACTCATCATCGCGAAATTCCACGATCCGAAGTTCTTAACGATGACGCTCGCCGCGGTGGCTGCGGTCGCAACCGTGCTGACATTGGCGATGCCGCTGTTGACGACCAATACGCTCTCCAATCGAATGAAGGCGGTATCGCTCGAACGCGAAAAAATCCGTCAGCGCGAGCGCGAGCGTCTGGCCCGCGGGGAAAGGGAAAAGGTCAATCTCCGGCAAACGCCGAAGCAGTATATGGCCAACGTGGTCGAGCGCTTCAACCTGACCAAGTGGCTGGCGCAGGAGGAGGCGCGCGACAAGCTGGTGCAGGCCGGCTTCCGCGGCCATGCGCCTTATGTCGCCTTCCTGTTCTTCCGCATGGTGACGCCTTCGGTGCTGCTGGTGTTCACCCTGTTCTACGTGTTCGTGGTGCTCGAGATCGATCAGCCGGCGACCGTCAAGATCGGCATGTGCCTGGCGGCCGCCTACGCCGGCATGCACTTGCCCTACGTGTTCCTGAAGAACCGCATCGCCAAGCGTCAGCTTTCGATCAAGCGGGCGTTCCCCGACGCGCTCGACCTGCTGCTGATCTGCGTCGAGTCCGGCATGTCGGTCGAGGCGGCCTTCAAGAAGGTCAGCGAGGAAATCGGATCGCAGTCGGTTCCGCTCGCCGAGGAACTGACGCTGACCACTGCCGAGTTGTCCTACCTGCAGGACCGCCGAATGGCGTACGAGAACCTCGCCAAACGCACCGACCTGGAAGGGGTCAAGTCGGTTTGCGTGGCGCTGCAACAGGCCGAGCGCTATGGCACGCCGCTCGCGCAGACGCTGCGCGTGCTGTCGCAGGAAAACCGCGACATGCGCATGTCCGAAGCCGAGAAGAAGGCCGCGGCGCTGCCGCCCAAGCTCACCGTGCCGATGATCCTGTTCTTCCTGCCGGTGCTGTTCATCGTGATCCTGGGACCAGCGGCGATCCGGGTCATGGCGACGCAGGAAGACGCCGGAAGCACCGGCGCAGAACGCCGTCAAAGGGCGCTAGAGTTTGATTGAGCTAAGCTGAATCAGACTACCGCTTGTCGTGATCACGCTCTAAGTGCCGGTCAAGGGCGTGCGCGGCGCCCGGGCGCGTGACCTTCTTCAGGTTGCCTTGCTGTGCCAACATCTGTCGAAGGTAGGCGACGTTCTGCGCGGCTTCCTCGGGCGACAAATCGGCGCGTACGATCTTTTCGGCCTCCGCGAAGCGGCCCTGCAGGCCAACCACCAGCGCGAAGTTCTGGCGGATCTTCGGATCCGCCGGCTTGAGCGAGGCGGCGCGGCGCAGCGTGACCTCGGCTTGCGGCAAATCCTTGGACAGCGCGTACGACAGGCCGAGATTGGAGAGCACGGACGGCTCATCCGGTACCAACCGCAACGCGCTGGCGTAGTAGCGCTGCGCCTCGGCGTGACGGCCGAGTTGATCGAGCGCGGCGCCCTGCACCGAGAGGATGCGCCAATCCGGGCGATCCGGCGAATGAGCGCGGTTCAGAACTTCAAGTGCCTGCGAATAGTTGCCATTGTCGGCCAGCGCCCGGCCGTAGGCGCCGGCGAGGGCATGGTCCTGTGGATTCTGGATAGTGGCCTGCTCAAGCACAGCGGCGGCCTGAGCGCGTTGCCCGATCGCGCGTAGGGCTTGAGCGTAACGTATCGCCGCCTCAGGGTCTTGCAGATTGGCACGGTAGCGCTGCCCCCAGACGTCCATTTCGCGGCGCCACTCGGCCTCGGTGCGCGGTGGAGACTCCGTAGCGATCGAGCCCGTAACGTCGGACCCGGGCTTGGTGGCACAGCCGGCCGCGACCATCGTGAGGGCGATGGCGCCGACTGAGGCAAAAAGGCGGGCGGTGCGAAGGTCGATGCGGCGCATGGCTCCCCGCTCGGCCACAGCGGCTGCGAGGCGCGCCGGGCGAGGGTTGAGCAATAAAATGTTAACCCTAACAAGTGGTTAACCCAGCGCTGCCGCGGCCTCCTGAGGCCCGACCGGCCCTGCTTGCTGGGGGGCAAGGCGCCATGACATGTTGCCGCAGGGACCTGCGGGAGGACCATCATGAGCCGTGCGATTGCGGCGGCAGCTGCTGCGGCCGCCATGCTGCTTGTCACGCCGGCGTCCGCCGACAAGCTCGATGACGTCAAGGCGCGCGGCAAGGTCATCGTCGGCGTTAGCGACACCTCACCGCCGTTCAGCTTCAAGAAGCCCGGCGAAAGCACCGTGGTCGGCTACGACCTTGACCTGGTCCAGGCCGTGGCCAAGCGGCTGGGCATCACGGTCGAAACCGTTTCGTTATCGAGCGCAGAGCGCGTTCCGCTGTTGCAACAGGGCAAGATTGATTTCGTCGCCACGTCGATGACCCGCACGCCGGAGCGCCTCAAGGATATCGACTTCAGCTACATCTATTTCGTCGCGCCCCACGCGGTGATCGTCCAGAAGTCGAGCGGCATCACCTCGGTCAAGCAGCTTGCCGGCAAGAAAGCCTCTTCGGCCGCCTCGTCGACGGCCGGCGGAAATCTCAAGGAGGCCGTGCCGGACATTGAGTTGGTCTACGTGCGCGACTACGCCATCGCATTTGACATGCTCAAGGACGGCAAGGTCGATGCGTTCCCGACCGACGAAAGCGTGCTGCGCGCGATCGTGCAGCAGTCCGGCCGCGCGGACGATTACCTATTCGTGGCCGACTTCCAAAAGTCACGCAACGCCGGTTTCGCCTTGAAGAAGGATGAGCCGCGCCTCAAGGCCGCCATCAACCGCGCGCTGCTCGATATCGAGTCCTCCGGTGAGGCAGCCAAGATTTTCGACGCCTGGTTCGGCCCGAACAGCCGGGAGCCGATGCCGCGCAAATTCATCATCAAGGCAGACTGAACGCATGCATCCGGTGTTTGTGGCGCGCAGCAAGGCGGCCCAGCCGATCTGGTTCGTAACCGCGGCAACGTTCCGCAAGACCTGCGACAAGCTGGCTGCGCGCGACCGCGCTTTCGTCAAGGCGGCGGGATACGAGCCCGGCGCCGGCCGGCATCTCCTCTTGCCAGGCGGAGGGGCTCTGTTCGGGCTGGAACCCGCTGACGCGCACCAGAATGCGTTTCTGCCCGGCCTCTTGCCGGGCCTTCTCCCGGCCGGAACGTATCGTTTCGCCAATGCACCACACGACGCGCGGCTTGCCACGCTCGCGTTTGCGCTCGGGGTCTACCGATTTGCCCGCTATCGCAAGGCGAAGGACAAAACGATCAAGCTGGTGTTGCCGGACGGTGTCGATGGCAACGATCTCTCGCGCATCGCCGACGGCGTCACGCTGGCCCGCGACCTGATCAACACACCGGCGAACGATCTCGGCCCGGCAGAGCTCGAAGCCGCAGCCCGTGCGCTTGCCAAGCGCCACGGCGCAAAGGTCCGCTCGACCGTCGGCGACGACCTCCTCAAGCAAAACTTCCCGCTGATCCACGCAGTTGGCCGCGCCGCCGACGCCATGCGCGCACCGCGCCTGATCGAGTTGCGCTGGGGCAGGCCCGACAATCCGAAGGTGACGCTGGTCGGCAAGGGCGTATGTTTCGACACCGGCGGGCTCGATCTCAAGCCCGAGAGCGCGATGCTGATCATGAAGAAGGACATGGGCGGCGCAGCGAGCGTGCTGGCGCTCGCACACATGATCATGGATCGCGGCCTGCCGATTTCGCTGCGGGTGCTGATCCCGGCGGTCGAAAACTCCGTCGCCGGGGACGCGTTCCGGCCGCTCGACGTCTATCCCTCGCGCAAGGGGCTCAACGTCGAGATCGGCAATACTGACGCCGAGGGCCGCCTCATCCTCGCCGACGCGCTGGCGCTGGCCGACGAGGAGAACCCGGACCTGCTGGTCGACATGGGCACGTTGACCGGCGCGGCACGCGTCGCGCTCGGGCCGGAGCTGCCACCCTACTACACCGACGACGAAGCGCTCGCGACTGAACTCGCGCACTACGCCAAGCAGGAGAACGACCCACTGTGGCGGCTGCCGCTGTGGCCGCGCTACGACGCGATGCTGGATTCCAAGACCGCCGACCTTAACAACGTCGCCTCCGGGGGCATGGCTGGCTCGATCGTCTGCGCGCTGTTCCTCAAACGGTTTGTTTCCGCGGCGGCGAGCTGGTTGCACTTCGACATCTATGCTTGGACGCCATCGGCCAAGCCAGGCCGGCCAGAGGGCGGCGAATGCCAGGCGGCGCGAGCGCTCTATGCGCTGCTGTGCGCGCGCTACGGCTGATGGCCCGCTTCGATCCTCGTCTCACCCCAGCCCGCCCGGATTTGGCGGCGAGCCACCTGCGCGGCAAGGTCGAAGCGGCGCGATTTGTCGATGGCATTGTGCAAGAAGTGGTAATCGGCCTGGCGCCGGTGCGTGCCGCGCCGTCGCACGACGCGACCATGCTCACCGAAGCACTGCTGGGCGAGCGCGTCACCATCTACGAAACCGACGAGGAGGGCTGGGCCTGGGGCCAGCTCGCCGGCGATGGTTACGTCGGTTGGCTGCCGGCCGCAGCGCTGCTCGCCCCCGGCCCGGCGCCGACCCACAAGGTCGTGGCGCTGCGCACGCTGGTGTTCCCCGGCCCGTCGATCAAGCTGCCCCCAGCCGAAGCGCTGCCGCTGGGCGCCCGGATCGCGGTTGTGCGCTCGCACGAGACGTTCGCCGTCACGCCGACCGGCGGACATGTGCCGATGCAGCACCTCGCACCCCTCGATACCGCTGAGTCGGACTTCGTCGCGGTGGCCGAGCGTTTCCTCGGCACGCCCTACCTCTGGGGCGGCAAGACCAGCCTCGGGCTGGATTGCTCGGGGCTCGTCCAGGTAGCGCTGACCGCTTGCGGCGTGGCTTGCCCGCGCGACAGCGACATGCAGGAAGCTGCGCTCGGCAAGTCCGTAAGCCTCGCCGGCTTGCAACACGGCGACCTGATCTTCTGGAAAGGCCACGTCGCCATTGCGCGCGGCCGCAACAGCATGATCCACGCCAACGCCTTCCACATGGCGGTGGCAATCGAACCCGTGGCCGAATCCTTGGCGCGCATCGGCGCCGCCGGCAGCCAAGTCACCAGCGTGCGGCGACCATAAATTATTGCGTGCCTGCCAGCCCGATGGCCGTCAGCAGCGTCCGCCATTTCACGATCTCGGACTTGATATAGCGATCGGTTTCCGCGAGCGGCGCTGGATCGAGCGGGATCAGCCCCATGCCGGAGATGCGCTGCTGCATCTCCGGAGCGCTCATGATCCGTTTCATCTCCACATTCAAACGCTGCAGGATCGGCGGCGGCGTCCCGGACCGCGCCACCAGCATATGCCACGCTACGACCTCGTAGTCGGCGATGCCGGACACCTCGGCGAACGGCGGAATCGAAGGATGTGCAGGCAGCCGCTGCCGCGACGACACGGCGAGCGGGCGCAACTTGCCGTCGTGGATCAGCGCTTGCGAAGCCCCGGCCTCGGAGAAAGCAAAGTTGATGTGGCCGGAGGCGATGTCCACAACCGACTGCGGGCTGCTCCGGTACGGCACGTGAGTCAGTTTCAGACCAAAGCGTTGCTTAATCACCTCGACGGCGAAATGCGGCACGCCGCCGCCAGCGGGCGAGCTGTAGCTCAGTGGCGTCGTTTGCTCCTTCGCGTACTTGATGAATTCGGGAACGGTCTGGACCGGCATCGACGGATTGACCACCAAAATGAACGGCGACGTCAGGTAATGCGAGATCGGCACCAAGTCCTTCTCGGGATCGTACGGAAGCTGCTTCATGAGAATGTGGTTGTACGACAAATTGGACGGCGCTCCGACCAGCAGCGTATGTCCATCCGCGGGCGCCGACAGGACGGTTTGCGTCGCCGCCAGAAATCCGACGCCGGGCTTGTTCTCGATGACGACGGGCTTGCCCAGCGCGGTGGCGAGTTGTTCGCCATAGAGGCGGGCGATGATGTCCATGCCGGTACCCGCGGCGAGCGGCACGATGATGGTGATGGCGCGGCTTGGATAGTCCTGGGCCTGCGCGGCGGGCGCTGCGAGCAAGAATGCGGTCACTACAATGCGTACGATTGCGGAGCACATGATCCCTCCCCTGCCGCAACTTCATTGTTTTGGCTTAGGCTATCAGTATCCGCGGTCGCGATCGATCATGTTTTCCAATGACTCGCCGCGTTCAAACCTGTCGACCTGTGCGAACAACTGATCGACGAACGCTTGCGGCGAGATGTCGCCGGCGACATGCGGAGTCAGCGTCACCTTGGGATGCGTCCAAAGCGGGCTCTGCGCCGGCAGGGGCTCCTGCGGAAAGACGTCGAGCGTGGCGGCGGCGAGCGAGCCCTCGTCGAGCGCCGCAATGATGTCCGCATCAACTTGGACCTTGCCACGCGCCGCGTTGACCAGGAACGCACCGCCGGCCGCACCGTCACGCTTGAGCTTGCGGAATAGTGCGAGATTAAGCAGACCCTCGGTTTGCGCGGTGAGCGGCAGCAGGCAGACCAGAATTTCAGTGCGCGCCAAGAACTCATCGAGTGCGGCAGGCCCGTGAAAAGCCTCGATGCCGGCAACGGTTTTCGGCGTACGACTCCAACCCGCGACCTGAAAGCCGAGCCGGGCGAGCACATGGGCGGCCTCGGTGCCAATGACGCCAATGCCCATGATGCCAACCGCGACCTGATCGGACGACGGATGCTTGTGCTCTCGCCAGAGCCGCTCGCGCTGCTGCACCACGTAGCGCCAGGTGCGGTTGTGATGCGCCAGCACGTGCAGCACCACGTAGCCGACCACGCGCTTGGTCAGGTCGGGATGCGCGGCGCGCGCCATCGGCAGGTTCGGCAGCGTCGGATCGGCGAGCAGCGCGTCGACGCCAGCGCCGATGTTGAGGATCGCCTTGAGGTTTGGGAGCGTTGCGAGCAGGCCCGGCGGTGGGCGCCAAACCAAGGCGTAGGCAATGTCAGCCTTATCGCCGATCGCATCGGGCCAGATGCGCAGATCACGGTCCTTGCCGCACTCCTTGAGCAGCGGAATCCAACCCTTGGCCTGCGGGCCGTCAATCGCGACCAGGATAGCGTTTCTGGCCATGCCCGACGACAGTTCGCGCTATTGCGCCACTGCGCCGCCGCCGACGGCTTCGAGCGAGAAGGCGGCGGCAAATAGCGCACGCGTATAGTCGGTCTTGGGGTTCTTGAACACCTCGGTCGCGGGCCCGGACTCCACCACCTTGCCGTGACGCATCACAACCAGGCGGCTCGCCAGCGCCGCCACCACTTTGAGATCGTGCGAGATGAACAGATAGGTGAGCTTGCGGCGCTTCTGGATGTCGCGGAGCAGCTCCACGATCTGCGCCTGGATCAGCATGTCGAGCGCCGAGGTCGGCTCGTCGAGCACCACGAAGTTCGGCTCCAACACGATGGCACGCGCGATCGCGATGCGCTGGCGTTGGCCTCCGGAGAATTCGTGCGGGTAGCGATGGCGTGATTCCGGATCGAGGTTGACGTCCTTGAGCGCAGCGAGCACGCGTCGGTCGCGCTCCGCCGCCGGCATTTTTGGGAAGTGCACGCCGAGGCCTTCCGAGATGACGTCAGAGACCGACATGCGCGGCGACAGCGAACCGTAGGGGTCCTGAAACACCATCTGCATGTTGCGCCGGAACGGCCGCATCTCTTTGAACTGCAGGCCGTTCACCCCTTTGCCCATGAACACGATCGGGCCCTCGGAGGAGATCAGCCGCATGATGGCAAGACCGAGCGTGGTCTTGCCTGAGCCCGACTCGCCGACCACGCCGAGTGTCTCGCCCTCGCGCACCTCGACGCTGACACCATCGACCGCCTTGATATGCCCGACGGTCTTGCGCAGCACACCACGCTTGATCGGGAACCAGATTTTCAGATCGTCGGTTTTGATCACCACCGGCGCGCTTTCGTTGATCGGTGGCGCCACGCCCTTCGGCTCGGCGGCAAGGAGAGCACGGGTGTAGGGATGCTCTGGCGCGGTGTAGACGCGCTCGACCGGGCCATGCTCAACGATCTTGCCCTTGCTCATCACGCAGACCCGGTCCGAAATCTTGCGCACGATGCCGAGGTCGTGGGTGATGTAGAGCATCGCCATGCCGTGGCGCCTTTGGATTTCCTTCAGCAGCTTGAGGATCTGAGCCTGCACCGTGACGTCGAGCGCGGTGGTCGGCTCGTCGGCTATCAATAGGTCCGGCTCGTTGGCGAGCGCCATCGCGATCATGACGCGCTGACGCTGGCCCCCGGAGAGCTGATGCGGATAGCTCTTCAGCCGTCCCGCCGGATCGGGAATGCCGACCTGGTCCAGCAATTCGAGGATGCGAGCGCGTGCAGCTGAGCCGGTCACACCCTGGTGCAATTCGAGAATCTCGCCGATTTGACGCTCGATGGTGTGCAGCGGGTTGAGCGACGTCATCGGCTCCTGAAAGATGATGGTGATCTCGTTGCCGCGGACATGGCGGATTTGGTGCTCGGCCAGGCCCAGCAACTCCTTGTGCTTGAAGACGATCTTGCCGGACGGGTGACTACACGACGGATACGGCAACAGCTTGAGGATCGACAGCGCCGTGGTCGACTTGCCCGATCCCGATTCGCCGACCAGCGCGACCGTCTCGCCCCGCTTGATGTCGAATGAGATGCGGTCGACGGCGACCGTCTCGCGCCCGCCCTGGTGGAATACGATCGAAAGATCGGTGACGGAGAGAAGGAGTTCGCTCGCGTTCATGCGGTCACCGGAAAGTCTTTCTGGGATCGAAGGCATCGCGCACCGCCTCGCCGATGAAGATCAACAGCGAGAGCATGATGGCGACCGAGAAAAAGCCGGCGAGACCCAGCCAGGGCGCCTGGATGTTGGCCTTGCCTTGCGACAGCAATTCGCCGAGCGAGGGCGAGCCGGGCGGCAGCCCGAAGCCAAGGAAGTCGAGCGCGGTGAGCGTCATCACCGACGACGACAGGATGAACGGTAGAAACGTCAGCGTCGCCACCATGGCGTTTGGCAGCAAGTGGCGAAACATGATCTTGGCATTCGACACGCCGAGCGCGCGCGCCGCTTGGATATATTCGAAGTTGCGGCCGCGAAGGAATTCCGCGCGAACCAGAGCCGACCAGAGACACCCAGGAAAACAGAAGAAGATCCCAAGCAGGACGAAGAATCCTGGGGTCAACACAGACGAAATAATCAGCAGCAGATAGAGCGAGGGCACCGAGGTCCAGATTTCAATAACACGCTGGAACAGAAGATCGGTCCAACCGCCGAAATAGCCCTGCACCGCGCCGGCAACGATACCGATGATCGATGAGATGATGGTGAGGACCAAACCGAACAGCACCGAGATACGGAAGCCGTAAATCAGCCGCGCCACCACGTCGCGGCCCTGGTCGTCGGTACCAAGCCAGTTGAACTCAAGATCGCGGCAGCTCTTGAGACCTCTTCTTCTCAACCACCGCCCTGCACTGCTCCTCGGTAAGCCTCCAAGTCGGCGGCGAAGGCGCTGGTGTCGGGAGATCGAGATTGTGGGTGTCATAAGAATAACGGATGATCGGCCACCATATGCTGCCGCCCTTTTCCGCGATCAGTTTCTGCAGATAGGGGTCGCGATAGTCCGCCGCCGTCTCGAACTCGCCGCCGAACGCAGTTTCCGGATAGGTCACGACCGCCGGGAAATAGAAGCGGCCCTCGTGCCGGATCAGGAACGGCTTGTCGTTCGCTATGAACTCCGCGAACAGCGAAGCAAAAAATAGCGATCGTGAAAAACCAAAACGACCAATAACCGCGTCGGTTGTGCTTGAAGTTTTCCCAGCGCCGCAAATTGATCGGCGACAGCGCCAGGCGCCGATGCTCCGGTGGCACCACCGCACCAAGCGGCGAGATCGACGATGCTTCGTCCAGCTTTTCGGATAGTTCCCGACCGGACTCGGTCTTGGCGTCCACCTCAGACCTCCCGGGTCTCGAAATCGATCCGCGGATCGATCCAGGTGTAGGTCAGGTCGGAGATCAGATTCACGACAAGGCCGATCAGGGCGAAGATGTAGAGCGTGGCGAACACCACCGGATAGTCGCGATTGAGCACGCTCTCGAAGCCCAGCAGGCCGAGCCCGTCGAGCGAGAAGATGGTCTCGATCAGCAGCGAGCCCGAGAAGAAGGCGTGCACGAACGCGGCCGGGAACCCCGCGATCACGATCAGCATGGCGTTGCGGAACACGTGGCCGTAGAGCGTCTGGTTCGAGGTGCAGCCCTTGGCGCGCGCGGTGAGAACGTACTGCTTGCGGATTTCGTCGAGGAACGAGTTCTTGGTGAGCAACGACATGGTGGCGAAGGCGCCGAGCACCATGGCGGTGAGCGGCAGCGCCAGATGCCAGAAATAATCGAGGATCTTCTTCCACCACGGCATCGTCGACCAGTTGTCGGAGGTCAGCCCGCGCAATGGGAACCAATCGAAGTAGGAGCCGCCGGCGAATAGAATGATCAGCAGGATGGCGAACAGGAAACCAGGGATCGCGTAGCCGACGATGATGATGCCCGAGGTCCAGACGTCGAACCGCGAGCCGTCGGACACTGCCTTGCGGATGCCCATCGGGATCGAGATCAGGTAGGTCAGCAGCGTCATCCAGATGCCGAGCGACATCGACACCGGCAGCTTCTCCTTGATCAGCTCCATCACGCTGGTGTCGCGGAAATAGCTCTTGCCGAAATCGAACCGCAGGTAGTTCCACAGCATCAGCAGGAAGCGCTCGTGCGCCGGCTTGTCGAAGCCGAACTGCACTTCCAGCTTCTTGATGAAGTCCGGATCGAGTCCCTGCGCGCCGCGATACTTCGACGTGGTGGTGTCGATCTGCGAGCCGCCCTGCACCTGGCCGCGCGAGCCGAAGTCTCCGCCCCCGCCCGACCCGGGGATGCGGGAGCCCGCGCCGGTGTCCGCACCGGATAATTGCGCGATCACCCGCTCGACCGGGCCGCCGGGGGCAAACTGCACCACGACGAAGGAAACCAGCATGATTCCGAACAAGGTCGGGATCATGAAAAGCAGGCGGCGGACGATGTAGGCGGCCATGGCTGGGGTTGGCTATCCGGTTGAGGACAATCCTGTCCTGGCAGGATGACGGACTGAAGGCGGAAGGGCCAGCCGGACGTTAGCCCCTCTGGACAATCTTGGCCGCCTTCTCGGCGTCGTACCACCAAGTTTCCAGGACACCCCTAGCATATCGCGGTTTTGTGACCGGGCGGCTGAACATGTCCCAATAGGCGATCCAGTGGGATGCCTTGTACCAGTGGGGAATCCAGTATCGCCCGGCTCGGATCAGTCGGTCGAGCGCGCGGCAGGCGGTCACCAGCGTGGGGCGGCTCTCCGCCGCGATGATCTTGTCGATCATGGCATCGATCGCGGGGTTGGCGATCCCGGCGAGGTTTTGCGATCCCTTCAGCCCCGCCGCACCGGAGGAGAAATACGAGCGCAGCGAATCGCCTGGCGTCGCGGAGAAGCCGAACCGCTGAATCACCACGTCATAGTCGAAGTCGTTGCGGCGATTCTGCATTTGCACGGGATCGATGATGCGCACCGTGGCGTCGATGCCGAGGGTATTGAGGTTCTTGATAAACGGCATGTGGTGCGCCTGGAACGTCGGCTCCTCGATGAGGAACTCGATGCTGATCCGCTCGCCGTCGGGGCCGACCCGTTTGCCGCCCTTGATGACGTAGCCGGCCTCGTTGAGCAATTGCGCGCCGCGGCGCAACAGCGCGCGGTCGGCGCCGGAGCCGTCGGACACCGGCGGCACGAACGGCTCGCCGAACACCTCGTCCGGCACGTTGCCGCGAAACGGCTCCAGCAGCGCAAGCTCGTCGGCGCCGGGCTTGCCAATCGCCATCATCTCGGAATTCTGGAATACCGAATGGGTACGCTCGTATAAGTCGTACATGATCGTCTTATTGGTCCACTCGAAATCGAACGCGTAGATGAGCGCTTCGCGCAGCTTCAGATGCTTGAACTTCGGCCGGCGCGTGTTGAGAAACCAGCCTTGCGCGCCGGACGGCGTTTCGTCCGGCAGCACCTCGCGTTTCACGCGCTTGTCCTTGATGGCCGGAAAATCGTAACGGGTTGCCCAGATACGCGAGGTAAACTCTTCGCGGAACAGGTAGCTACGGCCGGTGAAGCCTTCGAACGCCACGTCGCGGTCGCGGTAGTATTCAAACCGCACGGTGTCGAAGTTGTAATGGCCGCGAGCCACCGCGAGATCGGCGCCCCACCAGTCCTTCTGCCGCTGATATTCGATGTAGCGGCCGGGCTCGAAGCGGCCGACCTTGTATGGGCCGCTGCCGAGCGGAACGTCGAGCGTGGTCTCGTCGAACGACCGCTTGGCGTAATAGGTGCGCGAAAAAATCGGCAGCCCGGCCGCGAACAGCGGCACGTCGCGGGCGCGGTCCGGCTTGAAGCGCAGCACCACGGTCACATCGTCCGCCGCCTCCGCGCCGACAAAGTCCCTCAACAGCTGCGTGATGATCGGATGGCCTTTGTCCTTGAGGATGGTGAGCGAGAAGGCGGCGTCCTGCGCAGTCAGCTTGATGCCGTCGTGAAACTTCGCCTCGGGCCGCAGCAGGAAATGATAGGTCGTTCCGTCCGCTGAGACACGAACCGCACGAGCCGCCAGCCCGTACATCGCATCCGGCTCGTCGTTCGCCCGCACCATCAGACTGGCAAAGGTCAGCTCCATGCCCTGCGCCGCGTCGCCGCGCAGGATGTAGCTGTTGAGCGAATTGAAGGTGAGGAATGACTGATTGAACATCCGGCTCGGGCCAATCTGCGAGAACAGACCGCCCTTGGGCGCTTTGGGATCGGCGTAGTCGAAATGGGTGAAGTCGGCCGGATATTTGAGGTCGCCGAACGACGAGATGCCATGCCGCTCCACGTCTGCCGATTGTACGGGCGTGACAAGCGTAGCCGCACCTGAAGCCACAGCACCCGCGCCGATGATCAATACGTCCCGGCGCGACGGATGCCTCACGAACGCGATCCCACCTTGGCCGCCTTATCCTTGTCCCACCACCAGATCGTCGGGAAGGCCGAAAATCCGTATTTCGGCAGCGGGTCGGGCCGGCTGAAGCGATCCCAGCGCGCACTGCGAACCTTGCCGTAGGTCCATTGCGGCACGGCGTAATGGTTCCACAGCAGCACGCGGTCCATCGCCTTGGTGGCGGCGACCAGCTCCTCGCGATTCTTGGCGAAGATCACGCGGTCGATCAGTGCATCAATTGCCGGATTCTTGATGCCGGCGTAGTTGCGCGAGCCCGCTGTGTCAGCGGACTGCGTGCTCCAGTAGCCGCGCTGCTCGTTGCCCGGCGACAGCGACTGGCCCCAGACCGCGGTGATGATGTCGTAGTCCCACTGCCGCAACCGGTTTTCGTATTGCGCGTCGTCGGCAATCCGTATGTTGACGGTGATGCCGAGCCGCTCAAGGTTGGGCTTGTAAGGCTCGACGAAACGGACTGAATCCGAACTCGAGAGCAGGAATTCGACCACCATCGGCTCGTTGTTCGCAACGTTGACCAGCCGGCGGTTGCGAACCTCCCAGCCAGCCTCGCGCAGCAGGCGCACGCCTTCGCGCAGATTGCCACGCACCGCCTCGGAGCTGCCGAATGACGGATTCTTGAAAGGCTCGGTGAACACTTCGGGCGGCACCTTGTCACGCACCGTTTCGAGGACCGCCAGTTCCTGCCCGTTCGGAAGGTCTCGCGCCGCAAGCTCGGTGCCCTCGAAGTAGCTGGTGATGCGCTTGTACTGGCCGAAAAAGATCTGCTTGTTCATCTCCTCGAAGTCGAATGCAAAATTGAACGCGCGGCGGACACGCGGGTCCTTGAACTTGTCGCGGCGGCTATTGAAGACGAAGGCCTGCATCACACCTGATGAGTTGATCGGGAATTCCTCAAGTACGACGCGCTTCTCGCGAACCGCCGGGAAGTCGTAGGCGGTGGCCCAGGCTTTCGCGCTGTTCTCGCTGCGCCAATCGATCTGATCAGCCTTGAAGGCCTCGATCGCAACAGTCGGATCGCGGAAATATTCGTAACGCAGCTCGTCGAAGTTATCGCGACCGATGTTCACCGGCAGGTCCTTCGCCCAATAGTCCTTGATGCGCTCATAGGCGATGGTACGGCCCGCAACGAAATTCTTAATCTTGTATGCCCCGCAGCCAAGCGGTGGCTCCAGCGTTGTCGCTCCGATGTCGCGCTTGCGGCCCTGGGAATCGGCGCCTTCCCAGTAGTGCTTGGGTAGAACGTTGAGCTGGCCGACGATTTGCGGCAACTCGCGGTTGCCCGGCTGATCGAAAGTGAACGTGATGTCGCGCTCGCCGGTCTTTTCCGCCTTCACCACATGACGATAGTAGGCCGAATATTGCGGATGGTGCTTCTTGAACGCATCGAGTGAGAAGATAACATCGTCGACGGTGACCGGCTTGCCGTCATGCCACTTCGCGTTGGCGCGCAGCCGGTAGGTCACCGACGAATGATCGTCCGGATGGCTGACGGATTCCGCCAGCAGCCCATATTCGGCGGACACCTCGTCGAGCGCCGGCACCATCAGCGTGTCGTAGATCTGGTCGAGGCCGCCGGCCAGCGAGCCCTTAACGCTGCCTGGCACGATGTTGAAATTGTCGAACGTGCCGAACGCAACCAGCCGAGCCGCGCCGCCCTTCGGCGCATTGACGTTGACGTAGTCGAAATTCTTGAAATTCGGCGGAGTATTTTAGATCGCCGAACAACGACAGACCATGCCGCCACGCTGGCTGCTGCGCCAGCGCGGACTGTGGTGGCCTGCTCACGTCACGCAGGCAGGAGTTGCGAGAGCCGCAGCACCTGTGCGCAACAAGGTTCGGCGGGTCAGGCGCATGAGGCATAGCTCCGGGGAGTCGATGAGGCCGCGTCGATGCAACGACCGCTACGCGACGATTATGTCGCATTTTCCATGGGCCGCCAGCCGCAGGCATGGCGTCCTAGTCAATTCTGCGTGGTTTTAGAACGGCTGCGGTTACCGCAAGCTTGCGGCCATTAACGCTGCGTAAGGCCAGCTTGACGCGTCGGCGCGAGCCGCCGCATCCGCCGCCTTCGGCAGCGGCGCGGGATTGTCGGCTTTGGAATTGATGTAGCTCAGCAGATCGGCCCGCTCGGTGGCGCGCGGGATGCCGGCAAAGTTCATGTTGGTGCCCGGCACCATTGCCCTGGGATTGAGCAGGTAGGCGTTGAGCTCCTCGATCGTCCAGGTGCCGCCCTTGGCCTTCATCGCGGCGGAATAGTTGAAGCCCGCGACCGAACTCTTGGCGCGGCCCACGACGCCCCACAGGTTTGGGCCGACCCGGTTGGGCTCGCCCTTGCCGAACGTATGGCAAGCGATGCATTTCTTCGCCGAAGCTTCGCCGCGGCCGACGTCGGCGCTGGCCAGAAGCTTGGTGATCGGCTCCTCAGGGGCTGCCGGCGCGCCCGGCTTGCCGCCCGGGGCCGCTTCCTGGACCGCGATGTCGTATCCAGGCTTGGCCGGCTTGTGCGGGGCGAAGATCGCGCCGGCGGTGATGTTGAGCGACAGCAGGATCAGGCAGCAGCCGAGCACCGCACCCAGAATCTTGTTCAGTTCGAATGAATCCATCGCGGCTCGGCTCCAGCTTCCTCAACCATCATCGGGCTGGCGCGTGGGGGAACCCCACGGCGGCGCAGAGATACCCGGTTTTCCTCGCCCCTGGCAACCCGTATAACGCCGCACGGCGACAGGCCTTTCATGCCGTTGAACCGGGGCGGCCATGGCTGATGAAGTTCTCGTCCTGATCCCGGCCCGCATGGCTTCGACCCGCCTGCCGGGCAAGCCGCTCGCCGATATCGCCGGACTGCCGATGATCGTGCACGTACTGAAGCGCGCCGTGGACGCCAAGATCGGCACGGTTGCGGTGGCGACCGATTCCGAGCCCATGTTCGCTGCTGTGGAAAAGGCCGGCGGGCGCGCCATCATGACGCGAGCCGATCATGTGTCCGGCTCCGACCGCATCTTCGAGGCACTCGGCCAGCTTGATCCGCGCGGCCGCGCCAGCATTGTCGTCAACGTGCAGGGCGATCTACCGACCTTGACGCCCGACGATCTGAAGGCTGCGCTCAAGCCGCTTGCCGATCCGGCGGTCGACATTGCGACGCTCGCCGCCGAGATCAAGAAGCCGCAGGAGCGCGACAATCCCAACGTCGTGAAAGTGGTGGGCTCGAACGTTGCGCCTGGCCGGCTGCGCGCGCTTTATTTCACGCGTGCGACAGCGCCATCCGGGGACGGGCCGCTCTATCACCACATCGGGCTCTACGCCTATCGCCGCGATGCATTGGCGCGCTTCGTCAAGCTGCCGCCCTCGCCGCTCGAGCGGCGCGAAAAGCTGGAGCAGCTCCGTGCCATCGAGGCCGGCATGCGCATCGACGCCATGATCGTCGGCAGCGTGCCGCTCGGCGTCGATACGCCGGAGGACCTCGAAACCGCCCGCGCGGTGCTTGGCAGACGTTGACTTCGCATTGCGGGTTGAGCGAAATCGGACCATGGCAAACATCAAGGTTGTGTTTCAGGGCGAGCCGGGCGCGAATTCGCATCTGGCGATCCGCGAGGCTCTATCCTGACGCCGAAGCAGTGCCCTGCGCGACGTTCGAGGACGCGTTCACGGCGCTGACGGTGGGGGATGCCGATCTCGGCATGATCCCGGTCGAGAACTCGGTCGCCGGGCGCGTCGCCGACATCCATCACCTGATGCCGGAATCGAAGCTGCATATCGTCGGTGAACATTTCATGCCGGTGAGCCACCAGCTCATGGCGCCGAAGGGTTCCGACATCAAGGCTATCAAGACGGTCGAGAGCCACGTCCATGCGCTCGGCCAGTGCCGCAAGATCATCCGCCAGCTCGGCATCAAGCCGATCGTCGCCGCCGACACCGCGGGCTCGGCGCGCGAGATCGCCGAGACCGGCGACAAGACGCGCGCCGCAATCGCCACGCGGCTCGCTGCCGAAATCTATGGGCTCGACATCCTGGCCGAGAACGTTGAGGACGAAGCGCACAACACCACGCGCTTCATCGTGCTGTCCCGCGAGAAGAAATGGGCGACGCGCGGCAAGGGCAAGGTGGTCACGACGTTTGTGTTTCGGGTCAAGAACGTGCCGGCCGCGCTCTACAAGGCGCTCGGCGGTTTCGCCACCAACGGCATCAACATGACGAAGCTCGAAAGCTACATGATCGAGGGCAATTTTTTTGCCACGCAGTTCTATGCCGACGTCGAAGGCCATCCCGACGACCGCGGTCTCGTCTTCGCGCTCGAGGAGCTGTCGTTCTTCTCCAAGGAGCTCAAGATCCTCGGCGTCTATCCCGCACATCCGTTCCGCGAGACGTTCGAGGAAGTGAAGGATTGAAAGCGATAAAGAATTACTTCGCCGCCTGATTACAACATCGCCAGCGGCTCGCGCTTGTTCGGTGGGGCGAAAGCGCTGTCCAGTGCGGCGATTGCCTCATCGTCCAGCGTCACGTCGAGCGCCGCGATGTCCTCGCGGACATGTGCTGGATTGGTCGCCTTCGGGAATGGAGATGACCCCGTCCTGCACAAGCAGCCAGGCGAGTGCCACCTGCGCCGCCGTCGCTCCGACCGCCTTCGCCACCTTGACCAGTGCAGGGTCGCGCAGCATCCGGCCTTGCTCGATCGGCGAATAGGCCATCACTGGCATGCCCTGCTCCCGGCACAGCGGCAGCAAGTCGAATTCGATGCCGCGGCGGGTGAGGTTGTAGAGCACCTGGTTGCTGGCGCAGGCCTCGCCGCGGCCACGCGCCAAAGCGAGCAGGTCGACCATGTCGTCCATGTCGAAGTTGCTGACACCCCAGTAGCGGATCTTGCCGGCTCGGCCAATGTCTCGAAGGCTCCGACCATCTCCTCGAGCGGCGTGCTGTCGCGCCAGTGCAGCAGGTAGAGGTCGACGCGGTCTGTGCGCAGCCGCTTCAGGCTGCGCTCGCAGGCCGCGATGGTGCGGCTACGGCTGGCATTCGACGGCAGCACCTTGCTGACGATGAACATTTCGTCGCGGCGGCCCGCAACTGCGTCGGCAACGATCTCCTCGGCGCCGCCATTGCCGTACATTTCCGCAGTGTCAATCAGCGTGATACCAAGCTCGATGCCGAGTTTGAGCGCCGCGACCTCGTCCTTGCGGCGCCGCGCATCCTCGCCCATCCGCCAGGTGCCCAACCCGAACACCGGCATCGCCTCGCCGGACGGCAGCCTGGTGGTCGGGATCGCTCGCGTGGCCATCGCGTCAGATTGTCTGGTTGTACGCGCCGACCTCGGGATGGGTGCGCAAAACCGTGTCGACGGCCTTGAACATGTCGCGCATGCGGGCTTCCGAAACCGGGCTTTCCACCACCACGACCAGCTCCGGCTTGTTCGACGAGGCGCGCACCAGGCCCCATGAACCGTCCTCGACGGTCACGCGCACGCCATTGATGGTGACGAGGTCGCGAATGGCCTGGCCCGCGACCTTGTCGCCCTTCTGTTTCGCCGCCTCGAAGTGCTTCACCACCTGCTCGACAATGCCGTATTTCTTTTCGTCGTCGCAGTGCGGCGACATGGTCGGCGAGCCCCAGGTCTTGGGCAGTGCGTCCTTGAGCTCTGACATCTTCTTTCCGGGATTGCGATCCATCATGTCGCAGATCGCGATCGCCGAAACCAGGCCGTCGTCGTAGCCCCGCCCGAACGGCTTGTTGAAAAAATAGTGGCCGGACTTTTCGAAGCCGGCGAGCGCGTTCTGCTCGTGGGTGCGCCGCTTCATGTAGGAGTGACCGGTCTTCCAGTAGTCGGCCTTCACGCCGTTCTTTTGCAGCACCGGGTCGGTGACATAGAGCCCGGTCGATTTCACGTCGACCACGAAGGTCGAGCCCGGATGCAACGTGGACATGTCGCGCGCCAACATGACGCCGACCTTGTCGGCAAAAATCTCCTCGCCGAGGTCGTCCACCACGCCGCAACGGTCGCCGTCGCCGTCGAAGCCGAGCCCCACGTCCGCCTTGGTGCGCAACACCTCGTCGCGCATCGCATGAAGCATTTTCATGTCTTCCGGGTTCGGATTGTATTTCGGAAACGTGTGGTCGAGCTCACAATCGAGCCGCACCACTTCGCAGCCGATCGTTTCCAGCACCTGCGGCGCAAACGCGCCGGCGGTGCCGTTGCCGCATGCGCAGACCACCTTGAGCCTGCGCTTGAGCTTGGGCCGCTTGGTCAGGTCGGCGATGTAGCGCGCCGGGAAATTCTCGACGAAATGGTACGAGCCACCACCCTCAAGCTTGAACTTGGCTTCGAGCACGATATCCTTGAGCCGGGTCATCTCGTCCGGGCCGAACGTGAGCGGCCGGTTGGCGCCCATCTTCACGCCAGTCCAGCCATTGTCATTGTGCGAGGCAGTGACCATCGCCACGCATGGCACGTCGAGCTCGAACTGTGCGAAATAGGCCATTGGCGTCATCGCCAATCCGATGTCGTGAACCTTGCAACCCGCCGCCAGCAGCCCCGAGATCAGCGAAGTCTTCACCGACGCCGAATAGCCGCGGAAGTCGTGGCCGGTGACAATCTCCGGCTTCACGCCCAACTCGCGGATCAGCGTGCCCAGCCCCATGCCGAGCGCCTGCACACCCATCAGGTTGATTTCTTTGTCGAGCAACCAGCGCGCGTCGTATTCGCGGAACCCGGTGGGTTTCACCAGCGGTTCCGACTCGTAGGCATAGGTGTTGGGCGTCAGCGCCGCTTTGGGCTTGGGAAACATCGAACCTCCGGCGTTTGCCGCCGGAGCAATAGCTGAAATGGCGCGATGAGTTCATTCGTCCGGGGCACGCGGAACAGGCAAGCCCGGAATGCGCGGACGCTATTGTTCCAAGACCAGCCGGCCCTTGTCGTGGGTCCACTTCACCCGCGAGAGAAACGACATGCCCAGCAGGTTGGTGCCCAGCTGCTGGTCGGACATCACGAAGGCCTGCACATCGCGCACCGTGATGCCGTCGACGTCGACCCGGTTGAGTCGCACAGGCGCGGCCTTGGCAACGCCGTTCGCGGTGTGCGCCGTGGCGGTGTACTCACGCGGCGAAGGGAAGATGCCGAGCTTGGCCGCCGCGCTCTCGCGCAGTGCAATCACCGATGCCCCGGTATCAACCATGAAGTCGATCCGCCGGCCATCAACCCGCGCATCAACCTGGAAGTGGCCCCGGCTGTCGCCGCGCAGCGTCACGGTTCGTCCCGATGCCGAATACGCTTGCGCCGGCGGCGCAGTCTTGACGGACGCCGCCATTGCCGCCGGCTCACCGGCCTTATTCCGTTTGTCTAAGTATTGCGACGCGAACGTGACGACCGCCGCCGCAACGCAGAGAAAGACAAGTACCGCGCGCATCTCCTGATCCCGCCGTTACAGCGTCATCACAGCACGCCGACGACCAACGGGGCGCTAACGACCGACCTCGTCGCGCCTTCTTTCGCGCTGGTCGGTCACCGCGGACTTGCGCAAATCGACTCAATTTGAATGAAAAAAGGAGGCCTCATCCGGGATGAGGCCTCCAAAGGCTTCCACGTGACGGATCTCAGGAACTCAGTTCAGTGCGTTCTGCACGCTCGTGAAGGTCGACTTGAGCTTGGAGCCCATGCCCTGCACGACAGCAATGATGGCGACCGAGATGCCGGCAGCGATCAGCCCGTATTCGATGGCGGTCGCACCGCCTTCGTCCGCGATGAACCTGGCGAGAAGCGATTTCATGACAGAAGTGTCCCCGTGCTGGAAAGGTTAGCCCGGGAGTTACTTTCGCAACCATTCACTGAAAGTCCGTCAAAGGACATCCATAACAAAACGTAAATTGGATTTAGCTGGTCACGTGCCGCGCGGCTTGGCGCGACGCGTTGCCGGCGCTGCGAGCGGATTGTCGGGCCAGGGATGGCGAGGATAGCGGCCCTTAAGCTCAGCCTTCACCGCCGCGTAGGATCCGCGCCAGAAACCCGGCAGATCGCGCGTGACCTGCACGGGCCGCTGCGCCGGCGAGAGCAACTCGACGACCAGGGGCACTTTGCCGCCCGCGATCGAGGGATGACGATCGAGGCCGAACAGCTCCTGGACACGGATCGAAAGTTTCGGCCCTTCCTCGGCCTCGTAGTCGATTGGAATCGAGGAGCCCGACGGCGCGGCGAAATGCGTCGGTGCCTCGGCGTCGAGCCGCCGCGGCATGGGCCAGGGCAGCAGCGCATGAAGCGCGGTCGAAAGCTCGTCAACGTCGATGTCCGCCAACGCCGTCTTGAATTGGAGGATCGGCTCAAGCCATTCCCGCGCCGTCGTTGCGAGGGCATCGTCGGACAAGTCGGGCCACTCGTCGCCCTCGGCGCGACGCAGGAACATGACGCGGTCTCGCCATTGCCTGAGCGATTTCGTCCACGGCAGCTGACTGACGCCGAGCTTTGCGATCCCATCGGCAAGCAGACGCGCAGTTTCATCGCTCGGGACCACGCGCATGGTCCGCTCCGCGAGCACCAGCGCGCCGAGCCGCTCGCTGCGGCGGCCGCGCAAGCTCGCCGAGGCGGCGTCGAACGCGATGTTTTTACGGTTTTCGATCTTGTCAGCGAAGCGCGCCTCGATCTCTTCAAGCGTGATAGGCGCGGCGAGCAGCACGCGGCCCTGCGCCGCCGTGCCGGCGAGTTCGGCGATAGCCAGGAACGCTTCACGCGACAAGGCCGACGCCGGGTCGACGTTGGCACCCCGCCCGTTCGCCAGCAGAAACGCGCCATGGGCACCACGGTTTTTGGCGATGCGATCCGGATAGGCGAGGGAGAGGATTTGCCCAATGGACATGTGCTCTTGCGGCAATTGCGGTGCGGACCGTACACGCGTCGAAGGTTGAGATTCAACAATCTCCGCCCATCGTTTCGCCATTCGGCGTGCGTCTTCGCCGCGACGCGAGCGATCCCGACGGAACACGTCGAGCCGATGAGTCAGGTCGACATCGTCGCCGCCGAGACCTCGCTCGGACAGGATGGCGGCGATATCCGCAGCGCGCGCAGCCGCGCCTTCGGCAGCAGCGTCGACCACCATGCGGGCAAGCCGCGGCGGCAGCGGCAGTGCGCGCAGGCGCCGCCCCTCGTCGGTGATGCGGCCATCCCGGTCGATCGCGCCAAGCTCCAGCAGCAGCGCCTTCGCCTCTGCGAGCGCGCCGGCTGGCGGCGGATCGAGGAAAGCCAGCGTGCCCGGATCGGTCGTACCCCACTGCGCCAGATCGAGCAGCAGGCCGGACAGATCCGCGGCCAGAATTTCCGGCCGCGCATACGCCTCCAACGAAGCGGTCTGCGGCTGGTCCCAGAGCCGATAGCAAACGCCGGGCTCGGTGCGGCCGGCGCGGCCGCGGCGTTGATCGGCGGCGGCGCGCGAGACGCGCACGGTTTCGAGCCGCGTCAGGCCGACGTCCGGCTCGTAACGCGGCACGCGTGCCAGGCCGCTGTCGACCACGATCCGCACGCCTTGGATCGTCAGCGAGGTTTCGGCGATCGACGTGGCGAGCACCACCTTGCGGCGCCCGGGCGGCGCCGGCGCAATCACGCGATCCTGCACCTGCGCGTCGAGCGCGCCGTAGAGCGTGACCACATCGACCGAAGCGTCGTTGAGCATGTCGTTGAGGCGGCTTTCAGTGCGGCGGATTTCGGCGGCGCCCGGCAGGAACGCCAGCACCGAGCCCGGATCGGTGCGCAGCGCCCGCGCCACCGCGTCGGCCATCTGCTGTTCGATCGGAGCGCGCTGCTCACGGCCCACGTAGCGCGTCTCGACATCGAACATGCGGCCCGCGCTCTCGATCACCGGCGCATCACCGAGGAGCTTGGCCACCCGTGCGCCATCCAGCGTCGCCGACATTGCCAGCAGTTTCAGATCGTCACGCAAGCCTTGCTGCGCGTCGCGCGCGAGGGCCAGCGCCAAATCGGCATCGAGCGAGCGTTCGTGAAATTCATCGAGCAGCACGGCGGCCACGCCGTCGAGCGACGGATCGTCGAGAATGAGCCGGGTGAAAATGCCCTCGGTGACGATCTCGACGCGGGTCTTGCGCGAAACCTTGGAGCCGAAGCGCACCCGAAGTCCGATGGTATCGCCGACCTTTTCGTCCAGTGTCGCCGCCATGCGCTCCGCGGCGGCACGTGCGGCAAGCCGGCGCGGCTCCAGCACCAGGATTTTCCGATCGGCCGCCCAGGGCTCGGCCATCAGCACCAGCGGCACGCGTGTGGTCTTGCCAGCCCCGGGTGGCGCCACCAGCACCGCTGCGTTGTTGGCGCAGAGGGCGTGGGTCAGCGCAGGCAACGCCTCGTCGATGGGGAGGGCCGTTTCGAAAGTTGCCATCGCCGCGCACTCTGCTGTCGTCGTCCGCAAAAGCGGACGATCCAGTAACCACCGACCGTTCGTTCAACTCAAGTCTGGGATTACTGGATGCCCCGCTTTCGCGGGGCATGGCCGCGCAAATTATTCGGGCTTCGAGCCTGGCCGGCCGACGCTCTCATAGGTGAAGCCGCGCTGCGCCATCTCGTCGGGCCGGTAGATGTTGCGCAGATCGATGATCACCGGCGCCTTCATGGATTTTTTCAGGAGGTCGAGGTCGAGCGCGCGGAACTGCTCCCACTCTGTGACAAACACCAGCGCATCGGCTTGCTCTACGCATTCATAAGGGCCGTCGCTGTAGGTAACCCCGGTCAACACCTGCTTGGCTTGCTCCATGCCGATCGGATCATAGGCACGCACGTTTGCCCCCATGTCCTGCAGCGCGGTGATCAACGGAATCGACGGCGCGTCACGCATGTCATCGGTGTTCGGCTTGAAGGTGAGACCAAGCACCGCAATGGTCTTGCCGCGCAGCGACGAACCGAGCGCCGCAGTGACCTTGCGGGCCATCGCGCGCTTGCGGGTGTCGTTCACTGCCGCGACGGCTTCGACGATCCGCAGTGGCGCAGCGTAATCCTGTCCGGTCTTGATCAGTGCCACCGTGTCCTTGGGGAAGCACGAGCCACCGTAGCCCGGACCGGCGTGCAGGAACTTAGCTCCGATGCGGTTATCGAGCCCGATACCGCGCGCGACCTGCTGCACGTCCGCGCCGACCTTCTCGCACAGGTCGGCGATTTCGTTGATGAACGTGATCTTGGTCGCCAGGAACGCGTTGGCGGCGTACTTGATCAGTTCGGCGGTGCGCCGTCCCGTCACCAGGATCGGCGCGGCGTTGAGATAGAGCGGCCGGTAGAGCTCGTTCATGACCGGCTTGGCGCGATCATCCTCGGTGCCGACCACGATGCGGTCGGGATGCTTGAAGTCCTGGATCGCAGCGCCTTCACGCAGGAACTCGGGATTGGACACCACGGCAAACGTCGCGTCGGGCCGCGCCTCGCGGATAATGCGCTCGACCTCATCGCCGGTGCCGACCGGCACCGTCGACTTGGTGACAATCACAGTGAAACCTTGCAACGCGGCCGCGATCTCGCGCGCCGCGGCATAGACGTAGGACAGGTCGGCGTGACCATCACCACGGCGGGATGGCGTGCCGACGGCGATGAATACCGCCCCCGCGTCAGCCACCGCGGCCTTGAGGTCGGTGGTGAAACTCAAACGCCCGGCACGGACGTTGGCGGCGACCAGCTCGTCCAAGCCGGGCTCATAGATCGGCATTTCGTCGCGCTGGAGCGCCGCGATCTTACCGGCGTCCTTGTCGACGCAGGTCACGTGGTGGCCGAAATCGGCAAAGCAGGCCCCCGAAACGAGGCCGACGTAGCCGGTGCCGATCATTGCGACGCGCATGAGTTCCCAGAACGGTTAACTGTGATCCCGGCAAGCGTTTATAGCCTCGATCAGCGTTTCGCAAACGCATCGTGGCGCACAAGCAGGTCTGACCGGCCTTTCATTGGTTAATTCGAACGCGGCTCAAAGCGCGGCACATTCCTTGCTGACGTAAAGGCAGCCGAAACCCTTTGCGTCCGATATTGGGCCGGGCGCGCGTTGAATCGGGACGAGAATGATCAAAGCCGCTGCACCAACACGCGACAGAGTTGATTGGGTCGACTACGCCAAGGGCTTCTGCATTGTCATGGTCGTGATGATGCATTCGACGCTCGGCGTCGAAGCCGCCGCTGGCCGCGAGGGCTGGATGCACGCGCTGGTCGCGTTCGCCAAGCCTTTCCGCATGCCGGATTTCTTCCTGATCTCCGGTCTGTTCCTGGCGCGCGTCATCGACCGCGACTGGCGCACCTATCTCGACCGCAAAGTCATGCACTTCGTCTACTTCTATGTGCTGTGGGTCACAATCCAGATCGCCGTCAAGGCGCCGAGCATCGCCGCCGAGGCGGCCAGCGGTTGGACTGAGGTCGGACGGTTCTATCTGACGGCGTTTGTCGAGCCGTTCGGCACGCTGTGGTTCATCTATCTGTTGCCGGTGTTCTTCGTCGTCACCAAACTGACACGGAAGGTGCCGCCGCTCGCGATCTTCCTGGTCGGCGCTGCGCTCGAGATCGCGCCGATCCACACCGGTTGGACGCTGATGGACGAATTCGCCAGCCGTTTCGTCTACTTCTACGCCGGCTATTGGCTGGCTCCGCACATCTTCCGCTTTGCGGATGTCATGCTGGCACGTCCCGTTGCTGCATTCGCCGGGCTAGTGCTGTGGGCGCTCGTCAATGGCGTGTTGGTGTTTGCCGGCTACGGCGACCTGCCGTTCATGTCGCTCGCGCTCGGCCTCGCCGGCGCCGCCGCGGTCGTGACCGCTGCCACGCTACTGGCGCAAAGTCATTTCTGTGGCTGGCTGCGCTATTGCGGCGCGAACTCGATCGTCATCTACCTCGCCTTCTTCTTCGGCATGGCGGCGAGCCGCGTGGTACTGCTTAAGACCGGCATCATCACCGATCTCGGCACGATTTCGGCGCTGGTGACGACGGCCGGCGTGATCGGCGCGCTGATCCTGTTCTGGCTGGTGCGGAACACGCCGTTCCGCTTCCTGTTCGAGCGCCCGGCATGGGCGCGGATCGAGCGCAAGCGGGCCGCGGTGCTGCAGCCGGCGGAATGATTCACAGCGCATTTCTCGCGCATTGATTCGAGACGCCCGGCGGCCCACATTCGGGCCATGCCAGCACCCGCCAAGAAAAAGGCCAAAGCCGCACCCGCCACGCCGGCTCCCGCGTCCCGCCCGCTGAAGGCCGGCGACCACCTCTTCCTGGTCGACGGCTCCGGCTACATCTACCGCGCCTATCACGCGCTGCCGCCGCTGACCCGCAAGTCGGACGGGCTGCAGGTCAATGCCGTGCTCGGCTTCTGCAACATGCTGTGGAAGCTGCTGCGCGAAATGCCGCCGGACAACCGGCCAACCCACCTCGCCGTGGTGTTCGACAAGTCGGAGCAGACGTTCCGCACCGAGATGTACAAGGAGTACAAGGCGAACCGCTCCGCAGCTCCGGACGATCTCATCCCGCAGTTCCCCCTCGTGCGCGAGGCGGTGCACGCGTTTGACATTCCCTGCCTGGAGCAGGCCGGCTTCGAGGCCGACGACCTGATCGCGACCTACGCGCGGCTTGCCTGCGAGGCGAAAGCGACAACCACCATCGTGTCGTCCGACAAGGACCTGATGCAGCTCGTCGGCGACACGGTGATGCTCTACGACACCATGAAGGACAAGCGGATCGGCCGCGCCGAGGTGATCGAGAAGTTCGGGGTCGGTCCGGAGAAAGTGATCGAGGTGCAGTCGCTGATCGGCGACTCGTCCGACAATGTACCAGGCGTGCCCGGCATCGGAGTGAAGACCGCGGCGCAGCTCATCATCGAATACGGCGATCTGGAAACGCTGCTGGCCCGCGCCGGCGAGATCAAGCAGGAGAAGCGCCGCCAGTCGCTGATCGACCACGCGGAAGCCGCGCGGCTGTCGAAGAAGCTGGTCACGCTCGACCAGCGGGTTGATCTCGACGTGCCGGTTGCGGACCTTGCGGTGCACGATCCGGACTACAGGAACCTCATCGCGTTCCTGAAGGCGATGGAGTTCACCACGCTGACGCGCCGCGTGGTCGAGCAGTCGGGGATCGACGCGAGCACGATTGAGCCGAGCGCGAAGCTGGCCGCGCATGAGGTGGCGATCACGTCGCCTCCGCCTGCGCAAGCCTCACCGCCCACAGCTCCCCCGCTCTCTCCGTCTTCACCTCCCCCCATGCGGGAGAGGTCGGCCGGCGAAGCCGGCCGGGTGGGGGGTGTAATGGGCAACTCGACTTCGGAACGCCCCCCTCCCCGGCGCCCCCCCGCAAAGGGGGAGGGAGCGCGAGGCCGGAGCAAGCGGCTTCGACTCCCGTTTCCCTTGCCGCGGCGCGCCTCGCCAAACTGCGCGCAACGCCGGTCGACCGCGCCAAATACGAGGCCGTGCGCAGCCTCGACCGGCTCAACGCCTGGGTTGATCGCGCGCGCGAGATCGGCGTGGTCGCGATCGACACCGAGACCACCAGCCTCGACCCGATGAGGGCATACTTCTGCGGCTTTTCGCTCGCAGTCGGCGATAACGAGGCCTGCTACGTGCCGGTCGGCCATCGCGACGGCGGAACGAGAGGCGGCGGCGACCTGTTTGCACCAAATCCCCAGCTTTGCCCCGGGCAGATTCCCGAGCACGACGCCTTCGCTGCGATCAAACCGCTGCTGGAGGACTCGTCCGTTCTCAAGGTCGGACAGAACCTGAAATATGACTGGCTGATCTTCGCGCTGCGCGGCATCGACATGCAGCCCTGCGAGGACACCATGCTGATGTCCTACGTGCTCGACGCCGGCCGCAGCGACCACGGCATGGACGTGCTGTCCGAAAAAGTGCTGGGTCACAAGACCATCCATTTCGAGCAGGTGGCTGGTTCCGGCAAATCGCAGGTGCCGTTCGACTGCGTGACCATCGAGAAGGCAACCGAATACGCCTCCGAGGACGCCGACGTGACGTTGCGGCTTTGGCGGGCGCTCAAGCCGCGCCTCGCGGCAGAGCACGTCGCGACTGTCTATGAGACGCTGGAGCGGCCGTTGGTGCCCGTGCTCGCCCGCATGGAGAAGCGCGGCATCTCGATCGATCGCCAGGTGCTCTCAAGGCTGTCTGGCGAATTCGCACAGAAGCAAGGCGCCCTGGAGGATGAGATCGCCAAGCTCGCCGAGGCGCCGATCAATCCGGGCAGCCCGAAGCAGCTCGGCGACATCCTGTTCGGCAAGATGGGACTGCCCGGTGGCACCAAGACGAAGACCGGACAGTGGGCGACCGGAGCGAAGGTGCTTGAGGATCTTGCGGAGCAAGGTCACGAATTGCCGCAGAAGATCCTGGACTGGCGCCAGGTCTCCAAGCTGCGCTCGACCTACACCGACTCGCTGCCGGACTACGTGAACCCGGAGACCAAGCGGGTCCACACCAGCTACGCGCTCGCCGCCACGCCGACCGGACGGCTGTCGTCGTCCGAGCCGAACCTGCAGAACATCCCGATCCGCACCGAGGAAGGCCGCAAGATCCGCCGCGCCTTCATCGCCGACGAGGGCAGCAAGCTCGTCTCCGCCGACTATTCTCAGATTGAGCTGCGGCTGCTTTCCGAGGTCGCCGACGTGCCGACGCTGCGCAAGGCGTTCCGCGACGGGCTCGACATTCACGCCATGACCGCATCGGAGATGTTTGGCGTGCCGGTGAAAGACATGCCGGGCGAAGTCCGCCGCCGCGCCAAGGCCATCAACTTCGGCATCATCTATGGCATCTCGGCGTTCGGGCTCGCCAACCAGCTCGGCATCGAGCGCGAGGAAGCCGGCGCCTATATCAAGAAATATTTCGAGCGCTTCCCTGGCATCCGCGCCTACATGGACGACACCAAGGCGTTCGCCAAGAAGAACGGCTACGTGCTCACCCTGTTCGGCCGCAAGTGCCACTACCCGGACATCGTCAATTCCAATCCGTCGATCCGCGCCTTCAACGAGCGCGCCGCGATCAACGCGCGCTTGCAAGGCTCGGCCGCCGACATCATCCGCCGCGCCATGGTCCGCGTCGAGCCGGCGCTCGCCAAGGCCAAGCTCACGGCGCAAATGCTGCTCCAGGTGCACGACGAGCTGATCTTCGAAGTGCCGGACGACGAGGTCGCCAAGACCCTCCCGGTCATCAAGAAGGTGATGGAGGACGCGCCGATGCCGGCGGTGTCGCTGTCCGTGCCGCTGTCGGTCGATGCGCGCGCCGCCGACAACTGGGACGAGGCGCACTAGACGTCCTGTGCCAGTGCCTTCCGGAATTTGCGGTCCCGCTTGAGAAACCACTCGCGGCTCATCGCCTGACGGCGCGTGCGAAATTTTTCCGTGTGCAGAAGCACCCATGCGCGGCCGCGCGTGAAGTGTGCGCCGCTGCCGCCGTTGTGCTGGGCCAACCGGCGATCGACGTCGGTCGTCCAACCGACGTAGGTGAGGCAGCGATCCTTCGTCCTGCAGCCGAGGACATAGACGAAGCTGGGCATCGGCGCAGTGTAGGCGATTCGCGTGAACGCCCAGTTATCCGGATTACGCGACTCCCCTCGCCCCTTGTGGGAGAGGGTGACGGAGTATGCCGCGCGACGTCGATTCTCTAACGGCGCTTTTTGCGCGGCGATCTCTTCGCACGCCGCTTGACGCCCGCCGCCCCCTTGGCGCCTGCCGCTTTTCCCGTCTTCTCCGGCAACACCGCGATCGCCTCGATCTCGAACAGCGCGCCGTCGCGCGCGAGCTTCACGACCTGGATCGCAGTCGAGGCCGGCGGCGCCTTGGTGTTCACGTACTTGTCACGCACCTCGAAGAACAACGGCAGGTGCGCCATGTCGGTGAAGAAGTTGGTAATCTTCGCCACGTCCTTGAAGCTCGCGCCGACGGAGCCGAGTGCCGCCTTCATGTTCTCGAAGCACTGCGTCGCCTGCGCGCGAAAGTCACCGGGCGCGCCGGCGAACTGTCCTTGCGGCGTCATGCCGAGCTGGCCGGCGATGTAGATGGTGCGGCCGGGTCCTGTCGCTTCAACCACCATGCTGTAGCCGCGCGGCGGCGGCATAGTGGACGGGTTGGAAAAGCGGACGGTGCTCACGCGGTTGTCCTCCCTTCAATGTCGTTTTCAAATTGTTAGCCATGTTTCTCCGGCCACGCCGCCCCACGATAGCGCTTTCCCGGACCGTTTCCGCATCGCGTCGACTTCTCGGACGTTTACCCGCCGCCGCTAGCGTGAGGCATTCGAACTGGTTCCGCCGAACTCCGACCAATGCGAGCGAAACCTTTGGGGCCATGGCGCGTTTTCGATATGCCGCGGGCCACGGCGGTCCGCCGGACAGGAGTGCTGTGTGTTTGATCCTCGCTCGGAGCAAATCGGTCGGACGTCTGGTCGCAACTCTCGCGGTCGCGCTGACGCTTCGCTTGCCGCTCCGGCGCAAGCGGCTTCGGCGCAAGGCTTCTCGACGCGCTGTTTGGCGGATTCATCGACGCCGCCGCGAACGCGGCCGCCGCCGCGGATGAGCTGCGTACTGCCGATCCCCTCGGCCTATTCGACGGCGCGCCGCGAGCGCCGTTATTCCTCCGGCGAACATAACGGGCCCGGCCCCTCGCCGGCTTCTGCGTGCGCACCTGCGACGGCAAGTATTTTCCGGTGAAGAGCAGCGGTCAACATGTCGGCGCCGAGTTGTGCCGCGCGTTCTGCCCGGCGGCCAACACCAAGATCTTCGCCGGCAGCAGGATCGACCATTCCGTCGCGCCGCGACGGCACGCGCTACGCCGATCTCGACAACGCATTCCTCTATCGCGAGCGCAGGGTCTGACAACTGCACCTGCAACGGCAAGACGGCGTTCGGCCTCGCCACGCTCGATCGCCGGAAAACGATCCGACGTTGCGGCCGGGCGACATCGTCGCGACCGACGACGGCCTCGCCATTTACAGCGGCAATAGATCGAAGTCTGCCGAGTTCACGCCGATCGAGCAGACCGGCGGTTCGAGCGAATGGCGTCAGCGGCTGATGTCGATCAAGGTGACGCCGGCGCACGCCCCGCGCGAGGCTACGCCGGTGCCGCCGACCGAGGAAAACGCCGCGCGCTGCGACCGCCGTCGCGTTCAGAGATAGCTCGCCACCTCGTCGGCCAGCGACAGCGCCGAGGTCAGCCCCGGCAATTCAATTCCGAACAAGTGGATGAGACCCGGCAGCCCGTGCTGCTTCGGCCCTTCGATCATGAAGTCAGCCGCCGGCTCGCCTGGTCCGGTCAGCTTGGGCCGGATGCCGGCGTAGTCGGGTTGCAGCGAATTGTCGGGCAGGCCTGGCCAATAGCGGCGGATGCTGGCGTAGAACGACTGTGCGCGCGCCGGATTGACGTCGTAGTTCTCCTCCTCGATCCACTCGACATCCGGGCCGAAACGCATCCGGCCGGCAAGATCGAGCGTGACGTGGGTGCCGAGCCCGCCATCAATCCGCGGCGCCGGATAGATCAGCCGCGAGAACACCGGGCGGCCCGCGTAGCCGAAGTAGTTTCCCCGCGCCATCACGAGCCGAGGCACGCGCTCCTGCGGATAGGTTTCGGTGCGCTGCGCCAGCGGTTGCGCGCCGAGGCCAGCGGAGTTGATCACGGCGTCGACCGCGAGCTCACCGCTCTCACTGCCGCTGTAGTGCACCATCCAGCCGGCCTGGTTGTGCGAGATGCGCTCGATCCTGCGTGTTGAACGCAATCATGCCGCCGTGGTCTTCGAGGTCGCCGCGCAGCGCCGTCATGAACTGATGGCTGTCGATGATGCCGGTTTCGGGCGAGCGCAGCGCGGCGACACAGTTGAGTGCCGGCTCCATGGCGCGCGCTGCCACGCCGTCGATCAGCTCGAAATTCTCGACGCCGTTGGCCATGCCCTGCTTGAGGATCGCTTCCATCTTGCCGACTTCGGCGTCCTCGGTGGCGACGATCAGCTTGCCGCACTTGCGGTGCGGCACGCCATGCGAGGCGCAGAACTGGTAGAGCATGCGGCGACCGCGCGGGCAGTGATAGGCACGTAGCGAGCCGGTCGGATAGTACATGCCGCCGTGGATCACTTCGCTGTTGCGCGAGGACACGCCGTTGCCGATACCGCGCGTCGCTTCGGCGACGATCACCTCGTGGCCCTTGAGTGCGGCAGCGCGCGCCATCGCCAGCCCCACCACGCCTGCGCCGACGACGAGAACTTGCATTCAATGCGCCCTGCCAAGCGCCCAAACGGCGCGCACGAGTTCTTATTCGTTCACCGTTGCCCTGTCGACGCCATGGCGATGAACGCACGATGAACAGATGCGACGAAAAATCACCATCAATCCTCACCACGCTGTGAACGGGCGACCGAACGATTCCGATACCGGCGCGTTTCAGGATCGGGTCGAAGTGGGAGTGAAATCGATGGGTGGTTTGCGCGTTCGCATCGCAGCATTGATGATTGGTGTGCCGGTCGGCCTTGGAACACTGGCTCTGACATCCACCCAGCTGAAGGCTGAGGACCGGAAGGTTGGTCCGGCAGGGCGTCCTGCACCGGCGGCGCGCCCGGCACCGCTCCCGCGGGCGGTACCTGCCGCACCCGCGATCCGGCCTGCGGCTCCGCCGCCGGCAGCAGCGAGGCCATCCCCGCCTCCTGTTGCGGCGCGTCCGGCGCCGCCTCCTGTTGCGGCGCGTCCGGCGCCGCAGCCGCGCATGATGGCACCCCCTCCGGCGGCCGCGCGACCGGCGCCACCGCCACGGATTGCTGCACCGCCACGTGCCGAGCCGCCGCGCATATCACGGTCTGAAATACGGCGCGTGCCGAACATCGATCGGCCCGCGGCAACGCAGGCTCCCGCGCGCGCGATGCCCAACCAGGCAGCCCAGCCGGCGGTGCGCGAGCTTCGCCGCGAACAGCGCCCAGAGACCGGTCAGCAACAGACCCGCCAACAACTTCGCGAACAGCGGTTGGACGCGCGGCAAGAACGCGCCCAGCAGCCAGTCAGCTCCACACCGCAAGGCAACACCGCGCAGCAGGTCAACCCCGCGCGGCAAGCCGCACAGGAGCGCCGGCAGCAACTGCAGCAGCGGCTACGGCAGGGCGACCTTAGTCGCGGGGAGCGGCAAGAGTTGCACAGGCTCGATCGCCAGGAGCGCAGCGCGCTACGCGAAGAACGCAGCCTGCAAGACGCAGAGCGGCGGCTCGGCCGCCTGGAGACGTTGCAGCGCGACGGCGGCCGCCTGGACCGCAGTCAGCAGCGTGAACTACAGAGGCTCCAGAACACGCAAATGCTGCGCGACCGCCTGCAGGCGAGACAACAAGCGCAGCAATTGCTGCAGGGTCAGCGCGCGCGAACGTCGCGCTCAGCGCATTACCCGCGAACAGGTGCAGGCCGGCCGGTTCGCTGCGCAATTTCAGCAGTGGCAAGACCGCCGCCAGACACACCGCGCGCTACGGCTTGCGGCACGGGCCGCGTGGCAGCGCGGCGCCTACGCGCGTTACGTGCCGTGGCGCAGCGCGGTCTATTGGCCTTACGCGTACACCGACGTGTTCTACTACACGTTCTGGCCGCAGGCTTACGAGCCTGCCTATTGGGCGAATGTCTACGACGACTTCTTCGACGGCGTGTTCTTCCCGGACGGCGCGCCTTATGTCGAGTACGCCGAGGGTCCCTATGAAGGACCTTATGCGCGCGAAACGACCGGCTCCGCGCCACGCCGCCAAGCACCCGGCCAGCTGACGCAGCCGGCACGCGAGATTTGCTCCGAACCGGGCAAAGGCATCACGGCCTGGCCATTCCAGCAGATCGCCGACGCGGTACGCCCCAACCCCGAGCAGAAGGAGTTGCTCGCGCAGATGGAGCAGGTCGCTGGGGAGGCTTCGGAGCGGCTGAAGCAGGCCTGCCCGGACAATCTGCCGATGACGCCACCGGGCCGTCTGCAGGCGATGACCATGCGGCTTCAGGCGATGCTCGATGCGGTGAAGCTGGTGCGTCCGCCGCTCGAAAAATTCTATGCGTCGCTGAATGACGAGCAAAAGGCGCGCTTCAACGAGGTCGGTCCGGAGATCGGCCGCAACGAGCCCAACGCAGCGGCGCGGCAGACCGCGCAGCAGGGCGATTGCGGCGGCGCGAAGTCGGGCCTGTCCGCGCTCGCGGTGGATCGGATCGAGGATGTGGTACGCCCCACCGAGGCGCAACTCGCGGCGCTCGATCGGCTCAGCGACGCGTTGGACAAGGCGGTCGAGACGCTCCAGGCGGCCTGCCCGACCACGGTCGCGCTGACGCCGGTCGGACGGCTCGAGACGATGGAGCAACGCCTGCAGGCGATGATCGACGCCGCGAACACGGTCCGTCCCCCGCTCGACGACTTCTACGCGTCACTCAACAACGAGCAGAAGGCGAAGTTCAACCGCCTGAGCCGGCAGACTGCGCAGGCGAATTGAGGTTCCCGTCCTAACGCAAAGGGCGGCCGTAAGGGCCGCCCTTTGTTTATGTCAATGTGAAAGGATTATTCCGCAGCTAGCCGCACTTCAGGTGCGGCAGCGCGCACCTCGGCGTCGACGTCGTTCTCGTACTTGGCGAAGTTCTTCTGGAACATGCCGACCAACTTGCGCGCGGTTTCGTCGAACGCGGCTTTGTCCTTCCAAGTCTTCATCGGATAGAGGATGTGGGGCTCGATGCCGGGCACCGAGGTCGGCACCGCGAAGCCGAAATACGGGTCGGTGCGGTAGCTGACATTCCGAAGCGAGCCATCGAGCGCGCCTGTCACCAGCGCACGCGTGACCTTGATCGGCATGCGGCGACCGACGCCATAGATGCCGCCGGTCCATCCGGAGTTGACGAGCCAGCAGTCCACCTTGTGCTTGGCGATGTAGTCGCGCAGCAGCCGACCGTATTCCGCCGGCGGCCGCGGCAGGAACGGCGCGCCGAAGCAAGTCGAGAACTCCGGCTCAACGCCAACCAGCCCTTTCTCGGTGCCGGCGACCTTTGCGGTGTAGCCGGACAGGAAGTGGTACATCGCCTGTGCCGGCGTAAGCTTGGCGATTGGCGGCATCACGCCATAGGCGTCGGCGGTCAGGAAGATGATGTTCTTCGGGTGGCCGGCCGTGCCGGTGCGCGACGCGTTCGGAATGAAGTCCAGCGGATAGGCAGAGCGCGTGTTCTCGGTTTTCTTATCGCTGTCGTAGTCCGGGATGCGGGTCTCCGGATCGAACACTACGTTTTCGAGAACAGCGCCGAAGCGATTGGTGGCGTCCCAGATCTGCGGTTCGGCGTCCTTCGACAGCTTGATGGTCTTGGCGTAGCAGCCGCCTTCGAAGTTGAAGATGCCGTTCGGCGACCAGCCGGTCTCGTCGTCGCCGATCAGGATGCGGTTCGGGTCGGCCGAGAGCGTGGTCTTGCCGGTGCCGGAGAGGCCGAAGAACAGCGCGCTGTCGCCGGCCTTGCCGACGTTGGCCGAGCAGTGCATCGGCATGACGCCCTGCGCCGGCAGATAGAAGTTGAGCGTGGTGAACACCGACTTCTTCATCTCGCCCGCATAGGACGAGCCGCAGATCAGTACGATCTTGCGAGTGAAATCGATCGCCACCATCGTGTCGGAGCCCTCGCGGCCGCCGTGGCGCTTGGCGTCCGGCCGGAACGACGGCATGTCGATGATGGTCATGTCCGCCGTGAACGACGGCAACTCGGAGCGATCCGGGCGGATCAGGAGCTGGCGAATGAACAGCGAGTGCCAGGCGAGCTCGGTATAGACGCGGACCTTGATGCGGTACTGCGGATCGGCGCCGCCGTAGAGGTCCTGGGCAAAGAGCGTCTTGCCTTTCGCATGCGCCAGGAAGTCCTGGTACAGATTCTCGAAATGCTCCTTGCTCTGCTTGCGATTGCCATCCCACCAGACCGAGTTCTCGGTGAGGGCATCAACCACCGTGTGCTTGTCCTTGGGCGAACGGCCGGTGTGATGGCCGGTCTCGGCACAGAGCGCGCCGTCGGCGACGATCGTGGCCTCGCCGTTGCGAATGGCATGTTCATAGAGCGGCGCTTCGGTCAGGTTCCAGTGGACCGCGGCGAGATTGTTCAAGCCGAATTTGTCCGCCCCATAGGCGGTGTTGCGCAAACCCGTCTCTTTCACGAAAAGTCCTCCTCGCACGCGTCCGGCTGGGACCGGCCGGAATCTCCCTAGCCCGGCCGTCTGAGGCGGCCGTTGAGCGGATATTACTCCGACCCCCATCAGAGCGCGACCGTATAGTCACGATCCGGCCATCTGCCAAGACCGGACGCCCTTCAGGCAGACCTCGCTGCCGGTCGTTCGTGCGACGCAACAAAAAACGACCTCCGACCGCAGCATTTTTGTTGGCTCATCCTCTGGTTGTGGCCACCAAAACGGTACAGAATTGCTAAAACGGCAACGAGCCAAAGGGGGGCAGGATGGCAACTGTTGTTATTGATCCGGGACATGGCGGCACGACTGCCGTTGGCGGCTCGAGCGCCAACAATGCAATTGGTCCCGCCGGGACCCTTGAGAAAACTCTGACCCTGGACGTTGGCCGTCGCGTCCGAGACGTGCTTGCGGGACAGGGCCACACGGTCCTGATGACGCGCAACGCCGACAACAACCTCGGACTTGCTGCCCGCGCCCACGTCGCCCGCGACAATCACGCGGCAGCGTTCGTCTCCATTCACTTCAACGCATCGGTCCCCCATAACGCGCAAGGGACCGAAACTTGGATCCATACCAGCCATTCCACTGCGTCAAACCGCTTAGCGACTCGTGTGCAGGCGAGCACGCAAGATGCGACCGGGTTAAATGACCGCGGCGTCAAAGCCGGTGGTTTTGGCGTGATCAATCCGAGCAGCCATTGGTCCGGTACGGCTGCCTGCCTGGTCGAGATAAGCTTCATGGATCGGGCAGACGAGGAAACGAGGCTGCAGAACACCACATATCGGGACGCCAGCGCGGCCGGGATCGCCCAAGGCATCACAGCCTATCTCGCCCTCGCACCCGTGGACGCGCATGTCATCGGCATGACGGTCGGCGCTCCGCCGGCCGCTTCGCCGGCTTATGAAGACGCCATCGTGGCAATGCGAGCATCCACAAAACGCGGTGCGCGAAGAAAAAAGCCGGCCGTCAAGAAGCGCAGACCTGCGACGAAAAAGAAAAAGCTTTCAAAAGCAAAAGCGCCGAAGCGGCGCCGAAAGGCAAAGGTCAAGAAGGCGCGGCGCGCCAAGCGATAGCAGCGAGGCTGTTCCTCCGCGCCGTCCCTTCCATAATTGGAAACTCCACCGATGTGAAGGTGGCCAATGCCGCGCCGATCAATGTGCGTTTCATAATCGTCCCGACCGACGGATTCAATCTCCCAGCCCCTTGCTGACAAGCCATTTCTGAATCAGGTCCGCGACCTGATCGCTGTTCTTGTCCATCATCACCATGTGCGAGTTGCCCTTGATACCGACGTCGGGCAGGTCGATCAGATCGAAGCTGCCACCGGCGGCCTTGAATGCCTCGCCGTACTTCACGCTGTTCTGGCGGATGTTCTTCCAACGCGGATGGTCTTTCGCGTTGTCGCCAATGATCACCGCAATCGGCGTTCCCTTCACCGACGCCACCTTGTTCGGATCGCCGCCAACCGTGGGCTCGACCGCGACCAGCGCCTTCACCTTGTCGGGCCGCGCCTCCATCACCTTGTAGCCGAAAGTGCCGGACTGGCTGTGCACCAGCACCGCGCAGGGGCACACCTTGTCGACCAGTTCGATGTAGGCCTTGATGATCTCGTTGTCGGTGGTGACCCAGCGCGGCACGCCCTGCTTCATGAATTGCGCATAGGAATCGATCGGGAATTGCGTGCCCTCGTAGGTCTTGCGCTTGGCTGGATCGTCGTTCCACGAGCCGGCCGGCCCAATGCGGAAGCGCTCCCAGGGATCGCCGAACGGCAGCGACATCGCCTCGCCCTTGAACGTGCTGGTCCAACCAGACCGGCCGCGCTCCATGGCATCTGACACATAGGTGTCCCAGCCTTTACGAATGAAGTAGTGCATCCAGCCGTCACCGCCGTCCGGCTTGCTTTCATAGGTGACGCCGGAGAGGCCGCCTCCGTGCCACAGCAGCAGCGGAAGCTTCCCGGTCTTCTTCTGCGGCAGGAAGTACTGCACGTACATCTGCTCGACCTGATACTTGCCGTTCGGATCGACCTTGGCCGGCACGCCACCGGGCGTGAACACGACCTCTTTGACTGGCTGACCGGTGATCTCGATGATCCGGCCGCCGACGTGGAACGAGCCCATGTCGCGAAGCGCGATCGGCTCCTTCTTGGCTTGCGCGAAGGCCGGCGTGGCGGCGAGTGCGAGCAGCATGCCGGTAAGCAGACGACGCATGGCGTTTCTCCCAAGTGAGCACTGTTGTGATTGGCACGCAGTTTGCCGCAACGCCACGCCACGCGTCTATCCGTGGGCAGGCGTGGGCAGCCACGTTGCCTTCAAATGCGCGGCACGAGCCAACCGCGATAGCGCACGACGAGGCGCAACCGGTTGCGTACGCTGAACTCATAGAGCCGGTCGCGAACCGCGCGCGGCAGGACGCGGAGCGCGCCGCCGATCAGCGACCACGGCCGCCGGCCGCGTCATGCTTCAGCACGAACCAGCCCGAGCACAGCGCACAATAGCCATCGAATATGATGATGGGCGGTCCTCGGGGAATGCGGGAACGTTCCGTCGTTGCGATAGTTGTAGGGCCCGCGCATGCCGCCGTGCGTCAAGCCGCGCGCGCCTGGTCGGCGAGTTGCTTGAGCACCGCGCGCAGCACCCCGGGCTGCGACACCCGCTGCGGGAACGGCAGCCGCAGCCCGGTGCGCTCGAATTGCAGATCGAGCCCATCCGGATCGCAGCCGACGCAACGCCAGTTGCCATCCGGTGCGCCGAGCAACTTGGTGGCGTAGAGCCGGCACGTGTCGGCATGGTCCTGGTTCATATGCTCAACCACGTCTGGCTCGGCGGCGACCAGCGCCTCCGCGCCAGCAAGATCGGTCAGTAGATCGGCCGGCTTGAGATCGACGATGCGGCCGAAGCCGGCGACCAGATGCGCGCCGTTCAGCTTGATCTCGTAGAACGCGAAATCGCCGAAGCCGGCAAACATCTCGGCCTCCGGCTGGCGCGCCAGATAGCGCCGCCTGGCGTCCTCGTTTTCGGTCTTCACAGCGGCGCCGGCAAACATCACCCGCGCGCCCTCCAGCGGATCGCCGAGCTTGCGCTCATCGAGCATCAGCGAAACGCGAGCGTCGGCGAGGATGTTCTTGGTGTGCACTGCGAGCCGCGAGATCAGCAGCAACGGCGTACCGTCGGCGGCGTTCGCCACATTGACGAGTGAGCAATAGGGATCGCCCGAACCAGCCGTCAGGGTCGCCAACGCGCCCGACCGCGCCTCGCGCATCAGCTTCTTGGCCGCAACCTTGGGATCGAAATCGGGAGCGTTTTTCATGGGCCCTGATCCGTTACTGCCCTGGCGCCAGCCGGCTCACGGCATAGGTTAGCGCGTTACGAGTTAACGAACATTACCGGCTGGGACTCTGGAACAAATGCCCGCTAAGGTCGTCAACAGCTTGACGAATCACGTATTTGTACAGGGATTGTCACATTTCGGCCTAGCTTTGCAGGCTTCAAGGCCTGGGGAATTGGCGCCTCGGGGCTCGGGCGCCTACATCAGCGTCCACGGGGATAAAAGGCACATGCCGACCATCGCTCTCGTCGACGACGACCGCAACATTCTGACTTCGGTATCGATTGCGCTTGAAGCCGAGGGCTATCGGATCATGACCTACACCGATGGCGCGTCCGCTCTCGAAGGGTTCAAGACTTCGCCGCCTGACCTTGCCATCCTCGACATCAAGATGCCGCGCATGGACGGCATGGAGCTATTGCGGCGGCTGCGCCAGAAGAACGATATGCCGGTGATCTTCCTCACCTCCAAAGACGAGGAGATCGACGAGTTGTTCGGCCTCAAGATGGGCGCCGACGATTTCATCCGCAAACCGTTTTCGCAACGGCTGCTGGTCGAGCGCGTGAAGTCGGTGCTGCGCCGGACCAGTCCGAAAGATGCCACCGCCGCGGCGCCGAAGGAGCCGGACATCAAGGCGCTTGAGCGCGGCCCGTTGCGTATGGATCCCGAGCGGCACACCTGCACGTGGAAGGGCGAGGCGGTCACGCTTACCGTCACGGAATTTCTCATCTTGCAGGCGCTCGCCGCTCGCTCCGGCGTGGTGAAGAGCCGCAACGCATTAATGGACGCCGCGTACGACGACCAAGTCTATGTCGACGACCGCACCATCGACAGCCACATCAAGCGGCTGCGCAAGAAGTTCAAGGTCGTCGACGACGATTTCGACATGATTGAGACCCTGTACGGCGTCGGGTATCGCTTCAAGGAAGTCTGACGGGGCATATTTTGGCGGGCGCTGGACCCATGATCCGGCAGCCAAAGCGCGCTAGAATGTCGAGTGTGCCCGCGCGGGCAAACGATAGCTGGCAGACGCAACCCATTGCTCGATAGAACCGCCACGACTGTCACGGAAGCCGCCGAGACGCCACGTCCCGACGAGCTGCCGACGCGTCCCTCGCGCAACCCATTCGGCATCATCGCGCCGAGCAGCATCGCCCGAGGCTACCGGCAGCACGGTCTGCGCGGCGTCGCGCAGCTCTATTGGCAGTTTCTGGTCGGCCACAGCCTTACCCGACGCATCGTCTTTCTCAACGTCGCCGGTCTGCTCGCGCTGGTGGTCGGCATTCTCTACCTGTCGCAATTCCGCGCCGGGCTGATCGACGCGCGGGTGCAGAGCCTCGTCGTGCAGGGCGAGATCATCGCCAGCGCGATCGCCGCCTCGGCGACCGCGGACAATTATGGCGGATTCATCGATCCGGACCGCCTGCTCGAATTGCAGCCGGGCGAAAGCTACGGGCCCGGCGATGACGGCACGACCGGCCTGGAGTTTTCGATCAATCCGGAGCGGATCGCGCCGGCGCTGCGCCGGCTGATCTCCCCGACTGGAACACGCGCGCGCATCTACGATCGCAACGGCTTCCTGATCCTGGACAGCCGTAACATCTATGTCCCCGGCGAGGTGCTGCGCTTCGATCTACCGCCCGTGACCGAACGGGTTGGTTTCTTCAAGCGGCAGTGGATTTCGATCCGCAAATGGCTGGTCCGTGGCGACCTGCCGCTCTATCGCGAACTCGGGCCGGAGGCCGGCAAGGACTATCCGGAGGTTGCCGAAGCCTTGCTCGGCAACAAGGCCAGCCTGGTGCGCGCCAACGATCGCGGCGAGGTGATTGTCTCGGTGGCGGTGCCGGTGCAGCGCTTCCCCCGCGCGGTGCGTGGCGCGCTGCTGCTCTCGACCCAAGGCGGCGAGATCGATCAGGCGGTGGAAGCCGAGCGCCTTCAGATCGTCAAGCTGTTCCTGATCGTGTTCGGCGTCATGGTCGTGCTGTCGCTGTTGCTTGCCCGCACCATCGCGGGACCAGTGAAGCGGCTGGCAGAGAGTGCCGAGCGCGTGCGCCACCGCATCCGCTCCCGCGTCGAAATACCGGATATGACCAAGCGGCGTGACGAGATCGGACACCTGTCAGGCGCGCTGCGCGACATGACCAACGCGCTGTACCGCCGCATCGAAGCGATCGAGAGCTTTGCCGCCGACGTTGCGCACGAACTGAAAAATCCGCTGACGTCGCTGCGTTCGGCAGTCGAGACGCTGCCGCTCGCCAAGGCGCCGGAAAGCCAATCGCGGCTGATGGCAGTGATCCAGCATGACGTGAAGCGGCTCGATCGCCTGATCTCCGACATTTCCGACGCCAGCCGGCTCGATGCCGAATTGCAGCGCAACGAACTCGAGCCGGTTGATCTTATGAAGCTGCTGAACACTGTGGCGGGCGTGCGCAACGAGGTTCGCCAGATCGACGACGCAACCGTGTCATTGACCTTCGAGGGCGGCGGTCCGCTTGCTTTCCTGGTGTCGGGACACGACTCCCGGCTTGGACAGGTGTTCGACAACCTGATTGAAAATGCGCGCTCGTTCTCGCCCCCAGGCGGCACAGTGCGCGTCACCTGCCGACGGCAGCGCCGTGATGTCGAGATCATCGTCGACGATGACGGGCCGGGCATCCGGCCGGACGCATTCGAACGCATCTTCGAGCGCTTCTACACCGACCGGCCGCATCAGGGGTTCGGCCAGAACTCCGGACTGGGGCTGTCGATCTCCAAGCAGATCATCGAAGCCCATGGCGGCAGTATCCGCGCCGAGAACCGCACCGGTGTCGCCGCCGCGCACGGCGAGCCGCCGGGCGTTCTCGGCGCGCGCTTCGTGGTGCGGCTGCCCGCGATCTGATGGCGACCATCCACGCAACCGCGGTGCTGGTCGGAGCGCGCGCTGTTCTCATCCAAGGACCCCCGGGTTCGGGCAAATCCGGCCTTGCGCTGGCCCTACTGCAGGCCGAGCAGGCCCGAGCACTGCCGTTCGCGTGCCTGGTCGGCGATGATCGGGTGCATGTCGAGCCGGTGCACGGCCGTCTGCTGGTCCGCCCGGCCGCTCCGCTGGCCGGCCAGATCGAGGTGCGCGGCGTCGGCATCCTGACCATGCCGCATGAGCCGGTGGCGGTGGTCGGCCTGGTGGTCGACCTGGCCGCCGCGGACGCCGAGCGTTTGCCGGAGCCGAACCAGCAGAAGACCGCAATCGCCGGCATCACCCTGCCGCGGCTTGCGGTCGCAGCCGGAACCGACCCCCTGCCCCTCCTCCTGGCCTGGCTCGGAACCGGCCCGGCCGCGGTCTGACCCGCAACCCCGGGACCCTGGGCCCCCTGAAAAGTCAGCATTGCCGTCCTATATGAGGCCGGCCGGGGGTGGCCGGCTGGCCCAAACAGGGGCCTAGTTGCTGCAATGCAGCACCGCCTGCAAACCGTTGCCAGGCCCTTGAACTGGGCCTTCGCATGGTCATTATGGTGACCCTTTCGTGCGGCGCAAACGCGCCCGCTTGGTATTCCCGATGATCGGCCTTGTTCTTGTCACGCACGGGCGGCTCGCCGTCGAATTCCGCTCGGCCCTGGAACACGTCGTCGGTCCGCAGAAGCAGATCGAAGCCGTCACCATCGGGCCGGACGACGACGTGGAACAGCGCCGCAAGGACATCCTGGCGGCGGTGAAGCGGGTCGACAGCGGCCAGGGCGTCGCGATCCTCACCGACATGTTCGGCGGCACCCCTTCCAATCTCGCCATCTCCTGCATGGGCCAGCCGAAAGTCGAAGTGCTCGCCGGCATCAACATGCCGATGCTGGTGAAGCTCGCCAAAGTCCGCGAGGAATGCCCTCTGGAAGAGGCGGTGGCGGCGGCCCAGGCCGCTGGCCGCAAGTACGTCACCATCGCCAGCCGGGTGCTCGCCGGGAAATGAGCGCGGGCGATCGCGAAGACGATCCGCAGGAAGAAGGCTGGCCGACCGAGGAGACAGCGTCGGCGGTGCTCGAAATCGTCAACAAGAAGGGCCTGCACGCGCGCGCGTCCGCCAAATTCGTGCAGACGGTCGAGAAGTTCAATGCCACCGTCACGGTCACGCGCGGCGGCGAAACGGTTGGTGGCACTTCGATCATGGGCCTGATGATGCTGACGGCGGCGACCGGCACCACCATCAAGGTGGAAGCGACCGGCAGCGAAGCCAGCGCCGCGATCGCGGCGCTGACCAAGCTGGTGGCAAGCGGGTTCGGCGAAGAGGATTAGCGGGATGAATCAGCCGAATGATTTCGACTTGCTCCGCTCCGCTCGTTCCCTCAATCCGTTCGACAATTCCGTGTGTGAGTGGGCATGATACCAACGTGCGGCTCCAACCATTTCCCAGTGGCGTCACGAGAGACAGCGTTGTAGACCTGCGCATTGATCTTGAGCGGTATCAGGGGTAACGGCAGTTGCTTTCTGCCGCTTGTTGCCGGCCGGGACAGCCTTGTGAAGACTCGTCCATGTCGACGTCAGGTTCATCAAAGGAGAGAACCGGCTTAGCTGTATAGGGTGATCGAACGGCCGAGCCCGCCGTAGCTTCGTTCATGGGCAGTACGGTTCAAATTCAAAATCCTCTCTCTAGCGCCGAATTCTCCGCACCTGTGGCCTCCAGAGGATTGCATAGGAGTGCGGCCTGGAGGATTGCTCTGGCGTGACCGGAATCGAGCCCCAAGACTTCTCCCCGCTTGTATGCGTCCAAGAATCGTCTCAACTCGTCCACCTCAAAGGCGCTAGCGCTGAACACATCGGCGACGCGCTCCAGATCAATGGAGCTCCTTAGGTGCTCCGCGAGTCGGCTCTTTATAAGATACTCCTCATCAGTATTGAGAAGACCTGTCTCGACTTCGGGAAGATATGAGTGCGGAGCGCGTTGGACCACATCCAACGGGAATCCGTAACGGCCGCTGCGAGTCAGCTCCTTGAGCGGATGCTTATTGCGTTTGAAACCGAGGCCGCGGCCAAACGATTGGGGCATGGCGGCGAGATAGCGGAACAGATCGGTGTCGAGGTAAGGGAGTTTCATTCCACGGAGCGAGGTCGACAGCCGCCGAATCTCCGGGCTCTGAAGATGGAAATCGGTGTAAAGGACCGAGTAGTGGTAGTAGAGATTGTTCGGCTTGAGCCTGCGGGCTGCGTCGGCGAAGTAGTTGGCCCTGAGCGACTCGCGATAGCGAGGTTCGTAATCCTTGCGGATAAACGCCGGCTCCAGCTTTCTGAAGGGGATCCTGACGTCGCTCATGACGAACGAGACGAGGAACTCGGCGATTCGAGCGTCGTGATCCAGCCCTTGCGTGTCGACGAAGGCCTGCTTGGGGTGTCGGCTCAAAAAGATCTGATAGACCGCGTCGGACGCATACGATCCATCGAGCACCTTCTTGAAGAAGTCCGGTCCGAACAGCCAAGTTTTCATGTTGTCGGCATACTCGGCGAACTCGGCATCGGAATGTGGGATCGATATGAACTGCGAGAAGCCGAAATTGTGGAGGGAGTCACATCCCTCGCCGTTGAACACCGTGACGTCATCGCCGTAGCGGGCTTTGAGGATGCTGGCGAGCCGATACTGGTTCGTCGTCACAGCGAACAGGTGGTGGGCCCTTAATTCGGGCACTGCGTCAACGAAAAGATCGGTCAGCGCAGGATCGCGGATGTCGACCTCAATGACCTGGGTATCCACGTCGAGGCGCTTGCCGATCTCGATGACCTTCTCCACCTCGTACGGATTGACAACCCGGCCGTCGGACATTGTCACCTGAAAGACGCTCGACTTGACGCGTTGCTTGCCCAAATGATGGCGCAGAACCGCGAGAAGAAGAGTTAAATCATACCCCCCCGAGCACTGCACAATGTTGAGGTCATCGGACGCGCGGCTGAGGATGGCTGTCTCGAGGATATCTCGGTAACGTTCCAGGTCCTGCTCGCCATAGTCCGAGATCGTGACCTCGGGCTCCTCCACCGCCTGCACGCGGAGTTCACCAGTCGTCAGGGAGAGGTGCAGAATTTCATTGTACCGAAGCCGCTTCACCTCCCGGAAGAGTGTCTGCTTCCTGGGGATGCACATGGCGAGCGACGACAGCAAGGCGTCGGCATCGTATTCGAGTTTAAGATCGCGGGCTGTGAAGGGCTGCAGCGAGTCCGCGACTAGCACCCGCTGCTCGTCGCTATAGTAGTATATATCTTGCTGTCGGAGTTTGTCGGACAAAAGTGAAATCGCGAGACCGGTCGTGGACGGCAAGAGTGTAGTCACCCTCGACCCGGTCCAGTATTTCCTCCAGCGAAGAACGCTGCAACAGGCGGAGCAATTCGGCAGCTGCGTCCTTGGTGAAACCGATCTTGGCGCCGGTAGAATCGCGATGGTAGTAGAGGCGCCCATCGAGGAAGAAACTCAACCCCGTGTCACCCGAGACATGGACAGGTGCGGTAAGGTCGGAAACATTTCGCGTGAGGCGATCAAACGCAAAGTACATCAATGTACCCAGCTAACTTTAGCAGGCAATATCAATGATATTTGTACTGAAGAACCTGTGCTATGATGAGCTTTAACACAAGACTGAGTTTTGTCAGGCGCCTTGTCACACCGCCCAGGCAGCTACGTTCTCTTACGACCGATCCAACGCTGATAAGTACGGTCCGCCGAAGCCTGGAAACGTTCTTGCTCGCCTGGGGGCCCGAGGCACGCGTTGTATCGTTCCAGCCCCAAATCGACGGGCTTGACGGCCTGCCCGGCGTGCTGCCATGGCAGGCGGCCCTGGGCGCCGACCGCGTAGCCGCTCTCCTGGGCGAGGCCCACCTGCATTATGATCGACTCATCGAGCTGCTCCCCCGCGAATGCCACGACCTTCTACGAGACCGGCACGACGAGGGTGCTGCACTCCTGAGCGAAGCGCTGGCCTTCTTGTGTCTGTGTCAGAACGCCGCCGCGCCGTTGTTTATGATCGTTCCAGGGCCACAACGGGACATTGAAACTTACCAGGGCCTCGCATTTGATCATCGATCCTTCTTCTCCGTTGTTTCGCGACGGATCCCATTGCTGTCCCGTTTTCAGCAACCCGAGCAGCTTCCGGAACGCGGCGCTCTCATCTCCAGCTTCGACCAGGAAGCGGTTGCGGAGGAGCAGCGGAACTCCCACGAATCGGTGTGGCGGCGGGGCGCGACACGGCTCGGCGGCGAGGATATCCTCTTTATCCTCGACGACGACGGATCCGGGCATCTTTTGAACACCGGCCTGAGCGCGTTGAAGGAGTTCAGCGCGCGAGGGTACAAGCCTTTCGTCCTGACCAGCGTTGACGTCGTGGCCAGGGCGGTGATGGGGGCTGGCTTCCCGGCCGCGCGGCTGCCCTTCGTGACCAACAGCCGTGAGTACGTGCTGGCGCTCGAGAGGAGCATCAAGATCATCGCTGGGCTCCGAGCGGCCGCACACGATCACGGCCCCGGCACGCCGGAATGGATATTCATTCACACCGTCATCCCGCGGATCTCGAGTTACGTAGCGTCACAGGTCATCGCAGAATCAATCCTCGACGAGATCGGCGCCACGAGCCAGCCGACCTGTATCTTCTCTATCAATGAGGCGCTCTTCCTGCCGATGGTTGCGGCCCGGCGGGGAAGAACTCGCGGACTCCGCTGCGAAACCTTCGAAGGAGGTGCGAGCAAGGCGAATGGACCAAACACCGAGGCGAGCTGCGAGCAGACCTTTTGGAAGCGCTTTCAGGATCGCTTCGCGTCGTGAGGACGTGGCCTCGAGAACCCGGGAGTGTCTCTTCGATGAGGCGACCATCAACGCCCACAGAGTGCTCACCCGGCGCGGGCTTGCCAGATTCAACGGGCCGAATGACGGGGAGAGCTGTCCTCGAGTTCGTTGACTTTCTGCTGGACTGGCGGCGTCGGATTCTAGGATGACGGCTTGCGGCATAGTTGCGCCCCTCGCGGCCTCCGGGCAAACCACAACGCACCGGCCTTCGATGGAGCGAAGCCGCTAGGCGATGCTCATGCAGCCGAGAGGGAACTCGTATCTGAACCGTTTCTCGAAATCCATGAGCGATCCGGTTTCTGTGCTGCCGTCGACGAGCCGAAGGTATCCGGTGAAGTAGCCTGCCGCGATGCCAGGCAAATTCCTATCTTGATCACCCGACAAGTAGTGGAACGACCATTGCTGCGTTGTCGGGTCGCCTTCGGTCGGCCGCTTGTGAGCCGCCGGCCCGAAATAGGTCAAATCAGGCCCTCGCCCATCGCGCGACATGCTCTGTCCGGCGAGTATTTGTTCGTAAACCTCGAGATCAACCTCCACGCGCAGTTGGTCATCTCCCCAGGTCCGTTCTGCCTCCTTGGGCGAGAGGATGTTGAACACGGACTGCGCGCCAGGGACCCTGCTCGCGCAGATAAATCCTCCGACCGAGATGTGCGGGTGGTTGACGCTCAACATCCGCCAGATGTGGTACGCGAGGATGCCCCGGCCCCACAGCGTAACGGTACTCTTGCGTGCGCGGTACGCGGCAAGAGCGATTTCCGACGCAAAGTCGGCCACTGCGAGGAAGTGGTTCCGGAGCACGTCGGTCTGCTCTCCCACGGACCAGTTGAGGTAGTCGCGCAGTGCCCGACGGCGTTGCTCCTCGGACACGGCACGAACCCTGCCGTCAAGCAAGAAGTTATCCCGGCGAACCAGGATAAAAGCGGTCCCGGAACGCAGCCTTATCAGCTTGACGGGGACAAGCCCGTGGTTGGTGAAGAGATCCAGGAATTCGCGCACCGGGCGGTTCGCGAAGGGGTGGAAACGTTGGTGGACTCATCGGTGACAAGGCTCACATAGGCGAGCCCGCTCGCCGTGAGGGAACTTGCCAGGTTCTTCACGAAGGTGGGGAACGGCTCGCTGAGCGATCTGGCGAACGCGAGGGCGCTGTTGTTGCGGACATTGATCAGGCTGAATGCGTCCGGCGCGTAGCACCAGGCGAACATATCGGCCATGCCGAGGAAAGAACGCGTCGACTGCGGGTATTGCGGCACGTATGATGCGAGCCAGGGCCTGCGCAAATCAGTGCCGATCACGTTGCGCATACCGGCTGCCTCGAGGGCAGCGACGAGAAACCCGTTGCCGCAGCCGATGTCGAGAGCGCCACCGCTATCGACATCAAGCCCGTAGCTTTCAAAAAGCCACCGATAGTATGGCACGTTGGCCACGTAGTCGTGGTCAGGGACACTGTCGCTCGATCCGGATTTGACGAGTTGGAGCGCACGCTTCGCTCGTGCCGCCGGCTCGAAGACGTCGCCCATGAACGGAAGCACCTCGTAGAGCACCACCAGATCCGCGCTGGGGAACGCTTCGTGAAGTAGGAAGTAGGGCGGCTCGAGGCGCAGGAACGCTCGGATGTCGCGCCAAGTCTCCGCCTTGACGCTCGACCACTCGAGACGAAATCTCAACGGTCGAACGAACCCATCACCGGTGTGGATGATCGGTTGCCCGTCGCTCTCGCTGAGCACTCCCGGCTGGATCGGAAACTGGCCGGCCACTCTCTCCGCGGCGCTCACGACCAAGCGGTAGCCGAAAACGTGAACGACCAATTCCTCGTTGTTCAGGCTTTCCAGAAGGTCCCGTGTGCTGCCGGCGAGCCGTGGGTGGGTTGGTCCGGAGCGTCGTGACAGTTCGAAATGATCGTCGAGCAGGCGCTCGACGTGGGGCATTAGCACCGGAACTCCCTCGACAAGAGGGAACAGATTGCCGGAAGCGTCGAGTAGCCCGCCAACTGAGGTGTCAAGCCTCAAGCGAGAGCCATCGATCGGAGAACGTAAGAGGTGCTCGCAATGCGCCCAACGACGTCTGAACTCGGCTTCGAGGCTGACCGCGGGAGACTTCGCGGGGTGCTTGGCTGTTCATTGGTCTCGGCTGCGTGCTGGCTTGGGCTTGGGCTTGGGCTTGGGCTTGGGCTCGTTTTCGCTGGCTCGAGTATGCGCCATGGAGGCCTCGTATTGGCGAAAACGCGCGCAAGACCCGGCCAAGTTGAGACCATTCCTAGACATAAAGATTTCTTTATATCCTCGTTGCGTTGCCGGTTTGGCCCTGCTATAGCCAGCGGCGAACGCGCCGGGCCCTCCGGCGCACCCTCATTTTCAACCCAGCAAGGAACGTCATGGCTGTCGCGAAAGAGTATGCCGTCAAGGACATCGGACTCGCCGAATTCGGCCGCAAGGAAATCGCCATCGCCGAAACCGAGATGCCCGGCCTGATGGCCACCCGCGAGGAATACGGCGCGAAGAAGCCGCTCAAGGGCGCGCGCATCGCCGGCTCGCTGCACATGACCATCCAGACCGCGGTGCTGATCGAAACGCTCACCGCGCTCGGCGCCGACGTGCGCTGGGTGTCGTGCAACATCTATTCGACCCAGGATCACGCAGCCGCGGCGGTCGCGGCCGGAGGCACGCCGGTGTTCGCGATCAAGGGCGAGAGCCTCACCGACTACTGGGACTACACCCGCAAGCTGTTCGAATGGGGCGACGGCGGCGTGCCGAACATGATCCTCGATGACGGCGGCGACGCGACGCTGTTCGTGCACCTCGGCGTGCGCGCCGAAGGCGGCGACACCGCGTTCCTCGACAAGCCCTCGTCCGAGGAAGAGGAAATCCTGTTCGCGCTCTTGAAGAAGACGCTGAAGGAAAAGCCGAAGGGTTGGTTCGGTGCGATCGCGAAATCGATCAAGGGCGTCTCGGAAGAGACCACCACGGGCGTGCACCGGCTCTACATCATGGAGAAGGAGGGCAAGCTCCTGTTCCCGGCGATCAACGTCAACGACAGCGTCACCAAGTCGAAGTTCGACAACCTGTACGGCTGCCGCGAGTTGCTGGTCGACGGCATCCGCCGCGGCACCGACGTGATGATGGCCGGCAAGGTCGCGATGGTCGCGGGCTTCGGCGACGTCGGCAAGGGTTCGGCCGCCTCGCTGCGCCAGGCCGGCTGCCGCGTGCTGGTTTCGGAGATCGATCCGATCTGCGCGCTGCAGGCCGCGATGGAAGGCTACGAGGTGACGACGATGGAGGACGCGGTGAAACGCGCCGACATCTTCTGCACCGCAACCGGCAACAAGGACGTCATCACGCTGGAGCACATGCGTGCGATGAAGGATCGCGCCATCGTCTGCAACATCGGCCACTTCGACAATGAGATCCAGGTCGCGGGCCTGAAGAACCTGAAGTGGGTCAACATCAAGCCGCAGGTCGACGAGATCGAGTTCCCGGACGGCAAGCGCATCATCCTCTTGTCCGAGGGCCGGCTGGTGAACCTCGGCAACGCCATGGGCCACCCGAGCTTCGTGATGTCGTCGTCGTTCACCAACCAGACGCTGGCGCAGATCGAGCTATGGGCCAATCCCGGCAAATACCAGAAGAAGGTCTACACGCTGCCCAAGCAGCTCGACGAGAAGGTGGCGCGGCTGCACCTCGCCAAGATCGGCGTGAAGCTCACCGAGCTGCGTCCCGATCAGGCCGAGTACATCGGCGTGCCGAAGGAAGGCCCGTTCAAGGCGGACCACTACCGCTACTAAACGTCCGCTAGGACGCAGGCGGCAACACGAGAATTCGATAACGCACGGGCCGTCCGGCAATGCCGAGATAGGTCCGTGCGATTTCGACCTCCGTCGCTTTGGCTGACGGCCAGCGGTTGGCAAGCTGCGCTTGCGCCGTCATGCAGTGCGCCTCCTGTACCGGACAGACCACCGCAAGCCCTTCGCGCGCGATGCGCTTGTCGTCGACCCACGACGTGTGCTTCGGCGTGAGGATGTCGTAGGCGGTCGGCGCGCCGGAGAAATACGGGATCACGCCGTTGACCACGTTGGTGTAGCTGCCGACGATCCGCAGCGGCTGTTTGGTGTTGTCGTGCCACACCCGCTCGACCGCCTGCGCGATCAGCCGATATTGCGTCGCGTAGTTCGGCACGCCGGCTTTGAACACATAGATCGCGATCGCCGGCGAGACAGCGATAAGGATCAGCGGCAGCGCGACCACGACGGCGCACAGCAGCGTGACGAGCCGGCGCGATACCGTGACGAGCGGCGACGACAGCAGCACCACCGGCAGCAGCGTCATCCCCGACATCATCCAGAACGCGTTGACGTCGGTCTTCAGCGCCAGCGCGACGACGATCGTGAGCAGCAGGGGGCTGGCGAACATCGACGACCGCCGTGCGGCGCCTTCCCGCCGGCGGCCAAAGTGTGTCGAGCAAGCGGCGCGATTGAACCGCGTCGCGGCGAGCGCGACCAAAATCGGCACAGCCGAAAACGCCACGACGCCGAGCAGAAAGCGGAACGACGAATACGCGGCCTTGCCCAGCGTGGCCTGATGCAGATCGAGCGCATAGTCGAACGGCGCAAACTGGCTCGACCACAGCAGCCAGTGCAGATGCGGCGCCATGGCGATGAGCCCGACCGCCACCGTCACCCACGGCGTAGCTGAGCGAAAGTAGACAGCCCGGCGGGGATCGAACAGCGCACCAATGCCGAGCGCGGCGAGCAGGATGATCGACCAGTATTTTCCGTGCATGGACGCGGCGGCGCCGAGCCCGGCGAGCGCGGCAAAGACCAGGCTGCGGGTCTCGAACGAGCGCAGGAACCACCACGTGGTCGCTGCCCACAGCGGGATCAGCACGGTGTTGGCGTTGAACTTCAAGGCATGAAAATTGAAGAACGGAACGAGCATCAGCATCGCCAGGCCGGCGACGCGCTTCTCAGGGTCGAGATAGTCGGCGGCGAGCTTCCATGCGATCCACAGCCCGAGCGCCGCGCTGCTCATCGCCAGCAGGTAGTAGCTCCAATCGGCGAACGGAACGACGCTGAACCAGGCCTGCGCGACCCACGCCGAGAACGGCGGGTGCTTCGGATAGCCCCACGAGGGCTCGCGCGACCAGGCCACCACCTCGCCCATGTCGAAGTGCAGGTGGTGAGACGATTTGGCGATCGCGCCATAGATCGTCCACAGCACCGCATACGACACGAGGACGATGATCGCGGTGCGCTCACGGCGCGCCGGATCGAGCAGTGCCGAAACGAGACGATCGATTGGAGCCAGCACGCGACGTTCGATGCTCATGGGGCTTGTCGCGCGTTCCTATGCTGCGCCGCACGAAGCTGTCCGGCCGCGAACCTATACCCGATCCGCCGCACGATGGCAGGATCGACCACCCGCGCAAAATCGGTTTGCCGCTAGGCCGGCGCAGCCATATCGTTGCACCAGCAGAAGGACGGCTCCCTTGTGTTGCCGTCAAGTCGGGGCTTTCGTCGGCATGGCGGCGACAACAACGTTTCTCGACTGGATCGGGACGCTGGTCGCCCGCCAGATTACCAAGCCGACCAGCGGCTATGAACCTTACGCCGCGGCTCGCCCTGAGCTGGTGGCGGTCGCGATCCGGCCGGCGGACGTGCTGCTGGTCGAAGGTGCCCGCTCCAAGGTCAATTCCGCGATCCGCTATCTGACGCAATCGACCTGGTCGCACGCGGCGCTCTACGTGGGGCTCGGCGCGCAGCTCGGCGAGCGCGACGGCGAGCCGCTGGTGCTGATCGAGGCCGAGGTCGGTCAAGGCGTGATCGCGTCACCGTTGTCGAAATACGCAACCTTCAACACCCGCATCTGCCGCCCGGTCGGGCTGACGCCGGAAGACCGCACCAAGGTCATCCGCTACGCAGTCGAGCGCATCGGCTACGGCTATGACGTGAAGAACATCATCGATCTGATGCGCTACTTCCTGCCGCAGCCGCCGGTGCCGGCCAGCTGGCGGCGCCGCATGATCGCACTCGGCTCCGGCGAGCCGACCCGTGCGATCTGCTCCAGCCTGATCGCGCAGGCGTTTGAGTTGGTCGGCTATCCGATCCTGCCCGACGTGCGCCGGCTCGACGACCAGAGCCGCCGCGAGATCCTGCACATCCGTCACCATTCGCTCTATACGCCGCGCGATTTCGACGTTTCGCCGTTCTTTGCTATCGTCAAGCCGACCATCGAGACCGGGTTCGACTACAAGAACCTGAACTGGGTGAATCACGACTTCATGACGATTGCAAACACGATATCGCACGATAGCCAGGCGTGGCTTGCCTGGTGCGGCGCGCTGCTGTTGTCGTTCCCGGCGTCGGCGGCGCTCGCGCAATCCGATGCGGTCGCTGAGTTCTACCGCGGTAAGACCGTGAACGTGCTGATCGGCGTCGGGGTCGGCGGCGAGTACGACATCCAGGCCCGGCTGGTGGCGCGGCACATCGGCAGGCATATCCCCGGCAATCCGAATGTGGTGGCGCAGAACATGACCGGGGCCGGCGGCCTGCGCATGATCAACTATCTCTACAACGTCGCGGCCAAGGACGGCACCCACATCGGCATGATCGCCAACGCGTTCCCGGCGATGCAGGCGGTCGGCGTCGCCGGGGTGCAGTTCGACGCCGGCAAGATGCAGTGGATCGGTTCGATCGCGCCGGTCAACGAAACGCTGGCGGTGTGGCACACCACCGGCGTGAAAACGATCGACGACGCGCGCAAACGTGAGGTGATCGCCGGCGCCTCGGCGCGCGGCGCCATCACCTTCATCTATCCGCAGATGATGAACGAGTTCCTCGGCACCAAGTTCAAGATCGTGACCGGCTATCCGGGCGGCAATGAGATCAATCTCGCCATGGAACGCGGCGAGGTCGAGGCGCGCAACAACAGCTGGTCGAGCTGGAAGGCCACCAAGGCGGCCTGGCTCAAGGACAAGAAGATCACGGTGATCGCGCAGGCCGGTCCGCGCGCCGCCGACCTCGATGCGCCGTCGGTGGAGGACGCCGCCCGCAACCCCGAAGAGCGGGCGCTGATCGAGCTGGTGGTGTCTGGCACCCAGCTCGGCCGGCCGCTCGCCACCAACGCGGCTCCGCCGGAGCGCGTCGCGGCGCTGCGCGCCGCCTACGCCGCCACCATGAAGGACCCGGAATTCCTTGCCGAAGCGAAGTCGCTCAATTTCGAAATCAATCCGGTGCTGGGCGAGCCGATGCAGCGCGTGGTCGAGAAGGTGCTGGCCACGCCCAAGCCGATCACGGCGCGCGCCAAGGGGTTGCTGGAGTAGCCGTGGTCAACCGACCGATTGGTCGCAAGTCATCGTGTCATGTCAGCACTTGTTCGGAGGCACGGTCAGCAGCACAAAGCTCTCCGGCGGCGAGGCAATGCCGAACGAGCGCCGGACCAGCGTCAACTCAGATCGCCGACCGCCGTGTTGTCGCTCGAATGCGCCCAGCATGTTGATGCAGTCCCGTTCCGTCACAGGACAAACCATGGCAATGCCTTCCGTCGGCAACGGCTGCAGCGGGCCTGCAATCATTTGCGCATCCCGCACCAGCTTCGGCACCGCGGTTTCGAGATAGAACGTCGCGCCCTTGGCCAGGGACTTGTGGCCGCCGATGAACCGCAAGGGGCAACTCGTGCTGTTCCGCCACGCCGCATCGATCGAGCCAGCAAGAGCTTGGTAATGCAGCTCGCCCTGGCGATGCGGCCGCATGAAAATGTATGCACCAATCGCCGGCGCGATCAGCACCGCGACCATTGGCAGCGCCATGGCAAACGCCAGAGCATGCACCGCGGCTTGCCGCGACACCAAGATCAGTGGCGTGCCGAGCAGAACCACCGGCAGCAGCGTCCAGTTCGGGAAAGTCCACAGCGCGGTCAGCCGATGCGGATAGGCGACGTTGGCGAGTGCAGGCAATAGCAACGGCAGCCACAGCAGCGATGCGATGAGACGCCCGTCTTGCGAGGACGGAATGACAACGTCGCCCAACGCTTGCCGCGATGGCCGCAACGCGGCGAAGATCACAAGCCCCGGCGCCGCATACGCTGCCGCATCCAACAGGTATCGAAGCGACTTCAGCAACGCTTCACCGCGGCTCTGCTCGGTCATGGTGTCGCCGGCAAACCAAAGCACCTCGGACTCACTGGAGAGTGACAGCGCATAGGGCAGCAGCAAAGCGACGGCAAGGCCGGCGGCAATCCACGGCGCGGCCGATGCCAGATATTGCAGACGGCGGCGATCCAGCAGCGCGGCCAGCGCCATTCCCGCCGCAAGATAGACGGACCAGAACTTGGTCAGCATCGCACCGGCGAGGCTCAGTCCCGTTAGCGCCGAGGATAGCGCGTCGCGGCGCGCGAACGAGCGCAGGAAGAACAAGGTCGCCGCGGCCCAGAACGGCATCATGACGAGGTTGGCGTTCGGCTTGCCGCCGAGGAACGAAAAGAACGGCAGTACCGAGAGCATCACCGTCGCGACGACGCGCTTGTCGCCATCGAGCCAGTCACCGAATAGCACCCAGGCGATCAACAGCGTCAGCCCGACGATGATGGCAGCCAGCAGGTAGACCAGCCCATGCAGCCTGGGCAGCAGGGCGAACCAGCCGCCGACAACCCACGTGCCGACGGGCGGGTGATGCCGGTCCGCGCTGTCGCGCCACCAGCCGACGGCTTCGCCGATGTCGGAATGAGCATCATGGAACGCATGCACCAGGATGCTGTGGGTCGTCCAAAGCAGGACAAAGCCGAGAAGGAGCAAAGCAATGGTACGCTGTTGCCGGCTCGGATCGTTCAGCGCCGCGACAATTCGCTCGCAGACGGCCAGATAGCGGCGGACGTGGCCAGACACGCGGGTTCGCTTTCCGTCTTCGGCGCACCGGACTTAGCACGCTGAAGCAGGGCGGAACAGACGGTCGTCCTGTCGCGCCATCGTCATCCAGCTGCAAAAACCTTCCGCACCAGAGCGCTTGCCGCTCCGGCGCGCCAGTGTTATCTGCCGCTCATGACGGCCCAGGCCATCGACAATATCCGCAATTTCTCCATCGTCGCGCACATCGACCACGGCAAGTCCACGCTGGCCGACCGGCTGATCCAGCTCACCGGCGGCCTCGAGCAGCGCGAGATGGTGGAGCAGGTGCTCGATTCCATGGACATCGAGCGCGAGCGCGGCATCACCATCAAGGCGCAGACCGTGCGCCTCAATTACGACGCGCGCGACGGCAAGCGCTACATTCTCAACCTGATCGACACGCCCGGCCACGTTGACTTCGCCTATGAAGTCAATCGCTCGCTCGCCGCGGTCGAGGGCTCGCTGCTGGTGGTGGACGCCAGCCAGGGCGTCGAGGCGCAGACGCTGGCCAACGTCTATCACGCGATCGACGCCGGCCACGAGATCGTGCCGGTGCTCAACAAGGTCGACCTGCCCGCGGCGGAACCTGAGCAGGTGCGCAAGCAGATCGAAGACGTCATCGGGCTCGATGCCTCGAACGCGATCATGATTTCGGCCAAGACCGGGCAGAACGTGCCCGAAGTGCTCGAGGCGATCGTCACCAGGCTGCCGCCGCCCAAGGGCGACCGCGCTGCGACGCTCAAGGCATTGCTGGTCGACAGCTGGTACGATTCCTATCTCGGCGTCGTCGTGCTGGTTCGCATCGTCGACGGCAAGCTGGCCAAGGGTCAACGCATCAAGATGATGGGCACCGACGCGGCCTATGAGGTCGACCGCGTCGGCGTGTTCACGCCGAAACTCACGTTGGTCGAAGAGTTGGGTCCGGGCGAGATCGGAATGCTCACCGCCTCGATCAAGGAGGTGGCCGACACCCGGGTCGGCGACACCATCACCGACGAGAAGAAGCCGGTTGCGGAGGCACTGCCCGGCTTCCGCCCCGCCATCCCGGTGGTGTTCTGCGGCCTGTTCCCCGTCGACGCCGCGAACTTCGAGGATCTGCGCGCGGCGATGGGCAAGCTCCGCCTCAACGACGCCAGCTTCTCGTTCGAGATGGAGACCAGCGCCGCGCTCGGCTTTGGCTTCCGCTGCGGCTTCCTGGGTCTGCTCCACCTCGAGATCATCCAGGAGCGGCTGGAGCGCGAGTTCAATCTCGACCTGATCGCGACTGCGCCGTCGGTCATCTACAAGATGGCGCTGCGCAACGGCAAGGATATCGAGATCCACAATCCGGTCGACATGCCGGACGTGATGCAGATCTTGGAAATCCAGGAGCCGTGGATCGAGGCGACGATCCTCACGCCGGACGAGTATCTCGGCTCGGTGCTCAAGCTGTGCCAGGATCGCCGTGGCGAGCAGGTCGAGCTGACCTATGTCGGCAGCCGCGCCATGGTGAAGTACAACCTGCCGCTCAATGAGGTGGTGTTCGACTTCTACGACCGGCTGAAATCGGTGTCGCGTGGTTATGCTTCGTTCGACTACCACCTCACCAACTATCGTCCCGCCGACCTGGTGAAGATGTCGATCCTGGTCAACGGCGACCCGGTCGACGCGCTTTCCATGCTGGTGCACAAGACCCGCGCCGAGCAGCGCGGCCGCGCCATGGTGGAGAAGCTGAAAGAGCTGATCCCGCCGCACATGTTCCAGATCCCGATCCAGGCGGCGATCGGCGGCAAGATCATCGCGCGCGAAACCGTGCGCGCCTTCCGCAAGGACGTCACCGCGAAGTGCTACGGCGGCGACGTGACGCGCAAGCGCAAGCTTCTGGAGAAGCAGAAGGAAGGCAAGAAGAAGATGCGCCAGTACGGCAAGGTGGACATCCCGCAGGAGGCGTTCATCGCGGCGTTGAAGGTGGATGTGTAACGCCTGCCTCGGGCGATGGTTTGGAGGGCCGGTTGATTTCCCCAGTGGTACGCGGCCTGTCAAAAGGCGATGAAGCCTCCGCGATCGGGACCATCGTCCTGGCATTTGCCGCCGACCCTACGGCACGTTGGACGTGGCCCGGTTCGCGCGAGTTTCTCGACGGCATGCCACGGCTTGTCCGGGCGTTTGGAGGCAACGCGTTTGCCCACGGCGGCGCCATTGGCACGGACGCGGGCGCAGCGCTGTGGCTCCCGCCGAGCGTTCATCCCGACGAGGAAATGATGGCCGAAGTCATGCGGGCCACCGTTCCTCCGTCGCGACACGACGAGGTTTTTGCCACGTTCGAACAGATGGCGAAATATCATCCTGACGAACCGCATTGGTATCTGCCGTTGATCGGCGTCGATCCGGCCCAGCAGGGCAAGGGACACGGCGACGCCTTGATGAACTACGCGCTGGCGCGATGCGATCGCGACCATGCACCGGCCTATCTGGAGTCCACCAATCCGCGGAACATCTCGCTGTATCTGCGCCACGGCTTCGTGACGCTCGGCACGATACAGGCCGGTCCCTCGGCGCAAATCGTCCCGATGCTGCGGCGGCCGCGAACGTAGGTTATCGGCCCGCCGACGCTTCTCAGTTCTGTTGCCGGTCCGACTCGCTGTCCGGCAACGTCACGAAAATCAGAATGCCGAGGAAAATCATCACCAGCCGGAACGCGCTCGGTATGCCGTTCCAGTCCTTCGACATCCACATACCGAACCATTCCCCGGCAATTGTCATGAAGCCGACCTGCCAGACCAGCAGTCCCATCAGCAAGCCCGCGATCGCGAATGTCTTTTCGTGATTGAAGACTGCTGCGCCCGAGCGAAGCCGCCCGAACAGGCGCCATGCGCCAACCCAGCAAAGCGCCGCAGTCAGCGTTTCGGCGGCGATGATCAACGCATAGGCAAGATGGTGGACCACCGGATTGGTGATCGCCCGGTATCCGATCCGGGAGTGCGGGAAAATCGTATCCATCGACAGCACGTGCTGCACGAAGGAAAAGTTGGTGCCGTAGTCCGTGATGTTGCCGAACGCGACTAGGCTCGCGTGCAGCGCGGCCGCTGCCACCAGCACAATTTTTGCAATGCGAACGGCGACCATGTCGATTTCCCCCCGGGTAAAATCCTTCGCCCTATTTGAACAGCGCCATGGCCTCGTCGGCCAGCACGCCGCCGGTGATCTCGATCGGAGCAAACGGCGCTTTGGCCGCGACCTCGGAGCTCGAGATCATGATCTGGCTGATCTTGGTCGAGAGCTGCTGCACCGAGGCCGCGAACACGAGCCGCCCGACGCGGCACCAGAGGATCGCGCCCATGCACATCGCGCACGGCTCCCCGGTTGTGTAGAGCGTGCTGCCACGCAGCGATTTGCTGCCGCGCGCCGCGAGGCAGCGGCGGATCGCCACCATCTCGCCGTGTGCCGTTGGATCGCTGTTGGTCCTTCCCAGATTCCGGCCGCGCGCCAGAACCCGGCGATCGCGGACGATCACCGCGCCGAATGGGAAGTCCGCGCGCCTCGCCTGCGCGAGCGCGAGACGCATGAAGCGCTCATCCTCTGCCGAACTCGGCGTAACGGCTGCTGTCGCCGCCGCCGGAAGCGCGACTGCCGAACAGGCCAGAGCCGCGATCACGAAGCGGCGGCTCGGATTGGTGCAACCACAGCGACACGAGCTGCTCATGTTTGACCTTTCGGCCGAAGGCGAACGCAATCGACGCCTGCGGCGGTAGCAATCATCCCCCAACCACCGCCACGCCCTGGATCTCGATCAGCATACCGGGCCGCGCCAAGTGCGCGATCGTGATCAGCGCGCTGGCCGGGAAATTGCCGTCGGGGAAAAAACCGCCACGCAGTTCGACGAACTTGTCGCCGAACCGCGGGTCGGTGATGAACACCGTCATGGTGACCATGTTGGCGAGGCTGCCGCCGCAGCGCTGCAGCGTCTTGTCGAGCAGGCCGAACAGGGTGCGCACCTGCGCTTCGAAATTTCCGGAGATGTCGTTGCCTTGCTCGTCCTTGGTCGCGGTCTGGCCGGCGAGCCACACGGTCTTGCCGCCCTGCGTCATCACCGCGGGCGAGAACGCGCGCGATTTCTGAAACTCGGACTTCTCCAGGTATTCGGCCATCTCAGCGTCCTCCTTGCGGGTTCCTCCCGCCTAATCTAGCGACCTTCCCAGCGGGATCGTCCTCCTCCCGTGGAATGCACCCGCATGCACTTGCAACTCACTTGCAATAGCAATATTCTCTTGCGGTACAGCGATTTCAGGGGTGGCATCATGCATTTTGCGTTTCGCGTTATCGCGGCCGTGGCGGCCGGGGCGGTGATCGGCTCGGCCGCTGGCTACGCCGCCGGCGACCTGTCGCGGCAGCAGCCGATCGACATCACCGTCGACCTGGGCAAGCCCGGCCAACATGTGTTCGAGCCGAAGCAGATCAAGTTCGAGACCGGCAAGCTCTACAAACTGATCCTGCGCAACACCAGCAACGACCCGCACTACTTCACGTCGCACAATTTCTCGCAGATGGTCTGGACCCGGAAGGTCCAGGTCGTGCAGCTGCGCGACGGCAAGCCCACCACGCTCGCCGAATTCAAGGGTGCGATGCGCGAGATCGAGGTCTACCCCGGCCACGCCGCGGAATGGTGGCTGGTGCCGGTCGCGGCCGGCCGCATCAGCGACCTGCGCTGCGGCATCACCGAGAAGGACGGCAAGACGCACGCCGATCTTGGCATGGTGGGCGAGATCGTGATCGAGTGAGTGCTGCGCGTAATTGCGCCAGGCGTTACTGGATCGATCCGTAGCTCGCGCGGAACGGCGAGAGCCGAGACTTGCTATTCGGACGGATCTTTCGCGGCCGCGATGACACCGCCGCCACCGCGGTCGGTTGCGCGGCACTGGCAATCTCAAGCTTCGCCGGCTCGGGCTGAGCAGCCTCGGGCCGCGCCGGTGCGGCAGCGGTGGTTTCGAGCTTGGCCGGCTCAACCTTGGCTGGCCCCGCTTTGACGGCCGCGGCCTCGACCGCCGGCGCATCGCTCTTCACCGGCATCGGGCGCGCCGCAACGTGGGTCGCCTTGTCGACCACGATCGTGGTGTTCGCCTTCTCGCGCCCGACCAGCGCGAACAGCACCGCAGCATCGCGCGGATGCAGCCGCACGCAACCCTTGGAGGCACGGCGACCGAGCTGCGCGATCTTGACCGTGCCGTGAATGGCGTAGTTGCCGTCGAAGAAAATCGCATACGGCATCGGCGCCATGTTGTACTTGCGCGAAGCCCACTTGCGTTCCATCCGACCGGGCCGGTAGGTGCCGTCGTACGGGCCGCCGCCGACGCCGGTCGACACCGCCCAGTTGTAGGCTTCGGCGCCGTCGATCAGCACCGACATGCTCTGCTTGGCTTTGTTGATGCTGATGACGACTTCGGCGCCGCGCGCGCAATCGAGCGCCGCCGGCGCCACGACAAGGCACGCGGCCAAGCCCAGACCTGCCGTTGCGCGACGAAGCATGAAGGCCCCCGCCCCCGCTGCAGATGCGGATCAAGGATCCCGCACCGTCAGCAGGGCTGTAAAGGCCATGCGCGATTTATGACGTGAATAATCGTCGTTGCCGCACGAATTGCGACAAGGTGTTACCGATACGCCATCCTGGAGCCGGTGTCGGAGACCGCGATCGTGGTCCGGCTCATGCCGCGCTCCTTGACCAGCGCAAACAGCACGGCTGCGTTCGACGGATGCAGCCGCACGCAACCGTGCGACGCGCGGTGGCCGAGCCGCGACACGTAGTTGGTGCCGTGGATGGCGAAGCCGTGGTGGAAGAAGATCGAATACGGCATCGGCGACCAGTCGTATGTGCGCGAGTGCCACATGCGCTCAAGCCGCTGCGGCCGGAAGACGCCGGCGGGCGGGCCGCCGTTGAGGCCCGACGAGATCGCCCAGTTGGAGCGCGGGCGGCCGTCGACCATGACGGTCATGCGCTGCGCCGCCTTGTTGATGGCGACATAGATTTCGGCTTGGGCACGATCCGACGCCAGGGGCGCGATCAAGACCAGGAACGCAAATGCCGCCAGCGCACGAAAAATGGCGAGAAACATGAGACCCCCGAGGCCCCGTTCGCTCGCCGCATCCATGGTTAATTTGGCCCAGGACCGGGCCTTTGTCAAAGGGTTAGCGGCTGAAAACCAAAGTCGCGCTGCACCATTTTCGGACGCCTTCTATTGGGTTACAAAAACCCATGCTGCGCCTGTCGATTCGAGCCCTCGCCCTGCTGCTGATGGCCTGCACGGCCGCTGCCGCGCAGGACCGTGGCACCGTCGACCCGAAGCCGCTGCCTCCACTCGCCAAGCCGGACGACCCCAACATCGCGGCCAAGGAAGTGTTCGGCCGCAAGCTGAAGCCCGCTTCGCTGGAAGCCCGCGCGATCGGCTACTACACCAACGGCTGTCTCGCCGGCGGCGTCATGCTGCCGATCAACGGCAAGACCTGGCAGGTGATGCGGTTGTCGCGCAACCGCAACTGGGGCCATCCGAACCTGATCAAGTTTCTGGAGCGGCTCGCCGACAAGGCGCCCAAGCTCGGCTGGGGGCATGGGCTGCTCGTCGGCGACATGGCACAGCCGCGCGGCGGCCCGATGCTGACCGGTCACTGGAGCCATCAGGTCGGGCTCGACGCCGACCTCTGGCTCACCCCGATGCCGGATCGCGAGCTCAGCCGCCTGGAGCGCGAGGACATGATGGCGACCAACGTGGTCGCGGACGACTGGAAGGACGTGAACCCCAAGATTTGGACGCCGGCCCACATCGCCATCCTCAAGGCCGCCGCGACCGACAAGGACGTCGAGCGCGTGCTGGTCAATCCGGCGATCAAGAAAGCGTTGTGCCGCGACGTCACCAGCAATCGCTCGTGGCTGCACAAGGTGCGCCCCGTGCTCGGGCACAACTATCACTTCCATGTCCGCATCAGCTGTCCGAAGGGCCAGGACGGCTGCAAGGCGCAGCCCGCCGCGCCGGCCGACGAAGGCTGCGGCAAGGACCTCGATTGGTGGTTCACCAGAGAGGCCGTTGTGAAGCCCGGTCCCGGGCGGCCGCCGCTGAAGCTCTCCGCGCTGCCGGCGGCGTGCCGCCAGGTGCTGTTGGCGGATTAAGAGGTTTAGAGCCAGGCTGCGACGGCGCGGAATAGCTGCCAGGACGACAGGCTCAGGATCAGCAAGCCGACGCCGACCATCAGCGTGCGCGCCCGTACGTATTTCACGACCCACCCACCGAGCGGCGCCGCGATCATGCCGCCGATCACCAGCGGCACCAGGTTCTGCAGCGGCGACGCGCCGAGTTCGACAAAGAACGTGGTAGCGGCCGCAATGGTGACCAGAAACTCGGTGGCGTTGACCGAGCCGACGGTCTGACGCGGCGCATGGCCCGAGCCGACCAGCGTCGTGGTCGCGACCGGACCCCAGCCGCCGCCGCCGCTCGCATCAAGGAAGCCGGCGACAAAACCAACCGGCGCAGTCCATCCGGCCGGCGCGTCGCGCGGCGTTGGGATTTGCGCCGCCTTGAGCAGGATGTAGACCGCCATCAGGAACAGATAAGCGAACACGAAGGGACGCATGAACTTGGCGTCCACATTCGACAACACCCACGCGCCGAGCGCCGCGCCGATGACGCCGGCGATGCCAAGCCGGATCACCAGCCGCCAGTCGACGTTGCGATGATAGACATGCGATGCCGCCGACGCGCCGGTGGTGAACACTTCGGCGGTGTGCACCAGCGCGCTGGCCTGCGCCGGCGGCAACCCGATCATCAACATCGCGGACGTGGAGACAACGCCGAACGCCATGCCGAGCGCGCCGTCCACCATTTGCGCCAGGAACCCGATTGCCAGCAGCAGCCAGAATTCCTCGGTCAAAAAAATCGCCTCCCAATCGCAGATGAAACGGAATTTCCTTCCGTAACGCCGCCTTCGCTCGCGCCTGACGGCGTCAACGGCATCAGCAGCGATTGGTTCCGGTGGCTTTTCGGCAACAAGAACAGCGCCTTCGCTCCAGCTGCGTCTACCGCGCGTCCTCCAGGATCATCGCCGCGCCCTTCTCGGCGATCATGATGGTCGGCGAGTTGGTGTTGCCTGACGTGATGGTCGGCATCACCGAGGCGTCGACCACGCGCATGCCTTCAAGCCCGAACATGCGCAGCCGTTCGTCCACCACTGCCGTCGGGTCGCTCTGCAGGCCCATCTTCGCGGTGCCGACCGGATGGAAGATGGTGGTGCCAATCTCGCCCGCCGCTTTGACCAGGCCCTCGTCGTCATCGTCCGCGACCGTGCCCGGCAGATACTCGACCGGATTGAACGGCGCCAAAGCCTGCTGACGGACGATGTTGCGCGTCACGCGAATGGAATCCACGGCGACCCGCTTGTCCTCGTCGGTCGAAAGATAATTCGGCTGGATCACCGGCTTGTCGGCCGGGTCACGCGAGCGCAGCCGCACAAAGCCGCGGCTGGTCGGCTGCAAATTCGCGACACTCGCGGTGAAGGCGGGGAACGTGTGCAGCGGCTCGCCAAAGCGATCGAGCGACAGCGGCTGCACATGATACTGGATGTTGGCGCGCTCGCGGTTCGGATCGGACTTCGTCACGATGCCTAGCTGCGACGGCGCCATCGTCAGCGGGCCGCGCCGGAACAGCGCGTAGTCGACGAACATCTTGGCGCGGCCGAGCGGCGACGCGTAGGTCTCGTTCAGGGTGACGACGCCGGACACCTTGTAGATCATGCGAAGCTGCAGGTGGTCCTGCAGGTTCTCGCCCACACCCGGCTTGTCGAGCACGACAGGAATGCCGAGCTCGCGCAGATGCGCGGCGGGGCCGACGCCGGACAACTGCAGGATCTGGATCGAGCCGATCGCGCCGGCCGCCAGGATCACCTCGCCGCGGCAACGCGCCAGCTTGCCCTCGCCGTTCTGCCGGTAGCGCACGCCGCCGGCGCGCTTATCGTCGAACGTCACGCCTTCAACCAGGCAGCCGATTTCAAGCCGCAGGTTCGGACGGTTGAGCACCGGCTTGAGGAAGCCGCGCGCCGCCGACCAGCGCCGGCCGCGCTGCTGATTGACGTGGTAGGCGCAGGAGCCCTCGTTGTCGCCGGTGTTGAAGTCAACGATCTTCCTGATGCCGGCCTGCTCGGCAGCGTTGCGGAAGGCATCGAGCAAGTCCCAGCGCACCCGCGGGTGCTCGATCCGCCATTCGCCGCCGGTGGCGTGATGATCGCTGGCGCCGAGGAAGTGGTGCTCGTGCTGCTTGAAGTAGGGCAGAACGTCGTTCCAGCCCCAACCGGCCAGGCCAAGCTGGCGCCAGTGATCGTAGTCGCCGGACTGGCCGCGCATGTAGATCATGGCGTTGATCGAGGACGAGCCGCCGATCACCTTGCCGCGCGGATAGTTCAGCGCACGGCCGTTGAGACCGGGCACTGGGTCGGTCTTGAACATCCAGTCGGAGCGCGGACTGCCGATCGCGAACAGATAGCCGACCGGAATGTGAAACCAGATCCAATTGTCCCGGCCGCCGGCCTCGAGGATCAGCACGCGGTTGTTTGGATTGGCGCTGAGTCGGTTCGCCAGCACGCAGCCGGCCGAGCCGGCGCCGACGATGATGTAGTCGTAGTCGCCCTCGATCGGTTTTGGCCCGGCCATTCGCTTCTCCACGACGATAAGTGTGCGGGCCTCCAGCTTGACTTGCAATGCCGCCATTCATTTCGACAATGGCGTTTGCAGCTACGTTGGCGCCCACGATACCGTCCCAAGCGAGCCGTCCATGCCCACCCTGAGCCTGCGCATCGATCTCGACAGCGGCGAGCGGATTGGACCCGGCAAGATCGCGCTGCTCAAAGCGGTCGGAGAAACCGGATCGATTTCAGCCGCCGGACGCACGCTCGGCATATCGTATCGACGTGCCTGGCGGCTGGTCGAGGAACTCAACGCGTGTTTCCGTAAGCCACTCGTCATCGCGCAGGCCGGCGGCAAGAGCGGCGGCGGCGCCGAATTGACGGCGCTCGGCAAGGCGGTTATCGCCCACTACACAGCGATCGAAGCAAAATCCAAAAAGGCCGCAACGTGGCATCTCTTGGCATTGCAGGCCATCATGCGTCGCCGGCGCTGAAACGCCTTTACCTGACTGCCTCCCGGTTGCTAGCTTGCCGTCACGACCGCGGTGCGCTGGGCGTGCGCCGCGCCGTTCGGAACGGCGGTTCCGGCAAGTCGATCCACTCAAATGACTGACCAAGCGCTGTTGCGCCCCCGGAGACCGCCATGCCCATCCGCAGGCTTGCCCTCCTTGCATTGTTTGCCGCCCTCGCCGGCGCGCCGCTGCCGGCACGCGCGCAGGACAAGGCCATCACGGCCTTCGCCGCGGCGTCGATGACCAACGTCATCAACGACATCAACGCGATATTCATCCGCAACACCGGCATGAAGGTGACGCCGAGCTACGCCGCCTCCTCGGCGCTGGCGAAGCAGATCGAGTCCGGCGCGCCAGCCGACGTCTTCATCTCCGCCGACATTGCGTGGATGGACTACGTGCAGGAGCGCAAGCTCATCAAGAACAACACGCGGTTCAACCTCGCCGGCAACCGTCTCGTCTTGATCGCACCGAAGGATTCCCAGATCGGAGACGTCAAGATTGGCCAAGGCTTCGACCTCGCCAAGCTTGCGGGCAATGGCCGCATCGCGACCGGCGACGTGAAGTCGGTGCCGGTCGGTCGCTACGCCAAGGCGGCGCTGGAAAAGCTCGGCTCGTGGGCCGCGGCCGAAAGCAAGTTCGCGATGACCGAGAACGTGCGCGCCGCGCTGGTGCTGGTGGCGCGCGGCGAAGCGGCGCTCGGTATCGTGTACGAGACCGATGCGGCGGTGGAGACGGATGTCAAGATCGTCGGCCACTTTCCAGCCAACTCGCATCCGCCGATCACCTATCCGGTCGCGCTGACGGCAGCCGCGAAGCCCGAGGCGGACGCCTATCTCAAGCTGCTTCGATCCGCGACCACGCAGGTGATCCTGGAGCGGCACGGCTTCACGTATTTGCCGAAGGCGGGGCCGTGACGACAACTCCGTTCGTCGCCCCGCTTGTGTGGCTCGCATTGCGCACAATCTCAAATGTTTGACCTCACCCCCGACGAATGGACCGCGGTGCGGCTCTCGCTGCGCATCGCGCTGGTGGCAACAGCCGTGTCGCTGCCGTTCGGCATCGCGATCGCCTGGCTGCTCGCGCGCAAGGACTTCTGGGGCAAGGCGCTGCTCGACGGCATCATCCATCTGCCGCTGGTGCTGCCGCCGGTCGTCACCGGCTATCTGCTGCTGATCTGGTTCGGGCGCCGCGGACCGATCGGCAGCTTTCTCGACGAGACGTTCGGTATCGTGTTCTCGTTCCGCTGGACCGGAGCGGTGCTGGCCTGCGGCGTGATGGCATTCCCGCTGCTGGTGCGCGCCATTCGCCTATCGTTCGAGGCGATCGACCGGCGGCTGGAAGACGCCGCCGCGACGCTCGGCGCCAACCGCGGCTGGGTGTTTCTCACCGTCACGCTGCCGCTCGCGCTGCCAGGCATCATCGCCGGCATGGTGCTGTGCTTCGCCAAGGCGCTCGGCGAGTTCGGCGCCACCATTACCTTCGTCTCCAACATTCCCGGCGAGACGCAGACCATCTCGGCGGCGATCTACACCCTGACGCAGGTGCCGGGCGGCGACGCCGCGGCGATGCGGTTGGTCATCGTCGCGATCGTCATCGCGCTTGTGGCGTTGGTTGCGTCCGAATGGTTCGCCCGACGCGCCGGCATGCGGTATCACGGGGATTAGGCATGCTCGCCGTGGATATCGAAAAGCGGCTCGGCGAGTTCCATCTCGGCGCCAAATTCGAAGTGGCCGGCGGCGTCACCGCCCTGTTCGGCAGCTCCGGTTCCGGCAAGACTTCGATCGTCAACATGATCGCCGGGTTGATCGCACCAGACCGCGGGCGGATTGCGCTCGACGACACGGTGCTGTTCGACAGCGCGGCGCGCGTGAACGTGCCGCCGCACCAACGCCGCGTCGGCTACGTGTTCCAGGAAGGCCGGTTGTTCCCGCATCTCACCGTGGCGCAGAACCTCGACTACGGACGCTGGATGGGCGGCATCGCGGCCGACCATGCGGAACGCGAGCGCATCCTGGCGCTGCTCGACATCGGCCACCTGCTGACGCGCCGGCCCGGCCATCTCTCCGGCGGCGAACGCCAGCGCGTCGCGTTCGGCCGCGCGTTGCTGATGCAGCCGCGACTGCTGCTGCTCGACGAGCCGCTCGCCTCGCTCGACCGCGCCCGCAAGCTCGAAATCCTGCCGTATCTGGCGCGGCTGCGTGACGAGGCCAAGGTGCCGATGATCTATGTCAGCCACCAGGCCGGCGAGATCGCGAAGCTGGCCTCGCAGGTGGTACGGATCGAGGACGGGCAGGTGCTGGCAGCGGGTGGGTTGGAGTTGTTGGACGCGGAGCCGGCGGAATAGCACCAGCCTCGTGTCCCGGGCGACGGAGCGAAGCGAAGGAGACCCGGGACCCCGGTTTCTTTCTTCGCGGCGAACCTGACCAGAGTCCCGGATCATCGCGCGCTACGCGCGCTCGTCCGGGACACGCTGTGGTATCGTCGCCCTATGTTCCCACCTGAGCGCATCATCTGTCTCACCGAAGAAACCGTGGAGACGCTCTATCTCCTCGGCGAGGATCGCCGCATCGTCGGCGTGTCCGGCTACGCGGTGCGGCCGCCGCAGGTGCGGCGCGAGAAGCCGCGGGTGGCGGCGTTCATCTCCGCCGACGTGCCGAAGATTCTGGCGCTAAAGCCCGACCTCGTTCTCACGTTTTCGGATCTGCAGGCGACCATCGTCGCCGACCTGGTGCGCGCCGGCGTCGCGGTGCACGCCTTCAACCAGCGCGACATCGCCGGCATCCTGGACATGATCCGCACACTGGGCGCGCTGGTGGGCGCCGCCGAAAAGGCCGACGCGCTGTCGAGGTCGTTCGAAGCGCGGCTCGCGCAGTCACGCCAGCGCGCCGATGCGATTGCTCACAAGCCGCGCATCTATTTCGAGGAGTGGGACGATCCGATGATCTCCGGCATCGGCTGGGTCTCTGAACTGATCGAGGTGGCAGGCGGCGTCGATACGTTCAAGAATCTGGCCGGCCAGAAGAGCGCCAAGGACCGCATCCTGCTGCCCGACGCGGTGATCGCGGCCAAGCCCGACGTCATCGTCGGCTCGTGGTGCGGCAAGAAGTTCGTGCCGGCCAAGGTCGCGGCGCGGGCCGGCTTCGACACGATCCCGGCGGTGCGCGAGGGCTTCCTGCGCGAGATCAAGTCGACCATCATCCTGCAGCCCGGCCCGGCTGCGCTGACCGACGGCCTTGCCGCGCTGGAGGGCATCGTCGCCGAATGGAGCGCAAAAGCGGGATGATCAGCGCGGCCCCGCGAGCCGCGCCATTGTCTCCGCGAGATAGTCGAACGCCGGGATCAGGCTCGGCCCGGCGCACAGCGTGAAGCGGCTCGGCAGCACGATGCGCCGTTCCGGCGGATAGAGCGCGCGCAGCGCCGGATGCGTCAGGTAGAGCGCGCCCTGCCCGTGCGGCTCGTCGATCAAGCTCGACATCACGAGATAGTCCGGGTTGAGCTCGATCAGCCGCTCCAGCGGTACGTAGCCGCCGTAGCCCCGCGGCGCACCGGGCGGCGGCGTCAGCCCCGCCTCGACCATGAGCGCAGACGCGAGGCTGTTCGGGCCGACCGTGTAGCCGGCGTTGCCGACCAGCATTGCGGTCAACGACGCCGGCCGCCGGGCCGACGCCAGCCGACGCTGCGCAGCATCGAGATCGGCAATTAACGCCGCACCGCGCCGCGGGTGGCCGAGCAGCGCCGCGACCTCGCGGATCTGCGCACGCGCCGCATTGAGATCGTTCACCACATCGAAGCGGACCACGCGGAAGCCGAGATTGCGCAGCAGGCGCTGCGTCAGCGGGCGGTCCCAGGTGCCGACCAGCACGAGGTCGGGCTGGTACGGCACCAGCGCCTCGGCCTGCAGCAGCAATTTCGGAAACTGCCGTGCCTTGTCGACCACGGTCGAGATGTTGGGATCGCTGGCGTAGGGCGAGAGTCCGACAATCTGGCTCGGATCGGCGAGCGCAACGGCAAGCTGGTCGGCGCACACGTTGAACGACGCGATGCGGCGCGGCATGTCGGCGCGGGCGGAATGGACGGCCGCCGCGATCAGTGCCGCCACCCCCAACGCCTTGCCCAGCCGCGTGCCGTATTGGAGCGCCATGCGCAACCCTGTAGGACAGTGGCCGGGGAAAGCAACATGCATTCCGATTACCGCACCGGACTTGGCCTGGCGTTTGCGCTCGCCGCGCTGGTCGCCGTGCTGGCGGCGCTGTCGCTGATGATCGGGCCGGCTGGCGTGTCGCCGCGCGAAGCGCTCGCCGGGCTCGTCGACGGGGAGGGCGTGGCGGGCATCATCGTGCGCGAGATCCGGCTACCGCGCACCGCGTTGGCGCTGCTGCTCGGCGCGACGTTCGGCCTTGCCGGCGCGGCGCTGCAGGGCCTGCTGCGCAACCCGCTGGCGGAGCCGGCGCTGTTCGGCGCCCCGCAGGCGGCTTCGGTCGGTGCCTCGTTCATGATCGCTTATGGATTTGCTGCGGCAACGTCGTTTGCCGTGCCGGTCGCCGGTATTCTCGGCGCGCTGCTCTCGGTCGGCGGACTGGTCGCGATCGCCGGCCGGCGCGCCAGCCTGACGGTAACGCTGCTCGCCGGTCTTGCGTTCGCGAGCTTCGCCGGCGCCGGCACCGCGCTGATCCTCAACCTCGCACCGACGCCCTATGCTGCGCTCGAGGTGGCGTTCTGGCTGCTTGGCTCGCTGGAGGACCGCAGCGTCGATCACCTGCTGATCGCCGCGCCGTTCATCCTCGTGAGCTGGGTCCTGCTGGCGATGAACGCGCCCGCCTACCGCGCGCTGACGCTCGGCGAGGACGCCGCGGCGTCGCTCGGAATTGATATCAACCGGACCCGCATGATGGTGGTGGTCGGCGCCGCGTTCGGCGTCGGCGCTTCGGTTGCGGTCGCGGGCTCGGTCGGCTTCATCGGCCTGGTGGCGCCGCATCTGGTGCGGCGCTTCGTCAACTCCGACCCGGCGCGGGTGTGCCTGCCCGCCGCGCTGATGGGCGCCGCGCTGCTCACGGCGGCCGACATTGCTGTACGCATGATCCCCGCCAACCCGAACGCCACCTCGATCGAGCTCAAGCTCGGCGTGGTTACCTCGCTGATCGGCGTGCCGTTCTTCCTGGCGATGATCTTCCGGGAGCGCCGGCTGCTCGAAGGATCGCCGTCATGAATGCGAGCGCCGCCATCCTGCAGGCGCAGAGCGTCAGCGTCCGGCTCGGCGGCGTACCGGTCGTCGCCAACGTCAGCCTTGAACTGCGCGCCGACCAACTCGTGGCGCTGGTCGGCCCGAATGGCGCCGGCAAGACCACGCTGGTCCGCGCGCTGGCCGGACTGCTGCCGTTCGACGGCAGCGTCACCATCGACGATCGCGCTCTCGCCGCTGTGCCGCCGCGCGAGCGGGCGCGGCGCATTGCTTATCTGCCGCAGGGAAACGTGTTCCACTGGCCGCTGCCGGTCGCCGACGTGGTCGCGCTCGGGCGCACGCCGCACGCCGATCCGTTCTCGCGCGTCACCGACGACGACCGCGCTGCGGTCGCGCAAGCGTTGCAGGCAACCGCGACCGAAGCCTTTGCGGCGCGGCCGGTGACGTCGCTGTCGGGCGGCGAGCGCGCCCGGGTCGCGCTCGCCCGCGCGCTGGCGACGCAAGCCGCCGTGCTGCTGGCCGACGAGCCGACCGTGTCGCTCGATCCGCGCCATCAGCTGGTGGTGATGGGGCTGCTGCGCGACGCCGCCCGCGCCGGCGGCGCCGTGCTCGCGGTGGTGCACGACCTCACGCTCGCCGCGCGCTTTGCCGATCGCGTGCTGGTGATGGACCAGGGCCGGATCGTTGCGGACGCGGCGCCTGACGAGGCGCTGACCGCGGAGCGGATCGCTCAGGTGTTTGGTGTTGAGGTTGTGCCGGTTGACGTGGGCGATGGGCCGGTGCCGGTGGCGCGACGGCCGATTTGATTTCGCTCGTGTCCCGGCAAAGCGAGATCAGCGCGCGGCTTTCAAGTATGTGTCATCGACATAAGCCATCGGATCGTCCGACGCAGCCTTCGCCAGCAGCCCCGTCTCCTTCAGCGTGGCGATGACCTGCGCCAGCCCCTTAAGGTTGACCGAAACGTCGCGCGTCAGCGCATCGTTGCCCGTAAAAAAATCCCACGCCCGCTCGGCATGATGCAGCGGCGCCGGCAATTCACGAGCGGCGATCTCGGATGCCGCCGAGCGGTTGGCGTAGAGCCATTCCGTTGCCCTGATCATCACGCGTAGGAACCGCACCAGCACATCGCGGTTCGCTTGCGCCCACTGGCTGTTGACGTTGATCGAGACGAACTGCCAGTCCGGCACGTAGTTGATGACGTCTCCGAGGTTGTTCATGCCAACCTCCTCTGCCACGTAGTTCCACGGCACCGATTGCAGGCCGGCGTCGATCTCGCCGGCGAGCAGTGCCTTGTGGCGCGGCGGCACGCCGCCGGTGTGCTTGACCTGATAGTCGCCCGGATAGTTCAAGCCGTGCGCCGCCAGCATCGTCTTGACGTGAAAGAACGTGCCTTCCTTGTCGTTGAAAATGCCGATCATGCGGCCGCGCAGATCCTCGACGCGCTTGAACGGCGCCCGCGTGATCAGCGAATGCACCAGCTTGCCGGCGTTGCCCGCGACGATCCGGATCGGTCCGCCCTCTGCGGTGTTTTGAATCGGCAGTTCCGGCGAACCGATGTAGACCTGGAATGTACCATCGAGCAGCGGCGGCACCTGCGACTCGTTGCCATAGATCGTGCCTTCGACCTCGAGGCCTTCGGCGGCGAAGAAGCCGTGCTGCCGCGCGGCCCACAGTGGCATGTTGAAATAGGTGCGCGAGACCAGACCGGCGGCGATTTTGTCGGGCATAGCGAACTCCACTGCGACGTCGGGCAATTTGCACGCCGTCGCAGGATTAGACAACATGGCCGGCCCCGATGGGAGAAAGCCATGTTCGACCGAGTCTTGTGGCGGACGCTGTTTGCAGTCGCGGCCACGCTGTCGATGACGAGCACCGCCTCCGCGCAGTCGCAGATCACCGTGGTGGTTTCGGTGGCGGCGGGCGGCTCGTCCGACATCGGCCTGCGCACTATCGCTGCCAAGGTTGAGCAGATGGGCGGGCCGAAGATCGTAATCGAGAACCGCCCTGGCGGCGGCGGCGTGACCGCCACCGTGGGCGTCAAAGATGCTGCGCCGGACGGGCGCACTCTGCTGCTCGCGAGTTACGCCACCCATGTCGTCAACCCGGCGATGGCGGGTGGCACGCAGTACGATCCGATCGCCGACTTCCAGCCGATCACGCCGCTGTTCTCGTTCCCAGTCATGCTGTCCGTGCACAAGGACGTCGAGGCCAACACGGTGGCGGAACTGGTGGCGCTGGCGAAGCGCAAGCCCGGCGGCCTGTCGTATGCGTCGCAGGGCGTCGGCACCGCCGGCCACCTGCTCGGCGAACTGTTCAAGAAGGGCAGCGGTGCGCCGCTGCTGCACATTCCTTACAAGGGCGCAGCGCCAGCAGTGATCGATCTGGTGGCGGGGCGTGTCGACATGATGTTCGTCGGCGTGCTGCCGAGCAAGGCGCACCTCGCCGCCGGCTCGCTGCGCCCGCTGGCCGTCACCGCCAAGACGCGCATGCCGGAGGTGCCCGACGCTCCGACCATGGCCGAGGCCGGCTATCCGGACGTCGATTCCGAGTTCGTCTGGTTCGGCCTGATGGCGCCGGCCAAGACGCCGGAGCCAACGATCAAGAATCTGCACGCACTGTTCGCCAAGGCGGTCGCATCACCTGACGTGCGGGACAGGCTTGCCGCGCAAGGCATCAGTGTCAGCGCCAGCACGCCGGCGGAGTTCGCGCAACGCATCAAGGGCGACACCGCCAAGTTCGGCCCGTTGATCAAGGCTTCGGGCGCGGCGAAATAGCGTTGCGAAGCCGCATCCGCACGAGGCGCAAGATTGCAAGCGCACGGCCGAGCGCGGTCTTGGGCCGCACCGGCTCCGGCTCGGCCAGCTGGAGGCCGACCATGGTCACGCTGCCTTCCACCACGGTGTGCGCCACCAGCGCGACGGGACCGAGTGGGATGACGTCGCCGGTGCGCGGCGTGCGGCCTTTGCGCTGCGCGAAAAAGTCCGCCAGCGTGGTATTCGCATCCGCTGGATCGACCGTCACGCCGTAGATTTCGGCAAGCGCGCCGAGCGTCGCGTCGCCCGGCACGAAGAAGTCCTCGACCACCAGCGGGGCCTGCGATCCTTCGACAAAGAAACGGTCGAGCGCCTGAGCCCGGTCGGGCGGCGCGAGAAAATAGATGTAGTCGCCCTCGCGAACCTCGCCGGCTTCCTCCGGCGTGAGCACGCGATCCTCGCGCACCACCAGAGTCAGCTTCGCCCATGACGGCCGGATACCGCGCCGCAAATACGGGCTACCACTGACCACGGGATAGCCGACCAGCTCCTGCTCCAATTGTCCCGGCAGATCAAGCTCGGTACGGCGCGCGGAAACGTCAGCGCGCGGCAGCGCGACATGGAGTCGATGCGCCCCGGGGGCGATGGTCCAGCCCTGTACCATCAGCGACACCAGCACGACGACGAAACCAACGTCGAAATAGATGTGCGCCTTCGGCAGACTGACCAGCAGCGGGATCGAGGCGATGAAAATGCCAACCGCACCACGCAGGCCGACCCAGGAGATAAACAGCTTTTCGCGGTTGCTGAACGGAAACGGTGCGAGACACAGGAACACGGCAAGCGGACGCGCGATGAACATCAGCGTGAACGCAATCGCGAGCGCCGGCAGGATGGAGTTCGGCATCCGGCTCGGCCAGGCCAGCAACCCGAGGATCACGAACATGCCGATCTGCGCGAGCCACGTTGCGGCATCGAGGAACGTGACCAACGTGTTGTGCGCACGGGTCGAGCTGTTGCCGACCACGAGACCGGCGACGTAGACGGCAAGAAACCCGGAGCCGTGCGCCGACTGCGTCAGCGCGAAGATCACCACCGCGGCGGTCGCGACGAACGGCGCGTGCAGGCCCTGCGGCAGGTCGAGCCGGTTGAGCACCAGCACCACCAGCCGGCCACCGAGGAAGCCGATCAGGCCGCCGAGCACGACCTCGCGCGCCAGCAGCAAGATGACCGTGCTCCAGCTGCGCTGGCCGAGCAGCAGGTATTCCACCAGGACAATGGTGAGGAAGATCGCGACCGGATCGTTGAGCCCGGATTCGACCTCGAGCGTGGCGCTGACGCGTGGCCGCAGCCGCAGGCCCTTGGCGTGCAACAGGAAGAACACCGCCGCGGCGTCGGTCGAGGCCACCACGGCGCCCAAGAGCAGACCCTCGACCCAGCTCATTCCCAGGGTGAAGACCGCGGCTGGCGCCGTGAGCGCGGCGGTGAGGATGACGCCGGCGGTCGCCAGCGTGCCCGCTGGCGCGGCTACGTTGCGGAAGGTCTGGAAGCGGGTGCGCAGCCCGCCGTCGAACAGGATCAGGCCGAGCGCGATCGAGCCGACCATATAGGCGGTGGCGACGTCGTCGAACGCGATGCCGCCGGGCCCGGATTCGCCGGCCAGCATGCCGACCACCAGGAAGGCGAGCAGCAACGGGGCGCCAAAGCGCAGTGCGACGAGGCTCGACATGATGCCGAGGAGCACCAGCAGCGAGCCGAGCAGAAGGGCGATGCTGACTGCGTCGAGAGTTTCCATCGTCGGTCCCGGGCATGTCCTATTGGCAGCGGGACGCAACGGCAACGATTAATCGCGCTCGGCGCGAAATTTCCTATTCGATCACTTCGTCGGCAGCGATCAGAAGTCCGGGCGGCACCGTGAAGCCGAGCGCCTTCGCGGCCTTATTTATCTGTCAGATACTTGTCGGCACCTGCACTGCAGGTCGGCCGGCTTCTCGCCGCGCAGGATGCGGTCGATAGGACGCCGCCTGGCGGAACGGCTCGAGCGGGTCGGCGATGTCGTAGGACATCAGGCCGCCAGCGCGCGATGGCGCGCCGCCAGTGCAATGATGAGATCGCGATGGCGCAGATTGGTGGAGTCAGGTGGCAGCGCCAGACCACCAGCCCCGCCACGTGCGACCGACTCGATGGCGCTCGATATCAGGTGCGCTTTCGATGCGGCTCGCCACAATCGCGATGCCGAGCGAAGGCGCCGCGGCTTCCACGATGCGGAGAAAATAGTCGTAGGCGGCGGTCTTGGGATTGGCCATCAGCGCGACGTGCTTGAGGCCCGGCGGCATCTCTGGAGCATCGACAACCACTTGCTGGCGAGGCTCGGCTCGAACAGCTGTAAGCCGGTGATGTTGCCGCCCGGCCGCGCCAGGCTCGCAACAAACCCCGCGCCGATCGGATCGGACACGTTTGCAAAAACGATCGGAATGGTCTTGGTCTCGCGCGCGACCGCGCAACGGCACCGGATGTCTGCGCGAAGATCACGTCGGGCTGCAGCGCGACCAGTTCCTAGGCGAGCGGCGCAAATCGGTTGGGGTTGCCGTCGAAGCGAAGATCGAACCGCGCGGTGCGGCCGGCCGACCAACCGAGACGGTCGAGCCCCTGTTCCAGCGCGGCGCGCCGGACCGCTTGCTCCGGATGATCCGCGGCCAAAGGAAACAGCGCGCCGATCCGGCGCATCCGATCGGCCTGCTGCGCGCGGACCGGCCCGGCGGCCACTGCAGCCGCCAAGCTCACGACCAACGCCCGCCGCCGCATTCTCAGAACGCCACCTTGTCGCCGCCCTTGAGCGAGAGGATCTCGCGCGCCTCGTCGGGGTTCGCGATCTCGAGGCCAAGCCCCTCGATGATCTGGCGCGCCTTCTTGACCTGCTGGGCGTTGGATTCGGCGAGCTGACCGGGACCGATCCAGAGCGAATCCTCCATGCCGACGCGGACGTTGCCGCCCATCGCGGCGGCTTGCGCCGCGACCCGCATCTGGCTGGCGCCGGCGCCGAGTACCGACCAGTGATAATTGTCGCCGAGCAGCCGATCGGCGGTGCGCTTCATCATGATGACGTCCTCGGGATGCGTGCCGATACCGCCCAGGATGCCGAACACCGACTGCACGAACAGCGGCGGCTTCACCACGCCACGGTCGAGGAAGTGCTTCAGCGTGTAGAGATGGCCGATGTCGTAGCACTCGATCTCGAAGCGGGTGTCGTTACCGGAGCATGTAGAGAGAATGTATTCGATGTCCGCGAGCGTGTTCTTGAACATGCCCTTGCGGGTGCCTTCAAGATACGGCTCCTCCCAGTCATGTTTGAACTTGCCCTTGTAGCGCGGGATCATCGGATAGAGCCCGAAGTTCATCGTGCCCATGTTGAGCGAGGCGACCTCGGGCTTGAAGGTGGCGGCCGGCTTGACGCGTTCCTCCACCATCATGGTCGGCGAGCCGCCGGTGGTGATGTTCACCACAACCGGCGAGCGCTGCTTGATCACCTTGAGGAACGGCGCGAACGCCTCCGGGGTCTGATCGGGGCGCCCGTCCTGCGGATTGCGCGCGTGCAGATGCACGATCGCGGCCCCCGCCTCGGCTGCACCGATCGCGGCGTCGGCAATCTGCTGCGCCGTGATCGGCAGATGCGGCGACATCGACGGCGTGTGGATCGAGCCGGTGACGGCGCAGGTGATGATGACTTTGTTGGCCTTGGCCACGGTTCACTCCCTCAATGTTTGTGGCCGATCCTAAGCAATGATCCGCCGGTTGCGATAGCCCCGCCGATGCATGGATGCCTCACCCTGGCGTGGCCGCTGCGCCCGGCGTATGGAACGCGCTGACGCTCGCCGCGCAAGGGGTCTCTTTGCAGTCGTCCGACCATCGTACATCCATCGGTATCGCGTGCGGCGTCGGCGCCGTGGTGTTCTGGGCGGCCGGATTTACCGCCGCGCGGCACGCTATCGACGTCGGCTTCACCCCGTTCGACATCCTGGTACACCGCTTCGCCTGGTCCGCGGTGCTGCTGCTGCCGTTGTTTCTCCGCAACGGCGCGGCCGACCTCAACGGTATCGGCTGGGGTCGCGGCATCGCGCTGACGATCTTCGGCGGACCGGTGTTCGCGATCGTCAGCTACTCCGGCTTCCTGCTGGTGCCGCTCGGCCACGGTGGCGTGATCCAGCCGTCCTGCGCCGCACTGTCGGGCCTGCTGCTGGCGACCGTGGTGCTGCGCGAGCACCTGCCGGCGCAACGCGCGCTCGGCGCGCTGGTCATCGTGCTCGGTCTTGTGACCATCGGCGGCGAGGCGGTTGCGACCATCGGCGCGCATGGCGTGCTCGGTGACCTGATGTTTGTCGTGGCGGGCTGCATGTTCGGCACCTTCGGCATGCTGCTGCGGCTTTGGCGCGTTGACGCGATCCGCGCGACGGTCGTGGTCAGTATCGTGTCCTTCATCGTGATCCCCCTGCACTGGGCGATGTTTGGCTTCGAGCGGATGATTGCGCTGGGACTTGGGGAAAACCTGCTGCAGGCTGTGATCCAGGGCATCCTGGCCGGGCCCGCCGCGATCTACCTGTTCACCCGTTCCGTGGTGCTGCTCGGTGCCGCCCGCGCAGCGGTGTTTCCGTCGCTGGTGCCCGGCTTCACGCTGCTGGTCGGCTATCTGGCGCTCGGCGAGGTGCCGAGCATCGCGCAACTTCTCGGTTTTGCCATCGTTCTGTTCGGCTTTCGCCTGACGCAAAAGCCATAACGCCGGCTCTGAAGCAGGTGTTTGTGTGCGGCGAATCGTCTATCTCCGCCGCGGGGCCGGGAGGCGACGATGGATTTTCAAGACCTGTCAGGCGCGCTGGAAGCGTTGAACAGCGGGCTCCGCATGACCCTGCGGACCAACCTCGCTTCGATCTGGCTGCCCATTCAACTCGGCATCGCGGTCGCCGTCGCAGGCGTCTCCTACGGTATTGCGTCGCTGGTGCGCAAGCGTTTCGACCTCGTCTCGGCAACAATGAGCTGGCCACCGTACGCGCGGCTCGCGGTGCGTGCGGTGACGAGCCACCTCGGTGCCATCCTCTTTATCGTCCTGCTGTCGGCGGTGCGCGTGAGCATGCGCGCCTCGATGGACCGGCCGCGCACCTATCTGCTGATGGTCGCGATCGACCTCGTGTCCGCTTGGGTTGTCATCAACATCGCTGCCGGGCTGATCAAGAACCAGTTCGTCAACCGCATCGTGGCCGTTTCGGTTTGGACGATCGCGGCGCTCAGCATCTTGCGGCTGCTCGATCCGCTTGTGAACTCGCTCGACGCGATCAATCTCAATCTCGGCGGCCTGCGGATCACGCCGCTCGTCATCATCAAGGCCTCGGTGCTGATGGTGATGCTGGTGTGGGCGGCGAGCGCAGCCGCCAATTTCCTCGACAAGCAACTGCGCGGCTTCGCCGACCTCACGCCTTCGATCCAGGTGCTGCTCAGCAAGCTGATCCGCATCGGGCTGCTGACGCTGGCCGTCTTCATCGCGCTGGGCTCGCTGGGGATCGATCTCTCCGTGCTCGCGGTATTCACCGGCGCGGTCGGTGTCGGCCTCGGCTTCGGCCTGCAGAAGATCGTGTCCAATCTGGTCAGCGGCATTATTCTGCTCGCCGACAAGTCGATCAAACCGGGCGATGTCATCTCGGTCGGCGAGCAGTTCGGCTGGGTGACCACGATGGGCGCGCGCTATACCGCGGTCGACACCAAGGATGGCCGCGAGTACCTCATTCCCAACGAGGACTTCGTCACCCAGCGGGTGGTGAACTGGTCGTATTCCAACAACCTGATCCGCCTCGAAGTCAGGTTCGGCGCGAGCTATTCCAGCGATCCGCGCAAGGTGCAGGCCGCCGCTGTCGCGGCTACCGCCGGCGTGCCGCGTGTGCTCAAGCAGCCCTCTCCGATCTGCCACCTGCTGGCGTTCGGCTCGTCGGCCGTCGAATACCGGCTGGCGTTCTGGATCAGCGATCCGAGCGCCGGCATCACGGCGGTGCGCAGCAACGTGATGCTGGCGCTCTGGGACACGCTGGAGAAAGAAGGCGTCGGCATCCCCAAGCCCGGCCCGCAGCGGGTCATCTACGAGCGCGCGAAAAGCGACGGAGAGGCCGAGGGCTTGCCGCCGGTGCGTTAATCCTGCGGCCCCATCGCCTCGATCAGCTTGCGCAACTCCGCTACTTCATCCGCGTTGCAATCCGACAGCGGCGGGCGCACCCTGCCGGCGCTGCGGCCAACGATCATAGCGCCCGCCTTCACGATGCTCACCGCGTAGCCGGTGCCGCGGTTGCGGATGCGGACATAGGGAATGAAGAAATCCTTCAGCAGGCGATCGACCGCTGCCTCGTCGCCGCCGTTGATGGCGCGATGGAACGCGAGTGCCGTGCGCGGGATGAAGTTGAACACCGCCGACGAGTAAGCCGGGATACCGATGCCACGGAACGAGCGGGCGTAGGTCTCCGCAGTCGGCATGCCATTGATGAAGAGAAGCCGGTCGCCTAATGCGTTGCGCACGCCGGTCAGTTGCTCGATGTCGCCGACGCCATCCTTGAAGCCGATCAGGTTCGGGCATTCCGCCGCGAGCCGCGCCACCGTGTCGGCTGCGAGCCGGCAATTGGCGCGGTTGTAGACGATGATGCCGAGCCGCGTTGCCTGGCAGATCGCTGTGATATGCGCACGCAGTCCTTCCTGCGATCCTTCGGTGAGATAGGGCGGCAGCAGCAACACGCCGTCGGCGCTGCGCCGCTCGGCCTCTTTCACGTACTCGATGGCGGTGCGGGTGCCGTAGCCCGACGCGGCGATCACCGGCAGCTTGCCGCCGCATGCCGCAACACCGGTCGCGATCACCGCGGAATATTCCGCGGGTGTCAGCGAAAAGAATTCGCCGGCGCCGCCGGCCATGAACAACGCGGCCGGCTGGTAGGATGCAAGCCACTCCAGGCGTGCAACGTGCGACTTCTTGTCGAAACTGTCGTTTGCGTCGAAATCGGTCAGCGGAAATGCAAGCATGCCGCGCGGCATCGCTGCTTTCAGTTGTTCCGGCGTCATCACCATGGCTCAAACTTCCTTTGGGCAGATGCCCATCCAATCCAGCCGACGCAACCGTTCGACGCGGCGACGTTGTCGCCTATACTCTGCGGCAGAACAAGTTCGGGACGGTGCCGCGTCTTGAATCCAATCGGGGGGAGCACCATGGTCCGCAGCCTGCTCAAGACATCGCTCGCCATCGCCGTTCTGGCGGCCGCCGACGCGCCGGCGCTGGCGCAGTCTTATCCGTCGAAGCCGATCCGGATGCTGGTCGGCTTTCCCGCCGGCGGGCCGAGCGATGTGCCGGCGAGGCTGATCGCCGCGAAGCTGCAGGCCGCGCTGGGCCAACCAGTGACGGTTGAAAACAAAACCGGCGCCGCCGGCATCATCGCGCTGCGGGACATGCTGGCGCAGCCGCGCGACGGCCACACGCTGCTGCTGTGCTCCTACATCGATGCGATCAACCCGCTGATCTACAAGAAGGTGGAATACAAGCTCGACGAGGTCGTGCCGATCTCGCTGGTGCAGAAGGCCTATTACGCCATTGCGGTCGCCAACGCGGTGCCGGCGAATTCGCTGCAGCAATTCATCGCGCACGCCAAGGCGAACCCCAGCAAGCTGAATTACGGGCGGGTCGGCACCGGCTCGGTAACCGAGACTGTGGCCCGTCAGTTCGAGAAGGCGGCCGGCATTGCGATGACCGGCGTGACCTATCGCGGCACCGGGCCGGCACTGCAGGAGATGGTGGCGAACCGGCTTGACTTCATGGTCGGTCCGCTCGCCGTCGCCATGCCGCTCTACGACGCCAAGCAGGTCAAGGTGCTGGCGATGACGAGCCCGGAGCGGCTCGCGATCGCGCCGCAGGTGCCGACCATGAAGGAACAGGGCGTGCCGATCGTCAGCGTCGGCTGGTGGGGCGTGTGCGCCGCATCAGGCACGCCAAGGCCGGTGCTGGACGTGATCAACAAACAGGTCGCGGATGCGGTGAACTCGGCCGATTTCAAGACGCCGATCGAGAAGACTGGCGTGATCGCCGGCTCGTCGTCGGTCGATGAATCGATGAAGGTCTGGAAGGAAACCGCGGAAGAGGCGGAGAAGCTCTTCAAGGAGATCGGCTTCGAGAAGGTCGACTAGTTGTTTTGCGCGTGATCCTTTCCGAAAAACCGGTTTTCCACTTTTCGGGATCACGCGCTACCGCCCCGGCGTCGACACCGAGAAGCATTCGCTGGTCCTGCCGGCGCGCTTGATCGTCACCGTGCCGTTGCCGCGAACCCAGAACGTGTAGCCATCCTTGGCGTAGCGATTGCCGGTGTAGGCGATCTTCTTCGGCAGCTGCAGTGCTTTGCCGTCAAGCTGCAGATAGGCGACCGACTCCCGGTCGAGCAAAGCGACCTGGAATTGCGCGCCGTCATTGCATTCGTAGGCGGTGTAGCGCTGCGCCGTCGCGGTCGCGCTCAGGCCAGCAAATCCGATAGCCACGACCGCGGAGCAAACAAGTCGGTTTGGCATCCTGATCTCGGCTATGCCGCCTTCCGGTTGGTCAAGAACTCGCCCATTCGGTCGAGCGCCTTGAGGATGTTCTCGGTCGAATTGGCGTAGGACAGCCGCAGATAGCCCTCTCCCAGGATTCCGAAATCCGGTCCGCCGATCGTCACCACACCAGTGTCGTTGAGCAGCGCCGTGGCGAGCTCCTTGGCCCTCCAGCCGGTGCGCTTCACATTGGGGAAGGCATAGAACGCGCCCTTCGGCACGATGCAGGACACGCCGGGCAACTTGTTCAGCCCATCGACCACGACCTTTCGCCGCTTGTCGAACTCGGCGACCATCTTCACCACTTCGTCCTGCGGGCCGGTGAGCGCCGCAAGACCGGCATATTGCGCTGACGCGTTGACACAGGAATGAAGGTTGACGGCGAGCTTGCGCGCGTAGTCGTAAAGCTTGCCGGGCCACACCGCATAGCCGAGCCGCCAGCCGGTCATCGCGTAGGTTTTTGACCAGCCGTTGAGCAGGATCAGCCGATCGCGGATCTGCGAATACGACAGCAGGCAGACGTGCTTCTCGCCGTCGTAGACCATGTGGTCGTAGATCTCGTCCGACATCACGCAGACGTCCGGCCACTTCTCCAGACCCGCGACAAGCTTGTCGACCTCGCTCTTCGGCGTGACGCCGCCGGTCGGATTGGCTGGCGAATTGATGATCAGGAGCCGCGTCTGCGGCGTGATCAGCTTCAGCGTCTCCTCGGCGGAGAACGCAAAACCATTCTCCTCGCGGATCGGAACGGGGATCGGCCGCGCGCCGGTGTATTCGATCATCGAGCGATAGATCGGGAATCCGGGGTCGGGATAGAGGATGTCGGCGCCCGGCTCGCCGAACATCAGGATCGACATGAACATGGTGGGCTTGCCGCCCGGCATGATCATCACCGAGTCCGGCGACACCTCGACGTTGAAGCGTTTGTGCAGGTCGGCGGCGACCGCTTCGCGCAGCGGCGGGATACCGTTCGCGGCCGTATAGCCGTGATGACCGTCGCGCAGCGCCTTGATCGCCGCCTCGACGATGAAGTCGGGGGTGCGGAAGTCTGGCTGGCCGATGCCGAGGCTGATGATGTCGCGGCCCTGCGCCGCGAGCGCGTTGGCGCGCGCCAGCACGGCGAAGGCGTTTTCCTCGCCGATGCGATCGAAATTGGCGACGGTCTTCAGCATGGTTCCCCCGGGCTTCCTTGCTTGTTGGCGCTATTTGCCGCCCATGCCCGGCCCCCGTCAACGGGAGCGTTTTCGGCCCGAATCCACGTAGATATCGGCAAGGCGCATCACCTCGAAGATGATCGCCACCGACCAGCCGATCAGCAGCAGGCCATTGAGGCCCGTGATCGGGCCGATCATCCGCCAGCCCCCACCGGCCACCGCGTCGCCATAGCCGAGCGCGGTGTAATTCTCGAAGGCAAACTCGAAATAGCCGCCGGAGAACTTCACGGTGCCGGTTTCCTGAATTGGAAATCCGGCGATGCCGTAGAAGATCGCCCACACCGCGACCTCCAGAACGTGCGCGATCATCAACACGAGCATGGTCACCGAGAGCAGCGCGATCAGGCGCGCAAAGGCGTGGAGGTGGTCGGTCTGTCTCGCGGTGCGCCGGGTCGCGACTACGACCAGCGCGGTCATCAGCGCATGGATGCCAAAATTGAGGAGGCTGACCAGGCCGCCCGCGGCGAGGATATGCAACATGGCCGTCCGGCCGCTCCCTTGCGCCCGGATGGCACTTCAGCCCATCCTCGCAATGAAATCAAATAGGCCTATCTAGGAAACGACGGCGGACAAGGTCGAGGAACGGTCATGGCGAAGAAGACAAAAACTCCAGTCCCGCGCGGCAAGCAACTGCGCTCCCAGCTCTGGTTCGACAACCCGGAGAACCCGGGCATGACGGCGCTCTACCTCGAGCGCTATTTGAACTTCGGTCTGACCAGCAAGGAGCTGCGCTCCGGCAAGCCGATCATCGGCATCGCGCAGACCGGCTCCGACCTTTCGCCGTGCAACCGCCATCACCTCGAACTGGCGCATCGCGTGCGCGAGGGCATCCGCTCGGCCGGCGGCATCGCATTCGAATTTCCCTGCCATCCCATCCAGGAGACCGGCAAGCGGCCGACCGCCGCGCTCGACCGCAACCTCGCGTACCTTGGCCTGGTCGAGGTGCTGTATGGCTATCCGCTCGACGGCGTGGTGCTGATGACCGGCTGCGACAAGACCACGCCGGCCTGCCTGATGGCGGCGGCGACCGTGAACCTGCCGGCAATCGTCCTGTCCGGCGGACCGATGCTGAACGGTTGGTGGAAGGGCGAGCGCTGCGGCTCGGGCATGGCGGTGTGGAAGGCGCGCGAGGAACTCGCTGCCGGCCGCATCGACGATCAGGAGTTCCTGGAGATCGCATCGGCGTCGGCGCCTTCGGCTGGCCACTGCAACACCATGGGCACCGCCTCGACCATGAATGCGCTCGCCGAAGCGCTCGGCATGTCGTTGCCGGGCTGCGCCGCAATCCCGGCGCCGTATCGCGAGCGCGGCCAGATGGCCTACGAGACCGGCGTGCGCGCGGTGGAAATCGTGCACGAGGATCTGAAGCCGTCCGACATCCTGACCCGCAAGGCGTTCGAGAACTCCATCGTCGCCAATTCGGCAATCGGCGGCTCGACCAACGCGCCGATCCATATCAACGCGATTGCGCGCCACGTCGGCGTCAAGCTCGGCATCGAGGATTGGGAGAAATACGGCTACGACGTGCCGCTTATCGTCAACATGCAGCCGGCGGGAAAATATCTCGGCGAGGAGTATTTCCGCGCCGGCGGCTTGCCAGCGGTAATGCACGAGCTGTTGACGGCAAAGCGCATTCATGCCGACGCGCCCACCATCAACGGCAAGACCATGGGTGAGAACGTCAAGCGGGCGAAGTCGCAGGATGCCGACGTGATCAAGCCCTACGACAAGCCGCTGAAGAAGCAGGCCGGCTTCCTGGTGCTCAAGGGCAACCTGTTCGACTCGGCGATCATGAAGACCAGCGTGATCTCGGAGGAGTTCCGCAAGCGCTACCTCGCCAACCCGAAGGACAAGAATGCCTTCGAGGGCCGCGCCGTGGTGTTCGACGGGCCGGAGGACTACCACCACCGCATCGACGACCCGTCCCTGAAGATCGACCAGAACACCATGCTGTTCGTGCGTGGTGTCGGTGCGATCGGCTATCCTGGTTCGGCCGAGGTGGTGAACATGCAGCCACCGGCAGCGCTGATCAAGAAGGGCATCACCTCGCTGCCCTGCATCGGCGACGGGCGGCAGTCCGGCACCTCGGGCTCGCCCTCGATCCTCAATGCCTCACCCGAAGCGGCGGCAGGCGGCGGGCTCGCCTTGCTCAAGACCGGCGACCGCGTGCGCATCGACCTCAACAAGGGCACCGCCGACATCCTCATTTCGAAGGCGGAGCTCGATCAGCGCCGCGCCGCGTTGCAGAAGCGTGGCGGCTACCACTATCCGGCGAGCCAGACACCCTGGCAGGAGATCCAGCGCGGCATGGTGGAACAGCTTGCCGACGGCATGGTGCTCAAGCCCGCGGTGAAGTATCAGCGCGTCGCGCAGCAGGGCGGCGTGCCGCGGGACAACCATTAGCTGTGCGTGTCAGGAATGAGCAAGAGAGCTTGCATGGCCGCGCTTGATTTGAACGTCTTCACCAATTTCAGTGCCAACAGGGTTGAGCAACTCCCGATTTTCGGCACGCTTGAATCGTTTGGCAAAGCATTCGGGTTCGAGTTGTTCGCGAATATCCGGGTGTTCTGCCACGCTGCGCCGCTCAGCGTTCCGTTCAGCGTGCTTCACGCCGCGCTGCTTCGAACGGTTCCAGGGCGAACGATCGAACTTTATTCGACCCGGAGCCTGGTAGACGGCTACGTACAGAGCCTCCGGCTCAGCAATGCCGAGGTCGTGTTTCAGCTCGAGCACGACTACCGGTTCGACGCCAGTCAGGTGAAGCACAGCGTGCCGGAGATCGCGAAAGCGATGCAAGCCGCCGGCGTTCCTTACCTGCGCTTCAATATCGGCCCCAACAAGAGCAACGGCCTCGAGAGCATCACACCGTTGGATATGGCCGGCATTGCCGTGTGCAAGACGACCAGCTTCTCCAACCGCCCGCACCTGCTCGACCGCGCCTATGCGCTGCAGAATTACGTGCCGCGAATGAATCTCGCCGGCCGCGGCTACCGTGGCATCGAAAAGGAATTGACGGCGGCGTTCCAGACCGGGTGGATTTACGGGCCGGCCAGCCATCCGCCAGTCATTGTGCACACCGACGGGCAGACCGCCCTCAAGGAATGGCGCCAACAGCGGCTGTCACGGCAGCTGTTTGAATTCTTTTCGAGGAACGTCAAGATCGCCCGCGAGCATTTCGGCCTGGGCCGCTACGGTCGCATCTATTGAGGCTTGCGCTACGGCGCGACCTCGAGATCCGAAAGGCCGGCTCGATCGAACGCGCGCCGGACCAGTCCCGACGCTTTCGCCTCCTCCATGAAAGCCGACACATAGGCCAGTGCCTCTGGCCTGCCCTTGGGGACCGCGATGGCGATGCCGGTCTGCTGAAAGCCGCCATCGACGATGCGCGAGGCGGGCAGCTGCGCCACATACGGCGGCAGCGAATCGCGCGACAGCGCGAAGGCGTCGGCCTTGCCGCCCTTCATCATTGCCATGGCGTCATCGACCGAGGTCGCGGCAACGACCGTGGTGTTCTTCAGCGAACGCGCGGCGGCGCGGATGGTCGTGGTGTTGGCGACCCCGACCACGCGCACACCGGGCCGGTCCACGGCTTCGACGGTCGTGATGCCCGACGCGGCGGTCGCCATATACGTGCTCTCGACCAGGAAATAGGCCGGGCCGAAGTCGAGCCGCTTCCTACGCTCATCATCCATCGGCATGAACGACACGTCGATCGCGCCCGATGCGAGCGCGTCGGTGAGTAACCCGGTGTTCGGCGCGACCATGAACTCGACCGCGACGCCGAGCTTGGCCGCCAGCGCATTGGCAAGATCGACGGTGACGCCGCACGGCGCGCCGTCTCGTTCTTTGATGACGAACAGCGCGCCCGGCACCGGCGCGAAGGCGACGCCGGCGCGCAGCCTGCCGGTCGGAATGAGTTCCTTCATGCCGCCACCAGATCCGGCGTGGCGTCAGCCAACGTCGACGTGCCGGTGAGCTGCATGGCGCGGACGAGCTCGTCGCGCAGATGCTCCATCACCGTCTGCACGCCCTCCGCGCCGTTCACCGCCAGCCCCCAGAGCGGCGGCCGGCCGACCAGAACGGCGCGGGCGCCGAGCGCCAATGCCTTGAGGATGTCGGTGCCGCGGCGGATGCCGCCGTCCACATAGACCTCGGCGTAACGGCCCACCGCGCAAGCAATTTCAGCTGTCACCTCGGCGGTGGTGACGGTGGTATCGAGATGGCGGCCGCCGTGGTTCGACACCATGATGCCCTTCACGCCGACGTCGATGCAGCGCATTGCATCGTCGGCACGCAGCACGCCCTTCACCACCACCGGCATGGCACAACGCTGCACCAGCCAGTCCAGATCACGGAACGTGGTCGGGAACATCACCACGCCCTTGCGCGCCGGATCGTAGGCGGTACGCGCCACCGGCTGGCCGACCATGTTGACGCTGCGCACATCATCACGCGCGATCACCGGCGTGCGGTAGGCGCGTGGTGACCAGCCCGGCACAGGCTGATCGACGGTGAGCACCAGCGCCTTGAAGCCGGCCGCGACGCAGCGATCGAGCAGCGCAGCGGTGTGCTCGCGGTCCGGCTGCATATAGAGCTGGAACCATTGCGGGGCGCCGCCGCCCGCCTTGGCGACGCTCTCGACAGTGTTCATGCCGCTGGTGGACATCACATAGAGCGCGCCGGCCGCCGCGGAGCCGCGCGCGGTCGCGAGCTCGCCCTCGGGATGGAACAGGTTGTGGCGGCCAGTCGGCGCGATCATGATTGGCGTATTCACCCGCGCGCCGAGCAGGCTGACGCTGGTATCGACCTTGACGACGTCGCGCAGCATGCGCGGCCGCAGCTTCAGGCTTCGCCAGGCCGCGGCGTTCTCCGTTGCGGTGATTTCATCGTCGGCACCGGTGTCGCAAAACACCCAGGCCGGCGGCGACATGACACGCCGCGCGGCCTGCTCAAGCGCATCGAGATCGACGCAATCCACGATCATTCCTGTCCTCAGTTCATCAGCGACCGATTGAGCGGAAACGCTCTTGCAAGTGTCTCGGATGATAGTACGCGGCTTCGCGCTTTTCCGGCATGTGATATTTAGCCCAGCACCAGACGCACACGCACAAGCTGCGCAAGTCGGACAAAACGGAAAGCAGCTCGCGGTCGATCGGTTCGAAGTCAGCCAAATCAATATTGGGAAGCCATCCGATATCCCATTCCCGAGGACCAAGGCTGGCGGCGGAAAAATCATTCCACAGCGCTCCATGAAGCGTCATGAACACGTTATGGGCGCCCGCATCGCCGTGAATTGGAACGGGCCTGAATTGCCACGAATCCAGCATTGCGATGAGTTGGTCATAGACCCTTAGAAGAAACGTTCGATCCACAACGGCCAGCGCAGACAATGCCGTCTCATTTTCGAGCAGCGCGCGACAATTGTCGGTCTTCACCCTGAACGACGGCAGTTCGCCGAGAAAGTCCGCAAGCGCACCATGGACGCGGCGCAGCGCCTTGGCCGCAACCGCCACGTGTTCGCTATTGTCGCTGTCCGCTGCGACGTGTTCGACGAACTGCCATAAGGTCAGCCCAAAACCCTCATGGAAATGAGGACCGGCGGGCAGTGCGGTGGCCGGAACGACGACTGGCGCTGCCCGTTCGACGAGATGCCGCACCACAGCGAGCTCCCGGCAGAGCGTCATACGGCCTTCTTTATTCGCAATTCTTACGACCCGTGCAACGACATCCAGCGGAAATAAGCGAATGCTAGTGTGCTCCGATTCGTGCAAGACGATCGGGTCAATGCGGTCGATCCCCAGGCGGCGAGCCACGGACGTCGCAGCTTGCATCGCAAGGGGCGCAAGTTTTGTCTCCGATACCATCCGCTTGTTTATAGCAGGCTGATGCGTTGCATCGCGACCGGCGCTTCATCACGCCCGATCATGCCACCGATCACCGATTTGCGCTGTCCCGAAGGGCTGCGCCATGGCAGGCTCAGCGCATTCCAACGCCAGCGAGTTTTCCATGACCGGCTCCCGTCCGTCTACCGCCGACAAGCGCCACACCTTCCACAAGCTGCACGAGAGCGGCTGCTTTGTGATCCCCAATCCGTGGAACGTCGGCAGCGCCCGCTATCTGCAAGGCCTCGGCTTCAAGGCGCTGGCCTCGACCAGCTCCGGCTTCGCCCATTCGGAAGGCTTGGCCGACGGCGCGGTTTCGCTGGAAATGATGCTCGATCACTTTCATGAGTTGGTGGTGGAAACCGACATTCCGGTCAACGCCGACTTCGAGGGCGGCTTTGCCGACGATCCCGCAGGCGTTGCCGAGAACGTGCGGCGCTGCATCGAGACCGGCGTCGCCGGGCTGTCGATCGAGGATTCGACCAGCGACCCTTCGATCCCGCTCTACGATTTCGACCTTACGGTGGCGCGTGTAAAGGCGGCGCGTGCCGCGATCGACAAGGCGGGCGGCGACGTCGTCTTCACGGCGCGCAGCGAAGGCTTCATCCGCGGCCGGCCCGATCTCGAGGAGACCATCCGCCGCATCAAGGCGTTCGTCGCAGCCGGCGCCGACTGCATCTATACGCCAGGCATCAAGACCCGCGAGCAGATCGAGGCGACGGTGAAGGCGGCAGCGCCCAGGGCGGTGAACTTCCTCAATCATGGCGCGTTCGGTTACACGGTGAGCGACCTCGCCGCGATGGGAGTGCGCCGGATCAGCGTCGGCGGCTCGCTCGCGCGCGTCGCAATGCACTACTTCATCAAGACTGCGACTGAGATCGCTAAAGAGGGCAAGTTCGACGGCTTCGACGGGCTTGTGAGCAACGCCGAACTCAACAAGTTCTTCAGCGACGATCTCAAGACGCGCACGTGACGACAAAATCCGAGCCGCTGCCCTCGAGCGGTCAGCCAGTCGGCCTGCCGGTCGCCGATCCCTCGCCCGCGCCGCGGCCCGACGCGGTGACGCTTACCGGCCTTTTCGGCACGGTCGAGCGGCTCGACGCCGCGCGTCACGGCCCAACATTGTGGCAGGCGATGCGTGGCCACGACGGGCTTTGGACATACAATGGGTTTGGCCCTTTTGCGGAAGGCGGTGAATTTTTCTCCTGGCTGACCGAGCGGGCGAAGCTCGCTGATCCGTACTACTTCACGATCGTCGACACGGTTGGCCGCTCTATCGGCATGACGACGCTGATGGAGATCAAGCCGGCGATGCGGTCGATTGAGACCGGGCACATTTGCTACACTCCGTCGCTGCAACGCACGCCGTTGTCGACCGAAGCCCACTATCTGCTGGCGCGCTACGTGTTCGAGACGCTCGGTTACCGGCGCTATGAGTGGAAGTGCAACCTGCTCAACCAGCCGTCCTATCGTGCCGCGCTGCGCCTGGGCTTCACCTTCGAGGGCGTGTTCCGCCAGCACCAGATCGTGAAGGGCCGCAACCGCGATACCGCATGGTTCTCGATGCTCGACAGCGAATGGCCGGCCCGCAAGGTCGCTTTCGAACGATGGCTCGCACCTGATAACTTCGACAAGGACGGCAGGCAGCGAACGAGCCTCGCCGCCCTGAACGGAGCAAAGGTGTGAATGGCCCCAATGGACTTCGGCGGGCCACTGCCGACGACCTCGACGCCGTCATCGCACTGCAGCGCGCCGCCTATGCGAAGAACCGGCCGGTGCTTGGCGTCGAGCCGATGCCGCTGCTCGCCGACTACGCACAAATCCTGCTGGGGTACGAAGTTTGGTTGCTGGACGGCCCGCAGGGCCTCGACGGCGTGTTGGTGATCGAACCGCGCGCCGACGACGTCCTGCTATGGAGCATTGCCACGGCACCGCACGCGCAGGGCACCGGCCTGGGCAACCGGTTGCTGGCCGCGACGGAGGCTCGGGCACGGCAGCTCAAGCGCAACCGCGTGCGGCTCTATACCGGCGAACGGCTTGCCGAGAACATCGCCTGGTACAAGCGCCACGGCTATGTTCACGAGCGGGTCGAGGTGCTGGATGACCGGCAGGTCGTCCATCTGGTAAAGAATCTCGACCAGGCGTGATCGTTCAGTCGGGAGCGGACGTTGGCAGGGCGTTTGAAAGACAAGGTGGCGCTGGTTACCGCCGCAGGCCAGGGCATCGGCCGCGCCATCGCCGAGGCGTTTATCGCCGAAGGCGCGGTCGTGATCGCGACCGACATCGACGCGAGCAAGCTCAAGGGTCTGAAAACAAAGCAGCGGCTCAAGCTCGACGTGCGCAAGCCGAAGGAGATCGAGGTGCTCGCCAAGACGGTGGCCAAGGAGCACGGCGGGCTCGACGTTCTCGCCAACGTGGCCGGCGTGGTGCATCACGGCACGGTGCTCGACGCCACCGATGCCGAATGGGACTTCGCGTTCGACCTGAACGTCCGCTCCATGCATCGCATGATCCAGGCATTCCTGCCCGGCATGCTGAAGAAGGGTGGCGGTGCGATCGTCAACATGTCGTCGGCGGCATCCTCGATCCGCGGCGTGCCGAACCGCTACGTCTACGGCACCACCAAGGCCGCGGTGATCGGGCTGACCAAGTCGGTCGCCATGGACTTCATCAAGCAAGGCGTACGCGTCAACGCGATCTGTCCGGGCACGATCAAGTCGCCGTCGTTCCGCGACCGCGTCGCACAGCATTCCAAGCGCAGCAGCAAATCGGCGAAAGCGGCGTTGCAGGACTTCATCGACCGCCAGCCGATGGGGCGCATCGGCACAGCGGAAGAGGTGGCGCTGCTCGCGGTCTATCTTGCCAGCGACGAGTCCAAGTTCATTTCCGGCCACACCCACCTGATCGATGGCGGCTGGGCCCTGTAGGGAGCGCGCATGCATATCCTCATCACCGGCGCGGCCGGCATGATCGGCCGCAAGCTGACCGAGCGGCTGATTGTCGATCGTGCGCTCGGCGGGGCGCCAATCGACAAACTCACGCTGATCGACATCGTTGCCCCGGCGCGGCTTGCGGGCTTTTCCGACCACATCAAGACCCGCGCCGCCGACCTCAACGAGCCGGGCGTCGCCGCCAAGGCAGTGTCGGAGCGGCCCGAAGTGATTTTCCATCTGGCCGGCGTCGTGTCCGGCGAGGCCGAGCTCGACCTCGAGAAAGGCTACCGGGTCAACCTCGACGGCTCGCGGGCGCTGCTCGAAGCTATCCGCGCGCTGGGCGACGGCTACAAGCCGCGCGTCGTGTTCACATCCTCGATGGCGGTATTCGGCGCGCCATTTCCGCAAGCAATCGACGACGACTTCCATCTCACGCCGCTCACCTCCTACGGCACCCAGAAGGCGATGGTCGAGCTGATGCTTGCCGACTACACACGGCGCGGCATCCTGGAAGGCGTCGGCATCCGCCTGCCGTCGATCGTGGTGCGGCCGGGCAAGCCGAACAAGGCGGCGTCCGGATTCTTTTCCGGCATCATCCGCGAGCCGCTTGCCGGCATGGAAGCGATCCTGCCGGTGAAGGAAACCGTGGTGCACACTCATGCCACCCCGCGCGCCGCGGTCGGCTTTCTGATCCATGCTGCCAACCTCGATGGCGCCAAGCTCGGGCCGCGCATCAATCTCAACATGCCGGGCGTGACCTGCACGGTCGGCGAACAGATCGACGCGTTGCGCCGCGTCGCCGGCGACAAGGTCGCCTCCCGCATCCGCCGCGAGCCGGACGCCCTGATCGTGCGCATCGTCGACGGCTGGCCGCAGCGGTTCGATCCGCAGCGCGCGCTGGCGCTTGGCTTCCGCGGCGAGAGCTCGTTCGATGAGATCATCCGGATTCACATTGATGAAGACTTGGGTGGGAAGATCGCCGCCTAGAGTACAGCCTCATGTCCCGGCCGAGCACAGCAAGAGCCAGGACCCAGGGTTGATTGCCAGGATGTAAGAAACCGGGGCCCCGGATCTTCGCTCGCTAACGCTCGCTCGTCCGCGACACGAGACTGATGAAATTCCCCGTTCCTCTCATTCCCGCCACGCTGGTCAAACGCTACAAGCGCTTCCTTGCCGACGTGATGCTGTCGAACGGCGAAACAATTACCGCTCACGTCGCCAACCCTGGTTCGATGATCGGACTGGCTGCGCCCGGTGCGCGGGTGTGGCTGTCGAAATCCGACAGCAAGACCCGCAAGCTCGCGCACAGCTGGGAACTGGTCGAAGTCGATTTTGGCGGCGGCAGTGAACTGGTCGGCGTCAACACGGCGCATCCCAACCCGCTGGTCGGCGCGGCGCTCGCCACCGGCGCAATCCCCGAGTTGGCCGGCTACGCCAACATTCGCCGCGAAGTGAAATACGGCAGGAATTCACGGGTCGACTTCCTGCTGGAGAGCCCGTCGCGGCCGTCGTGCTACGTCGAGATCAAGAACGTGCACCTGATGCGCCAGCTCGGTCTCGCCGAATTTCCCGATGCCAGGACCGAACGCGGCGCCAAGCATCTCGAGGAACTGGGCGACATGGTGGATGCGGGCCACCGTGCCGTCATGCTCTACCTGATCCAGATCGCCTCGGCGTCGCGCTTCGCGCTCGCCCGCGACATCGATCCCAAGTACGGCGCGGCGTTCGATCGAGCGCGCTCGCGCGGCGTCGAGGCGATCGCCTGGCGCTGCGAGATCGACGGCGGCGGCATCGAAATTGCGGCGCCTGTGCCGGTCGTCGGATAGACTGAACGCATGGAAAAGCCGCCGATCCACTTCGATCCGAATGCCGCGGGCCCGCTCAAGGGCGTGCGCGTGCTCGACTTGTCGCGGCTGGTTGCCGGCAACATGCTGTCGCTGCAGCTTGCCGACTTCGGCGCCGACGTCATCAAGATCGAGCCGCCGGAGGGTGACCCACTGCGCGAATGGCGCGACGACGGAAAATCGCTGCACTGGAAGACCTATTGCCGCAACAAGCGCTCGATCGTGCTCAACCTGCGCAATGATGCGGCTAAGCATGCGCTGCTGCGCCTGGTCGCCAAGGCCGACGTGCTGATTGAGAACTACCGGCCGGGCACGCTGGAGGAGATGCGGCTCGGCCCGGATGTGCTGCACAAGACCAACCCTCGGCTTGTGGTCGTGCGCGTCTCGGGATTCGGCCAGACCGGCCCCTACGCACCGCTGCCGGGCTTTGGCACGCTGGTCGAGGCGATGAGCGGTTTCGCCTCGCGCACCGGCTTTCCCGACCGCGAGCCGGTGTTGCCTCCGCTCGCGTTGGCCGACATGATCGCCGGCGTGTACGGCGCGTTCGCCACCGTGACCGCGCTGCGGGCACGCGATAACGGCACCGCAAATGGACAGGTGATCGACCTCTCGCTGCTGGAATCGATATTCTCCGTGCTCGGACCCGAGGCCGGCATCTATGCGGTCACCGGCAAGGTCAAGGAACGCTCCGGCAGCGCCTCGAACACCTCGTCGCCGCGCAATGTCTATCGCTGCTCGGACGGCCATTACATCGCGGTGTCGGCTTCGATCCAGGCAATGGCGAAGCGCCTGTTCGCGACGATCGGCAAGCCGGAGATGATCGACGACCCGCGCTTTTGCACCAACTCCGACCGTGTCAAGAACCGGACACTCGTCGATGAAGTGGTTGGGGCCTGGTTTGCCACCAAGACGCGCGAGGAGGCGTTGCGCATCATGCGCGATGCGAGCGTCACGGTGGGACCGGTCTATTCCATCGCCGACGCGATGGGCGACACGCATTTCCGCGAGCGCGGCATTATCGTCGACGTCGAGGACGCCGAACTCGGCAAGCTGCCGATGCACAACATCCTGCCGCGGCTCTCCGCGACGCCAGGCGTGTGGCAGAAGCCCGCGCCGGGATTGGGGGAGCATACGGACGTCATCTTGAAGGATGCAGGCTTCAGCAGCGACGATATCGCAAAGCTGCGAAAAGACGGCGCCGTCTCATAGGCGCCGTCTCTTCCTTCCCTCTCTCGCAATTCAATTCCTGATGAACGTGCCGTTGCGCAGCTCGGTCACCGCCTGCTGCAGTTCGGCCTGGGTGTTCATCACGATCGGCCCGTACCAGGCGACCGGCTCCTCGATCGGCTTGCCGGAGACGAGCAGGAAGCGGATGCCCTGCTCGCCGGCCTGCACCGTCACCTCGTCGCCCGAGTCGAACAGCACCAGCGAGCGGTCGTCGGCCTTCTCGCGCACCACCATCTCGTTGCCGTCGACCTGCTTCTCGACCAGCACGCCGAGCGGCTGCGACGCAGCGCGGAACGACCCGGAGCCTTCGAACACATAGGCGAAGGCGTGGCGCTCGGTCTCGACCTTGAGCGTCTTGCGCTGGCCAGGCGGCACGAACACGTCGAGATAGCGCGGATCAGCCGCGACGCCCTCGACCGGGCCCTTCTTGCCCCAGAACTCGCCGGTGATGACACGCACTTTCGCACCGTCGTCGTCAACGATCTCCGGAATCTCGGCGGCCTTCACGTCCTGATATCGCGGCGCGACCATCTTCTGCGACGACGGCAGGTTGGCCCAGAGCTGGAAGCCGTGCATCCGGCCCTTGGCGTCGCCCTGCGGCATCTCCTGATGGAGAATGCCGCGGCCCGCTGTCATCCACTGCACATCGCCGGCGCCGAGCGTGCCGCGGTTGCCGAGGCTGTCGCCGTGGTCGACCGAACCGGCGAGGACGTAGGTGATCGTCTCGATGCCGCGATGCGGATGCCACGGGAAGCCGGCCTGGTACGCGGCTGGATCGTCATTGCGGAAATCGTCGAACAGCAGGAACGGATCGAACTCGCCGGTATTTCCGAACCCGAACGCGCGGCGCAGCTTGACGCCGGCGCCCTCCATGGTGGGCTTGGACTCGACGATGCTTTTCACGGGGCGGATAGACATGACACGTTGCCTTTCTCACGCAGCTTGAGCGACCGGTCGCGCCACCAGTGCGGCGAATTGATCGACGAACGCTTGCAGGAAGGCCTTGCTGCCCTCGTCCGTCACATTGCCGTCAGCATCGATCAGATCCGGCTTGAAGGTAATATAGGCTTCCCCACCCGCAACCAGCACGCCCTGCGCGGCAAGAATGGTCCGCAGATGCGCTTGCGCGATCGCGGTGCCGATGGCGCCAACCGACGCACCAGTGACCGCGGCGACCTTGCCGGCCCAGGAGTTCTTGCCCCAGGGCCGCGCGCCCCAGTCGATCGCGTTCTTCAGCACCGCCGGAATCGAGCGGCTGTGCTCCGGCGTCACGAACAGCACCGCGTCTGCCGCTGCGATCTCGCCCTTGAAGCGCACGACCGCCTTGGGCAGGTCGGCTTCGTGGTCCTGGTTGTAGATCGGCAGATCGTCGATTTGCGCAAAGCTGAAATTCGCTTTTGCAGCCCCGAGCTTTGCCAGCGCCTGCGCCAGCTTCTTGTTGATTGAATCGCGGCGGTTCGAGCCGACAATGACGGCAACCTTGAATTTGGCCATGGGATCGTTACCTTTCGTGCGTTGGTTACGAATTGTTACCAGGGCTAAATAGATGACCGCACGGCGCAAGCAAGAAGGCACAAAATCGATACCCGGTACCCTCCATGTGCCCGAGGAATGCCGGCAGGTCAGCGAGGTCCTGCAGCGGATCGGCGACAAATGGACGGTGCTTGTGGTCGGCGAATTGGGCGGCGGCGCCAAGCGCTTCAACGAAATCCGCCGCAGCCTGGGCAGCATCTCGCAGCGAATGCTGACTCTGACCTTGCGCGGACTCGAACGCGACGGTCTGGTGACGCGCACGGTGTTCCCGACCGTGCCGCCGCGCGTCGACTACGAGCTCACCAAATTGGGCCGCTCGCTGCTGGAACCGGTCAACGGCCTCGGCCTGTGGGCGCGGCAGAACCAGCCCGCGATTCAGCAGGCCAGGGAACGGTTCGACGCCGCCGAGACGCGCCGCTGACGGTGCGCAGGCATGAATTTGCTACGCTTGCGTTGACCCCGCCAACCCTTAAATTGCAACGCCATGACCTACGTTGATGCCGCCATCGCTCCGCCGCGCAAGACCGGCCAGATCAAGCTGCATGGCGCTGCCGCATTCGAGAGCATGCGAAAGGCCGGGAAGCTGGTCGCCCAATGCCTCGACATGCTCGCAGCCGAGGTGAAGCCCGGCGTCTCGACTGAGAAGATCGACCAGCTGGTCCGTGAGTTCGCCTTCGACCACAAGGCGATGCCGGCCACGCTGATGTACCGTGGCTATCGCAAGTCGACCTGCACCTCGCTCAACCACGTGGTCTGCCACGGCATCCCGAGCGAGAAGCCGATGAAGGAAGGCGACATCGTCAACATCGACGTGACGCTGATTGTCGACGGCTGGCACGGCAATTCCAGCCGGATGTATGCAGTCGGCGAGGTTCCGCGCCGCGCCGAGCGGCTGATGGAAGTGACCTACGAGGCGATGATGCGCGGTATTGCCGCGATCCGGCCTGGTGGCACCACCGGCGACATCGGCGCCGCGATCCAGAGCTTCGTCGAGGCGCAGCACATGAGCGTGGTACGCGACTTCTGCGGCCACGGCCTGGGCAAGCTGTTCCACGACGAGCCGAACATCGTCCACGTCGGCCGGCCCGGTGAAGGCATCGTGCTGCGGCCTGGCATGCTGTTCACCGTCGAGCCGATGATCAACCTCGGCCGGCCGCACGTGAAGGTATTGTCCGACGGCTGGACCGCGGTGACGCGCGATCGCTCTCTGTCGGCGCAATTCGAGCACACGATCGGCGTGACCAAGACCGGCGTTGAGATCTTCACCACTTCGCCCAAGGGGCTCGACAAGCCGCCCTACAAGGCCTGATCCGGCTTCGCGTCGACATCGCAAAAGCCGCGCGCCTGCGTCTGCTCTGGCGTCCCCAGGATCGAGAGCTGAAGCCATGAATGCCGACGTGCGGGACATCCATCAGACGCTGGAGTACCAGACAGCTACGGCGATCGTCAGGTTGCTTCCACTGATCGGCATCGCCGCCGTGGCGACAAACCTGGCCGGACTTTGGGACTTGCCACGGCAGGCCAAGGACCGCGAAGCACGAAACAAGGCGCGGGCGAAAATATTGGGAGGATTCGGCCAAGCGTCTGAAGGAGGAATTGAAGCAACGCAAAGCGGACGAAGAGACGCGGCGGAGAGAGTTCGAAGAAAAAATGAGACGCGCTTTCGGCCGGTAGCCGCCTCAGCACGCCTGAAGACACTTCGCGGAAAGATTGCAAAGCGGCGCTTCTGCGCTCATCCTACCCGGCAGAGTTGCGTTCGGGTGGGACCATGCCGGCAAGGAGCCGCAAGCGCGGCGAGCAATCCGAATTGGCCGAGGCGCCGCCGCATTACCTCGGTCATCGCGACCGGCTGCGGGCGCGGTTTCGCGAAGCCGGCGCCGATGCCGTCAGCGACTACGAGCTGCTCGAGCTGGTGCTGTTTCGGACCATCCCGCAGCGCGATCTCAAGCCGCTCGCCAAGGAGCTGATCGCGAAGTTCGGCTCATTTGCGGAGGTGTTGGCGGCGCCCTCGGCGCGGCTGGAAGAGGTCAAAGGCGTCAAGGAGGCGACTGCGACCGACCTCAAGATCGTCCACGCGGCAGCCAACCGTCTCGCCCGCGGCCAGGTGAAGAAGCGTCCCGCACTATCGTCGTGGACGGCAGTGCTCGATTATTGCCGCACGGCGATGGCGTTTGCCGACAAGGAGCAGTTCCGCATCCTGTTTCTCGACAAGCGCAACCAGCTGATCGCCGACGAGCTGCAGCAGACCGGCACGGTCGACCATACGCCGGTGTATCCGCGCGAAGTCGTCAAGCGCGCACTGGAATTATCGGCGACTGCCATCATTCTGGTGCACAATCATCCCTCCGGCGATCCGACACCCTCCGGCGCCGACATCCAGATGACGCAGTCGATCATCGATATTGCAAAGCCGCTCGGCATCGCCGTGCACGACCACATCATCGTCGGCAAGCAGGGGCATGCCAGCCTGAAGGGGTTACGACTGATGTAGACAGCGAAGTCCGCTTTCTGAGAGCAACCGGAGATCGGAAATCGAGGCCGCCCACTTTTGACCCAAAGCGAACATGGACCTGTTTAGGCCGCGGGCGTAAGCCGTTGCTAACAGGGAGGCAGATGCTGCGAAAATGGTGACGCCATTTTTTGCTTTCTAAGAAGCTGAGGTTCGGACAGCTTGAAAATTCAGGCAGGAGCGGCGCCCAGGCGCGGCCTGCAGAGAACGGGCCCGTAGAGAAGCACGAAGCCCCCGAAGGCGGCCGCCCACAAAAATCCGGACGCAAGGAGAAGGGAGCCCGACCAATCGGGGTGAACCGCTGCACAGATGCGGCCGAGCGCGCCGGCAACGACAAGAGCGTAAATCGCCTGCGTGCCGGCCGAGGCGGAGAGTTCCCGTCCTGTGTGCCCGAGGCTCGCCCGGGTCATGACGGCGAGCGTCATGGTTCCGACAGCGCCTCCCGTCCACGCATGAATGCCCGCGGTCGTCGAAATGAGGCCAAGGGCGGCGCAGCCCGTCAGCACAAAGCCGGCGGGAACGAAGGCATAGGCGACATGCAGGACAAGGACGAGCCGGTCGGAAAGAGTGCGCTCGCCCGCCCAGCGGGCGAGCCGGATGAACTGCATGATGCCCGCCGTCATGAGGGCGGCCCCCGTGGCCGACGCGTCCGGCGTGGCAATCCACAGAAGGAGCGCCATGGCGGATGCCGCCACCGTGGCCATGTCGAAACGTCCGAAGGAGCTTGGCATACGCCCGGGTTTCTCACGCGCGAGCCAGTTGCGCGTGAAGCTCGGCACGACGCGACCGCCAACGAGCGTAATCAGCAAGATGACGGCGGCAACGCCCGCTCGCACAGAAAAATCGGCGCTGCCTCGGAAATGCGCTTCGAGATGAAAGGCGATATTACCCGCGGCGAGGATGGAGATGATCGCGACAACTTTCAGGTTGCGCCAGTTTTTCCCCGTCACGATTTCGCGCGCCGCGGCGGCGATAACGAGCAGCAAGAACGCGCTGTCGATCGCAGCCGCCGCGCTCCAGCCGATCAGGGCCGACAGTCCAACCGCCGCGCGCCCGGCGATCCAGACCGCGAGCAGCATCAAGAGCGGCCCACCCTGGATCGGCAGGCGTCCCGTCCAGTTTGGAATGGCCGTCAGAAGGAAGCCCGTCACGATGGCAGGCACGAAGCCGTAGAGCATCTCGTGGACATGCCAGTCGCGCGGAGCAAACCCCGAGGCGAGTTCGAACTGGCCGTTGAGCATGGGCAGCCAGGCAAGAACCGCAAGTCCGGCATGGAGCGAACCGAACAGGAAAAAGGGGCGAAAGCCATAGGAAAGAAGGGCGGGCCCCTGGTAGTCACGGAGGCGCGGAATGCCGGCCATGTTCTTCTCCCACTATGACTCCGCCCCCTCTGCTTATTTGGCGGCTGTGCGGGTCGCTTCGAGCCTGCTGAACAGGCTTGCGAAGATTTGCTTCGCGCGGCCGGGATGCGTCACGGCCTTCGCCTGCGCTTCATTCTCGGGCGTGCCGACAACGACCATCGCGACCATTCCCATGCCGTAGTGCGGAAGGCACTTGATTCCGTAGATGCCGGGCTGCTCGAAGGTGACGGTAATCTCTTCGTTGACCTTGCCCACAAAGGACTTTGCGCCCTCCGGGAGCATGCCCGTGATGCTTTCCGCGTTGTGAGTCTTGTCCGTCGCGAGGAACTTCACGGTGTCGCCGGGCGCGACCTTGAGGAGCGAGGGTTCGAACACCATCGCGCCTTCCGCGCCCTTGTTGAGCATCTTGACCTCGAACTCGGCGGCGCCGGCCGGCAAGGCAAGCGCCAGCAGCGCCGCCGCAACGGGGGCTGTCAGCATTCTTCGCATGTCATGTTCCTTTGGCTGTCAACGATTTCAGTGCGCTGCGGCGAGCCCCGGCCGCAACGGCATCAAGGCCGCAAGCGTGGGTTCGTTGGGGCAGTAATTTTTCCAGGCGGCGCTTTCTGGCCTGGTCGCGAGGTCGCGGGCGCACCGCGCCCTGCTGCCGCAAAGCGCGCAGCACCGCGCGAGGTCCTGCGCCGCGGCAGGCTCGCGCCGCCGGAGCTGCTCGGGGTCGATCCCCAGCAGCTCGGGACGGTGGTTGAGAAGGGCGGGCGGCCCGCTACTTCGGGCCGCAATCTTCATGAGGGTTGCCATGTCGAGATTGAGATCCCGAGCCAGCCGGTTAGCCTCGTTGGGACTGTCCTGCACGAATCTTGCCAGCTCGCGGCGATCACACCAGCGGCGGATGGCGTCCGCTGCCATGCCGATCACGACCTCAGCCCGCGAGGGGACGTGCTTTTCATATGTGTAGCTCATGGTGCGCTCCCTGACCGGGCGTGGCGTTGCCCGTGAGCCGGAACATAGGTTTTGCGTTGCCGCGGCTCTTTGTTTCAGCGCAAATTCCGGGGCGAATTCTCCGCTCTACCGCGACGTACCGGCGAAGGGCGCAGGAAAGTTGTGCAATAATGGGCCGGTTCCAAGGATTGCCGGCATGGCCTCTGTTGACCGTTCGCTGGTGGCTCACCTGCCCCTCTTCGCGGGCATGGGCGACGCGGAGCTGCACGACCTCCTCAAGGAAGCCCGCGCCGTCCGCCATCCGAAAAATTCGAACGTGTTCGAACAGGGCGAAGAGGCACACTCGCTGTTTCTGCTTCTTCATGGCCACGTCCGCGCGGAAAAGACGACGCCCGACGGCAAACAGATCGTCGTGCGCTATGTATCGGCGGGCGAAGTGTTCGGCGTTGCGCCGGCGATCGGGCTCAGGCACTACCCTGCGACCGCGGTCGCAGCCGTCGACAGCGTCTCGCTGGCCTGGCCGTCCGCCGCATGGCCGCGCCTTGTGGCCCAGCACCCGGCGCTTGCGACGAATACGCTGCAGACGGTCGGGCAGCGGCTTCAAGAAGCCCATACCCGCGTCATCGAGATGACGACCGAGGAAGTGGAGCGGCGCGTCGCGCATGCTCTGCTGCGGCTTGTGAAGCAGGCGGGCCGCAAGGTTGAAAGCGGAATCGAGATCGATTTCCCGATCAGCCGCCAGGACGTCGCCGAGATGACGGGCACGACGCTCCATACCGTCAGCCGGGTATTAAGCGCCTGGGAACAGCAGGGCCTCGTTGAGAGCGGACGGCAGCGCATCATCGTGCGCGATCCCCACCGCCTCTTCGGCATCGCTGAAGGCCCGCCGGGCTGACCGGTTCGCAGCATGCGCCGCCGCTGCCGCCCGCAGCGCCGACAGGAAATCCTGCGGCGCGGCCCCATGCTCGCGGCAGGCATCTTCCACGGTGTGAAATCCTCCGATGGGGCAGCCAATGCAGTTCATGCGGAAATCAAGGAAGACGCGGATGGTCGCTGGCCAGCGTCGCATCACCTCGTCCACCGCCATCTCGAAGCCGATCTGTGAACTGTCGTCGGGCATGGCTCGGACAATAGGGGACGCGGCCAGCCTTTCTTTGTGCTGGCGCAATCAGGCGAAGATTAAAAAAGGAATGTTCCTTGTTGCAGCGCAAAGAAGCACCAACGGCGGGGCCTTACCTTCCTCTCATCGACAAACCGTCAACCAAGGTGGATGCCATGATGACACGACGATCCGCACTGATGGCTGCCACAGCTGCCGCCGCCATCGGCCTCGCCACCCCGGTCAGCGCCACCACGGCGCCCGCTCCGGCGCGTGGGCCTGCGCCCAAGCTTCCGCGTCACAAGGTCGAGCTGGTCAGCCCGCCTTTCGCGCACGCCCACGAGCAGGTGAGCCGCCACGGGCCCCGCATCATGGAGTTCACGCTGTCGATCGAGGAGAAAGAAGTCATCGTCGACGAGGCGGGCACCAAATTCCAGGCGATGACCTTCGGCGGCTCCATGCCCGGGCCGCTTATGATCGTGCATGAGGGCGATTATGTCGAACTCACGCTGGTCAACCCGGCGACGAACACGATGCCACACAACATCGACTTTCACTCCGCAACCGGCGCGCTGGGCGGTGCCGCGCTGACGCTCGTCAATCCAGGCGAGCAGGCCGTGCTGCGCTGGAAAGCGGACCGGCCGGGCGTGTTCGTCTATCACTGCGCTCCCGAAGGTTCGATGATCCCCTGGCATGTCGCGGCCGGCATGCACGGCACCGTGATGGTACTGCCGCGGGATGGGCTGAAGGACGCGGCTGGCAAGCCGCTTCGGTACGACCGCATCTACTATGTCGGCGAGCACGATCTCTACGTGCCGCGCGATGAAAAGGGAAAATACAAGACCTACGAGACGCTCGCCGAATCCTACGCTGACACGATGGATCTCATGCGCAAGCTGATCCCCACGCATGTGGTGTTCAATGGCAGGGTCGGCGCACTGACCGGCAAGAACGCAATGACAGCGAAGGTCGGCGAGACGGTGCTGATCATCCATTCGCAGGCCAACCGCGATACACGGCCTCATCTCATCGGCGGGCACGGCGACTACGTGTGGGAGACCGGCAAGTTCCGGAACCGGCCCGAGGTCGACCTCGAAACCTGGTTCGTGCGCGGCGGCTCCGCGGGCGCGGCGCTGTACACATTCCGCCAGCCCGGCATCTACGCCTACGTCAACCACAACCTGATCGAGGCGGTAGAGTTGGGAGCGACCGCGCACTTCAAGGTCGAAGGCGAGTGGAACAGCGATCTCATGGAGCAGGTTTCGCCCCCGGGTCCGATCCCGGCCGCGGCGAAGGTGCACGGAGCGCTGGCCCGCTAGCCAAGGGGGAGGCGGTCCGCCGCAAGGCGGACCGCCGTCATCTCGTTGAGAGCATGCGATGCTGCTGTCATTGAAACTGACGATCGCGATCGGCGCCGGGATGGTTGCCGCACTGCCGTTCGCCCTGCCGTGCGGGACGTGCGGCGGTGCGCTGCCCGGCGAGCCGGAGCTGGTGACAATAGCGCCCCGCCCGTTTGAGTACCGTCAGGCGGGTGAATTCACGCGCGCCGGCCGGGCCGTCGATGCGCCAATTGTTTCACGGATCAGGAAAGCGCCGCTCACGCTCATGCGGCGGCAGGTCACCGCGACAGAATATGAAGAGTGCGTGCGGGAGCGGGGCTGTCCCGCATCGCCGCAGGACAATGCGCTCGGCTTCGACCGGCCCGTGGTCAGGGTCAGCTGGCGCGATGCGAGCGCCTACGCGTCATGGCTGAGCCGCAAGACCGGCCGCGCGTACCGGCTGCCGACCGACGAGGAATGGGCCTTTGCGGCGGGAAGCCGCTTCATTGACGATAGCGTTGGAGCGGACGAAAGCGCTGATCCCTCGAAACGCTGGCTCGCGCGGTACGAAATGGAATCAAACCGCGACAATTTTGACAAGGAGGTGAAGCCGGCGGGGACGTTCGGTGTTAACGAACACGGTCTTGCCGACATGGCCGGAAACGTGTGGGAATGGACGGACACGTGCTACGGGCGCGTCGCTCTTGATCCCGGTGCTGTAAACGGCCAAGCCACGGTGAACTGCGGCGTGCGCGTGGTGGCGGGCCGCCACCGCTCGTATATGACTGATTTTATCCGCGATCCCCGCAGCGGCGGTTGTGCCGTCGGCGTTCCCCCCGCCAATTTAGGCTTCCGGCTCGTGCGCGCCTGAATGCTGTGCCCGCATCCGGGAGAACCTCTTGGCACAAGGCGGCATCGAACAGGTGTAAACGAATGTCCACTTTGGGCGTCAAAGCGAACTCCGACAGACGATCTTCCGTGCCAAAGCTTGGGCTAACTATCCCGGATTTCGTTCTCAGCCCCGCCGACGAGGTGATCGAGTAACTATTCCACCGACGCACTTTTTGTTGCAACCGCTCACAGCCGCTTGGGGCACTCGACCACACCAGCCTGAAGGGGCTGAAGTTGATCTGAACCCCAGCGGCTCCGAACCCTCCTGATTGATCTTTTGCGAGAAGGGCTGCGATGACCGATACTTCGCAACCTCGATTGTGGCGCACGATCTGCGAGCGCAGGCGGAGGAACGGCAATGGAAATGCGGATCTTTGGACGCACCGGGATGCAGCTCTCGTCACTGGGCTTCGGCTGTGGCGCGGTCGGCGGGCTGATGGTGCGCGGCAATCCGCTTGACCAGGAGCGCGCCATCGCGCGGGCCATCGAAGCCGGCGTGAACTACTTCGACACCGCGGTGCAGTACGGCAACGGTGAATCGGAAAAGAACCTCGGTCGCGTCCTGCAAGACCTCAAGCCGGCCAACATCGCCGTCGGCACCAAGGTACGGTTGCCACCCGCCGACCGCGAGCGCATCGCCGACGCCATAACAAAGTCGCTCGAAGACAGCCTGACGCGGCTGCGCCTCGATCGAGTCGACATCTTCCACCTGCACAACTCGATCACCGAGACGGGGGGCGGGCCAGCGCTCAGCGTGCGGCAGGTGATGGATGAGGTGGTGCCAACGTTTCAGCGGCTGCGCCAGCAGGGCAAGACGCGCTTCCTCGGCATCACGGCGGTTGGCGAGACGGCGGCGCTGCACCAGGTGATCGACTCGCGCGGCTTCGACAGCGCTCAGGTCGTCTACAACATGCTTAATCCATCGGCGGCCGACGCCTTGCCGCCGAACTATCCGGCACAGGATTATGGACGGTTGTTCAATCATACCATGGCGGCCGGCGTGGGCGTCATCGGCATCCGCGTGCTGGCCGGCGGTGCGTTATCCGGCTCGGCCGAGCGTCATCCGATCGCGAGCCCTGCGCCTGAGCCGATCGGCTCGGCCATGCACTACGAGGCCGATGTCACGCGCGCCGGCCGTCTTATGCCGCTAGTCACGGAGGGGTTTGCCGCGAGCCTTACCGAAGCCGCCACGCGGTTTGCGCTCTCGCATCCGGCGATCGGCACCATCCTGGTCGGTACGGCAACGCCGCAGCAATTCGAAGATGCGCTCGCCGCAGTCCAAAAAGGCCCATTGCCACAAGCCGCGCTCGAACGGCTGTCAGCACTGCGGCAGGCATTCGCTGGCGAACCACGGTGAACCTGGGCCCGCCGACGCGCGATGAGATCGTCGCGACAAGCCTCGAAGCGGGATAAGCTGCTATCAGATTGAACGATCCGAGCGCGCGGAATGTCATCGATGCCTCAATCGCTGCTGTTCACGCCCACCAAGCTGCGCAAGGTGACGCTCCGCAATCGCATCGTCCTATCGCCGATGTGCACCTACAGCGCCGACGGCGGGATGGCGAGCGACTGGCACATGGTCCATCTCGGCCAATTCGCGCTCGGCGGAGCCGGCGTCGTGTTCACTGAGGTGACGGCGGTGACAGAGCAAGGCCGCATCACATACGGCGATCTCGGCATCTGGTCGAATGCGCACGTTGCGCCGCTGGCGCGTGTCGCCGATGTCGTGCGCGCGCATGGCGCGGTGCCGGCAATCCAAATCGGGCACGCCGGCCGCAAAGCCAGCAGTCAGCGGCCGTGGCACGGCTTGGAAGCTCTGACCGATGCGGACGCGCGTTCGCGCAACGAGCATCCCTGGCCCACTGTTGCGCCGGTGGCCGAGGCGATGGACACCGGCTGGCATGTACCCCGTGCGCTGTCTGTTGACGAAATCCGCGCGCTGGTTGCTGCGTGGCGCGATGCGGCGCGCCGGGCGCGTGATGCCGGCTTCGATATCGTGGAGGTGCATTGCGCCCATGGCTATCTGGGTCACCAATTTCTCTCGCCACTCATCAACAAGCGCAACGATGCCTACGGCGGCGACCGCCAGGGCCGCATGCGATTCCCCTTAGAGATCGCCGAAGCGGTCCGCGCCGAATGGCCGAACGACCGGCCGGTGTTTGTTCGCATTTCCTCGGTGGATGGAATGGTAGACGGCTGGGATCGGGAGGACAGCGTCGCCTTTGCCAAGGAACTGAAGGCGCGCGGCATCGACGCGGTCGATTGCTCGTCCGGCGGCGTTGTCGGATCCGCCACCGCGCGAGCCATGCCGCGGGGCTTAGGCTTCCAGGTGCCGTTCGCGGAACGGATCCGCAAGGAGTCTGGCATCGCGACGGTGGCGGTGGGCTTGATCCTGAATGGGCCGCAGGCGGAGCAGATTTTGCAGAGTGGCCAAGCCGACCTGATCGCGGTGGCGCGGGAGGCATTGTATGACCCCTATTGGCCACGTCATGCCGCCCGCGAGCTTGGCGCCGACGGCGGCGCATACGGCGCCTGGCCGCACCAATACGGCTGGTGGCTGGAAAAGCGAGAGCCCATCATTCGCAGGCTCAGAGCCGAAGCTTAGTCACCGCGCCCGCGCGGAGTTCGGCGGTCGTTCGTCGTTTGAGGGGCGTCTCCGACCGATCTAGCCTCAAGCAGCATAGGCGGTGGGAACAACAAACTCTTTGTCCCATTCGCGAGTGGGATCGTAACCCCAGACCCAATCGGAATTGCCATGAACGCTGCCTTTGCCGGCGGCGATCAACTCCTTCTGCGCCTCGCTGTCGCGCATGTGTTTGAAGCGGGCATTGGAGATGGAGAGCCGCTGCACCCCATGTACGCGCGGGATGCGGATGCGGCGGAAATTAGCAAAGGCCTCAACCGGATCGCGGCAAGCTTCGAGCCAGCGCGCAAGAATGTAGGCGTCCTCGAAGGCCTGGCAGGCGCCCTGCCCGGCATTGGGCAGCATGGCGTGCGCGGCGTCGCCAATGAGCTGGATGCGGCCGCGGCCCCAATTCTGCGTAAGAGGCCGCGTGAACAGGCCCCATTTTGAGCACTCGGTCACGAGGCTGAGCAGCTTCTTGAGGCGCGGCTCGGGATTGGGGAAGCTCAACCGCATCTCGTCGGCATCACCGCGGGTCGACCAGCCTTCCTCGACCCATTTGTCGGTATCCTCCTGGGTGACGATGTTCACGAGCTTCGTGCCGCGGATGTAATAGGCGAGCAGATGGCAACCCGGCCCGACCCATTGAATATGGCCCGTCGGCTCCAGCACCTCCACCGGCACATCGCCGCCGTTCAGCAGCGCCCGCCAGACCATCTGACCGGTATAGGTTGGATTGTCGTCGCCATAGAGCGCTTGGCGGATGACCGAACGTATGCCATCGGCACCGATCACGATCTCGGCCTCGACCTGAGAGCCATTGGCGAAAGCGAGGATGGTGCGGTCGCCTTGCTCCTCTAGCCCTGTCAGGCGATATCCCAGATGAACGGCGCTATGATCGAGCCCGCTTGCGAGCGCGTCCAGCAAGTCGGCGCGATGAAAGGTGTAATAGGGAGCGCCGCACCGCTCCGCAGTCTTTCGCCGATCGTTGAATTCGAGGAACTCACCGGTTTGCATGTTGCGCGTGTAGATTCCAGGCGATGAGTTCGCGACAGCGGCGACCTTGTCGCCAACGCCGATCGCTCGTAGCGCTTTGACGGCTTGCGGGCTCGAGTTGACCGCGGCGCCGATCTCGCCCAAGGCCGGAGCGGTCTCGAACACCTCAGCCTTGATCCCAAAGGTGCTCAGCGCGTTCGCGGCCGCGAGCCCAGCGAGCCCGCCGCCGACAATCGCTATCCTGTAGCTTGATGACATTCGTTTCTCCAGACACTCGCCAAGACCAATCCCAGGCACGACTGTTCGAGCATAGCAGAACCCTGTTCATCGCGTCGGCACCGGGATTTTGAAGCAGGAAGGACTCTGTCGTAGAGTGCTGCCCTTCGGGAGGGACGCTATGAAGCGGAAAATGCTCACCGTTCTGGTCGTGCTTATCGCGCATCCGCTGGCATATCAAAGCGCGCAAGCGTTCCCGGATCGGCCGATCAAGCTGGTCGTACCGTCGCCCGCCGGCGGACCTCCGGATGTCATGGCGCGACTGCTGACGGACAAGATGGCGGCCAGTCTCGGACAGCCCGTAATCGTGGAAAACCGGTCGGAGCAGGCGGCACGATCGGAGCGAGATCAGTTCTGGCCGCTGAGCCGGACGGCTACACGCTGCTGATGGGGAGCACGAGCACGCTTCTCATCGCGCCGTATATCTACAAGAACGCCGGCTACCATACGGGATCGTTCGCGCCGATCGCTCGCGTTGCGGACAGCACTGAAATCCTCGCCGTGCATCCGTCGGTTGCCGCCAAGTCCGTAGCCGAATTGGTCAGTCTGGCGAAGTCGCAGCCTGGAGCGCTGAATTTCGGCTCGGCCGGAAACGGGACGCTTCCCCATCTCGAAGGCGAACTGCTGAACGCGCTCGCAAAGATACGAATGAGCCACGTTCCTTATCGCGGCGGCGGCCTGGCCCTCACAGGCCTGATCGGCGGGCAGATCCAGGTTCTTTTCTCCACCCTGACCCAGATGCTGCCGAATATCCGGGAAGGCCGCGTGCGGGGATTGGCGGTCACGAGCGAAGCCCGCAGCAAGCTGGCGCCGGAAATTCCGACCATGGTCGAGAGCGGGTACGATCAATTCGTCATTACGTCCATCACAGCGGTCGTCGCCCCTCCCGGCACTCCGATCGGCATCAGGCGGCGGCTGAACGAGGCTGTGGCCGGCGCGCTCGCCTCCGAGGAGGTCGAGCGGGCCCTGTCGAGAACAGGTGGCGAGGCGCGACCGGCGTCGCCGGAGGAAACCGCTTCTTATCTGGCCGGACTGCAACAACGCTTTGCTCGCATCATAGAGGCAACAAAGATCTCGGTTGATTGAAGGCGCGGCTGGTCCACCCGGCGCCGGCAAGAACAACGTCTGTCATGAATCGGAAAGAGCGGCGAGCGAACCGGCGGCAGGAATCCCGCGGGCATGACGTCACGGGCCGCGCCGGCGGAAGTGCCGACCTGGTCCGGCTCGCCGCAAGCCACCAGGCGCAGGGTCGGCCTCACGAGGCAGTGAGATTGCTGAAGCAGGTGCTTGCACGCGAGCCTGGCCATGCGGAGGCCCACGACTGCATCGCCATCGGCTATCAAATGGTCGGCCGCCGCGACGATGCCGTGCGGCATTTCCGCCAAGCCATCTCGTCTGGTCTGTACGGTCTGCGCGGCGCCAGCACATTGGTGAAGCAGAGCCCGGCGATAATCGCTGCGTTAGGCCGTTTCACCAGAGCGTATCCATGCCAACTGCCGCTTGCCGAGTTGCTTGGCGCTGGAAATGCTGTTGCGGACGACGCTCGCCTGTTGGCCTTGCTGCAATCGGAGATCGTCCGCGACGTCGAGATCGAGCTGTTCCTGACGGCAATTCGGCGCGAGATGCTCGTCGCGCTGACCGGCGAGTGGCCTTCGGCGCTTGCGGAAAACGTTGTCGATTTTGGTTGCGCGCTAGCCCAGCAGTGCTTCCTCAACGAATACGTCTTTGGCTTGAGTGACATCGACCGCAGTTTGGTCACGCGGCTGAACGATCGCGTCGTCCAGGCGGGCGCGGCAAGCGCGCCGGCCGATCTTGCGGTTCTCGGTTGCTATCTGCCGCTGCACGGTTTGCCTGATGCGGCGAGACTGGCGGAGCGGTCCTGGTCCAAACCCTTGAATGCGCTGCTCACGCTGCAGGTGCACGAGCCGCTCGCCGATGCATCCGATGCCGCCACCATCCCCGCGCTCACCGCGGTCGAAGACAAGATCTCCCGGATGGTGCAACAGCAGTACGAAGAAAGTCCTTATCCGCGTTGGACTGTCGCCCTGCCGACCCAACCGACGACGCTCGAAACCCATCTGCGCGAACGATTCGGTCTGGCTGATGCGTCTGGCGGCGATATTCTTATCGCCGGTTGCGGTACGGGCGAGCATTCCATCAATACCGCCCAGAGCTTTCCGCAGTCGAAAGTACTGGCCATCGACATCAGCCGCACCAGCCTGGCTTATGCGCGCCGAAAAACGCGTGAATTCGGCGTCCGCAACATCGAATATGCGCAGGCCGACATTCTCAAACTTGGCTCGCTCGACCGCCGGTTCGACTTCATCGAGTCGGTCGGTGTGCTGCACCACATGTCCGATCCAGAGGCAGGGTGGCGGGTGCTCGTGACCTTGCTGCGGCCCGGCGGCGTGATGCGGATCGCGCTCTACAGCGAACTCGCTCGCCGACCGCTCGACGCGAGCCGCGCCCTGATTGCCGAACGCGGCTACCGCGCCACGGCCGACGACATCCGGACGTGGCGGCAAGAGCTGATTCAGCGCGGCGACGTGGTCCCCTCGACGGATTTCTTCAGCACCAGCTGCTGCCGCGACCTTTGCTTCAACGTGGTGGAACACCGCTTCACACTGCCGCGGATCAAGCAGTTCCTCGGCGCCAATCGACTGACCGTGCTGGGGCTGGAGACCTCGTCCAAGACGCAGCAGCGGTTTGTGCAGGAGCATCCTGCACCTGGAGCGCTAGCCGACCTGGATCGCTGGCACGCGTTTGAGCAGGCCCATCCCCAGACGTTCCAGGGCATGTACTACCTGTGGCTGCGCGCCGGCACGTCCATCGTCTGAAGACCGAAGCTGATCTGACGACCCTAGTTCACCTGGATGCCGGCGTCGCGGATCACCTTGCCCCACTTCTCGACATCGGCCGCATGGATCTTGCCGAGCGCCTCGGGTGAGCGCTCGTTGGGACCAGGCGGTTCGGCGCCGAGTTCCGAGAACTGTTTGCGCGCGGCCGGAGCGTCGATGCCTTTGGCGATTGCGGCGTTGATCTGCTTGACGATCTCCGGCGGCGTGCCCTTGGGCGCGAAGATCGCGTTCCACAGCACCATCTCGGTGCCCGGATAGCCAGCCTCCGCGATGGTCGGCACGTTCGGCAGCGCCGGCGAACGCGCGCCCGCCAACACCGCCAGCGCCTTCACGCCGCCAGCCTGGACCTGCGTCATTACGCTGGTGGTCTGGTCGCAGATGTAATGGATTTGCCCGGCCAGCATGTCGTTGATGGCGAGCGACGTGCCCTTGTAGGGCACCACCGACGGCTTGGCGCCGAGCCGCGAGTTGACCAGCGCGCAGGCGAGATGCGAGCTCGAGCCGACGCCAGCGTGTCCGTTCACCATCTTGTCGCCGAGGGCACGCAGTTGATCAGCCAACTCTTTCACCGTGTTGGCCGGCACCTGCTTGCCGGCGATCAGAACGATCGGCGCCGAAGCGACGATGCCGATCGGCTCGAAGCTGTTGATCGCGTGCGCCTGCAAGTTGGGATAGACGGCCGGGCTGAAGCTCATCGTGCTCATGCCGGCTAGCAATAGCGTGTAGCCGTCCGGCGCCGCCCGGGCCGCGCGTACCATCCCGATGGTGCCGGCTGCGCCGACGACGTTCTCGACCACCGCCTGCTGGCCGAGGCTGCTGGAGAATTGCGCGGCGATGACGCGGGCAACGATGTCGGTCGGACCGCCGGCCGCGAACGGCACGATGATGGTGATGGGCCGGTTCGGGAATGTCTGCGCCTCTGCTTCACCCGTCAATGCAAGCACTGACAAGCCCATCGCGACACTTCTCAAGAGATGTTTGATCATGGCTTTCCTCCCAGATGCTCGATCCTATCACCGCATCGTCGCCGGCAGCCACAGCGCGATTTGCGGAAACACCATCACCAGCACGGTAGTAAGAACGATCGAAAGCATCAGGATGCTGGTGCCCTTGTAGACCTTCATCAGTTCCACCCCCGCGGTGGCGCTGACGATAAAGGCCAACAACCCGACCGGCGGAAACACCAGGCCCATCGCCACCATCAGCATCGACACCACGCCGAACCAGATCGGATCGAAGCCGAGCGAGGTGATCAGCGGGAAGGTGAGCTGCAGTGTGAGCAGGAGCAGCGGGATTTCGTCCATGAACATGCTGATGATGAAGTATGCGACCACGATGCCGATGATCACCACCCAGCGATTCAGGTTCATTTCGGTAACCAGCATGACTACGGTCTGTGGGATGCGGCTGAGCGTCATGTAGTAGCCAAACACCGTTGCCCCGATCAGGATCAGGAAGATCATCGCCGAGGTGCGGATGGTCGACTTCAGCGCATCGAACGCGCCCGGCATGTCGAGGCGGCCGAATGCTGCCCCGATGACCGCAGCGAGCAGGGCGCCGAGCGCACCCACCTCTGTCGGCGTCGCGACGCCGCTGTACAGAAGGAACAGCACCAGCACGATCAGCAGCAGGCTCGGCCACACCCGGCCGAGGCTGGCCCAGCGCTCGGCCGAGGGCGTACGAAAGGTTTCCGGGGCGTGTCGCGGCGCGAACCGGACCCAGAGATAGATCATTACGCAGAGAAAAATGCCGACGATGACCCCCGGCACGACGCCGGCGATCAGCAGCTTGCCGATCGAGGTTTGCGTGGCGATGCCGTAGATCACCATCGCTATGCTGGGTGGGATCAGGATGTCGAGCGTGGCGCCGACGCCGATCGCGCCGGCGCCAAGCTCCTCGGAATAGCCATGGCGCCGCATCTCGGGCATCGCGATCTTGGACATGACCGAGGCCGCGGCTGTGCTTGCGCCCGACATGGCGCCGAAGATGCCGCAGGCAAACACGGTGGCGATGGCGAGCCCACCCTTGATATGCGAAAGCCAGGCGCTGCCCGCGGCGTAAAGGTCACGCGCCAATCCACTCGACGCCGAAAAGTACGCCATCAGGATGAACATCGGGATGGTGGTGAGCGCATAGTCGGCCACCGTGCTGTATGGGGCCAGGCTGAGGATGCCGAGCATCCTGTCGAAATCGCCAGTCACCAGATAGATGCCGAGCATCCCGGACACGGCCAGCGCGACCGCGATCGGCGTGCCGAGCAACAACATCAACACCATGACGAGAAGCGGTGCGGTCGCGGCCATGGCCTAGCTTTCGGGCCCTTGCGTCGCGAACAGCAGCGCGTCGCCGCGGCGCACGCGCGGCAAATCGATCAGCATCAGTACGGTGAGCGCCAGAAAGCCGATCGGCACTATGCAATAGGCGGGACCGATCAGCACCGGCAGTACAGTCATGGTGGTGGCGTCGGACAAGGCGCGCACCGCCTGCCGGCCGGTCGCCACCAGAAAAATAAGGCAATAGAAGATCGACAGCACGTGCGAGACATGGTCTGCCACGATCCGCCAATTGCGCGGCAGCCGGTCGATCAGGAACGTGACGCGAATAAACACGCCGCCGCGGTAGGCGTACGACAGCCCGAGAAAGATCATCGCCACGATCAGGTATTTCTCGGTGATCTCGTAGGCGCCGAGGATTGGGCTATTGAGCAGATAGCGGCACAGCGCGTCGCCGCTGGTCAGCAGCATCATTGCGGCCGCCGCCGCAACGGCGACGTAGACGAGCATCAGCTCGCAGCGGTGGAGGATGACTGTGATTAGAGCGCTCATCGCCACCGGCGCCGCTGCACCTTGAGACGTTAGGCCCCGCCAAAGCGGGGCATCCAGTATCCGGTTCCGGTCTTGAGGGCCGTGTCGTGCCCAAAAGATTGGTTCGCACGTGCCGGATCGCCCGCTTTCGCGGGAGATCACAGCGCGGCTGAAATCACTTCTTCAACATTTCCAGGGTGTCGTTGAGGATGGCGCGGGCCTCTTTGTGGCCCCTGCCCTCCATCTTCTTGACCCACGCCTCCCAGAGCGGCTCGCCCGCGATTTGCTGCCAGCGCGCGACCTCCGCCGCAGGCAACTCGTAGCGGTTCATCTCGTGCTTGCCCGTCTTGATCTTCGCGAGCGCATCCGTCTCCGCAGTGTCGAAGAAGTTCTTGCCCCAGAACTTCGCCCCGGTGAGACCACTGACGCTCATGATCTGCGTGCGCACGTCGGCGGGCAGACCCGCCCATTTCTGCTTGTTGCCGCAGATCGAGAAGTACGCCGTGAACATCGGTACCATGGTGTAGTTCTTCGCGACCTCATAGAGCCGGAAGCCCTGCACCGCCTCCCATGGCACGCCCATGCCGTCCACCACACCCTTGTCGAGCGCCTGGTACATGTCGGGCATCGGGATCGGCGTCGGAACCATGCCGAGCGCCTTCGCCATCTCCGTCGGCGGTCCGCCTGGAATGCGGATCTTCATGCCTTTAAGGTCGTCCAGTGTCTTCACCTGTTTCTTGGTGGTGAGCAGGAAGTAGGGCGACGTGGTGTAGAGCAGGAGCGGCTCGGTCTCGGAGAACTCCTTCTTGATCGCAGGATACTTCTCGTAGAGCCGCCAGAGCACCTCGCTCGCCTGCTCGGCTGACTTCACCGGCAGGAACGGCAGCGTGATGGCGTCGGCGAGCGGCGTCATGTCAGCCCAGTAGCCGTGGAAGCACCAGCCGATGTCGGCGATGCCGCCGCGCACCGCGCGCCACATGTCGGGGCCCTTCACCAGCGTCTGCGACGGAAACACCTCGATCTTGACGCGGCCCTTGGTGGCTGTCTCGACTTGTCTTACCCACGGCTGCAACGCATGGCTCGGCCCCCATGCCTGCGGCGAATTCTGATCCGCCAACGTCAGCTTGATTTCTTGTGCAGGCGCGGAACCCGCCATCACCACAGGAGCCAGCAAACCCAACAGCGGCAGAACTTTCTTGATCACGGCGTCCCTCCATTGCGACCTTGGCCGGAACAGGGCCTTTGCACGATAGTGCGGCGCGCAGGGTCACCACACAAGGGGCAGGCGCCCTCGCCGACCCCACGAGCTAGGCCGAGCGCACCATCCGGCCTTGCGACGCTTTCGTTCGCGCCTCGAGCCGCGCCAACAGGCGATCGAGTTCGGCGATATCGTGGGCGTCGAGCGTGCCGCCGGGCGCGCGCACGGCCGCACACCTGATCGCGCCACGCCGGCGCAGGATTTCCTTGCGGACCGGAAGGCCGAAGCCGGGCTGCTGCTCGTGGCGAAGGATCGGCAGATAGGCGTCGAACAAATCCTCCGCGGCGTCAGCCTGACCTTTCTGAAAAAGCTCGAACACCTCGACCAGCACCTCCGGGAAAGCGAAGCCCGTCATGATGCCGTCGGCGCCGCGAAGCAATTCCTGCGGCACATAGAGCCCGCCGTTGCCGACGAAAATGGCGATACGGCGATGCGCCGTGCCGTCGCAGGCCTTGCGGACCGCGGTGAGCTTCTTCAGCCCGGGACAGTCCTCGTGCTTGAACATCACGACGCTGGGATGGGCATCGACCAGCTTGACGAAACCGTCCGCAGAAATGTCCGCCTGCGACGACTGCGGATAATCCTGATAGCAAACCGGAATCTCCGGCCCCAGAGCCGCGGTCACCTGGCCGAAATAGGACGCGATCTGCGCCTCGGTCTTGAGCCCGGTGAGCGGCGCGATCATGACGCCGCAGGCACCTGCCTCCATCGCGATCCTGCTCAAGGCAGAAAGATTGGAGATTCCAGGATTGGAGACGCCGACGACGACCGGAATGCGATCGCCAACGCAGCGTAACACGTAGCGGACCAGCTCGGCCGATTCACTGTCGGAGAGCTTCGAAGCCTCGCCCATCAATCCGAGAAGGGTCAGGCCCTGGACTTTGGCGCCCAGATAGAAGTCGATCATCAGATCGACGCTCGGCCAGTCGATATCGCCGCGATCGGTGAACGGCGTGGGCGCAATCGGGTAGACGCCTTTGGCGGTCGCATCGAGCAGGCGTGTCATGGTGGCGATCCTTGCAACTCTCTATCCGTTCTTGGTCTCCGGCACTTCGATCCCAGCGAGCAACCCGTCCACGATGCCATGAAACTTCTGCCACGGCGCCTCGCGGTCGCTCTGGTTGCGCACGATCAGCGAGTTTCCGGCATAGAACTTCTCATAGAGCATGTGCCGGCCGGCAAACTCGGAGCCGACCAGGTCCCACGCCAGCTTGTAGAGCTTGTGCCGCTCGACCGCCTCGATCGAGGCGGTCTTCCACCAGCGCTCGAAGCGGTCGCGCAGCACACCATCTTCCATCACGTCGATCGAAGCCGGCATCACCATCGGATAGGCGCCGAGCAGCGTGCGCAGCGTATCGATGATCTCGGTGTGGTGCTCCTGGCACCAATTCAGCGCGGCATACATGATGCGGCGGTTCGGCGTGGCATAACCGTCCGGCCAGTTTTCCCATGCCTCGATCTGGCCCTGCACCAGACCTCCGATCGTCGCTTCCAACGCCGCCATGCGGCCGAGCACCTCGCGCACCGCCGGGATCTTGTCAGTGCCGTTGGCCTGGCAGATGCGGCTCGCGACGCCAACGATCAACCCCATCTTTGACCAGAACCGGATGTTCGACTGGTGGTTCTGGTAGCAGTTCGCCGGCGACTCGATGTAGATGCGGCGCGACATCGCGCCTTCGTTGTGCAGGAACACGCGCTCCCACGGAATCTTGACCCGGTCGCAGACCAGCACGCTGTCGGTCTCATCGAAGCGATACGACATCGGATAGTCGGCTTCGTGCTTCGCCACGAGTGCATACGGCTGGCGCGACCACAGCGACACGCCTGGCGCGTTGAGCGGCATCGCCGCTGTGATTGCCTCGCTCTTGTAGTGGTCCTCGATCGGCGTGAGGTTGCCGATCAAAATCTCGTCGGCGAACACCGCGCTGGTCGCCATCATCTTCATGCCGGACACGATGACGCCCGCATCGTCCTCAGCGACGACCTGGAGATTGGGATCGTCGCGCTGCTGGCCGGGGAACAGCTCGCCGCTCTTGCGGCCGCTCGCCGGCGTGACAGCGAAGCTGAGATAAAGGTCGTTCTTGCGCGCGTAGTCGTAATAGTCGAGCAGGTTCTGGCCAAAACCTTTGCGCAGCCGCTCCAGCTGGCCGGGATTCATCGCAAGGCCGGTGATCAAGCCGGACACCTGATCCGGCGAGCGGCCGACAAACCCATAAGTCGCGTCGGCGATCGCCTTCATAGCATGCATGCGGCGAAGGAGATCGTCCCGCGTGCGACAGCGCAGCCAGTAAAGCGAATAGCGGTCGCCGTCCTCGCCGAACGAGAACAAGTCCTGCTTGTCCGGATCGGCCTTGAGGTCGTAGAGCGCGGCAACGGTGCGCGCGCCTTCACGGAACGCCGGATGCGCGGTGACGTCCTTGACCCGTTCGGCGCCGATGTAGACGGCACGGCCGTCGCGCATCCGCTCGAGCTTTTTCTGTCCGCTGACCAGCACCGCGTTTGTCCGACTACTGCTTTCGCACCAGCAAGATTGGATCGGCGGTTGCCGGGACGCGCTGCCAAGTGGTCGCGTCCTGTTCTTCAAAGCGCCACGGCTGACCCTTCGCCGGCTTGAGCACCAATTCGCCGCGTTCGATCTGCCAGGTCACCGGAGCAAAGCGCGTCACCAGCACATCGCATGGCTGCCTGACACGGACCGCAAAATCACCCCCAGTCGCGGTATCCGACAAGGTAAGCGCGCAGAGCGGCTTGCCGGCGCTGCGGACCACGGTCCAATCGCCGGTGACCTCCGCCGCCGTCCGCACCGGCGGCCCCGCCGCGCCCGGGTTCTGGATGAAGAGAATGCCCTCGCCAGGACGCGGCGCTTCATACACGCCGCCCTCGACCTCGTTGAATTCCAGGATCGGAGTGCCCTTGGCGTCGACCAGACGGAGAAAGTCGTTCTCGGCCATCGTCCAGGCCACGACCTCGCTGATGAACGGAAACTTGGCGGCGCAACCCCGGTCGAATTCCGCCCTCATGCCAACGGCGGCCGGATCGGCGCGCAGCGTGATCGTGCATGACTTGTCGCGGTCGGCGTTGGTGAATTCCCAGGTGCCCACCATGGCCTTGGCGGCGTCACTTGGACCCGGCGCCTGTGCCAACGCATCGGCGCAACACGCGGCCAACAGAACGAAACCGAGAACGGCACAACGATGCATGGCGGGAATTTATCACAGTCGATTGCGCGCCGACCATGCAATTCCGCGCATTGGCGTGGCTCACGCGGCTGTGCTAGCAGAACCGATCGCAGTGCAAGGTACACGGAGGAGTTTCGTCATGGCGCAAAACACGCAACGGATCGGATGGATCGGCATGGGCCGCATGGGCTATCCGATGGCGGAGCGCCTCCTCAAGGCTGGCTACGACGTTTCGATCTGGAACCGCACCCGCTCCAAGGCCGAGCCGCTTGCCAAGTCTGGCGGCAAGATCGTCGACAAGCTGTCCGATCTGTCGAGCATGGATGTGGTGTTCTCCATCGTCGCCGAGGGCAAGGACGTCGAGCAGGTCTACTTCGGCAAGGATGGCGTGCTCTCCGGCAACAAGACGCCGAGCGTGTTCGTCGACTGCTCGACCATCGCGGTCGAGGAATCGGTCGAAATCCGCAAGCGCTTGAAAGAGCGCGGCGCCGACTACGTTTGCGCGCCGGTCAGCGGCAACGCCAAAGTGATCAAGGCCGGCAAGCTCTCGTCGGTCTGCTCGGGCCCGGAGGCCGCATTCAAAAAAGCCGAAGATATGATCAAGGTGTTCGCGCCGAAGGGCGTGTCCTACGTCGGTGACGGCGAGCTCGCCCGGGTCTGCAAGATCGCGCACAACGTCATGCTCGGTGTGGTGATCCAGAACCTGATCGAGATCACGCTGCTCACCAACAAGATGGGCGTACCACGCCATGCCTTCCTGTCATTCCTCAACAACGGCGTGATGGGCTCGATGTTCACTGCCTACAAGTCGCCGGCTCTGGTCAACCTCGACTGGACCACCACCTTCACCCCGGAGCTGTTGCGCAAGGACCTCGATCTCGGCCTGGCGCTCGCCGACGAGCTCGACGTGCCGATGCCGGTGACCGCCACGACGCGTCAGATCCTGCAGATGCACATGGGCCACGCCATGCTGCAGAAGAACCCCGAAGAGTATCTGCAGAAAGACTTTGCCATGTTGATGGAAACCATGGCGCTATCGGCTGGCATGAAGCTCGAAAGCGAAAACAAGAACGTGCCATCCGGGCTCGAATAGGCTGTTTCCCTCGCTCGACACGCGGAAGCGCCGCGCATCCGCGCGGCGTTTTCATTTGGACGCGATTGCCACGACCCCTTTTCCGGCAGTACAAAGGATTGCTGCAAATTATGGTGTGCCAGTCGAGGGGTTGGTGTCATGGTCCGTGTTGCATTCGCGTTCGCCGTTCTCGCCGCCAGCACCTTGGCCGCAACTGACGCCATGGCCCAGGCCTTGGAAGGCCGGCTGAAGACGATCATCAGCACCAAGAAGATCAAGATCGCGCACCGGGTCAACTCCACCCCATTCTCGTTCGTCAACGACCAAAAGCAGGTGCTCGGCTACACCATCGACATCTGCAAGTCCGTGGTGGCTTCGCTGGAGCGGCAATTCAAGGTAACGGGCATCGAGATTCAATGGGTGCCCGTAACGTCGCAATCGCGGTTCGACGTCGTGACCAAAGGCGATGCCGACATGGAATGCGGCGCGAGCACCGTGACGCTCGGACGCATGAAGGAGGTTGATTTCTCCAACTACGTCTTTGTCGAATCGACCGGCGTCGCCGTCATGAGCAAGTCCGGCATCAACAACGCCAACGATCTGGCCGGCAAGAAAGTCGCCGTGGTCGCCGGCACCAGCAACGAGCAGGCGATCGTCAACAGGAGCAAGCGGACTCCGATGGATGTGGTGCGCGTGAAGGAGCGCGCCGAAGCGATCGTCGCATTGGAAAGCGGCAAGGTTGACGCCTATGCGAGCGACAAGCTGCTCCTGGTCGGCGCCAAGTTCAGCGATCCCAGGGCGATGAAGCTTCTGCCCGATGATCTGTCGGTCGAGCCCTATGCGATCGTGCTGCCACGTGGCGATTGGGCGCTGCGGCTCGCCGTCAACACTGCCTTGGCGCAGATCATGGGGGGCAGCGAGATCGTCTTCATCTTCAACGGCTGGTTTGGGCAGCTGGGCTTTCAGCCCGGCGCTCTGCTCAACGCAACGTTCATTCTCAATGCACTGGCGGACTGACGCCGGCGCAGTTGACATCGTCGCAACGAATCTCAAACATGAGGAAACGCCATGCGTAGCCGACCTGCTCTGACATCCGCCGACGTGCAGAAGATGATGGCCGCCTGCAAGGCCGAAGCGCAGAAGAATAAGTGGAACGTCACCATCGCGATCGTCGACGACAGCGGCGCGGCTTTGCTGCTCGAACGCATGGACGGCGCCGGCCCGATCAGCGCCAAGGTCGCAATGGACAAGGCGCTCACCTCGGCGCTGACGCGCCGGCCGACCAAATTCTGGGAGGACCGCGTCAAGGAAAAGCCGGCGTTTGCAACCTTCCCCGCCGGCGCGATGTTCCAGGGCGGATTGCCGCTCCTCCACCAGGGCGAGTGCGTCGGCGCGATCGGCGTGTCCGGCGTGCAATCGCACGAGGACGAGCAGGTCGCGCAGGCGGGCGTTGCGGCGTTGGGGTAGCGAATTCTACACCCTGAAGCTTCGATGCACCTGCGGCGGGAACAGATCCTCCGGCTGCATCCGCTTGTGCAGCACGCCCTGCTCGAAGCCGTATTGCAAGAAAGCGTCGAGCGTCTTGCGATTGGCATCGATGCCGTAGGGCAAGAGTTCCTCGCCGACAATCGCCTGCATACGCTTGGCGAACTCGTAGCCCCACGGGATCGGCAACGCTGATGAAGTGTTGTTGAGCGCGCGCTTCACGCTCCTGCGCTTGGCCTCCTCGAACGCCGCGAACAAATTCGCTGCGATCCAGGGGTACTTCTCGACGATCTCGCGCTTGATCGCGATCGCATGCATGATCGGAAAGATGCCGGTTTCCTGGACGTAGCGCTGTTCGATCTCGAGATAGTCGGGAAACATCTGCACCACGTTCGGATCGCCGTGCTCGAAGCACAGCGGCGCGTGCGCGGTCAGGATGGCGTCGAGCTCGCCCGACAGCAGCATCCCGCCGAGGCTCTTGTCAGGCGCGGAGCGGTACCTGATGCCGGCGGGCAGATTGAGCTTCACCTTCTCCTGCCGGCCTGGCTGGTCCACGCCGGCCTGCACCCATTCGATCGAGGAGAGATCAACGCCATACTGATGCTGAAGCAAGCCCCGCGAATAGACCGATGCGGTCTGCGCCCATTCCGGAACACCGACCCGCTTGCCCTTGAGATCCGACGGCTGCTTCACGCTGCCGTTCTTGCGGATATAGATCGAGGAGTGCCGGCAGACCCGCGACGGGAACACCGGGATGCCGACGAACGGCGAGTTGCCCTGCGAGATCAGCGACGAGAACTTCCCCATCGAGACTTCGGAGGCGTCGAAGTCGCGGTGGTTGAACATGCGGAAGAAGATTTCCTCGATCTGCAATCGCAGCGGCGTCAGCTCAACACCCTCGACCTCAACGCGGCCGGTCATCAATTCGGAAACATGGTCGTAGTGGCTGATCGCCAGCGTCAGCGGAACTTTGCTCATCGTCAGATCGCGCCCGTCGCGGCCGGGCCGCCCTGCGGGCGGTGGCGCTTCACGGCGTCGGGATTGGTGGAATCGACGCCCATGTAGACGCCCTTCTCCCACGTACGTTTGAGCGGATCGCGCACGTTGAGCGTCATCTTGCCGATGTTCTGGATTTCGATGTCGACCGTCTCACCGTCCTGCAGGAAGCCGAGGCCCTCGTGGTTGGTGCCGCAGGCGATCATGTCGCCGGAGTTCATGGTCATCACCGTGGTCGCCCACTCAACCAGCTCCGGCACGCGGTGCTCCATGTCGTCCGTGTTGTAGTTGTGGCGCAGCACGCCGTCGTCCCAAAACCGCACGATCAGGTCGTTCGGGTCCTTGATTTCATCGGCGGTGGCGATGCAGGGGCCGATCGGCGCAAAGGTGTCGAATGATTTGCCGAGCCATGAGGTCAGCGGGATCGCCGGCCAGGTGCGGCGGCCAAGCTCGCGCGCCGAGACGTCGATCAATGTAGTGTAGCCGAACACCGCGCTCTGCCAGTCCTTCTGCTTCACCACCTTGGCCGGTCCCTTGATGACAAGGGCAAGCTCGGCCTCGTGCATGAACGCCCACGGCACCGTGTATTCCGGCAGCATAATGGTGTCGCCCGGCCCGACCACCGCGTCCGGGTTCTTCATGAACATGTTGAGCGGCCGCGGCTCGCGCTGCGCATGCTCCCAGTAGTTGGCGATGCAGCAAAGGATCTTGCCGGGCCGCGGCAGCGGCGGACCGAGCCGCACATCGGCGAGCGGGCTGGCCTTTCCAGTGTCAGCCAGCCGTTGCAAGGCGGGCCGTAGCGCCTCGAAATCGTTGATGATGCCCTGCATGGTCAGTTGCGGCGTGTAGCTGACCTTGACCGCACTGGAGATGTCGACCACGCCGCGGTCGGTCAGCACGCCCGGCGCCAGCTCGGCGTTCGCCGCGGTCTTGAACAGCACAAGTTTCACGACACCCTCCCTTTCGTTGCCGGGAATACAGCACATCCCCTTAAGGCCGGCCAGCTTGTCGCAGGTCGCCGGCGCATATCAGACCCGCCTGCCCTGGCGGACCAAATTGCCTCGCGTGAAGCGGTGCGTTATCGTGCCGGCCAACCAAAACCTGGAAACGACCAAGGTGACACAATGGCTGTGATCAAGGTGACCGACATCGCCTACGCGCGCCTGCGCTCTCCCGATCTCGATCTTGAGGCGGAGTTCCTCGAAAATTTCGGATTGGTGAAGTCCGACCGGACCAACAACGCGATCTACTATCGCGCCACTGACCCGGTGCACCACATCCACATCACCGAGAAAGGCGATCCGAAATTCATCGGCTTCGCCTATCACGCGGCCAGCGAGGACGACCTCAAGGCGTTCGCCAAAGTGCCGGGCGCCTCAGGCATCGAGAACATCGACGAGCCGGGCGGCGGCAAGCGGGTCCGCGTTACCGAGCCGAACGGCTACCAGATCGAAGTGGTGTGGGGCATGGACAAGGTCGCCGAACTGCCGGCACCGCGCCAGGTGCTCAATACCGGCTACGATCCGCTGGCCCGCAAGGGCGACCTGATGCGGCTGCCAAAGGGTCCCTCGCGCGTGAAGCGCATCGCCCACGGCGTGCTCGGCACGCCGAAGGTGAAGGAGACTGTCGACTGGTACCGCCATCACCTCGGCTTCATCTGCTCGGATGACGTCTATGCCGGACAAAAGGAAAATCTGATCGGTTCGTTCAACCGCATCGACAACGGTGACACGTTCGTCGATCACCACGTGTTCTTCGCGATCAACCACCACAATGCCGGCTTGAACCACATCTCGTTCGAGGTGCAGGACCTGGACGACGTGTTCATGGGCCATCAGCACATGCGCAACACCGGCAAGTACGAGCACATGTGGGGCATCGGCCGCCACCTGCTCGGCAGCCAGGTCTATGACTACTGGGCCGATCCGTGGCGCCGCGTGCACGAGCACTGGGCCGACAGCGACCGGCTCAACATCGCCAACGGCTCGAATCTGCTGCCCGCCGAGGAAGCCCTGGTCTCGCAATGGGGCGACCCGCCGCCGCAGAAGTTTATCGAGCATGTGAGTCAGTAGCGCGGGCTGGCGTCATCACGCGTTGTCATGCCCGCGAAAGCGGGCATCCAGTCCCCGTGGCTATCCGTGATTGCTGGATCGCCCGCTTTCGCGGGCGATGACAGCGGAGAGTGGCGCGCGAGCGCTATGCCACCGGCGTTACTGCCCCCACACCTGCCGTGCCGTTTCCACCACCAGCTCCAGCTTGCGCTTCTGGTCATCGTCGCTGATCAAGTTTCCGATCACGTCGGACGCAAAGCCGCACTGCGGGCTGATGGCGAGCTGGTCGAGCGGAATGAACTTCGCCGCCTGGTCGATGCGGCGCTTGAGATCGTCGATCTTCTCCATCTCCGGCACCTTGGTGCTCACGAGCCCGAGCACCGCCACCTTGCCCTTCGGCATGAAGCGCAGCGGCTCGAAGCCGCCGGCGCGCGGGCTGTCGTACTCCAGCAGGAAGCGGTCGTACGGCAACTCGGTGAACAGCCGCTCGGCGATCGCGTCGTAGGTGCCCTCGCGGTGCCACATGCTGCGCTGGTTGCCGCGACAAAGATGAATGCCGAACGTCACGCCCGGGAAGCCCGAGATCAGCGCCTGATCCGCCTTGATCGAGCGGGCGAAGTTCTCTTGCGGATCCTCGCCACGCGCGCGCATCTGCGCCATGGTCGGCTCGTCGACGTAGGCGGTGTAGCCCGGCGCATCGATGTGGACGTAGCGGCAGCCGGCATCGGCCAAGCTCTTGATGATCTCGCGCTCGATCGCGACCACGTCCGCCATGAAGGCGTCCATGTCTTTGTAGACCGCCTTCGAATTCTCGTGCTCGAAGCGCTGGCTGATGCGGTCCGGCCCGATCAGCGACACCTTGGCCGGGGTCTTCGCGACACCGGCGACGAACTTGTATTCCTCCAGCGGCACGTTGCGCGTCAGCTTGAGCCGTGACGTCACCGGCCGGCGGTGCGAGATCGCGGTGCCCTTTTCCTGCACCGGCACCTCCCAGCGCCGCAGCGCGGTGCCGCCCTCGACACGTTTGGTGTAGGCCTGCACGGTGCTCACGCTGGCGTCGTAGCCTTCGACCGCGGCGCCGAAACTGTCCTGGAAATTGAGCCGGCGCATCTCGCCGTCGCTGATCACATCGAGGCCGACACTCTCTTGCAAGAGCACGGCTTCGCGCACTGCATCGTCTTCAAGTCTGCGCAGTTCCGCCGCATCGATCTTGCCGTCGTCAAAGCTGGCACGGGCCTGCTTCACCGCGTCAGGCCGCAACAGGCTGCCGACCACGTCGGTGCGGATGGTTCGCAGGTCGCTCATCTGTTCCTCCCTCACGCTTTGGTCCTTCACTCATGCACAAATAATGTCTGCCGCGAAGGCCTGCTCTGCGGCTATGCTTCACCCGCTTGAGTGGACACAGGTGGGGCAGACAGAGGAAACCGGCAAATGACCAGGGGCTACCGAGCCATCGCAGCGCTGCTCGCAGCACTGCCGATGTGGGCTGCTGCCAACGACGCGAGGGCGCAGTCGAGCTATCCCGCCAAACCGGTGCGCGTGCTGGTCGGCTTTGCGCCAGCGGGACCGGCCGACATGATCGCCCGCATCGTCGGCGACAAGCTGTCGGAATTCTGGGGCCAGCCAGTGTTGATCGAAAACGCCACCGGCGCCGGTGCCAATGTCGCCGGTGACCGCGCCGCCAGAGCCGCGCCCGACGGCTACACGCTGCTGATGGCGAGCAACGCCCAGATCGTCATCAATCCGAGCCTTTACCCCAACATGCCGTTCAACCCGGCCAAGGACCTGGTGACCATCTCGCAGTCGGTGTTCACGCCGAACCTCCTCGTTGTGCACAACGACGTGCCGGCAAAGAGCGTGCAGGAGCTGGCAGCCTACGCGCGCGCCAATCCCGGCAAGCTCACCTACGCCTCGGCAGGGACCGGAACGACCCAGCACCTCGCCGCCGAGCTGTTCAAGTCCATGGCCAAGCTCGACATCCAGCACGTGCCCTATCGCGGCGCGACGCCGGCGATCACCGACCTGCTCGGCGGACGTGTCACCATGTTCTTCGGCAACATCGCGCCGCTCGTGCCGCTGGTGCGCGAGGGCAAGCTGCGCGCGCTCGCGGTCACCTCGGCCAAGCGGTTCGGCGCGGTGCCCGAACTGCCGACCATGATCGAGGCCGGCTTCCCGGGCTTCGAGGCGGTCGCGGCGTTCGGCCTGATGGCGCCGACCGGCACGCCGCAGGCGATCGTCAACAAGATCCATCAGGATCACGTCAAGGCGCTGGCGCCGGCCGATCTGCGCAAGAAGCTTGCCGACGTCGGCATGGAGGTGATCGCAAGCTCGCCCGCTGAGTTCGCGGCGGCGCTCGCGGCCGAACGGCCGCAGTGGGAGAAGCTGATCAAGGACGCCGGGATCAAGACGGGGGATTAAGACTGCGCACATAACCAACTCCGCCCCCATCCTGAGGAGCGGGCGAAGCCCGCGTCTCGAAGGATGGGGCGGCATCGTCCCAGAATTACTCAAATCCGCGTCGGCTCCAGCACGACCTTGCCGATGCCGCCGCGGCCCTCGACGATCTCGTGGGCGCGCACCGCTTCGGACAGCGGCAGCACGCAGTCGATCAACGCCTTGAACTTGCCTTCCGACGCCATCTTCAGGCTCTCGGCGGCGCCGGTCTCCGTCTCGCCCGTGCGGCCCATCACCGTGATCTGGTTGAGATAGAGCTTATTGACATCGAACGGCACGATGCCGCCGCCGTGGCCGCCGGCGGTGATGAGCCGGCCGCGGCGCGCCAGCGCGGCGAACGCCTTCGGAAACGTCTCCGGATCGCCGATGTTCTCGAACACCACATTGACGCCCTGGCTCCCGGCGATGCGGGCCGCCTCGATGGTCAGATCCTGGGTGCGATAGTTCACGCCGGCGTCGGCGCCGAGATCGAGCCCGACCTTGACCCGCTCATCGCTCCCGGCGGCCGCAATCACCTTGGCGCCGAGATACTTCGCGACCTGCACGCCGGCGCTGCCGAGTCCGCCGGCTGCGCCCATCACCAGCACCCATTCGCCGGGTTCGACCTTGGCGTGGTCCTGCAGCATGTGGAACGCCATCGGCGCATGGCGCGTCACCACCGTCGCCACCGGAAAGTCCACGTTGTCTGGAACGATCGTGGTGTTGACCGCCAGCGCCCGCACATATTCGGCGTAGCCGCCCCAGGCGTGCACGCCGAGCAGCCGCAGCGCGTCGGCGCCGGAATTCCGGTTGCCGAGCCGCAGCGCGACCGTCACCCGGTCGCCGACCTTGCGATGCGTCACGCCGTCGCCAAGCTTGACGATCACGCCGGAGGGATCGACGCCCGGCACCAGCGGCAGTGTCACCGGCCGCGCGTACTTGCCCGCACGAACGCGCGTGTCGAGCGTGCGGTTGACCGAGACGGCGTGCACCTTGATCAGCACCTCGCCGGGCTCCGGCTCGGGCGTCGGCACCTCCTCGAGCTTCATCACGCTCGGCGGGCCGAACTCACGGATGACAATGGCCTTCAACGCTGATCCTCCCCGGCTTCCGGCGTGCAGATAAGCCGCAGGGTGCGGTGCCGGTCAAGCGTAGGCATGCCTGCCAAAACCGGCGATAATCGCGGGCGGAGACACGCCCATGGTTCAGTGGTTCCAGGCGCTCGCTGCATTCGCGTTGCGCGCAACGGCAGCTGCCGCGATCATTGTCGCCGGCGCGCCGCCTGCCATGGCGAGCGATTTCTACGCCGGCAAGCAGATCAGCTTCATCGTCGGCGCGGGCGTCGGCGGCGGCTACGACCTGCAGGCGCGCACCGTGGCGCGCCACCTCGGCAAGCACATCCCCGGCAATCCGTCGATCGTGGTGCAGAACATGCCGGCGCGGATCGCCGCCGCCAACCACATGTTCGGCGCCGCCGCGAAGGACGGCACTGTCATCGCGCTGCTGCAGCGCGGCATCCTGCTCGCCAAACTGATCTATCCGTCCGGCGTGCGCTACGAACTCGACAAGTTCAACTGGATCTCGAGTCTCAACAGCGAAGCCGCGGTGACGCTGGCCTGGCACAGCGCGCCGCATCGCACCGCCAAGGACCTGTTCGACAAGGAGCTGATTGTCGGCGGCATCACCGGGGTCGATCCGGAGACCACGCCGAAGCTCTACAACGCGCTGATCGGCACCAAGTTCAAGGTCGTCACCGGCTACAACAGCACGGCGCAGATCGCACTGGCGATCGAACGCGGCGAGGTGCAGGGCATCGCTGACTGGTCGTGGTCGAGCCTGAAGGCCGTGCGGCCGCATTGGCTGCGCGACAAGCAGATCACGCTGCTGCTGCAAGGCGCCTTGCAGAAGGAGCCGGAACTTGGCGACCTGCCGTCGGCGCTCGACTTCATCAGGAACGAAGCCGACCGCAAGGTGATGGAGCTGCATTTTACGCAGAAGACCGCCGCGCGGCCGGTGATCGCGCCGCCCGGCGTGCCGGCCGACCGTGTCGCGCTGCTGCGCAAGGCGTTCGACGCGCTGGCGCAGGACAAGGAGTTCCTGGCCGAGGCCGAGAAGAGCAAGGCCGAGTTCGGCTTTGTTGCCGCCGCCGAGGTCGAGAAGGTCGTGGCGCAGATCGGCGCGACGCCGCCGGAGATCGCCGAGCGCTACGCCAAGGCGTTTGCGCCGCCGGACCAGAAGTAAGCGACGCTGCAGCATATTTACACGGAGACCACGATGAGAATTCACAAGCTCGCTCGGCAGATCACATTGAACGCGGCGCTCGGGATTGGAATGTGCCTCGCGACGCTGCCGGCTTCCGCGCAGGACTGGCCGGCGCGCAATGTCACCATCGTCGTTCCGCTCGGCGCCGGAAGCGCGAGCGACATCATGGCCCGCGTGATGGCGGAGCAGTTGACCAGGCAGCTTGGCCAGACTTTCGTGGTCGAGAACCGGCCCGGCGCCGGCGGCACGATCGGCGCCAACCAGGTCGCGAAGTCCGCGCCCGATGGCTACACCATGCTGGCCTACGGCGCTCTCGGCACCGCAAACGCGCTCTATTCCAAGCTGCCCTACGACACGCTCGCCGATTTCACGCCCGTGATCCCGTTCGGCATCCAACCGCTGTCGATCGTCGCCGCGCCGTCCAAGGGCTACAAGACGCTGGGCGACCTGATCGCCGCCGGCAAGGCGAAGCCCGGCTCGCTGAACTACACCTCGGCCGGCATCGGCACCGCGTCGCACTTTGCCGCGGTGCGCCTGCTGGTGAGCGCCGGCATCGAAGCGCAACACATTCCCTTCAAGGGCGCCGCCGAAGCCGTCACCGAAGTGATGACCGGCCGCGCCGACTTCAGTCCGCAGATTTTCACCACCACGCTGCCATTGCTGAAGGACGGCAAGCTCGTTGCGCTGGCGGTGAGCGCGCAGAAACGCACCTCGATCATGCCGGAGGTGCCGACCACGGTCGAAGCCGGCTTGAAGTCGGATTCGGTCTATCCGTTCTACAGCGGGTTCTTCGTGCCGGCGAAGACGCCGCGTGCAGTGGTCGAGAAGCTGCATCAGGAAGCCGTGAAGGCGCTGCAGGCGCCGGCGGTGCAGGAGCGCTTCAAGACGCTCGGCGTCGAGCCGATGCCGATGAACCTCGCGCAGTTCGACAAGTTCTTCCGCGAAGACGTGGCGGAAGCCGCCGCGCTGGTAAAGACGGCGAAAATCCCGACGCAGTAGTCGGGCAAGGCGCCCCACATCGCAGCATCGTGCCATGCTAGATTGGGCACGGTCTGTATCACGATCCAGGCTGCGGAGTGCACAGATGAGGACCTGGGCCATCGAGCGACGCAAGCTCCTGTCGATGTGCGGCGGCGCCACGGCTGCCTCTATCCTGGGGCTGAAGTCGCTCGGCGCACAGCAGCAGGCCAAAATCCACCGCATCTTCTGGGCGTCCACCGAGTCGCAACCCGATCCGTTCGTCGATGGCTTCCGCGAGGGACTGCGCGAGCGCGGCTATATCGAGGGCCGGAATTTCTCGCTCGATCTGCGTTATGCGCCGGGAAATCCGGACGCGCTGCGGGCCGTGCTTTCCGACCTGACCCGCGGCAAAGTGGATCTTGCGGTGTCGAGCGGACCTGCGATCCGCGCCATGAAGGGCGCCACCGAAATTCCCGTGCTGTTCGCCATCAGCGGCGATCCGGTCGAGCTGGGCCTGGTCAAGAGCATCAATCGGCCGGGCGGCAATTTCACCGGCGCCACGTTTCTATCGCTCGACCTGGCGGGCAAGCGCGTCGAGATGCTCAAGGATATCTTCCCGCAGCTGCGGCGTCTTGCGGTGCTATCGAACACCGATCATCCCGGCGAGCGTTCGGAATGGCAAGCCACGCAACGATCGGCGGAGAAGCTCGGCGTCGAAACGATCTACGTGCCGTTCATCGGTGCGCCGCAGCTCGACCATGCCCTGACCGCGCTGGGCAACGCCAAGGCCGACGCCATGCTGGTGTTCCCGGAGGGCGCGACCATGGTGCACAGGGTCAAAATCGCGCAGTTCGCTGTCGCGCAAAAGCTGCCGTCGATGTTTGGCTGGAGCGAATACGCCGATGCTGGCGGCCTGCTGAGCTACGGCGCGAACCAGCGCGCGACCTATGCTCGGCTCGCGACCTACGCCGATCGTATCCTGCGCGGTGAGAATCCTGCCAATCTGCCGGTCGAGCAGCCGACCAAATTCGAACTGACGGTGAATCTCCGCACCGCCCGGGTGCTGCAGATCGAAGTCCCTCCGTCCATCCTGGCGCGCGCCGACAAGTCCATCGACTGACGCGTCACGCCAGCAGCGCGATCAGCGCGCGCACGTCCGGCGCTCGCTCCAACGCCCAGACCACGTCGCGCACCCTCGCCGCGCGCCCGACGCCGATCACCGGCGTGGCGTTGGCCATGAACTTCGCTTCGATCGCGGCGTCGCTCATCGGATTGTCGGCGGTGCCGCTGGCGTGGGCGATGTGGACCTCGTGGCGCACGCCATCGACCAGGATCGCGGCATAGGCCTCGTCCCGGCGCAACGCCTCGTCGGCAACCGGCGTCACCTTGCGCCGCAGCGCCGCCACCGTTGGGTCACTCGCCTTCGCGTCGGAATATTGCGCGGTGCCCGCCTGGCCATCGAGAAACGCCACGGCCGTGGAATGCAACGTGCTGAATTTCGATTGTAACCCGCTCTGCGGCTCGACCACGCCGGTGATCGACAGCACCAGCGGATGCACCCGCAGAATGATCTCGCTCACCTTGACCGGATCGACCCTGTCGCGATTGCGCAGCGCGATCACGGCGTCGATCAGCGGATGCAGCACCACGCCGCAGGCGTAGGGCTTATGGCCGTTGCTCTCGATCAGCCAGCCGTCGCCGAGGCCGGCGGTCAGCTCGTCGGGCGCGGCGGTGTCGCTGTAGATGCGCGAGAAGCCGCGCTTGCCTTCGACGATCTCCTGGGTCGAGTCGAAGCCGCGCTCGGCCAGCAGGGCGGCGAGCACGCCGTTCGACGCCGCCTTGCCGGCGTGGAACGACTTGCACATGGTGCCGCGGTTCTGCTGCATGCCGGCGGCCTGCGTCGCGGCGATGCCCATCGCGTAGGTCAGCTTCTGCCGGTCGAGACCGATCAGCTTGCCGCCCGCCACGCCGGCCGCGATGCTGCCCAGCGTGCCGGTGAGATGCCAGCCGCCCTTATGGTGCCCCGGCGCGGTACGGCCTGAACGCACGCCGGCCTCGAAGCCGACCGCATAGGCGAGAACGAAATCCTCGCCGCTCACCGGCGAGCGCTCGGCGAGCGCGAACAGCGCGGCCAACACCGGCGACGAGGTGTGCAGCACCACGCCGCCCATGTGGGTGTCGTCGTAGTCGAGCAGATGCCCCATCTGACCGTTGGCAAGCGGCGCATCGAGTAGTCCGAGCTTGAGGTTGCGGCCGAGCACCGTGGCCTGCGGCCGGCCGCCAGCCTCTCGCAGCACGTCGAGCAGCGTGGTGACTTCGTTATGCCCGCTGCCCGCAAGCGCGCAGCCGATCCAGTCGAGCACGCCGCGGCGCGCCTCGCGCAACGCCTTGGGCGTCAGATCGGAAAACCGCGCGGACGCGAGATGACCGCACAGCGTCTTGGTAGCGGTGACTGCTTCGGTGCGAAGGTCCTGATCCATGGCCGGCTAGCCCGCCCTGCGATACGGCAGATACTTCGGCTCCCACATCTTGGCTGCGATCGCTGCGTCGATCTCGCCTTCGCCGAGCGCAGGCGCCAGCCCATCCTTGACCGCCTGGCGCGCGACCGCGCGGGCCACCGCGACCGCAATCTCGCGCAGCGCCGTCACCGGCGGCAGCAGGTTGGCGCGGCCGTCGTGGCGCGCCGGGGACAGTTCGGCCAGCGCCTTGGCCGCCGCCATGAACATGACATCGGTGATGCGCCGCGCCTGCACCGCGATCGCGCCAAGGCCGACGCCGGGGAAGATGTAGGAGTTGTTGGTCTGGTCGACGGCGAAATGCTTGCCGTTGCGGATCAGTGGCGGGAACGGACTGCCGGCGCCGATGATGGCGCGGCCCTCGCTCCAGGTTTCGATGTCGGCGGGCGTCGCCTCGGCGCGCGAGGTCGGGTTGGACAGCGGGAAGATCACCGGGCGCGCATTGTGCGCCACCATCTCGCGCACCACCGTGTGCGAGAACGCGCTAGGCTGACCCGACACGCCGATCAGGGCGGTCGGCCTGGCGTTACGCACCACATCAAGCAGGCCTGCGCGGCCGGGATGTTCCAGTGACCACGAGGCCAGTAGCGCATGGTCCTGCGCGAAGCGGGACTGGAATGGCGCCATCGAATTCATGCTGCCGACCAGCAGACCGTCCTGATCGATCATGTAGAACCGCCGCGCCGCGGCGCGCGCATCGAGTCCAGCCTCGACCATGGCCTCGAGCAGCAGGCCGGCGATGCCGCAGCCGGCTGAGCCGGCGCCGAAGATCGCGATGCGCTGCTCGGTCAGCGGCACGCCGGTCACGTTGATCGCGGCGAGCAATGCGCCAGTCGCGACCGCGGCGGTGCCCTGGATGTCATCGTTGAAGGTGCAGAGCCGGTCGCGGTAGCGCTCCAGCAGGCGCGTCGCGTTGTGCCTGGCGAAATCTTCCCATTGCAGCAGCACATGCGGCCAGCGCGCCGCGATGGCGCCGACCACCTCTTCGACGAAGTCGTCATACTCCTGGCCCTGGACGCGGGCGTGATGCCAGCCAACGTAGAGCGGGTCGGCAAGCCGGTCCTGATTGTCGGTGCCGACGTCGAGGATGATCGGCAGCGCGGTGTCCGGCGCGATGCCGCCGCAGGCGGTGTAGAGCGCGAGCTTGCCGATCGGGATGCCCATGCCGCCGGCGCCTTGATCGCCGAGCCCGAGGATGCGCTCGCCGTCAGTGATGACGATCACCTCGGTGCGGTCGAACTGCGGATTGGCGAGGATTTCCTTGACGCGGGCGCGATGCGGCAGGCTGAGGAACAGGCCGCGCGGCTTGCGGAACAGCCGGCTGAAATGCTGACAGCCGGCCCCAACCGTCGGCGTATAGACGATCGGCAACAGTTCCTCGATGCGCTGCACCAGCAGCGCGTGGAACAGCGTCTCGTTGGTATCCTGCAGATCGCGCAAGAACGCATAGCGTTCGAGGTCGGTGACAAAGCCGCGCAGAGCGGCGAGCCGGCGTCCCACCTGCTGATCGAGCGTGGCGACGGTCGGCGGCAGCAGGCCGTGCAGCTCGAACTCGGTGCGCTCGTCGTCGGTGAAGGCGGTTCCCTTGTTGAGAAGATGATCGTTCAACAGGCGGTAGCCGGTGAGCGACGTCGTCACCGTCGAAGGCTGTTTGGTGCGCTGCGACGGACCCGACATCGCTTCATCCAGCTTGTTCTTGCGCCCAAGGCTTGGCGCAGCGCCAAGTGTGGCGAACTCAGGTCCCTTTGTCACGGCTGCGCACCATGGACTCCGCATTGTCCGCCGTGCTGGAATTTCGACGCGGCCCGGATGTTGTTCTCCGAGCCAGAAACGTCGCCGAGGAAACGCCGCCATGCGCGCATTGCTCTCCGCTCTGCTGTTGCTCGGCGCCGCCACCGCGGCGCCCGCGCAGTCGGACTATCCGTCGCGGCCGGTGCGGATCGTGGTGCCTTCCGAGCCCGGCGGCGGCACCGACATCAGCGCGCGCATCCTCGCCGAGCGGTTGTCGCAGGCGATGGGCCAGCAGTTCGTGGTGGAGAACCGGCCGGGCGCCGGACAGATGATCGGCACCGAACAGGTGGCGCGCTCGCCAAACGACGGCTACACGCTGCTGGTGGCGGCCGCCGCGATCACCATCCTGCCGGCGACCAACGCCAACGTGAAGTTCGACATCCTGCGCGACTTCGTACCGGTCAGCCAGCTGATCTCGTCACCCAGCATGCTGGTGACGCCCGCCAAGCTGCCGTTCGCCACCTTGAAGGATTTCATCGCCGGGGTGAAGGCGAAGCCCGGCGAATTCAACTTCGGCTCGGCCGGCCCGGGCACACAGCCACACATGGCGATGGAACTGTTCCGCGTCATGGCTGGGCTCGACATGCAGCACGTCCCGTACAAGGGAATCGCGCCGGCGCTGAACGGCGTGATCGCCGGCCAGGTCTCCGCGATCATGATCAATCCGCTGTCGGCGAAATCGCAGATCGACGCCGGCAACGTGCGCGGCCTCGGGATTTCCAGCACGACGCGCTCCGCGATCATGCCGGACATTCCCGCCATTGCCGAAGCGGTGCCGGGCTATGACGTCATCCAATGGTACGGATTGTTCGCACCGGCCGGCACGCCGGCGCCGGTGGTCGCCAGGCTGCACAAGGAAATCGCTGCGGCGCTGAAATCGCCGGAGATGCAGAAGCGCATGGCGGCCGACGGCGCCGAGGCAGTCGGCAATTCGCCGGCCGAGTTCAGCGCGCAGATCAAGTCCGAGCTGGAGAAGTGGGCAAAGGTGGCGCAGCAGGCGAAGATCGGGAAATGAAGCACGGCAGTTGGAAATTTAGCAGAACCCCGCTCGTCCCCGCGCCAGCGGGGACCCAGAGCGACAAATCGAGCCGGAGCAGGTTGCCCTGGATTCCCGCTTTCGCGGGAATGAACGGATAGAGTCATCTGGAATTTGAAAGCCAGCGGACGGGGGAGAACGGAAATGCTCAGAATTGTTTTGGTCAGCGTGCTCCTGATTTGTCTTGCCGCTGACGCACAGGCGCAGTCATCGTGGCCGAACAAGCCGGTCAAGATCCTGGTACCGACCGCGCCGGGCGGCAGCGCTGACAACACTGCCCGCATGTTCGCGCAGCATCTGAGCAAGGTGCTGGGTCAGCAGTTCTACGTCGAGAACCGCGGCGGCGCCGGCAACACGCTCGGCATCGAGTCAGTCGCGCGCTCGCCGGCCGATGGCTACACGTTGCTGCTCGGCGCGGGCACCATCACCATCAACCATCTGGTCTACAAGAAGCTGCCCTACGACGTGCTGCGCGACCTCACGCCGGTCACGCAGATGATCTCGGTGGCGAACGTGCTGGTGGTGCATCCGTCGCAGCCGATGACAACGCTGGCGGACTACGTCGCCGCCGCCAAGGCCGCGCCCGGCAAGCTCAACTTCGCCTCCGCCGGCGTCGGCAGCAATCTTCATCTCGCGATGGAATTGCTGAAGTATCGGAGCGGCATCAACGTCACCCACGTACCCTACAAGGGCGTCGGTCCGGCGCTGCAGGACACGCTGGCCGGCCACGTCATGTCGATGGTCTCCAACGTGGCATCGGCCAAGCCGCACGTCGAAGCAGGCAAGCTGCGGGCGCTGGCAGTGACGTCGCTCAAACGCGCGCCGGCGCTGCCGGACGTGCCCTCGATGTCGGAGGCCGGCATCAAGGACTACGAGGTGCTGAACTGGTTCGGCCTGTTTGCGCCGGCCGGAACCCCGAAGGAGATCGTCGATCGGCTGCAGGCCGAGGCGGCCGCGATGTACGCCGACCCCAAGACCAAGACGCTGCTGACCGGCGAAGGCGCCGACCCCGTCGCCAGCAAGCCGGCTGATTTCGCGGCATTCGTGAAGGCCGAGATCGACAAGTGGACCGAAGTCGGCAAGGCGGCGAACATCCAGCCGACGGAGTAACGCCACACGTCGTGCGGGCATGGACGCCATGCGCGCGCATCGGCGGGCTTTCACACGCTGCGGAAAGGCGACTACGATGGCCGCGCATCACCGGGAGCGTGCGGAATGCTCACTCGTTCTCCGAACCAGCCGACCGGCGAACTGCCGCGAACGGTGACGCCGAACCTGTTCTGGACCGGCGGCTGCCTCAGCATCGAGTACCAGGGTGAACTGGCGCACGGGCATTTCTCGACCTACGTCGTGCTGGGCAGCGAGAAGTCGATGCTGGTCGACACCGGGCACGCCGTGCACTGGCAAAAATCGGCCAAGGACGTCGAAACATTCCTCAACGGCCGGCCGCTCGACTACGTGTTCCTGACTCACGGCGAATTTCCGCACGCCGGCATGGTGGCGCACTGGCTGAAGAAGTATCCGAACGCGATCGCGATCGGGAACGTGCCCGAGCATCCGCTCTACTATCCGCACCTCGCCGACCGCATCCGGATGATCAAGGCCGGCGATCAGATCAACCTCGGCGACCGCAACATGGTGTTCATCCCGGCGGTCTGGAAAGACCTGCCGACCTTGTGGGCGTTCGACGACAAGGACCGCGTGTTGTTCGTGTCCGACGGCTTCGCATTCCTGCACTATCACAAGGCCGGTCAGTGCGATTACCTGACCAGCGAGACGCCGCCGCCCGAGCTCCCGCTGGTGCAGTTCTTCAACGAGCGCGCGTTGCGCTGGACGCGCTACACCGACGCCAAATTGACATTTGCCGACGTCGACGAGGTGCTGCAACGGCTCAAGCCGCGGCTGATCGCGCCGGCGCACGGCGGCGTGATCGACACCGTCGAGGAAACCTCGCCGCTCTTGAAGGCGGGCATGCTGATGGGCGCATCCGGCGCGGAGGCGGTGGTCGGCCGCGCACCGCCCAAGACCGCGGCCAAGTCATGAACGTCTCGCCGTCGCTTCCGCAGACGTTGCCGCGCTCGGTCACTAACGTTGCCGACGGTAAGATTTTCGCGCTGGGGCCTTCCATCGAGACATCGCGCTGCCACGCCTGGATCGCGACCGAATGTGCCCGGCTGGATGCCCTTCCAATGCTACGTGCTGCGCGATGGCGGCGAGCTCATCATGCTGGACGGCGGCTTTCCGGTGATGCGGGACGCCGTACACGAGGGCCTCACCGCGCTGGTGCCAGGCACGCGCAAGCGGCGCTTCATGATGACGCGGCGCGAGCTCGACACCATTCTCAACCTGCCATGGATCGCGCACGACTTCGCCTTCGACAGCGCGCATTGCGGCGGCGATCTCAGCCCGATCGATTTTTTCGAGAAGATCGACGACGCCAGCATCGACGCCCAGATCAAGACGCTGATGGATGCGCCGTTCAGCTTCGTCAAGCCGGGCGAGACCTACGAGGCGGGATCGCTGCGGCTGGAGATGATCCGCGCCAGCCTGATGGTGCTGCCGACCTTCTGGTTCTACGAAGCGACGACGCGGACGCTGTTCACCTCGGACTGCTTCGGCATCGTGCCGCAGACCTCGCCGGCCGATCCGCGCGTGGTGCGGCCGTGGGATGACCAAATCTCGGCGGCGCGCATCCGCGCCTTCCTCAACGCGAAGTTCGACTGGCTGCGCGGCATCGACAACCGGCCGCTCGCCAAGGATCTCGTGAAGGTGTTCAGCGACCGCGCGATCGACCGCGTCTGCCCCAATCTGGGATGCATCATCGAGGGCCGCGCCGCGGTCGACCATCTGCTCGAGCAGACCCTGGTCGCGCTCTCCGACATGACGAAGGAGCCATGGCGGAGCGTGCTGACCGGATGGAACTACCAGCCGGCCGCCGCGTCGACGTGACAGGAACCAACGAAGCGCCGCCAAACAACACAAAAACGGCGCGGCAAGGGAGGGAATGATGCTTCGATCGGCCCTGATGGTGCTAGCGCTCGGCGCGAGCTTTGGCGTTTCGATCACCGCCGGCGCCCAGACCAGTTTCCCGAACACCACGGTCAAGCTGGTAGTGCCGACCGCTCCGGGCGGACCGCTCGACGTGATGGGACGGCTGATTGCGGAGCCGCTGCGCGAACTGTGGGGCCAGCCGGTCATCATCGAGAACCGTCCGGGCGGCGCGCTGATGGTCGGCGCCAACGCGGTCGCGAAGTCGACGCCCGACGGCTACACGCTGCTGCTGTCGAACGACGGCCCGATCTCGATCAATCCGAACCTCTACAAGTCGATGCCGTACGACCCGAAAAAGGAACTCGCGCCGGTCACCATGGTGGTCGACGCGCCGTTCATTCTGGTGGTCAATCCGGAGGTGAAGGCCAAGACCGTCGCCGAGTTCATCGCGCTGGCGAAGGCCAGTCCGGGCAAGATCAACTACGCCTCGGGCGGCAACACCTCGCGGCTAGCAGCCGAGCTGTTCCGGCTCAGCGCCGGCATCCAGATCGTCAACGTGCCTTACAACGGCAGCGGCCAGGCGATCGTCGGCGTGGTGCGCGGCGACGCGCAGATGATGATCGATGGTCTCACCTCATCGCTGCCGCATGTGCAGTCGGGCAAGCTGCGCGCGCTCGGCGTCGGCACCGCGCAGCGGCTTGCCGACATGCCGGAGTTCCCGGCGGTGGCCGAAACGGTGCCCGGCTACACCGGATCGACCTGGCTTGGCATGTTCGCGCCGGGAGGAACGCCGGCCGACGTTGTCGCCAAGCTGCAGGCCGGCATCGCCAAGGTGGTGCAGCGGCCGGACGTGCGCGAGAAGCTGGTCAAGCTTGGCATGTATCCGGTCGCCAACACGCCAGCAGAATTTGCCAAGGTCGTCGACGCCGACACCGACAAGTGGGGCCGCGTCATCCGCGAGGCGGGAATCGAGAAGGTGGAGTGAGGCGGCGGAGGGCTACCCCTTGTTATAGAACACCGGCACCGGAACGCCCTTGGTGATGGCGTCGACGCGCTGGTCCTCGCTCTTCTTCTTCTTCTCACACAGCTCCAACACGGCCGTGATCTGATCGCGCGGGATGAACACCACACCGGTGTCGTCGGCCACCACCAGATCGCCGGGATTGACCCGAACCTCGCCCATCTGGATCTCGCCGTTGATCTCGACGGTCTCGAGCCGCCACTTGCCGGTGACCGGCGTGATCTCGCTGGCCCACACCGGGTAGCCGATGCTGCGTGAATGGCGCACGTCGCGCACGCCGCCCATCACGACGGCGCCAAGCTCGCCTTGGCGCTGCGCGGTGTAGGCCGAGATGCCACCCATATTGGACACACCCGACACGCCGGAGATCACCAGCACGTCGCCATCCTCGGCGAGGTTGTGCGCCTCGAACTCCGCCATGCCGTTCTTGTTTTCTCGCGCGGCGACGCGTGGATCGTCGCGCCGCCGGATGTTGCGCACGGTGAGCGCCGGACCCACGATCATCTTGCCGGGCAGCGTCGGCCTGAGAATATGGGCGCCGATCGCCCCTTCGGCGATGCCGAGATCATCCATCACGTCCGAAATAAGACTGGTGCATTCGCCGAGCGCCAGGAAACGCTCCACCGCGCCCTTCGGCGGTTTCGGCGTCGAGGTCATGCGGATACGGTCGGCGGCGATCCGGCCGGTCAGTTTCTTGCCATTTAATTCAGCCATGACTCTCCCCTAACACACTCAACCGAGCCGAATATTGGCGGTCTCGGTCATACCCGACAAGCATTCCGTGGTGCGGAAACGCCATCGCGATGACTGGAGACGCCGCCCATTCAAGTCATGTAGCATGGCCGAAGCGACACGGGGGGCGCCGTGATCAATCGCCGGCAATTGATCGGAGTTCTCGGCCGCGACCGCACTCGCGCCGAACATGTTGGCCGGCGCGGCGCGCGCCCAAACCTGGCCGGCCCGGCCAGTTCGCCTCGTGGTGCCTTATGCACCGGGTGGGCCGACCGACGCGGTAGCACGTCTCGTCGCCGACCAACTCTCCAAGCTCTGGGCGCAGCAGATCGTGATCGAGAACCGCGGCGGCGCGGGCACCAATATCGGCGCCGAGGCAGTGGCGCGTTCCGATCCTGATGGCTACACGATGCTGGTCGGCTCCGCTGCCCTCGCGGTCAATCGCAATCTCTATCGGTCACTGAGCTATGACGCGGTCGCCGACTTCGCACCGGTCTCGCTGGTCTGCGGCTTCTCGTTTTTCATGGTGGTGCCCGCATCCTCGCCGGCGCGATCGGTCAAGGAGTTCATCGCGTTTGCAAAAGAGAACAGGGGCAAGGTGACATTCGCGTCGCCGGGCACCGGCAGCCCGCCTCACCTGGGCGGCGAACTGTTCAAGAGCATGACAGGTATCGAGATGACCCATGTGCCTTACCGCGGCGCAGGACCCGCGCTCAACGACCTGTTCGCTGGACGCGTCGATGTCATATTCGTCAGCGGTACGGCGACCGAACAGATCAAGGGCGGCAAGCTTCGTGGGCTTGCATTTTCTGGCACAAGCCGTAGCACGGCGATGCCCGATATCCCGACCGTCGCCGAGGCCGGCGTTCCGGGATTCGAACTGTCGTCGTGGTACGGCTTCTTCGTGCCGGCCAAAACCCCGCGGGCCATCATCGACAAAATGAACGCCGATACGATTGCCGCGCTGGCGGAACCTCGTATCAGATCGAGGCTTGAGCAACTCGGCTATGCGGTCGACGGCTCGAGCCCCGAAACGCTCGCGACGCTGCTCAAATCCGAAATCGACAAATGGGCGCCGATCATCAAGGCGGCGAATATCAGTCCGGAGTGATCGGAGCGCTGGACTAGCGCCCCAGCGCGCGCGCCATCACCTGCTCGCAACGCAGGTTCTCTTCCTCGACCAGCTCGCCGCTCATCGCCTTGCGCGCGTAGTCGGACGGCGCACCGGCCATCTTCCAGCGGCACGGGAAGAGCTTGGTTTCGATCCACCACTGCGCATCGTGCGCGACATAGGAATCGTCGACCTGATCGACCTCTGTGGTGTACTCGGTGACGAAGCCGTTGGGCTCGACAAAGTAGGTGAACACGTTGTTGCCGGGGCCGTGCCGCCCGACCCCCCACATGATCTCGTAGCCGTCGCTGCGCACTCGTCCGGCGCCGCGCATCAGGCCGTCGATGTCGGGCATCTCGTAGGCCATGTGGTTGAGGCAGGGGCCATTGCCGCGCGCGATCGCGACGCTGTGATGGTCGGTGCAGCAGCGCACGAAGTCCATCATCACGGTGCTGTCGCTCCATTTGAAGCCCAGCACGTCGAGGAAGAACGATGTCTGCTTCTGGACCTCGGCGCTGTTGATCACCACGTGGGTAAGCTTGGTCGGTCGGGTCTTGTCGTCGATCGCCTCGGCATGGTCGGCGACATCGGCCGAGATCGCGATCGGGTGGCCCTCCGGCGAGTTGACGCGGAAGCCGTAGCCGCCGCCGGCGCTCTTCTCCAGCGCCTTCGGCGCGTGGACCACCTTGGCGCCGAGCGCCACGGCCTGGGCGTGCAGCGCATCGATGGTGGCGCGGTCGGGCGCCGCCAGGTGCACGCCGAGCAGCGCGGCGCGCGGGCCCTCGCGCAAGGTGAGCACGTGATGATCGCGGCCGGTGCCGCGCATGTGCAGCGTGTCGCCCTCGCCGGCAACGTCCTCCAGCGCCCAGACCTTGCGATAGAATTCCGCGGATTGCTTCAGATCGTGGACAGCGAGTTCGATGCTGCGCAGGCCGTTGATCCTGGGGCTTGTCATGGTTTCGGTCCTCCAGCAAGCGGGGCAATTCGGCGCGTTATAGCACCGAGCCGGCGGTTATGCCGATCTTGCCGCGTAGTTTACCGCAAAATCCGCCGAGCCGGCGGGGCGGACCGCGCCACCCAGCGCATCCCTGACAAGCCGGCCGCGCTGGTTGCTTTAGCAACCGAGAGCGGGCAAATTCGCACCTCAGAGCCGGTCTAAAACCGGCCGAGTTCGGGAGTGGGCCGCCGGGACGCCAGCAGGCCGAGGAAAGGCGCCTATGGCCGAAAAATTCGTCGCGAAAACCACTGAAATGCAGGATGGCGACCGCCGCATCGTATTCGTGGGCGACCACGAGATCGGCGTGTTCCGCCACGAGGGCCAGTTCTACGCCTACAGCAATTTCTGCCTGCACCAGGGCGGTCCGGCCTGCGAGGGCCTCACCATTGCCAAGGTCGAGGAGCGGCTGCGGCCGGACAAGACCTCCCAGGGCCTCTACTTCTCGGAAACCGAGATGCACTTCGTCTGCCCCTGGCACGGCATGGAATACGACATGAAGACCGGCGAGTGCGTCAGTGACCGGAAGATGAAGCTGCGGAGCTACAAGGTTCTGCAGAAGGGAGACGAGATTTATGTCGTCGCGTAAGGCGGCAGCGACCAAGGCTCGTTCCGCTTCGAGCGCCAAGCCGAAGCCGGTGAAGCCTGTCGCCGCAAAGCCGAAGGTGGTCGCCGGCAACGGCGTATCGGCCGACGCGATCAAGCTCGCCGCCGAGATCGAGCGCGCGTTCGCCAAGCGCGACGACGCGCTGACGCCGGAAGCGATGCAGGCGCTGATGGGCGCGCTGTGCCGCGTTTACGCCGCGCAGGTGGAGAATGGCGCGAAACACACACCGATACCGGAGGGCCAGGTCGTCAGCCCGACCGGCGTGATGCTGACGGCGAGCGGCCTGTTGCGCGCCGCCAATCTCGCAGTGTTCGAACTAGGAATGTGGCAAAGCTGGACGGGGCGCTAGTCGCGCCGTTCGTCAACGAAGTGGATGCCAGGAGAGACGTTATGGATCTCATTGCTGACCGCGGCCGACGCGTCACCGTCGAAGAACTCAATACCAGCCGGTTGCTGGCTCATGCCCGCAAGCAGGCGGTGCAGCGCAAGTTAGACGACATGCTGATCGTCGACGTCGACGCACACCATTACGAGAACGAGCACTTCGGCGACATCCTGCCGTTCATGGAAAACGAAGTGTTCAAGCAGCTCTCGCAGTCGACCCGCACCAGCACCAGGAGCCGCGGCACCTTCACGCCGCAGACGATCGGCTACCAGGACATGGGCGGCCGCGTCACGCGCTACCCGATGCGCGGCACCGAGCAGACCGGCGACAAGGGTCACCTGCGCGACATCGAGCTCGGCCATCGCTGGATGGACGCGATGAGCGTCGACTACTCCTGCCTGTTCCCGACCGGCATGCTCTCGATCGGCCTGCATCCTCAGTCCGAGATGGAGGTCGAGCTGTGCTGGGCCTACAACCGCTGGCTCACAGAGAAGGTGATGCCGGATTCCGGCGGCCGCTTCTTCTCGATGCTGACGCTGCCGTTCTCCGATCCTGACGCGTGCCTGCGGGCCGTCGAGGAGTTCGGCCACCGCAAGCACGTCGGCGGCTTCATGGTCACCACGGTCCGCAACAACCTCGCGGTCAACGACAACCGCTACATGAAGGTCTATCGCGCCATCGAGGAGCGCGGCCTGGTGCTGTCGTTCCACTCCGGCCCGAACTGGGGCGAGCCGATCTTCAAGAGCTGCAACCGCTTCCTCACGGCGCACGCGCTCGGCTTCTCCTGGTACAACATTGTTAATCTGTCGAACTGGGTCATCAACGGCATGGGCGAGCGCTTCCCGAAGCTCCCGGTGGTGTGGATCGAATCCGGCCTCGCCTGGGTGCCGTTCCTGATGCAGAAGCTCGATCACGAGTACATGCTGCGGCCCTCCGAAGCGCCGCTGCTGAAGAAGAAGCCGTCGGACTACATGCGCGACATGTACTACTCGTCGCAGCCGATGGAGATTCAGGACATGGGCGCGCTGGAGTGCACGTTCCGCATGATCAATGCGGAAACGCAACTCATGTACTCCTCCGACTATCCGCACTGGGACTTCGACCTGCCATCGACGATCACGGATCTGAAGTTCCTGTCCGAGAAGGCCAAGCACAACATCCTGGGCGGCACCGCGGCGCGGCTGTTCAAGCTGCCGCCGCGCAACGAGAAGCAGAAGGCCAACCTGCAGAAGTTCGGCAATCTCACCGCCGCGGCCTGATCCGCGCCAAACGTGTTCCACGACGGGCGGCCCTTAGGGCCGCCCGTTTGCATTTGGTGGGGCTGCGGCCCACTGCAGCGTCGCCGCCGCGCGATCCTTGTGCTGGCAGGCCGTTGCCACGGCCGGTCATTCTCTTCCACACTGGACGCAAGCAGAAAAATCCAGACAGCGCCGGACGTCCTTCGAACGCGCCGGCCAGGGAGGATCGCCATGACCAAGTTCATTTCCACGACAACGGCGTGCGCCGTCGCTTTGTTGACTGCAACGATGCTCGCGCCGACGGCGCGTGCCGCGGAAAACTGGAATTTCTATATGCACCAGTCGGCGCCGAACTTTGCCACTTCACGCGGCGCCAAGCAGCTGACCGAGGAGATCGACAAGGCCACCGGCGGCGAGATCAAGGTCCGGCTGCATCTCTCTGGCACGCTGCAGATCAGCGCCAGCAACATCACCCAGGCGGTCGGCGAGAACGTCGTGCAGATGGGCGACGACCTGTTCAACTCAGGCAACATTCCGGTCGCCGGCATCCCGCGGCTGCCGATGCTGGTGCAGTCATACGAGGATTTCGCCAAGGTTTCCGCGGTGCTGCAGCCCTACGTCGAGAAGGCGTTTGCGCAGAAGGGCTCGACGGTGCTCGGCTCCTACACTTATCCGCTACAAATGATGTGGGGACGCAAGAAGCTTGAATCGCTCGACGACCTCCGCGGCCTGAAGATGCGGGTCGCGCAGCCCGAGCAGGGCGAGTTCGTGCGCCGGTTCGGCGGCACCTCGATCACCATGAGCGCGCCGGAAGTGCCCGCGGCGCTCGATCGCGGCGTGGTCGACGGCATCTTCACCGCCGGCGTCGGGGCCGTGTTGTGGAAGGATCAGCTCAAGTACGGCTACCAGCTCATCGTCAACGTCAACAATTCCTACTTCATCGTGAACAACGGCGCCTACGCCAAGCTCTCGCCCGACCTCAAGGCCAAGCTGAAGAAAGCGACCGAAGACGCCGCGCGCTGGAACCAGGAAACGATGCAGAAGGAAGAGGCCGAGTCGGTGCAGGTGCTGACCACTGCCGGCTACATCTTCACCAAAGGCAAGCCCGACGAGGTCACCCGCGCCGTCAACGCGGTGAAGCCGTATTGGGACGAATGGGCCAAGTCGCGCGGTGCGGACGTGGTGGAGGCACTCGCCAAGGTGCGCGCCGCGCTGAACCGCTGACGCGCGGACCCCGGCGGCGCACGATGGCCAATATCGACCAGGATGGCGCACCGGAGCAGGTGCGCCGGGGCGCCGTCCCGGATACCGCCGTCGAGCGAACCTGCCGGCTGGTGAGCGAGATCGCGCTGGTGGTCATGCTGGTGCTGACGGTGGTCGACATCGCGACGCGCGCTCTGTTCAACCATTCATTCGAAGTGTCGGACGAGGTCGGCGGCTACATGCTGGTCGTCATCACGTTCTTCAGTCTCGCCGTATGCCACGCGAACGGCAGCTTCCACGAGGTCGAGTTCGTGCAGGCGCGCCTCTCGGAGCGCGGGCGCATCTTGTCCCGCATCCTATTCGAGCTCATTGCATTGGCTGCCTGCCTGCTGCTGACCTGGCAGTTCATCCGGTTCGAGCTGTCGTCGTGGCGGTTCGACAGCCATGCACCGACCTATCTCAACACGCCGCTGTGGCTGCCGCAGCTCGCCATGCCGCTCGGCATGGCGGCACTGTGCTTCGCACTGATGCGAACCCTGGCGCTCGACTTGCGGCGTCTGCAAAGGACAACGGGCGGGCATCCCGCGTGAGTCCTGAACTCCAGCTGATTTTCGTGACCGTGCTATTCCTCGGCCTGCTGATGGCCGGAATGGCGGTGCCGTTCGCCATTACGGTCCCGGCGCTGATCTATCTATTGCTGCAAGGCGGGCCGACCGCGCTCAACAGCCTCGGGCTGGTGAGCTGGGGCAGCATGAACAGCTTCGTGCTCACCACCGTGCCGCTGTTCATGTTCATGGCGGAAATCCTCAGCCTGAGCGGGCTGAGCAGTCGCATCTATTCCGGTCTCGAAAAGCTGGTCGCCCGGCTGCCCGGCGGCTTGCTGCAGACCAACATCGCGGGCTGCGCGATCTTCGCTTCGGTCTCTGGATCGAGCATCGCGACCGCGGCTTCAATCGGCAGCGTCGCGCTGCCGCAGCTGACCCGACGCCGCTACAACCGCGCGCTCGCCGCGGGCTCACTGGCCGCCGGCGGTACGCTCGGCATCCTGATCCCGCCGAGCTTTCCGATGATCATCTACGGCACCTTCACCGAGACCTCGGTGCCGAAGCTGTTCATCGCCGGCATCATTCCCGGCCTGATCATGACCGGCCTGTTCATGATCTATATCGCCATCCACGCCAAGATCGTGCCGTCGGTGGCGCCGCGGGAAGTCGGCCCGCGCTCGCTGCGGGAGGCCGGCGGCGCGATCCTGGAGGTGCTGCCGTTCTTCGCTCTCATTCTCGTCACGGTCGGCGGACTCTATTTCGGCTGGACCACCACGACGGAGGCGGCCGCGATCGGCTGCGTGCTGTCGATCCTGCTCGGCGCCACGCTCGGTAACCTGACGTGGCGCAGCCTGGTCCAGGCGATGCACAACACGGTCTATTTCTCCGGCAACATCCTGTTCCTGATCCTCGCCGCCTACATCTTTTCGGTCGCGCTGAGCTTCGGCGGAATCGGCGAGAAGGTTACCGAGTTCGTGGTCGGGCTCAATCTCAGCAAGCTGCAGTTCTACCTCACGCTGTTCGTGCTGTTCACGGTGCTCGGCTGCCTGATCGAGAGCCTGGGGATGATTGTCATCACCGTGCCGCTGCTGTTTCCGATCCTGGCGCGCTACAACATCGACCCGATCCTGTTCGGCGTCATTCTGGTGATCTACGTCGAGCTCGGCCAGATTTCGCCGCCGATCGGGATTAATCTGTTCGTGATCCAGAGCATCTGGGACGGCAAGCTGAGCGAGGTTGTGCTCGGCACCATTCCATTCCATCTCATCATGTTCGTGGTTCTGTTCATGGTGATCTTCTGGCCGGAGCTTGCGCTCTGGCTTCCGGCAACCATGTCGAAATAGGCGTGAGACGATCATGCAGCGCAGCACAGAACGCATCCTGACCACCCACACCGGCAGCCTGCCGCGCCCGGAAGCGCTGACCCAGCTCTATGCGCAGCGCTCGCGCGGCGACAAGGTCGACGACGCCGAGATCGAGCGGATCGGACAGGACGCCGTGCGCGAGTCGGTGGCCAAACAGCGCGAGGCCGGCATCGACATCGGCAACAATGGCGAACAGCAGCGCGATTCGTTCTTCCTCTATCTGCGCGAGCGGTTGACCGGGCTCGGCGGCAGCTGGACGCGGCCGAGCCGCGGCGACGTCGACCAATATCCGATCTTTCAGAAGGTGTGGGCCAGGACCTACGGTGGCACGGTCGGCGTCTCCAACCTGATGGGCATTCCCAAGGCGATCGGCGACGTCACCTACATCGACGACAAGGCGATCAACGACGAGTGCCGCTACTTCAAGGCCGTGCTCGACGCCACATCGGACTCCTTCGTCGAGCCGTTCATGACCGCGCCCTCGCCCGGCATCGTAGCGTTGGCCTGCAAGAACGAGCACTACGACTCGCTTGAAACCTACCTGGCCGCGCTCGGCCGCGCCTTGCAGGTCGAGTACGAGGCAATCGTGAAACACGGCTATCTGCTGCAGATCGACGCGCCCGACCTCGCGCTGGAGCGACACATCACCTACAAGGACCAGCCGGTGTCGGCGTTTCAGGACTTCGTCGAAAAGACCATCGCGTCGATCAATAGAGCACTCGTCAACGTGCCGCGCGACCGGGTCCGGCTGCATGTCTGCTGGGGCAATTCGGAATCGCCGCACGATCGCGACGTGCCGCTGGAAGACATCCTGCCGATCCTCCAGAAGGCCAAGGTCGGCGGCTTTGTGTTGCCGTTTGCCAACCCGCGGCACGCCCACGAGTTCAAGCTGTTTGAGAAAACGCCGATCGAAAAGGACCAGGTGCTGGTGGCCGGTGTGATCGACAGCCTGACCAACTTCGTCGAGCATCCGGAGGTGGTGGCGGACCGGATCGAGCGTGTCGCCCAGGTGGTGGGCGATCCGAGCCGCGTGCAGGCAGGCACCGACTGCGGGTTCGACACGTCGGCGGGCTGGGGCCGCGTCGCCGGCGACGTGGTCTGGGCCAAGCTCAAGAGCCTGCGTGACGGCGCACGGCTCGCGTCGCAGCGGTTGTTCGCATGAGCCGCCACCTTTTTCCGTAGTGCGAGAGGCACGGCTTTTCGGAACGACCGCGGCCTTGCTCAGCTCGCCGCCGCGGCCGCCTCGCGTACACCGGAGACCAGCGTGTCGGGATAGAGTTCCTTGAGCCGCGGATAGACTTCGCGCGCGAACATGCGAATGCCGTGCACCGTGTCGTCGTGTTCGAGGAAGCCGGCCTGGCCCATGATCAGCAGCTGGCCGTAACCACCGACGTGATCGTAGTGCTTCTTGATCTGCGCCATCACCTGGTCAGGGGTGCCAGCGAACATGATGCCGCTCTCGATCGCGACATCGACGTTCATGCCGCCACGCCGGAATGCGCTGAGTGGATTTTCCGCGCCGCGCAGCATCTGCACGTTGGCGGCGACCGGCACATAGCCGGGCGGGTTGGCAAAATGCGCCGGCACCTTGTTCGAGGTGACGTACCACAACAGCTTCTCGGCGCCGGCCCGCGCCCGCGCTTCGTTGTCGCCGACATAGATCAGCGCTGCATAAGCCAGCCGGTCAATCGGTACGTTGTCGCCACGGCCGGCCTCGCGCCAGCCGCGGCGATAACCTTCATAAACTCGCTTTGTGGCGTCGAAGCCGGTCAGGAACGTCGCCTGAATATAGCCGCGCTTGCCGACTTCGGCGGCGCCACCCGGGCTTGTCGTGCTCACCCACACCGGCGGGTGCGGCTGCTGATAGCAGCGCGGCCAGATGTTGATGGCGCGGTGATGGAAGAATTGACCCTCGTGGCTGAACGGCCCGTCGTGCGTGGTCCACGCTTTGACGATCAAATCGAGCGCCTCCCAATGCCGTTCGTTCATCCGCACGGGATTGCTGTTGGCAGGCAGGATCTCGTATGGCACCCCGCGCACGAAACCAGCGTCCAGCCGCCCGTGCGACAGCACGTCGATCATCGCCATCTCCTCGGCGACACGCACCGGTTGCCGACGGTTGGCGATCGGGTTGCCGAGAATCAGAAGCCGCGCCTTCTTGGAGAGTCGCGCCAGCGCTGCCAGCATCAGCGGAGCCGCCGGATCGACGCAGGTCGCGGTCTGATGATGCTCGTTGAGCATGATCTCGACGCCTTCGTCCTCCGCGATCAGCCATTCGTCGATGTAGCGGTCATAGAGCGCCGCGCCCTCTCGCGGATCGTAGATGCGGCTGGGCAGCGACACACGGATCGACGGATAGGTGTCGGCCGGGGGCAAGCATGGGTACGCCGTCTCACTGAAGTGCCAAGCTCTCATGTCGCGTCTCCGGGCGTTTCAGCCATCCAGGAAATCCAGCACGGCCTTCGCGAGAGCCTGCGGCTGCTCAAGCTGCGGCGCGTGTCCGGCGGCCGGGATGGCGATGGTATGCGCATTCGGCAGAAGCTTGGCGTACGCCTGCAGGTATTCCGCCGATATCAGGCCGTCGCTCTCGCCCCGCACGAACAGCGTGGGCATACGGGCACGATGCAGGCGATGCCTAAGCTTGGGATTGTGCATCCACGGCTCCCAGACCAGCAACGCCAACGTCTCGCGGCTGCGGAACATGGCGGCCAATTCCTCGTCCGACATTTTGGCGACGTCGGGCTTCATCTTCTCGGGATTGTGGAACAGGAGCTTCGCCGCATCGTCCTGCGACATGGCGAAAACGTCGGGAATGTCGAGCTTGTCGGGACGGCCGACCTTCACGCCGACCGGCCCGATCATGACCAGCCGGCGGATGCGCTCCGGCGCCATGGTCGCCATCTCGGCGGCGATCCAGCCGCCGATCGAAGCGCCGACAATATCCACCGCGGCGAGCTTCAGATGGTCCAGTAACTCAAGATAAATGTGCCCGATGTCGTCCGCGCGATCGAGCCAGTCGGGCAGATTCGATTTTCCAAAACCGGGGTGCGACGGCACGATCAGGCGGCGACGCGAGGAGAACAGCGGGACGAACGGCTGCCCGGCGTTGAAGCCCTGCCCGCCGTGCAGGAAGAGCAGCGGCGCGCCAGCTCCGTCCTCGAACAGTTCGAGGTCGATTCCTGCGATCGTGATGGTGGTTGCCGACACGCGGGACGTCTCCACCGCCATCGTCCAACGGCTTTCCGTGGTTTGTCAATTTCGGATCGCAGCGATAAGCTCATGATGAAACAGAACAACTCATGGGTGGGGAGGAACGCATGTCGCGAACGCAACTGGCTCTCGTCGTTGCATCGTCGCTTGCCTTGGCATCCGGCGCACGGGCGGCCGACATCCGCCTGCTGTCGAGCTGGGACAAGACCAACCCGGCAGTCGCGACGCTCGCAGAAAGCTTCACCAAGGGCGTGGAAGCTGCAACCCGCGGCAACTCCAAGTTTATCGTCAGCGGTCCGGAGACCGTTCCGCCGTTCGAGCAGCTTCAGCCGGTGGCTTCGGGCGTGTTCCAGATGCCGTTCACTCACGGCATCTATCATTACGGCACAACTGGCCTGGCGGTGCCGCTGGACGCCACGCGCGGCGACATCGAAGCGCGCCGCAAGTCCGGCCTGCACGAGACGCTGGACAAGCACTACAACAAGCTTGGATTGAAGGTCGTCGCGGTCGCGATCTCGGCGACCAAGGGCTATCACATGGTGTTGCGCGCACCGGTCGGCCCCTCCGGCGACTTGCAGGGCCGCAAGATACGCGGCACGCCCAGCTATCATAACGTGATCAACATGCTGGGCGCTTCGCCGGTCGTGCTGCCGGGCGGCGAAGTCTACGCCGCGCTCGAGAAGGGCGTGGTCGATGGCGCGGCGTGGCCAGCCTCGGGCGTGCTCGGGATGCGCTGGTACGAAGTGGCCAAACACATGCTGCGGCCGAGCTTCGGGCTTAGCCATTATCTGTTCCTGATGAACCTCTCTGCCTGGAATCGGCTGACCGACGCCGAAAAGAACATCATGCTGGCCGAGGGCCGCAAGGTCGAGGAGACCTGGTTCAAGGAGTACGACCGCATGGTGCAGGAGGAAGAGGCCGAGCTGATCAAGCGCGGCATGCAGATCACCGAGATGGGACCGGCGCAGCGTGACAAGGTTCAGGCCGCCTGGGCCGCTTCACAATGGGAGCTCGCCGAGAAGAAGAACGGCCAGGAGGCCAAGGACCTGCGCGCCGCGCTCAAGAGCAAAGGCCTGACCGACTAGCGAGCGCTCACCCGGCGGCTTCCGACATGCAGCAATTCTGGCGGAAGCTCGCCGACCTGCACGACACTGTGACGGCGGCCAGCTTTGCCGGTGCTGCGGTGGTATTGGCCGCGATCGCGCTTTCGTTCTGCTATGAGGTGACGGCGCGCTATTTCTTCGGCGCGCCCACGAGCTGGGCCAATGCCTTTGTATCCTACTTCCTGTGCGCCGCGATCTTCCTCGCGGTGCCTGAGCTGACGCGGCGGCGCGCCCACGTCTCCATCAACCTGTTGATCGAGCGGCTGCCGCAACGACGTGCGCTTATGCTGAGCCGCTTGATCCGCGCAGCCGGCGCCGCGGCCTGCCTACTCGCCACCTGGATCACTGCCAATGCAACGATCGAACAGATCAGCCTCGGTATCGAGACGATCTCTGCCTATCCCGTTCCGAAATGGTGCGTATCGATCTTCATTCCGTACGGGATGTTGAGCGCCGGCCTCTATTTCCTCCGCGACCTCATTGCCGGCGAGCCCGCCGCAGGACCTGCGAGCCTGATGCCATGATGACCTGGTGGATCGCGCTCTCCGCCGGCATCGGCCTGCTGCTCGCGCTCCTGTTCGTCGGTATTCCGGTGTTCGTGGCGTTTCTGATCCTTAACGTCGCGGGCGTGCTCATCCTAATGGGACCCGCGGGCTTCGGCTTGTTTGCCAACAGCATCTTCACGACCGCGACCACGACCGCACTTGCGACTGTGCCGCTGTTCATCGTGATGGGCGAAATCCTGTTCCGCTCCGGCGCGATGGAGGCGGTGTTCGACTCGCTTGACCGGCTGGTCGGCCGGATCAGGGGCCGGCAGTACGTACTGTGCATCCTCCTGTCGGCGATCCTCGGCGCGCTGTCGGGCGCCGCCATGGCGGTGGCCGGCCTGCTGGGACGCTCGCTGTTTCCGGAGATGGTGCGGCGCGGCTACAACACGCGCCTCTCGGCCGGAACGATCCTCGGCGGCGCCTGCCTCGATCCGATCATTCCGCCCAGCGTGCTCGCGATCCTGATCGCCACGCTCGCCGAAATCTCGACCGCGGGACTGCTGATCGCCGGCATCATCCCGGGGCTTCTCCTGATGAGCCTGTTCCTCATCTACGTGCTGTACCGGGTCTGGCACGATCCCTCGCTCGCGCCGGATGCGTCGTCCGACGCTGAAAGGAGTCAATCGAAAACCAGTACCCTGGTCGCAGTGCTGCGCATGCTGCCCTGCAGCTTCGTGTTCTTCATGGTGATGGGATTGATCATGTTCGGCGTCGCGACCCCGACCGAAGCCGCAGCAACCGGCGTGGCGGGCGCCGTTGCGGTGGCGTTGATCTATCGCAAGTTCTCGTTTCGGATGCTCGGCCAGGCGTTCACCACGGCCGCGACCGTTTCGGCGCTGCTCCTGGTCATCATGTGCTGCGCCGTGATGTTCAGCCAGTTGCTGACCTTCACCGGCGCGACGCGAGCGGTTGCCGAGTTGGTGGCTTCGCTGAATGTGCCGGCCGTTTTCATGCTGTTCGCGATGCTGGCTCTGCCATTCGTGCTGTTCATGTTCCTGGACCAGCTTGCGCTGATGCTGGTGCTGATCCCGATCTACCAGCCGCTGCTCAAGCTCTACGCCTTCGACCCGATCTGGTTCTGGACGCTGTTCCTGATCGTGGCCACCGTGGGCGGGCTGACCCCGCCGTTCGGCTATGTGTTGTTTGCGCTCAAGAGCGCGGCGCCCGAGCTGCCGACAACCGAAATCTACCGCGCGTCCTGGCCATTCGTGTGGCTGATCGTGCTCGGCATGGTGATCTTGGTGATGTTCCCGAGCCTGATCACAGTGCTGCCCAACCTCACCAAGCCGTCCTGATCCAGAGCGACCATCACTCGATCTTGATCTTCGCCGCCTCGATCACCGTCTTCCAGCGCGCGGTTTCCGCCACGACGTAACTACGGAATCCCTCCGGCGATACGTCCCAATGCACGGCGCCTTCGGTGTTCAGGCGCTTGCCGATATCAGGCGACGCCATCGCCTTGCGGATTTCGCCATGCAGCCGCTGCACGATCGGTTCCGGCAGGCCGGCGGGACCGACGATGCCGTACCATGCCGACAGGTCGAAGCCCGGCAGGGTCTCGGCGATCGCCGGGATGTCCGGCGCGATCGACAGGCGTTCGCGAGTCGAGACGCCGAGCGCGCGCAGCGTGCCGGCGCGCACGTGCGGCAGCAGCGACACGCCGCTGGTGAACGTGGCCTGGACCTGACCGGAGATCACGTCGCCGACCGATTGCGGCGTGCCGCGATAGGGCACGTGGGTCATGGTGGTGCCCGAGGCAACGTTGAACGCCGCCATCGCGATGTGGGCGGCGCCGCCGGTGCCGGCTGAGCTGAAGTTCAGCTTGCCGGGATTGGCTTTGGCGTAGTCGATCAGCTCCTTGATGGAGTGCACCGGCACCGACGGATTGACCACGATCACGTTGGGGACGATCGCGAGCGGCGCGATGTAGGAGAACGCCAGCGGGTCGTACTGCAGGTTGGCGTAGAGGCTCGGATTGACCGCCAGGATGCCGATGTGGCCGAGCAAAAGCGTGTACCCATCGGGCGCCGCGCGTGCGACGAAGGTCGCGCCAATGCCGCCACCGGCGCCCGGCCGGTTGTCGACGATCACCGGGCGGCCGAGCACCGGCGTGATCTTGTCGCCGATCGCGCGCGCCAGAATGTCGGTCAGGCCGCCCGGCGTGAACGGAACGACGAGCGTGATGTTCGCAGACGGCCAGGACGGTTGCGCCAACGTAGAACGCGGCGCGAATGACGCCGCGGCAGCGGCGGAAGCAAGGCCAAGAACATCACGTCGGCGCACGGCACGTACTCCTCGAACAGTGGGCAAGTGGGCAGCGGCTTATCTTAGCGCCTCACGCTTTCGGGCAATCCGGAAAAGTTGCTATCGTTTGCGCCCGGCTGTTCGCGCCGGAGCAACAGCGGACTGAAGTAAAAATGCAGCGCAGCACCAGCCGGATCCTCACCACCCACACCGGCAGCCTGCCGCGCCCCAGCGACCTGGTGGCAATGCTCAACGCCAAGGAACTGGGCGAGCCCTACGACACCAAGGCGTTTGCAGCTCGCGTCAACCGCGCCATCTCCGAGGTGGTGCAGCAGCAGGTCAACACCGGGATCGACATCATCGGCGACGGCGAGCACAGCAAGTTCAACTGGATGGCCTATGCACGGGCACGCCTCACCGGTTTGGAGGAAATCGACAGCCCGGTGCGGTTTCGCGGCGCGACCCGCGATTCGATCGAATTCGCCGGCGCCTACGAAGATCTGAAGATCATGCACGCCGCGCGCTCCGGCACGCTGGTCGCCAAGCGCACCGCGCGACCGAAGGCGCTGGTGTGCGCGGGACCGATCAAATATGTCGGCCACGACGAGGTCAGCGCCGATATCGAAAACCTGAAAAAGTCGCTGGCAGGCAAGGCGATCGAAGAAGCCTTCATCACCGCGATCTCGCCTTCGAATCTGGAACTCTACTACGAGAACCGGCACTACGGCTCCGACGAGGCATATCTGGAGGCGCTCGGCGAGGCGATGCGCGTGGAGTATCTCGCCATCATCGAGGCCGGCTTTCTCCTGCAGATCGACGATCCACGCATGGCGACGCATTACAACCGCGCCACCGATGCGACGATTGAAGATTGCCGCAAGTTCATCGCGCTGCGCGTCGAAGCGCTCAACCACGCACTGCGCCGCATCCCGGAGGAGAAGATCCGCTTCCACACCTGCTACAGCACCAACATCGCGCCGCGGGTGCACGACTTCGAGCTCAAACACTTCGCCGATCTGATGCTGCGGGTGCGCGCCGCGGCCTACCTGGTGGAAGGCGCCAACCCGCGCCACGAGCACGAATGGGCGGTGTGGCAGGACGTGAAGCTGCCGGACGATAAGATCATCGTGCCTGGGGTAGTGTCACATTGCGTCCATCTGGTGGAGCATCCGGAACTGGTGGCGCAGCGCATCATCCGGTTCGCCGACGTGGTCGGGCGCGAACGCGTCATCGCCGGCACCGATTGCGGCTTCGGCACGTCGGGCGCAGGCGATGAGGTGCATCCGGACGTGGCGTGGGCCAAGTTGCGCGCCATGGTCGAAGGCGCCCAGATTGCATCGAAGCGGTTATTCTGATCGAGCAAGGGGGAGATGGTGATGGCCTACAGGACAATCGTTGCGACATTGCTGGGCGCATTGAGCGCCGTTTTGATGAGCACCGCCGTGCACGCCGCCGAGATCACGCTGCTGGGCTCGACCGCGATGCGCGAGCCGCTCGAAGATCTGATCCCGATGTTCGAGAAGGCGACCGGCCACAAGGTGACGATGACGCTCTTTCCGGCCGCCACGCTGATGACAAAGGTCAGGGAGGGATCGCCCTCGGATGTCGTGATGACCACGCCGGACAACATCGAAGCGCTGACGAAGGACGGCAAGCTCGTCGCCGGCACACGGGTCGATTTCGTCCACGCCCGCGTCGGCATCGCGGTGAAGAGCGGCGCGCCGAAGCCCGATATCAGCACGCCGGAGGCGCTCAAGGTCGCTTTTTTGGCTGCGAAGTCGATCGGCGTCAGCCGTGGTCCGAGCGGTGTGCATCTGTTGAACGCAATGGCCAAGATCGGCATCGCCGATCAGGTCAAGGCCAAGATGATCCAGCCCGACCTCGGCGTCCGGGTCGGCACGCTGGTGGCGGACGGCAAGGCCGAGATCGGCGTGCAGCAGATCGGCGAGCTGCTGCCGATCAAGGGCATCGACTACGTCGGGCCGCTGCCGAAAGAATTGCAGACCGTCATCGTGTACGGCATGGCGCGGCCGGTGAACGCCAAGGACTGGGCGACCGCGGAAGCACTGGTGAAATTCCTCACCGCGCCGGACAAGGCGTCGCTGCTCAAGAAGATCGGGCTGGATCCGGCGTAACTATCCCGACACCTTGCGCCGCTGGCTCTCCGCCGCGGCGGCGGCGCGCAGATTGTCCGGACGGGCCATGCCGAGGTTCTCGCGCAGGGTGCGGCCTTCATATTCGGTGCGGAACAGGCCGCGGCGCTGCAGCTCCGGCACGACCTCTCCTACGAACAGCTCGAAATCCGCAGGTAGCGTCGGCGTCAGGATGTTGAAGCCGTCGGCGGCGCCGCTCCTGTACCAATGCTCAAGCGAATCCGCGATCTCGCCGGCGGTGCCGCACAATGTTCGGTGCGCCCGCGTTCCCGCCACCTTCCGGTAGAGCTGCCGGATGGTGAGGTTCTCGCGCCGCGCCATTTCGACGATCACCTTCTGCCGGCCCTGCTGCGAGTTGGTGAGCGGCACATCCGGCAATGGCCCGTCGAGCGGATAGGGCGAAAGATCCATCGCCACCATCTCGGACAGGTACGCGACGCCAAGCTCGGGATGGATGAGCGATTGAATCTGGTCGTAGCGGTCCTCGGCCTCCGCGCGGCTCTCGCCGACGACCGCCAGCACACCCGGCATGATCTTGATCGAGCCGGGCGGGCGACCGTGCCGTGCGGCGCGGGCCTTGAGATCGGCGTAGAACTCGCGCGCCTTGTCGATGTTCTGCTCGACCGAGAACACGACCTCGGCCGACTGCGCGGCGAGATTGCGGCCGGCCTCGGACTGGCCGGCGTGAACGATCACCGGCCGCCCCTGCGGCGAACGCTGGATCATCAGCGGGCCGCGCACCTGGAAATGCTTGCCCTTGTGATTGAGCATGTGCAGCTTGGCCGGGTCGAAGAACAGGCCTTCCGCCTTGTCCAATACGAAGGCGTCGTCCTCCCAGGTGTCCCAGAGGCCGAGCACCACCTGCACGAACTCGGCGGCGCGCTCGTAGCGATCGGCGTGCGCCGCATGCTCGGCATGGCTGAAATTGAGCGCCTCGGCGGCAGCCGACGAGGTCACCAGGTTCCAGCCGGCGCGGCCTTCGCTGAGCTGGTCGAGCGAGGCGAACATCCGGGCCACATGGAACGGCTCGAGATAGGTGGTGGTCGCGGTCGCGACCAGGCCGATATGCTGCGTCACCGCAGCAAGCGCACCGAGCAGCGTGATCGGCTCGATGCGATGCGCCACCGTGGTGCGCTTCCACATGTCGACGTCGTCGGGGCCGAAGGTCGCCTGGGTATCAGCGTTGAAGACGAAGTCGAACTTCGCTCGCTCGGCGAGCTGCGCCAGGCGCACGTAGTGGCTGAGCTTCATGCCGGCCCCCGCGTCCGACGCGGGATCGCGCCAGGCCGCGATGTTGTGCCCGGGTCCGTGCAGGAAGAGGCCAAGCTTCATCATGGCAACGCCCTCTGTGGGCCTGTCGCCAAGTCTACAACGAACTGAGATGCTTTTTGAAGAAATCCACGGTGAGGCCAAGCGCGCGATCCGCCTCCGGCTTGGAGTACGTGCGGCCGCCGTGCCGGGCAAAGGCGTGGTCGGCGCCGGGATACTGGTGGATGGTCACCATCGGATTCGGCGACAGCCGACGCACCAGCATGTCGTTCACTTCGGCCTGCACCCAGCGATCCTTCATCGCCATGTGCAGCACGAACGGCCGATGCAGGTTCTTCGCTTCCTTGATGCGGTGCTCGATATAGGTGCCGTAGTACGCCACCGCGCAATCGATGTCGGTGCGGCAGCACATCAGGTAACAGAGCTTGCCGCCAAGGCAGTAACCGACCACGCCGACCTTGCCGTTGCAGCCCGGCAGCGTCTGCAGATAGTGCCAGGTGTCCTCCATGTCGCGGACGCCGAGGTCGTAGTCGAACTCGTAGTAGAGATCGAACGCCTTCGGGATGTCGGCGGGGCTCTTGTCGGACAATTCGACGCCCGGCTCCTGCCGCCAGAACAGGTCGGGGACGAGACAGATGAAGCCGGCCTCGGCAAACTCGTGAGCGTGGTGGCGCATCGTGTCGTTGACGCCCCAGATTTCCATGATGGCGATGATCGCGCCAGCCGGCGTCTGGTCCGGATAGGCGATGTAGGCGCCCATCTCGCCGTCGCGCAGCTTCACGCGGATGTTTTCGGTTCGCATTCTCTGCTCTCTCCTTACGTGTCCAGGGCGGGCGAAGCGAGACCCGGGACCCAGCCTTCTTCGGTACAGCAAACCGGGGGCCAACTCGCGCTCGCCATAGCGCGTCGAAGACGCGCGTAAACGCGCTTATGGCTCGCTTTGCCGGGACACGACCTAAAGCCTCAACAGCTTCCTCGCATTCCCAGCAAAGATCGCATCCTTCTCCGGCTGCGAAATCTCCAGCGCGTTCACCGCATCGATCGACCGGCGCAGCAGCCCCCGGCCCTGCTCGGAATCGAACGGCGCGTCGCTGGCGAACAGGCATTGCTTGGTGCCGAAGAAGGCGTGGCCGCAGCGGGTCGGCGCGACCTCGCCGAGCGCGGTGTCGGCGTAAAGCATCTTGAAATATTCGACCGGCAGTTTCTTCAGCCCAGCCTCCACGGCCGCCGGATTCCTGCCCGGCGCGCCGAAGAAAATCTGCCGGAAGCCGAGCTGAATTTTTCCCGAAAAGTACGGGATCATACCGCCCATGTGATGGCTGACGATCTTGAGCCCCGGCATCTCGTCGAAGATTCCGGAGTAGATCAGCCGTGTCATGCACGCCGTGGTCTCATAGGGCCAGCCGAAGCTGAACCAGATCTCGTTCTCCGACGCCTGTTCGCTGGCGTAGTCCGAAAACTGCGCCGCCCGCATCGGATGGATCCAGACCGGCAGATCGTGCTGCAGCATCGCTGAGAACAGCGGGCGATACTCCGGTCCGGACAGCGGCTTGCCCGCCACGTTGGTGAACATCTGGACGCCGCGTGCGCCAAGATGCTTCACCGCGCGGTCGATCTCGGCGAGCGATGCCTCGACGTTGTTCATCGGCAGCGAGGCGATGAATGCCGGAAACTGGTTAGGATGCTTGCGGCAGACCTCGGCCAGCGCGTCATTGGCAAACCGCGCCAGCTCCGGTGTCTTGTCCGGCCCCGCGATCAATTCCAGCGGCGGGTTGGCGAGCGAGATGACGTGCTGCATCTCCCCGAACTCGTCCATCAGGCGCAGCCGCGCCTCGATGTCGACGAGCGGCTTGAGCCGCGGGAACGCGGTCAGCACCGGATGTCCGGGGATGAGGGTGCCGAGACGCTCGAAATACGCCGGCGGCATGAAGTGATTGAAGATGTCGATGATCATCGCGGCTCCTCGGCAGACTTTGGCATTCCGCCACGCGATGGAAAAGGGTCACGACAACTCGTTGCGCACCAGCGCCGCGCCGGCGGAGAGCGCCATCAGCTTGCCGAATGCCACGTCGCGCGACAGGTACTTCATGCCGCAGTCCGGCGCGGGCACCAGCTTCTCCGCAGGCACATGCTCCAGTGCGGCGCGGATGCGATCTGCGACAATGTCCGCCGTTTCGACGGTGCGATCGCCGAGGTCAATCACGCCGAGCATGATGGTCTTACCGGCAAGGTCCTGCAGCACACCAAGGTCGAGCTTGGGCTGCGCCGCTTCGATCGAGATCTGGTCAGCGATGCTGTCGGCCAGTTGCGGCAGGAACGCGTAGCCGGACGGCTTCTGCCCCGGCACCACGGCCGCATAGCCGAAGCACAGGTGCACGACGGTCGGCACCTTCAACCCCTGCAGCGCGCGATTGAGCGCCGGCACTGCGATGCGCTTCGCCGCGTCCGGATCGTTGCGCAGCCAGGGATCGTCGAGCTGGATCACATCGGCGCCGGCGGCTTCGAGATCGCGCACCTCCTCGTTCACCGCAGCGGCGAAGTCCATCACCATCTCGTCGCTGTCCTTGTAGAACTCGTTATGAGCCTGCTGCGCCATGGTGAAGGGCCCGGGCAGCGTGATCTTGGCTTTGTGCTTGGTGTGGCGGCGCAGAAACTTCATGTCCTCGACCTCAACCGGACCCTTGCGTTTCACCTTGCCGACCACGCGCGGCACGCTGACCGAGCGGCCGGCGCGGTTGGTGATGGTCGCGGGATTGTCGTTGTCGACGCCGTCGAGCGCGGTGGCGAAGCGATTGGAGTAACTTTCGCGGCGCATCTCGCCGTCAGTGATGATGTCGATGCCAGCGCGCTCCATGTCACGGATCGCCAGGATGGTGGCATCGTCCTGCGCCTGCGACAGATATTCTTCCGGCACGCGCCACAGCTCGCGCACCCGCACACGCGGCACCATGGTCTTGAGCAGGTCGCGGTCGACCAGCCAGTCCGGCTGTGGGTAGCTGCCCACCACGGTGGTCGGCAACAGATAGTCCGTCATGCATTCCCTCCCGGGCACCGCACCTCATCGGGCTTGAACCCGCTGGGCCACATCAAGCATGCTTTCCAGGCTCAGTGCAAAGCGTTGCCAACGACAAGACAAAACGCAGGGAGGTTTCATGCCGACGCGCCGGACATTCATCGCGGGGGTGGCAAGCGCTGCGGCGGCCGGCCTCTCCACGGCCCATGCACAAAGCCAAGTCGGCGGCTGGCCGGCGCGCAGCGTGCGCGTCATCTCGCCGACCGCGACCGGCGGGCCCGGGCAATTGTTCCGGATGTATGCCGATCCCCTCAAGGACACGTTCGGCCAGAACTTCGTGCTGGAGAACATCGCCGGCGGCTCCGGCTCGGTCGGCTGCATGGCGGTGGCGCGCTCGGCGCCGGACGGACATACGCTGCTGCTGGCATCCAACAGTCACATCGTGCTGGCGCCGCTGGTGATCGCCGGCTCGCCGGTCAATGTGAAGCGCGACTTCGCACCGATCTCGCTTCTGTTCACCTTCCCGTTCCTGCTGGTGGTCAACGCCGAGCTCGGCCCGAAAACGCTGAAGGAGCTTGTCGACTACGCCAAGGCGCGGCCGGGTCAGCTAAACTGGGGCTCCCCAGGTGTCGGCACTGGCGGTCATCTGGTGACGGAGCTTCTGCTCAAGCGCACCGGCATCGAGGGCCAGCACGTGCCCTACCCCGGCACGACGCAGCAATTGCTGGCGACCGCCGCCGGCACGCTGCAGTTCACTTTCGACACGCCGGGCAATTCCAAGGGTGTGCGCGACTCGGGCAAGGTCATCGCACTCGGGGTGACGGGAGCCAAGCGCTCAGTCTCAGCACCCGAAGTGCCGACTTTCCGGGAGCTCGGCTATGAAGGCTTCGACGATCTCTACGTCGCTAACGGCTTGCTTGCGCCGACTGGCACACCGCAAGGCATTGTCCAGGCGATCAACCGCGAGACCATAAAGATGAATTCGAGCGGGCAGATCCGCGACCGCCTGGTGAGCTCGTCCTACGATCCCGGCATGATTTCACCCGCACAATATGGCGCGATGATCGATCGCGAGCTGGCGCAATGGGGTGCGATCGTGAAGGAAACCGGCGTACAGGTGAAGACGTGACAGCCCTGCCCTCGACCAACTTCAATCCGCCGTTCAACATCACGCGCGCCAGCCACCTTATCTTCACCGCGCGCGACCTCGCCAAGAGCCGCGACTTCTACACCGAAGTGATAGGCCTGGTCGTCAGCGACGAGAATCGCGACACGATCTGGCTGCGCGGCGTCGAGGAGATCGGCCACCACAGTCTGACCTTGAAGCGCACCACCGGCCAACCGATGTGCGAGCGGATCGGCATGCGCGTCCTCACCAACGAGGACCTGGACAAGGCCAAGGCGTACTTCGACCGCACCGGCACCAACGCGAAATTCGTCGACGTGCCGCACCAGGGCCGCACCCTGCACTTCAACGACCTAGCCGGAACGCCAGTCGAGCTGGTCGCCACCATGGAGACGCGGCCGCGGATGTACACCAAGATCCACCAACACAAGGGCGCCGGCGCGCTGCGGATGGATCACTATCAGGTCCTGGTGCCGGACGTGATGTCGGGGGCGAAGTTCTACATGGATCTCGGCTTCCGGATTTCCGATTACCTCGTCGTCGAGGGCGCCGACGTCGTGATCGGCACCTTCCTGCACCGCAAGAACAATCCATGGGACATCGTTCTATTCAATCGGTCAGGCCCGCGCTTCCACCACGGCGGCTTCGTCGTCGAAGCGTTCGAGGACATCGTCCGCGCTTGCGATGTTGCGGGAAATATAGGTTTCGACGACCGCATCGAGCATGGCCCCGGCCGTCACGGCCATGAGCACGCCTACTATCTCTACCTCCGCGATCCGGACGGCCACCGCACCGAGCTGCTGCTGCCCGGCATCCAATTGATCGACATCGACGAAGCGCCAGTGAAGTGCCTCGTCAATGCCAATTCCAATTCCAGCCGGTGGGGCCTGCCGGCGCCGAAAAGCTGGGTGGAGGAGGCAACGAATTTCGCCGGAGTTGAGATCAAGAAGCCGCCGGTCGAGGGCTCGCCGATGACGGCAGAGCGATATCTGGCGGAGCGCAAGCCGGAAGCGGTCGCGCGCTGAATTTTTGGCAAAGGAGCGGGCGCGCTTTGTCGGCGCGCCCGCTTGTAGTGCCGCGCCGCTAACCCAGCGCCTTCTTCACCCGCTCCGGCGTGAACGGCGTGTGCCGCAGCCGCACGCCGGTCAGCTCCGCCACCGCGGCGGCGATGGCGGGCGCGACCAGCGGCGTCGCCATCTGGCCAGCGCCGGTCGGATGGTTGTCGGTCTGGATCACCTCGATGTGCATCGGCGGCACGTCCTTCATGCGCGGCACCTGATAGTCGTAGAAATTGCTCTGCTCGACCGCGCCATTCTTGATGGTGATGAGCTCGGTCAACGTCACGCCAAGGCCGTAGACGATGCTGCTCTCCTGCTGCGCAATCACGTTGTCGGGCTGCACCGCGACGCCGCAGTCGATGGTGCACCAGAAGTTATGCACCTTGATCTCGCCGCTCGCCCGGTTGATCGAGACCTCGGCAATGCCGGCCACCTGCGAGCCGGAATAGTCGAGATAGGCGAAGCCGAGCGCGCGGCCGTCGCGTTTCTTGCCCCATTCCGCCATCTGCGCCACCCGCTCGACCACCTTGATGGCACGTGGGGTGCCTTTCAGCAGCTCAAGATGATACGCGAGCGGATCGATCCCGCGCTTGCGCGCGATCTCGTCGATGAACAACTCGGTGGCGAACCGGTTGGCCAGGAAGCTGATGCCACGCAGCGGATTGGTACGCACGCCAGTGTCGCGGTAGAGCTGCTCCACCAGCTGATGCGGCACATCGTAGCCGCGCAGATCGGCGCCCAGCATGGCGATGAAGTCCTTGCCGCCCGCCGCCTGATAGCGCACCGGGTCCATGTAGGCTCCGACGCGGTCGACCGCGATACGGTGCTGCCAGGCCGTGAGCTTGCCGGACTGGTCAAACCCCGCCTTCACGGCGTGGGCCGAGATCGGACGGAACCGGCCGTTCGCGATGTCGTCCTCGCGGGTCCACATCACCTTGACCGGCCGGCCGGCTTCCTTCGACATCAACACCGCGTCGATGATGAAATCGACGTCGCGGTTGCCGCGCCGGCCGAAGCCGCCGCCCATCAACATGTCGTGCAGCTTCACCTTGTCCTTCGGGATGCCGAGGATCTTGGCCGGCGCTTCGGTCGCGGTCGTCTGGCTTTGCGTGCCAGCCCAGATCTCGACCGCATCGCCCGCCGGTGACACTGACGCCATGGCGTTCAGCGGCTCCATCTGCGCGTGATACGCATAGTCGCAGCGGTACTCTGCCTCCATGGTCGAGGCCGCTTTTGGCATCTGGCCACGCGGATCGCCGATCCGGCTCCACTCGGTGGACATGCGCTGCGGGTTCTTGGCGTCAGCCGCGAATCGCTCGATGCCCTTGTCGCTGTCGAAGCCCCACGCCGTACCGGTTCTGCTCCAGGTCACGGACTGCGCAAGAGCACGCCTTGCGTCGAACGCCGCCCACGACGTCTCGGCAAGCACGCCGACGCCATAAGGCAATCGCACGATCCGCAGAACCCCGGGGATCGATTTGACTTTGCTCTCGTCGATCTTGTCCGGGACCGAGCCTTCGACCGGCGCCCGCAGCACCGTGCCGTAAAGCATGTTCGGGACTTGGAGGTCGATGGCGTAGCGCGCGGTGCCGTTGACTTTGTCGGGCAACTCCACCCGCATCACGTCCTTGGTAATCAGCCGGAAATCTTTCAGCTTCTTGAGCTGGTCGGGCTTGATCTCCGGTGCTTTCTCCGGAATGACCGCGATCGCGGCGATCTCGCCGTAGCTCAGCCGCCGGCCGGATTTCGCGTGCACCACTGTGCTCGGCTCGGTGGTGAGTTCCTCGACCGGCACGCTCAGCATCTTCGCCGCATTGTCGAGCAGCACCCGGCGCACCTGCGCGCCGAAGATGCGCAACGGCGTGTAGTAGCTCGTCACCGCGTTGGAGCCGGCGGTGTACATCATGCCCTGGAAGCCAGGATTGCCGTAGATCGCTTCGATCGGCGGCGCCGTCACGATCTTCACCTTCGACCAGTCGGCATCGAGCTCTTCGGCGAGGATCAGCGGCAGCGAGGTCAGCGACCCCTGCCCCATCTCGGTTGCCGCCGACATGATGCTGATGGTGCCGTCACTCGCGATCGAAACCCACGGACTGATCGCCTTGCCGGCCCGCGTGGGCGCCAGCGCCGCGGCAACAGCGCCGCCGGGCAACGCAAACGCAAACGAAAGCCCCGCAGCGCCAATCATCACCTGGCGGCGGGACAGTGCGGAGTGCTTGAGGGGCTTGTTCATGTCATGCCTCCCGCGCCGCGCGCTCGACCGCGCGCACAATGCGCTGATAGGTGCCGCATCGACAGATATTGGTGTTCATGTGCTCGATGATCTCGTCGCGCGTCGGCTTCGGCTTCTGCTTGAGCAGATCGGCCGCGCTCATGATCTGGCCGGATTGGCAGTAACCGCATTGCGGCACGTGCTCGGCGAGCCACGCCTTCTGCAAGGGGTGGCTGGAATCGGGTGACAGACCTTCGATCGTGGTCACCGACTTGCCGGCGACCTCGGACACCTGGGTCTGACAGGAATAGGCGCGCTTGCCGTCGATGTGCACCATGCAGGCGCCGCACAAACCGGCACCGCAGCCGAACTTGGTGCCGGTGAGGTTGAGGCCCTCGCGGATCACCCACAGCAAAGGTGTTGCAGGCGGTGCATCGGTCGATGCCGCCTTGCCATTGACAGTGAAATTGGTGGCCATTGCTTGCTTCCTCCCTGACGCCCGCACGGAGCCAAGGCCGCAGCGGGCCGCTTCTTGTCTGGACATATTCCAGTGTACGAAAGGCTGCGCCTTTTCGGCCGCAGCGACAAGGCGAGTTGGCACTGCTCGAAAAAATGTGATGACCGCCCACGGGCAGGCCGCCACAGAGGGTGGGACGTAGACCTAATCCACCAGCCGATAACGATTTTCCACCGAGCGCCGCGTTGGCGACACGCGCCAAATCGCGTTGCCGACGTCGTCAGAAACCAACAGCATACCCTGCTTGTCGATCGCCACACCGACCGGGCGGCCCATCGCCTCGCCCTTGTCGCTCAGAAAGCCGGTCAGCACGTCGACAGGTTTGCCGGATGGCTTGCCGTTCTCGAACGGCACGAACACAACTTTGTAGCCGCTGCGTGGCTTGCGGTTCCACGAGCCGTGCAGCCCGATGAAGGCGCCGTCCTTGAATTGTTCCGGCAGACGATTGCCCTTTGCGAAGGTGAGCCCCAGCGGCGCGACGTGATTACCGAGCGCGTAGTCGGGCACGATTGCCTTGGCGACCAGGTCGGGCCGCTGCGGCTCGACCCGTGGGTCGATGTGCTGGCCGAAATAGCTAAACGGCCAGCCGTAGAAGCCGCCGTCTTTAACAGAGGTCAAATAGTCGGGCACGAGATCGCTGCCCAATTCATCGCGCTCGTTCACCACCGCCCACAGAGTCGAAGTCTGCGGCTCGAATCCCATCCCGACCGGATTGCGCAGTCCGGAGGCGAGCACGCGGGATTCACCGGTCGACGTCACGATTTCCAGGATCGCGGCGCGTCGCTCTTCCTTGTCGATGCCATTCTCCGCCACGTTGCTATTGGAGCCGACCGAGACGTAGAGCCGAGAGCCGTCGGGGCTGGCGAGCAGGCCTTTGGTCCAGTGATGATTGAGCGGACCAGCAGGCAGATCCGCGACCTTGGTGCCCGAACCTTCCACTCTGGTGGCGCCCTGAATATAGCTAAAACGCAGCACCGCGTCGGTGTTGGCGACGTAGAGCGCATTACCTTCCAGGACCATGCCGAACGGCGAGTTCAATCCGGCAAGGAATTCGGTGCGAACCTCCGCGACCCCGTCACCATCAGCATCGCGCAGCAATGTGATGCGATTGGCGCTCGGCCCAGCAGAGCCGGCCTGCTTCAGAAAGTACTGAAAGACTTTGCCCTTGATGCCTTTGCCCTGCTCTGCCCGCGGCGGCGCATTGGTTTCGGCAACCAGCACATCACCGTTCGGGAGCACGTAGAGCCAGCGCGGATGGTCCAATCCGGTCGCGAAGGCGTTGCTTTCCAGATCCGCTGCGGCCTGCGGCTTCGCTCCCGCCGGCCAACCTTTGGCGGGAGCAACATTGACGGTCGGAATCAGTGTCGGATTGGGCGCGGGCAATATCGGGCTGCTGCCGATCGCCGCTTCGTCCGGCAACTTGGCGCTGTCACCGCATCCCACCAGCATAAAAAGCAATGCGCCGGACAGAAAGAGCCTGATGCCCGTGCTCATGAGGGCCTCTCGAACGCTGGCCCCCGACAGGGAACAACGAACGACCGCATGTGGCGGTTCCTGCGCAATTCTGGGCGTCGTAGGATGACCGCCTGACAATCGGGGGCCTGCATGATCCTGGACTGGCATTCGCACATCTACACGCCTGAGGAGGCCGCCGACGACTTGCGCACCTGGGACGGTCACAGCGGCCCGAAATGGGGCGAGCACGGCTGCCCGATGGTGCTGGAGAATTTCCTGCGACGCTCACCACAAGGCTGGCATCGATATCAGCGTGGTGACGAACGCAGCACACTACCTGCGCGGCAAGCGGGCCGACGAGGAGTTGCCCGCAGTGCAGGCCTGGAGCGACTACGCCGCCGAGGTGCAGGCCAAGCACAAGGGCGTGCTCTATTCCTTCGCCACCATTCTGCCGTGCGGCGGGCCGGCGTTCATCAAGGAAACCGAACGCGCGATCACGGAGCTCGGCCTGAAGGGAGTGTTCATCCACTCCAGCCACAAGGGCCACTATCCGGACGACGACGAAGCGCGGCCGTTCTGGGAGCTGATCCAGGATCTCGACGTGCCAGTGATGATCCATCCACCGCATCTGGGGTTCGGCGAAGAGAGGATGAAGGAATATCGGCTGGCGTCGAGCATCGGCCGGCCGTTCGATTTGTGCCTCGCGCTCGGCCGGCTGATCGTGCGCGGCATCCTGGAAGACTTCCCGCGCCTGAAGATCGTGGCGTCACACGGCGGCGGCGGCATTTGCGAAACTATCAGCCGGATGGACTACGCCTACGAATTGCAGGATGAAGCGTTCTTCCTCGGGCCGTATGTGCCGATGAAGATCAAGCACAAGCCGAGCCACTACCTGAAGAAGCTCTACCTCGACACCGTGACGTACAACGAGCCGGCGGTGAAGATGGTGCTCGACTGGATCGGCCCCGACCACGTGCTCTACGGCAGCGACGCGCCGCCGCTGACTTCGCTCAAGCCGCGCGCCATCAAGCTGATCCAGGATCTCGACATCCCCGCCGCCGACAAGGAAAAGATCTTCTGGAGCAACGCACGACGCTTGCTCAAACTGAACTGAGGTGAGCGATGAAAATCCTCGTCGCGCTGATTGCACTGCTTGCCGCGGCTACGTCCGCAGCCGCGCAGAACTATCCATCCAAGCCAATCCGCGTCATCACCGCCAACAGTGCCGGCGGTACCAGCGACATCTTCGTGCGCGCGATGGGCGACGAACTGCAGAAACGGATCGGCCAAGCGATCATCGTCGACAACCGCCCCGGCGGCGGCATGAATATTTCCGGCCGCGCCTGCGCGGAAGCCGCCAACGACGGCTACACGATCTGCATCCTGCCCAACGAAGTTCTTACCCTCAACGAATTCACCTTCAAGTCGATCCCCTACAATCCGGAAAGAGATTTCGAGGCGATCACCAACGCCTTCATCAACACACAGGTGCTGGTGGTCAGCTCCGCCCTCAACGTGAACTCGCTCGACGATCTCGCGGCGCTGTCGAAGGCGAAGGCCGGCACGCTGAGCTACAGCGTGCTCGCCATTCCGATGCAAATCACGTTCGAGAGCTGGAAGAAGAAGACCGGCGCCGACATCGTGATGGTGCCGTCGCGCGGCGGCGCCGACATGGTCACCGGACTGCTGACCGGCACGACGCCGATCGCGATCGTCGGCCTGCCAAACTTCATTTCTCATATCCGCAGCGGCGCGGTGAAGGCGCTGGCCGTGGATTCCGAAAAGCGCTCGCCGCTGTTCCCCGACGTGCCGACGCTCGGCGAATTGGGCTTTCCCAATCTCGCGCCGGTGTATTTCGGCTTTGTCGCGCCGACTGGCACGCCCAAACCTGCGATCCAGAAGCTGCACCAGGAGATCACCGCGATCGGCAACGATCCGGCGTTCCGCCAGAAGCGCCTGATCGATATCGGGATCTTTCCGGTGTTCGATACACCGGACCAGTTCGGGGCCTATCTCAAGGTGCAACGCGCCTACGGCAAGAAGCTGATCGAGGAGTCCGGATTTCAGCCGCGCTAGCGTTACGGCGCGTCAGCCAGCCGCGTTACCATGTTGAGCAACACGTCCGCACCGGCTTTGAGATGCGCAGGCTCGGTATGTTCGTTGACGTTGTGGCTCAACCCTCCGACGCTCGGCACGAAGATCATGCCGGACGGGCAGATGCGCAACATCATCTGCGCATCGTGGCCGGCACCTGACGGCAGGCGGCGCGATGGATAGCCCAATTCGCGCGCCGCGCTTTCGACCAAAGTGACGATCTCGGGCGCAAACGGTGTGACATCGAACCGGCCGAGGCTGCGGGTCGTGATCGACAGCGGCTCCTGCTTGGTTAGGCGTTCCAGACAAGCAGCAAGCTCGGCTTCCGCGCGGCGCAACAGCGCCTCATCCATATTGCGCAGATCGACGGTCAGCGTTGCGCGCTCGGCGATGACATTGACAAGATTCGGCGCGACCTCGATGCGTCCCACCGTGCCGCGCTGAGTGCCGCCCATCTCAATGGCAAGCTTGCGCACGAACACCGCGATCTCGCCAGCGGCCAGCGCCGCATCGCGCCGCAGGTGCATGGGAGTCGTGCCGGCGTGCGAGGCGCGGCCCGTGACGGTGACTTCGGTCCATGACAGGCCGGGAATGCCCTCGACCGCGCCGATGACGAGGCCTTCGTTTTCCAGCACCGGCCCCTGTTCGATGTGAAGCTCGACATAGGCATGCGGCTTGAGCCAACCAGGCTTGGCGTCGCCGCGATAGCCGATCCGCGCGAGCTCGTCGCCGACGCTCGCGCCGTCGATGCCCTTGATGGCGTAGGCGTCTTCCAGCGCCAGGCCGCCGACATAGACCAGACTGCCCATGGCATAGGGCGAGAACCGCGAGCCTTCCTCGTTGGTGAAGGCGACCAGGGCGAGCGGCCGCCGCGTCACCGCACCAGCGTCGCCGAGCGACTCACAGACCTCGAGGCCGGCGAGAACACCGTAGAGCCCATCGTAGCGCCCCCCAGTCGCGACCGTGTCGATGTGCGAGCCGAACATCACTGGCGCGACGTCGTCGCGGCCTTTGCGCACGCCGATGATGTTGCCGATCGCGTCGATCGTCACCGCGAGGCCGAGCTTACGCATCCACGCGACCAGCAGACCGCGGCCATCGCGGTCCGCATCGCTGAGCGCGAGACGGCAGTTGCCGCCGCCCGGCAGCGCGCCGATATGGTTGAACGTCTCAAGTCTGCGGAGCAGTCGATCGAGATCGATCCGTGCTGCGGTCATGTCCTGCCGGGCTGCTGGGAAGATTTGGCCCGCAAGGGTAGTTCAGCCCTGGCGCCCCGCCAACCGCGAAGGTCGCGCCAACACCTCGGAGTGCGCGCGGCGGCGATCCTAGCTGGTCGGATCGGCTGACCCCGGATGACGGCCGTCTTGCATCGGGGCCGGCGGAGTCTCGTAAACGATATCCGTATGGCTGTTTCGCTCCGCCAGGTCCGCAAGCCGGACATAGCACTGCGCAAGCCGCTCGTATTCCAGCCGACACGCAAGGTCGGTTTCCTGTCGCGTCAAGACATGAAAGTCCTCAGCCCTGGCTCGGTAGTCAGCTGCCGTGGCCATTTACGCAACCCGTGTCATTTGACATGATCCCCAAGCAGCAACGGCGCAACATACAATTGGTTCCCGGGCTCAATCGCCGTTGTGGAAAGGTGTGCCCACGCCGACCCACCTTGGGGCCCGCTTAACACCCCGCGGTGCCGCATTGACTATCTGATTGTTTTTGCTTGATTAAATCAATCTGTCCGCGACACCAACAACCATCTGGAAGGTCTTGCCACAATTTTCGCTGAGGCCGGGAACCGGTCCGGCTTGCGGAGCATTGACGATTGGGTGGTGGTTTCGACTGGGGGAATAAACGCTGTCAGCCACGCCCAGGGGGGTTTCATGGTCTGCTGCAGTTCTCCGGTAACCCGGGTTGCGTCCGCTGGGACGCGCCCGGCGGATGATTCTCGCCGATTCCCGTTGACCCGCCAAACATTCGCTTGCGGAATGCGCTTCAAGCGCAGCCGATCCCTCACGCCCTGAGAGCCGACCATGCAGCCGACCGCTGGAACCAGTGCGCAGCCCAACGCGAACGGCGCGACCACCGTTCCCAATCCCGATGTGAACGGCAACGGAGCGGGCTTCCATCCGCAGGAATTGCTTGCCGCGCTGCAGGCGATGCGGGTCGGCGACTTCTCGGTCCGGCTGCCAGGCGCCGCGCTCGGCATCGAGGGCAAGATCGCTGACACGTTCAACGAGATCGTCGCCGCCAACCAGCGCATGGCACAGCAGCTCGAGCGGGTCGGACAACGAGTCGGCAAGGAAGGCAAGACCAAGCAGCGCGTGCGGCTCGGCCTGCAAAGCGGGGCCTGGGTCGAGATGGAAGGCTCGATCAACACCCTAATCGACGATCTGCTCTGGCCGACCACGGAAGTGACGCGCGCGATCGCAGCGGTCGCGCAAGGCGACCTGCTGCAGACTGTGCAGCTCGACGTCGATGGCCGGCCGCTGCAGGGCGAGTTTCTGCGCTCGGCCACCATCGTCAACACCATGATCAAGCAGCTCGGCGTGTTCACGTCTGAGGTGACGCGCGTCGCCCGCGAGGTCGGCACTGAAGGCAAACTCGGCGGCCAGGCGCAGGTGCCGGAAGTGACCGGCGTCTGGAAGGACCTGACCGAGAGCGTGAACTCGATGGCGTCCAACCTGACCGCACAGGTCCGGAACATCGCCGACGTGACCATCGCGGTGGCGAGCGGCGACCTGTCGAAGAAAATCACCGTCGACGTACGCGGCGAAATCCTGCAGCTCAAAGAGGCCATCAACACGATGGTCGATCAGCTGCGCTCGTTCGCCTCCGAAGTGACGCGCGTCGCCCGCGAGGTCGGCACCGACGGCAAGCTCGGCGGCCAGGCGATCGTGCCAGGCGTCGCCGGCACCTGGAAGGACCTCACCGACAACGTGAACCTGCTGGCCGGCAACCTGACCACGCAGGTCCGTAACATCGCGCAGGTGACGACCGCCGTGGCACGCGGCGACCTGTCGCGCAAGATCACCGTGGACGTGAAGGGCGAAGTGCTGGAGCTCAAGGACACCATCAACACCATGGTGGACCAGCTCAACGCGTTCGCGTCGGAAGTGACGCGCGTCGCGCGCGAGGTCGGTACCGAAGGCAAACTCGGCGGTCAGGCTCAGGTGCCCGGCGTCGCCGGCACCTGGAAGGACTTGACCGACAGCGTGAACTTCATGGCCGGCAACCTGACCTCACAGGTGCGCAACATCGCCGATGTCGCGACCGCCATCGCCGGCGGCGACCTATCGAAGAAGATCACCGTCAACGTGTCGGGCGAAATTCTGCAGCTGAAAGAGACCATCAACACGATGGTAGACCAGCTCAACGCCTTTGCCGGTGAGGTGACGCGCGTCGCCCGCGAGGTCGGCACCGAAGGCCGGCTCGGCGGCCAGGCCAACGTGCTCGGCGTGGCCGGCACCTGGAAGGACCTGACCGACTCGGTCAACTCGATGGCGTCGAACCTGACTGATCAGGTCCGCAACATCGCCGAAGTGTCAACCGCGATCGCCAACGGCGACCTGTCGAAAAAGATCACCGTCGCCGTGCGCGGCGAGATCCTCGAGCTCAAGGACACCATCAACACGATGGTGGACCAACTCAACGCCTTCGCTGGCGAAGTGACGCGCGTCGCCCGCGAGGTCGGAACCGAAGGCAAGCTCGGCGGCCAGGCTGTGGTGCGCGGTGTCGCCGGCACCTGGAAGGACTTGACCGACAGCGTCAACTCGATGGCGTCGAACCTCACCGGCCAAGTCCGCAATATTGCCGAAGTCGCAACCGCGGTGGCGCAGGGCGACCTGTCGAAGAAGATCACCGTCAACGTGTCGGGCGAAATCCTGCAACTCAAGGAAACGCTCAACACGATGGTGGACCAGCTCAACGCGTTCGCCGCCGAAGTAACGCGCGTCGCCCGCGAGGTCGGCACCGAAGGCAAGCTCGGCGGCCAGGCCGAGGTGCCAGGCGTCGCCGGCACCTGGAAGGACTTGACCGACAGCGTCAACTCGATGGCCGGCAACCTGACCGGTCAGGTCCGCAACATCGCCGAGGTGGCGACCGCCATCGCCGGCGGCGACCTCTCACGCAAGATCACCGTCGACGTGCGCGGCGAAATTCTGCAGCTCAAGGAAACGCTGAACACCATGGTGGACCAGCTCAACCGCTTTGCGGGCGAGGTGACGCGCGTGGCGCGCGAGGTTGGCACCGACGGACGGCTCGGCGGCCAGGCCAACGTGCCGGGAGTTGCCGGCACCTGGAAGGACCTGACCGACGGCGTCAACTCGATGGCGGGCAACTTGACCGCTCAGGTCCGCAACATCGCTGAGGTGACCACCGCTGTGGCGCGCGGCGACCTGTCGCGCAAGATCACCGTTGACGTGAAAGGCGAAATTCTCGAGCTGAAGAACACCATCAACACGATGGTGGACCAGCTCAATGCGTTCGCTTCCGAAGTGACGCGCGTGGCACGCGAAGTCGGCACCGAAGGCAAGCTCGGCGGCCAGGCGCAGGTGCCCGAAGTCGCCGGCACCTGGAAGGACCTGACCGACAACGTCAACTTCATGGCGTCGAACCTCACCGCGCAGGTCCGCAACATCGCCGAGGTGGCGACCGCGATCGCCGGCGGCGACCTGTCCAAGAAGATCACGGTGGACGTGCGCGGCGAGTTGCTGCTGCTGAAGGAAACGCTCAACACCACGACCGAGCAGCTGCGTTCGTTCGCCGCCGAGGTGACACGCGTGGCACGCGAGGTCGGCACCGAAGGCCGGCTCGGCGGTCAGGCGGTCGTGCCCGGCGCGGCCGGCACCTGGAAGGACCTGACCGACAACGTCAACCTGCTGGCAGCGAACCTCACCACCCAGGTCCGCAACATCGCCGAGGTGACCACCGCGGTGGCGCGCGGCGACCTGTCGCGCAAGATCACAGTGGATGCGCGCGGCGAGATTCTCGAGCTCAAGAACACCATCAACACCATGGTGGATCAGCTCAACAGCTTCGCGTCGGAGGTCACGCGCGTCGCCCGCGAGGTCGGCACCGAAGGCCTGCTCGGCGGTCAGGCGGGCGTGCCGGGCGTCGCCGGCACCTGGAAGGACCTGACCGACACCGTCAACGTCATGGCGGCCAACCTCACCGAACAGGTGCGCGGCATCGTCAAGGTGGTGACCGCGGTCGCCAACGGCGACCTCAAGCAGAACCTGACGGTGAAGTCGAAGGGCGAGGTGGCCGCCCTTGCCGAAACCATCAACAATATGACCGATACGCTCGCGACTTTCGCCGACCAGGTGACCACCGTGGCGCGCGAGGTCGGCGTCGAAGGCCGGCTCGGCGGCCAGGCCGCCGTGCCCGGCGCCGCCGGTACCTGGAAGGACCTGACCGGCAACGTCAACCTGCTGGCGGCGAACCTCACCACCCAGGTCCGCGCCATCGCCGAAGTGGCGACCGCCGTGACCAAGGGCGACTTGACGCGGTCGATTCAGGTCGACGCCCGCGGCGAGGTGGCGGAGCTCAAAGACAACATCAACACGATGATCGACAACCTGCGGCTCACCACGGACCGCAACACCGAGCAGGACTGGCTCAAGACCAACTTGGCCAAGTTCACCAACATGCTGCAAGGCCAGCGCGACCTCCAAACCGTGGGGCGCCTGCTGCTCACCGAACTGACCCCGCTGGTCAATGCGCAGCTCGGCGTCATCTATCAAGTGGAAAACGAAGACGCACTGCGGCTCCTCTCGGCCTATGCCGATGACGGCATCACCGGCCATCCGCGCCGGATTCGCGTCGGTGAGGGCCTGGTCGGCCAATGCGCCGCCGACCGCCGCCGCCTGCTGATCACGGAGTTGCCGACTCACGCGGTGCCGATCGGTTCCGCGCTGTTCAAGGTCGTGCCGCACAACATCATCGTGCTGCCGATCCTGTTCGAGAATCAGGTCAAGGCGGTCATCGAGCTTGCGTCGGTCACCAAGTTCACCGCGCTGCAGACCATGTTCCTGGAGCAACTCACCGACTCAATCGGCATCGTGCTCAACAGCATCGAGGCGACGATGCAGACCGAAGGATTGCTGACGCAATCCCAGCAGCTCGCCGGCGAGCTGCAAACCCAGCAGAAGGAACTGCAACAGACCAACGACCAGCTCGAGCAGAAGGCGCAGCAGCTCGCCGAGCGCAACGTTGAGGTGGAGCGCAAGAACCAGGAAATCGAGCAGGCGCGGCGCGCGCTGGAAGAAAAGGCATCCGAGCTGGCGCTGACCTCGAAATACAAGTCCGAGTTCCTCGCCAACATGTCGCACGAGTTGCGCACGCCGCTCAACTCGATCCTGATCCTGGGCCAGCAGCTCAGCGACAACCCGGATGGCAACCTGACCGGCAAGCAGATCGAGTTCGCGCGCACCATTCACGGCGCCGGCACCGACCTTCTCAACCTGATCAGCGATATCCTCGACCTGTCGAAGATCGAATCCGGCACCGTCACCGTCGACGCGCAGGAGGTGTTCGTTCCCAACCTGATCGACGCGGTGGCTCGTCCGTTCCGGCACGAGGCGGACACCCGGCAACTGTCGTTCGATGTCGAGATCGATTCACATCTCGGCCGCAGCATCACCACCGACTCGAAGCGATTGCAGCAGGTGCTCAAGAACCTCTTGTCCAACGCCTTCAAATTCACCGAACAGGGCGGCGTGCGTCTGTCGGCCACGGCCGCGGTCGGCGGCTGGAGCCCGGACCATCCGGTGCTCAACCAGGCATCCGGCGTGATTGCCTTCGAGGTGTCGGACACCGGCATCGGTATTCCGGCGGAGAAGCAAAAGATCATCTTCGAGGCGTTCCAGCAGGCCGACGCCTCGACCAGCCGCAAGTACGGCGGCACCGGCCTTGGCCTTGCGATCAGCCGCGAGCTCGCCAATCTGCTGGGCGGCGAAATCCATCTGCGCAGCATGCCCGGCAAGGGCAGCACCTTCGTGATCTATCTGCCGATCAAGTACGTCGGGCCATCTGCAGCGGTGCGGCCGCCGAACGAAAAGCCCGCGCTGCAGGGCCCCCCGGCCCTCGCCGCGCCCACTTCGGAACGCCCCATCGAGCAGATTCCCGACGATCGGATGGAGATCCAGCCGGGCGACACTATTCTGCTCATCGTCGAGGACGATCCGCACTACGCACGCGTGATCATGGACCTCGCGCGCGACAAGGGCTTCAAGGTCTTGGCGGCGGCGCGCGGCGCCGACGCACTCGATCTCGCCAAGCAATTCCAGCCGACGGCGGTATCGCTCGACGTGTTCCTGCCCGACATGCTCGGCTGGACCGTGCTGAGCCAGCTCAAGCAGAACCCGCTCACCCGCCACATCCCGGTCCAGATCATCACGCTCGACGAGGACCGCCAGCACGCGCTGGCGCGCGGCGCGTTCTCTTTCGTCACCAAGCCGACCACCGCGGCGGGCGTCGAAGCCGCGCTGGCGCGGATCAAGGATTATGCCGCGCCGCGCCGGAAGCGTCTGCTGGTCGTTGAGGACAACGAAGCCGAGCAGATGAGCATTCGCGAATTGCTCGGCGACGACGACATCGAGATCGTCGCCACCGGCACGGGCGCCGGCGCACTGGAAATCCTGCAGAATGATCCGTGCGACTGCGTGGTGCTTGATCTGCGCCTGCCTGACATGACCGGCTTCGACGTGCTGGAGCGCATCCGAGAGAACAAATCGCTCTCCGAGGTTCCAGTCGTGGTCTTTACCGGCCGGGAGCTGTCCGCCGAGGAGGATGCAAAACTCCACACCATGGCGCGCAGCATCGTAGTCAAGGGCGTCGAATCGCCGGAGCGTCTGCTCGACGAAACCTCGCTGTTTCTGCATCGCATCATCACCGACCTGCCAAGCGAAAAGCAGCGTATGCTGGAGCGGCTCAACAGCTCGGACGAGGACTTGGTCGGACGCACCGCGCTGCTGGTCGACGACGACGCACGTAACATCTTCGCGCTCTCGAGCGTGCTCGAACGGCGCGGCATGCACGTGTTGACCGCGACGACCGGCCGCGAAGCCATCGCCATGCTCGAAGGAACTTCCGACGTCGCCATCGTCCTGATGGACATCATGATGCCGGAAATGGATGGCTATCAGACCATGGAGGTGATCCGGAACAATCCAGCGTTCCGCAGGCTGCCGATCATTGCGCTCACCGCCAAAGCGATGAAGGGCGACCGCGAGAAGTGCCTGGAGGCCGGCGCATCCGATTATCTAGCGAAGCCGGTCAACACCGAACAGCTGCTGTCGGCACTGCGCATGTGGCTCCACCGCTAGGGCCTGGAGCGTGACCATGTCGGAACACGAGAAGGTCAATATCCTGCTGGTCGATGACCAGCCCTCCAAGCTGTTGAGCTACGAGGTGATCCTGCACAGTCTCGGGGAGAACCTGCTCAAGGCCTCCTCAGGGCGCGAAGCATTGGAGCATCTGCTCAAGTCGGAGGTCGCGGTCGTCCTGGTCGACGTTTGCATGCCGGACCTCGACGGCTTTCAGCTCGCAGCGATGATCCGTGAGCATCCGCGGTTTCAGAAGACCGCGATGATCTTCATCTCCGCGATCCAGATCAGCGACATGGACCGCATGCGCGGCTACGAGATGGGCGCGGTGGACTATGTACCGGTCCCTGTCATCCCCGAGGTATTGCGCGCTAAGGTCAAGATCTTCGTGGAGCTTTACCGCAAGACGCGGCAGCTCGAGCAGATGAACGCGGAGCTGGAGCAGCGTGTCGTCGCCCGGACCGCCGAGCTGGAGGCCTCGACTGCGCAACTGCAGCAGAGCGAGGAGCGGCGTAGCTTGGCGCTCATTGCCGGCAACATGGGCTCGTGGGATTGGAACCGCGACAGTGGCGAGTGTCTTTGGGACGACGGCCAGCACCGGATTTTCGGCGTTGACCGAAACCGTTTCCGGGTAACCGCAGAGAACGTGCGGGCGTTGATCCATCCTGACGACTGGGAAAAGATGCAACGTGCGTTGGAGCAGCTGCTGACTGAACGCAAGCCCGCGCAGATCGAATTCCGCGTAAAGCGCCCCAACGGTGAGGTTCGCTGGTGCATCGGTACCGCGGCGCCCAGCATCGATGCGCTCGGCCGCGTGGCGCGGATCAGTGGAGTCACTGTCGATATCGCCGATCGCAAGGAGGCCGAGGAGCGCCAAGCGCTGCTGGCCCGCGAGGTGGACCATCGGGCCAAGAACGCGCTGGCGCTGGTGCAGTCGATCGTGCGCCTTACCAAGGGCGGCACCATCGCGGCCTACACCGCTGCAGTGGAAGGACGCATCAGAGCGCTGTCCCGCGCGCACACCATCCTGTCGCAGTCGCGCTGGCAGGGCGCGGACCTGCGCGGCGTGGTCGACGAGGAGCTGGCGCCCTATCGAACCGGCGAGGTGGCGCGTATCGTTGCAACGGGACCGAACGTATCGCTGCAACCCGCAGCGGCCCAGTCGCTGGCGCTGGCGATCCACGAACTGGTGACCAATGCCGCGAAGTACGGCGCGCTGTCCGCGGCATCGGGGCGCGTGCACTTGAGTTGGGAGCTCACCCCAGAACGGCTGGAGTTGTGCTGGACGGAAACCGGCGGCCCGCTGACCCAGCCTCCCGCTTCGCCGGGATTTGGCACACGCATCATTACCGCCAGCATTCAGGGTCAGCTTGAGGGCCAAGCCACGTTCGATTGGCGGGCGGAAGGCCTGCAATGCACTCTGACGGTGCCGCGCATTGAGATCGTTGCAAATGCCGGCACCGGAAACCATCGCTCTAACCCGGAGGCTCCAACCGCGGCTCCCTCGAACGGAATCAACGTGGCGGGAAACCGAGTCATGGTCGTCGAGGACGAGGCGCTGGTCGCGATGGCGATCAGCGAGCTGCTGACCGAACTTGGATACTCGGTGATCGGACCGTTCGGCAGGATTTCGGAGGCTATCGTTGCACTCCGCAACAGCCGAGTCGACGCGGCAGTGCTCGACGTCAACCTCGGCAGCGAAGTGGTCTACCCGCTGGCGGATGCCCTGGCTGCGGAGCGCGTGCCCTTCATTTTCGTCACCGGATACAGCGATGAAGAGATCGAGCGGCGCTTCTCCAGCATTCCAGTGCTGCAGAAGCCGATCGAACGTGACGCGCTCAAATCCATGTTCGGCAGTCGGGCGGTGATGGCCGACATCGACGAAACCCCAGCGCTGCGCAGCCTAGCAAGCTAGCTGGCGGTTCAGGTTACGATCTGGCCGTGCAGCGCAAGCCGCAGGCACGTCCGGACTTTCATCAAATCAACATGAAACGTTTCTAGGTTCCGCGAATCAAATCGGGGCCGATCGCTGATGACAGCATGGCTGTCGCTTTTTCTTGCTGGAGCGCTGGAAATCGTCTGGACCCTGGGCCTCAAGTATTCGCACGGTTTCACGCGGCTTTGGCCGAGCCTCATCACCGTCGTCGCGATTCCCTTGAGTTTCGGGTTTCTCGCGCACTCCCTGAATTCCGTTCCATTCGGTACGGCCTATGCGGTTTGGGTGGGCATTGGCGCCGCCGGGGTTGCCGCTATCGGGATTGCCTTGTTCGGCGAGTCTGCCGATGGCATGCGTATTCTATGCCTGACCTTGATCGTCGTCGGAACCATCGGACTCAAGTTTGCCGCGCCTGACTAGTCATGTCGCACGTAATCTTTTCCGGCCTGTGGTCGTCCGCCGACGCACCAAGCCACAATGGCGAACCGAGCCAGGGCTTCGCGCCGGCGGGAAACCGGTGCCCACTTTTCGGGATCACGCGCTAGCCGCGCCAGACGGTTGTCATTCACGCGTCACCCAATGAACCGATATTGCCGCAATGGAAGGGCTGATTCTCGCCGGCGCCGCGTTTCTCGCCGTTTCGACCCTGCTTCATCTGCTGAGCATTCTTGTCGCTACCATGCGCTGTGCTCGCAGCAGGGGTGCGGTTCCGACCGGTCCAATCGCGGCGAACGTCACGATCATCCGGCCGTTGTGTGGCGTCGAGAATTTCATTGACGAAACGTTAAGGTCGACGTTCCAACTCGATTATTCGCACTACGAGGTGCTGTTCTGCGTCGCCAGCGTCGCCGATCCCGTCGTGCCGCTGGTGCAGCGTCTGATTGACGAGCATCCGCACATCCACAGCCGCCTGTTGATCGGCGACAGCCGAATCAGCGCCAACCCAAAGCTCAACAACATGGTGAAGGGCTGGAACGAGGCGCACGGCGACTGGATCCTGATGGCTGACAGCAACGTGCTGATGCCGCGCGACTACATCCAACGCGCGTTCGCGGCCTGGCGCGCCGGCACCGGCATGGTGTGCTCGCCACCGGTCGGCTGTGCGCCGGACGGCGTGTGGGCCGAGCTCGAATGCTCGATCCTCAACGGTTACCAGGCACGCTGGCAGTGCTTCGCCGACAGCGCAGGTTTCGGCTTCGCGCAAGGCAAGACAATGCTGTGGCGCCGCGACTTCCTCGCCGCCGCGGGAGGCGTCAAGGCGCTCGCCACCGAGAGCGCCGAAGACGCCGCCGCGACCAAGCTGGTGCGCCGCGCCGGCCTGCGTATTCGTCTGGTCGGGAGCCCATTCGAGCAGCCGCTCGGCACACGCAGCATGGTCGAGGTGTGGCGCCGGCAGATCCGCTGGGCGCGGCTGCGACGCGACACCTTCCCCGCTCTGTTCGCGATCGAGATTTTTGCCGGCGGCGTGCCACCACTCGCGGTCTGCGCCTTCACCGCCGCGGCCGCAGACTGGCCGGTGGTGGGCGTCGTCACCGCATTCGGCCTCGTTTGGTACGGCGCGGAAGCGCTACTCGCCCGCGCTGCCGGTTGGCATCTCAGCGCGGCCTCGCCGGCGATCTGGCTGCTTCGCGATCTCGTCCTCCCGGTGATCTGGTTCGCGGGCTGGGCCGGCAATAGCTTCCAATGGCGCGGCACCAGCGTGCGCATAGCAGAAAGCGAACAATCGGCATGACCGTCGCGGGTCCATCACACCAGACAGCGAACCGCATCGCATGAACCACGCACCAAACATCCGTTTCACCGCCGCCGACGTCCCGCCCCGGCATGTCCGCACCTTGTTCATCTCGGACGTCCACCTCGGAACGCGCGGTTGCCAGGCCGACAAACTGCTGGACTTCCTGCGGCTCTACGAAGCCGACACGATCTATCTGGTCGGCGACATCGTCGACGGCTGGCAACTCAAGTCAGCCTGGTATTGGCCGCAAAGCCACAACGACGTGGTGCAGAAACTGCTGCGCAAAGCCCGCAAGGGTAGTCGCATTTTCTACGTGCCCGGCAATCACGACGAGTTCCTGCGCGACTATTACGGCAGCCACTTTGGCGGTATCGAGGTGGTTGCCGATGCGATCCACACGGCCGCGGACGGCCGGCGCTACCTCGTCATTCACGGCGACCTGTTCGACGTGGTGATTCGGCATGCGCGATGGCTCGCACTGCTCGGCAGCCATGCCTATGACGCCGCGATCTGGCTCAACACCCACGTCAACGCCGCGCGGCGTCTGTTCGATCTCGGCTATTGGTCGCTGTCGCGCTGGGCCAAGCTCAAGGTCAAGAATGCGGTCAACTTCATCGGCGAATACGAGGGCACGCTTGCCAACGAGGCGCGCCGTCATCAACTCGATGGGGTGATCTGCGGTCATATCCACCACCCAGCACTGCGAATGGACGGAAATCTGGTCTACGTGAACTGCGGAGATTGGGTCGAAAGCTGCACCGCTGCGGTCGAGCATTTCGACGGGCGATTCGAGATCGTCGAATGGGCAAAGGAGGAGATCCTTCTGCCGCCGTCGGCGAGTTGCGAGAACGAACCCGAGGTGAGCACCCCACATACGAACAGACTCACGACCGGAATCGCTCAATCTCTGGCGCGGCCGTCTCGCTTGTCATGAACGTGTCACCGAATCATAATACTTGCTGGAAGAATCCGCGAGCCCGATCACGACGAACGACGGTATCGTTCCAAGCTCGCCGAGTTGTAGAGAAAATGGCCCGGTCCTGGCGCCGCTCTGACACGCATCGGACGGAAGCACATCACCTAGTGCCGCGTCCCTGCGGGCACCCGCCGCCGCTCGGGCCTATGAACAAGAACAGAGCTTCATCGCCAATTTGACCGCACATTGCGGCACGAGCAATCCGATGGCACTGGGTATCAGCGAGCACACCACCACGGCGTTTGACGTCG
>CAWBFG010000031.1:0-90680 GCA_963787955.1 uncultured Alphaproteobacteria bacterium | reverse complement strand
TGATGGAACGTTCGCTTAACCAAGCGCCTGCTAGAACTCACCAAATATCCCGGACAACACCAGTGTACTGAATGAAGGAGGGCCGGCATGATGCAAACAAATTCCAAGTTCCGCAGCGTAGGGCTTGCGCTTGCGCTTGCCGCAGCGTTTGCCGTTTCCGCCTGCGCCAACAAACCGGCTCAGGATTTAATTGCGTCGGCGGGCGCCGCCACGCCGGGCAGCCAGCAGGATTTCGTCGTCAACGTCGGCGACCGCGTGTTCTTCGAGAGCGATTCCGGAGCTCACCCAGCAGTCGCGTGCCACGCTGGAGAAGCAGGCGCAGTGGCTGCAGCAATATTCGAACTACGCCTTCACCGTCGAAGGCCATGCCGACGAGCGCGGCACCCGCGAGTACAACATCGCTCTCGGAGCGCGACGTGCCCAGGCGGTGCGGGACTATCTCGCCGCCCGCGGCATCTCGCCCCAACGCATGCGCACTGTGTCCTACGGCAAGGAGCGTCCGGTAGCGGTCTGCAACGATATCTCATGCTGGTCGCAGAACCGCCGCGCGGTCACGGTGCTCGGCGTCACCTCTTGATTCAATCGATGACGAAACGTCTGCCGGCGCCCGTAACGGGCGCCGGTTTGCGTTTGTGAAGGTCACACTTTGGTCTTGTTCCGGCCGATATGGTAATCGGAGGCCGACAGGGCGGTAGTCAGCCATGACTCATTCGATGTTTTGGGCGCTTCGAGCGGCTGCACTCGCGGCCGCGCTGGCGGCTGCTGGCCCAGCGCTGGCGCAGGAGCAGCCGCGCTCGGGTAACTTTCTCGACAACCTGTTCGGCGGCGGGCAGTCGCGCCAACCGGAGCGCAGCGGCCCCGACGAGTCTGAACTCGCGGTGCGTATCCAGCAGCTCGAAGGGCAGATCCGCCAGCTCACTGGTACGATCGAGCAGCTGCAGTTCCGCAACCAGCAACTTGAACAGCAATTGCGCGCGCAAGGTGGCGCCGCCACATCGCCCCAGGCCGGGATGCCGCCGCCCTCCGCAATGCCCGCGCAAGGGCTCGCGGCGCCGCGACAGCAGGCGGCGGCGGCGCCAGTGCCGCCTCCGGTGCCAGCGGTGCCCGGTTCGCCGCCACCCGGACCGGGTCGCCGCGGCGATGCGTTCGATCCGTCGGTCAATCCCAGTGCGCCCGGAGCGCCACGCGCGCTCGGCGGTGGACCGGCGCCGCTGCCGCCTGCCAGTGCGTCGGCGACGATTGGCGAGCCGCCGCCCATCATCATGGCTGAACCGTCGGTCGGCGTGCCCGGCGGCCGTGACCCCGGTGCCCCGCTCGATCTGTCGACCCTCGCCGGCGCGTCTGCCGCCCACCCGGGGCAGCCGGACGGCATGCTGCCGCCGCCGCCGTCGCGCAATGTGAATGCCACCGGCGCAGCGCAGGCCGCCGTCGCGCCACCCTCGAACGTTCCCAAGGACTATTTCGACCTGGCCTACGGCTATGTGCTGCGCAAGGATTACGCTTTTGCCGAGGACGCGTTTCAGACCTTCCTGAAGAAATATCCGAACGACCGGCTGGTGCCCGACGCCCAGTTCTGGCTGGGCGAAGCGTTGTTCCAGCGCCAGCGTTATGACGCTGCCGCGGAACAGTTCCTGGCCATTTCCACCAAGCACAGCGCCCACACCAAGGCGCCGGATGCGCTGCTCCGGCTCGGTCAGTCGCTCGCCGCGCTGAACCAGAAGGAAATGGCCTGCGCGACGTTGGCGGAGGTCGGGCGGAAATATCCGCGCGCGTCCAACACCGTGAAGCAGGGCGTCGAGCGAGAACAGAAGCGTGTCCGCTGCTGACGACAAGGCGATCTCCGCCGCCGAGGCGAGATCGCTGTTTGCCGTTCTCACTCAATTTCCGGTTCTGACCCTTGCGGTTTCCGGTGGCCCGGATTCCACGGCGTTGCTTTGGCTCGCGGCGCGATGGCGCAAGGCTCGTGACGACGGACCAAAGCTGATTGCCCTGACGGTCGATCATGGCCTGCGGCCGGAGGCCAGGCGCGAGGCGCAGGCCGTCGCCCAGTTGGCACGCAAGCTTGGCGTCGAGCACCGCACCCTGCGCTGGACCGGAGCGAAGCCCAAGAGCGGCATTCAGGAGGCGGCACGCCAAGCACGCTATCGCCTGCTGGCCGACGCCGCGCGCAAGGCCGGAGCCAACAACATCCTCACGGCGCACAGTCGCGATGACCAGGCCGAGACTGTGCTGTTTCGACTCGCACGGGGCAGCGGTGTCAGTGGACTTGCCGGCATGGCGTCGGCGGCGCGAGTTCCGGTCGGCGGGGCGAATGGGATCGCACTGCTGCGTCCCTTGCTGCACATTCCGAAGTCACGGCTGATCGCCACGCTCAAGGCCGCAAGAATTCCCTTCGTTGACGATCCGTCCAATCAGGACCCGCGCTTCACCCGGCCCCGGTTGCGGACGCTGATGCCCGCGCTCGCCCGCGAGGGCCTGACCGGAGAGCGCTTGGCGCTCCTGGCCCGGCGCGTGCGCAGGGTGGAAGCGACATTGCATGAAGTGATCAAACACGCGGCAACCGTGGTTGCGCCTGGACAATGGCCGCTGGACGGCCCGGTGAAGATCGAGGCGCGCGCATTTTTTGAGCTGCCCGAGGAGATCAGCCTGCGGCTCTTGGGGCGTGCGATCGATAGCACCGGCGACGAAGGGCCGGTCGAACTGGCCAAGCTCGAGGCGCTCAACGATGCGCTGTTCGAGGCCAGGCGCTCCGGCCGCTTCCGTCGCACTCTGGCGGGCGCTGTCGTCACCTTGAAAGGCGATACGATCACAGTCGAGCGGGCGCCGCCGCGGCGTGGCCGCGCCCTGAAACGGCCTTAACCAATCGCCACGATGGCGGCGATCGATCTCCCAACCTGCGGTCGATCGGAGTAGGATATTCGAGGATTCGTGGGACTCTGCGCGGCGCTTTACCTTGGCAGACCGGGGTGGCAGACCTAGATTAACCAAGGTCGGGTATATCGGAGCGGTCCGACGCATTTCGTCACCTGAACGTGCAGCCGGCGCGCCGGCCGGCCAGAAAGACTGGGATGAACGCCAACCTTCGGAATTTCGCCCTCTGGGTCATCATCGTCCTGCTGCTGCTCGCGCTGTTCACGCTGTTCCAGAATCCGAGCCAACGGGCCACCTCGCAGGACATCTCGTTCTCGCAGCTGCTGACCGAGGTCGATGCCGGCCGGGTGCGCGACGTGACCATCCAGGGCCCGGAAATCCACGGCACCTTCTCCGATGGCCGCAGCTTCCAGACCTACGCCCCGAATGATCCGACGCTGGTGCAACGCCTCTACGGCAAGGGCGTCGCCATCACCGCGCGCTCGCCGACCGAGAGCGTGCCGTGGTTTGTGTCGCTGCTGGTTTCCTGGCTGCCGTTCATTGCGCTGATCGGCGTGTGGATTTTCCTGAGCCGCCAGATGCAGGGCGGCGCCGGCAAGGCGATGGGCTTCGGCAAGAGCCGCGCCAAGCTGCTCACCGAGGCGCACGGCCGCGTCACCTTCGAGGACGTCGCAGGCGTCGACGAGGCAAAGTCCGACCTCGCCGAGATCGTCGAGTTCCTGCGCGATCCCGGCAAATTCCAGCGGCTCGGCGGCAAGATTCCGCGCGGCGTGCTGCTGGTCGGCCCGCCCGGCACCGGCAAGACGCTGATCGCGCGCGCGGTCGCAGGCGAAGCCAACGTGCCGTTCTTCACCATCTCCGGCTCCGACTTCGTCGAGATGTTCGTCGGCGTCGGCGCCTCGCGCGTGCGCGACATGTTCGAGCAGGCCAAGAAGAACGCGCCGTGCATCATCTTCATTGACGAAATCGACGCCGTCGGCCGCCATCGCGGCGCCGGCCTCGGCGGCGGCAACGACGAGCGCGAGCAGACGCTGAACCAGCTGCTGGTCGAGATGGACGGCTTCGAGACCAATGAAGGCATCATCCTGATCGCCGCCACCAACCGGCCCGACGTGCTCGACCCGGCGCTGCTGCGGCCCGGCCGCTTCGACCGCCAGGTCGTGGTGCCGAACCCGGACGTGGTCGGCCGCGAGCAGATCCTGAAGGTGCACGTGCGCAAGGTGCCGCTGGCGCCCGACGTGAACCTGAAAACCATCGCGCGCGGCACGCCCGGCTTCTCCGGCGCTGACCTCGCCAACCTGATCAACGAGGCCGCGCTGATGGCCGCGCGCCGCAACAAGCGCATGGTCACGCAGGTCGAGTTCGAGGACGCCAAGGACAAGGTGATGATGGGCGCCGAGCGCAAGTCGCTTGTCATGACCGAAGAAGAGAAGATGCTGACCGCCTACCATGAGGGTGGCCACGCCATCCTGGCGCTCAACGTCAAGGCCACCGACCCGGTGCACAAGGCCACCATCATTCCGCGCGGCCGCGCGCTCGGCATGGTCATGCAGCTGCCGGAGCGCGACAAGCTCTCGATGAGTTTCGAGCAGATGACGTCGCGGCTCGCCGTGCTGATGGGCGGCCGCGTCGCGGAGGAGATGATCTTCGGCAACGAGAAGGTCACCTCCGGTGCGCAGTCCGACATCGAGCAGGCCACGCGCCTCGCCCGCATGATGGTGACGCGCTGGGGCTTCTCGCCGGAGCTTGGCGCCGTGTCCTACGGCGAGAACCAGGACGAGGTGTTCCTCGGCATGTCGGTGGCCCGCACGCAGAACGTCTCCGAGGCGACCGCGCAGAAGATCGACACCGAGATCAAGCGGCTGGTCCAGGCCGCGCACGACGAGGCGCGCACGGTTCTGGAAGCCAAGCGCAACGATCTCGAGACGCTGGCCAAGGGATTGCTGGAGTTCGAGACGCTGAGCGGTGACGAGATCACCGAGCTGTTGGCCGGCAAGAAGCCGAACCGCGAGTCGGTGATCGAGCCGCAGCAGCCGCGCTCATCCGCGGTGCCGCCGGCCGGCCGTGCCCGGCCAAGGCCGGAGACCGGCCCGATGGAGCCGCAGCCGCAGACGTGAGGCGGCGCGCCGACCCGTCTCACACCTGCGTCGTCACGTAAAACGCGTCCCAGTCGCTCCAGTCCGTGCCGTCGAACGCGCGCACCCACATCAGTTCGTAATTGTAGTTGTAACCGCCCAGCCAAGCCGCATTGCCGCCATGCACCCACATCGAATTGATGTCGGCAGCAGGGACGTCGACGTAGACGCCAGTTGGGAAATTGGGATTTCCGGGCGTGTAGAGATGGCTGCTGTTCGGTGAGCTGCCGCCGTCGTAGAACTGATAGAGTTGAATGTTGTCGCCGTCGGCATCGGAAGCGGAGATGTAGTTCCGCATCACGTCCCAGCCGTTGACGCCGATGGTGATGTCCGGGATCGACACCACGGGCCGGGTGTTGTGGTTGGTTACCAGGTAGAACGATTCCCAATCGCTCCAGTCGGTGCCGTCGAAGGCGCGCACCCACATGCGCTCGTAGTTGTTGGCGTAGGGGCCGACCCAGTCGGCATTGCCGCCGCGCACCCACATGGACGCGACTTCCGACGCTTCAACGGTGATGTAGCTGTCGGCAGCAAAATGCGTGTTGCTCGGAGCGTAGAGATAGCCGCTGTTCGGCGAACTGCCGGCATCAAGAAACTGATACCGCACCGCCGCGTTACCATCGGCATCCGAATAGGAAATTCGCCCACCCAGCGGCGTCCATGCATTGGTGTTTCCGCTCAAATCTGAGATGGCTACAACCGGGCGTGTGTTCGTGCTGAGCGTAAAGGCATCCCACGCGCTCCAGTCGGTGCCGTCGAACGCGCGCACCCACATGGTTTCGGAACCGGCCACTTGGCCGCCGCGGACCCACACGCCGCCGACATCGGCGGCAGCCACGGTGATGTAGGTGTCGGCGGGGTGGTGCGGGTTGGCGGGGCTCCAGAAGTAACCGCTGTTGGCGGCGGCGCCGCCGTCGTAGAACTGGTATTGCATCGCCGCGCTGCCGTCCGCGTCCGAGTAGGACAGCCACGACGCCACGTGCGCGAAGACGTTGATTTCAACCGAGTGATTGTCGATCGTCGCCACCGGGGCGCTACGCAGCGCTACGCTCATATCGCTGAACTGAAGCAGTTCGATCGCGGCGACAGTATCGGTTCCGTCCGGGCCGCTTACGGTCGCGCTGCCGGCGCCATGAATCGTGATCGTGTAGCTCGACCGGTTGCCGGAGAACACCGCGGTATCGAAGCCGCCGGCGCCGTTCAGCGCGTCGTTGCCCAGCGCACTGACGATGAAGTTGGCGGCGTCGTTGCCGGTGAGCGACAGCCCGAGATTGCCGAGGCCGATGATCCTGCTGACGCCGCTGCCGGCGGTCAGCGACGTGGAGGTCTCGACCGTCGACTGACCGATCAGGTTGACGAGCGCATTGGTACCGGCGGTGATCGTGGCGGTCATCGAAACCATCGCAGCCAGATCGCCGCCGGAGAACGAAATGGTCTGCGCCCCGGCCGCGATCGTGCGGGAATAGCCCCCTGTGGCACCTGTTGTGACCGCCCCTGAGGTCGTGTTGAGCGTGATGCCGCTGCGCCCTTCACCGACGGAATAGAAGGCATCGGCGTCGGTGTCGTTGTACGTAAGTCCGGTCAGGATTTGGACGTTGGCCGCGGGGACGCCAAAATTCTCGGTCACCATCGAAGCGTTGAAACTTCCGTTCGTGTTTGTGAAGACGCCGAGCACTTGGCCGACAGCGACCTCCTTGTAGTCGGGGCCGAGCATGTTGGCGCGGTGGCCGGGACTTAAGAACAGACCTTGGTGCTGGGAGTAAATCATCGCCGTCGCGTCGATCGCGCCGGCCGAGCCGCTCCAGGCGATATTCTCCCCGACGCCGCCGGCGTAGCCGGCGTTGTTGGCCCTTGTCTGCGGGGTCGTGCCGGTCAGCGGATCGTTGTGATCGAAGAAGTCGCGATCGATCATGTTCTGGCTGTGCAGATCGGCCGCCGCGAACAAGAAGGGGTTGAATGCCAGTGGCTGCTTGGACGCGGTGGTGATCGTGCCAGGCGTCAGACCCTGGTTGAGATCGACGCCGTAGCGAGCGGCTTCGCCCGCCGGATTGAGACGGGCCCGGTTGATCAGGGCTAACAGCAGAGTTTCTTGGGCAATTGGGTTGGCCACGGTATCCCCCCATGTTTTCGGCGCCCGCGGATATTCCCGACCCGAAAGGCCGTTTTGGGGCGGTGTATACCTTAGTGTGCGCGCAATACGATATCACCCGGTTCAAGGCTGCCTCGAGCACCTTCCGCCCCTGTGCGCGGTCATGAAACTTACATCGAACCGCAACCTGTCTGACAAGTCTTCGCGGGAGCCTCCGCCGCACGCAGGCGACCAGGAGGCCACCCCATGCGATTTGCGCTGGCAGCTCTCGTGAGCGTTCTCACCATCGCGCCGGCCGTTGCCGACCAGGCGACCCCGGGCAAGCTCGCCGGGCACGCCATCGTGCCGGCCGAGACGTTCTTCAATCCGCCGGCCGATGCGCCGGCCGATCTCGCGGTGTCCGGCAAGTTCACCAACGCCAACCGCAAACGGATCGACGCTGTCGGCACCGTGATGGGCGCTTCCTACATTTCCGCCCCCGGTGTGCCGCGTGAGACCGGCGTCAAGCTGCCGTTCAAGGGCCAGCCGATGCAGGGCTTCTCCGGTCTCAAGTCGGCGGGCGACGGCACCTTCTGGGTGCTGCAGGACAACGGCTTCGGCACCAAAGCAAACTCACCCGACGCTATGCTGGTGCTTCACCGCATCAAGCCGGACTGGGCGAGCGGCAAGGTCGAGGTGCTACGCACCATCTTCGTGCACGACCCGGACAAGAAAATCCCGTTCCAGATCACGCTGGAAGGCACCGCCAAGCGCTACCTGACCGGCGCCGACCTCGACGTCGAGAGCTTCCAGACCATCGGCGACCAGATCTGGATCGGCGACGAATTCGGGCCTTACCTGATCCGCATCGACCAGGACGGCAAGGTCAACGCATTCTTCGAGACCGAGATCGACGGCAAGCCGGCGCGCTCGCCGGATCACTATCTGGTGTCGACACCGGCGGTGCCCGGCGGCGCGGTGCCGTTCACGGTGCGCCGCTCGCGCGGCTACGAGGCGATGGCGGCGTCGAAGGACGGCCGCTTCCTCTATCCGCTGCTCGAAGGCCCGCTGTGGAGCGAGGCCAGCAAGTCCTGGGAGATGGACGGCGACCGCGAATATCTGCGCATCCTGGAATTCGACGTGAACGCGCAGAAATGGACCGGCCGCTTCTGGAAGTACCGGCTCGAGATCAACGGCAACAACATCGGCGACTTCAATATGATCGACGCCAGCACCGGGCTGATCATCGAGCGCGACAACGGCGAGGGCGAATTGCCGGAGGCTTGCTCCGGGGCGCCGCGGCCCGACTGCTTCAACATCCCGGCGAAGTTCAAGCGCATCTACAAGATCGAAATGACCGACGCGAACGCCGGCGGCTTCGTGTGCAAGATCGCGCATCTCGACCTGATGGCGATCAAGGATCCGGACAAGAAGGCGAAGCAGGGCTCGAAAGAAGGCATCTTCACCTTCCCGTTCGTGACCATCGAAGGTCTCGACGTGGTCGACGACCGGCACATCATCGTCGGCAACGACAACAACCTGCCGTACTCGTCGGGCCGCAAGCTCGGCAAGCAGGACGACAACGAATTGATCCTGGTCGAGGCATCCGAGTTGTTGAAAGCCAAGTAAGGCGGAGCTCCGCCAAACAAGAAACGGGCTCCGAATGTAAGCCTATGTTGCGTCCTGCGTAGCGTTTCTGCGTAACGTTCGGAACAGGTTTCCCGGGCGGCCGCGCCATGCGGCCGCCTCTTTTTTTCGTTGCGGCGGATGGCGGCGCCGCCCACCATGCCGGCATGCCGCTGCCCAATCGCGTGTCGCCATTCGGCGAATTGTTTGCCGACCCTGCGCTCGGCCTGTTCATGGGCAATCGCGGCGGGCGCATCCATAACGATGCCCGCACGCTGACGTTGCGGCGCTGGACTTCGCGGGCGTGGATCTGCTGCCTGCTCGAGTTCAAGGGCCGGCATCGCAACGTCTGGCAGGACGGCTACACCGAGATGTTCTTCCTCGATGAGCCGACCGCGCTGGCGGCCGGCCACCGCCCCTGCTTCGAGTGCCGCCGCCGCGACGCGCTCGCCTTCGCGAATGCGTGGCAGCGTGCCCAGCGCGCCGCCGCGCGGCCGCGCGCGGCCGAGATGGATGTGGTTCTGCATGAGGAACGGCTCACCCCCGCCGGCGAAAGGCGCGCAGCGTTGAATAGCTGCGCGCCCGAAGCGGTCGGCGGGGGACATTTTCAAGCCAGCCGGGGGAAGCGGCGACACGTCCTGCCGATCGCCGGCCTGCCTGACGGCGCCTTTATCGTGGTGGACGATCGCGCCTTCGCGGTGCGCGGGCGCTCGCTGCTGTGCTGGGCGCCGGACGGTTATGCGGCCCGCAGGCCACGGCCGCCGTCAGGCGATGCCGAGGTGCTTACGCCGCCGGCGACCCTTGCCGTGCTGCGCGCGGGCTACCAGCCGCGCTGGCACGACAGCGCTGGTTAGAGCGGGATGCGGTTGGGTTGAATCGCTGCGACTTGCACCGACCTCCGCATAAGCCGCTTCGGCGGGCGACCAGGGAAGGTGGCTGCCAGTATGGCAGCCATCATGAACACGTGCATAACTCTGCCGGACTTAGAACCGGCAGCTCGCGGCTGGCGCCGCGCTAAGCTTGAACGTGCGGTCGTCACTGCCAAGCCTGGTGCCGAACAGCTCGTTCAGCTTGCCCTTCGAATCCCGCAGCATGATCTGCTGGTCGCCGGCGCGCGTCAGATAGAAGTCCTGCGAGGTGTCGTAATCCGGATTGTGGGTGCAGGAGAATGCATAGCGGCTCGCGTAGCACGTGGTCTTCTTCTGAAACTTGCGGCCGTTCTTGAGCTCGACGTGGAAGGTGAGCTCCTTGAGCGCATCGTCGGTTTTGCCTGCCGCCTTGACCACCGCGATGCGCTTGACGGTCTGCTGCGGATGCTTCGCGAGGTGGCCTGCGTCGTATTCGCGGCTGAAGCAGAGTAGATCGCTCGTGTCCAGGCGAACGCGCAATGGCGTACCGAGCTTGGCGTAGGCGGGACGCATCTCATCGCGAAGCGACGTGCATTGCTCGATCGGTTGCTTGTCCAGGCGGAAGCTGCGGTCGTCAGGTTCCGGCTTGAGGAAGATCGGCTTGTCCTCGTCGTCCCCGCAGCCGCCGACCACGACGAAGCCGTTGTTCTGCAGCATGAGGCCGCCTGCGTTTTCGGGCCTGAGCACGAAGCTGCCGCCGTCGCATTCGACACCGCAACGGACATTGCCTTCATCACGTCTGCAGAGGAGCGTGTTGGAAAACACGCCCTTGCGGTCACGGACACGGACCAGAGCGTGGACCCAGACACCGTGGTCGCCGTCGCTCTCCAGCATTTCCTGCCTGGTTTGGAAGACCTCCTCCGCCAAGGCGTCGGGCGTGAAGTCGCGGAACAGATGGAAGCTGGTGACGCGCTGCTGGGGATGCCGCTTGAGGTGGTCGGCGTCGTAGACGCGGCCGAAACAGGCCTCGACGCCGAGCGGCAGATGGCTCGGCATAGGCGATATTCTCTTTTCCTCCTGCGCAAGGGCTGCGCCGCCAAGGATCAGCGACAGCAGAGCAAGGGCGACGCCACGTTTCCGGATCATGATTCAGCCCTTCATCGCCGCCTTGATCGCTTCCAGACCGGCGCCCGATTTCGCCGCGTTGATGATCTTCGCCTCCTTGGCGGCCAGCCCATCGGCGGCGGCCTTCATCGGGTCGATGGTGTTGAGCGGCACCACCACGGCGCCATGCCGGTCGGCATGGATCAACTCGCCGCTTTTGACCGCCATGCCGTGGATGTTCACGTTGATGCCGAAATCGACCACGTGGACGAACGCGTGCGACGGCGCGATCGAGCCGGCCAGCATCTGGAAGCCGGGCGCGACCTGCGGGATGTCGCGGATCGAGCCGTTGGTGATGGTGCCGAGGCAGCCCAGCGCCTTGTGCACGTTGGTCTGCACCTCGCCCCAGAACGCGCCGAAGCCGACGATGTCGTCGAGGTCCTGGATCACCGCGATGGACGGCTGCGGCGCCGCGGCGATGTAGTCGAGATAGTCGAGCCGCTTGTTCATGTAGCCGGCTTCGCCGAGCGGCACGCGATCCTGCGCGCGCATCGTCACGGTTTTGGCGAAGCCCACCATCGGCGGCAGATCGGGAAAGGGGCAGTGCAGGTGGCGCACCGTGTAGCCGAAACCGCGCCGCTCCGGCGCCACGATTTCGAGCAGGTTGCAGACGGTCGGCGTGTCGATCGATTGCAGGAATTCGGCTTGGGCTTTGGTGAGCGTCATGGTTCCCCCTTGTTTCGGACGGGAGCCTAGCGCATGTCCCGGCGAAGTGGATACCGGTTCGCTGGAAAGGACATGCGCCAATTCAAAGGCCCGAATGCGGTGTCGAAGGCGAGGGGAGGTGAGCTAGGATGGCGACAGCATGAAAACATCCTTCGTGGGATTGCTGATCGCGGCGTTGGCGGCCACTCCGGGGCTTGCCAACGACACCACTGCCGAGCTGACCACCGGCGGCCTCCAGTTCACGAAAAACGACAACGTCGAGATGCGCGCCGAGGACCTGTTCATTTCGGTGAAAGAGATCAGGGTCCGCTACCGGTTCTTCAACAAGTCCGAGCAGGACGTCACCGTGCATGTCGCGTTTCCGATGCCGCTGATCGGTATCGAGCACCAGGACCAGCAGATTTCGGTTCCGACCAACGATCCGGTGAACGTCCTCGGCTTCGTAACGCGGGTGGACGGCAAACCGGTCACGACACAGGTGGAGCAGAAGGTCACCGCCAAGGGCGTCGACCGGACCGCCTATTTGCGCGATCTGAAAATCTCGCTGGCGCCGCATCTTGATGCCACCAACAAGGCGTTGACCCGGCTGCCGCGCGCCCAATGGAGCGAGCTCGTCGACATGGGGCTCGCCGAGGTCGAGGAGAGCGATTACGGCAAGGGCGCGGTGAAGGAGCTCTACGCGCGGTGGAGTCTGCAGACCACGTTCTACTGGGAGCAAACGTTCCCGGCGCGGAAGGAAATCGTGATTGAGCATCGCTACAAACCGAGCGTCGGCGCCTCGGTGATGACGGCGCTCACCATGCCGTCGGAGCTTGGCGAGGAATGGCATGCGAAGTTCATCCGCAAGTATTGCCTCGAGAAGGACACCCTGAACGCGCTCGACCGCGCCCGCCGTGCCTCCAAGGACAGCGGATCGCCGCCGTTCAGCGAACAGCGGATCGATTACGTGCTCAAGACCGGTGCCAACTGGTCGGGACCGATCCAGGATTTTCGCCTGGTGATCGACAAGGGCGAAGCAAGTGCGCTGGTCAGCTTCTGCGGCGACGGCGTGAAGAAGATCAGCCCGACGCAGTTCGAGATGCGAAAGACAAATTTTACTCCCGAGGGCAATATTTCGGTGCTGATCCTGAAAAGGATTCGCGAGCGGTAAATGCGATCCGGTTGCTGGTCGCAATCCCGCCATAACGTGCGGCTTTGGTTCGCGCGGGACGGCGGAGAAACGAGGGGCGGGATGCGCCGCGCGACGATTTCTCTTGCTTTATCAATGGCTTTTGCAGGCTCGGCGGCGGCGCAAAGCGCCGCGCCGATTCCCCAGTCCCGTCCTGCCGCAGCCAAGCCTGCGGCCAAGGCGGCGGTGAAGCCGGAGGGCATCGCGCCGGTCTCCAAGTCGCCGCTGCCGACCTTCTACGGCAACACCTACCAGCGCATCGCCGCGGCGATGCTGAGCTACACCACGATCGACCTGCGCGGCGGCTGGCCGACCCTGCCGAAGACGGCGCAGCTCGCGCCTGGCGCGAGCGGTCCTAACGTCGTGCTGCTGCGCAAGCGGCTGGCGATGACTGACGATCTTGCCGCCGACCAGGTGACGAGCGAGACCTACGACAAGACGCTGGAGGACGCAGTGAAGCGCTTCCAGGCCCGTCACGGCCTGACCGAGACCGGTTCGGTCGGTGCGAAGACACTCGCCGCGCTCAACGTCCCGGTGAAGCAGCGGCTCCAGCAGCTCGCGGCGACGATGGACCGCATCAGCGAGCTGAACTTCAACTTCGGCCAGCGCTATGTCGTTGTGAACCTTCCCGCTGCGGTCGCCGAAGCGGTCGACGGCGACGTGGTGCAGAAGCGTTACGTGATCGTGGTCGGAAAGGTCGGCCGCAAGTCACCGACGCTGACCACCACGATCAACGCCGTGAACCTCAACCCGACTTGGACGGTGCCGCTTGGGATCATGAAGGCGGACGTCATGCCCCGGATGCGCCGCGATCCAGGCTACGTCAGCCGCATGCGCATGCGCGTGCTGGACGCGAATGGCCGTGAGGTCGATCCGAAGTCGGTGGATTGGAATCGTTCGCCGAACTTCAGCGTCCGGCAGGATTCGGGTTCTGGCAATGCGCTCGGCGTGGTGCGTATCGACATGCCGAACAAGTATTCGGTCTATATGCACGACACCAACCACAAGGAGCACTTCTCCAGGGACTACCGCTTCGAGTCGTCGGGCTGCGCGCGTGTCGCCGAAGTACGCGATCTCGCGGTGTGGCTGCTGGCCGACAATCCGGGCTGGGGCCGCAAGGAGCTCGACGCCGCGATCGCCACGAGCGATCGCAAGACCATCAACCTGACCCACAAGGTGCCGGTGGCCTGGGTCTATTTCACCGGCTGGGTGACGAGGGACGACGTCGTGCACTTCCGCGACGACGTGTACGACCACGACGACGACCCGGTGAAAACGCCGGTCGCGTCGCTCACGCCGGTGCAGACCGCGGCGCGCTCTGCCGGAGGCTTCGTGCTGCAGTCGGTGGATGGCCAGCGGCCGGCCCGTCCGGCCGTCCGGCAGGTGTCGCATCTGGACAGCCAGTAGCCGCTAGACGAAATCCCGCAACCCCGCCTGCTTGAGCAACGGATAGGTCACGTCGCGGAATTCGCGCATGCCCGTCTCATAGCGCGGCCAGGTCAGCAGCACGCCGTCGAGGCCGATCTTGGCAAGCGTGATCAGTCCGTCCACCACCTGCTCCTTGGTGCCGATCAGCAGGTGCCCGCCCCAGCCCGAAACGAACATCTCCGCCATGGCGCGCCGCCGCTCGGGCGGATAGTTGCGCTGGTTGATCTCGGCCGCCATCGTCTCGACGACGTTGAGGGCTGCTTCCCAGTCGCCCTTCTCGTGGACGTAGTAGTTGTAGAAATCGCGCGCTTCTTTTTCGGTTTCGGCCTGGATGATCGTGGCGTTGGTCCATACCCGCACCTCGCGGCCGTATTCCTCGCGAGCGAGCTTGTGATAGGCCTGCACGTGCGCCTGGTTCGCGGCGAGATCGAAGGTGCGGATCGAGGTGAAGATGAGATCGCAATGCTTGCAGGCGAAATGCCGGCCGCGGTCTGACGAGCCGGCATTCATGATCGCCGGATAGGGGTGCTGGATTGGCTTGGGCGCCAGGTAGCCGCCCTTGATCTTGTAGAAGCGGCCCTCGTGGTCGAACGTCTCGTCCTGTGTCCACAACCGCTTGACGATCGACAGCCATTCCTCGGCGCAGGCATAGCGGTCGGCGTGCTCCAGCAGCGAGATGCCGAACATCTCCATCTCCGGATAGTTCCAGCCGTTGACGACGTTGAGCGTGTAGCGGCCGTTGGAGATGTGATCGACCACCGTCGATTGCTTGGCGGCGACGATCGGGTGGTTCATCGCAACGTGCGAGGTCGAGATCACGCCCGCCGCCTGGGTCGCGCCGGCAATGCCGGCCGCCCAGGTGTAGGTCTCGAAGCCAGGCCCCTGCGGATTGGTGGCGCCGCCGAAGCCGGCCCAGCGCGCCACCGGGACCAACGCCTCGAACTCCATCTCGTCGGCAAGCTTTGCCAGCGTCACCGTGTTGGGCCAGGTGATGTCGAGCCGGCCGTCGATGTCCGACATCACCGCGCCACTGCCGAGGTTGGTCTGGAACGTGCCGAGCTTGAGTTTTCGGCTCGAGAATGCCGGGTTGGTCTGGCGCCGGTCTTTCTGCCGCGCGTTCACGTCCGGCTCCAGGTGGTTGCAACGATCAGCGCCATGATCGCGAGCATAGCGAGCACCAGCGCGAGCGTCGCCGGCCACCCGGCCGCCTCATACGCGAGGCCGGCGAGCCAGCCGCCGCAGGTGCCGCCGACGTAGAACGACGTGACGTAGAGCCCTACCGCCGAGGACGTGCCACCCTGCGCGGTGATGGCAACCGAGCTGGTCGACGCTGCTTGCGCCAGCGTGCCGCAGATCGATGCGATGGCCAGCGCGAACACGATCACCGGGATGGAAGGGATCAGCATCAGCAGAATACCGACCGCCCAGGCCGCCAGCGCCCAGAGCACGAAGGAGCGGCGGCCGATCGCGGCAATGGCCGGTCCGGTCATCGCTGCTGCCGCTGCGCCGGCCAGATAGACCACGAAGATCGAGCCGATGAAGGCGGGCGACTGGTGGAACGGCGCCCCGGCCAGATGGAAACTCATGTAGGTGAAGACGGCGATGAAATTGAACAGCACGCCGAAACCGACGGCATAGACAGCCAGCAGCCGCGGATTGCGCAGGTGTGCCACCATCTGCCGCAACGATGCTGCCAGATTGCTGGCGCGGACGAACTGCCGTTCACGCGGCAGCAGTGTCGCGACCACGATCAGGCAGACCGCGAGCAGCGCAGCGAGTGTGAAAAAGCCACCGCGCCATCCAACGTATGCGATCAGCAGTCCAGGAATGAACCGGCCCAAAAAGCCGGCGACCGCAGACGCCGACGTGTAGATGCCGATGACACCGGTGGCCTGTTGCGGCGGCCATTCATCCCCGATGTAGGCGATTGTGACGGCAAAGATCGGCGGCAACAGCAGGCCTTGGATGAACCGCCAGACGATCAGCTCATTGAGGCTGCTCGATAGCGGAATCATCACGCTGGGCACCAGCAGCAATACCATTGCTACGACAATGACGCGTTTGCGCCCCAGCACGTCGGCGACCGCGCCGGTAAACGGCGCCGTCGCGGCCACGGCAAAGGTGCTGGCGGTGATGATCAAGCTTGATGCGGCAGCGCCAACGCCGAACTCCTGCGCGATGAGCGGAAGCACCGCCTGGGGCGAATAGAGGTTGAAAAAGGCGCAGAACGCACAGAACACCACGGCGATGCGACGCGGGTCGAACGGCATGGGTGCCCCCGTGGCTACAACCGATACAATCCTATTGACCCCGGCAGGCCGCAGCCGGAACACTCCTGCCTTCGCGCCATCACGCGCCGTAAGGGAGGCTCCGTTGCTCGTCGATCATCGCACCTATCGCATCAAGCCCGGTCACACGCAAACACACCTGAAAATCTACGAGCAGTACGGCTTCAAGGCGCAGACGCGCCATCTCGGCATGCCGATCGCCTACATGTATGCCGAGAGCGGCGACGTGAACACGGTGGTGCACAACTGGGCCTATGAGGACGCCGCCGACCGCGCCAAGCGCCGCGCCGCGATGTTCGCCGACCCGGAGTGGCTGGTCTATCTGCAGAAGCTCAACGAGTCCGGCTTGCTGCTGGAGCAGAAGACGTCGCTGATGATCCCTGCGGGATTTAGCCCGATCAAGAGATAAGCTGCTGCGGCATACGCCCCGTCATGCCCGGGCTTGACCCGGGCATCCATCTTCTTTGCAAAAATGATGGATCGCCGGGTCAAGCCCGGCGATGACGGCGTGTTATAAAGCGATAGCAGTGAGTGGAGACAAAAAATGCGCGCCAATGACGGCACCAGGACCGGCGGCGAGATCCTGATCGATCAGCTCGTCATCCACGGCGTGCAGCACGCGTTCTGCGTGCCGGGCGAGAGCTATCTCGCCGCGCTTGACGCCTTCTACGACCGGCCGATCCAGCTCACCGTGTGTCGCCAGGAGGGCGGCGCCACCATGATGGCGGAGGCGCAGGGCAAGGCCACCGGCCGGCCCGGCGTGGTGTTCGTCACGCGCGGGCCTGGCGCCACCAACGCTTCGCCGGGCATTCACATCGCGCAGCAGGATTCGACGCCGCTGATCGTCTTTGTCGGCCAGGTTGGCCGCGAGATGCGCGAGCGCGACGCGTTCCAGGAGCTGAACTACCGCGCGGTGTTCGGCTCGATCGCCAAGTGGGCGACCGAGATCGACGACCCGGCGCGCATCCCGGAGCTGGTCTCGCGGGCATTCTACGCCGCGACCAGCGGGCGGCCTGGCCCGGTGGTCATCGCGCTGCCCGAGGATATGCTGACGGAGCGCGTCGCGGTGCCGGACGCGCCGCCGTTCGAGCCGGTCGAGATCTGGCCCGGCCAGGCCGACATGGCCAAGCTGCAGAAGATGCTCTGGGCGGCGAAGCAGCCGGTGGTGCTGGCCGGCGGCAGCCGCTGGTCCGAAGCGGCGCGCGCCAGCCTGGCCCGCTTCGCCGAGCGCTTCGCCATTCCGGTCGCGACCACGTTCCGCCGCGGCAGCCTGATGGACTGGCGGCATCCGAGCTACGCGGGCGATCTCGGCATCGGGCCCAATCCGAAGCTGCTGGCGCGCGTCAAGGCAGCCGACCTGATCGTGCTGATCGGCGGCCGGCTCGGCGAGATGCCGTCGCAGAGCTACACGCTGCTCGAAATTCCCGGTCCGCGGCAGACTCTCGTGCACGTCCATCCGGGCGCGGAGGAACTCGGCCGCGTCTATCGCCCGCATCTTGCGATCAATGCCGCGCCGACCGGATTTGCGGCGGCCCTGGAAGGACTGCAGCCACCGAACGAAATTTCCTGGCGCGATGGTACGAAGCAAGCCCACGCCGATTACGTCGAGTGGACCGAGAAGGCGACGCCGCAGCCCGGCGCTGTGAACTTCGGTGAGATCATCGTCTGGCTGCGCGAGCGCGTACCCGACGCGATCCTGACCAATGGCGCCGGCAACTTCACCACCTGGGCGCAACGCTTCTTCCGCCTCAGTCAGTTCGGCCAGCACTTCGCGCCGATGGCGGGCTCGATGGGCTACGGTCTGCCGGCTTCAGTCGGCATCAAGCGGCTTCATCCCGATCGCACGGTGATCTGCGTTGCGGGCGACGGCGATTTTCTGATGAACGGGCAGGAATTCGCCACCGCGGTGCAGTACGACCTGCCGATCATCGTCATCATCATGGACAACGGCACCTACGGCACCATCCGCATGCATCAGGAGCGCGAGTACCCGATCCGGGTGATCGGCACCGACCTGCGCAATCCGGATTTCGCCGCCTATGCGCGCGCGTTCGGGGGCTTCGGTGCGACCGTGGAGAAGACGGCAGATTTCGCCAAGGCGTTCGAGGACGCAATGAAGTCCGGCAAGCCGTCGATCCTTCATGTGAAGGTCGCGACCGACGCCCTGACTCCGATGGCAACGCTGGAAACGATCCGGGCGCGGGCGCTGGCCAATCCGAAGAATTAGCGATCGTCAATCCGGGCGCGAGCGTACGGGGCAGCGTTGTCGCTTGACGCATCGGCGTGAATCAGAATTCAGTCTTTGGCGATGGCCTATCGCCGCACCGAACGTGTGATCCGCCGTCAGGCTGAGCGTCACGACGCTATCGTCGCGGCGGCGGGCAAGGCCGCGAGCGAGGGCGGCATGGCCGCAATCCAGATCGCGCCCGTGGCGGAGCGAGCCGGCATCGCCGCGGGCACGGTCTATCGCTATTTCCCGAGCAAAACCGAGCTGGTCGGCGCCCTGGTGGCGAGCGCCGCCGAGCGCGAAATCGCGGCCGTGCAGCGCGCCGCCGCGGCCGCACCCGGGCCGTTGTCCGCACTTGCCGCAGCGATCGCGACATTCGCCGCCCGCGCGCAGCGTGACCGGCGGCTTGCCTGGGCGATGATTGCCGAGCCAGCCGATGCCGACACCGACGTGGTGCGGCTCGCCTACCGTACTGCGCTGGCCGGCGAGTTCGAAACGCTGATCAAGGCGGCGGTGGTTGGCGGCCATTTGCCGGAGATCGACCTGGCAGTGGCGGTGCCGGCGCTGATCGGCGCGCTGGTCGAGGGACTGGTCGGGCCATTGTCACCGGATCTCGCGCACGATCACGCCCGCGCCCACGAGGCGGTGCAGACGCTCACGCTGTTCGCCCTGCGTGGGCTTGGCGTGGTCGATGCGCGCGCCCGCGGCCTGGTGGTGCAGACGCCCAGCTCTTCGAACTCCCTCTGAAAAGAGGAGGTCGGCGCGCATTGGCGCGCCGGGTGGGGGGCAACTGGGGGTCAGCAAACTCTTGGGTCGGAGGCTTCGACGCTTACGCCAAGTGCCTACCGCGCGGTCCGCTTCTGACAACGTTATCGCGACAACAAAAACAGTTTCTGCCCTCGACCGTGACGGTGGCATCGGCAAGCAATTGTTTGGCAGAAACGAGCAATTCCCGAACGGGGCCAAGTGATTAAATCCCGCATCGCGGGTGAGCCATAACCAACGAAGTGGCTGTTTTGTGCTCGGCGTTGTCAGCACCCCGCACCCGAACTCGCTTCTGCTGCTTACAGCTTTCAAGCAACACGCGGCCGTGCCCGATAGCCCCATGAACATCAACGCACGAATCCTGAAGGAGAACCGGCTGAGACGGGCCAAGGCCGAAAAGCAGATCTACGAGCGGATCGCGCGCGCCTACGACCGGACTTGTTCTGGCGTCCAAGTTGGCACCATGGACATCCCGGCAATCTTCCGCACCGTCCGCGTCGCGATGGCACTGACGCCGGAATGCTCCGACGAAGCCCTCGACCGGATGGTTGCTGCGACACTCGAAAGCTACCGCAAGAATTGAAAGGGAAACTGGACAGTGACGAGCCTGCCGCCGAGCCAAGATCATCCGGCGCAAGCGCGCCCGGAATACGAGCCGAGATCATCGGCCTGCCGCGCGCCAAGACCGGATTGGTGGCTGACTCGACGCTAACCCATTACCCTTTCAGGGGAAGGAATATACGGAGAGATCTACTGTAGCGTCGCGATCGCCAGCCAGTCCTTGACCGCCTGCAGCGCGTGGGCGTGATCCTCCTTCTTGCCGTGCGTCTCGTAGACGGCGATCTGCGCATCCGCCGACGTACCGGCGCCGACGATGGTGCGGCAGCGGCGCATCTCCGAGAGGCAGTGGAGCGCGTCGGCGTCCTCGGCGGTCTCCTCAAGCACCTGTTCGATCATTTCGGCCACACTCACTGCGCCAGTGTCACCGACGAAGCTGCCGCGCACGCCGTAGCGCTGCGCACGCCATTTGTTTTCCACAACGATGGCGCGCGACACCGCGTTGAGCTTGCTGTTGAGCGTCGGGTTGCGGGTGAGGCGGCGCGCCAGTGCCCGCCACAGCGCGGCGATTGCGATGGAATCATCGACCAGGGTGGGAACGTCCGGTGCGCGCAATTCGAGCGTCGGATGCTTGAGCGAGGGCCGCATCGACCACCAGATGTAGCTTGAATCCTGCATCACGCCGGCCCTCACCAGCGCCTCGACGTAGGCGTCGAACTCCTCCTTGGTGTGGAACAGCTCCGGCACACCGGTGCGGGGCAACTCGTCGTAGGCGGCGAGGCGATAGCCCTTGAGGCCGGTCGGCCGCGAGCGCCAGAATGGCGAGGAGGTCGCAAGCGCGATGAACAGCGGAAGATAGGGCAGCATGCGGGTCATGACGCCGACCCGATCGTCCGGGTCGGGCAGTTCGACGTGCACGTGCAGTCCGCACAGCATGTTGCGCTGGCCGATCATCTGCAGATCGTCCATCACGCTGTCGTAGCGGTCGCCCTCAGACTGCTGCGACCTGCCCCAGTTCGCGGTCGGATGTGTGCCGGCCGCCATGATGGTCAGACCATGCTCGGCGGCGACCTTGGCGACGGTCTGGCGCAGGTGGCGCAATTCCTCGCGCGCCGTCTTCAAGTCGGTGTGCGGCAGCGTCACCACCTCGACCTGCGACTGCAGGAATTCGCCCATGACCTGTCCGCCGGTCGCCGCTTTCGCAGCTTCGAGGAAGCCCTCCGGCATGGCGCGCGACACCGATTTGGTCGCGCTGTCGACCAGGAAATATTCTTCTTCAATGCCGATTTTGTAGTTGGCCATACCTGCCTCAAGCTATGTCGGTGACCGGGTTGGCTACCAAGAAACCTTAAAAATCAACGCGTTAGGATCAAGGCTGAATTGCTAGCGAGTAAGAACGCTTCCGGCGGCAATTGGTTGCGGCCGAAAAACACGCGGGCGATATCGTCTCATGGTCAATGTGACATGCGCAACAAAAGCGCCGTCGAGGCCAGAATGACGCGCGTCATTCTGGCCTCGACGATAAAGCGTCGGCAGTGCACCGGCTATTTCTTGGCGCCGTCTGCCTTGAACTGCGCCAGAAAAGCCCAGAGGTTCGCGATCTCGGTTTCGTTCTTGATGCCGGCGAACGCCATCTTGGTGCCCGGCACCCGAGCCATCGGATTGACGATGTAGTCCTTGAAGGTCGCTTCGCCCCAGACGATTTCGGCCTTTTTGTTGGCCTCGCTGTAGTTGTAGCCGTCGATGGTGCCGGACTTGCGGCCGACGAGACCGTTGAGGACCGGTCCGATCTTGTGTTTGGCGTCCTCGCCGACCGAATGACACGGCAGGCACTTGCGGAACGATTGTTCGCCCGCGCCGAGGTCCTGAGCGTTTGCCAGACCTGTCGCCGCAATAACCGCTGCGACGGCCAATACCGAAATCTTCATTATCAATGCTCCTATCCCAAGGGCGCCATTTTCTGCACGGATCGCCCGATAGTACAATCGCCCCCAGAGCATGATCGCGAAAAACGGGAACCGGTTTTCGGATAAGATCATACTCAGCGCTGGAAGTACCAACCCCGGAGTGTCCATGTCGGTTCGCATGCCCGAGGCCGATCAGGCTGTGCTGGCCCGACGTGCCGAAATTGTGGCGGCGCTCTCCGCCATCGTTCCGGGCGAGGGGGTGATTGCGGCCGAGCGCGAGATGCGGCCTTACGAATCCGACGGGCTCACGGCGTACAAGGCGCTGCCCATGGTGGTCGTGCTGCCGGAGACCACCGAGCAGGTTGCGGCGGTGCTGCGCTATTGCCACGACAACGGCATCAAGGTGGTGCCGCGCGGCGCCGGCACGTCGCTGTCCGGCGGCGCGCTGCCGCTGACCGACGGCGTGCTGCTCGGGATGGCCAAGTTCAACCGCATCCGCGAGATCGACTACGACAACCGCGTGGTGGTGGCCGAGCCGGGCGTGACCAATCTGGCGGTCAGCAACGCGGTGGCGCATGCCGGCTTCTATTACGCGCCGGACCCGTCCTCGCAAATCGCCTGCACGATTGGCGGCAACGTCGCGGAGAACTCCGGCGGCGTGCATAGCCTCAAATACGGCATGACCACCAACAACATCCTCGGCGTCGAGATGGTGCTGATCAGCGGCGAGGTGATCCGGCTCGGTGGCAAGCACTTGGACCCCGGCGGCTATGACCTGATCGGCATCGTCACCGGCTCGGAAGGCCTGCTCGGCGTCGTCACCGAGGTGACGGTCCGCATCCTCAAGAAACCGGAGACCGCGCGTGCCCTGCTGGTCGGCTTCCCAACGTCGGAAGATGCCGGCGAGTGCGTGTCGCGCATCATCGGCTCAGGCATCATCCCCGGTGGCATGGAGATGATGGATAAGCCAGCGATCCATGCAACGGAGGAGTTTGTCCACGCCGGTTATCCTCTCGACGTCGAAGCGTTGCTGATCGTCGAGCTCGACGGGCCGCAGGCCGAGGTCGACCACCTGATCGAACGCGTCGCCTCGATCGCCAAGGAGTGCCGCTCCACCACCCTGCGTGTCTCGAATTCCGAGGAGGAGCGCGTGCTGTTCTGGGCCGGTCGCAAGGCGGCGTTCCCGGCGGTCGGACGCATCTCCCCGGACTACTACTGCATGGATGGCACCATCCCGCGGGCGCGGCTGCCGCAGGTGCTCAAGCGCATCCGTGAATTGTCGGCGCACTATGGCTTGCGCGTCGCCAACGTGTTCCATGCCGGCGATGGCAACCTGCATCCGCTCATTCTCTACGACGCCAACAAGCCCGGCGAACTGGAGAAGACCGAGGAGTTCGGCGCGGACATCCTGAAACTCTGCGTCGAGGTCGGTGGTGTCCTCACCGGCGAACACGGCGTCGGCGTCGAGAAGCGCGATCTGATGCCGACGATGTTCTCCGAGGAGGACCTCAACCAGCAGCAGCGCCTCAAGTGCGCATTTGATGCTGGTGGGCTGCTCAACCCGGGCAAGGTGTTCCCCAAGTTGCACCGCTGCGCCGAGCTTGGCCGGCTGCATGTGCACGCCGGCAAGGTGCCGTTTCCTAATATTCCCCGGTTCTAGAAAGACCATTATGCAATTCGGACTGTTCTGTACCGCGCAGGCGGGAACCAGCGAGCATCCGCCCGAGAGCGGCAAGGGATTCCACGACTACCTCGACCTCAACATCGAGGCCGAGGCACTGGGCTACTGCTCCAGCTTTCTGGTCGAGCACCACTTCTCCGGCTGGAACCAGATTTCCGCGACGCTCACGCTGCTCACTTGCCTGGCGATGCGCACCAAAACGCTGCGGGTCGGCAGCGCGGTAATGGTGCTGCCCTGGCACAATCCGGTACTGCTCGCCGAGCAGGCGGCGATGCTCGACGTGATGTCGGGCGGCCGGCTCGATTTCGGTATCGGCAAGGGCTACCGCTACAACGAGTTCCGCGGCTTCAACATTCCGCAGGAGGAGGCCGACGCGCGGTTCGAAGAGGCGCTCGCGATCATCACCCGGGCCTGGACCACCCGTGAGCGGTTTTCGCATCAGGGAAAGTTCTGGACTTTCAATGACATCGTGGTCGAGCCACCGCCGGCCCAGCAGCCGCATCCGCCGTTCTGGGTCGCGGCGGGCAGCGAGCCGTCGATCCGCCGCGCGGCGGCGCGCGGTTTCCGGCTGATCCTCGATCAATACGCGGCGCCGGACGAGATCGGGCGACGCATCGCGATCTATCGCGCCGAACTCGCGGCGCACGGCCGCGCATTCGATCCGAGCCACGTTACGGTAGCGCGGCAGCTCTACATCGCGAAAGACAAGACCGACAAGGAAGCGGCCCTCGTGCGCCAGGCCCAAAACAACGAGCGCATGGCCGCGGTGTCGCGCTGGCCGGACAAGAAGGGCGGCTCGCACATTCTCGGTTATGCCGATACCACTGGCGGCACCATCGCCAATGCCATGTTCGGCACGCCGGATGAAATCTGTGAAGCGTTGGACGCGCTGCGCCGGGCCGGCGCGCAGTTCATCATTTTCGCGATCGCGGGTGGCCGCGAGCACCTGCGTCGCTTCGCCCGCGACATCATGCCGAGCTTTTCCAAGCGCGACGCAGGCCGCGACATGGCGGCTGAGTGAACGCACGCCTAAAGGCGTACGTCATCGGGCTGTCATCACCTCTTGCCAGCCCGGCCATCCCCTGAGACGATAGTGCAAAGCCAAACCGGCCCCTGAGAAGGCCGCGGCTACCGCCAAGCGGAGGTCGACATGGCACAGAACGGCACACGCGCAACGGGTCCCCGGTGCATCGCCCTGGTGGGCCCATTCCAGAGTGGCAAGACCACACTCCTCGAAGCAATCCTGGCGCGTACCGGCGCGGTCCAGCGGCAGGGAACGGTGGAAGCGGGTACCACCGTCGGCGACGCCTCCAAGGAAGCCCGCCACCACAAGATGAGCGTCGAGCTTACGGCTGCCACCACGAACTTCATAGACGACGCCTACACGTTCATCGATTGTCCCGGCTCGGTTGAATTCATTCACGACATGCGCGCGGTGCTGCCTGCGGTCGACGCGGCCGTGGTGGTGTGCGAGGCCGACGAGCGCAAGGCTGCGCAGCTGCATCTTATTTTGCGCGAGCTCGAAGACCTCAAGATCCCGCGCTTTCTATTCCTCAATAAGATCGACAAGGCCGACGCCAAGATCATGGAGGCGCTGCAAATCCTGCAGCCGGCCTCGCGTGTGCCGTTGGTGCTGCGCCAAATTCCGATCTGGAAGAACGAGATCATCACCGGGTTCGTCGACCTCGCGCTTGAGCGCGCTCATGTTTACAAAGAGCACGCCGCGTCCGAGGTCATTCCGCTCGAAGGCGACAACCTCGAACAGGAAAAGACGGCGCGCTTCAGCATGCTGGAGAAGCTCGCCGACCACGACGACGCGCTGATGGAGCAGTTGCTCGAGGACATCCCGCCGCCGCGCGACAAGGTGTTCGACGACCTCGCCAAGGACCTGCGCGACGGACTGGTGGTTCCGGTGCTGATGGGCGTCGCGACGCGAACCAACGGAGTGCTGCGGCTGCTCAAGGCCTTACGCCACGAGTCGCCGAACGTCGAAGCGACTGCCAAGCGCCTCGGCGTCAAGGGCGGCGAGGCGGTGGCCTACGTGCTCAAGACGCTCAACACCGCGCACGCCGGCAAGCTTTCGATCGCGCGCGTTCTGTCGGGCCAGGTCGGCGACGGCATCACGCTCAGTTCGCCCGAGCGCGAGGTGGGCCGCGTCGCCGCCACTTTCAAGCTGCTCGGCCAGAACAATGAAAAGCGCGGGCCGGCCGCCGCCGGCGACACGGTGGCGCTCGGCAAGCTCGAGCACGCCAAGACCGGCGACACGTTGTCGGCCGGCAAGCAGACCCATGTCGCGTTGCCGGTGGTGAAGCCGCAAGATCCTGTGCTCGCCATCGCGGTCGCAGCCAAGGACCGCAAGGACGACGTCAAGCTCGGTCAGGCGCTGCACAAGCTGCTCGACGAGGATCCCTCGATATCGCTGGTGCACAATCCAGAGACCCATGAGGCTGTGCTGTGGGGCCAGGGCGAGATGCATCTGCGCGTCGCCTCGGAGCGTCTCGCTGATCGCTTCAGCGTTCCCATCACCACCCGCCGTCCTTCGGTCGGCTATCTCGAGACGATCAAGAAGGCCGTGGTGCAGCGCGGCCGGCACAAGAAACAATCCGGTGGCCACGGCCAGTTCGGCGATGTGGTGCTCGACATCAAACCGCTGCCGCGCGGCTCGGGCTTCAAGTTCGAAGACAAGATCACCGGCGGCGTGGTGCCGCGCAACTACATCCCGTCGGTCGAGGAGGGCGCCATCAACGCGCTCAAGCACGGCCCGCTCGGCTTCCAGGTGGTGGATGTGTCGGTCGCGTTGATCGACGGTTCGTATCACACCGTCGATTCCTCCGACATGGCGTTCCAGACCGCGGCGCGCATCGGCATCGTCGAGGGCCTGCCGCAATGCAATCCGGTGCTGCTCGAACCGATCCATCTGGTCGAGATCACGTGCCCAAGCGAAGCCACCGCCAAGATCAACGCCATATTGTCCGGGCGGCGCGGCCAGATCCTCGGCTTCGACACCCGCGAGGACTGGAGCGGCTGGGACATGGTGCGTGCCAAGATGCCGGAGTCGGAAATCGGCGACCTCATCATCGAGGTGCGCTCGGCGACCGCGGGCGTCGGCAGCTTCACCTTCAAGTTCGATCACATGGCGGAGTTGACCGGCAAGACCGCTGATCAGATCATCGCGGCGCGTCGCGCGGCGGAGTAGGCACGCTGACGGCCGCTCCCCGCAAACGGGGAGCGGTGAAGCCCGAATCTCCCAACACCGTGACTTGCGTGTGAAGGCGTGGCCCCGTACTTCTGCGCCGGCCCAAATCCGGAGGGATCAGGCATGAACGTCATCCGCCGCCGTGGCTGGGAACTGCCCGAAAGCCACGCTACGCCCGAACATGTTTTTCTCAACCGCCGCGCCTTTCTGAGTTCAGCCGCGGGCGCTGCCGCGATCGGTCTCACGCCCGAACTGGCGCATGCGCAGCGCATCGCCGATGTGCCCGATCCGACCGCCGATCTCTATCCGGCCAAGCGCAACGAGAAGTACGTGCTCGATCGCCCGCTCACCGACGAGAAGCTCAACGCCAACTACAACAATTTCTACGAATTCGGTTCGAGCAAGAACATCACGCGCGCGGCGCAAGCGCTCAAGATCAGGCCCTGGACCATCAAAATCGACGGCATGGTGGAGAAGCCGTTCGAGATCGGCGTCGACGATCTCATCCGCAAGGTCGGCATCGAGGAGCGGCTCTACCGCCTGCGCTGCGTCGAAGCCTGGAGCATGACCATCCCGTGGTCGGGCTTCCAGATTTCGAAGCTGGTCGAACTGGCCAAACCGCTCTCGTCGGCGAAATACGTGCGAATGGAAACTTTCCTCGACAAGTCCGTGGCGCCGGGCCAGCGGCAGACCTGGTATCCGTGGCCTTACGTCGAAGGCGTCACCATCGAGGAAGCCAACAACGAACTGGCCTTCCTGGTCACCGGCACCTACGGCAAGCCGGCGCCGCGGCAGCACGGCTCGCCGATCCGTCTGGCGTTGCCATGGAAGTACGGTTTCAAGTCGATCAAGTCGATCGTGCGCTTCAGCTTCACCGACAAGCGGCCGAAGAGCTATTGGGAAGATCTGCAGTCCTCCGAATACGGCTTCTGGGCCAACGTCAATCCAGAAGTCTCGCATCCGCGCTGGAGCCAGGCCACCGAGGAAATCCTCGGCACCGGCGGCGAGCGCAAGCCGACACTCTTGTTCAACGGTTACGGCGAGTTCGTCGCTGGCCTCTACAAGGGCCTGGAGAGCGAGCGATTGTGGGCGTGACGCGTTTGTGACGAATTGACGAAATGAAGAAGCCGGGCCCGTGAGGGCCCGGCTTAGTAATGTCGGCGCGGGACGGCCGACAATCACCTTCCAGAGGGGAACAAACTGCCGGCACCCGATTGCTTGATCTGGGGGGATGCGACAACCGAAGCAACCAGCAGCAAACTGATAATGCGTCGCAGCGCTGTAAGTCACAATGCGGAGCGCCGCATGCCAGCCATGCGAGGTCTGCAAATGCCCAGGAATATTGCCCACTTGCGGGGGTTTCAGAAGCTCCAACGCTGTGCATTGCTGACCAGGAAATCGCGGAACACCTGGACACGCGCCACAGTCTTGAGCTCCTCGGGATAAACAAAAAAGGCATCCACAGCGGGCGCGTCGGTTTCGCCAAATAGCTGCACCAGGCCGCCGTTCTGCTCGACCAAATAATCCGGCAGCAGCGCGACCCCGATGCCGCGCTGGCACGCACGCATCACACCGAGAATCGTGTTGATGGTGAGCGTCGGCGCGCGCGGGCCCTTGCCATCGGCGCGGCCCACTTCGGTCAGCCACCGGCGATTCTCAAGGTACGTGGGCACCGTCGAGCCGCCGAGCAGCAGGATGCGGTGGTTGTCGAGTTCTTCGAGAGCATGCGGCGTGCCGAATCGCTTCAGGTATTCGGGTGAGGCGTAGGCGTGGAAATGCACCGAGAACAGCTTGCGCTGGATCAGGTCGGGCTGGGTCGGCTGGCGCAGTCTGATCGCAACGTCGGCCTCGCGCATGGCGAGGTCGAGTTCCTCATCCGTGGTCAACAGCGTGACGTGGATTTCCGGATAGAGATCGATGAACTCGCCGAGCCGCGGCGTCAGCCAGTGCACACCGATGCCGGGCGTGGTGGTCACCTTGAGCTCGCCGTTTGGCTTCTCGCGGCTGTCGCTGAGTTTGGCGCGCGCGGCCTCGAGCTTCATGAACACGTCATGGGCGGTGCGGTAGAGCATCTCGCCCTGCTCGGTCAAAATCAGCCCGCGGGCGTGACGGTGAAACAGCGAAACCGCAAGCTCCTGCTCGAGCGCGCTCACCTGTCGGGACACCGCCGACTGCGACAGGCCAAGCTGCTCGCCGGCGTGCGTGAAGCTGCCAGCTTCCGCGGCGGCGTGAAACACCTTGAGCTTGTCCCAATCCATCACTCAGACCTTCTCCCTCCTCCGCAAGCGGGGGGAGCTAAAGTGAATTTCTATTCTGCTGCCTGGCGCTCTTGCACATGGCCGGCGAGCAAGCGCTCGGCTTCAAGCGCGGCCATGCAACCCAGTCCTGCTGCGGTAACCGCCTGGCGATAGACGTCGTCGGTGACGTCGCCGGCCGCGAACAGCCCGGGCACCGAGGTTGCGGTCGAATACGGCGCGGTCCAGACATAGCCGTTCGGCTTCATCTCGACCTTGCCTTGCACCAGTTCGGTGGACGGCGTGTGCCCGATGGCGATGAACACACCGTCGGCCGCCATTTCGGTGATCGCTCCGGTGCGCACGTTGCGCAGCTTGACCTGGCGGACCTTGAGCGGGTTCTCGTCGCCGCTGACGTCGTCCAGCACGCTGTCCCAGATCACGCTGATCTTGGGGTGCTTGAACAACCGTTCCTGCAGGATCTTCTCGGCGCGGAACGCATCGCGTCGGTGCACCACGGTGACCTTGGCGGCGAAGTTGGTGAGGAACAGCGCCTCCTCGACCGCGGTGTTGCCGCCGCCGATCACCAAAACGTTCTTGTTCTTGTAGAAGAAGCCGTCGCAGGTCGCGCAGGCCGACACGCCATAGCCTTTGAACTTCTGCTCCGATGGCAGATCGAGCCAACGGGCCTGCGCGCCCGTCGCCAGCACGATCGTCTCCGCCATGTAAACCTCGCCGGAGTCGCAGGTCACCCGGAACGGCCGCTGCGACAGGTCAAGATTGTTGACATGATCGGTGACGATCCTGGTGCCGACCTGCTCGGCCTGCTTCTGCATCTGCTCCATCAGCCAGGGCCCCTGGATGACGTCGGCGAAACCCGGATAGTTCTCCACGTCGGTGGTGATGGTGAGCTGACCGCCCGGCTGGATGCCCTGGATCAGGATCGGCTCGAGCATCGCGCGAGCCGCATAGATCGCCGCCGTGTAGCCGGCCGGCCCCGAGCCGACGATGACGATCTTGGCGTGGGTGGTCTTCGACATAGCTCCCCCGGACTCAGGCGCAGGGTTCTTAGGACAGGGGCGCAGCGGCCCGGAGGCGCGGCAAGTGCATCCCCGGCTGCCAATGTAAGCGATCAAGCGAGCTATGCAAGATACGCAACCCTAAACTCCACAGATCGGGGCTGCGGTTTGCGGTCACGGGCGCAGCCTTGCGCAATAATCTTTCGCGACGGCCCGGCTCGGGCTAAGGAATGGACCCCCCGCCTGGGAAGCTGCCCGTGCCCGCCCGTCTCGACGCCATCGACTGGAAGATCCTCAAGGAGCTGCAGCAGGACGGCCGCATCACCAATGTGGAGCTGGCGCGGCGGGTCGGGATATCCGCGCCACCCTGCCTGCGCCGGGTGCGCGCGCTGGAGCAGGCCGGGTTCATCAAAGGCTACCGGGCGCTGCTCGACGAGAAGCTGCTCGGCTACGAGGTCACGGTGTTCGCCATGGTGCACCTGTCCAGCCAGGCGGAGGCCGACCTCAAGGCGTTCGAGGATTTTGTGCGCGGCAAGCCGCTGGTGCGCGAATGTTGGATGCTGTCCGGTGAGATTGATTTCGTGCTGAAGTGTGTAGCGCCGGACCTCAAGACCTTCCAGGCGTTCGTCGCGGAGCTCACCGCGGCGCCGCACGTGCGCAACGTCAAAACCTCGCTGACGCTGCGCAACTCCAAGGACGCCGCCATGGTGCCGATGGAAGCGAAGAAGTCATAACCTGGCGGTCCCGGAGACGACGGATGAGAAAACTGTGCCTTGCACTCGCCACCGCGCTGGCCACGCTGGCGGCTCTGGCCGCCGCCTCGGCGCAGACCTATCCATCGAAGCCGGTGAACATCATCGTGCCGTTTGCCGCAGGCGGGGCGACCGACACGCTGACTCGTTTCCTCGGCGAGCGGATGCGGGAGCGGCTCGGTCAGCCGATCATCATCGAGAACGTCACCGGCGCCGCCGGCACCATCGGTGTCGGACGTGCTGCGCGCGCGCCGGCCGACGGCTACACGCTGAGCGTCGGAACCTCGACCACGCACATGCTGACCGGTGGGCTCTATGCGCTGCCGTTCGACCTCATCAATGATCTTGACCCGATCATCCTGATCGCCAGCGAGCCGTTGGTGATCGTCGGCAAGAAGGGTCTGGAGGCAAAGGATCTCAAGGAGCTGCTCGCCTGGCTCAAAGCCAGTCCTGGCAAGGCCACGGTTGGCATTCCCGGCGTGGGCTCGACCGGCCACCTCGCCGGCATTCTGCTTCAGAAAGAGACCGGTACGCAGTTGACGGCGGTGCCCTATCGCGGCAACGGCCCGGCGCTGCAAGACTTGGTCGCCGGCCAGATCGATCTGATGATCGAGCCAGCCTCGAACTTTTTCGCGCAGATCCGCGGCGGCAACATCAAGGCCTACGCGTTGGCATCCAAGGTCCGCAGCGCGGTGGCGCCAGAGATTCCGACCAGCGCCGAGGCCGGCGTGCCGTCGTTTCTGTCATCGCTTTGGTACGGGCTGTGGGTGCCTAGGGGCACGCCGAAGGACGTCGTCGCCAAGCTCAATGCCACGATGATCGACGTGTTCAACGAAGCCGTGGTGAAGAAGCGCTTCGCCGAGCTCGGCCTCGATACGCCGTCGCGCGAGCAGCAGACGCCGGAGGCGTTGCGGGCGTTCCAGAAGGCCGAAGCCGACACGTGGTGGCCGATCATCAAGGCGGCCAACATCAAGCCGCAGTGAAAAGGCGTTCAGCCTAGCGCCGGCATCACCTCTTTTGAGAACAGCTCGATCGAACGAAGCGTTTCGGCGAGCGTCATGTCGCCGAACGCCATGTGCGGCACGAAGTAGTTGCAATTGTTGGCGGTGATCTCATCGGCGGCATGGCGGCGGACCGTTGCCGGTGAGCCGGCAATGCCGTTGCCGAGCGCGATCAACTCATCGAAGGTCGGCGGATAGATGCCGATCACGCGCGGCTCGGTGCCGTGCCGGTTGAACAGCCAGCGGAAGCTTTGGCGCCAGCGCGGATAGGCGCGCCGCGCAATGGCAAGCGCGGCGTCGTCCGTGTCTGCGACGACGACATGCCGGCTCAGCCCGATCAGGGTGCCTTCGGGATCGAGCCCGTGTTTGGCGCGCGTCTCCCGATAGGCCTTGATGATCGCGCTGGTGTTATCGCGCAGCCCAAGCGCAACGATGTTGACGCCGTTCTCGGCCGGCCAGGCCGCATTGCTGGGCAGCGTCACGCCGTACCACAGCGGCGGGTGCGGCTTCTGCACCGGCTTGAGGATCATCGGCACCTTGTCGAACTTGTAGAACTCGCCGGCAAAGCTCAGTTCCTCGGTGGCAAAGCCCTTGAGCAGCACCTGGAACGCCTCGTGGTACTGCGCCTGGGTCTTGCTGAAGTCGAGGCCGTAGGCCTGCGTCTCATAGAGCGACACGCCGCGCCCGACGCCGAGCTGGAAGCGGCCGCCGCTCATCTGGTCGAGCATGCAGACTTCCTCGATCAGCCGCAGCGGGTGATAGAACGGCAGCAGATAGACCATCGGGCCGAAGCGCAGGGACTTGGTCCGATACGCGAGCGCCGCCATGATCAGCGCCGGCGAGGCGGCGGCGCCAAGCGGCGTCGAGTGATGCTCGGCGACGTGATAGCCGTAGAAGCCGGCGCGGTCGTAGGCCTCGGCGATGGTGAGCCTGTCGGCGTAAAGCTGGCCGAGCGGCGTGCCCGCGTCGTCGATGTGGTCGAATACGCCGAATTTCATTATCCGCCCCCGCACCGTGTTTTCGTTGGCGCGAGGTTAGCGGGCGGGCTTGTCGCGAGCCACAGTCTTCTGCATCACAGGCAGTCCGAATGCGTTGCAAAATTCGGTTGCCGGACCGGGCAGGAATGGCGCTAGTCTCCATCGATACGACGCTACAATGGGGAGGGTTCGTCATGACACGATCGAGCGTGCGGCTTGCGAACTCTCTTGCCATTGCCTGCACTTTGGTCTGGTTCGTCGCGACTGCACCGGCGAAGGCTGAACCCGGATTCCCAAACCGCACGGTACGCATCTTCGTGCCATACGGACCGGGTGGTGTCGGCGACCTCACCATGCGGCTGGTCGCGCAGAAGCTGACCGAACGCATGGGCAAGCAAGTCATTATCGAGAACCGGCCGGGCGCCGGCGGCGTGCTGGCGGCCAAGGCCACGATGGATTCACCCGCTGACGGCTACACCATGCTGGTCACCGGCAACGGCACCGCGATCAGCATGTCGCTGTTCAAGGTCCGCCCCTACAACGCGCTGACCGACTTTACGCAGATTTCCGTCGCGGCGTCGTTCGAGATGCTGATCGCGACGCCGGTCGAATCGCCCTACAAGACGGTTCAGGACATCATCAGGGCCGCGCGCGCCAACCCCGGCAAGCTTAACCTCGCGGCGATCAATCCCGGCAGCACCCAGAATCTGTCCGCGCATCTGTTCAAGCAGCTCACCGGCATTGACGCCACGATCGTCACCTACCGCACCACGCCGGATTTGATCACCGCGCTGATCCGCAAGGACGTCGATGTCGTCTTCGATTTTTACGCTGGCTTGCAGTCCGCGATTGCCGACAACAAGATCCACATCGCTGCATCGTCCGACGAGAAGCGAAATCCGCTGCTGCCGAACGTGCCGACCGTGAAAGAAAGCGGCTTGCCCGACTATGTGGTGACAAGCTGGAACGCGCTCTCTGCTCCTGCCGGCCTGCCCGACGATGTGCTGAAAATTCTCAATCGGGAGATCAACGCGGCGCTGGCCGACCCCGATCTCCAGGTCAAGGCCAAGCAATTCGGCATGAATGCGCGCGGCAGCACCCCGGAGGAGATGCGTGCGCGAATGGCGCGCGACATCGAGCGGTGGGCCGGGGTGATCGAGAAGGCCGGGATCGCCAAGCAGTAAGATCAAATTTCGAAAATGGAATGGAAATGCCGAACGAGCGCTTGAAGATTGCGATTGGCAGCTACGGGCACACCAAGGCCATCAAGGACGGCAGCGTGCCGATCGAGGGTGTCGATCCCGACCTGATCGAGGTGAACCCGATTATCCAGGCGTGCCGCCGGATGGTACGCGACCTCGAATTCGACATCTGCGAGATGGCTCCAACCACCTACATGATCGCGCGCGCGCTGGGCGCGCCATATATCGCGCTGCCGATCTTCGTCATGCGCCGGTTCCATCATGGCGGCTTCATCGTACGGCCGGACGCCGGCATCCGGGCGCCCAAGGGCCTCGAAGGCAAGAAGGTCGGCGTGCGCGCCTATTCGGTGACGACCGGCGTGTGGACGCGCGGCATCTTCATCAATGAGTACGGCCTCGATTCCTCCAAGGTGACCTGGGTGGTGGACGATGAAGAGCACGTCACCAGCCTCAAGCTGCCGCCGAACGTGGTCCACGCGCCGGAAGGCAAATCGCTGCAAAGCATGATGGCGTCGGGTGAGATCCAGGCCGGTTTTACCGGTCCGGCCGGAGTGGGGCGCGCCGGTCCACCGATCGGCAACTGGGATATGAACGCGCCGACGGGCGCAGCCGCGGGCACCTATCCCGAGCTGATCGCCAATGTGGAGCAGGTCGAGGCCGACTGGTTCCGCCGCACCGGTATCTATCCGATCCACGGCCTCATCGTAGTGAAGGACGAGCACATCAAGCGGCTGCCCTGGCTGCCGCGCTCGCTGATGGACGCCTTCGTGACGGCGAAGAAACCTTATCTCGAAGACCTCAAGCTCGGCCGTGGTGATAAACCTGAGGACAAGCGCTATCGCAGCTTTGCTCCCTTGATGAGCGATCCCTTGCCATACGGCATGGCGGCGAACCGTCCCAGCATCGAGGCGTTGGTGACCTACGCGCTGCAGCAGAAGCTGATCCCGTCACGCCCGCAGCTCGATCAGGTCTTCGTCGACATCGACCCCTGAGGCCCTTCAATTCCGAACGTGAGTGACATGCCATGTCGTCCATCATCGATATTCATCCGCACATCGTCTCGCCCGACACCAAGAAATATCCGCTCGATCCGCTCGGCGGCACGCAATCGACCTGGTCAACCGAGCGCCCAACGACGTACGACGATCTGCTTCGTGCGATGGACGACGCCGGCGTCGCCAAGGCAGCGATCGTGCATTCCTCGACGGCTTACGGCTACGACAACAGCTACGTCGCCGACGCGGTGCAGGCCGTGCCGTCGCGCTTCACCGGCGTCTACTCAATCGACGTGCTGGCGCCCGACGCGGTGAAGAGATTCGACTATTGGCTCGGCCGCGGCGGCACCGGCATGCGCCTGTTCACCACCGGCAGCACCTTGCCGGATCAGGCCACCTGGTTCGCCGATCCCAACACCTATCCGTTCTGGGAGCACGCGGCCGCGAAGAACATCCCGGTCTGCGTGCAGATGAAGCAGGAGGGCATCCCGCTGCTGCGCCAGATCATGGACAAATTCCCAAAGGTGACGATCATCCTCGACCACCTGTCGCGCACGCCGTTCGCGGAAGGGCCGCCGTACGCTGGCGCAGCCGACTTCCTCGCGCTGGCGAAATACAAGCAGGTCCATCTCAAGATCACGCCGATCAACGTCACGCCAAAGAGCTGGGGCAAGGGAACCCCGGAGACGTTTTTCGGCAAGATGATCGATACGTTCGGCGCCGACCGTATCGGCTGGGGATCGAATTTCCCAAACTCGGTGGGAACGCTGAAGGAGATCCTGACGGCGGCGCAGAAGGCGTTCTCGTTCGCCAAATCGAGCGATCTGGATTGGATCTTCGGCAAGACGGCGCTCGCGCTCTATCCTCGTTTGAAGGATTGATCGACTGGCTGCAGATTCGTCATCGTCTTCGCAGGGACGACCGCAATATGCAGTCCGCGCCAGCGACGCTGTGGCTCTGCCGGAAGCAGCGATTGTGAAACTTTCGCCGAGTCGGCAGCGCACGGAACCTTCGGGCTATCGAGGAGTTTATTCTCGCTCACCAGATTCGTGAGAATGCGAACAACTCGAGGCCTTCCGGTTGCCTAGGCAGGATTCGACCGCATCGCTGGTCGAGGAAATTCCCGAAGTTCCTTTTTATATTCCGAGTACGGGACCTTCCACACGACCCCGCCGCACCCTCAAGCATGGTGATTGCTTCGCCGTGCTCGACAGCCATGCCGACATCGGAGCGGCGCCTGGCGGTCCGGACGGCATTTTCTTTTGTGACACGCGTTACATCTCCCACCTGGAGATGCTGCTGCACGGGCAGCAACCGCTGCTGCTGGGCTCAAACGTCCGCGACGACAATTCCATTCTCACCGTGGACCTCACCAACCCCGACATCTATCGCGATCAGAAGCTTCTGCTGCCGAAGGACATGCTGCACGTCGTGCGCACGTTTTTTCTCTGGCGGGGCACGGTCTATCAGCGCTTGCGCATGCATAATCACGACCGCCGCCCGTTCGACGTCGAACTGACTCTTGGCTTCGGCAGCGATTTTGCCGATCTGTTCGAGGTGCGCGGGCTGCACCGCGAACGCCGCGGTACCGCGAGCGCCGAGATTTGCGACCATGCCGCCGTTGCACTGAATTACCAGGGTCGAGATGGCAACCGCCGGCGCACGATGCTGCGGTTCGACCCGGCGCCGGGGCGACTTTCCAGCAGCGTTGCATCCTATCGGTTCACGCTGCAGCCCAACGAACGCCGGTCAATCAACATGACGGTGAAATGCCTCAACGGCGTCGAGGAAAGCCCTCCGCCGCCGTTTCGCAAGGGGCTGCGCGCGGCGTTCCAGGAGCACAAGACCACAAGCCGCGGCATCGCCACGATCTCCACGTCGAACGCAGTATTCAACGAGGTGATATGCCGGTCGATGGCCGACCTGGTGATGTTGAGGACCGATACGTCCGAGGGCCCTTACCCCTACGCCGGCATTCCCTGGTATTCGACCACGTTCGGGCGCGACGGGATCATCACCGCGCTGCAGATGCTGTGGTGCGATTCCCGCATCGCCAAAGGCGTGCTGCGGCGGCTTGCCGCCTACCAGGCCACGGCGGTCGACCCGCTCGCCGACGCCGAGCCCGGGAAAATCCTGCACGAAATGCGCGGCGGCGAGATGGCGGCGCTGCGAGAGATTCCGTTCGGCCAATATTACGGCAGCGTGGATGCGACGCCGCTGTTCGTGATGCTGGCCGGGCTCTACGCGGAGCACACCGGCGACCTCGAGACGTTGCGCGGGCTTTGGCCCAACGTCGAGGCGGCGCTGGGCTGGATCGACGGGCCGGGCGATCCTGACCGCGACGGCTTCGTCGAATATCACCGCGCCGACCAGACCGGCCTCGTCAACCAGGGCTGGAAGGACTCGCACGATGCGATCTTCCACGCCGATGGCTCGACCGCGCTGGGGCCGATCGCGCTCTGTGAGGTGCAAGGTTACGTCTATGCGGCGAAGCGCCTTGCGGCGCGGGCCGCGCGACGGCTCGGCAAGCACGAGCGCGGCGACAGGCTCGATGCAGAGGCTGCGCGTCTCGCCGAACGGTTCGAGGCTGCGTTCTGGTGCGACGAGATCGGCACCTATGCGCTCGCGCTGGATGGGCAGAAGCGGCCGTGCCGGGTGCGGACCTCCAACGCCGGTCAGGTGCTGTTCAGCGGCATCGCCGCGCCGGAGCACGCGGCGGCAGTGGTGCGCGACCTGCTGCGGCCGTCGTTCTTTTCCGGGTGGGGCATCCGCACCGTGGCGCGTGAAGAGCATCGTTACAATCCGATGTCGTATCACAACGGCTCGGTCTGGCCGCACGACAATTCGCTGATCGCGGCGGGCTTCGCGCGCTACGGCCACAAGAGTGCGATCGATCGCGTGTTCCAGGGCCTGTTCGACGCCGCGGGCTATATGGATCTGCGGCGGTTGCCGGAACTGTATTGCGGCTTTCAGCGCGGACGCCAGCGCGGGCCGACGCTCTATCCGGTCGCTTGCTCGCCGCAGGCCTGGGCCGCCGGCACGCCGCTGTTGCTGCTGCAGGCTTCGCTGGGCCTCGAATTCAACCCGGACCGCAACGAAATCGTACTGCGCAAGCCGCGGCTGCCGCCGTTTCTCGAGCGGGTGACGCTGCGCAATCTGCGTCTTGGCCAGTCAACCGTGGACCTGATGCTGCACCGGCATGGCACTGACGTCTCGCTTCAGATGCTGCGCAACGAAGGGCAGGTCAGTGTGACCGCCGTGTACTCCTGACCGTTGCCGCGCGCTTCCGCGGCAACCGTGTTTCAGAGCGGCAATTGGCCTCTATTCCGCGGCACCGCTGACCAGCTTCAGGCGCGGCGTCGCGTTTTTCATCAGATGGCGATAGGCTGCGATGTATTCGATTGCCATGCGGCGCGCCGTGAAGCGCTGTTCGAACTGCGCTCGCACGGCGCTGCGGTTGAGTTCAGAGAGTCGATTGACGGCGCCGACTGCGCTCGTTTCATCCTCCACGATGAAGCCGGTCAGTCCGTCGTCAACGATCTCGGGCACCGAGCCGCGGTTAAATGCGATCAGCGGCGTGCCGCATGCCATCGCCTCGATCATGACGAGCCCGAACGGCTCCGGCCAATCGATGGTGACGAGCAGGGCGATCGCTCCGCTGAGGAACTCTGACTTCTCCCGATCGCTGATCTCGCCGATGTATTCGATATGCGGCGGATCCAGCAGTGGGCGAATGCAGTTGTCAAAATAGTCCTGATCCACACGGTCAACTTTCGCCGCAATCCGCAGCGGGATGCCACATCGCTTGGCGATCCGGATTGCACGATCGATGGCCTTCTCCGGCGCAATGCGGCCAAGAACCGCCAGATACCCCGGCTTTGCGGGTTCCGGAGCGAGCAATTTCTCCGGTACGCCATGATAGATCGTCCGGATCCAATTCGCCTGCGGTACCGGCCGGCGTTGCGAGTTGGAAATCGAGATGACAGGGACGTCGGAGAACGTGGTGAACACGGGCTGGTGCTCGGGCAGGTCAAGCCGGCCGTGCAACGTGGTGACGAACGGGGTCGAATTCCGCGAAAACAGCGAGAACGGGTAATAGTCCAAGTGGAAATGCAGGAAGTCGAACTCGTCACATTTTTGCCGTACCCGCTCCAACATCACCAAGTGCAGCGCGTTCGCGTCGCGAACCGATCCGTCAAGGCGCAGCGCCTTCGGCCACACGGCCTCCAATTTCGCCGAGGTCCGTGAATCCCCGCTGCCGAACAACGTGACGTCGTGACCGAGCGCGACCAGCTCCTCGGTCAACCAATGGACCACGCGTTCGGTGCCGCCATACAGCTTGGGTGGAACTGCTTCGGTCAACGGTGCCACTTGCGCGATGCGCATCGAACTGCCTCCTTTTTGGTCAGGGAGAGTTTGCGATCGGGAGTTCCCACCCGCTGCACGCATTTGTGCGAATGATTTCTTGCATAGCTGACTCACAACGGAATCGGAACGTTTTGCACGAGCGAGAAGTTCCAAGAGTCGTGGTGCGAACGTAGTGGAATCGCGCTGGCGCATTTGCGGGCGCCGGAAAATTGAAACGAAGTTGCTGCCTTAGCGTTGGCCCGACTGCGGGTTTTCTTAATGACGGCGGGTTTTCTTATGACGGCAAGTGTTCCGACGATGTCTTCGCCAAGTGCATCCCAAAAAGAACAAAGAGATCCGCGTTGCCAGCACGAATGGAGCAGATCCCGCATGATCGAGCTTTGCCGATATGCCGATCGCCCGTTCGCCTTCGTGGCCCGCTATCTGCGGCAACACAAGGTTTCGCACGCCATCATCCTTGGCGCGGTGGTTGCAGCGGTCGCGTGTTCTGTGGGGACCCAGTATGGCGTCAAATTCCTCGTTGACAGCCTGGCTGCGCCGCCTGGCAGCGGCATCTGGCTCGCTTTCGCTTTTCTTGTGGCGCTGATCGCCGCCGACAATCTGCTGTGGCGCGTGGCGAGTTGGATCGCGAACTCCGCGTTCGTCGCAGTGACCGGAGACGTGCGCCGCGACCTGTTTCGCTACCTTACCGGTCACGCGCCGAGCTATTTTGCCGGCCGGCTGCCGGGCATGCTGACCAGCCGGATCACGTCGACCTCCAACGCCGTCTACGTGGTCGAAAACATGTTTATATGGAATGTGTTGCCGCCTTGCGTGGCCACAGTGGCGGCCATCGCGCTGGTCGCCACGGTCAGCGTTCCGATGAGTCTCGGACTGAGCATTGTCGCCGGCATTGTGGTTATCGCGATGTTCCGGCTCGCTGCCGCCGGCAAGCCGTTGCACCACGATTTCGCCGACAAGGCGGCGATCGTCGATGGCGAGATGGTCGATGTCATCAGCAACATGCCCCTGGTCAGGGCATTTTGTGGCGTCGCCCGCGAGCATGGCCGGTTCAATTCGACGGTCGATCGCGAATTGGCCGCACGGCGGCAGAGCCTGCGCTATCTCGAAAAGCTGCGCCTGGGCCACGCCGTGGTCACCGTCACCCTGACGATAGGATTGCTGGCGTGGGCGATCGGGCTTTGGCAGCGCGGCGCGGCCACGACCGGTGACGTCATCCTGGTGTGCACGTTGGGCCTTTCAATTCTGCACGCCACGCGGGACCTTGCCGTAGCGCTGGTCGACATCACCCAGCATATCGCCCGGCTCTCGGAAGCGCTCGCAACCTTGCTGATCCCGCACGAACTGCGTGATCACCCGCAGGCCGCGCCGTTGGTCAAGCACGGCGCCCGGATTGAATTCAGGAACGTGTCGTTCAGCTATTTCGATGGCCACATGGTCTTCGACGATTTCGATCTTGCCCTTGAGCCCGGCCAGCGGGTCGGACTGGTCGGCCAATCGGGCGGTGGAAAATCGACGCTGTTCGGCCTGCTGCAGCGATTTTATGACGTGCAGCGCGGCAGGGTCCTGATCGATGACCAGGACATCGCGCGGGTCACGCAGGACAGCCTGCGTGAAGCCATTGCGATCGTTCCGCAGGACATTTCGCTGTTCAATCGGTCGATCATGGAAAATATCCGATACGGCCGACCGGGCGCGAGTAACGACGACGTCTTGCAGGCCGCGACCGCCGCGCGATGCGACTTCATCGACACCTTGCCGGGCGGGATCGCGACCTTGGTCGGCGACCGGGGCGTCAAGCTGTCCGGCGGACAGCGGCAGCGTATCGCCATCGCCCGCGCGTTTCTGAAAGATGCGCCGATCCTGCTGCTTGATGAAGCCACCGCCTCGCTCGACAGCGAATCCGAGGAGGCGATCCGCGAGGCGCTTGGCCGTCTGATGCAGGACCGCACGGTGATCGCCATCGCGCACCGCCTGTCGACGCTGCGAAGCTTCGATCGGGTGATCATGCTGCAAGGCGGCCGGATCATAGAAGACGGGCCGCCAGACCGGCTGATGCGGCGGGGCGGGCCTTATCGCGAACTTGTCCAACGAGAGATGAGCCGCCTCAGCAAACACGCCGCGTAGTAGCGATCATCGGCCTGGAACCTTGAGGATTGGTGCGGGTTTTCTTCCTGATCTTTGCGTGCCGACCGGAGCCCGCATGCGCGGCGCCTACCTCGCAGTAGCAGTGATCATCGCCCTGGCGGCTCCGCTTGCCAGGTCGCAACCTGCACCGTCCGACGGCGCCGCAGAGCCACAGAAATCCCCACAAGTAGCGCAGCCCGCCGGTCCTCCGAGCAAGACACTGCCGGAGGATGGTAAGGCACCGCCTTCGGTGACCGTCATCGATGCGGCGGACGCACGGGGCGTGCTCGGACGAGACGTACGCACGGCTGCCGACGAGAACATGGGGCGGATCGTTGACGTCGTGGTGGATCGCGCCGGACAAGTGCGCGCCTCGATCATCGATTTTGGCGGGTTCCTTGGCGTCGGCAGTCGAAAGATCGCCGTCGACTGGACTGCGTTGCGCTTTACCCATGTGGCCAACAAGGGCGACAGCATCATCCTCGAACTGACGCGAGATCAGGTCAAGGCGGCGCCGGAATACAAGGAAGGAAAGCCGATCGTCGTGCTGGGCGCGTCAGGCAATCTTGAGCCGCTGCGCTTCGTGGTTCCCCTGACATCGGAGAAGTAGGCTGGTCACGAGGTCACCAACGGTTGACTGGATCAGCCGCAACCGCGACTACGGTGCGCCGGCAAAGCCTGCCGCCGGCGCACTGCCCGCCCCATCGCGTAGCAGTCTGCGCGGTCTCGACTGGTTCATTTTTTTCCTCGCCGACGTGCAGACCGGTTTCGGCCCGTTCGTCGCGGTCTATCTGACGTCGCAGAAATGGACACAGGTCGAAATCGGTCTCATCCTTTCGGTGAGTGGTCTCGTCGCGCTGGCGGGCCAGATGCCCGGTGGCGCTCTGGTCGATGCGGCGCGATCGGAGCGGCTCGTTGCCGGGCTGGCCGTGGCGGCCATTGGCGTGAGCGCATTCGCGTATGCCGTTTGGCCGATCTTTCCCGTTGTCCTGGCCGCCGCGATTCTGCATGCCGCCGCCAGCTGTGTGCTCGGCCCGGCGATTGCCGCCATCAGCCTCGGACTTGTCGGTCAGACCAAGGCGGGCGAACGGTTCGGACGCAATGCCCGATTCGCCTCGATCGGCGCGGGCGTTGCCGCCGCTGTCATGGGCACATTCGGCTATCTGCTCACGAGCCAATCGGTTTTTCTCGTCACCCTAGCGCTGACCGTTCCCACCTTGCTCGCGCTGTCTCGAATACGCGCCGAAGAAATCGATCCTGAACGGGCGCACGGGGCCCCGCCGCGGCCGGTCGTCGACCGTTCGGCAACAAGTCTTGCGAACCTGGCGCGCAAACCTCCGCTGCTGATTTTTGCTGGCTGCGTTCTGCTGTTCCAACTCGCGAATGCGGCGATGCTCCCCTTGATGGGCAGCGTCCTGACCACCCGCTCGAGCGACTGGGCGACCGTGCTGATTGCGGCATGCATCATCGTGCCGCAAATCGTCGTGGCCGCGATCTCGCCCTGGGTCGGGCGTCAGGCCCAGCTCTGGGGACGCCGGCCGCTGCTGGTGCTCGGCTTCGCCGCCCTGCCGATCCGGGCCGTGTTGTTCGCCACCGTCAGTGATCCGTATCTGGTGGTCGTCGTGCAAGTGCTGGACGGCATCACGGCGGCGGTCTTTGCCGTCATGATGCCGTTGATTATCGCCGACATCACAGTTGGAACCGGCCACTTCAGTCTGGCGCAGGGCATTGTTGGGACCGCGACGGGGATCGGGGCTGCGATCAGCACGGTGCTTGCAGGATATATCGCCGATCATCTCGGCAGCAGCGTCGCGTTCTTTGCCCTGGGAACGGTCGCGTTCGTTGGCCTTACAGTGGTGTACGCTCTAATGCCGGAAACGCGGCGTTAGCGCTTTGCGACATCTCAACGCGTGCGCCGGCGATGTAAACAGCGTCATAGAACCGCACGATGCGCCGTCCTGAACTGAGCAGGTCAGCGCTATCGCGGTGTGGAATTGACGCGGGCGGTCTGACGCCACCTTGAAGGCTTGCCTTAAATCTGGTTGGAGAACGTCGCGCTGCCGCCGCGTTCCGACGATAACGCTCGCTTGTAGGTGTAACCCTGGATCGCGAGTCTCCAGGAAATCATGATGAAATGCCATGAACGACATATCGCGCGCGGACATTCTGTCGTCGGTTGAAGCGAGCGCGCCGCACGCCGTCTCCGCGCGTGGCCTCGTCAAGTGCTTCGGCGAGGTTCGCGCCGTGGACGGGATTGATCTCGACGTCCCGCGCGGGATGATCTTCGCCATTCTGGGCCCGAACGGCGCCGGGAAGACGACGCTGATGCGGATGCTGGCGACGCTGTGTTCGCCCGACGCGGGTTCCGCGACGGTGATGGGGCATGATCTGATCGCCGCGCCACAGCAGGTCCGCGCCAACATCGCGATGACCGGCCAGTTCGCCTCGCTTGATGAGGACCTCACCGGCCGGGAGAACCTCCTGCTGCTGGCCCGGCTCTGGGGTTTTCGCGGCCGCAGGGCGAAGGCGCGCGCCGATGAGCTGCTCGCCGCCTTCGATCTGTCGGATGCAGCTCATAAGCAGGTGAAGGCTTATTCGGGCGGCATGCGGCGCAAGCTCGACATCGCGGCATCGCTGGTCGTCACGCCGGGTGTGCTCTTCCTCGACGAGCCGACCACCGGCCTTGATCCCAATGCACGCCAGGTCCTGTGGAGCATGATCCGCGCGCTGGCGGACGCCGGCGTTACGATTTTGCTCACCACGCAGTACCTCGACGAGGCCGATCAACTCGCCGCCCGTATCGCCGTCATCGACAAGGGTAAGAAGATCGCGGAGGGGACGAGTCGCGAGCTCAAGACAGCGACCGGCTCGGGCTTCCTGCATGTCGCGTTGGTCGATCCGGCCCGGATCGAGCAGGCCGCGAAGCTTCTGGAAGAGCATCTCGATTGCAAAGTCCAGCGCAGCCCCGAAGGCGCGCAACTGTCGATCATGGCGCGAACGCCGAAAGCCGCCAACGAGGCGCTTGCCGCGCTCATCGCCGCGGAGATCGAGCTCGCGGATTTTTCGATGGGTTCGCCAAGCCTGGAGGAGGTCTTCTTCGCGCTGACAAGCAGCGGCCGCAAACGCGAAACGGTCGAGGAACAATCGCCATGAACGACGCCAGCCCCGCGACACTGCCGATCCGGCTTGACACGGCGACGCGGCCGCCGGCGCCCTCGGCGTTTTCCGACGCGCTGGTGTTCGGCTGGCGCGCGATGCTCAAATTCAAGCACGTGCCAGAGCAGCTGTTCGATCTGGTGATGACGCCGATCATGTTCACGCTGCTCTTCACCTTCGTGTTCGGTGGCGCGCTCGCCGGCTCGATCGGCGCCTATCTGCAGTACTTTCTGCCCGGCATCCTGGTGCAGACCGTTACGTTCAACGCGGTCTATTCCGGCATGGGTCTGTCGACCGATCTCGACAAGGGCTTGTTCGATCGCTTCCGTTCGCTGCCGATCTGGCCGCTGGCGCCATTCGCCGGCTTGATGGTCGGCGACGTGCTGCGCCATCTGATCGCCGGGGCGATCATCCTGGCGATCGGCTTCATCCTCGGCTATCGCCCCGAGGCGGGGATTGCAGGGATCATCGCCGCGTTCGCCCTGCTCATCGCGATCGGCTTTGGCATGGGCTGGATCTTTATCGTCCTCGGCCTCCTGATCAGGACGCCGATGACCGTGATGACGCTGGGCTTCACATTTCTGTTTCCGCTCGTTTTCGCATCGAACATCATGGTCGATCCGGCAACGATGCCGAACTGGCTGCGCGCCTTCGTCGATGTGAACCCGGTATCGCTCATGACGACGGCCATTCGTGGTCTGATGAGCGGCACCGCGACCTTGCCTGAGATCATGCTGGCGCTGGCCGCGCCTGCGGCGCTGACGGCGCTGCTGGCGCCGGTCACGTTGTGGCTCTACCGGAGACAATGAACGGGGTCCGTTCCCCGCGTCTGCGGGGACGACGGCCATGTCGCCGCCCTGCAATTTGACCTGAGCCAGAGCGAAGAGCGGCGCCGCTACTTCCACTCGATCTTGGTGATCTCGTAGGCCTTGGCGCCGCCAGGCGTAACAACCTCGACCGACTCGCCCTTCTTCTTGTTGATCAGCGCGCGCGCCAGCGGCGAGGTGATCGAGATCTTGCCCGCCTTGGCGTCGGCTTCCGGCTCGCCGACGATCTGCCAGACGTGTTTCTTGTCGGTGTCCTCGTCGATCAGCGTGACGGTGGCGCCGAACTTGATCGTATCGCCGGACAGCTTCGACACGTCGATGACGTCGGCGCGGGCGAGCTTGTCCTCAAGCTCGGCAATGGCGCCCTCGTTGAGCGATTGCTGTTCCTTGGCGGCGTGATATTCGGCATTCTCGGACAGGTCGCCGTGTGTGCGCGCATCGGTGATCTGCTGGACAATGCGCGGCCGTTCGACCTGCTGGCGATGCTTGAGTTCGTTCTCAAGCAGGTCGTGGCCCGCCGCGGTCATCGGAATCTTCTCAACCATTCAATCCTCCACCTCGCGATGCCCTTCGTACGCCGGCATCGCGAGCCGTTCGTTGTCCCGGTGAATGGGAACCGGAAGGAACCATTCATCGGGGCCGGTATCCCGGCGCAGAGACTAAAAGTCAGATCGCGGGCCGAAGTTTCCTTCGGGCTCCGCGACTGCGGGACGTTGTCCCTACTCACACCGTCTTGCTGTGGCCGGCTCGGACGTCCAAGCCACCGAAATAGCTTTGCAGCGCCTTTACCTCGAGATCGCCCCCAAGATAGGCCTTGATGCCCTGCGCCGCAGCGACGGCACCGGAAAGAGTGGTGTAGTATGGGACTTTATGCAAGAGGGCCGCGCGCCTCAGCGGGCGGGAATCGGCCAGGGCGGTCGCTCCCTCGGTGGTGTTGAAAACCAGCTGAACACGGCCATTTTTGATGGCGTCCACGATATGGGGCCGGCCCTCGGCCACCTTGTTGATCTGGGCCGCCGCGACCCCGTTTTCCGCCAGGAACCGCTGGGTGCCTGACGTGGCCATGACCTTGAATCCGAGTTTTTCCAGGGCCCGGACCGGCTCCAGGACGCGCTCCTTGTCGGCGTCGCGGACCGAGACGAACACCGTTCCGTTCCGGGGCATGCGCGCGCCACCGCCAAGCTGGCTCTTGAGGAAGGCGACCGAGTAGTCGCGGTCCAGCCCCATCACCTCGCCGGTCGATTTCATCTCCGGGCCGAGAACGGTGTCGACCTTGTCGCCGAACCGGGCGAACGGGAACACCGCCTCCTTCACGCCGACGTGCTTGGTCTGGCCGGCCTGGAAGTTCTGCGGCTCGAGCTTGAACGAGGCGAGCGGCTCGCCCGCCATGATGCGCGCCGCGATCTTGGCGACCGGCAGGCCGATCACCTTGGCGACGAACGGCACCGTGCGCGAGGCGCGGGGGTTCACTTCCAGCACGTAGATGACGTTGTCCTTGATGGCGTATTGCACGTTCATCAGGCCACCGACCGTCAGCGCGCGCGCGAGCGCGTGAGTCTGCCGCTCGAGCTCGCTGATGGTCGCGGCGTCGAGCGTGTGCGGGGGCAGCGAGCACGCCGAGTCGCCGGAATGGATGCCAGCCTCCTCGATATGCTCCATGAGGCCCGCGATGTAGGTGTCCTTGCCGTCGGCGAGGCAATCGACGTCCACTTCGGTCGCGTCGGTGAGATAGCGGTCGAACAGCAGCGGGTTCTTGCCGAGCACCGTATTGATCTGCCCGGTCTTGTCGTTCGGATAGCGCGCCTTGACGTCATGCGGAACGAGCTCGGGCAATGTTTCAAGCAGGTAGTCGCCGAGCTGGCTCTCCTCGCGGATGATCTGCATCGCACGTCCGCCCAGCACGTAGGAGGGGCGCACGACAAACGGATAGCCCAGGTCGGCGGCCACCAGCCCTGCCTGCTCGACCGAATAGGCAATGCCGTTCTGCGGCTGCTTCAACTTGAGCTGATCGAGCAGGTGCTTGAACCGGTTGCGGTCCTCAGCGAGGTCGATCGCATCGGGTGAGGTGCCGAGGATCGGCACGTCGGCCTTCTCCAGCAACTCGGCAAGCTTGAGCGGTGTCTGGCCGCCGAACTGCACGATGACGCCGTGCAGCGTGCCGTTCGACCGCTCGACGTCGATGATCTCGATCACGTCTTCCGGGGTAAGCGGCTCGAAATAGAGCCGGTCGGAGGTGTCGTAGTCGGTCGACACCGTCTCCGGATTGCAGTTGACCATGATGGTCTCATAGCCCACTTCGTCGAGCGCAAAGCAGGCATGGCAGCAGCAATAATCGAACTCGATGCCTTGGCCGATCCGGTTTGGCCCGCCGCCAAGGATGACGACCTTTTTCCTGGTTGACGGCCGCGCCTCGTTGACCGCGCTGCCTGCAAACGGCGCTTCATAGGTCGAATACATGTAGGCGGTGGGTGATGCGAACTCCGCGGCACAGGTGTCGATCCGCTTGAACACCGGACGCACGCCAAGGGCCCGCCGCACGGAGGTGACGTCCTCCTCGGAGCGTTTTGTCAGCACCGAGAGCCGCGCGTCCGAGAAGCCCATCGCCTTGAGGCGGCGCAATGGGCCGGCGGTTTCGGGCAGGCCCTTCTTGCGGATCTCGGTCTCCATGTCGACGATGCCGCGGATCTGCGACAGAAACCATGGATCGATCTTGCAGGAGGCGAAGATGTCCGCGTCCGAGAAGCCAAGCCGTATCGCCTGCGCGACCTTCAAGAGCCGGTCCGGCGTCGGCGTGCCGAGCGCGGCGCGGATGACGTTCTTGTCGTCGCCCTGGCCGAGCCCCTCGATTACGATCTCGTCGAGTCCGGTGAGCCCGGTTTCGAGCGAGCGCAGCGCCTTCTGCAGCAATTCCTGGAAGGTGCGCCCGATCGCCATCGCCTCGCCGACCGACTTCATCGATGTGGTCAGCATGGTGTCGGCGCCCGGGAACTTCTCGAATGCGAAGCGCGGAATCTTGGTGACGACGTAGTCGATGGTCGGCTCGAACGAGGCAGGCGTCGCGCCGCCGGTGATGTCGTTCGCGATCTCATCGAGCGTGTATCCGACTGCGAGCTTGGCCGCGACCTTGGCGATCGGGAAGCCGGTCGCCTTCGAGGCCAGCGCGGAGGAGCGCGACACCCGCGGGTTCATCTCGATCACGACCAGGCGGCCATCCGCCGGATTGACCGCGAACTGCACGTTCGAGCCGCCGGTCTCGACCCCGATCTCGCGCAGCACCGCGATCGAGGCGTCGCGCATCACCTGGAATTCCTTGTCGGTGAGCGTGAGCGCCGGCGCCACGGTGATCGAGTCGCCGGTGTGAACGCCCATCGGGTCGACGTTCTCGATCGAGCAGATGATGATGCAGTTGTCCTTCTTGTCGCGGACAACCTCCATCTCGAACTCTTTCCAGCCGAGCACCGATTCCTCGATCAACACCTCGTTGGTGGGCGAGGCGTCGATGCCGCGCTCGACGATGTCGATGAACTCGTCCTTGTTGTAGGCGATGCCGCCGCCGGTGCCGCCGAGCGTGAACGACGGCCGGATGATGGCGGGCAGCCCGATGTCCTTGAGCGCTTCGAGCGCCTCGGCGAGCGTCTTGATCTGGTGCGAGCGCGGCGTCTCGAGTCCGATCTTCTTCATCGCCTCGCGGAACAGCTCGCGGTCCTCGGCCTTGTCGATTGCGTCGGCGGTGGCGCCGATCATCTTGATGTTGAACTTATCGAGCACGCCCATCTTGCGCAGCGACAGCGCGGTGTTGAGCGCGGTCTGCCCGCCCATGGTGGGGAGCAGTGCGTCGGGCCGTTCCTTCTCGATGATCTTGGCGACGATCTCCGGCGTGATCGGCTCGATATAGGTGGCGTCGGCAAGGTCCGGATCGGTCATGATCGTGGCCGGGTTGGAGTTCACCAGCACGATCCGGTAGCCCTCTTCCTTGAGGGCCTTGCAGGCCTGGGTCCCGGAATAGTCGAACTCGCACGCCTGGCCGATCACGATCGGGCCGGCGCCGATGATCAGGATCGATTTGATGTCGGTGCGTTTGGGCATCGAGCCTCAACTGACAAATGGCACACAAAAAAAGGGCGCGCCTTTGCGCGTCCTCGGCTCCCACTGGCGGGGTTGGCCCCGCGCCAGGGCTGACTAGACCAGAATCGGCCGTCCGCCAACCCTGGAACCGGTCGAAAACGTAGTTGTCATCAGCCCTTTTGCAATGAATTCGGCGGCCAGCCTAAAGAGACGGCCACAGAACCAAAGCGGCCGCGATCGTTTCGAACGCTTAGGTCGAACGCCCATGAATTCCGCCGACAATCGGCCTCCTTGGCTGGCTGGCGCCCTTATTATGGGGGCGATTGCTGCCGCCTGGGCGATCGAAAAGCCGGTTCGCGGCAACTTGAGCGAGGCAGCGGCGCACTCCTCATTTGCGTCGAGGGGGTCAGCGGCGAATGCGGGCGGGGCTCTCCGCCCTTTCCAAATGCCGTGGGCTTGGTGGCGACAAATCTTACTCAATACGTATCGCGAGATTGGCGATGACCGTCTCCTCGCGGTCGCGGCCGGCGTCGTATTCTATGCGCTGCTGGCGACCTTCCCGGCTATCACTGCCTTTGTTTCATTCTATGGATTATTCGCCGACCACTCGACCATCAACGATCATTTGTCTCTGTTGTCCTCCATTCTGCCTTCGGGTGCGATCGGCATTCTGCAGGAGCAGATTGCCCGCATCGTCGCCAACAGATAACAGCAAGTTGAGCATAGCTTTCGCATTCGGCCTTGCGACCGCCTTGTGGAGCGCCAACGCTGGTATCAAGGCGATGATCGATGCACTCAACGTGATCGAGAATTCGAAGGAGACGCGCGGCTTCATACGGCTGATCGCGGTGTCGGTGACCTTCACGCTCGGCGCCATCGTGTTCTTGCTGCTGGCGGTTGGCTCGGTTGTGGCGTTTCCACTTGTGATGTCGACATTCGGTCTACAAGCGGTTACCAGCACTGCGACCTGGCTGGTGCGCTGGCCGGCCCTGTTTATCATCGTCATGCTGGCACTGATCGGTGCTTTATCGCTTCGGTCCGAGCCATGAGAACCGACGCTGGCGGATCTCGACTCCCGGTATCCTGTTCGCGGCGCTTGCCTGGCTCGCCGGCTCCGCAGGTCTCTCGTTTTATTTGTCAAATTTTGCGGACTACAACGCCACCTACGGCTCGCTCGGCGCAGCGATTGGTCTGATGACGTGGATGTGGCTCACCACCATCGTCGTGCTGGTGGGAGCGGAACTCGATTCGGAAATCGAAAAACCGGCGCCAGAGCCAGCGATGCCCCGGTCTACTCCACCTTGATGCCGGCAGCCTTGATGATCGGCCACCATTTGGCGATCTCGGCCCTCTGATGGGCGTCGAGCGCCTTGGGATTCTGCCGTTCGGCCGGGTAGATTTCCTGTCCGAGCGAGCCGAGCTTGGCGCGCACCGCCGGGTCGGCGAGCGCCTCCACGACTGAGGCCTGAAGCTTGTTGGCGATGGCCGCCGGAACACCCTTGGGCAACCAAAGCCCGTGCCACAGCGACACGTGGTAGCCGGGCAATCCGGCCTCGTCGACGGTCGGGATGTCAGGCGCGGTGCTGAGCCTGGTCTTGGCGGTGACACCATACGCTTTGATGTTGCCGCCCTTCACCTGCGGCACGCCGGTGACCGGATCCGCGACCATCATGTCGATCTGGCCCGCCACCAGGTCCTGCATGGCCGGCGCGTTGCCGCGATAGGGCACGATCTGTGCAGTCGTCTTGGTGAGATCCAGAAACAGCAGACCCGTGATGTGGCTGATGCTGCCGTTGCCGCCGTTGCCGAACACCGTCTTGCCCGGATTGGCTTTCATCCAGGCGATCAGGCCCTTGAGATCGTCGGCCGGCATGGCCTTTTTGCCAGCGAGGAAGAACGGCGCGTCGGTCAGACAGCGTCAGCGGCTCGAAGTCATTCAGCAGGTCGTATGACAGCCGCCCGGCATAGGTGGCGCCGGTGACGACATGCGAGCCGTTCTGGCCGATGCCGATGGTGTAGCCATCGGGCGTCGAGCGGGCGAGCCGGCCGACTGCGATGGTGCCGCCCGCGCCAGTGGTGTTCTCGACGACGATGGTCTGTCCGAGCGACGTGCGCATCCGCTCGGCCAGGACGCGGGCGATGAAGTCGGTCGGACCGCCGGCCGCATAGGGCACGATGAGGGTGATCGGCTTCGACGGATAGGCTGCCTGTGCCGACCCGGCGTGGGGCATCGCCGGAAGCGCGGCAGCGCCCGCGGCCAGTTGCAGGAAACGACGGCGAGGAAGTTTCATCGGACGTCCTCCCAAAATGTTTTGTTGTTTGAAGATTCAGAATTCAGTCATAGCATCACGCTTACTCCACCTTGATGTTGGCGGCTTTGATCACCTTGGCCCATTTCTCGGTTTCACCGGCCAGCATCTTGCCGATCTCGGCGGGCGATCCTGTGAGCGGCTCGCTGCCCAGCTCAGCGAGCCTCGCCTTGACCTTGGGATCAGCCAGCACTGCGTTGATCTCGCGGTTGAGCTTGTCGATGATCGCCGGCGGCGTGTCCTTCGGCGCGCCGAGGCCGAATGGTCCGCTCGCTTCGTAGCCCGGAACGAAATCGCCGACCGTCGGCAGCTCGGGCAGCAGCGCGGAGCGTGTCGCCGTGGTCACCGCCAGCGCACGGACCTTGCCGCCTTTGATGTGCGGGATCGAGGCCGCGGTGGTGTCGAACATGAGCTGGACCTGCCCGCCGATCAGGTCGGTCATCGCATTGCCCGCTCCGCGGTACGCCACGTGCACCATGTTGACCCCGGTCATGAGCTTGAACAGCTCGCCGGCCATGTGGATACCGGTGCCGACGCCCGCCGAGGCGAAGTTGAGCTTGCCGGGATTGGCCTTCGCGTGCGCGATCAGCTCGGGGATTGTCTTCACCGGCAGGTTGGGATTCACCACCACGACATAGGGCGAGCGCGCCGTGCCGGCGACCGGAGCGATGTCGCGCAGGAAATTGAAGCTCAGCTTCTCGTAGAGCGAGTTGTTGACGGCGTTGGCCGGCACCCATTGCAGCAGCGTGTAGCCGTCGGGCGGCGCCTTCACCACCGCTTCGGTGCCGATATTGCCGCCGCCGCCCGGCCGGTTCTCGATGATGATCGACTGGCCGAGCCGCTCCGACAGCCACTGTCCCATCAGACGGGCGAAGATGTCCGAGCCGCTGCCGGGGGCGAAGCCGACGATGAGCCGCACCGGCTGGGACGGATAGGCCTGTGCAAGCGCCGTACGCGATAGGGCCGGGAGCGCCGCGGCGCCCGCGGCGAGCTGCAGAAATCGTCGGCGTCGTAGCTTCATTGCGTCCCCCCTGAACCCGCGTGGATCATTCCGCTTTGATGTTGGCGGTGCGGATCACCTTGCCCCACTTGTCGGTTTCCTCGGCGACCAGCTTGGTGAACTCCGCGGTCGACAGCGAGAGTGGCAAGTCGCCAAGCTCCGTGGTCCGCTGCCTGAACTTGGCGTCGGCAACCCCCGCGCTGATCTTTCGGTTGAGGCGCTCGACGATATCGGCGGGTGTGCCGCGCGGCGCGGCGATGCCGACGAAGATGCTCGCGTCATAGCCCGGTAGAAATTCGTTCATGGCCGGAACATCGGGCAGCACCGGCGAGCGCGTCCTGGTGGTCATGGCCAGCGCCCGCAATTTCCCCGCTTTGACGTGTGCGACCGCCGAGGCCATGGTGCCGAAGTAGGTCAATACCTGGCCGGCGATCAGGTCGGTCACCGCGGGGCCACCGCCGCGATACGGCACGTGCACCATGTTGACGCCGCTCAGCGTTCGAAACAGCTCCCAGAACATGTGGGGTGCGCTGCCGATACCGGCCGACGCCATGGTCAGCTTGCCGGGATTGGCCTGGGCGGCGGCGATCAACTCGGGAACAGACTTTGCCGAGACCGACGGGTGCACGACGAGCACCCCGGGGCCGCGCGCAACCGTTGCGACCGGCGTGAAGTCCTGCGCGAGAGCGGACTTGGTGTTGACGTAGAGCGTCGTGTTCCACGCATCGGCTGACGTTGTGAGGAGCAGCGTGTAGCCGTCAGGCGCTGCCCTCGCGACCGATTCCAGCGCAAGATTGCCACCGGCGCCGGGACGGTTCTCGACGATGAACTGCTGGCCCATGCGCTCCGACAACCATTGCGCGGTCAAGCGCGCATAGGTGTCGCTGATGCCGCCTGGCGGGAAGCCGGAAACGATCCGCACCGGCCGCGTCGGATAGGATTGCGCGAACGCGACATGCGAGACAAGCGGAGCGGTAACGGTGCCCGCGGCGAGATGCAGAAACTGGCGGCGTTTCATGGAGTCCCCCCAAAGAATTTTACCAAAATGTCTGTCACCGCGCCCGGCTGTTCCTGCTGCACCCAATGGCCGGCGCCTTCGACCAGGTGCGCGCCGCGCCATTGCGTGCAGGCCTTGGTCTGCATCGCCTCGAATGCGCCCGGCGTCTGGTAGGTGCCCCAGTCGGCTTTGCCGGCGATGTAGCAGGCCGGCACGTCGATGGTGCGGCCGGCGAAGGTGCGCATCTCAGCCATGGATTTGGGATCGTTGCCGCGCCGCACCCGGTAGCCTTGCAGCGCGCCGGTGAAGCCGGTTCGGCTGTATTCGGTGACATGAACGCCGACCTCGGCGTCGGTCAGCCATTGGCAGGCGGCGATCTGGGCTGCGGTCGGCATGAACGGCGCGACATTCGCCGCCATGCCCTTGTCCTTGTCCATCACGTAGTAGGTCGGCATTTTGGCCAGCTCTTCGGCGGTGCGCGCCTTGAGCGGATGCGGCTTGTTCTCCTTCCAGTCGGCGCTCTTGTAGTGGTAGTAGGCGCGGAAGAACGCGTGCAGCCCCTGCGGCGCGTGCAGCATGTCGTTGTTGGCGCCGGGCGTGCGTTGATGGTTCTGGTAGTACTTGCGCGGCCGCGGAAGTTTGGCGAGCTCGGCGTCCAGTTCGTCATCAGTTTGTGCAGCGCGCGGCGGCGCGACTCCGTTCGCGGTGTTCAATGCCGCCGGCGGCGCGCCGGGGAACGGCGAGCTCATCAGCGTCACCTTGCGGAACACGTCGGGCCGCACCAGCGCGCACCATGCCGCCACCGGCGAGCCGGCATCATGCCCGGCAACGCCGGCAACCGATGTGTAGCCGAGCGCATGCACCAGGCCGGTCGCGTCGCGCACCATGTTGAGGATGCGGAACGGATCGGGGTCGGCGTCGTACGAGCCATCCCAGCCGGTGGTGCGGCCATAGCCGCGCTGGTCGGGCGCAACCACGTGATAACCGGCCTCCGCCAGCGGCAGCATGATCTTGCGCCAGCTGTAGGCGAGCTCCGGAAAACCGTGGAGCAGCAGCACGCACGGGCGGCCGGGGGTCTCGAACCCGGCTTCGAGCACATGCACCTGAAGGCCGTTGTTGTTGTCGACGTGGCGCGAGCGGATGCCGGCCGGAAGCGTGCCGTTGCCGTAGGGTGGAAGGTCTATGGTGTCAGTGGCACTCATCAGCCGGGCGCCTTACTCCAGCTTGATGCCCGCCTCGCGGATGGCACGGCCGTAGATATCGTACTGCTTGCGCAGATAATCGGCGAAGTCTGCGCCGCAGATGCCGAGCGGATAGAGCTCCTGTAACTTGAGCTTGGCCTTGACCTCGGGCGCGTCCAGCGCGGCTTTGAACCAGCCGGCGAACTGGGCAACGACTTCGTTCGGTGTCTTTGCCGGAGCGTAGACGCCGAACGCCGGCGCCACCTCGTAATCGGTGTAGCCGAACTCGGCGACCGTCGGCACGTTTGGCAGCGGCTCGATCCGCGTGCGCGTGGCGACGGCCAGCGGGCGGATTTGTCCGGATGTGATCTGCCCGGCCGCGCTCGAAAAGCTATTGAACGCCGAGGTGATGTGGCCGCCGAGCAGCGCATTCAGCGAGGGGCCATTACCATTGAATGGTACGAACGTCATGTCGACGCCGGCGGCGCGTTTGAGCATGGCGTGCCCGATGTCGAACGGCGTACCGGGCCCGATGCTTCCCATGGTGACGCTGCCGGGCTTGGCGCGCGCCGCGTCGATCAGGTCCTTGAGTGTGCGATGCGGCGAGTTGTTGTTGACGGAGATGACGGTGGGCGCAACCACGAGCTGACAGACCGGCTCGAAGCTTTCCAGCGGATGGTAGTTCTGTTTGCGCAATTGCGGATTGATGATCAGTTGCGACGACGCGAACAGCAGGTTGCTGCCGTCGGGCGCGGCGCGTGCCACGGCTTCAGTGCCGATCGCCTCGGCGGCACCCGGACGGTTCTCGACCACGTAGCTCAATCCCTGCGTCTTGCCGAGATGATCCATCATCAGGCGCGCGAGCAGATCGTTTACGCCTGCCGGCGGCGTCGGAACAGTGACCCGGACCGTCCTCCCGGACTGGGCATGGGCATCCAGCCCGGTGAGAGCAAGCGCCAGGACGGCGAGAGCAACGGCACCCCGGTGCCGAAAGCACGGACGTTTCATGGCGGTCTCCTTGCTGGAATTGCGACGAGCGGTTGACTCAATCCTTCTGCAGCAGCCGCGCGAGCCACACCGAGATCACCGCCGGCTGGCCAGCCCGGATGCGCTCGAGCCCGCGCCGCAGCGCCGGCTCGACCTCGCCCGGGTCGGTGACGTTCTCGCCATAGGCGCCGGCGGCCTCCGCCTCCTTGGCGAAGTCGATCGGCGGATCGAAATAGCCGCCGTCGTAGTTCGCCTTGGCGGCGTAGCTGTCGTCCTTGCCGTACACCGCGTTGATGCGCAGCGTGCCGGTCGAATAGCTGCGGTTCTGGTACACCACCGCCATGAACGGCGCGTTGTAGTGCTTGGCCGCCCAGAGCGCATGGATCGGCGTGCCGAACATGTAGAAGCCGTCGCCGCTCACCGCGATGACGTCCTTGCCAGGCGCCGCGAGCTTCGCGCCGAACGCCGCGCCTTGCGCCCAGCCGCCGCTCGAAGCCGGATTGTGGAAGTAGTGTCCGGGTTGCGAGATCGAGAGATAGTCGTGCAGCTGGTTCTGCGAGATGGTCTCGTCGAACACGATGCAGTTGTCGTCGAGCACTTGCCCGATATTGTGCGAAAGCCATTTCGGGTCGATCGGGTTCTTGCCCGCGCGCGACTTGGCGTCGTCCGCAAGGTCGCGCCGGCGTTTGCCTGAAAGCTCCGTGCATTTCGCTGCGCGCGCGGCGAAGCGCTTCGCATCGTCTGGCGTGATCAGCTTGCGTGTCTCGGCTTCCAGTGCCTCGATCACCGAGAGCGCGTCGGCGGTGAGGCGCAGGTCAGCGGTAAATTCCATCGTCGGGATGCGGCGCTTCGACGGCTCCACGTCGGTGATCGCGACCCAGGCTGAATCGGGCGGCGGGTTGGTGTCGGCGAGCCACGGGATGTCAACATCCAGGCACAGCACCACATCGGCGTCCTTGAGCGAGGCATGGCTCAGGTAGAGCGGATGGTTGAGGGGAAAGCATTGGTAGGCGCGGATGCCCGACTGCGAGACCGGCAAGCCCAGCAGTTCGCAGAGCCGCACCAGGGCCGGGACCGTCGCCGGATTGCGGCCCGAGCGCGCCACGATGACGAACGGATTCTCGGCCTTGACCAGCCGCGCAGCGATCTCAGCGATGCCGGCGGCGTCGGGCGCCGCAGGTCGCGCGACGCCGAGCTGGTCCATGGTCGGGAACTTGGCGCCGTTCACCTTGGCGATCGACACTTCGCGCGGCAATTGGAGATAGACCGGTCCGCATGGCTCGGTGCGCGCCACCTGCAGCGCGCGCGAGATCATCAGCCCGGGATTGTCCTGCAGCTCCATGCGGTGATCCCACTTGGTGTACTGCCGCACGATCGAGTTCTGATCGAAGCTCTGCTGCAGCCAGATGTGACCGCCGCCATCGCGCGCGCCGCGAAAGCTGCCGGGATAGCTGGTCGGCGAGCCGCCGCCGGTGATGACGACCGGCAGCCCGCAGTGAAACGCGGTGTGCACCGCGCCACCGTAGTGCTGCGTGCCGCAGTCGACATGCGCGGCCGTCACCGCCGGCTTGCCCGCCACCGCCGCATAGCCGAGCGCGGCGTTGAGGCTGGCATGCTCATGCGTCACCGTGATCAGCTTTGGCGCGCTGCGACCCTTCGCATGCGCCTTGGCGACCGCCTCCTGGTAGAACCCGATCTCCGAGCCTGAGGTGAAGAAGATGTATTCGACGCCGGCCTCGGCCATGGCGGCGATTATGGCGTCGCCGTTGTCGTCGGCCGGGACTTCGATCCAGGCTCGTGTCTCGTTGCGGAGGTTTCCGACATGGCGGTTCATGGCTCGCTCCCGGTGGTGCGGCCAGAGTGTGCGCCGTTTCCGCTAACGCCGACAAGGCCTGCCCCTCCGAGCAAACGATGCCGTGAGCCCGCGCCGCATGCGAATTTGCCCGCGCGCAGGGACAACGCTACGCTTTGCCGCAACAAGTCGGGGAGGATCGAGATGCCGTTCAAGCGCAGCCTGTGGCTTGCGGCCGCCGCATCGGTGATCGCGTTTGCACCGGCCAACGCCCAGCTCAATCCATCGCGCAACATCACCTTGGTGGTGCCGATTGCGGCCGGTGGTGGCGTCGACGCGATCGGCCGGTTGGTCGCCGAGAAGCTCCAGGAGCGGCTCAAGCAGTCGGTGGTGGTCGAGAATCGCACTGGCGCGGGCGGTACTGTCGGCACCGACTCCGTAGCCAAGGCCGCGCCTGACGGTCACACCTTGCTGCTGATGGAAAGCTCCGCGACCATTTCCAAGTGGCTCAACAAGGATGTCCCGTTCGACGTGACCACCGACTTCGCGCCAATCGCCCGGGTCGCCACCTCGCCGCTGATGCTGTTCGCGCATCCTTCGGTCGCTGCCAAGGATGCCAAGGATGTGATTGCGCTTGCCAAGACCACGTCGCTCTCGGTGGCGATACCCGGCGTCGGCACGCCGCACCATCTCGCCAACGTCCTGTTCAATGCCGCGGCCAAGATCGATATCACCGTCGTGCCCTATCGCGGCACCGGGCCGGGCCTCGCCAACCTGCTGGCCGGACGCGTGCCGTTGATGTGGGCGACGCCGGTCGCGTTGATTCCCCACGTGCAGGCCGGAAAGGTCAATGCGATCGCGGTGGCTTCGCGCAAACGAGCCGAACTCGCTGCCGCAGGCAGCCACCATTGCAGAGAGCGCGCTGCCGGGCTTTGAGGTGGAAATCTGGTTCGGTGTCGCGGCACCGGCGAAAACTCCGCCGTCCATCGTGGCGCAGCTTGCCAAAGAAATCGAGGCTATCGTCCAGCTTCCCGACGTCAAGGATCGTGCGCAGAAGTTCGGCCTCGACTTGTCGTATGCCGGCAGCGATGAACTTCGCAAGGTGATCGCCGCCGATCACGCGCGCTACGGCAAAGCTGTCGAGGGCTCGGGACTCGCGACCAAGTAGTCGGCAGCGGAGCGCGAGCCATGCAAGTCATCATCGTCGGCGGCGGCATCGCCGGTCTGTCCTGCGCGCTGAGCCTGCATCAGATCGGCGTGCCATGCCGCGTTTACGACGCGGTGCCGACGCTGGCGCCGCTCGGCTACGGCATCAACCTGCAACCCAACGCGGTGCGCGAGCTCACGGCGCTCGGCCTCGGCGAACGGCTCGCCGCTGCCGGTGTGCTCACGAAGGAGCTCGCCTTCTACAACAGACACGGCCAGCTGATCTGGACCGAGCCGCGCGGCACGGCGGCGGGCTATCGCTGGCCGCAGATCTCGATCTCGCGTGGCACGCTGCACGAGATTCTGCTTGCCGCGATTGAGGAGAGGCTGGGCGAGGGCGCCGTGGTCACGGGCCATCGCGTGACCGGCTTCGAGCAGCGCGGCGACAGGGTTGTGGCGTGTTTTGCCGGTCCGTCGGGTCAGCCGGTCGGCGAGACCGAAGGCGACATCCTGATCGGCGCTGACGGCATTCATTCCGCGGTGCGCCGACACTTCTATCCTGGCGAGAAGGCAGTGTTTGACGGCTACCTGCATTACCGCGGCATCGTCGAGGCGGCGCCCTATCTGACCGGCGCTTCGATGGCGGTGGTCGGCCATCGCCATCATCGCGCAATCCTCTATCCGATCGCGAAGCGGCCGGACGGCACGGTGACGATCAACTGGCTGGCCTACACGAAGATTCCGCCGGGCTCGCCGCCGCCCGAAGCCTGGGACACCGCCGCCGACCAGCGGGCCTGCGTCGATCAATACCAAGGCTGGACCTATCCGTGGCTCGACGTGCATGGCCTGTTCGCTGCGACCGAGCCGGCGCGAGTACTCCAACTCCCGAACGTTGACCGCGACCCGATCCCGCGCTGGAGCTTCGGCCGCGTGACGCTGATCGGCGACGCGGCACACCCGATGCAGCCGGTCGGCGCGCAAGCTGGCTCGCAGGCGGTGGTCGACGGCCGCGTGCTCGCCGCTTCATTGATGGCGGTGCGCGATCCACAACAGGCGCTGACGCGCTATCAGGATGCCCGCATCGCGGCGATGAACGACATGATTATCCGCAACCGCAATCTCGGCCTGGAATCGATTCTGCAGACCGCGGAGGAGCGCGCGCCGGGCGGCTTCAAGCATATCCACGATGTGCTGTCGCAGGATGAATTGGAAAGCACCGCGCTCAATTTCAAAAAGGCGGCGGGCTTCGACGTCGAGACTGTCAACAGCCGCACCTCGTTCGTCGAGCTGCCGGCGCAAGCCGGATAGGGGAGGGCGTCATGCTGCGAATTGTTTGTGCGCTGACCGTCACGCTTGTGCTCTCGTTCGGTCCGGCTGCCGCGCAGAATTATCCCTCCCGCCAAATCAGCATCGTGGTGACGTTCCCGCCGGGCGGCAACGCCGACACGATCGGACGGCTGATCGCCGACAAGCTATCGCAGGCGTTCAAGCAGACCGTCATCGTCGAGAACAAACCGGGCGCCGCCACCATTCCCGGCACCAGCGCGGTGCTGCAGGCGCCGGCTGACGGCTACACTCTGCTGCAGGCCGGCACCAACACCAACATCAATCCGATCCTCGGCAACAAGACGCCATACGACGCCGAGCGTGATCTGGTACCGGTGGTCCTGCTGGTCACCGTGCCGGCTGTCCTGGTCGTCAACGCCGGCGTGCCGGTCAACACCGTCGCCGAGCTTGTGGCGTACGCCAAATCGAAGCCCGGCGAGCTCAACTATGGCTCGGCCGGCAACGGCACCTTCGCGCATCTCGCGATGGAGCAGTTCACGCAGGCGACCGGCACCAAGATAGCGCACGTGCCGTTCAAGGGTCTGGGCCCATCCATGGTCGGGCTGCTGCGCAACGACGTGCAGGTGATGGCGTCGGACATCCCGGGCGCGCTGGCACACGTCCACGCCGGCAAGCTGCGCGCGCTCGCCCATACCGGCATCAGGCGCATGCCGCAGCTTCCCGATCTGCCGACTTTGGCCGAGGCCGGCGTGAAGGACTACGAGGCAGCGGGCTTTCTCGGCATCATGGTGCGGGTCGGAACGCCGCCGGAGGCGATCACGACGCTCAACCGCGAGATCAATCGCGCGCTCGCATCGCCCGAGCTGAGCAAGCACATCGCCGGCAACGGACTCGTTACCGGTGGCGGCGCGCCCGCCGACTTCATCGCCTTGCTCACGCGCGACAAGGCGATCTGGCAGAAGGTCATCAGCACCGGCGCCATCCGCGCCGAATAATCAGCGCGGCCGCGCCACAAACGTCATGCGCGCGGGATTGTGGCCGATGTTTTCGGCCGCGCGCTTGGCCGCAAAGCCCGCGGCGGCAAGCCTGGCGATCATGGCGCCCTCATCGTAATGCGCGAGACCGAGTGTCGAGCGCAGCTGGGCGTAGTTCGAGAGCGCGGTGCGGACCAGGCCGAGAACCGCAGCGAAGAAAAATCCCTCTTGCGCGGCGAACCGCAGCAGCGAAACCGCTTCGCTCATGGCGGAGACCTTGGGGATGATGTCGCCCAACACCAGCAGTCCGGCAGGCTTGAGCAGCCGGCGGAACAGGGCGAGCTGCCGGTCGAGCTGATCGGCGGTGAGATACTGCGCGACCGAATGCATGATGATCAGGTCGAGCGAGCCGACGGGCAGTGCTTCGATGTCGATCGGCGAGCGCACTTCGATCTTGTGGTTGCCGGCAAACCGCGCCGTCAGCGAAGCGCGCACGTTCGGCGCTGCGTCACACAGGATCATCCGTCCCGCCGCTGCGACGACGCGGTCATGCGACAACGCTTCGCCGCAGCCATAGTCGAGGACTGCGCCGCCCGCCGGCACGTAACCCTGAAGGTCGTCGGCGATGCGCCGGTAGTGCGCCTCGAGATGACGCGCGTTCACATAAACCGAGTGCCGGGAATTCCAGAACGAGATCCAGTCCGACATGCCGGCGTTCAATCGCGCCAGAGCCGGATCAGCGGTCCGTTCTTGCCGAACACCGGGTCGGTTTCAGGCAGCGGCACGCGCGGAATGGTCTCGACCGCCTTGGCGTGCTCGGCCTTGCTGCCGCGACAGAGGTCGTAGCGGCCGCCCTTGGGATAGGCGCCGATCACCATCAGGTCGGGGCTCGACCACAGGCCTTGATGGCCGGTGCCGGCCGGCAGCACGGCGACATCGCCCTGCATGAGGTCGACCTCTTCGCCCTTGGAGCCGCCGAAGCGCACTTTGGCGCGGCCGCGCGCGACCCCGAGGCCTTCGTGAATCATCGAGTGGTAATGCACATAAGGGAAGATGCCGTTGCGCCACATGTCGCCCCAGCCGTTGGCGCGGAACGCCTTCTCGACGGCTTCTTCGGGGTGGGGCGTGCCGGCGAGACTGATCGCGTTACGGTAGACCAGGAACGGCAGGCGTGGATTGTTCGGCACCCAGCCGTCGTCGGCGAACATGAAGGTTGAGGGCTCGGTGAGCTTGGGCGGCATCGGCGCGGATCTATGCGGATCGCAGGGGTGAATCGCCGCGGAGCTTATCGCAAATCTCGTCGATGCTGTGAAACATCTCGTCGGGCCGGCATGCCTGCAATGCCTCCGCCCGCGTATAGCCCCATGCCACCGCACCAAACGCGATGCCGGCGCCACGCGCCGCCTCGAGGTCGCGAATCTCGTCGCCGATGCAGATCGCTTCCGTTGCGCCGAAGCCGCCGCGGCGCAGCGCGGCCCTGAACTTGGCGGCCTTGCCGAACAGCGAAGCGCCACATTCGTACTGCGAAACCAGCGCGGCGAGTTCGGGCCCAAGCGCCGTGCGGATGTTTGCCTCGTTGTCCGAACTGACCAACGCGACCGCAGTGCCTTCGGCTTTCAGCGTCCGCAACATGCGATCGACGCCCTGGAACAGCGGCGTCTGCGCGACGTCTCGGGACTTGAGCTTGCGCATGTGGTTGGCGATGAGCGGGATCTTCCAGGCCGGTACGCCAAGATGCCGGACCAGCTGTCGCGCGTTCAGGCCGCGGAGCGTTTCGATCTCGTGCGGCGCGACGCGCTTGAAGCGGTATTTGTCCGCGACATCGTTGAGCACGCGGGCGAACCACGGAAATGAATCGGCAAGCGTTCCGTCGAAGTCGAAGATGACGAGCTTGTATCGCACGGCGGCGTTAGCGCATGTCCCGGAAAAGTGGGAACCGGTTTCCCGCCTGCGCGAAGCCCTGGCAAGGCTCGTTGCTTTGGCTCGATGCTTCGGCGAGCGAAGGCAGGTCCGAATAGGACATGCGCAAAGAACTACGCCGCCTGCACCTTGCGCTTGCGCATCAGTTCGACGAAGCGGGTGAAGAGGTAATGGCTGTCGCGCGGCCCGGGTGACGCCTCGGGGTGATACTGCACCGAGAACACCGGGAGGTCTTTGAGCGCAATGCCGCAATTGGAGCCGTCAAACAGCGAGACGTGGGTCTGCTCGACGTTCTTCGGCAGCGAGTCCTTGTCGACTGCGAAACCGTGGTTCATCGAGGTGATCTCAACCTTGCCGGTACCAAGGTCCTTCACCGGATGGTTCGCGCCGTGGTGGCCCTGGTGCATCTTCATGGTCTTGCCGCCGAGCGCGATGCCCAGCATCTGGTGGCCGAGACAGATGCCGAAGGTCGGCGTGCCGGTCGTGATCAGTTTCTTGATCACCGGAACGGCGTATTGCCCGGTCGCGGCCGGGTCGCCGGGGCCGTTGGAGAGGAACACGCCGTCTGGATTGAGCGCCAGGATGTCCTCCGCCGTGGTCTTGGCCGGCACCACCGTGACCTTGCAGCCGGCGCTCGCCAGCAGCCGCAGGATGTTGCGCTTGATGCCGTAGTCGATCGCGACCACGTGGAACTCGGGATTGGACTGGCGGCCGTAGCCCTTGCCCCACAGCCACGGCGTCTCATCCCAGGTGAAACGCTGGCCCGACGTCACCATCGGCACCAGGTCCATGCCGACCAGGCCTGGCCACGCGCGAGCTTCTTCCTTCAGCGCGTCGAGATCGAATGAGCCCGAAGGCTCGTGGGCGATCACCGCATTGGGCATGCCGTTCTCGCGGATCAGCGTGGTCAGCGCCCGGGTGTCGATGCCGGACAGGCCGATGATGCCGCGGCGCTTGAGCCACTGGTCGAGGTGCAGCGCGGATCGGTAGTTCGATGCCTCGGTGATGGCGGTGCGCAGGATCACGCCACGCGCGCCCGGCGTCGCCGCCATATTGACGGTTTCGATGTCCTCGTCGTTGGTGCCGACATTGCCGATATGCGGGAAAGTGAAGGTGATGATCTGTCCGGCGTAGGACGGATCGGTGAGAATTTCCTCATAGCCGCTCATGGCGGTGTTGAAGCAGACCTCCCCGACCGCGTGGCCAATCGCGCCGAATCCGATCCCTTCCAGCGCGGTGCCGTCCGCCAGCACCAAGAGAGCCGTGGCTTTCGGCTCGGTCCATCCGGAATCGGCTTGTTCGGGGCTCATCACGGGCCTAGATAGGCCTCCTGCCCGCCGCCGTCAAAGGCTGGCCGACGGCATGTGTACAGCCGGCTTTCCGACCCAAATCATGAGGTTCCCGTGCTGCGCGACAACATCAACAACGCTCTCAAAGATGCGATGAAGGCCCGCGACGAGCGCCGCGTGTCGACGCTGCGGCTGATGAACGCGGCGATCAAGAATGCCGACATCGAGGCCCGGGGCGGCGGCAAGGAGCCGCTCAACGAGGCCGATCTGCTGTCGCTGTTCCAGAAGATGATCAAGCAGCGCCAGGAATCGGTTGAGCTTTATGAGAAGGGCGGCCGCGCCGAGCTCGCCCAGCAGGAGCGCGAGGAGATCGACATCATCGGCTCCTACCTGCCCAAGCAGATGTCGGATGTCGAGGCGGGTTCCGCCATCGCCGCGATCGTGCACGAGATCAACGCCCAGACCATGAAGGACATGGGCCGCGTCATGGCAGCGTTGCGCGAGCGCTTCGCTGGCCGGATGGATTTCGGCAAGGCCAGTGCGAGGATCAAGGAATTGCTGAGCGGGAAGTAGACGCGCTCGCCGGCGCCTGGGGGTCTGTGATGAAGTTTGCTCGCGCCGCCGTCTCGATGCTCGCTTTGACCACATTCGCTGCGTCCGCTGTGGCGCAGGACTACCCAACCCGCCCGATCAAGGTGATCGCGTCGTCGAGCGCCGGCGGCACCAGCGACATTTTCATGCGCGCGCTCGGCGACGAGCTGCACAAGGGCCTCGGCCAGCCGATCGTGGTCGAGAACCGGCCGGGCGGCGCGTTCAACATCGGCGCGCGCGCCTGCGCGGAAGCGCCGCCCGACGGCTACACGCTGTGCATCATTCCCGGCGAGCCGCTGGTGTTCAACCAGTTCATGTTCAAGACGCTCGCCTTCGACCCGGCAGCGTTCGAGCCGGTCAGCCAATTGTTTTTCATCACCCAGGCGCTGGTGGTGAGTGCCAAGCTCGACGTGAAGACGGTTCCGGAGCTTGCCGCGCTGTCGAAGGCGAAACCCGGAACGCTGAACTATTCCACTCCGGCCGTTCCATTGATCGTGTTGATGGAGCGGCTCAAGCGGGAAGCGGGCATCGACATGGTTCGCGTGCCGTTTCGCGGCGGCGGCGAAGCGGTGACGGCGCTGCTTTCGGGCACGACGCCGGTTGGCTTCTACGGGCTTTCCAACGTGCGCTCGCAGCTTGAGGCCGGCACCGTTACCGGTCTGATGGTCGACAGCGGCAAGCGTTCGCCGCTGTTCGCCAACATTCCGACCATCGCCGAAGCCACTGGAATGGACTTCAAGGTGCGTTCGTATTTCGGCCTGCTGGCGCCGCCCGGCACGCCCAGGGCGATCACCAGCAAAGGTGCAGGCTGCGGTGGCGCGCGTCGTCGCCGATCCGGACTTCAACCGCCGCCACCTGATCGAGCGCGGCCTCGAGCCGGTCGCCGGCACGCCGGATGAGTTTGCGGCGTTCATCAAAGAGGACCGCGCACTGGCGCAGCAGATCGTCAAGGAGGCGGGGCTGGAGCCGCAGTAGTGCGCCCGGCGCATGTCCCGGAAAAGTGGGAACCGGTTTTCCGAAAAGGACATGCGCCAACACAAGCATCGAGTTGGAGGCAGCGATGATCGCGGTGGTGTTCGAAGTCTGGCCGGCCTCCGGCCGCAAGGAGGACTACCTCGCCATCGCCGCGACGCTGCGCCCCGAGCTTGAGAAGATCGACGGCTTCATTTCGGTTGAACGCTTCCAGAGCCTGACCGATCCCGGCAAGCTTCTCTCGCTGTCATTCTGGCGCGACGAGGAGGCGGTGCAGCGCTGGCGCAACGAGGTGCACCACCGCGAAAGCCAGGCCACCGGCCGCGCCGGCATCTTCGCCGACTACCGGCTGCGGATTGCTTCAGTGGTCCGCGACTACGGCCTCAAGGAGCGCGCCGAGGCGCCGCCGGACTCGCGGGCGTTTCACAAGGCGTAGCCGCGCTAGGAGTGCTTGACCAGAATTGCCGCCAGCCATTCCGGCGCGTCGATCATCAGATCATGGTGCGACTTGTCGTTGACGTAGGTCGTCCATGACGGATCGGCCTTGCACTCTTCGTAGGCGCTGGTCGAACAACTTCTGCGGATATTTCGGTGCGCGGATGAAGGTCTTTTTCGCCACCTTTTGCATCGCTCCGGTCAGCTTGATGGCGTCGCGGACGATCGAGTTCGGCTGCGGCGTGAGCTTGGAGTCCATCCAGGCGTAGTCCTTCTCGCTGAATGCGTACTGGCTCGCCTTCGGCGGCTTGCGGCCGGCCTCGCCCCTGGCCATGGCTTCTTCCAGCGCCTTGCGGCTGGAAGGGGAGATCTGGTCCAATTGACTCTCGCCGTTCTTCGGAATGAACGCATCGACCCAGACGATCGACGAAACACGGTCGCCGATCTGCTCGAGCGCGCCCGAACCCGGCCAGCCGCCACCGGAGTGGACTGCGAGGCAGCCGTTCGTGATGTCCTCCCATTTGAACAGATTGACGATGTCGGTGATCTGGGTTTCGAGCGTGAGGTTCATGCTCAAAAGATGCGATCGATCGGCAAGCCCGGTCAGCGACGGCGCGTAGACCTTGTGGCCCTGCTTCTCCAGAATGTCGACGACCTTCCGCCAGCACCAGCCGCCGTGATAGGCGCCGTGGATCAGCACGAAGGTCTTGCGCGCCGCCTGCGCCTGCGCGGCCGCACCGCTCCAGGCCGCCGCTATTCCGAGTCCGATGCCCCCAACCACGCTGCGGCGCGTCGGGTTTGCCGATGTCCGTCCCATCGCCGCCTCCCTGTCCTCAGGAATGCTTCGCCAATATTTCCGCTAGCCATTCTGGTGCATCGATCATCACGTCGTGATGCGCGGTCTCAGTGACATAGGTCGTCCACGACGTGTCGGCCTTGCACTCCGCCAGTGCCCGGTCGAAACCGGCTTGCTTGTATTTCGGCGCTCGGATGTAAGTCTTCTTCGCCACCTTCTGAATCGCGCCGGTGAGCTTGATCGGTTGCGGTAGAGTACCGACCGGCTGTTGCGTGAGCTTGGAGTTCATCCAGTCGTAGTCCTTGACGCTGTCGGAGAACACGTTGGCCTTCGGTCCGGCGAGGCCAGCTTCGCCTTTCGCCAGCGCCTCCGCCATTGCCTTGCGGGCGAACTCGGACGCCGCGTCAGCGCCGCGCTCGCCATCCTTCGGAATGAAGGCGTCGAGCCAGACAATCGACGACACCTGGTCGCCGATCTGCTCCAACGCGCCGCTCGCCGGCCAGCCGCCGTAGGAATGCGGCACCAGGCAGGCGTTCCGGATCTCCTCCCATTTGAACAGATTGACGATGTCGGTGATGTGCGTGTCGAGGTTGATGCTGGTCGAGAGCAGATGCGAACGGTCGGCCAAGCCAGTGAGGGATGGTGCGTAGGTCTTGTGACCTTGCTTCTCCAGAATGTCGGTCACTTTGCGCCAGCACCAGCCGCCGTGAAACGCGCCGGGCACGAACACAAAAGTCTTGCGTGGACTGGTCTGCGCCATCGCTGGCGTCGTGCCGAGCGCTGCGGCGCTCGCGCCCAGCACGGCACCGCCGATCGTTTTGCGGCGTGTCATTGAACTGTCGGACATTTGCCTCCCCCATGTTCTTCAAGCGGCATTGCTGCCGCTGCTCACCGCATTATAGCGGCAATGCAGCGCGGCTCACGACTGATCGTCGGTGTTGGGCCAGCGCCCGCTTGCCGTGCGCGCCGCACGATGGGCAATATGCGGCAGGGAGGAAGGAGCCATGAACCGCATTTCGGTGTGGGCGGCTGTCGCCGTCGCGACGGTCCTTGCGGGAAGCAGTGCCGCGCCGGCGCAGGACGCCATCAAGGACTGGCCCACCCGCACGGTGCGCATCATCATTCCGCTCGGCGCCGGCGGCGGCGGCGATATCTTCACCCGCCTGCTGGCCGAAGAGCTACAGAAGAAATTCGGGCAGTCGTTCATCGTCGAGAACCGCACCGGCGGAGGCCTCAACATCGGCGCGCGCGCCTGCGCGGAATCTCCTCCTGACGGTTACACGCTCTGCGTCATGTCGAGCGAGCCTGTCATCTACAACCAGTTCCTGTTCAAGAGCTTGCCGTTCAATCCGAAGAAGGATTTCGAGCCGATCACCAACCTGTTCGTCAACTCGGTGGCGCTGGTTGCCAACTCCAAACTGAACATCAAGACCATCCCGGAGATGATCGCGCTCGCCAAGGCGCAGCCCGGCACGCTGAGCTACGGCACGTTCTCGTTCGTGCTGGCGCATTACATGGAGAAGCTCAAGAAACGCGAGGGCATCGACGTCGTGCGGGTGCCGTTCCGCAGCGGCAACGAGGTGGTCAACGCCATCATGGCCGGCTCGACACCGATCGCATTCCTCGGCCTCGCCAACATGCTGCCGCAGATCAGGAGCGGCCACATCACAGGCATTGCGCTCAACGCCAACGAGCGCTCGCCGCTGTTTCCCGACCTGCCGACATTGAAAGAGGTGACCGGCGAGGACTATCCGCCGACCTGGTTCGGCCTGTTTGCACCGGTCGGCACGCCGCGGCCGATCATCGAGAAGGTTCACGCCGAGGTGGTGCGCATCACCGGCGATCCGGCGTGGAAGCAGAAAAACTACATCGACCGCGCCATCGAGCCAGCGGTGAGCAATCCGGCGGATTTCGCGCGCTTCATCGCGGCGAGCCGCGCCAAGGCCGGCGAGATCGCGAAGGAGGCGGGCATCCAGCCGCAATAGGTCATGCAATTGAAGCAATTCCGGGCAAGCATTCCGAACCACGGGACATGAGACTTGCGCGCGGATTATAGGCAACGGCGGGGAGGGCTGGCGATTGCGGTGAGCCTCGCATGGCTCGTCGCGACCAAACCCGCTGCAGCCGCCGACGCCGTCCCGGGCAAGGCGCCGGCCGCCTCGCCGTCCGCCAGCCGCTGCGCCAAGGTCGAGCCGCGGCCGGGCACGCCGTCGATGCCGGTCGGCTACTTCTTCGGCTTCACCGATCCGACCGATGCCGGCGATCCCTGCACGTCCGAGCTCGTAGTCGACAATGTGACGCACGCCGGCAAGCGCGACGGCCGCTATCTCGGCTCCACCGCCGGCGCCGAGATCAGCTACACCGTCATGCACAACGTCGCCGTCGCGGCCGGAATCTACGACACCTATGCGCGATGGAACGATGTGACAGTGCTGCAAGGCGCGCTCGCGGCCATCGGCGACGGGGTGGCCGTCAACCGGCTCGACACGCTGAGATTCGACGGACTGTCGGCCGAGCTGTTCGTGCGCGTGCTTGAGCGCGCGCCGCGCCAGCCGGTGGCGGTGACCGTCAGCATCAAGCCGCGCTGGGCGGCGGTCGACAACACCACCGGTTACCCGGCCAACGCCTATGGGTCCGAATTCAAGCTGCTGGTGGACGCGGTGCTCACCGAGCGGCTGTTCGCGGCGGCCAATTTCACTTACGGGCTCGCCGCGCAGAAGTTCGACATACCCAATGCGCCGTGGTTCCACGCATCGGCGGCCAATGCGTCGGCCGCTGTGACCGCGCAGATCTATTCCGCCGAAACGCAGGCCGTTCAATCGATTTTTTTTGGTGCCGAGGTCCGCTACCGGTCGGTGTTCGACGGGCTCGCGCTGAATTGCCTGGCGGGCAATGCATTCTTCATGGGACCAACGCTGGCGGTCGGTTTTCCAAACGAGCGGATGATCAGCTTGGCGTGGATCCCGCAGCTCGCCGGGCGCTCGCGGATTGATCCATCGCCAGGGTCGCTGGACCTTGCCGCCTACGAGCGACATGAATTTCGCTTGAAGTTCGCGACGCCTGTTCCCCTGCCGCCGCACTAGGGCGCATACCGCTCAGGCTGGCGCGATCACCGGCAGCACGATGCACGACGCATGTGTGGCGTCGTGGTGGATGGTGTCGGTGCCCATCTGGGTCGGATGATAGGGATGGTTGAACACGCCGTCGGTCACCGGTGAATCGCCGTTGACGATCTCGAGCCGGATGCGGTGGCCCTTCTTGAAGACATAGGAGACCGGCAGCACCTCGATATCGAATTGATAGATCTCGCCTGGGGTGAGTGGCTGCGGATTGCGGTGGGTGTAGAACGGCCGCATCTCCGTCGACCTGGCCAAGTCCTTCTCGCGGTGCGAGGCCTGGAGCCAGCCCTTCGATACGGGCGTGTGCGAGGGCCGCGCGCCTGATTGGCGCTCTGCGTCGTCCTGCGGATTCTGGTCGGACAGCTTGACGATGAATCTCGTGTCGATCGCGGTCGATGACGCGAACAGCTTGAGCACGATTGGCCCCGTGACTTCGAGATCGCGTTCGAGCGGCGCGGTAGTGAAGGTCAGAACCCGCTTGGTGAAGTCGGGCCGCCCGTCAGGGCCGTTGACCACGACGCCGTTGACCCACTCCCAGTCCGGATAGGTGTAGCTCGTCGAGGGCTCGTCGGGCGGTGGTGCCTGCGTCGACAACCCGCCGTCGTTAAGCGAGATCACGCTGCCTGACGGCCCCTTGCGCAGATAGAACGCCGTGCGCTGCGCCCGCTGCGGCGGCCACTCCTCCTCGGAGCGCCACACGTTTGCGCCGCGCACGAAGATCTTTACCGGCGAAGCGTCCATGAAGGCGTTGTTGGCGCCCTTGAGATGCAGGTCGTAGAACGGCAGGCATTCCTTCTGGTGGAAGTCGACCTGGTCGAACATGTGGTGCGCTTCGAAGGTGTTGCGCGCGCCGGTCACCACCAGCTTCTTCGGAGCCTTCAATTCCTCGTAGCCGACGATGTTGCCGCGCAGGTGCAGACCCATCTTGCCCCAGTGGCCGATCGACAGAACGGGACACCTGATCTTGTCGAGCCGCCAGTACGGTGAGCGCTCGCGCCAGAACTCGTCGTCGAGCGTGTGCTCGGTGATGGCGCCGACCAGATCGAATTGCATCGGCGCGCGGCCCGTCTTGCCGGCCGGGCGGTGCTGGTTGTCGGCCCGCAGCGATGTGTACCAGACCGAGCGGTACGAGCAGAAAATGCCGCCGTGATAGTTCGAGCAGCGGTACTGATCGACCAGCCCGTCGTATGGGATAATGCAGGCGAGGCCGGGCGGGTTGTAGGTCGCCATCAGCCACTGCGCCATCGCGTAGTACGACTGGCCGATGCCGCCGATCCGGCCGTTGCACCAGGGCTGCTTGAGGATCCACGCGACCAGTTCGACATAATCCTCCTGCTCGGGTTTGCCCATGAAGCAGAATTCACCGTCGGAATGACCAGAGCCGCGCACGTCGGCGTGCACATAGGCATAGCCCTGGCCGACGTACCATTCGACCGGCCCGGTCTCGCGCCAGAGGAACAGCGGATAGGCCGGCACCGAATCCATCTCGTATTGGTAGGGCGAGGCCGCGAACAGCGTCGGGAACTTGCCCGGCGCGTCCGGCCGGTAGACGCAGAGCGAGATGCGCACGCCGTCGCGCATCGTCACGGTGACGCCCTTCTCGACCTTCATGGCGTATTGCGGCGCGCGTCGCTCCGCGCCGTCGATTTGTGTGGCTTGCGTCATCTTGTCATGCGCCCCGCTGCCTTGCTTGCCGGTCAACCCCGGCTGCGGCATTGTTACCCGGCAATAAGAGAAAATCACGAGGGAGGACGTTGCAATGACCCCTCTGACTCGCATGTCCCTTGTGCTGCTGGCGCTAGCTATTTCGCCGGACGCAGCGCTTGCGCAGCAGGATTATCCAAACAAGCCGATCCGGGCGATTGCCTCGCAGGGGCCGGGCGGGCTGAGCGATGTGTTCATGCGCGCGCTCGCCGATCAGCTTGGTCCGGCTCTCGGCACAACGGTCGTGGTGGAAAACCGGGTGGGGGCAGCAGGCTCGATCGGCGCCCGCGCCTGCGCCGATGCAGAGCCGGACGGCTACACCATCTGCATCCTCACCGCAGAGTCGATGGTGATCAACCCGATCATCTTCACGAACATGAACTTTGATCCGAAGTCGACGCTCACGCACGTCATGCGGCTGTTCTATCTGCAGCACGTCTTTGCGGTGAACGCCTCGCTCGGCGTGAAGGACTTCGAGGAGCTTGCGGCGCTTGCCAAGTCCAAGCCCAAGACCATGAACTACATCACGCCGTCGCTGTCGAAGGTCGCCTTCATGGAGGCCTTCAACAAGAAACACGGCGTCGATTTCGTCCGCGTGCCGTTCAAGGGCGGTGGCGATGCGGTCAACAGCATGATGACCGGCACCACGCCGGTGGCGATCTTCGGCATCGGCAACCTGGTCCAGCTCATTCGCGCAGGAAAGGTTGTCGGCTTCGCCGTCGATAGCGACAGGCGCTCGCCGCTTGCCCCCGAAATTCCGACCTTCAAAGAGAGCGGCTACCCCCTCCACACCTGGGCGTCGTCCTTCGGACTGCACATGCCGGGCGACACGCCGAAGCCGATCGTCGACAAGATCAACAAGGCGGTGGTCAAGATCGCTTCCGATGAGGAGTTCCAGAAGCGACACTTGCTGGCACGCGGGCTCGCACCGGTGCTCGACACGCCCGACCATTTTGCGCAGACGATCAAAACTGAGGCGGACTTGGGCCGCGACGTGGTGAAGGCCTCCGGCCTTTATCCGGACTTGAAAACGAACTGACGCTGCGCGAACGTGTCATCGGACCGCGGGCTCGACAATTGCGGCCGATGGAGGACGTGACGATGCGCGCGATTGTGCTCCCGTTTTCAATGCTGCTGGCTTGCGCGGCGCCCGCTGTCGCGCAGGACAACTACCCGAACCGGCCGATCCGCTTTATCGCCTCGCAAGGCGCCGGCGGACTGAGTGACACTTGGATGCGAGCGGTGGGTGACGAGCTCGGCCCATTGCTCGGCGGCAGCGTGGTGGTTGAAGGCCGGCCGGGCGCGGCCGGCAATATCGGCGCGCGCGCCTGCGCCGAGGCATCACCCGACGGCTACACGTTCTGCATCCTTCCGGGCGAGACCATCACCATCAATCCGCACGTGATGAAGGACACTGGGCTCGATCCAAAGAAGAGCCTGGCGCCGGTCACCAAGGCGTTCGTGCTGATCCAGGTGTTCGCGGTGAACGCCGATCTCGGCGTAAAGAACTTCGAAGAACTCGCCGCGCTCGCCAAGGCCAAGCCCAAGACCCTGGTCTATATGGCGCCCTCGATCTCCAAGGTCGCCTTCATGGAGGAGTTCAACAAGAAGCACGGCGTCGATTTCGTTCGTGTGCCATTCAAGGGCGGCGGCGACGCGATCAACGCCATGATGACCGGCACGGCGCCGATCGCGATCTTCGGCATCGGTAATCTGCGATCGCTTATGGATGCGAAGAAGGTCCTCGGCTTTGCGGTCGATAGCGACGAGCGCTGGCCGCTGCGCCCAACATCCCGACGTTCCGGCAGATCGGCTACAAGAATCACATTATCCCCTCGTCGTTCGGCATCTATGCGCCGACCGGAACGCCCAAGGCCGATCATCGACCGGGTCAACAAGGCGATCGTCAAGGTCGCATCCAACCCCGAGTTCCAGAAGAAACACATGATCCCGCGCGGGCTCGAGGCGGTGCTCAATTCGCCGGAGCAATTCGCCAAGGAACTGGAGTCTGACCGCGTCGAGGGCCTATCGGCCATCAAAGCGTCCGGCCTCCATCCTGAACTGACGAGATGATGAAACGTTCGCGGCGCTTCTCCTCATCGCGCTGGCGCGCCGCCCTCCGCGTCACAAGCAGTGGCGCAAGATTATCCGAACAAGCCGATCCGGGTGATCGCCGCCTCCGGCCCCGGCGGCATCAGCGATGTGTTCATCCGGGTGCTGGGTGAGGAGCTAACGAAGAAGTGGGGCCACGCGCTGGTCGTCGAGAACCGTCAGGGCGGTGCGTTCAATATCGCCGCGCGCGCCTGCGCCGAAGCGCCGACCGACGGCTATACGATCTGCATCATGCCGAACGAGGCGGTCACCTATAACATGCACCTGTTCAAGAACCTGCCTTACGACGCCGAAAAGCAGATCGCGCCGGTCACGCAGCTTTTCTTCATGACGCAGGCGCTGGTGGTCAATTCGAACCTCAAGGTCAACACCGTCAACGAATTGATCGCGTACGCCAAGGCCAATCCCAAGACCCTCAATTACACCGCGCCTGCCCAGGCGCTGGTGCAGTTCTTGGAAAACCTCAACCGCCAGCACGGCATCGATCTGGTCCGCGTGCCGTTCCGCAGCGGCGGCGACGCCGTCAACGGCGTGCTGTCGGGGGTGTCGCCGATCACCTTCGTGGGCATTGGCAATATGATGCCGCACCTGCGCGCCGGGACCATGACCGGCCTGCTGGTTGACGCCGACAAACGCTCGCCGCTCCTGCCTGGCGTCACGACCATCACTGAGTACGGCTACAAGGAACCGCTGACGCGCTCCTATTTCGGGCTCTATGCGCCGATGGGAATGCCGAAGGCGCTGATCACCAAGATCGCCGACGACGTGCGGGCGGCCGCGATGCAGCCGGCGTTCCTGGACCGCAACATGACGCAGCGCGGTCTGGAGCCGGTGTTCAGCGCGCCGGACGAGTTCGCCGAATACCTCAAGCGCGACCGGGCGACCGCGAAGAAGATCGTCGAAGCCGCCGGCCTGCAACCGCAATGATGCTTGCCAAGGCGGGCGGTGCTTCGGTAGCTAGTGTCGCGGTTCGGAAGTTCGCCCGAGTTCTCAGCTTGCACCGAAGCGAACTTCCGAACCAAAGCGACCCTAGCAACCTAATATTCTAGTGTCCCTTTGGACCCGAAGTTCGCAAAGGTGCCAGCTGAGTAATCGTGCGAACTTCGGGTCCGGGACACTAGAACGGAATGCCCCCGCTTGAAGGAAATGCCATGAAAATGCTGCTGGCGCTGGTTGCGCTGCTGGTCGCCGCCATTCCGGCCGCCGCGCAGGACAACTACCCAAGCCGGCCGATCAAGGCCATCACCACCACCAGCGCGGGCGGCTTGAGCGACATCTTCATGCGTGCGCTGGGTGAGGAGATCCGCCAGCGCTGGGGCCAGCCGCTGATCATCGAGAACCGTCCGGGCGGCTCGATGAACGTCGGCACCCGCGCCTGTGCCGATTCTCCACCGGACGGCTACACGATCTGCATCACCAATGCGGACGCGATGACCTACAACCAGTTCCTGTTCAAGAGCATGCCGTTCAATCCGGAGACGGCGCTGCAGCCGATCACCAATCTGTTTCACCTGATCCACATGCTGGTGGTGAACGCCGACCTGAAGGTGAAGACCGTCGACGAACTGGTCGCGCTGTCGAAGGCCAAGGCCGGCACCATGAGCTATCTCGCACCCGGCCCGCCGCTCGTCCTCTATATGGAGACCTTGAAGAAGGAGAAGGGCGCCGACTGGGTGCGGGTGCCGTTCCGCGGCGGCGGCGAGGCGGTCAACGCCATCCTCGGCGGCTCGACGCCGATCGCGCTGTTCGGCGAGGGCAACGTGATCGGCAGCATCCGCGGCGGCAAGATGACGCCGCTGGTGATGATGAACAACATCAAGTCGCCGAACTTCCCGGATGTGCCGCTGCTGGAAGAGACCGGCTACAAGGGACCGCCGTCGCGCAGCTGGTACGGTCTGTTCGCGCCGGCCGGCACGCCGCGGCCGATCGTTGACAAGATTTCGAAGGAAGTGGCCAGCATCGTCGGCAATCCGGACTTCCGCGCCAGGCATCTGACCGCGCGCAGCCTGGTGTCGGCGATCAACACGCCCGACCAGTTCGCCGCTGACATGAAGCGCGAGCGCCCGATCGCCGAGAAGGTCGTGCGCGACGCCGGTTTCGAGCCGCAATAAAGCCACGGCGTTCGGACAAGCGATGCAGCGGCGGCGGCCGCCTGGCCACCGCCCACACGAGGAATCGACATGAGAACACTTGCGTTGCTGCTTGCCTTGGTCGCTGCCGGCACGTCCGCTGTGGCGCAGGACAATTACCCCAATCGCACGGTGCGCATCATCACCACCAACAGCGCGGGCGGCATCAGCGACGTGTTCGGCCGCGCGCTCGGCGAAGAGCTGCACAAGGCCTGGGGCCAGGCGGTGATCATCGACAACCGGCCGGTCGGCATGCAGAACACCGGCACGCGCGCCTGCTCGGAAGTCAGCGCCCGACGGCTACACGCTCTGCATCGTCAATGCCGATCCGCTCGCCTACAACCAGTTCCTGCTCAAGACCATGCCGTTCAAGCCAGAGACTGCGGTCACGCCGGTCACCAACCTCTACTATTTGATCCAGACGCTGGTGGTGAACGCCGACCTCAAGGTGAAGACGGTCGACGAACTGATCGCGCTGTCGAAGGCCAAAGCGGGGACGCTGAGCTACATCACCGCCACGCCGACGCTGATGCTCTATATGGAGACCATGAAGAAGGAGAAGGGCGCCGATTGGGTCCGGGTGCCGTTCCGCGGCGGTGGCGAGGCCGTCAACGCGATCATGGGCGGCTCGACGCCGATTGCGTTGCTCGGCGAGGGCAACGTGATCGGCCACATTCAGGCCGGACGCATGACCGCGCTTGCCATGGTCAACAACATCAAGTCGCCGAACTTCCCGAACGTGCCGACGCTTGCCGAGATCGGCTACAAGGGCCCGCCGTCGTCGAGCTGGTACGGCCTGTTCGTGCCGCCCGGTACGCCGAAAGCGATCATCGACAAGGTGCATCGCGACGTCACCAAGATCGTGTCCGATCCAGCGTTCACGGCGAAGCACCTGACGCAGCGCAGTCTCGTTTCCGGCGCTCAACACGCCGGAGCAGTTCGACGCGCTGATCAAGCAGGACCGCGTCACGGCCGAGAAGGTGGTGAAGGCCGCGGGCTTAGAGCCGCAATAGCGCTGCGAGCGCCACACTCCGGGTGTTGTCCCGCGAAAGCGGGACCCAGCACTTCGCAAATCACGCACAATGTTAGCGAGTAGTGGCTACTGGATCATCCGCTCGCGTGGATGATGATGCCGGAGATTGCGCAGAGAATAGGACAAGGCTTCTACGCCACCTCTTCCAAAATCTCTGTCAGCCGCTCTGGCATATCCACCATCACGTCGTGGCCGCACGGCACGCCGTAGCTGCGCCACGCCGGATCGTTCTTGATCCGCGCCAGCGCCTTGTCGAAGCCGGGGTTCGCGTAGTTGGCGGCCCGGATGTAGGCCTTCTTGGCGACGCGGTCGCGCGCGCCCGTCAGCGACATCTTTTCGAAGAAGCAGCCGAGCGGCTGCAGCCCGGTCAGGCTGTCGACCCAGGCGCGGTCCTTTTCGTTGACGCCGAACGCCTCGGCCTTGCGCGGCGGCACGCCGAGCGCGCCCTGTTGCTCCGCGGTGCGGGCCGCGTCGATTACCGCCTGCCCGGTGATGTCGACCATGGCCTCCCCGTTTTCCGGCATGAAGGCGTCGAGGAACACGATCGAGCCGATCGAATGGCCGACTTGCTCGGCCACGCCCGACACGACAAAGCCGCCATAGGAATGGCCGCACAACACCACATCTTTGAGCTGTTCCCACTTGAACACGTTGACCACGTCGGTGACGTGCGTGGAGACATTGATGCCCCTGGCGAGCAGGTGCGAGCGCTCGCCGAGCCCGGTCAGCGTCGGGGTGAACACCTTGTGGCCTTTGGCGGTGAGCCGGTCGGCGACGCGGCGGTAGCACCAGCCGCCGTGCCAGGCGCCGTGAACGAGGATGAAGGTGTGGGGCATTTCGGTCTCCGACGTGTGGGAAAAGTCAGCAAGTTCGTGGCCTCGCGAGAGTATAGGCGGATGTCGGCCACCTGTGGATAACGGGGCAGGGTCGGTGCTCCCCCAAAGGGGCCTCGATTGACGGCCTATGATGGCATAGCGATTCGGGGCCGAGCCCGGATGGCCCCCCGATCCTGGCGTTCAACCTATGCGCTTCACGCCCCAGTTCCTCGATGAACTGCGTGCCCGGCTTCCGGTTTCGGAGGTCGTGGGCAAGCGCGTGGCGTTGAAAAAGGCGGGACGCGAGTGGAAGGGCCTGTCGCCGTTCAACAAAGAGAAGACCGCGTCGTTCTTCGTCAACGATCAGAAGATGGCGTGGTTCGATTTCTCCTCCGGCAAGAACGGCAACATCTTCGACTTCGTGATGGAGACCGAGGGCGTCTCGTTCCCCGAGGCGGTCGAGCGGCTCGCCGCCATGGCCGGCGTGGCGCTGCCGAAATACTCCAAGGATGAGGTCGAGCGCGAGCAGAAGCGCAAGACGCTGCACGACGTGATGGAACTGGCGGCGAAGTTCTTCGAGGCGACGCTCGCCTCCCGTGCCGGCGCCAAGGCGCGCGGCTATCTGGCCGACCGACGGCTTGATGCCGCCACCCAGCTCAAGTTCCGCATCGGCTACGCGCAGAACGAGCGCTACGCACTGAAGGAGCATCTCGGCAAGGAGGGCGTTTCGGTCGAGGACATGATCGAAACCGGGCTGTTGATCTCCGGCGACGACATCCCGGTGCCGTACGACCGCTTCCGCGATCGGGTGATGTTCCCGATCTCAGACTTCCGCGGCCGCATCATCGCGTTCGGCGGCCGTGCGCTCGACAAGGACGCGCCGGCGAAATACCTCAACTCGCCGGAGACGACGCTCTTTCACAAAGGCCACAACCTCTACAACGGCGCGGCGGCGCGACAGGCCACCCACGATGGCGCACAGCTGATCGTGGTCGAAGGTTATGTCGACGTCATCGCCATGGTGACGGCGGGCTATCCGGCGACCGTCGCGCCGCTCGGCACTGCGCTGACCGAGGAACAGCTTGGCCTCCTCTGGAAGATGAACGACGAGCCGATGCTGTGCTTCGACGGCGACAAGGCCGGCCAGCGCGCCGCCTATCGCGCGCTCGACATGGCGCTGCCGCGGCTCGCGCCCGGCAGGAGCGTGCGGTTCGCCCTGCTGCCGGAAGGCCAGGACCCGGACGATCTCTACCGCTCCGGCGGACGCGAGGCGATCGCCGAGGTGCTTGCTGGCGCACGCGGGCTTGCCGACATGCTGTGGACCCGCGAGACCGAGTCGAGCGCGCTCGACACGCCGGAGCGCCGCGCCGCGCTTGAGGCGCGCATCAAGGAGATCATCCGTGGCATCGGCGACGAAACCGTGCGCCGCTACTACGCAGACGACCTCACGGTGCGGCTGCGGCAGTTGATGGCGCCGAAGGCCGAGCCGTTCAGCCGCCAGGCCTCGCGCTTTGGCGGTCCTGCGGCGGCGCGGCGCCAGAACGGCGGCCGCGGCTGGCAGAATGCGTCGGCGCGCAACCGCGCCCCCGGTAACGAGCCGCTGCCGCCGTCGAGCGCCAAGCTCAACGCCAGCACGATCGTGCGGGGCTTCCGCAGCGCGGTCCCGGCCCGCGAGGCCCTCATGCTGATGGGTGTGATCAACCATCCATGGCTCCTGGAGAACCACGCCGAGGAGTTTGCCGAGCTCGATCTGCTCAATCCTGACGCAGACGTGCTCCGCCGGGCCATCCTGGAGGCGGGGATCGAGCAGAACGCGGAGGAAAAGGCGGCCTCAGATCAGCTGCGGCAGGCGCTCGCCGGGCGTGGGCTTGGTCCGCTGCTTGCCCGCATCGAGGGCGCGATCACCCACGGCTCCGACTGGCCGGTCGAGGCCGGAACGGCTGCCGACGACGTCATTCAGTGGTGGACCCACGTCGTTACCTTGCACCGCAAGAAGCGCACGCTAAATAAGGAGTTGAAAGACGCCGAGCATGCGCTTGGCGCGGAACCATCTGACGCCAATCTGGCTTGGCTTCGTGACGTGCAGGCGAGGCTTTCGGCGCTCGACGGGTTTGAGGCCCAGATCGAGGGTTTTGGGGCGTCCTCGGGCCGCGCGATGGGCAGCGTTTGAGACTGGGTTTTGGGCTTGTCTGTGAGGGCACGGACGGAATAGGACATCGGCTCCCGATGTCAGTCAGGGTTAAGTGGGGCTTAAGGGAGCCCCGCCATAACTCGGGTCTCGATTCGGGTCATTTCGCCCCCGGTCGGGGCCCTCCGGTCGCAATCGATTCTGATCCCTATAGGTAGGAGGCCCTTCCAATGAGCAGGGGGCAAACAGCAACCAAGCCGCGCACGGCGAGCCCCTCCAAAGGGCCGGCCAAAAGCGCGGCGCCGGCCAAGCGGCCGGCCGCAAAGGGTCAGGAGAAGGGTATGGCGACCAAGTTGGCGACCAAGCCGGCGGCAGCGACCACCACCAAGTTGAAGCCGGCGGCCAAGGACGAGAAGGTCGCGCCGCCCGAGAAGGAGGCGCCGGATGCAACGCCGGATAGTCCGCTGCCGCTGCTCGACTTGTCGGATGCCGCCGTCAAGAAGATGATCAAGCAGGCGAAGAAGCGCGGCTACGTCACCCACGACCAGCTCAACGCCGTGCTGCCCTCCGAAGAGGTCTCCTCCGACCAGATCGAGGACGTCTACGCGATGCTCAACGAGATGGGCATCAACGTGGTCGATTCCGACGAGGCCGAGCAGGACGAGGAGGCCAAGGCCACCGACGAGCAGGACGACGACGATGAGAGCGACGGCGAACTGGTCCCCGTCGCCAACAAGCCGGTCGCCAAGGCCGAGAAGTCGGAGCCGTCCGAGCGCACCGACGATCCGGTGCGGATGTATCTGCGCGAGATGGGCTCGGTGGAGCTCTTGTCCCGCGAGGGCGAGATCGCGATCGCCAAGCGCATCGAGGCCGGCCGCGAGGCGATGATCGCTGGCCTGTGCGAAAGCCCGCTGACCTTCCAGGCCATCATCATCTGGCGCGATGAATTGAACGACGGCAAGGTGTTCCTGCGCGACATCATCGATCTCGAAGCGACCTACGCCGGCCCCGACGCCAAGAACAACATGCCCGCCGCGCCCGGCGTTGACGGCGCCGCAGGGGCGAACGGCGGCTCCGGCCGCGTTCACGCCGCCGCAGCCGGTCGCGCCGCCGACCCCAGCCCGGCCGCGCCCGTGGCCAAGGCCGCCGGCGACGACGAGGCTGGCGAAGGCGGCGAGCCGCCGGCCGGCGATGGCGACTTCGACGACGACGACATGGAGAACTCGCTGTCGCTTGCCGCGATCGAGGCCGAGCTCAAGCCGAAGGTGATGGAGAGCTTCGACAACGTCGCCTCGACCTACAAGCGGCTGCGCCGCCTGCAGGACCAGGACATCGCGCTGCAGCTCAAGAGCGGCGCGCTGTCGCCGGCGCAGGAGCGCAAGTACAAGAAGCTGAAAGAAGAGATCATCACCGAGGTGAAGTCGCTGCGCCTCAACCAGCAGCGCATCGACGCGTTGGTCGAGCAGCTCTACGACATCAACAAGCGGCTGGTCGGCTACGAGGGCCGGCTGTTCCGCCTCGCCGAAAGCCACGGCGTGGCGCGCGAGGACTTCGTCAAAAACTACCAGGGCTCCGAGCTCGACCCGCGCTGGCTCAACCGCGTCTCCAAACTCAGTGCCAAGGGCTGGAAGAGCTTCGTCGCGCGCGACAAGGACCGCATCAAGCAGTTCCGCCACGACATCCAGACGCTGGCCGGCGAGACCGGGCTCGAGATCCTCGAGTTCCGCAAGATCGTCCAGATGGTGCAGAAGGGCGAGCGCGAGGCGCGCCAGGCCAAGAAGGAGATGGTGGAGGCGAACCTGCGCCTCGTCATCTCGATCGCCAAGAAATACACCAATCGCGGCCTGCAGTTCCTCGACCTGATCCAGGAAGGCAACATCGGCCTGATGAAGGCGGTCGACAAGTTCGAGTACCGCCGCGGCTACAAGTTCTCGACCTACGCGACCTGGTGGATCCGCCAGGCGATCACCCGATCGATCGCCGACCAGGCGCGCACCATCCGCATCCCGGTGCACATGATCGAGACGATCAACAAGATCGTGCGCACCTCGCGGCAGATGCTCAACGAGATCGGCCGCGAGCCGACCCCGGAGGAATTGGCCGAGAAGCTCGGCATGCCGCTCGAGAAGGTCCGCAAGGTCCTCAAGATCGCCAAGGAGCCGTTGTCACTCGAGACTCCAATAGGCGACGAGGAGGACTCGCACCTCGGCGATTTCATCGAAGACAAGAACGCGATCCTGCCGATCGACGCGGCGATCCAGTCCAACCTGCGCGAGACGACCACTCGTGTCTTGGCGTCGCTGACGCCAAGAGAAGAGCGCGTGCTGCGCATGCGGTTCGGCATCGGGATGAACACCGACCACACGCTCGAAGAGGTCGGCCAGCAGTTCAGTGTGACGCGCGAGCGCATCCGCCAGATCGAGGCCAAGGCGCTGCGCAAGCTGAAGCATCCGAGCCGGTCGCGGAAGCTGCGTTCGTTCTTGGACAACTGATCTAAGCCTAACTGATTCTGAAAAATGGCCGCACAATTTGCGGCAACAAATACGGCGGGCATAACGCCCGCCGTATTTGTTTTATGGTTCAAGGTCGCCGACATTCGTTCGATTGAAACCTAGGCCTGCGTGAAGATTGCATTCGTCCCCATCTTGGTTCACGCTGAAGCGCGCGATCGACAGACGGGAGCCACCGTCATCGCGAAGGACGTCCCAGCGGTGAGGAGGCAAGTTGCGGCCTCGCAGAGGACCGCTTCGTCGCTTCTCTTGCAGTTGCTGTCGCGTCCTGCCCTGTCGGTCGGCCATCGCGCTGCATGTCCCAGAGGTGGCCTGCATGTTCGAAATGCTGCAGTTGCTGGCCGGAACCCACCTATTCCTGCTCGCCTTCTCGGCGCTGATATTCGACATCCCTCGCTATACGCTTACCTTGGTCTCTCTCGCCCTGTTCGGCATGAGGAAAGGCCTTCGAAACCGCCCGTTGCCTGCCGAAGGCGTTACGGTCAGCGTCATCGTGCCAACGTTCAACGGCGGCTCCGGGCTCGATCGCACGATTGTCTCGCTGCACCAGCAAACCCTGCGGCCGGTCGAAATCATTGTTGTCGATGACGGCTCCACCGACGAAACCCGCGCGGTCGCAGAGCGGGCCCGGGCGCGCGGGTTGGTGGACATGGTCATTTGTCACGGCACGCGTTGCGGCCGCAGCGCGGCCATAAACGCCGCCGCCCGGTTTGCCACCGGCGATCTGCTTTTGACCGTGGATGCCGACACGGTTTTCGAACCGGACGCCATCGCGCGGCTCGCGTCCGTATTCAGGGATCCAAGCGTCGCCGGCGCGAGTTGCAACATTGCGATCAGTAACGAGCGCGATTCGATCTGGACGGGACTTCAGAGCGTCGAATACCTGATGTCGATCAGCGCGGGGCGGTCCGTGCTCGACGTCGTCGGCGCGATTGCCTGTCTTTCCGGCGCCTGTTCCATGTATCGGCGCGATGTCTTTATCCGGCAGGGCGGGCTCGACGTTGGCCCCGGCGAGGACCTGGAGTTCAGCCTGCGCCTGCGACGCCTGGGCTATCACATCCGCTTCGTGCCGGACGCCTGGGCGGAAACAGACGGGCCGGTCGGCGGCATCAGCCTGTTGCGCCAGCGGGCGCGCTGGGATCGCGATGCCTTGCGCATCCGCTTCGTGATGTACGGCGAACTGAGTTTTTTCCACCCGTTCGAGCGCCTGCGGGACACGCTTCAGCGGCTGGACTTCATTGTCTTCGATTTGATTCCAACGCTGAGCTTTCCATTCTATCTGGTCTATATCGTGGTGATATTCCGCGCCAATGCCGCCGCGTTTCTGTTGGCGATCTATATTCTGCTGCTCGGACTCTCGCTCTTTAACATTGCGCTTGCGTTCGCCATGTTCAATCGCTCCTCCGGGCTGTTCGCTCTTGGGACGTCGCTGATCTTTCCGTTCTACCAGGGCGTCTATCTGAGGTGCGCCCGCTTCTTCTCCTACTCCTCGGAAATCATCTTCGCCACGTCGCGTCACGACGACTTCGTGCCGCCGCGCGTTCGTCGCGCCCTGTTCGCAGATCGGGTTGAAGAGTCAACGCCATGAATGTCACGATCAGCCGTCTTGACCCAAATGTTCCCGATCCCATCGAGAGCCGCCGGCGCGCGGCGGGTCGGCTGGTGCGCATTGCCTATACGACAATCGTGTTTGGCGTGCTCGCATTCTTGGTCATCTATTTCGGCGCGCCTCTGGTGTTTCTTCGCGGACCCGGACTCGTCACGTCCCCGCGGTATGTGGTTTCGCTTCCCTATGTCGTGCAGGTCAGCCAGATGAGCGTGACGCGCGGCGCCATCGTCAAGGCCGGCGAGGAGATCGGACAGGTCTGGTCGCCGCAAGTGGACAACATCGTCGGCACCTATATGCGCGCGCTGGCGGACATCGCCAGCCGCCGGGCGGACCTGCGCGTAAAGCTTCGCGTGGCGCAGGAATCTCTCGAAGCATCGCGCGCATATCTGAAGCTCACCCAGGAAGCGGCGGACCGCATCGAAGCCATGACCGGTGCCACCCTGACCTTCCGCGTCGAAATTTTCCGCGAGCGCGCCTTGGCCCAAAAAGCTGTTGTCTCGCAGGAGGCGGAAGCCGCCGAGGCCACCATTCAATTGGCCTCCCTGGATGAATTTGACCGACAGCTTCGCGGACATCTCGATGACGTGGAGCGCAGTTTCGCGAAGGGCCGGGTGGTTGCGCCGATTGCCGGCATCATCTCGACAAATCTCGCATACGTTGGCCAGTCACTGATGGCAGGCACCCCTGTTGCCGAAATCCACGATTCCACCGATGTCTTTGTGGACTGGTACATTCCCAATGAGCGCTTGGTCGATCCCAAGGTCGGGAACGACGTCTTCGTGCTGTTTGGCAATCGGCGCATTCCCGGAAGGATCATCGAAATCCTGCCGGTTTCCGGCGTGCAGGCGGCGACGGTTCCTATTTTGATGCGTGATCGTCCTGCGACGCAGTTGGCGCGAATTAGCTTCCATCCTGACGCGGTGGCGCCGGCGCTGAACTCCACGGTCTTCGTCCACATGCACTACACCGACCTCTCATCCCGCGTTGCCAGCGGACTGATCAGGTTCTTCGGCCTTGACTGAACACGACGCCACTGACGCCGAGCGGAGCGCCACGGGATGCAGATTGAATCGGATCAATCGGTGTGTCCGGCCTGCGGGGCCGCCGGGTTGGAATTGTTCCCGGTATTTCATCACATGAGCTGCGCCTATGTCGGTCCGGAATATGACTTCCCCCCGGCAGCCGCCGGATACACCTGCCCGAAATGCCGGCGCGACATTGTGTCGGGCGACCCCGCTTGCGAGATCGTGGGCACGAGTGCGCGCTGCGCCCGATGCCGCAAGGAGATGGTGGTGTCGCCGCCGCCCGCGTCCCGCTGAGCGGCACCACGCTGTCGCGGCGATCCTGTTTGCGGCGGGCAGGGTGGTGCTTGGCCATGACGGCGGCGAGGTTGCCGGACTGCAAACCAGGCGGCCGGCGTGTCCGGCATCCGCGCAAGTCTTTCTTCATCATGGCGCGCCCTGCATTACCTCCCGCTCACCATGCCGGCGCTTGTGATTTGAACGCGCCGCGGCCCGCGCGCACAACATCGCGCCATGCGCCGGCTCATTCCGCTGCTCTTTATCGTTGCCCTGGTGTTCGGCGCGTCCTACGCCAGCGCGCTGATCTTTCGCGTCATGGGGCCGTGGAGTTCGGTCGGCTTCCATCAAGACGGCAGCCAGACGTTCGCGGAATTCGGCACGCATCTGCCGCGGCCGGGCTGGGTGCCGTACTATCCCGGCGCGCTGATGGTGCAGGCGAGCCGGATCACCTCGGCGCAGGCGCCGTCCGGCTTTCATTCGCTCGAGATCGCGACCCGGGCCTCGCTCGACGAGGTGAGGCGCTTCTACACCGAGCGGCTCACCGCGGCCGGCTTCGAGGTCACAGACACCGGCATCCTGTCGCTCAACCCGCTGACCGCGCGCATGCTCGGCATCGACGGCTCGCTCTCGGCGCAAACGCGCCGCCACCGACGACCAGATCGACATCCAGATCCGCACGCCCGACGGCCTGATCTTCCCCTCGCGGCTCCTGCAGATCCACTGGCGCAAGATTTCCGAGATGCCGGTCCAGCCTGCGCCGCCGCCCGCGTCGCCGCAGCCCGCATCCGCCGGCGGGTCCTGACCGCGGCGCGCGAAGCTTCCTAACGACTGGCACGTCCGTTCGTCCCCGCGAAAGCGGGGACCCAGTGCCACGCGCTGCCGGCGCCTGCAGCTCTGGATTCCCGCTTGCGCGGGAATGAGCGGGGAGGATCTCGGCATTGCGCTCGCACCTAGGATGATGGGTTAGGCTTTCGCACGCGCGAACAGCCGAATATGATGCGCCGGCGGGGGCGAAAGGACTTTCAGAATGATGCTACGGGCGCTTGCCTTCGTTTTCTCGTTCTTCCTCCTCCTCCCTACCTCATCGTTCGCCGCGCAATGCGGCGGCAACTTCGACAGTTTCCTCGCCGCGATGTCGCGCGACGCCGCGGCTCAGGGCGTGCGGCGCGACGTCATCGACAACGCCTTCGCCGGCATCACCTCCGACCCCGCGGTGCTGGCGTTTGACCGCCGCCAGCGCGGCACCTTCCGCAAGACCTTCGAGGAATACGTCGCCACGCGCGTGGGCGCCAATCGCGTCAAGCGCGGCCAGCAGATGATGGCCAAGCACGGCGCACTGCTCGGCCGCGTCGAGCAGCGCTTCGGCGTGCCGAAGGAACTGATCGTCGCGATCTGGGGCCTGGAGAGCGACTACGGCACCGGCGACATGGGTAAACTGCCGGTGGTGCGTACCATTGCCACCATGGCGCACGACTGCCGCCGCACCGAGCTGTTCCAGGGCGAGCTGATCGCGGCGCTTAAGATCCTGCAGCGCGGCGACCTCACCAGGAGACCATGATCGGCGCCTACGCCGGCGAGCTCGGCCAGACCCAGTTCCTGCCGTCGTCCTACATCAAGTACGGCGTCGACTACGACGGCAACGGCCATGTCGACCTGCGCCGCTCGGTGCCCGACGTGCTGGCCTCGACCGCGAACCTGCTCAAGACCGCGGGCTGGCGCACCGGCGCGCCGTTCGGCGAGGGCACCGAGAACTTCCAGGTGATGCGCGAGTGGAACCGCAGCGAGGTGTATCGCAAGACGATGCACTATTTCGCGCAGCAGCTCGGCGCGCGCTGATTCGGCTGGGCGGCTCTTCGGAATAATCGCCAGCGCGCCACGCCAATTCGCCGGCACGGAACTGGCGGCCTCACTAAGACGTTTGCATGGCGAAGGAGAGCTTCGCCATGGCTGCGCCCTTTCTGATTTATTTCGCGGGAGTGGGAACCGTTGTTGCCGCGCTCGGCATCGGGTTCGGCGGCGGCTGGGTGCTGAGCAGCAGCGAGCCGAACGGCCCGCGCGGCAAGCCGCCGACCATCGCCAAGCAGGAGCCACCGCCGCTCTCCGCACGCCGGTGACGGTGCGGACCCCGGACGAGAACCAGGCCCAAGCGAAAGCGGAAGAAATTAAGCGCGCCGCCGAGCCGCAGCCTGTCGAGACCTCGTCGGCCGAAAAATCCACCGGACCGCGGCCTGAACCGGCCACCGACGGCCGCGCGTCGCCCGGCGCCAACTGGGTCGCCATGCCGCCGGAGACGACCGGCACAGCGACCGCCACCACTCCGGCGACGGTCGCTCCGGTGCGGCCGCTGACTTCGCCGCTGACGCCGCCCCCGGCTTCGCCTGAGACGGCAGCGCCTGCGCCGGCAGCGCCGCAGCGCCGACCACGACCGTCACGGTACGAAGGGGTTCGGACCCGACTGCCGCCGAGGAGCGCGTCACCGTGAAGCGCGAGCCGGGCGGACGCGGCAGCATCGAGATCCGCGTCGCCGACGAGTCGAAACCCGACCGCAAACTGAAGCAGGCCGATCCGCGTAAGTCCGGCAAGTCCCGCGCCGTCAGCGACGACGATGGGGTGGAAACGGTGGTGGAGCGGGCGTGGAAACGAATGACGCGCCGGTCCGGCCGCCGCCGGTGCCGGCCATGCGCGATGCCGGCTCGTTGCGGGGCATTGAGGCAACTCTCTCCCGCTCGTCCCCGCGAAAGCGGGGACCCAGGGTCACAACTTGGGACGGTCTTTGCCGCCCTGGTTCCCGCTTGCGCAGCAACTCGGCGAGAGGTGAGGGAACTCTCTCCCGCTCGTCCCCGCGAAAGCGGGGACCCAGGGTCACGACCTGGGACGGTCTTTGCCGCCCTGGATTCCCGCTTGCGCGGGAATGAGCGGAGGTCGGAGTCGCAACGCCCTCTACCTGCCCGCGATATTGCGGATTGCGCACGCAGGTGTCGCTGGTGGTGCCGCGGCGCGCCTGTTCGCATTGCGCGCGGGTCGAGAACCCGCAATTGGTCGCGCCCTGCCGGCTGGTCACGCAGTAGCGCCCGTTCTGGCCCTGCGCTTGTGCGGCGGTGCTGACCGCGAGAACGCCGAACGCGAGCATCGCGATAGCTAGACTGACGATCTTCATGTTCACCTCCGTGATCCAGATCAACCCCGGACACCGGCGGCGCGTTCCCGCCTCGCGCGCCTCCGGCTGCTCTCGCCGTCACGGGCGCCGCGCCGGGCGCTACCTCGCGGCGCGCGTCACCGACTTGATCGGCAGCGGCGGCCGGCCGGATTTTTCCGCGATCACGGCGTCCTGCGCGGCGATCTCGGCGCGCGCCGGCGCGTCGCCGTCGAGGCCGCCCAGCAGCGCCAGCGGCACCCGGCGGTTGGAGCGCTGCGAGCCATCCTCGTAGTGCACGTCGAACAGCGCGAACTCACCGACGCTGCGGGTTCCTGGTTTGCGGGCCATGATGTCCGTCCCTTGTCTGGTGTCCGTAACAGAAAACCCGGCGCCATGGCGCCGGGCTCTTGCGTCGCGGGCTTGAAGCCTTAGACGGTCTGCAGATTGGTCGCGGCCGACTTGCCGCTGCGGCGGTCGGCTTCGATGTCGAACGAGAGCTTCTGGCCCTCGTTGAGGTTGCTCATGCCGGCGCGCTCGACCGCCGAGATGTGAACGAACACATCCGGGCCGCCGGCGTCCTGCACGATGAAGCCGAAGCCCTTCTGGGCATTGAAAAACTTAACGGTACCTTGAGCCATGTTGGTCTCCTTTAGAACGCGCAAAGGCGTCTGTCGGCCGCACGAACCATTCGTGCGCGCCGCTATCCGGATTTGCGTGTTCTGAGAAAAAGGGCCCGAAGGCGCAGATGCTAAGTCAGGCAAAAGCGAATAGGGTGGGATGTAGGCGCGATGGGGTGGAAATGCAAGGCGGGGGGAGGGTGGAGTGGCGGAGGGGGTTACGCTCACATCTCAATCTGGGATTTGAGATGTAGCGGGCGGAGGGCGGCCGAAGGCGCGTGGCGCCGAGCCCCCGCGTACTTGAGAAATCCTAGCCCTCTCCCAAAAATCCCCGCAACCTCTGCCCCACCATCTTCGCCGCTGCCTTGTCGAGCCGTCCGATGCGCCGGTCGATCCGGCCCGGCTCGATGCAGGCGATCTTTGCCGGCCGCACCACCGAAGGCGCGGGCAGACCTGAGCGCTTGAGATCGCGGATCGCAACGTCGCTCGACCAGGCTTCGTTGTCGGCGCTGGTGATCATCGCCACCCAGATCAGGCCGTAGGCCGCCAGCTTGCGGTTCGAGATCACGAGGGCAGGGCGGCGCTTCTCGGCGAGCCGGTCGGCGTAGGGGAAGGGGACGACGACGACGTCGAAGGGGTCGTAGCGGGGTTCGCGCTCGGTTGGGCTGCTTGTCATGGCCGGGCTTGTCCCGGCCATCCACGCCTTGTTTTGCTGTGCGGGCCTAAAGACGTGGATGCCCGGCACAAGGCCGGGCATGACCGGGAAAGAGCCGGGCTTTCACAGATTGCCATAAGCCTTCTCGTCGGCCTCGTTCGACCATTCCGAGAATGTCGCGAACGGATCGTCGGCCTCGTTCGCCGGCGCCTTGTCGAGCAGCACGCCGTCGCCGGTGACGCGATAGCGCAGCGTGTCGCCAGGCTTGAGGTCGAGCCGCTCGCGCACCTCGCGAGGGATCACGGTCTGGCTTTTCACCGAGACCTTGGAGAAGGCGGCGGGCGTGCGGGTCGGACGGTTCATGGGGCGTAAGGTAGCTTACCGTCTTACCGGCTTACAAGAGGGCTCGTGATTTTTCAGGAAAATAATCCTTGACAATATTCCTAGGTTTTCTATATTCCAGCCCATCTTCACTCATCCGAGGGCGTCTCCGGAGGCGATCCCAGAGGCGGAGTGGGGAAGGCGGCGCCCGCGGTTGATCCTCGCAAGATCGGCACCGGGAGGCCCCGGGTCACCGTCCGCCCCAACTACGTGGGGCCGCCCTTCAGTGGGCTGGTGGGGACCGGAGGAAGCAAGGCGAAAGCCGAGCGATCCTGAGGTGGAAGGTCCACCCATCCGGTCCTGAAAGCTACGGTCCCGAGGTCCGAAATCGCCGCGGTGGAGTGCCGGAAGGCGACGCGCTCTCCGGTTCGAGAGCGCGCCCTCCCAAGCTCCCGCGAGGGAGCGAAAGAGGGAACTGAGACGTGGCGCCTTTCGG
>CAWBFG010000030.1:0-80281 GCA_963787955.1 uncultured Alphaproteobacteria bacterium | reverse complement strand
CCATGAACATCAAGACGGTACGCAACATCGCGCAATCCCTGCCCGAGGCCGAGGATCGGTCCAACGGGGACATGCTTCACTTCTATGTCCGCGGCAAGCATTTCGCCTGGACCTATCTCGAACGGGTCGACGCGAAGCGGCCACGGCAACCGCGGCCGGACGTGCTGGTGGTGCGATGCGCGACCGAAGCGAAGGACAGCCTGCTGGCCTCCGATCCCGACACGTTCTTCACGACGATCACTATCGGGGCTTCCCCGCGATCCTGGTTCGGCTCGACAAGATCGGCGCAAAGGATCTGCGAAGCCTGTTGACGGCCGCGTGGCTGTGCCAGGCGCCGCGTGTGCTGGCAAAACGCGTGGTACGACCTACGCTACGCCACGATTGACTCCGCATCCCGCCACCCGCATCGTCGCCGCAACGCGACAACCAACGGAAGGAACCCCGCCCATGCCAACCACCGCCAAACAACTCGTCGAAGCCGCCAACGCTGTCGTGCCGAAGATCTCCGGCGCGCAGGCGCAGGAGATGGTCGCGAACGGCGCGGTGATCGTCGACCTGCGCGACAGCGCCGAACTCGCAGCGACCGGCAAGGCCGCCGGCGCGGTTCACATCCCGCGCGGCTCGCTGGAGTTCAAGGCCGACCTGTCCTCGCCGACCGCGGAAAAAAGCCTGGCGTTCGACAAGCCCGTGATCCTGCATTGCGCCTCCGGCGGCCGCGCCGCGCTCGCCGGCAAGCTGCTCAAGGACATGGGCTACGAGAAGGTCTACAACCTCGGCGGCTTCAAGGATTGGGTCGAAGCTGGCGGCAAGGTGGAGAAGTAGTTTCGCTGCTCAACACGCAGGGTCTTCTCTCGGCCTCATCCTGAGGAGCATTGCCATAGGCGCGTTCACGCGCGTCTCCGACGCGCTATGGCAATGCGTCTCGAAGGATGGGGCCGTCCCCGTCCTTCGAGACGCCGCCTTCGGCGGCTCCTCAGGATGAGGGCGGATTGACAGCAAACTTGTTGCACGATGGGTCCCCGCTTTCGAGGGGACGACATCGGTGTGTAACGGTGAGGTCAGAACCTGACGGCGCCTACTCAATCTCGCCGTGCTCCATCATGCACGACCGGTAAATCTGGACTGCTGGTTGCCGCCCCAAGTGTGCTGCAGATAGCGGTTGGCCTTGGTATTGCATTCCCGGAGCGCCTTGTTCGCGATTGGAAGTCATCTGACCGTCGCGAAATTCGCTGCCGATCGGCTGCGACTGCGCTCGCGCATCCTGGCCGGTGTTGGTCCGCGCGCGCTCCTTGGCCAGCGCGGGCGAGGCCGCAGCGGCAACCGCAAGCCCCAAGACCACCGCAGCGATCACATTCCGAAAGTTGATCATTGTCATTCTCCACAGTTGCGTTCTTCCCCGGCCCTTTGCGTGCGTGAGTTTGGGATGCGTCGGTCCGCTCGCCAGGGGGAGCGCAGTGCAGAGTGGCATTGCGTTGCATGCATGGAGCGATGTTGCCGTCATCGGCTCGTCGCATTGCGGCGGCGCGCGGAACTCACGCGTAAGTCACCGTGATGTGATTGATGGATGTGGCGCGTCGGCTTGGCGGCGCGCCATGCGGCGCTATCTCAGCGATGCGGGGCCAAGAAAATAAAAGGTGCTCGGATGCAACTCGATCTTTCGGGCGGCGTGCGCTTGTCACCGGCTCCCCGCTGCGCGTCGATAGCGGCGTGGTGATGTCGATTGCGTAGGCGTCCTATCCAGTTGCCGTCCCGCGACAACAGAGCGTGCGGCGGCACCGCGGAGCAATCGTTCACGCCGCCGGCTTGTCGACAATCAAATTCCCGTCGTCGTCGACCGACAGTCCGGTCTTGCGCGCCTCCGCGAGCACGGAGGGATGCCAATCCACCTTGCCGGCGTCCGGCCCGCCGATGATTGCCATGAACAGCGCGTCGGGCGCATCGGAGAGATTGCGGAACCCGCGGTAGATGCCGATCGGCACGTTGCAGATGTCGCCTTCGTCGAGATCAAGCGTGCGCTCCGTTTCGCCCTCCAGCCAGAATACCTGCCAGCGTCCCTTCACCGGGATGAATACCTCCTCGGTGGCGTGGCGGTGCAGCGCGGCGCCACAGCCCTTCGGCGCGCGCACGTAAGTGATCGAGAAGCCGTGCGCGCCGAGCTTCACGTTGGGACGCAGCGCTGCGTTCTCGGTGACACCCATGCCGACCATGTCGATGATCTCGCGCTGATAGGCCGGGATGCGCTGGTCGAGGAAGGCGAGGTCCGAGCCCTTCACCTTGCTGGCGCGCGCGACGCTGTCGCGCTCCATCGCCTCCTTGGAAATGCGGGGAACCGGCTTGCCCGCGATACGCGGATCGACCACCGCCATGGTGTCCTCCTTTTTTGTCTGTGCCGCTGCTGCACGGCGTTGTGCCAAGCCTACCGCGGCAGCGGCGGCGAAGAAACCTGGCCACGGTTCAGTATCGCGCCGAGAAACGTCCGGGCCCGCCCATATATGCCCCTCGCCTCGCTCTCGCGCGGACCGCCGATGCCGAGCCGGAGCGGTGCATCATGCACATGTGCGGCCGACACGCTGTCCAGCCAACGTGCCGCGCGGTCCAGCGCGTCACTGTCTTCGAGTCCCACCACCAGCCGCGGCTTGCCGTAACGTTGCGCCAGTTCATTCGCCAGCGTCGTGCCGCGCGACACCGCCAGCCCGCTGCCGTCCACGAGAATCAACACTGCGTCGCTGTCGCGCACGTTCCACTCGGTGCGCTGTGCAGGCTCTGCTGATGGTGTCTCCTGCAAGAGCGGATAGTGCGCCAGCAGACCCGGTGGCATGGTGAAATCCTCCGCCCAGCCGCCAGCCGGGCACCAGCCGGCGTAGGGAATGCGAAGCTCGATCGCGACATCGAGCGCGGCGCGATCGACGCCGCTCTGCCCGCCCGAGATAATGATGAGCGATCGCGGCACCGCTCACACCCGCAAGCCCGGCCGGCCGCCTTCCGCGCGCGCCGGCACCTTCACCAGCGCCTCGCCGTCGAGCACCACCTCGCCATCGACCGTGCAGACGCAGGCGAGCCGCGCGCGGCGGCGCTCCGGGATCAATTCGGCGACGGTCACCACGACGTGCACGGTGTCGCCGATCTTGACCGGCGCATGGAAGTTCAAGGTCTGCGAGATGTAGATTGCGCCGGGACCGGGCAGCCGCGTGCCGAGCACGGCGGAGATCAGGCTTGCAGTATAGAGGCCGTGCGCGATCCGCTTCTTGAACTGGGTGCGCGCCGCGAAATGCTCGGAGAGATGGATCGGATTACGGTCGCCGGTCACCTGTGCGAAGCCAACCACGTCCGACGCCGCCACCGTCTTCGACAGCGTCTCGCTCATCCCGACCGTGAGGTCCTCGAAGTAGAGAACGCGGAGTTCGAGCATGATCGGGCCCTGGATGGCGCAACACGCGCCGTCCCAATCTAGCCCGCTGCCAATTCCGTGTCCTCGATAGCGACCGCGCTCACACCCAGCGCGACGCTTCGTCGGGGGTCGGCAGCCGCCCATCCGGCGTGAGCTGGTCGATCACGTCGGGCAACTGCTCCTGCAGGCCGGACAACAGGTCATTGCGCGACACGCCAAAGCGATTGGCCATCGTATCGATGTCGTCGAGACCGATCGACCGCGCCAGATCGTTGGTCGAGATGTCCTTGTTTGGTCCTTTGCCCACCCAGGAGTCGGCCACATCGCCAGCGCCATTATCCTGGAACTGCTTGAGCAGGTCGCCAAGCCCGCCGCTCAGCGCGCCGCCCGCCGCCGCGCCGCCCAGCAATCCGCCGAGCCCGCCTTTGAGCAGATCGTCGAGACCGCCACCTGAAGGCAGCGTGGCGCGGCCGCCCGGCATGCGGCCCTGGCCCATGCCACCGGCGAGCCCACCGAGCAGACCGCCGAGCCCGCCTTTGAGCAGATCGTCGAGACCGCCGGGCAAGCCGGCTTGCATGGTGTTGCGGTCCGGTGTGGTGCGATCCGGCAACCGTCCCGGCGCCGGAGCGGGTGCGCCCTGACCAGGGCCGATCTTCTGGTAGGCCTTGTAGGCGAGCAGCGCCAGGATCGCCATGGTGATCGGCGACATGCCGCCCTTGGCATTGGGATCGCGCTGGCCGCGGGGACCGTTCTGCATTCCGTTGAGGATGTCCATCAAACCCATCGATGCCTCCTGTCGTGATGCAAGGAACAAGATGATCGCTCCGCCATTGTGACGGTGGCAAGGCATACGAATGACACCGGCCCGGCGCCGATTGCGGCCACGGCGGCCCGGCTCTAGGCTGTGCCAAAGCCGCACTGTCTCGGGAGGCGGATCATGGGTTTTCTCTGGATCATCATCATCGGGTTCGTGGCCGGCATGATTGCACGCATCCTTTCGCCGGGACCGAACGATCCGAAAGGATTCATCCTGACCACTGTGCTCGGCATCGCCGGTGCGTTCCTGGCGACCTTCATTGGGCAAACGATGAACTGGTACAGCGCCGATCAGGGTGCAGGCTTCATCGCCGCAACGCTTGGCGCGCTGGTCGTGCTGTTCATCTGGAACCGGCTGGTCGTTTCCGGGACGATCCGCGATCCCGGCGCCGGCCCGCGGGCCTGAGCGCCGGCGAACTTGCAGAACGTTCGATTGTCGTCCGCCCTCCGCAACAACACCGCCGCATCCCGCTTCGAGCTTGATGCCGAAGGCGAGACAGCGGTCGCCTATTATCGGCTCGCCGACGGCATCATGACGCTCACTCACACCGAGACACCGCCGCGCCTGCGCGGCCGTGGCATCGCCTCGCGGCTGGTCCGCGGCGTGCTGGAACAGGTGCGTGCGCAAGAACTCAAGGTCATCCCGCAGTGCGCGTTCGTCGCCGCCTACATGGCGCGGCATCCGGAATTCAACGACCTGTTGGCGTGAGCGGCAGCGGCTCGTGCGCCCTCAACGCGCCGGCAGCATGTCGACGATCGCCTGGGCCTGCGCAATCAACTTCTGGAAACCAGCGTCACGCGGCGCGCGCTCGGCGTAGCAGCGGCGGAACGCAGCATCGCCCTCTCCCTCGAGCTTGTTCGGCAGGTCGAGCTCGCGCTTGTCCTTGGAGTCTCGGTACTTCTCGTGGGCCTCGCCGGCCTGTTTCACCGCCGCATCCCAGATCGCCCGGCACTCCTGCATCGGCGCGATCTCGACCGCCGCCGGCGCGCTGACCACAAAGACGCGACCGCCCCTCACCACTGAGACGATCAGCTCGTCCGGCGTGCCCGGGCCGATGTCCTGGGCGCGCGCCGCCAGCATGGCGAAGGCGTCGCTGGTCTGCGCCGGCCGGGGCAGCGGGATTTCCGCGTATTGTCCCACCGCGGCGTCGGTGCTCAGCGCCTGAGTGTAGAGCGACGGCCAACGCAGCGCCTTCGCTGTGTCCTGCGGCACGTTCTCCATCTTGGGCCACCAGTTGCGATGCGCGCGCAGCCAGCTCCTGAACAGGCCTTCGGTGGTGACGACGACGCGGGTCTTTTCGTCCTTGGTCATGAACACCAGGCCGTCGAGCGTGCCGAAGCCCATGTCGCCGCGCTGCAGCGCTTCGAGGTTGATCTTACCGGGCGTGTCGAAGCCGGCCGCCTTGAACGGCCCGACGATCTTGATGAGCCGCCGCTCCAGATCGCGCAAAGCCGCAAGCTCTTGCGCGGTGATGCGCTTGAGCTCTTCACCGGTCCACCGCTTGGCGTTGAACCGCTTGATGTAGCCGTCGCGCGCCGCGAGATAGTCCTGCTCGGGCGAGGCAGCGTGGGCGAAGCCGGAGATCAGCAGCGCCAAAAGCAACAGAATTTTCATGCGGGGCGCATCCTGCAGCAGAGGACGCCGGAATTCACTTACTGCCCGGCCAACTCCTTGTCCAACGCTTCGGCGCGCTGCACGGCCGGCCGCTGCGCGAGCCGCGCGACGTACGGCTTGAACGTATCACGGTCTGGAAAAAGCTTGAACATCGTGCCCCAACAAATCCCTGCGCCGACCACCACGTCGGCTGCAGTGAACTGCTCGCCCATGAGGTAAGGTCCCTTCTCCACCGCCTTGGCCAGAATGTCGGCGAGCGCGTCGGCGTCGCGATAGCCCACCGCGGCGCCGCGGGGCATTTCCTTTCTTGGAAACGCGCGATCTGTGATTGCCGGCTCCATGCAGCTCGGGCCGAAGAACAGCCATTGGAAATAGACGCCGCGGCGCGTATCGCCGATTGGGATGGCAAGCTTCGCTTGCGGAAACGCGTCAGCCAGATACGCGCAGATCGCCGCCACTTCGGTGATCACAACGCCTTTGTGCTTGAGCGCCGGCACCTTGCCCTGCGGGTTGACCGCGAGATACTCCGGCTTCTGCTGATCGCCGTCGCTGAGCTTGAGCAGATGGACGTCGTAGGGTTCGCCGACTTCCTCCAGCATCCAGCGGACGGTGGCCGAGCGCGACGGTACTGCATGGTAGAGCGTGAGTTCGGCCATGGTCGTCCTTTTTTGCGCAGTGCAGCGGGTTAACCCAATCTAAGGCCAAGCCGAAGAAATTCCATCGCCCCCGCCTCGAAAAAGCCCGGGCCCCGGCCTATCTTTCGGACCCTGCGGGGCGCGGCTCGGCGTGATTCCCGTCGGACCCAAGCTCACGCGACCAAGGCTCACGCAAGTCGTGCCCGCTTGAACGCAAACGTTCAGGAGGAAAATGGCCATGGCGTATCAGGACACAGTCGGCGCCGCCGACGCGCACAGCTTGCCGCGCGTGCGCACGATCGCACCGCGCGATCTCATCGAGGCGCTCAAGAAGGGCCTCGACGACTTCCGGGCGATGCCCACCCATGCCATCTTTATCAGCCTGATATACCCGATTGCCGGCGTGCTCATCGCGCGGGCGACACTCGGATACGACGTCCTCCCTCTGCTCTATCCCATGGCCGCCGGCTTCGCGTTGATCGGGCCGTTCGCCGCGATCGGCCTCTATGAGCTGAGCCGGCGCCGCGAGCAGGGCCGCGACACCGCCTGGACCCACGCCTTCGATCTCATCCATGCGGACTCCTTCCGCGCCATTATGGCGCTGGGGCTTGTGCTCTGCGCCATCTTCGGCGTCTGGGTCGCAGTGGCGCACGCCATCTACGTGGCACACTTCGGCTACGCCGCGCCGGAATCGATCAGCAGCTTCGCGTGGCAGGTCCTGACCACCAACGCCGGTCACAGCCTGATCCTGGTTGGCAACCTGGTCGGCCTGGCGTTCGCGATCATCGCCTTCTGCATCAGTGTGGTGGCGTTCCCGCTGCTGGTCGACCGCAACATCAGCGCGACCGCCGCCGCCGCCACGTCGATCAAGGCGGTGCTGCGCAATCCGGAGACCATGGCATTGTGGGGCCTGATCGTTGCCGTGGGACTGTTCATCGGCTCGCTGCCGTTGTTTTTCGGCCTGGCCGTGGTGATCCCGGTGCTCGGCCATGCAACCTGGCATCTGTATCGACGGGTGGTGGTGGCGGACCTGCCGCACCGCCCGCCGCATCCCCAGCAGCACAAGGAACCGCGCTACGCCGCCGATTTTCCAGTGGTGCTGTTCCCGCTTCGCAAGAAAGGACAATAGCGGCTTTCCTCGCGCTTCGACGCTGAGCTAGGCTCTCCGGGCATTCAACCCGGAGAGCCCTATGCCCGGTACCACCATCAAAATTCACTCCAAGGACGGCGCGGCGTTCGACTGCTATCTCGCGCTGCCGGACACCAGCGCAAAAGTGCCGGCGGTCGTGCTGGCCTGCGCCATTCACGGCGTCGACAAGGATCTGCGCGACATCGCCGACGAATTCGCCGGCAAGGGCTTCATCGCCGCGGCGCCTGATCTGTTCTGGCGGTCACTGCCCGGCCCGCTCGGGCTCGACGACAAGCGCGCCGCCGAGCGCGCCCAGCCGCGGCTGGAGAAGATCGCCGCCGGCGAAGCCGACCTCGCCGACACGCTGGCGCACCTTCGCACCTTGCCGCAGTTCAACGGCCGCGCCGCCACCATGGGCTTCTGCTACGGCGGGCCCTACGCGATCCTCGGCCCGAAGCGGATCGGCTATGCCGCCGGCATCTCCTGCCATGGCACCCGGATGCTCGACTACATTGGCGAGCTCGACGGCGTGACCCAGCCGGTCTGCATCATGTGGGGCGACAAGGACCACGTCGCACCCGCCGAGGTGCTCGACGCCTACCGCGTGGTGCCATCCCGCCAGGGCAATGTCGAGGTCCACATTTTTCCTGGAATTTTGCACGGCTACATGATGCCGGACCACACCAAGGCTTATGACGCCACGACGCGTGCCTTCTCGATGGCGCGTGCACTGGCGATCCTCGAGGGCCTGCGCGGCGAAGCGCTGCGGCAGGCGTCGTAACGGAGGAGCTAAGGAAACACTGGTTGCGGGCTGGCGGCGAGAAATCGCTCGACCCGGTCGATCACCGCCGCCGCCGAAATTTCGCGCATGCAGCGATGGTCGTAGGGGCAGCGGCTCAGCTTGCGGAGGTAGCACGGCACGCACGACAGGTCGGCCTGCAGCACGGCGCCCTCGCGGCGGTAGGGGCCGACCCAGATCGGATCGGTCGGGCCGAAGATGCTCACCACCGGCCGGCCGAGCGCGACTGCGAGGTGCATCGGCCCGGAATCGTTGGTGAGACAGAGGGTCGAACGCTGCGTCAACGCGGCGAGCTCGCTCAGCGTGGTCTCGCCCGCGAGATCGATCGCCGCTGGCGCGCGCGCGACCACCTCCTCGCAGGCCGCGCGTTCGCGCGCCGAGCCAGCCAGCACAACGGCAAAGCCCCGCTGCATGAAATGCCGCGCCACCTCGGCGAAGCCTTCGCTTCGCCAATGCTTGGTTTCCCAGATCGTGCCCGGCGCGATCAGCAGCAGCGGCTGCCCGGCGATACCGTGCTTACGCAGCAGCGCATCGACGCGCTCGGTTGCCGCGGTCGGGATCGGAAATGAAAAATCGGCCGGGCCATCGTCGAGACCGAGCAGCGGCCCCACGGTGAGGTAGCGATCGACCGCATGCACGTCGAGGGTCGGAACCGCGATGTGGTGCGTGTAGGCGACCCATGCGCCTTCGCGTGCACCTTTCCAGGCATGGCGGCGCGCCGTCGCCGGCAGCTGCCGCGTTGACGCGCTCCACACCACGGCGCGCGGCCGGTCGAACCCGATGCGCACCGGCGCGCCGGTCGCGAGCGCCAGCAGCGCGGTGCGAAATTGTCCTTGCATGTCGACGACAAGATCGTACCTCGTGGCGCGCAATTGCCCGGCGACGCGGATGGCGTTGGCGAACTCCCACCATGCCGATCGCTCGGCGCGGATAATGTCCACCACGTTGCTGATCGCCGGATGATGCCGCAGCAAGTCGCCGATAGCCGGCCGCAGCACCCAGTCGATGCGCGCATCGGGATAGCGCCGCCGCAGCTTGTTGAGCACCGGAACGGAGTGGATGACGTCACCCACCGCCGACATCTTGATCAACAGGATTCGGCGGAACTCCTGGACCCGAAGCGCTGCGAGATCCAAGGCCAATTCAACACCTGTCGGCTGACGTGCGGGAATAGCGCAAGCCCGAAGCTCCAGCTGGGCGGCTTAATAGCGCCGCTGGCCGACGATGAGTAGCCAACCAAACCCTTTGTAGGTCAAATAGATAGACACTCGCTGGGCCTCGGCGGCGGCGCTGCTGCGGCATCGAGGCTACCGCATAGCAGTAGCTAATGCCTCATTAAAGTTTTCGTTAAGTGCGCTGGGTTACCTTGGTCAAATGTTCCCGTGCAGGCTGGATCATGACGAACGCGCCACTGCACCTTCATGACGACTTCCAAGTCGTCGAGCGCCGCACCGATGTTCGCATCGTGCTGAGCGTGCCCGGCCGCTTTTCGCTGGCGAGCCGGCGCGACATCGAAGGTCAACGGCGTGAGTTTCCCTGCCGCGTCATCAACATGTCCTGCCACGCGATCGCACTTGCCACGTCGGTGGCCAGCGAAGTCGGCGAACGGGTGATCGCTCACATCGACCAGTTCGGCAAGTTCGAAGGCCGCATCATCCGCGTGCTCGACGGCAGCTTTGTGATGGAAATCATCGCGCCGAAGAGCGAGCGGCACAAGCTGGCGGCGAAGATCGAGTGGTACGAGAAGAACAAGCACCACGACGTCGAAGATCACCGGCAGCACATCCGGCTGATCCCGAAGAATCCCTATTCGACGCTGTGTTCGGCGACGGCACCACCGTCGAGTGTCTGGTGAAGGACGTATCGGCGTCCGGCGTCGCGGTCTGCGCCGATCTGGTGCCGCAAGTCGGCACCCCCGTCGCGGTCGGCAAGGTGGTCGGTCGCGTGGTGCGCCACTTCAGCGACGGTTTCGCGGTGCAATTTGTCCAGGTGCAGGATCCGCAGACGATCGAAGCTCTGATCGCGCGGCTGCGCTAGCGCATGTCCCGGCGAAAGCCTGCCCTGGACTTGATCCGGGGGATACGGCCAACGCCCTGATTTGACGGCAGAATTCCAAAGCAGTCAGCGGCTCCCCCCCCGCTTCTCCCCCCACTTTGTTTTGGTTCGCGATATGTCGGGGCGTCGTGATTTGCGTCAGCGCCGCTGCTTACCCTCGCCGCACGATGCTGCGACGATGGCCGCGCAGAGGAAGGGATGGCGACGGCGCCCGACCCGCATGATTGGCGGCATGGAAATAGGAGCTAGGCATGGCACCCAAGCTAAAACACGGAAGCAAGGACGAACTTAATCGTATTGCTCTGGCGAACGGCTATTACTTCGGCCTGCAAAAAATCACGAAGGATTATGAAGTCACAAACGAGGAGTTTAAGAAGCTCAAATCTGGACTGGCCAAGCACATTCTGGTCAAAATCAAAGAGGCAAAGAAAGAAATAGCACGCCTTCAGGCCTCAGTCGTGCGATTGGAGCAGGCCGCTCAAGCCGCCACACTGGTGAGTGCGAGTGAGGCAGAGAGCATGACGGTGTTTACACCAGCAGTAAACACGCTAATGCAAGAGATGAGGACTTTCGACGGCTGGACGATCAGCCTGCTGGAGAGCGACATTTCTCTGCTTCAAACGGTGGACAACCCAACAACAGCAGGCATTCGGATAAACGGCTTACAGAAATCGTTCGCAGAACTTTGGGATTTACGTATTCCCGGACGGGCACCGTACGATAATTACCCAGGCGTGTTCGATATGGCCTTTTTCCTTCCCTGACGATCCGCCCGGCGCGGGGCTCAGGCTGCGCGATCCGGCTGGGCGCAACATCGGGCGCTTCACCACGGGCGGCCTGCGTGGCCGCATGTTATTCAGTCCTGTCACACCAAGGACACAACAGCATGGCCAAGAGTTTCGCGGCGGCATTCCGGGTCAAGCCCGGTGAGCGATTCAGCTTGGAGGCGCGCGATCCCGGCGACGTGTCCCGGGTCGGCGTCAGCGACAAGAAGGCCGGTCGCGAGCGCACCGTGCGGGATGCTTACGCGATCGACGCATTGCAGGACCGGCTTTTCGCCGAGGGCAAGCGCGCGCTGCTCGTGGTGCTGCAAGGCACTGATACCTCCGGCAAGGACGGCACGGTCCGCGGCGTGTTCAACATCGCCGGGCCGCTCGGCGTCGTGGTCACGCCGTTCCGCCGTCCCAGCGAAGAGGAGCTGGCGCACGACTTTCTGTGGCGCGCACACCTCGCCGCGCCGCGCCGCGGCTTTGTCGGCATCTTCAACCGCTCGCACTACGAGGACGTGCTGGTCGGCCGGGTGCGCAAGCTGGCGCCGGCCGCCGAGATCGAGGCGCGCTACAGCCAGATCAATACGTTCGAGAAAATCCTGACCGAGAATGGCACCACCATCCTGAAATTCATGCTGCACATCTCAAAGAAGGAACAGGCCGAGCGGCTCAACGAGCGCCTCGCGGATCGCCGGTCACAATGGAAGTTCAACCCGGGCGACCTCGAAGACCGCAAGCTGTGGAGCAAGTACCAGCAGGCCTATGAGATCATGCTGCAGCGCTGCTCCACCGCGCATGCGCCGTGGTACGTCATTCCGGCCGATCACAAATGGGCGCGCAACGCCGCGATCGCGCGCATCGTGCGCGCGACGCTGGAGGACATGGATCCGCAATATCCGCGGCCGCCGTGGAATCCGAAGAGCTTCAAGATTCGCTAGAGTTTGATTCAGCGATGCTGAAACAAACTCGTCGCTTGGCCGGACGTTCAGCTGCCGACCGCGTCAGCGATGCACTTCTTGTTGTGGCTGGCCGCAGCCGCGCCGGCGAGCTTCTTCGCCGCGGAGTCGGCCTCGCACTTCGCCTTGGCATCGGCCTCGCACTTTTTCATGTGGCTGGTCGCGGCCGCGCCGGCGAGCTTCTTCGCTGTGGTGTCTTCCTTGCAAGTCATCGCGGACGCGCCGCCGGCAAAGGCAAGTGACAAGGCCGCGGCCAGAATGATCGACTTCATGACGTTTCCTCCTTGAAAACCTGATCCGGCGAATCCAATGAAACCCGGCCGGCAAAAGGTACCGGAACGAATATGATAAGGGTATGACCCCACGGTTGTTCCCGCGACTTAGCGAAAATTGGTTGGAAAAGGCGATTTCTCGCTACGCCAGCTCTGGCCTTGGCTTGGCCCTTGCTGACGGTTCTGGCCGTGCCGCCGACCGGCGCGGCGTGGCCAGACGGGCCCGCACCAGGTCGACCGCGACAACGATCAGGCCCGCGCCCAGCACCAGCCAACCCGGCCGAATCGAATACGGGTCGAAATCGAACGCCGTCTCCAGCACCCGCAGCGGCGAGACGTTGAACGCGATGCCGATCCCGACCGCCTCCGCCAGGAAGGTCAGCACCGCCACCGCGACCGTGAGCGCGGCGAGCATCGATGCCGACAATTCGCCCCGCTCGGTCTTGCGCCAGATCAGCAGCCGGTAGGCCATCAGCCAGCCGAACAGCCCGGCGATGAAGGTTGGCAGCCAGACGTCGGCCTTGGTCTGCTGGAAGAAATGGATCAGGACGAGCAGCGAGAGCGCATAGACGACCTGGTGCAGGCGCTGCCAGCGCTTGCCGCCCAGCCGGCGCACCATGCCGTCGGTCGAGGTCGCCGCCAGCACCGCCAACCCAAGCAGCGCGACGAAGCCGATAGTGAGATAGAGCCGCAGCACGATCTCACTGCCGACCTTCCACAGATCGTATTTCTGGTCGACGACGAAGAGCAGGATATGCGTGGCGGCGTAGACGAACGCGCCGACGCCAATCATGCGGCGGATATCGAGCAGCTTGCCCAACCGCGCGATGCGGCGCAGCGGCGTCACCGCGAGCGACAGCATCAGGAACAGCAGAGCCCAATAGCCGGTGCGGTGGATCACGTTGTTGATGGGCCGCGGCCCGAACCCAACCGTGTTGTATTCGTACGCGGCGATCGCGACCGGCAGCAGCAACAGCGCAAGCGTGCCGATCCGCAGCCCTGACAGCCGGCCGGCGGCGTCGCGCCAGACCTGCCACGGATGTTTCAATGGTTTACGCGCCGTCGCCATGACATGCGGTTAGCACGGCCGCTGCCCACCCGCCAATCACAGGCCATCGATCCGGCCCACACGCATTGCTGACGCAATCGTGACTGTACCGGTGCGACCGGTTGCGCCTTGGCGGCCAACTCCACCACTGCTACCGTTTTGCAAAAGCCTCATGAGATTGTCAGGGAGGACTCCGATGCGTGCACGCTTGCTGCTGTCCTGGCTGGTCCCGCCGTTTGCCGCCCTAGCCTTGTCGCTGCCCTCCCCCGCGAGCGCACAGCAGCAGCCGGTGAAGATCCGCGCCGGCTGGATCACCGCGCCGGCGTCGATGGTGCCGCTGCTGTTCCTCAAGCCCGGCCTCGCCAAGCATCATGGCAAGTCCTACACGTTCGAGCCGATCTACTTCGCCTCCTCGACGTTGCAGATCACCGCGATCAGCACCGGCGAGCTCGATCTCGCCGGGTTCGGCTACACCAGCTTTCCGCTGGCGATCCAGAACGGCGGATTGACCGATCTGCGCATCGTCGCCGACGAGATTCAGGACGGCGTGCCCGGCCATTACGCCACGCCCTATTTCGTGCGCCGCGATAGCGGCATCGAGAAGATCGAGGACCTGAAAGGCAAAGTGGCCGTGACCAACGGATTGGGCAGCGGCGTCGACATCATCATGCGCACCGCGCTGCGCCGCCACGGCCTCGAGGTCAAACGCGATTACACCATGATCGAGGCGCCGTTCCCGACCCACAAGCAGATCCTTAAGGAGAAGAAGGCCGATCTGGTTGTCGGTGTGCTGCCGTTCTCCTACGACGCCGAGCTCAACGAGTTCGGCAAGCCGCTGTTCACCACGCAAAACAGCCTGGGCCGCATCGCGCTGTCGTTCTGGGCGATGCGCAAAGGATTCATCGACAAGAACCGCGCCGCGCTGGTCGACCTGCTGGAAGATTACGGCGCCATCCTGCGCTGGTACTACGACCCGGCGAACCACAAGGAGGCGGTCGCCCTCACCGCCGGCTTCCTGAAGCGGCCGCCGGCTGCGTTCGAAAGCTGGATCTTCACCAAGCGCGACTTCTTCCGCGACCTGGAGGGCAAGCCGGATCTCAAGATTGTCCAGGAGTCGATCGACAAGGTGAAGGAGCTCGGCTTCATCAAGGAGACGATCGACGTGCCGAAGTTCGCGGACTTGAGCCTGGTCGAGGAGGCTGCGAAGCGGAAGCGGTAGCCTCTCCGCCGTCATTCCGGGGGCGCGGCCAGCACGCAGCTTCCGAAGAAATCTTGAATATGACAGGCGCCTCGACGATCGTATTGGGAATAGAAATTCCCTCAACCGATCCGGTTTTCGTCGGAATCATTGCCGCCGTCCACATCCCTCTCGGCCTCGCATGTGTCGCGACCGGGATCGTAGCTATGCTGCGCACAAAGGGCGGCAGCCAGCATTCCGCAACAGGCAAGCTCTACTACTGGTGCTTGGCGGCGTTGTTTGCGTCGGCCACGGTGCTTTCGCTGATGCGCTGGGCTGAGAACTACCACTTGTTCATTTTAGGTCTTCTTGCCTTTGCGTCGGCGTGGCTTGGTCGCAGAGCCATTCGGAAACGCTGGCCCTATTGGACGCGGATACACATCACCGGGATGGGGCTCTCGTACATCCTGATGTTGATCGCCTTCTACGTGGACAACGGGAAGCAGCTTCCGATTTGGAAAGAGCTTCCTCACTTCACCTATTGGTTTTTGCCGCTCGCTATCGGGATTCCCCTGATAGCTCGCGTATTGCGCAGACATCCGCTGCGCCGGTTGGGCGATCCTGCGACGAACGGGCAACGATAGAGCGCTGTTCCTACAGCCCCAGCTTCGCCGCCAGGTCTTCGAGATTCGCGCCGGCTGCATCGACCGGCACCTTCGGCGCGGTCTCGCCCTTGCCCGGACCATGCTCGTTCGGCCGCGCAATGTGCCCGGTGCGCAATCCATTCTTCGCGGCGCTGGCGAGATCGTTGGAGTGCGCCGCCACCATCATGCAGTCGCCGGGCGGCAGATCGAGCGCCTCGCAGGCCGCGAGATAGACCCGCGGCTTGGGCTTGAAGTCGCCGGCGATCTCCGAGCCGAGGATCGCATCCCAGGGAAAGTTGTTGCGGCGTGCCAGCGCGACCATCAGCGAGATGTTGCCGTTCGAGACCGGCGCGATCATGCACTGGCGTTTCAGCCGGATCAGGCCGCGCGAGGAATCCGGCCAGGCGTCGAGCCGGTGCCAGGCGAGATTGAGGTGTTGCATGGTGTCTTCCGGCAGCCCGGAAACGTTGAAGCGCGGCAGAATCTTTTCCAGGTTGCGCCGGTGCAGCACGTCAAGCTTGGAGAACGGCATACGGCCAAAGCGGATTTCGTCCATCGCCGGCTGATACTCGCCGCGCCAGGCGTCGGCGAAGGCGAGCCAGTCGAGTGAATGGCCCAGTGGTTCGAGGATCGCCTGCGCTTCGCGCGCGATGCTGCTGCGCCAATCGACCAGCGTGCCGAACACGTCGAAAAACAGCGCCTTGGGAAGGGTTGCCATGGCGGTGATGATCGCCAATTGTCGCGCCGCCAGCAAGCGGCAACGCTGCCTCGCGCCACTCGCCCAACCGGGTGGGCAGCCGATCCGAGGCTGCTATAGTTTTGCGCATTCACCGCCTGCACCGAGGGTCTCATGTCCTATTCCAAGCATCATCGGCGAAACCGTCTCGTTTACCGGACACAACGGCGACCAGGGCGAGGCGTACTGCGCGCGACCGAACCGCGCAGGCAAATTCCCGGGCGTGGTGCTGATCCACCACATGCCCGGCTGGGATGAATGGATCATCGAGACGGTGCGCAAGCTCGCGCACCACGGCTTCGCGACCATCTCCCCTCACCTCTACTTCCGCGACGGACCGGGCAGCCCGGACGACGTCGGCGCCCGTGTGCGCGCCGCCGGCGGCGTGCCGGACGACCAGGTGGTGGGCGATGCCAAGGGCGCGGCGGCCTACCTGCGCGCGCAGCCCAACGCCAACGGCAAGCTCGCGGTGATGGGCTTTTGCTCCGGCGGCCGCCACGCTTTCCTGATCGCGTGCCGAACCGACGATTTTCACGCGCTGGTCGATTGCTGGGGCGGCAACGTCGTGGTCGACGATCCGAGCGCGCTCAACGCCAAGCGCCCAGTCGCGCCGATCGATCTTGCCGCCAACATCAAATGTTCGATCATCGGCCTGTTCGGCAACGATGATGAGAACCCCAATCGCGCCAGGTCGACCGCACCGAAGCGAAGCTCAAGGAACTTGGCAAGAGCTACGAATTCCACCGTTACGACGGCGCCGGCCACGCCTTCTTCAACTACGCGCGCGGCCCCGCCTATCGCGCCGAAGCCGCCGCCGACGGCTGGAAGAAGGTCTTCGCGTTTTTGAACAAGCATCTCGCGGCCTGATATGCCTCAGGAGACAGACCATGTGCTCATACATCGTCGAAAAAGCCGCGATGACCGGCAGCGCCAAGGGCCCGAGCGGCTGGATGCGGATCGACACCGCCAACGTCTACTACGATCACCCGTTCCATGCGGCGCTCGACCATGCGCTCGGCATCGACTTCATCTGCGAGGCCGACGGCGGCCGCGAGCGCGTCGCCGTGGAGATTTCGCGGGAGTCGGCGCTGGCGCTGATCGAGAAGATCAAGGCGGCGCTGGCGTCGGGCGACGCCGCGCACGGCAAGGCCGTGGCATGCGAGCGCGTGTCTGTCAGCGCTTCGCAGCGCGAGGTGGCGAGCTTGTTCTAGGCGATCCGGTGCGGCTAGTGTCGATCGATCCGACTTCGGCCGGCTGAATGCTGCGGTGCCATGCCAGACCTCAACTCGGTCGTTCGAGAAATTTCCGAAGAGATGGCCCAGCGGCCGGACCGAGGCACGGTCGCCACCTACATTCCGGAACTGGCGCGGGCCGATCTGAACGCCTTTGGTCTGGCGGTGATCGACGCTGACGGAAACGTGGCCGCGGGCGGCGACAGCGAGACGCCGTTTTCGATTCAGAGCATCTCGAAGGTCTTCACGCTGACCCTTGCCTTGGGCAAGGCCGGCGACCAGCTATGGCGGCGCGTCGGCCGCGAGCCTTCGGGCAGCGCCTTCAACTCCATCGTCCAGCTCGAATACGAGCATGGCGTCCCCCGCAACCCGTTCATCAACGCCGGAGCGATCGCGGTCACCGACCTGATCCTGTCCGGGCATCAACCGCGCGAAGCGCTCGGTCAAATTCTCAGGTTCCTGCAATTCCTCGCGGACGATCCGTCGATCGCGGTCGACGAGGCGGTCGCGGCATCCGAGGAACGCACCGGATTTCGCAACTTCGCGCTCGCCAACTACATGAAAGCGTTTGGCGTGCTCGACAACCCGGTCACGCACACGCTCGGCGTCTACTTCCACCACTGCGCCATTGCCATGTCATGCCGCCAGCTGGCCGCGGCCGGCCGCTTTCTGGCCCATCTCGGCCGCAATCCCACAACCGGTCTGTCGGTCGTTCCGCCCGAGCGCGCACGGCGCATCAACGCGGTGATGCTGACCTGCGGCCACTACGACGGCTCCGGCGAGTTCGCCTTCCGGGTCGGCCTGCCCGGCAAGAGCGGCGTCGGCGGCGGCATCCTGGCGATCGCGCCTGGCAAAGCCTCGATCGCGGTGTGGTCGCCGGGACTTGATCCGACGGGGAATTCGCATCTCGGCCGGATCGCGCTGGAGGCGCTCACCAAACGGTTGGGCTGGTCGATCTTCGGCGCGTGACGACGCGCCATCGTCGGACGCGTGAGGAACCTGGTTCTACGCTCGACTGATCCGGCCGTGTGTCGGGCCGATCCTACGCCGCCGCCAGCTCCGCCCTCACCTCACGCGGCAATGTCACCGGCGACGCCAGTTCGTCGCCGACGTTGCGCTCATAGCCGACGGCGCGCACGATGCCGCGCGCCGCGCACATCTCGACGGCGAGCCGGGTGTACTTGTTGAGCACCGGCGCCACCACCCAGCCGAAACTTTCGCGCGTGAACGCGCCCTGCCAGCCCGCCAGCGACTCGCGGCGGTTGCGGCTGCGCTGCGCCGCGTCCTCATAGGTCCGCGTGAACAGCTCGTCGCTGCCGACCCGCGCCTCCCAGCCCGGGAGGCGGTGCAGCCAGTCGTTGGCGGCGCCGGTGGTATCCTCGTGGATGGTGGCGCCGGTCTCGGTGCGCTCGATGACGCAGCGCTCGCCCGCGCGGCAGCCCGCCAGGGTGTAGATCACCGGCCGCGCGATCGGCATGCGCTCCAGCACCGTCTTCGCTTCGCCGTAGTTGCGGCAGGTCTCGAACACCTGGCGCAGCAGCTGGTCCGGCGGGATCGCGTCGACTTTGACGTAGGTGCGGACCGCGTTGATCGCGATGTCGACCGGCCGCAGCCGCCGGTCGGTGCTGCGCCGCTTCAGCGGAGCCTGGTTGACCGCCGCGGCGAAGCGGCCGGGCGCCATCGCGGTCAGCGCGCCGACATAACCCGGCCAGGTCACGTTGAAGAATTCGCCGGCCGACCCCTGCATGCGCGCGATCGTGACGTGGCGGCCGAGGCCGGGAAACGGCCAGTCCAGCGTGCGGGCCAGCCACGGCGCGGCATCCTCGTCCCGGGCCAGCGTGGTGCAGCTCCACTGGTAGGAGCCGTTGAGGAACCAGACGCCGGGGAATCCGAGCGCCGCCGCGATGGTGCGGATTTCCTCAATGTAGGGCGATTGCGAACGCGTCAGCCAGCGTTTCGCCAACTGGTCGATCATTGGCACGAACGGCCGCGCGGCGCCGGGAAACCAGGCGACGCATTCGTCGCGCAGTGCACGGGCCCGCGGCTCGCCCTCGCGGGCGTGCCGCAACGCCCCGCCGTCGCGGACGTCGACCACGGGGATTTGCGACAAAGCGGATTTCGTCACATCGAGCATGGAGCCGGTCGTTTCGCTGGGGCGGGCTGTTGCTATAGAGTTTTCTGGCGCGGCGTCAACGAACACGTCGTCGCGACGGGAGGACATGATGAATGGTGCGGCGCTCCATGCCGGCTTGGCGGCAATCCTCGGACTTTTGGCGGCGCCGGCACTGTCACAAACCTATCCCAGCAAGCAGATCGACCTGATCGTGCCGTTCGTTGCCGGCGGCACCACCGACACGGTGGCGCGGCTGATCGCGCAGCGCATGAACGACGCCTGGGGCCAGCCCGCCGTGGTCTACAACCGCCCCGGCGGCGGCAGCACGATCGGCACCGCCACCGTGGCGAAGGCCGCGCCGGACGGTCACACCCTGCTGGTCAACACCATCGCCTTCGCCATCAGCGCCAGCCTGACCAAGACGTCCTACGACGCGATCAAGGACTTCGCCCCGATCACCGAGATCGCCTCGATCCCGCTGATGCTGGTGGTGCATCCGACGCTGCCGGTGACCAACCTCAAGGAGTTCATCGCCTATACCAAGGCGCAGCCCAACGGCGTCGACTACGCCTCGTCGGGGGCCGGCACCTCGCCGCACCTGGCCGCCGAAATGTTCAAGAGCATGAGCGGCGCCAATCTGGTGCACGTGCCGTTCAAGGGCAACGCCGAGGTGCTCAACGCGCTACTCGGCGGCCACGTCAAGGTGCACTTCGGGCTCACCGCGTCGACCTTGCAGCATGTGCGCGCCGGCGCGCTGCGCGTCATCGCGGCGACCACCGAGCAGCGCATCCCTTCGCTGCCCGAGGTGCCGACCATCGCCGAGCTCGGCTATCCGAGCTACGAGATCTCCTCCTGGCAGGGCATATTCGCGCCGGCCAACACGCCGAAGGAAATCGTCGCCAAGATCAACGGCGAGACCACCAAGCTCTTGGCGGAATCGGCGGTGCGCGAGCGCATCAGCAAGGAAGGCGCCGATCCGGTTGGCAGTTCGCCCGAGCAATTCGACAAGCGCTTCCGCAACGAAGTCGAGAAATGGGCCAAGGTGGCCAAGGCCGCGGGGCTGATGCCGAAATAGCCAGGAGTTCGTATGGACGCGCTTCGCCGGGACATGCGCTCGTGTCGCGGTTCGGAAGTTCGCCCGAATTCTCAGCTTTGCACCGAAGCGAACGTCCGAACCAAAGCGACACTAGGTCCCATTGGTGATCAAGAAGAACGGGTCCCACGCACTCCAAGCGGTGCCGTCGTAGCCGCGCACCCACATCAGCTCGGTGCCTGGCACCGCGCCGCCATGCAGCCCGACGCCGGCAAGATCGGCGGCAGCGACGTTGATGTAGGTGTGCGGATCGCGCTGCACGCCAGCGGTCGAGAAGTAGCCGCTGTCGGCCGCCGATCCCGCATCGTAGAACTGATACTGGACGATGGGGTCGCCGTCGGCATCGACGGCGCTGATGAAGCTATCCACCGCAGCCGAGCCATTGGTCGGCACGGCCTGATTGTCGATCGTCACCACCGGCGCGGCGTTCGCGCCCTCCTGGGTGACCAGCGTGAACGCATCCCATTCGCCCCAGGCGATGCCGTCGAACGCGCGCACCCACATCACGTCGGTGCCCGCGGCCTGCCCGGCGCGCAACTCGACCGTCTCGAGGTCGGCGGCGGCGATGGTGAAGTACTGGCCGGCTGCGCGCTGCCCGCCATTGACGGTCCACAGGTAGCCGCTGTCGGCCGCCGTTCCGGCATCGTAGAACTGATACTGCGTGACGGTATCGCCGTCCGCGTCGCTGACGCCGACCATGCTGTCCAGCGTGATCGCATCGCCGATCTGCAGGTTCTGGTCGTCGGCGGTCACGACCGGCGGAGTGTTCGGGCCGGGCGCGGCGTTCGATGTGGTCAGCGTGAATGGGTCCCACTCGCTCCAGGTGGTGCCGTTGAAGGCGCGCACCCACATCAGCTCGCCGCCGTCGCCGCCCCGCCGCGCAGCCAGGTGGTGGCGAGATCGTCGGCATCGATGGTGATGTAGGTGTCGGCGGCGCGTCGGCCGAGGTCGGCGGTCCAGAAGTAGCCGCTGCCGGCCGCCGCGCCCGCATCGTAGAGCTGGTACTGGGTGATGGAATTGTCGCTGTCGCGGGCGCTGAGCCGGCCCTGCAGTTGGACCCACTCGTTGGGCTGCAGGTTCTGATTGCCCATCGCGGCGAGCGGCGCGTCATTGGCGCCGTTGAATGTGATGTCGAGAGTCCGAGTGTCGTTCAACGTGCCGTCGCTGACCCGCACCGTGAAGCTCTGCGTCGCCCCGGCCTTCAGCGCCTCGATCGCCGCATCGCGCGGCACGAAGGTGTACTCGCCGCTGTCGCTTGCGACATACAGCGTGCCGAAGTTGGAGATGCGCGACACGTCATAGACCGTGCCGCCGATATTGGTGCTGCCGCCGGTCGTCCCGCCGATCGATGCCGTAGATGAGGGCAACGTTGTCGGCGATCGTCGCCGACGAGCGTGCCGCTGACCGGCGCGAACATGTCGTTGCCGGTGGTGTCGGTGTAGCTGGCGCCCGCCATCGCCGCCAGCGTCGGTGCATTGTCGTTGACCGGCGTGACCGTGATCGAGACGGTGGTGACCGGAGAATCGGCCGTGCCGTCGTTGGCCCGGTAGGTGAAGCTGTCGGTCGTGGTCTCCGAGCCGTCGTGGGTGTAGCTGAACGTGCCGTCCTCATTCAGAGTGAGCGTGCCGTTCGTGGGCTCGTCGACCAAAATCGCGGTGAGCGGATCGTCGTTGGCATCCGCGTCGTTGGCGAGCACACTCGTCGCGTTGCCGGTCAGGATCGTTGCCGTCCCGCCTTCCGCAACTGTGATCGCGTCGCCGACGCCCACTGGGGCGGCGTTCTGCGCTTCGAAGGCGCCGAGGTCGAGCTCGTCGATCGAGCCGCCGAAATCGAAGGTGCGGTCGAAGCCGTCGCCGCGGGCGTCGGTGGTGATGGTGTCGGTCTGATCGCCGTCGCCATTGAGGTCGATACCGCCGCTCCCCTCGTTGAGCGCGTCGGGATCGCCCAAATCGATCGCCGGGTTGGCGAGGTCGGGATTGAGCGCAATCGTCTGCACCGGCCCGCCGTTGTTCTGGAGAGGGCCGGAGAAAATAGCGCTGAGCGCAATACCGGTCTGCTGATCGACGCCGTCGACCGAAAACGTGCCACCGACAATGTTGCCGGCGGTCAGTGTCACCGTGCCGCCGCTCTGTCCGATATCCTCGCCGGAGCCGGCTTCGTTGCCGGCGACGATGCTGTTGATGAGCGTCAGATCGCCCGCATTGCTGCGGATGCCGCCGCCAATTTCGGTGGCGCTGTTGCCCGAAACGGTGACGTTGGTGAGGACAGCGGAGCCGGCCGCAAAACCGGTCCAGATGCCGCCACCGAAATTGGCGCTGTTATCCGCGATGGTGACATTGGTCAGGGCCATCGCGCCGTCAATGTTGGCGATGGCGCCACCGTTGCCACCGGCGCTGTTGCCCGCCAAGGTGGAATTCAGCACCGTAAGGGTGCCTTCGTTGCGGATGCCGCCGCCGTTTTGGGTCGCGTTGTTTCCCGCAACCGTCGTGTCGATCAGAGAGAGCGTCGCTTGATTCAAGATGCCGCCGCCATCTGACGACGATCCGCCGGTGATCACGAGACCTTCCAGCGTGGACGTGCCGGCCGTGACGTTGAACACGCGGGAACTGCCGGCGGCATCGATGGTGATGCCGACCACGTCGCCGCCGGCGATGCTGACGCTGCTCGAAATCGTGAGCTGGCCGTTGACGAGCGTCAGCGTACCGGTGAGCCCGGCCTCGAAGCTGATGGTGTCGGCGTCCGCATTGGCATTCGCGAGCGCCAGCGCCTCGCGCAGCGACAGGCCAAGGCCGCCCGGTGCTTCCGTGGTCGCGCCGGCGTCGTCCTCGTCCGCGATCGTGGTGACGACGAGGGTGCTGATCAGGGCGCCGGCCGGCTGGAATCCCGGCGTGGCCGGAGCGGCGTCGACGCCGCTCGCGCGGAAGGTGTTGTAGATGACGGCACCTTCGATCTCTGCCTGCACGACCGCCAGATCGGCGCTGCCCCACCAATTGCCGGGCGCCAGGACGGCCTCGCCCGCAGGCACGCCAGTGGCGTCGACCTCGAGCCCGAAGCCGGTGGTGTTCTCGATCTTGTTGTTGGCGACGGTAACGTTCTCATTCGGACCGACACCAGGGATATCGATGTCAGCAACCCACACGCCCCGCGCCAGTGAGTTGGTAATCTCGTTCTCGGTAATCTCGATATTGACGACGCCGCCACCGAGAACAATTGCCGAGTCAGCCGACCCCGCGCTCGTGTTTCCGGTCACTGCAACATCGCTTACATCCGACAGGAATATGGCCCTGCCATTGTTGGTGAAGGCATTGTCCTCGATGGTGATGCCGCTCGATCCCGCAGACGTAAAACCGAGGTTTACGGCCGCACCGGTGTTGCCGCTGAACTCGTTGTCCGCAATGCGGACGTTGCTGATTTCCCCGCTACGAACTGATCGGAATAAATAGCGCTGCCGCTCGCGGGGCCCGGCTGGTTGTTGTTCTGGAACACATTCTGACTGATCACGGTGGCGGCGACGCCGAACGCGGCGAGATGGAGCCCCACGATGTTGTCTTGAATGATATTGTTCTGGACCTGATGGCCGCCAGTTCCGCTCCCCATGACGATGCCGGCGGCGAATTGATTACCGTTCGTCGTGCCCTGCACGGTGAAGCCGTCCACGACGATGTTGTTCGCGGTCAGCCACAGCGACGTGGTGACGCCTGAGCCGTTCGTGGCTCCAGTCAGCACAGCTTCGGTGCTCGGCGGAACGCTGTCCCGGGTTCGCGCATCCACCCCGGCCTGAGGGCCGAGCAGAGTGAGCGTCTTGTTGACGTTTACGAACTCGGCGTAGGTCCCGGCCGCGACCTGGATCGTATCGCCGGTATTCGCCGCCGCCACGGCCGCGCTGATGGTGGTGAAGGCGCCGTCTGCCCCTGTTGGGTTAACAAATATGGTCGTCATCGTCGCGTCCCACTTTCCTCTTGGTCACCTTGCGGCGACATCATCGTACCGCTTCCGGCGCGATCGCCTGCGCCGGCTCCGGCATGGTGCTGCTTCTCGGCGCTCCGCTGCGCGACGATGCGGAACGCCCTGGATGGTGTGATCGAGTGCAGATTGCGAAAACGGGAGCGGACGCCGGCGCGGGGCGTCGATGAGCGCTTCGAAGAACGCGCGGCTTCGATGGGCGCACGACCAAGCGGGCTCGCGCCGAGCCAAACGCCACCCGTACAGTCCGACATGGACCCCCGAACTCCGCTACGCCCCTGTCACCGGACGAACCTTCGCCCGGAGCGACGCCGCCAAACCCTTGGCCAGGCAAGCGCCGGCACAAGCCGTCCAAACTCTCGGCTCCACGGAGGAACGAAACCTCCCACCCGCGACGTGGCGCTTCCACCTCGCCGATCCCTGCTTGTTCGTTTTTTTGTTTGTTTGTTATTGCGGCGACCGCGCGCCGTTGCCCACACTGACAGTATCAGGGTGGCGTTGCCCATTCCAAACACAATCAACGCAAGGTAGATTTTCAGCAGAGCGAAAAAGCCAAGCGGAGCTACGGGTTGTCACAATTGGAGGCGATGGCTTCGCCTCGCCACCCCTACCCTGCTACCGCCGCCGATACGCGCTCCAAAGCACCCCGATCAGCGCCACGTTGAGCGCCGCAAAGCCGGTGAGCACAGCAATCGTGGCGTCCGCGCCCTGGCGTTCTATCAGCAGCGCGACGCCGGACGGCGCGAGCGCCTGCACAATCAACGCCGGGAAGGCGAGCCGCCCGATCAAGGTGGCGAACCGCTCCGCGCCGAACAGCGCGAGCGGCAGCGTGCCGCGCGCGATCCACATGATGCCGTAGCCGGCGCCATAGATCAGAACAGGGAGCACGAGGATCGGAAATGCGGCGAGCAGCATCGCGAGGCCCGCGGCCATCGCGACGCACGACGCGATCATGGTCCAGATCGGATGGTAGTTCCTGCCGAACAGCGTCTCGATCACGCGCGCGCCGACCTGCGCCGGCCCGAACAGCGTGCCGAGCGTGACCGCCAGCGCGAGGTCCGCTCCCCTCGCCTGCAGCAAGATCATGAAATGCACGACGACGCTGGAGCCGATCCCGGACGAGATTGTCAGGATCAGCGCGAACAGCACGAACCAGATGCGCTCGCGCGCGCTCAGCGCCACCGCCGGTGACTTGGCCTGCTGTGCGAGCCCCGCCGGCGTATCCTTGAGCGGCGGCATCACCGCCATCTGCAACGGCAACGCGACAACGAGGTGCAACCCCGCGTAGATCAGGCAGGCGCCGCGCCAGCCGAAGGTTTCCGCCAGCAAGGCGCTGAGCGGCCAGCACACCGTGCTGGCGAAGCCGCCGAACAGCGTCAGATGCGTGATCGGCGCGCGCGCCTCCTCGCCGTAGAGCTTGCCGAGCGCGGCGAACACCGCATCGTAAAGTCCGGTGCCCATGCCGCCGCCGAGCAGCACCCAGCCCAGGAGATACACCGGCAGGTTCGGCGCGAGGCCGATCACCGTGAGCCCCGCGGCGTAGAGCAGCGACGACAGCGCCAGCACCGGCCGCCCGCCGTTGCGATCGATGAAGGCGCCGACCCGCGGCGAGATCAGCCCGGCGACCAGGAGGCCGATCGACGTGCCGCTCACCACCCAGAACAGCGACCAGCCGGTCGAGGCGACGATCGGCTCCGCCAGCACCGCCGGAAAATAGAACGACGTGCCCCAGCCGAGGATCTGGGCAATGCCGAGCGCGGTGATGGTGACGGGGCGCGACGCGCTCATGGGGCGCCAGCTTGCCCGCCGCCCGCCCGCCCGCCCAGCGGAAAAATGATAGGCTTGACCGCAAAGGGCTGGACGGGAGGGACGCCATGCGTCGGTTGTTTGCGGCCGCGCTGCTGGTCGCACTCGGGATCTTTGCACCTGCTGCTGCGCAGGACGCCAAGGACTTTCCCAATCGCGCGATCCGCATCGTGGTGCCGTTCCCGGCCGGCGGCCCGGCCGACGTCACCGCGCGCATCATCGCGCAGAAGATGAGCGACGACTGGAGCCAGCCGGTCATTGTCGAGAACCGCTCAGGCGGCAACACCATCGTCGGCGCGCAGTACGTCGCCAAGTCGGCCGCCGACGGCTACACGCTGCTGATGGCGATCAATTCCACGCTGGTGATGAACCAGTACCTCTATCGCAGCCTGCCCTACGATCCGTTCAACGATTTCGAGCCGATCACCAGCGTGACCAAGACCGTCTCGGTGCTGGCGGTGCCGGCCGAAACCGGTCCGAGCAGCGTGAAGGAGCTGATCGAGCGCGCCAAGGCCGCGCCCGGCAAGCTCAACTACGGCGCCGGCACTATCACGTCGCAGCTGATGGGTTTTCGTTTCCACAAGGCTGCGGGAATCGACATCGTCTACATCCCGTTCAAAGGCACGGTGGAGACCATGAACGGGCTGCTCACCGGCAGCGTTCAGCTGATCTACGCCTCCAACGTCACGGTCAATCCGCTGATCGAGAACGGCAAGATCCGTGCGCTGGCCCGGCTGTCCAGGTTCGACAGCCATGCCGCGACCCCCACGGTGCAGCTTCCGACCCTGGCGGAAGCCGCCGGCCTGCCGGACCTCGCCGACATGGCGGTCTGGCTCGGCCTGGTCGCCCCGAAGGGCACGCCCCGACCGGTGATCCTGAAGCTGCAGCAGAAGGTGGCTGAGATCCTGGCCGACCCGGCGGTCCGGCAGCGCGCCGAGCGCACCGGCAGCTATCCGATGACCATGGCGCCGGACCAATTTGCCGACTTCATCCGACTAGAGGCCGTGCACTGGTCAAAGGTGCTCAAAGAGACCGGAATTCGATACGACTAAGGGTTGCTGGCCAGCCGATCTCGCAATTGTAGACCCGCAAAATTCGCATGGAACAAGCGAGAATGAATTCCGTCTATAGCGGAGATATGATGCTAACGTGCGACAATCCGTTGAAAATTAATTATACCAGACATATATTAACCGAATTAACGATTTTCCTTATCATGGCATCTCAGTTTGGCTAACTAACTCATGCAAATTTTGCACAGCTGCGTCGCAACATAAGCTCTTTTGCAATGCGGCATATGGAACTATGTTCCTGAATGAAAGCGCAGGGGATTCGCCCCTGCCCTCAAAAGGTTAACGAACATGATCCTCTCTCACATCGTCAGCGCCTACCGGCAATGGCGGCGCTACAACCGCAGTCTTTCCGAGCTGAACCGGCTCGGCGACCGCGAACTGGCCGATATCGGCATCACCCGGGGCGATATCCCGCGGGCGGCTTGGGAAAATTCCGAGCGCTAAGTCGGCCACAGTCCGAAAAACTGCGCAGCGCCCGCCCTTTGCGGGCGCTGATCGTTTCTGGGCTAGTTCTCGGTCACCCACTGCTCGACGGTCATGACGTCGGGCAGTTCGCCGTAGGCCTTCGGCCATAAATCGAGCACCCATTCCAGGCCAGTGGTGCGGTCCTTCAGCACCGCCGTGTTGTGGGGCGTCTGGCCGAAGATCAGCGTGCCGCGATAGCGCGGGTCGCTGATCGTGTGATGGCGCAGCAGGCCCCACTCTCGGAGCACCAGCAGCAGGCTCACTGCATTGCGGGTGGTGTCGTAGCAATCGTAATTGCGGCTGTCGTCGCGATGCCGGATGTCCGCGCGCGCCACGCGCCGCGTCGTGTCGAGGATCGGCCCCATCCGGCGATCGAGCCATTGCACCGCGAGCTGCAGGGCCTTGCGCTCGTCCTGCGGCGAAGCCTTGCCCCTGTTGAGCAGGTCGGTCAGCACCTTCTGGTCGCCGGGCGTGAAATCGAGGTGGGTGCGCAGCCGGCATACAAATCCGTAGCAGATGGTGATGCGGTTCGCGGTGGGCGGCGGCACCTCGACGGAACTGTACATATGGGCAATAGCGTGGGACATCTCGATCGCCGGGGCCCGGTCGGCACTGAAGGCCATACAGGCCAGCACCCCCGCCAGTACAAACCGTAACCGCATCCTTCCTCCACAGACCAAAACACTTGTCGGGAATCCCGCCGCCGCCAGCGCATGTCCCGGCGAAAGCCTGTCCCGGACTTGATCCGGGATGGGTCCGGTTCGCCGAAAAGACATGCGCCAAGGCGAGGAATCTAACGCCGATCCCGGTTCAATTGAACCGGGATCGGCGTTAGTTATTGTTCATGGCGCTGGACCGGAAGCAAGCCATCCACATCATCGGCGGCGGACTCGCCGGCAGCGAGGCTGCGTGGCAAATCGCCGGCCGCGGCGTGCCGGTTGTGCTGCACGAAATGCGGCCGACGCGGAGCACCGACGTCCACAAGACCGACGGCCTGGCGGAACTGGTCTGCTCAAACTCGTTCCGCTCCGACGACAGCGCGGCCAACGCAGTCGGGCTGCTACACGAGGAGATGCGGCGGCTCGGCTCGCTGGTGATGCGCGCGGCCGATGCCCATCAGGTTCCGGCCGGCGGCGCCTTGGCGGTCGATCGCGACGGCTTTTCGAGTGCCGTCACCAAGGCCCTTTCGAACCATCCCCTGATCGAAATCCGCCGCGAGGAGGTGGCGCTGGCCCCGGAGGATTGGGACAGCGTCATCGTCGCCACTGGCCCCCTCACCTCGCCGGCGCTGGCTGATGCGATCCGCACGCTGACCGGCGAGGACGCGCTGGCATTCTTCGACGCCATCGCACCGATCGTGCACCGCGACAGCATCGACATGTCGATCGCCTGGTTCCAGTCGCGCTATGACAAGGCAGGTCCCGGCGGAACCGGCGCCGATTACATCAACTGCCCGATGAGCCGCGAGCAGTACGAGGCGTTCGTCGCCGCGCTGAATGCGGGCGACAAGATCGCGTTCCACGGCTTCGAGACCAACACGCCCTACTTCGACGGCTGCCTGCCGATCGAGCTGATGGCCGAGCGCGGCCCGGAAACACTGCGGCATGGGCCGATGAAACCATTCGGCCTCACCAACGAGCACGACCCGCAGCAGAAACCCTATGCCGTGGTGCAGCTGCGCCAGGACAACAAGCTCGGCACGCTGTTCAACATGGTCGGCTTCCAGACCAAGCTGCGCCACGGCGAGCAAATGCGGATCTTCCGCACCATTCCCGGATTGGAGCGCGCGGAGTTCGCGCGCCTCGGCGGACTGCACCGCAATACGTTTCTCAACTCCCCAAAGCTGCTCGATGCTGCGCTGCGGCTCAACGCGGCGCCGCGGCTGCGTTTCGCCGGCCAGATCACCGGCTGCGAAGGCTACGTGGAATCCGCGGCGATCGGGCTCCTCGCCGGGCGCTTCGCCGCCGCCGAGCGGCTGGGTCAGCGGCCCGCACTGCCGCCTTCGACCACAGCGCATGGCGCGCTGCTCACGCATATCACCGGTGGTCACATCGAGACGATCGACGCCGGACCGCGATCGTTTCAGCCCATGAACGTCAATTTCGGCCTGTTCCCGCCGCTCACCGCGCTCCCGGTCAAGAAACCCGACGGCAGCCGGCTGCGGGGCGTGGAGAAGTCCCTTGCCAAGAAAAGTGCGATTTGCGCTCGTGCACTGGCCGATCTAGAGCAATGGGCGCTGCGCGTGATCCCGAAAAGTGGGAACCCGGTTTTCGGACAAGATCACGCGCCGGACAACAAACTATCCGGCCGCGGCGGAATGAACGGCTCGGCAACGACTTGGTCTTAGATTTGAACGTGATTCGCCGCCGCAGGGGCGGAGCTGCCAGTTCAGTCGGGTGGGTGTCGAAGTATGGTTCGAAATGCCGTGAGCGCGATTACGGACCGCTGGCAAAGCGGTCATGTGCTCAAGCGCGACGTATTCTCGACCGTCGAGCGCGGACGTTTCACAACCGCAACGGGGGACGTCGACGCTATCGTCCGACATCTCGACGAAGTGCCGTGGTGGAGCTGGCCGTTGGCTCGCTTTCTGCTGGCGCGCGAGCGGCGTGCGCTCGAGCGCGTCAACCAACTGGGCATCGCCCCGCCGCTCCTGTTCAGCAGCAAGTCCCTGCTGGTGCGCGGCTGGATCGACGGGCTGCCATTGCACATCGCGCAGCCGCACGGCGACGTCGCCTATTTCCGTCACGCCAAGTCTGTGTTGCGCAAGTTGCACCGCGTCGGTGTCTGCCACAACGATCTCGCCAAGTCGCAGAACTGGATGCGCGGCCGCGACGGGCGCCCCTACTTGATCGACTTTCAGCTGGCGGCGCGCTTTTCCCGCCGCGGCTTGCTGTTCCGCATCGCGGCGTACGAGGATTTGCGCCATCTGCTGAAGCACAAGCGGCGCTATGCCGAACACGCGCTCACCGCCTCCGAGCGCCGCATCCTGTCGCGCAAGAGCGTGCCGACCCGGATCTGGATGGCCACCGGGAAAAAGGTCTATGTCTGGATCACCCGCGGCGTGTTCGGCTTCATGGATCGCGAAGGCGGTGGCTTGCGGCTCATTCAAGACGCGCCATCGATCGCGGCTCAACTGAGGACCTTTCCCGGTGTTCGGGAGGCCGCAGTCGTTACATTTCCAGACCGCCGCGCCGGCACCGGCCTCTATGCTTTCGTGGAGGCGCAACCCGCAGTATCCGAGCGTCAGTTGCTCGACTTCATTTCGGAGGAGCTCGGGCCCGGCATCGCGCCGGAGCAATTGCAGATCGTGCAGGACCTGCCGCGCCGGCCGAGCGGCGAGGTGCACACTGAAATCCTTCAGCTCGTCGCGCTCAATCAGGTCGACCTGCTGGACGGTTTGATCGGGACCGAGGACGAACGCGCCAAGGTCGCCCGGATCGTCGACGACCGGCGCAATCTGCGCGACCGCGTCGGCGGCTAACCAAAGATGCGCGAGGATACACGGGCTGCGCGCCAGAGCGCCCACTGCCGCCGCCATTGCGGCAGTTCGACTGGTTGAAATGGCCGGTAGCTCCTGCGCTCCATCCGGTCGAGGACTGGCCCAACCAACGCGACCGGCAGCAGCGCCGGCATGATCTGTGGCGGCGCGGCGCTGGCATGATCTCGAGCGGCGGCGAGATGCCGCCGGGCACGCAGGCGCCATTCGGCGAGCGCGGCACGCAATTCGGCAGTGGCGTGTCCGGCAAACACATCTTCGGCCTGGGCGCCGTGGCGCTGCATGACGTCAGCCGAAAGATAGAGTTGGCGCCGGCGCGCGTGGATCGGCAAGGCGCGCAACAGTCCGGCAATTGCGTAGGCGATGCCAGCATGCCCGGTGAGATCGCCGGCGCCCGGCTCCTTGCCGTCGCGCAGGATGCGCGCCGCGAGGTCGATCAGCGCCGACGAGGTGCGCACGGCATAGGTTTCCAGCTCGACGAGCGTTAGCATCGGATCGTCGTAGAGATCGAAGCTGCGAGCATCGATCAATTCAGCAAACGATGCGGGTGGCAGGTGGTAGCGCACCACGACGTCCCGCAGGGCTGCAGCAACAGGATTGGCCGCGGCATCCGCCCCACCTGCGCCGAGCAGCGTATCGCGCCACCATTGCAGCCGGATCTCACCCGGCATCGGCTCGCGTGCCAGTTCGCGAACCCGCGCCACCTCAACGTTGAACGCGTAAAGCGCGTACAAAGCGCGGCGGTGTTTCTCTGGCGCGAACAGCGTCGCAAGGAAGCGGTCCTTGTCGCCATCGCGGACCAGTCGTTCGCAATGTTCGAATGCGTCAACCATGAACCTGGGTCAATCGACCGCGATCAGGCCTGCCGCCACACGGCGGCCCTCGCCGAGCAGGATATTGTAGGTGCTGACCGCCGTTCCGGTCCGCGCCACTTCAACCGAAATCTTGGCCTGGTGGAGCCGCAACCGCAGCGGATCGGGCATGACCCAGGCTTCTCGCCCCGCCCCGATCAGAAACAGCCCGATCTCGGACGCCTCGGCAAGCACGCGGGCAAGCGCCGCCTCGTCGATCTCGGAAGGCTGCGTCACCGGCCACGCCCAGATCCCGTTGGGCAGGCACAGCAGCGAGCCGCGACGCGACATGCCGCCGAACGAAAAGCCACCCTTGCCGTAGCCATCGATCGGGACGCGGCGTGGCAGATGCGGCGTGTCGGCGGTGCCGCTCAAGGCTCAGCGCTTGGCCGGCGCCGGCTTGGCGACGGCCGCAGACGGCGCCTCCTCGGCGGCTTCGCGGGTGCGCCCGACGCCGAGATAGATGAGGATCGGCGAAGCGATGAAGATCGACGTATAGGTGCCGACCAGCACGGCGCCGAACGTCATCGCCGCGGTGAAGCTGTGAATGGTCGGGCCGCCGAATATCAAGAGCGACAGCAACGCCAGCGTGACCGTGACGTGCGTGATGATCGAGCGCGACAGCGTGGCGTTGATCGCGATGTTGATCAGTTCGGTGGTCGGCATCCGCTTGTAGCGCCGCAGCATCTCGCGGATACGGTCGTAGATGACCACGGTGTCGTTGAGCGAATAGCCCAGGATGGTGAGGAGCGCGGCGATGCTGCTCAAGTCGAAGTCGAGCTGCAACAGCGACATGAAGCCGATCGTCAGGACGATATCGTGAATGTTGGCGATCATGGCGCCAACGGCGAACTGCCACTCGAAGCGGAACCAGAGGTAAAGCAGAATACCGACGATCGCGAGCATCACGCCCAGCGTGCCGTAGGTGAGAAGCTCCGCCGAAATGCGCGGCCCCACCACTTCGACACGCCGGTATTCCACCGAGTCGCCGAGCGTACCCCGCACCTTGGCGACTGCCTGCTGCTGGGCATCTTCCCCGCCGGCCTGCTGCGGGATGCGGATCAGCACATCGGTGGGCGCGCCGAACTCCTGCAATTGGACATCGCCGAGGTTGAGCGCGTTGAGCTGCGTCCGCATGCGGCCGAGATCGGCGGGACCCGATTTCGACTGCACCTCGATCAGCGTGCCGCCGACGAAATCGATGCCGAAATTCAGGCCGTGGCTGAAGTACAGGACGATCGCCAGCACCGACAGCACCGCCGATAGCGGAAAGCTGATGTGCCGAAACCGCATAAAATCGAACTTGGTGTCGTCGGGAACGAGGCGAAGCAGGCGGAGTTGCACGGGCGGTCTCGCTCAGATTGGAATGGTTCGCGGGCGGAAAATGGCGAACCAGGCCGCGACCATTAATCGGGTCAGCGTGAAGGCGGTGAATACGGTCGTGATGATGCCGATGCCGAACGTCAGCGCAAAGCCGCGCACCGCGCCGGACCCGACAAAGAACAACACCGCGGCGGCAATGAAGTTGGTGACGTTGGAGTTGACGATGGTCGCCAACGCGCGCGTGAAGCCGGCGTCGAGCGAACTGATCACGGAGCGCCCGCCCCGCACCTCTTCGCGCACGCGCTCATAGATCAGCACGTTGGAATCGACCGCCATGCCGACCGTGAGCACGATACCGGCGATGCCCGGCAGGGTCAGAGTTCGCGCCGAACAACGACAGGATGCCCATGATCATGATGACGTTGATCGCGACGGCGACGCTGGCGATCACCCCGAACAGGCCGTAGGTCAGGATCATGTAAAGCGCCACCATGAACGAACCGATCACGGAGGCGCGGATGCCCTTCTCGATCGAATCCTGACCGAGGCCGGGACCGACGGTACGCTCCTCGATGATGGTGAGCGGCGCGGGCAACGCACCGGCGCGCAGCAGAATCGCCAAGTCATTGGCGGCCTGCACGGTGAAACTGCCGGAAATCTGGCCGGAGCCGCCCAGGATCGGCTCGCGGATCACCGGCGCGGAGATCACCTCGTTGTCGAGCACGATGGCGAACGGCCGGCCGACGTTCTCCTGCGTCACGTTGGCGAAGCGGCGAGCGCCATTGTTGTTGAAACGGAAGGTGACGATCGGCTCGCCGTTGCGTTGATCGAATCCGGGCTGTGCGTCAGTGAGGTCTTCGCCCGACACCAGCACGCGCCGCTCGATCAGATAAGGCGTTTTCCCTTCGGATTTTGAGCCAAGCAGGATTTCCGATTCCGGCGGCACCCGGCCCTGCTGCGCCTGATCCACCGGTGTGGTCTGATCGACCATACGGAAGGTCAGCTTCGCGGTCTTGCCGAGCAATTCCTTGAGGCGCGACGGATCCTGCAGGCCCGGCACCTGGACCAGGATGCGATCGAGCCCCTGGCGTTGGATGCTCGGCTCCACGGTGCCGAGCTCGTTGACGCGCCGCTCCACGATCTGGATCGACTGATCGACCGATTGGCGGATGCGCTCGAGGATCGCCGGCTGCGTCGGCGTCAGCCGGATCAAGCCGCCGCCGGCGTCGACGATATCGATGGTGCGTTGCCCGGTGGTGCTGAGAAGCCCGCCAAGCGGCTGCGACAGTTCGCGCAACTTGGTGAGCGCCAGCTGCTGATCGACGCCCTCGCGCACGCGAAACTCGACGGTTTCGCCGCGGATCGTCGCCGCGGCCGGGCTGCCAAGCCGGTTCTCGCGCACGACCCGGCGCACATCATCGCGCAATTGCTCGACCTTCTCCTTGCGAACCGCGTTGGAATCGACCTCGAGCAAGATGTGCGAGCCACCCTGCAGGTCGAGGCCGAGCACGATCTGGCGCTGCGCCCATTTCGGCCAGGACTGCACGACCCGCTCGGGCAGGAAGTTCGGAACCGTGAAGAAGCACACGACGAACGTCGTGAGCAGGATTCCGAGTGCCTTCCAGCGCGTTATGTACATGCCTGGCCCGCCAGCTCCGATCGCCGAAGCAATCAGCTGCTGGTGCTTTCTTCCTTCACTGGCTCGCCCTTGGCGCGGACATCGGCGATCATCGAGCGCATCTGGCGCACCCGCACGTCGGCGGCCACCTCGACCTCGACCTGGTCGTCGTCGATGACCTTGGTGACCTTGCCGACCAGGCCACCGGAGGTGACGACGGTGTCGCCGCGGCGAATATTTTTGACCATTTCAGCGTGCTGCTTCACCCGCTTCTGCTGCGGCCGCAGGATCAGGAAATACATGATCACAAAGATCAGGATGAAGGGCAGCAGCGACACCAACATGTTGTCGCCGCCAAACGTACCGCCTTGCGCGAAAGCGGGTGAAATCAGCATGAAGGGGCCCCTCGGCTGCGGCGGCGGTCCGGCGGCGCCTGCCGCCGCGGCGGGCGCCCGAAATGTGCGCGGAATATAGCCGTCGCCGGTCCAATTGCAACGCCGCGCGACCGCGCGCCGAGGCGGCCAAATGCCTCGAATTTCGGGGCTTTCCGGGATACCGGCTTGCGAGCCAACCGCCGGCCCGGTAAGTCAGCCGCGGTCGAAGGTTCCCATGGCAAAGCCGAAATCACGCTCCAAGACGCTGGCCGCCGGCAAATCCAACAAGCGGCCTCTCGCCACGCTCGATCACAGCCACCCCGATGTGCTGGAGCGCATCGCCACCGGGCTTGAACGGCTGGCACCGCCGGCCACGCCCAAGGTCGATTTTGCGGCCGCCGATGCGTTCGTGTGGCATCCGCGGAATTCACACCTGGCGCCGGTGCAGCACGTCAACCGCGTCGAGATGGCGCTGCTCAAGGGCATCGACCGGGTGCGCGACACCTTGGTGGAGAACACCGAGCGCTTCGCCCGCGGCCTGCCGGCCAACAATGCGCTGCTGTGGGGCGCGCGCGGCATGGGCAAGTCGTCGCTGGTCAAAGCGGCGCATGCGGGCGTTAACGCTGCACTCAAGGGCCAGCTCAAACTCGTCGAAATCCACCGCGAGGATATCGAGAGCCTGCCCGACCTGATGACGCTGATGCGGGCGGCGCCCTATCGCTTCATCGTGTTCTGCGACGACCTGTCGTTCGACAACGAGGATACGTCGTACAAATCGCTCAAGGCTGTGCTCGAAGGCGGCATCGAGGGGCGCCCGGAAAACGTGATCTTCTACGCGACGTCGAACCGCCGGCACCTGATGTCGCGCGACATGATGGAGAACGAGCGCTCCACTGCGATCAATCCCGGCGAGACGGTCGAGGAGAAAGTGTCGCTATCGGACCGCTTCGGCCTCTGGCTCGGCTTCCACCGCTGCAGCCAGGACGAGTTCCTCGACATGGTGGCGGGCTACGTGAAGCACTTCCGCATTCCGGTCGAGCCGGACGACATGCGGCGCGAGGCACTGGAATGGGCGACCACACGCGGCGCGCGCTCGGGCCGTGTCGCCTGGCAGTACGTGCAGGACCTGGCCGGACGACTTGGGGTGAAGACTTAGCTGCACGCCTGCGATAACTGTCCGTTCAAGGCGGCTCTTATCGTCCGGCCAATCCGGCGCGCCATACAACACCTTCGCCACCGTGCCGCCGGTATGGAAATACTCTTCTCACAGTACCCGGAATAGCCCGGTCCCGCTATGATCGGTCGCGTGTGGATTTCGGCCCGCTGCCGGGTCGGCGAATTGAACTCCGGCACCACATCGCGCGACAAAAAATCAGTGGAGGCATCACGCAGGAGTGGTCCCCATGGACCGCGGCAATATAGCAGAAGCCATCACTCTGTTCCGTTACAGCTCAACCGCCCAGTCGAATGCCCGCGCGGCCGCCGTTGTGCGCCGCCTGCTGGACCTCTACCAGCGGGATGAAATCGGATTCCACAGGCTTGCCCGTCGTTCATTGCGAGGAACCTGGCAAGCGGGCCGTGCCGGGCACGACCTGCGGGTCAACACGGCCTATTTCGAACGAGTGCCGGAACAGAAACGGCTCGGCAGCTTATCCTTGCTGCTGGTGCACGAAGCGACCCACGCGACGGTCCACTTCACGAGACTCTACGATGAAATGGCGGCGCGCATGCTGCCGATCCTCTATTATCGCGAGCTCTCCGGCCCCGGTATTTTCAATGAAGCCAACGACCCGCCGCGTCCTGGCCAATCCTCCGTCGTGCGCCTCTCGTCGGACGACTTGCCCGAATTCGAGGAGCAGAGCGAAGCGCTCAGAAAAGAGCAGTTGGTCGACTTCATCCTTTCGATCGACACCTATACGCGTCCGCGGTACATCACGCCGCAATGGATCGTCGACAATCTGACCCATTGGCGGGGGCTGCGAAATCGCTGGCCCGAGACGCGTGGGCTCTACATCCGCCTGCTGGCCGAGAGCGTGGACAATTACTTCACCCGCGCCATCATCGACATCATGGAAAGCATCGAGCGGCGCGAGGATTGGAACAAGATGATGGACGCCGCCGGTCCGCTGCGATCCATCCAGATCGTGCTCGATGATCTCAGTGCGCAGCGGCAGTATGGCGGGCGCATCGTCGCGCTGGAGCGACGTTGGGGCGCCCGCTTGCGGGAACAGATCTAGCGCTAGCCGTTGCCGCCCTTGTCGAGGTACGGCATCGGATCGACCGGCGACGAGCCCTTGCGGATCTCGAAGTGCAGCTGCGGCGCGGTCACGTTGCCGGTCTGCCCGGACTTGCCGATCACCTGGCCGCGCTTGATCGGCTCGTCGCGCTTGACGGTGATCTCGCTGGCGTGGGCGTAGGCGGTGACGTAGCCGTTCGAGTGCCGGATCAGCACCAGGTTGCCGTACGACTTGAGCTCGTTGCCGGCGTAGGCGACGACGCCGTCCTCGGCGGCCTTGATCGGCGTGCCCTCCGGCACCGCGACATTGATGCCGTCGTTCTGCGTGCCCGTGGTCTTCGGACCGTAGCCGCTGATGACGCGGCCGCGCACCGGCCAACGGAACGTCGGCATCGCGGTGTTGGTGACGGTCTTGGCGTCCGGCGCCGGATTGTCGGCGGCCGGCGTAATGCTGCGCGCGGTGCTGGTGGCGGGCGCGGCGGCGATCTTCTGCTGCTGCTGTTGCGGCTGTTGCGCCTGCTGCACCGGCGCGGGCTTGCCCGGTTGTTGCGCGAGCGGCGCGACTGCGGGCGCCGGAGCGGTCGCCTGCGTCGCGCGCACGCCCGGAATGACGAGCTGATCGCCGATCTTCACCTGGGTGTGCGGCGCGATGTTGTTGGCCTTGGCGATCGCCGACAGCGAGACCTTGTACTTGCGGGAAACACTGCTCAGCGTCTCGCCGGGCGCCACCGTGTGGGCGTGCTGGGCGCTGGTGGCGGGCGCCGAGATCACCGGTGCGGGCTGCGGGCGCGGCTGCTGCGCGCTCGCAACCGAACGCGGCGTGTTCACGCTGCCGGTGGTGACCGGCGCATCCTGATATCGCGGAATGACCAGCCGCTGACCCGGCCGGATCGCCAGCGGACCCGATAGACCGTTGGCCTGCACGATCACGTCCGCCGGAACGTTGTGCTTCTGCGCCAGCGTGTAGGCGTTGTCGCCCTGCCCGGCGGTAACGGCTGTACCGCCCTCCCAGCTCCAGCTCGGCTGCGGGGCGGGCTGCGCGACCCGCTGCGGCACCGAGCCGGTGACCTCCCGGCTTGCCGGCGGCGGATTGTACGACCCCATGCCGGCAGAGCCGCCAGAGGTTGCACTGACATGCGCAGTTGACGGACGAGTCTGTGGCGCGCTCGCGCTCGGCGCCGGTAGCGGGCTGCTCTGGATCGCGGGCGACGGCTTGCGCGCAACCGACCCAGTGACCTCGCCGGGCGGTGCGCTGCTTGACGAGAACAGGCGGTCGTTGGCGAAACGGGAGGATTCCGAGCTGCAGCTGACCAGAGCGACCGCGGTCACACTGGTTAACGCCAGGCGAGACCAGGGGAACGAGCGCATGGGCTCGGTGACGCGACGCATGGGGCTACTCACTCGTGCACACAGACGAGCGAGTTAAGCACCCCCCGGTAAACAACTTTTTAAGTTTGAAAGGGTCTCTCAACCCTAATCAAATCAAGCCTTTTTCCTGACAAATTGCGCATGATCCGGCGAAGCCTGCCCGGACTTGATCCGGGTGGAGGCCGGTTCGCCGACGAGATCATGCGCCACGAAAAACTTAAACGTCACAACTCCCGTGCGCGGCCCGGCAGCAGCGGCACGAAGCGCACCGCGATCAGATCCTCGCGGCTGATCTTGCCGCGCGTCTTGGTCAGCTTGACCAGCGTCTGCGCCCCCGCATGCGGCCCAAGCGGCAGCACCATGATGCCGTCGTCGGCGAGCTGGGCGGTCAGCGGCTCCGGAACGCGCTCCGCTGCGGCGGTGACCAGGATGCGGTCGAATGGCGCGCGCACCGGCAGGCCGACAAGCCCATCGCCGACCACGATCTCGACGTTGTTGTAGCCGAGCGTCGTCAGCCGCATCCGCGCGGTTTCCGCGAGCGTGCGGTAGCGCTCGATGCTCACCACCTCGCGAGCGAGCCGCGACAGCACCGCCGCCTGGTAGCCCGAGCCGGCGCCGACCTCGAGCACCTTGTGCTCGGGACGCACCTCAAGCTGCTCGGTCATGTAGGCCACGACATACGGCTGACTGATGGTTTGTCCACAGGCGATGGGCAGCGCCTGGTCGGCGTAGGCCGCGTCGGTCAGATGCGCCTCGACGAAATGCTCGCGCGGCACCTCGTCCATCGCGCGCAGCACAGCCTGATCGACGATCCCGCGGCGGCGCAGCGCCAGCAGGAATCCCATGCGCTCCACGCTTTCGTCAGCCGGACCAGCGGACACCGCGATCTCCCCCTAGTGTCCCGGACCCGAAGTTCGCAGGACTTCTCAGCAAGCATCTTTGCGAACTTCGGGTCCAAAGGGACACTAGAATCATTAAGTTGCGAGTGTCGCTTGGTTCGGAAGTTCGCTTCCGAGCAAGCCGAGAACTCGGGCGAACTTCCGAACCGCGACCCCCGCCGCCCATCCTAGCAAGCCGTTGCTGGACCGCAGCAAGTCCTGGAACTCCAACGCACCCCGCGCGTTGGGCATGCGGGGCGAAGGGGTTTCGGCTTGAACTTGTCGGCCGCACTGCAGGACGCGTTTCCCGCCGAGGCACGCCTGGATTCGGCGTTGCAGGCGGGCCGGCTCGGCTATTGGGAGCTGGATGTCGCCCGCCGCCTTACCAGCTCGGCGCGGCAGGACCGCAATTTCGGCCTGCCTCCTTCCGAGACCCTGACTTACGCAAGTTTTCTTGCTGCGCTGCACCCGGAGAACCGGGATCGTTGCAAGGCCATCCTGGACGCGGCGCTCGCCCGCGGTGAGCCGATCGATACCGAGATGCTGATCAACTGGCCGGACGGCAGTCAGCACTGGCTGCGTGTCGCCGGCCAGCGCATTGACGCCGAACCGGGCCGCACGCCGCGCATCGTCGGCATCTCATTCGATATCACCAGCCGCAAGGCTGTCGAGCAGCGGCTGCGCGAGGAGATCGCCGAGCGCCGTCGCGCGGAACAGCAGCAGCAGCTCCTGATGGGCGAGCTCAATCACCGGGTTCGCAACACACTTGCGATCGTGATGGCGATCGCCAACCAGACGCTGCGCCACGCCGGCTCAGCATCGCAGTTCCGTACCGACTTCGAGGCCCGCGTCACTGCGCTGTCGGCCGCGCACAACCTGCTCACCGAGAGCAACTGGGAGGGCGCCTCGCTGCGCGACATCGTCGAGAGCGTGCTCAGGCCTTACGCCACCGCAGCGCGAATGCGCACCAAGATCGACGGGGAGCCGATCCGGGTCGGCCCGAAATACGCAGTGTCGCTGCTGATGGCGTTCCACGAGCTTGCCACCAACGCCGCGAAATACGGCGCGCTGTCTAACGACGCTGGCCGCGTCGAAGTGACCTGGGCGCTGACCACGCCGCCAAAGACGCCGGCGCTGGCGATCGCCTGGCGCGAGATCGGTGGACCGCCGGTCAAGCCGCGGCGGCGGCGCGGCTTCGGCTCGCGGCTGATCGACGGGCTGTCGGCCGAAACCAACGGCAACGTCGAGCTCAAGTTCGAGCGCGAAGGCGTGAGCTGCAGCATCGAGGCGCCGCTGCCGCCCAATGGCGAAGGTCCATCGCGGACGCCCTGACCGGTGCCGCGAACATTCCCGCACTACTTCTGCGAAAAAATCTCGGCGAGCTTGGTCATGAACGGCTCGTCGGTGAGGTCGAGCCGCAGTGGCGTCACCGCGATCCGGTTGTCGGTCAGCGCAGAGAGATCGGTGCCGTCGCGGCCGGTGACGCGCACCCCGCGCGCATAGGCGATCCAGTAGTACGGGTGCCCTCGCCCGTCGTGCCGCGCCTCGATGTGCAGCAACTGCTGGTCGCGCTTGCCCTGGCTTGACACCGCGATGCCTTTCACCGCGCCGGGCGCGCAGTCGGGGAAGTTGACGTTGACCAGCACGTCGGGCGGAATGCCCTGCTTGAGCACACGCGCGATGATGCCGGGTGCGTGCTCGATCGGCGTCTGCCAGTACGGCTCCTGGCCCTTGCCGGAATTGTAAGCCTGCGACAGCGCGAACGCCGGAATGCCGAGCACCGCCGCCTCCTTCGCGCCGGCGACGGTGCCGGAGTAGAGCACGTCCTCGGCGGCGTTGCGGCCGCGGTTGACGCCGGACAGCACCAGGTCGGGCTTGTCCTTCATGATGTGGCGCGCGCCCATGATGACGCAGTCGGTCGGCGTGCCCTTCACCGCGTACTTGCGCTCGCCGACGCTACGCAGCCGCAGCGGATCGTTGAGCGACAGCGAGTGCGACACGCCGGACTGATCGTGCTCCGGCGCCACGACCCAGACTTCGTCGGAGAGCTTGTGGGCGATCTCCTCACAGACCTTGAGGCCCGGCGCGTGGATGCCGTCGTCGTTGGTGACCAGAATGCGCATTACTACTCTCGTGTCCCGGGCGAGCCATAAGGGCGTTCAAGCGCTTGAGGTGTTGCGCTGCGCCCGGGACACGAGAGCAGCGTTCGCATCAAATGTTTCATCACTTCCGCTCGATCCTCTTCACCCCACCCATATAGGGCGCGAGCGCGTCCGGCACCATGATCGAGCCGTCGGCCTCCTGATAAGTCTCCATCACCGCGATCAGGGCGCGGCCGACCGCGACGCCGGAGCCGTTGAGCGTGTGCACGAACTGAGGTTTGCCGTCCTTGCCGCGATAGCGCGCGTTCATGCGCCGCGCCTGGAAATCGCCGCAGACCGAGCAGGACGAAATCTCGCGGTACATGTCTCTGCCCCGGCAGCCAGACCTCGATGTCGTAAGTCTTCTGCGAGGCGAAGCCCATGTCGCCGGTGCACAGCGTGACGACGCGGTAGTGCAGGCCGAGCTTTTTCAGCACCGCCTCGGCGCAGGCCAGCATGCGCTCGTGCTCGGCCTTCGACTGCTCGGGCGTTGTGATCGAAACGAGTTCGACCTTGGTGAACTGGTGCTGGCGGATCATGCCGCGAGTATCTTTTCCGGCGGCGCCCGCCTCCGCGCGGAAGCACGGTGTGCAAGCGGTGAGCCGCATCGGCAGCGCGGGTTCGTCAACGATGGATTCGCGGACAAGGTTCGTGAGTGAAACTTCGGCGGTCGGAATAAGTCCGTAACGGTGCTCACGAATGACATTCTGAAAAACACCTTTGGCTACGTCAGGATTCAGCGAGCCATCGGTATTGCGGCCTTCCGCCAAAATGAAAGGAATAAAAGTATCGATCGCAGAGCCCGGTATCGCCCAAAACTGGTCGTCTTCAAATTTCGGCAATTGTGCTGTACCGAACATCGTGCCGTCGTTGACCAACAACGGCGGGTTGACCTCCATATATCCATGCTCACCCGTGTGCACATCGAGCATGAATTGCCCGAGCGCACGCTCCATGCGCGCCAGCGCGCCCTTCAACACCACGAACCGCGCGCCTGACAATTTCGCCGCGGTCTCGAAATCCATCATCCCGAGCGCTTCGCCCAACTCGAAATGCTGCTTCGGCTGGAACGCATAATTGCGCTTCGCCCCGTGCGCGTGATGCTCGACGTTGCCGGTCTCGTCCTTGCCGTCCGGCACTTCGGCGAGCGGCAGGTTCGGAATGGTGGCGAGCAGCTTGTTCAACTCCTCCTCGGCCGCCTTCGCCTCGGCCTCCAACGCCGGAATACCGGTCTTGAGTTCGTTGACCTCGGCCATCAGCTTGCTGGCCGTGGCCTCGTCCTTCTTCTTTTTCGCCTCGCCGATCTCCTTCGACGCCGCATTTCTTCGCGCCTGCGCCTGCTCAAACTTCTGGATCGCGGCGCGGCGGCGCTCGTCGATCGCGAGCAGGTTCGCGGACGAAAACTGCTGACGCGCGTCGTCGTCGAGCGACCGGCGGCGTAGCGCCTGATCGAATGCGGCAGCGTTCTCGCGGATCCAACGAATGTCGTGCATGAGGTCCGTCGCGGGGATTCGTCGCGTTCTACTATTGCGCGCCGCGTTTAGCCAACGCTGCGCATCCAGGCTTCGCGTTTTCCGGGCGCCCGAGGTGCGCCCTTATCCCTGTTTCCTTGTCCCTCGGAGCGAAGGGATGGAGCGCCGGTCCGTCCCGCATCCTCTGATGTGTTCAAGTGCAGTTCCTCCCGTTCCGTTGCAAACGCTCGCGCCGTTCATCCCTTAGGAGGAGCGCCGCAGACGGAAATTAGGTACTGCAACAGGGCGGCCTGCACCGGCATAGCATGCAGATCATGACGGTTCTCGGCGAAGCGCAAAACGTTTTCAGCAAGCTGAGTATTGGTCAGCGTCGAGCGAATCAAGCATTGGGAGTAATGCGCGGCCACTCTTGTTGTAAAGGCCACTACTCTTCTATCCTCGTGTCCATGTACAAGGATCATAATGCTGTCCATTGCACCGGTAATATAGGCGACGCGCTCAGATTCACTTGCGTCCGCCCACTGTTGGTAAGTCCAATAAACTCCTCGCGCAGCAGACGGGCCTGCGACGGCGAGCGCTGCCACGATCAATAAGCCTCGCATCGCCGCAAGCCCGCGTCCCATAGGTTGCAGGATGCCGTTGCGCACGACGTGCCGCAAGGCGACGGGACTGAAGGGGACAGCGAGCGATGGCCCAGTCGCCTTGTCGGTCGGTCGCTGCGGGCTTTGCCCGTCAGGTGCGCCGGGGGCGGCAGCGATAGGTTTTTCCGGGCTTCGCGCCGCTTGATAGCGGGGCAGCCGCCCGGCGCATCGGCAGCGCTCCGAGCCAACTTAGCCCGCCGTGACGCTGGGATAGGATCAGAAAAGCGCCGGAGGCGCACTGGTTGCGCGTCGCAGTCCTCGATAGCTGATCTGGTATATAATCCTATATCTAGGACCGTTGTCGATTGCGCCGCAAAGCCGGTAACTGAGAGCGATCGGAATAAGTTGGCGGCCGCGATCAACCTAAATTTTGAATTGCCCCCTCTCGTTAATCCCTGACCAACGGGGTTCAGGCATATTGCCTCGGGGACGCTGCATGACCGATCGAGCCGAAGGATACCGCAAGCAGGCCTTGAATGCCGAAAGCAAGGCGTTCAACGCGCGGAGCGAAGAAACGCGCCGCGCCTGGCAAATCATTGCCCGCGACTGGACCAAAATGGCGGACCGCGAGGAAGCGCGCGCCAACCGCCCACAACGCGAATTCGACGCCGAGCAGTTGATCGGCTTGGCGCTCACTCCAGAGAAGCAAGCAGAATAAGTTGCCGCCCTACTCCGCGGGGCTGGCTTCGGCGCTGGCGGAGCCGGGTGGCGTGCGCTTGTTCTCCACCATCTTCACCGACCAGATCGACAGCTCGTAGAGCAGCAGCAGCGGCACCGCCAGCGAGAACTGGCTGATGATGTCGGGCGGGGTGAGCACCGCGGCGATCACGAACGCGCCGACGATGAAATAGCGCCGCTTCTCCTTGAGCGTCTGCGAGGTGAGAATGCCGATCTTGCCGAGCAAGGTCAGGATAACGGGAAGCTGAAACGCCACGCCGAACGCCAGCACCAGGCTCATCATCAGCGACAGGTATTCGCCGACCTTGGGCAAGAGCTCGATCGCGGCCTGGCCGTCGCCGGGCGTTTGCTGCATGCCGAGCGAGAACCGCACCAACAGCGGCATGACCAGGAAATAGACCACCATGCCGCCGAGGAAAAAGAAGATCGGCGTGGCGATCAGATATGGCACGAACGCCTGGCGCTCGTTGCGGTAGAGGCCGGGCGCGACGAACATGTAGATCTGCGAGGCGATGATCGGAAACGCGAAGAACGCGGCGCCGAACAACGCGAGCTTCAACTGGGTGATGAAATATTCGAGCAGCGCGGTGTAGATGAACTTGGTGTTCGCGACGCCCGCGACCCAGGTGTAGGGCCAGACCAGCACGTTGTAGATCTGCTTGGCGAAGAAGAAGCAGATCACCGCGGCGATGAAGAACGCCAGCACCGCCTTGATCAGCCGCGAGCGCAGCTCGATCAGGTGCTCCATCAGCGGCGCCTTGCTCGCCTCGATCTCCTTCTCGTCGTCCTCGGTGCGCATCACACACCGCTCCCGACCCTGGGCTGCGGCGCAGCCGTGGGCTCAGGCTCGCTTGGCGCGGGCGGCGCCGATGCGTTGTCCTGCGCGACCGGCGCGGGCTCAGCCGGTGCCGAGATTTCGGGCGCCGGTGGCGCGGTCGCAACGGAAGGCTCCGTCGCGGCCGATGTCGCGCTCGGCGCCGGCTTGTCCTCGATCGCGGTCTCGAATTCCTTCTGGATGCTGCCGAGCGGATCGAAGTTGGTCACGCTCGACGCCGCGCTGGTCACGTCGTCGACCTGCTTCTTGATGTCCTCCATTTCGGCTTCGCGCATCGCCTCGTTGAACTGATGCTGGAAGTCGGACGCCATGCGGCGGACCTTGCCCATCCACTGCCCGACCATGCGCAGCACGCCGGGCAGTTCCTTGGGCCCGATCGCGATCAGCGCGACGACGCCGATGACGAGCAACTCGCTCCAGCCGATATCGAACATCAGTTCTCAAACTCCAAGGGGCGCTAGCTTTTGGCCGGCGCCCCTCAATCAACTCGACGCCTGTCGGGCCGCGACCTCAGCCGGCCAGACAACCCGGCGCCGCGTTATGAGCGCTGCTGCGCCGAACTGGCGGTGGTCTGCGCGGTGCCGGCCTGCGGCGGCGTCGCGGCATGGTCGATGGTCTTGGGATCGGCCGGCGGTGTGTCGGTCTTGGCGGTCTCGTCCTCGGCCATGCCCTTCTTGAACGACTTGATGCCTTGCGCGACGTCGCCCATCAGCTCGGAGATCTTGCCCCGGCCGAACAGCAGCAGGACCACGGCGATCACCACGATCCAGTGCCAGATGCTCATCGAACCCATCGAAAATCCTCCAAACCGACCGGCTTTTTCCGCCGTCCCCACTCGGTTTTTTGAGAACCTAGGCCCGCGAGGGGGCAAAAACAAGGTTAACGAGCGGCGCGCCCATTCGCGTCACCGCGGATCTGGCTAATCGCCTCGATTTCGCAGCTATAGGTCCCGTTGCGTCCCCGCGTAAAGCGGGGCACCCAGGGCCACAATTTGGGCCGCTGGATTTGCCGCTTGCGCGGGAATGAGCGGATAGAAGGCGCCTTGTATCTATTCCTCCGCCCGCTCCGGCGGCGGCGCGAGGCCGAGATCGAGGTCGCCCGGCTCGAGAGGATCCTCGTCCTCGCGCAGCGTCGGATCGTCGGACGGCATCGGCACCGCGAAGGCCGGCGGCAGCCGACCATCGAGCAGACCCGAACCCTTGAGTTCCTCGAGCCCGGGCAGATCGGACAGCGCCTCCAGGCCGAAATGCGACAGGAAGGTCTCGGTGGTTCCATAGGTGATCGGCCGTCCCGGCGTCTTGCGGCGGCCGCGCGGCCTTATCCAGCCGGTCTCCATCAGCACGTCGAACGTGCCCTTGGACATCACCACGCCGCGGATCTCCTCGACCTCCACCCGCGTCACCGGCTGATGATACGCGATGACAGACAAGGTCTCGATCGCGGCTCGCGACAGCTTCTTCGGAACCACCGCTTCCTTGGTGAGCAGCCACGACAGGTCGCTCGCGGTGCGGAACGCCCACTTGGTTCCGATCTTCACCAGATTGACGCCGCGTTGCGAATATTCGGCCTGCAGCGCACGCAGGGTCTGACGCAGATCGATGTCCTCGGGCAGCCGAGCACCCAGCGTCTTCTCGTCGAGCGGCGCGGGGGCGGCGAACAGCAAGGCTTCGAGCAGCCGCAGATGCTCCGGCCGCGCCTCGACCTGGGCTTGCGCCTGGATCTCGACCTCGGCTTTGCGCTCGGATCGGGCCTTGAGTTCGTCGTGAGGTATGATGCGTCGTTCCGCCAAGGCTGCCATGCCTCCGCTCTCCTTACCTGTTCATTCAATCGTGCGCGGTCCGGCGTCGCTCGACACCGCCGCCACGTGTCCGGCCACTTCGCGCTTGCGCAGGTAGATCGGCGCAAACGCCTGCTGCTGATGCACCTCGATCAGCCCTTCGCGCACCAGTTCGAGCGTCGCCGCCAGCGACGAGGCGAACGCGGTCGCCCGCATCGAAGGCTCGACCAGATAGGCGAACAGATACTCGTCGAGCCGGCTCCAATCGCCGGCCTGCCCGATCAGCCGCTCCAGCGCCTCGCGCGCCTCCTGCAGCGACCAGACCGTGCGCTGCTTGAAGCGCACGTGCGAGAGTTCGCTCTGCTGGCGCTGCGATGCATAGGCCGACAGCAAGTCGTACAGTGTCGCGGTCCATTCCGGGGTCTTGATGTCGGTGATCGGCTCCGGATCGCCACGGCGGAACACGTCGCGCTGCAGCTGCGGCCGGTCCATCAGCTTCTGCGACACCTCGCGGAACGCTTCGAGCCGCTTGAGCCGCCAGGCCAGTGCGTTCGCCATTTCCTCGGCGCTCGGGCCGTCGGGGCCCGCGGCCTCCGGCAGCAGCAGGCGCGACTTGAGGTACGCGAGCCAAGCCGCCATCACCAGATAGTCGGCGGCGAGTTCGAGCCGCAGCTTGCGCGCCGCCTCGATGAAGGCGAGGTACTGGTCGGCCAGCGCCAGGATCGAGATCTTGCTGAGGTCGACCTTCTGGTTGCGCGCCAGCGACAACAAGCAGGTCGAGCGGCCCTTCGAAGCCCTCGACATCGACCACCAGCGCCGGCTCGTCGCTGGCGCGTTCGGCGGTCAGGTCGCCTTCGAAACTCAAGGTATCGCTCATGCGATACGCGCTCCCATCAGGTCGGCGAACTCGCGCCGCGCATCAGCCAGGTCGATTGCTGCCGGCGCCTTGCGCCGCGCCAGCGCCGCGGCGGCGCGCCGGGCCGCTTCCCCGTTGAGCTCGGGCGCCTCGGCGGCCACCGCCTGCATCTCGTCGAGCCGGCCGTTGCAATGCAGCACCACGTCGCAGCCAGCGACGAGCGAGGCGTGGCTGCGCTCGCCGATCGAACCGCTCAAGGCGCCCATGGATACGTCGTCACCCATCAAAAGCCCGTCGAAACCGATGAAGCCGCGAATCACATCGCGGATCATTGTGACTGATGTCGTCACAGGTAGCACAGGGTCGAATGCCGTGAAGACCACATGGGCGGTCATCCCCAGGGGTAGTCCGCTCAGCGGCCGGAATGCGGCAAAATCTGCAGCTTCGAGTTCGGAGCGGCTGGTCTGCACCACCGGAAGGCGCAGATGACTGTCAGACGTCGCCCGACCATGGCCGGGGATATGCTTGAGCACCGGCAGAACGCCGCCGGACATCAGGCCGTCGGCCACGGCTGCGGCGATGGCGGCGACCTTGGCGGCACTGGCGCCATAGGCACGGTCGCCGATCACATTGTCCGCTCCTGCCGCCGGCACGTCCGCCAATGGCAGGCAGTCGACGTTGATGCCGAGCGGGGCAAGATCAGCCGCGATCAGCCGCGCGCCGAGCCAGGCCGCCCGCAGCCCTTTCGCCTGGTCGCGATCGAAAAGCGCGCCATAGGCCGCGCCCGGCGGGTAGACCGGCCAATGCGGCGGCCCCAGCCGCTGCACCCGTCCGCCTTCCTGGTCGACCAGGACGGGCGCACCTGCATCGCCAGATGCATCGAGAAAATCCATCACAAGTCTCGTAACTTGCGATGGGTCCTGAATGTTCCGCTTGAACAGGATGAGGCCCCACGGACGCGCTTCGCGCAGGAATGCGCGCTCATCGGACGTCAGTGCGGGACCAGCCAATCCGATGATGAAAGCGCGCGCCGCCATCGGCGCGGATTAGCTTGCGTCGCGGTTGAGGGTCAAGCCGAGGCTGTCAGTTCGCCTGCACCACGCAGTCGCCGCCCGCGGCCTTCAGGCTGGAGCAGAGCTGCACCGCCTGGTCGCGGCTCGCAGAACGGCCCGACCATGGCGCGGTAGTAGGTCCCCTTGCCGGCCAGATCAGCCCGCCGGATCACCGGCTGGCGATCGCCAAGGATGTCGGAATACTTGGACTTGACGCTGCGGAACGCGGTCTGCGCGTCAGCCTCGCTGCGCTGCGACGCCACCTGCACCAGGTAGTTGCCGTTGCCGGCTGACGCGGTGGCTGCCGGAGCCGCGGCGACACGAGCCGGGCGGGCTGGCGGCGGACTGTTCTCGGCTGCAAGCGAAAGTGGCGAAGTGCCGGGCGGCGGCAAGGGCGCGGCCTGGGGCGGCGGCGGTGCCGGACGGCTCGCCGCGGCGCGGGCCTGCGGCGGCGCGTGGCCAACTGGGTTGGACAGATCGAGCGGCGCGTTGGACGGCGCCGCGGCGGCCTGCCGGGTGGACGCCTGGACTTGCGGCGGGCGAATTCCGGGAGCCGCATCGGGCGCATCCGGGCGGATCGGAACGGTGCGCACGCGCTTGGGCTCGGTGAGCACGCTCGGCGGATTGGCAGCGGCAGCGGCCGCTTGCGCTGCGGACGGCGCGGCAGCCTGAGGGACGGCAGGCGGCGCAGCCGGAGGCGCCGAAACTCTGACGTCGACCGGCTTCTCCTCGCGAACCACCACCTTCTCGTTCATGCCGCGATCGGCGAACCGATCGTAGGTGATCTTGTTCGCGTCGACAGCCGGCGGCGCCGGCGGCGCGACCTTGGGCGGCTCGGCGCTGGCCTTGATCACAGGCGGCGGCGCCTTCACGCCCGGGGCGCCAAACCAGGTGCGATAGCCGAACGCCGCACCGGTACCCAGGATGGCGAGCATGAACACCGCTGCGACGGTGAGCAGGCCCCTGCGACGACCGCTCGGCGGGGCATCATCGTAGTACTCGTCCGGGTTGGGCTGCGGCAGCATTCCGGCTTCGGATGACGGCGGCATCGCCGTTGCAAATGCGGACGCCGGCCGCGACAGCGGATCGGGCGGCGGCGCATCGAGCGGCGGCGTATCGTGGCCGGACAAGCCCGCCGGTGCGGGAGGCTGCGACAGGTCGAACCGAAAGTCGGCCAGCCGGTTCGGCGTCTCGTCAGCGCGATGCGCGGGGGTCGTGGCTTGGTGCGACGCCGCTGGAAACGGATCGAACGTCGGCGCCGGCGTGTTCTGCCAATCGGGCGCGGGCTCCTGCCGGTATGCGGGATCCTGCCGATACTCGTGCGTCGGCTCCGGCTCCTGCCGGTATGGCGGGTCCAGGTGAGAATTGTAGGCCGGCCGTTCGTCACGCGAATGGTGCGCGGTTGAGCGGTCGTCGTAGCTCTGCCGATCGTCATACCCGGACCGATCGTCGTAACCTTGCCGATCGTCGTAGCCTTGCCGATCGTCGTGAGGCCGGACCAGATCGTCATACGGCTGCGGCTCGCGCGGCGCCGGACGTGTGTCGCGATGGTGCAGTTCGGAGAAGTCGGTCTGACCGATCAGGCGCGCCAGTTCGGCGAGCGGGTCACTGCTGTGCCCGTCCGGGCCAGGCGCGGGCGCAAACGGGTCGCTCGATCGGTAGCGTGCGTTGCTGTCGTCCGTCATTACGAGTTCCGTGTCCGGTACGACTGATGCATGACCCGCGGTTGCGGCGATTTCACGTCAACCGGGCGGCGAGACTACCGCATTTCCTCGGGCGCCTCGACGCCCAACAGCGCCAATCCAGAGGCAAGTACTGCGATCACGCCCTGCACCAGCGCCAACCGCGCCAGGGTCAGTTCTGGATCATCTTGGATAATGAAGCGTAAATGCGGCGCGGCCGTGCCGCGGCTCCATTGCGCGTGGAATTCGCTTGCCAATTCATAGAGATAGAAGGCAATCCGGTGCGGTTCATGGGCCTGCGCGGAGGCCTCGATGAGGCGCGGATAGAGCGCCACCTTGCGCATCAGGGCAAGCTCCGCCGCGTCATCAAGCCGCGCCAACGGCGCGCCCGCGAGCAGCTTGGCGCGCGCCGCCGATTCCCTGGGCAAATTGGGAAGCACGTCCGCGGCGTTGCGGAACACCGAATGACCGCGGGCGTGGCCGTACTGGACGTAGAACACCGGATTGTCGCGGGTCTGCTCGATCACCTTGGCGAGGTCGAAATCGAGCGCGCGCATCGTTCTTGCGGTAGAGCATCATGAACCGCACCGCGTCACGGCCGACTTCGTCGACCACCTCGCGCAAGGTGACGAACTCGCCCGAGCGCTTCGACATTTTCACTTCGACGCCGGCGCGGGTGAGCTTGACCAGTTGCACGATCTTGACGTCGAGCTCGGCGGTGCCGCCGCTCACGGCCTTCACCGCCGCCTTCATGCGCTTGATGTAACCGCCGTGATCGGCGCCCCAGACGTCGATCATGTCGCGGAAACCGCGGTCGAACTTCGACTTGTGATAGGCGATGTCGGAGGCGAAGTAGGTGTAGCTGCCGTCCGATTTCTTCAGTGGCCGGTCGACGTCGTCGCCGAAGTCCGTGGAACGGAACAGCGTTTGTTCGCGGTCTTCCCAATCTTCCGCGGGCGCCCCTTTCGGCGGAGGAAGCCGTCCTTCGTACACCTCGCCGTTCCTCCGCAACGCCTCGATCGCGGCACCGACCTTGTCGCCGCCCTCGACCAGCGAGCGCTCGGAGAAGAACACGTCGTGCTTGACGTTGAGTGCAGCAAGGTCATCGCGGATCATGTCCATCATCATCGCGACGGCCGTGTTGCGCACCGGAACGAGCCATTCGGACTCCGACTTGTCCTTGAGCGCTGCGCCGTGTTGCGCGGCGAGCGCGGCGCCGACCGGCTTGAGGTAGTCGCCGGGATAAAGCCCCTCGGGAATCGCGCCGATATCTTCGCCCAGCGCCTCGCGGTAGCGCAGGTAGGCGGACCGCGCGAGCGCATCGACCTGCGCGCCGGCGTCGTTGATGTAATACTCGCGCGTCACCGCGAAGCCTGCGAACGCCAGCAGGTTGGCGAGCGCATCGCCGAACACCGCGCCACGGCAGTGGCCGACATGCATCGGCCCGGTCGGATTGGCCGAGACGTATTCGACATTGACCGCGTGGCGCACCGCGCCCTCCCCCCGCCCGTAGTCCGCGCCGGCGCGGATCGCGTCGCGCCAGCGCCTCGCGCCACACCGCCGGATCGAGCGTCAGGTTGATGAAGCCTGGGCCCGCGATCTCGGCCTTGGTGATCTCAGGCCGCTTCTCCAACTCGGCCGCGATCTTCGCCGCCAGATCGCGCGGCTTGAGGCCGGCGTCTTTGGCCAGCACCATCGCTGCGTTGGTGGCGAGATCGCCGTGCCCGGTCTCGCGCGGCGGCTCGACCACGATGCGGGACAATTCGGGCGCCGTCGTGAACACGCCGGCCTTGGCCAGCGCTTCGACGGCGTTGCAGACGTGCGTGGTGAAGAGATTGAAGACGTTCATGCGGGCGCGGTGATAGCAAATCGACGACCGGGGAGCGAATCCGGTGTCAGCGCAATTCCGGCGTGCTCCCGAACAGCCGTGTGTGCTCTATCATGGCGTAGCGGTCCGTCATGCCGGCGATGAAGTCGGCGATCCGCAGCGCATGCGCAGCAGCGTCGTCCGGCCGGAGCTCCTGCCGCCACTCCACCGGCATCTCGGCGGGCGCCTCGACGTAGCGCGCAAACAGTTCGCGCACCACGGTTTCCGCGTCGGTCATGATCCGCATGATGCGCGCGTGGCGGTACAGCCGCGGAAACAGGAAGTTCTTGATGGCGCGATCGGCCTCCGCCATCGCTGGGGAGAAACCGACCAGCGGCGCGGCGGCGTTACGGACAGCGTCGGCCGACTGAATGCCGAGCTCGGCGACACGGCGCCGCGTCTGCGCGATCACGTCTTCGATCATGCGGGTGATCAGCCGGCGGCTGAGCTCGTGGACGCGGCGCCCCGGCTCGAGGTGCGGATGCTCGGCCGCGATCTCGCGCAGGATGTCGCCGACCAGCGGCACATCGGCGAGATCGTCGAGCGTGAACATGTCGGCCCGCAGGCCATCGTCGATATCGTGGGCGTCATACGCAATGTCGTCGGCGATCGCGCCCGCCTGGGCTTCGGCGCTTGGATAGGTCCACAGTTCGAGATCATGGACGGCTGAATAGTCCGCGATGGTGCGCGGCACGCCGCGATCCTTGTGCCGTCCGGCCGGGCGGCCGGCGCGATCGGTCAGCGGGCCGTTGTGCTTGACCAGCCCTTCCAGCGTCTCCCAGGTCAGATTCAAGCCGTCAAAGTCGGGATAGCGACGTTCCAGCATAGTGACCACCCGCAGCGTCTGCGCGTTGTGGTCGAATCCGCCGAACGCGGCGAGGCAATGGTGGAGCGCACGCTCACCGGCATGGCCGAACGGCGGATGGCCGAGGTCGTGACCGAGTGCGGCGGCCTCCGCGAGGTCTTCGTCGAGGCGCAGCGCGCGAGCGAGCGAACGCGCAATCTGGGTTACCTCCAAGGTGTGGGTCAGCCGGGTGCGGAAATGATCGCCCTCATGAAACACGAAGACCTGCGTCTTGTGGGCGAGCCGGCGGAACGCGCTGGCGTGGATCAGGCGGTCGCAGTCGCGGCGGAACGGGGAGCGTGCGGCGCTTGGCGGCTCGCCATGCAGCCGTCCGCGGCAGAAGCGCACGTCCGAAGCGAAAGCTGCGCGGGCCAACGGTTCGGCCGCCATGATCTGCCCGGTGAGGTTCTGCGCGATTGACGTACCGCGCCGGCGCACCTAACTATCACACGAGCAAACCGCCTGCAGCCATGGGCTGCATGGCGGCCGGAAGGGCCAGCAATGACGACGAACGTCACCGTCACGGAGCGCGCCGCGCAGCGGATCGGGGAAATCCTCAAGTCCGAGCCGGCGGGCGCGATGCTGCGCATCAGCGTGCAGGGCGGCGGCTGCTCCGGCTTCCAGTACAAGTTCGACGTCGAGCGCGACAAGGCCGAGGACGACATCGTGGTCGCTCGCGACGGCGCCACCGTGCTGATCGATTCGGTGTCGCTGCAATATCTCGCGGGCTCCGAGATCGATTTCGTCGACGACCTGATCGGAGCTACCTTCAAGGTCAACAACCCGCTGGCCAAGGCGTCCTGCGGCTGCGGCACCAGCTTCACGCTGTAAAAAACTGTCTAGTTCGGCTTGATGCCGGCGGCCTTGGCGACCGCGCCGTTGGCGGCGATCTCGGCGCGGATGCGCGCGTCGAATTCGGCCGGCGTCAGGATCATCGGCCCGACTCCGGTCTTGGCGAGACGCTCCTGCGTCGCTGGCAGCTTGATCGCCTTCACCGCCTCGCTATGCAGCCGCTCAACGATCGGGCGCGGCGTCTTGGCCGGCGCGAGCAGGCCGATCCAGATCGGAAAGTCGGCGTTCTTGTAGCCGGCCTCGAGCGTGGTCGGCACGTCCGGCAGTTCCGGCGCGCGCGAGGTGGCGCTGGTCACCAGCGCGACCAGATTGCCGTTGCGAATGTGCGGCAGCGCCGTATTGATCGGGCAGAAGTAGAAATCGACGCGGCCGGCGATCACGTCGGTCAGCGCCTCGGGGCCGCCCTTGTACGGGATATGCTGGGCGTCCAGGCCGGAGCCGAGCTTGAGCTTCTCGACGCTGAGATGCGTGCCCGAGCCGACGCCGACCGACGCGTAGTTGAACGTTCCGGGCTTCGCCTTGGAAGCGGCGACCAGCTCCTGGATCGTCTTGATGCCTTTGCTGGGCGAGATGATCAGCACATTGGGCAGCGCGCCGAACGGCGTGATGCCGGCGAAGTCATCGGCCGGGTGATACGCCAGGTTGCCGTACACCGCCGGCGAGATGGTGTGCGCGTTGGAATGCGCCAGCAGCGTGTGGCCGTCCGGCTCGGCGGTAGCGACGGCATTGGTGCCCAGCGTGCCGCCGGCGCCAACCCGGTTCTCGACCACGATCGCCTGGCCGAGCGCGGGTGACATCGCCTCGAACACGATGCGCGGAACAATGTCGGTGGCGCTGCCGGCGCCGAACGGAATAATCACCCGGATCGGCTTGCTGGGCCAGGATTGCGCCGATGCTTGCGAGGCGACGCCGACCGCGTGCAAACCGATCAGCACCGCCACGCACGCACCAACACGCAACGCCATGACAAACTCCATAGAATTCGACCGATAGCGGATTATTCCGCCGCGACCGCCGGTTTGATCGGCCCGGTGACCTCCTCGAGCTGCGGCTCGAGGCGGCGCTTCACGAGGCGATCGAGGCGATCGAGATAGAGGTACACGACCGGAGTGATGTAGAGCGTGAGGAGCTGCGACACCAGCAGCCCGCCGACCACCGCGACGCCGAGCGGCTGACGAAGTTCCGCGCCCGCGCCTGAGCCGATTGCGATCGGCAGCGCGCCAAAGATCGCGGCGAACGTCGTCATCATGATCGGACGGAAGCGCAGCAGCGCCGCCTCGCGGATCGCCGCCTCGGCGCCGAGGCCGACGCGTCTTCGCTCAATCGCGAAGTCGATCATCATGATCGCGTTCTTTTTCACGATGCCGACCAGCATGACGATGCCGATCATGGCGATGACCGAAAGGTCCATCTTGAACAGCATCAGCGTCAGCAGCGCGCCGATGCCGGCCGACGGCAGGCCGGAGATGATGGTGATCGGATGGATGAAGCTCTCGTAGAGAATGCCCAGCACCACGTAGGCGGCGAAGATCGCGGCGAGCACCAGGATACCCTGCCCCTTCAGCGATTCCTGGAACACCTGCGCCGAGCCCTGGAAGCCGCTCGTGATCGAGGCTGGCAGACCCGCTTCGCGCTCGATGCGCTGAATTTGATCAACCGCATAGCCCAGCGAGACGCCGGGTGCGAGATTGAATGAGATCGTCACCGAGGGCTGCTGACCTTGGTGGTTGACCTGCAGCGGACCAACCGAGGGCACCAGCTTGGTCACTGCGGACAGCGGAATTGACGGCCCGGTCAGCACGCCGGTGCCGCTCGCGCCCCCGCCGATCGCGGTCGCGTTGGGATTGTCCGCGCGTGTCTTGAGGAAGATCTTGGAGAGCGCCGACGGATCGGCCTGGAACTCCGGCATGCTCTGCATAATGATCTGGTAGTCGTTCGACGACGTGTAAATCGTGCCGATCTGGCGCGACCCGAACGCGTTGTAGAGCTCCTGGCGGATCTGATCGACGGTGATGCCGTAGACCGCCGCCTTCTCGCGGTCGATCTCCACCACCATCTCCGGATTCTTGACGTAGAGGTCGGTGGTGACGTCGCGCAGGCCTTCAACCTTCTCGACCGCGGCCTGCAGCTCCGGCGTGATCCGGTAGAGCGCCTCGGTGTCGCTGGACTGCAGCGTGTACTGGAACTCGCTCTTCGAGATGCGAGCCACCACGCGGATGTTCTGGATGTTCTGGAAATACACCGCGACGCCCGGCACGGCGTTGGTGGTGCGGCGCAGCCGCTGGATCACCGCGGTCGAATTCTCCTTGCGCACCGACATCGGCTTGAGGCCCAGCAGCATGCGGCCGTAGTTCGACGTCGGGTTCGGGCCACCGGTACCCACCGTGGAATTCAGGTACTCGACGGCTGGGTCCTGTGCGGATGACCTCGGCAACCTTGCGTTGGAGCTCCGACATCGCCTGGAAACCGATGTCGCTAGGCCCTTCGGTCGTCACCGCGATGTATCCGGTGTCCTCCGGCGGAAAGAAGCCCTTGGGGATCGCCATGTAGAGCCAGACCGAACCGCCGAGCGTCATGAACGTGACGACCAGCATGATCGCTTTGTACTTGATCACCCAGTCGAGCGACCATTCGTAGGCCCGCAGCCAACCTCGGAATACCGCCTCGAACCACTGCAAGATGAAAAACTGCTTTTCATTCTCGTGATGGACGCGCAGCACCCGGGCGCACAGCATCGGCGTGAGCGTCAGCGAGACGAAGCCCGATACGATGATGGCGACGGAGATCGTCACCGCGAACTCGCGGAACACGCGGCCGACCATGCCGCCCATCAGCAGCACCGGGATGAAAACCGCGATCAGCGAGAAGGTGATCGAGATGATCGTGAAGCCGACTTCGCGCGAGCCCTTGAGCGCCGCCTCGAACGGCCGCATGCCGCCTTCGATGTGCCGCGCGATGTTCTCCAGCATGACGATCGCATCGTCGACCACGAAGCCGACCGACAGCGCGAGCGCCAGCAAAGTCATGTTGTTGATCGAGAAGCCAAACGCATACATCGCCGCGAAGGTGCCGATCAGCGACACCGGAACCGCCAGCGAGGGAATGATGGTCGCCGACGCCTTGCGCAGGAACAGGAAGATGACCATGACCACCAGCATCACGGAAATCGTCAGGTGGAACTGCACCTCGGAGACGGAATCGCGGATCGAAAGCGAGCGGTCGAGCAGGAACTGCATCTCGATCGCCGCAGGCACCTGAGCGCGGAACGACGGCAGCTTTTCGCGTACCGCGTCCACCACTGCCACAGTATTGGCGTCAGGCTGGCGCTGGATCGCGAGCACGATGGCGCGCTCGGCGTTGAACCAGCTCGCGACCTTGTCGTTCTCCACGCTATCCAGGACGCGCGCAACTTCGTCGAGCTTCACTGACACGCCGTTGCGATAAGCGACGGTGATTTTCTGGTAGTCGGCGGCCTTGATCAGCGCGCCCGAGGCTTGCAGCGTGATGTTCTGCTGTTCGCCTGCGAGCGTACCCACCGGCACGTTGGAATTCGCCCGGCTCACGGCGTTACGGATCTCATCAAGCGAGATGTTGCGCGCCGCCGCGGCAACCGGATCGACCTGGACGCGGATCGCGAACCGTTGCGAGCCGTAGATCGTCACCTGCGCAACGCCCTGGATCTGCGAGATCTGCTGGGCGAGTACGGTCTCGGCGTATTCGTTGACGACGTGGAGCGGCAGCGTCGACGAGACGGGTGCTGATGAACAGGATCGGGAAGTCGCCCGGATTGACCTTGCGGAACTGCGGCGGCGTGGTCATTTCCGGCGGCAATCGGCGGGCGGCCGTCGACAGCGCGGTCTGCACGTCGAGCGCGGCACTGTCGATGTCGCGGCTGAGCTCGAACTGAATGATGATCGAGGTCGAGCCCTGGGTGGACGACGAGGTAATCGCGCTGATGCCGGCAATGGTCGACAATTGCCGTTCGATCGGCGACGCGATCGACGCCGCCATGGTTTCGGGGCTGGCGCCCGGCAGCTGCGCCTGGATCTGGATGGTCGGGAAGTCGACCCGCGGCAATGCAGCGACCGCCAGCAGCCGGTAGGCAAACACTCCGAACACGATCAACGACGCAGTCAGCAGCGTCGTCAGAACCGGGCGCCTGATGCAAAGCTCGGAAAGGTTCATGGGTCAGGAACCGGCGGTGGCGCTGCGCGGCGCCACACGGGCGCCGTTGGTGAGGCGAAGCTGGCCGTCGGTCACGACCGTCTCCCCTCCTGAAAGACCGCTTTCGAGGATAGTTTCGTTGTGCTGCGTGCGCGACACCTTGACCGGCTGCACGGTGGCAACGCCGTTGTTGACGACGAAAATGAAGGTACCGGTCTGACTGGCCTGGACGGCGGTCGGCGGCACGACGACCATCTCCTCGATGCGGAACGTCAGCAGCACGCGCACCAGCGTGCCGGGCCAAAGCAGGTTATCGGAGTTCGGCATGGTGGCGCGGACCGTGACGGTGCCGGTCGCCGCATCGATCGTGTTTTCGATCATCGAGACATGGCCGTTGGCGCGCCGCGTCTCGCCCGGGATGATCGCCTCTACCGTCGCCGTCTCCGCGGCCAGCGCTTCGCGCAACGCAGGCAGATTGTTCTGTGGCAACGCAAACGCGACATAGACCGGGGCGGTCTGAATGATGGTCGCGAGCGCAGCGACGTCGGCCGGCCGCACAAAATTGCCCGCCTTGACCGCGGCCATGCTGGCGCGACCGGCGATCGGCGCACGGATCGTGCAATACGATAGTTGAACCTTCAGGTTTTCGATCTTCGCCGATGTCGAGTGGACCGTGGCGCGCGAAACGTTGACCTGCGTCTTGGTGTTGTTCAGCGTCACCATGGTGGTGGCGTTCTTGGCGACCAGTTCGGTGTACCGCTCCAGGTCACGCTCATTCTGGTCGAGCTGCGCCTTGGCGCTGGTCAGAACCGCCTCCAAGTCCTTGATCTGCGCTTCAATGGCGCGCCCGTCGAGGGTGAACAGCAGGTCACCCTTTTGCACCATTGCACCGTCGCGGAAGTGGACTTCGACGATCTCGGTTTCGAGCCGGGACTTGATGGCAACGCTGGCGATCGGCGACACGGTGCCAAGCAGCTCGACCTGTAGCGGCACCTGCTTCTTCTCGGCCAACGCCACGACCACCGGTACGCCGCGCGGCTGCGGGTTCGGCCGCGGCGCCTGGGCAACCGCACCCTGCGGGTTCCAAAAGTCGCGCGTGACGACAGCGCCGCCCGCCAGGGCGAGCACCACCGCCACCCCTACCAGCACCGTCCGCTTCCTCATGCCCAGAAAACCCGCTCTCGGCCGGGCCAAACCCGACCGGCTCTAGACACACCGCCCCCTGGCCGCCGCGCTTGCGCTCAGTCGGCCCCTATTACCGGATTATTACCATACGCCCGCCACAGGTGCACGCCCGGCCATCTTGGTAAAACACCGATATCCCGGTACCTCTTCAGGTCCTGGCCAAGTTAGTTAATCTGCGCAGCCCCTACCTGCCGAGACCGCCCGAAATGCGCATCGCCACCTGGAACGTGAACTCAATCCGGCAGCGAACCGAGCAGTTGACCGCTTGGCTCGCCGAGCGCCAGCCGGACATCGCCTGCCTTCAGGAGATCAAGTGCACCGACGACGCCTTCCCCCGGCAGGCCTTTGAGGCGCTCGGCTACAACCTTGCCGTGCATGGACAGAAGACATTCAATGGCGTCGCGATCCTGTCCAAGCTGAAGTTCGACGAAGTCACCCCTGGCCTGCCCGGCGACGACGCCGACGACCACGCCCGCTTCCTTGAGGCGACGGTTTCTACTTCGACCGGAGTGCTGCGCGTCGCTTCGATCTACCTGCCCAACGGCAATCCGCCCAACACAGATAAATATTCTTACAAACTCAATTGGATGGACCGGCTTTCTCACTACGCTCGTGAACGACTTCAACTGGAAGAGCCACTGATCCTGGCCGGCGATTACAACGTCATTCCCACCGCCGACGACGTCCACAACCCGGCCGTCTGGGTCAACGACGCGCTGTTCCTGCCGCAGACCCGGGAGCGGTTTCGTTCGCTCGCCAACCTTGGCCTGACCGACGCGATCCGCGCCACCAGCGACGAGCGCGGCCTCTACACGTTCTGGGATTACCAGGCGGGCGCCTGGCAGAAGAACTGGGGCATCCGGATCGACCACATGATGCTCTCACCGCAGGCCGCCGATCGGCTCACCGCGGCCGGCATCGACAAGCACGTTCGCTCCTGGGAAAAGCCGTCCGACCACGTCCCGGTCTATGTCGACCTGGCGATCGATCCGCCCTGACGAGAGATGGGCTATTGCGCGGCGCGGCCTTCGACCCAGCGCTCCAGCAGCACCAGCGCCGCGGCGCGCTCGCGATCCGTCGCCTGCTTGAACGCGCTCTCGCGCAATTCGGCGATCCACTTCACCGCGCCGCCCGGTCCATCGCTCGCCACCGTCAGCCACATCAGCCCGGAGGCCGGCTGCCGGATGCCATGCTCGCCGCGGAACAGGATGCGGCCGAGCACCGCCTGTGACTTGTAGTGGCCCTTGTTGGCGGCCAGCACCAGCCAGGGCACCGCCCGCTTGGCGTCGCGGCCGACGCCGGTGCCGTCAACGTAGAGCATCGCAAGCTGATACTGCGCCTCCGGGTCACCGAAGTACGAGGCGGCGTGATAGAACATCCGTCGCGCCCGCTCCGGACTGGCCTCGATCGGCGAATTGGGGATGCCGTCGAGATAGTAATTGCCGAGCGCCACGAAGGCGTTGGCGACGAAGCGCGAGCGTGGCCCCGCCGGATGGTCGTCGGCGTGGCTGTCGGCGAACTTGCGGAAATACTCGAAAGCACGCTGGTCGTTGCGCACCACGCCGTCGCCTTCGGCATACATGCGGCCAAGCTGCCAGAGCGCGACGCCGTGGCCGTGGTCGGCCGCGTATTGCAGCGAGGTCAGGGCATTCTTGCGCTCGCCAGCCTTGAGCGCCTCAGTGGCCCGGCGGAACGCATCGACCGGTGATAGTACGCTGTTCGACGGCGCGAGCGCCGCCTTGGGCGTTGTAACGGTGGTGTCGGGCACGGCCGAAAGCGCAGCGGCCGGCGCCGCAGCGGCATTCGGCGACGGCGTGCCGTCAAGCGACAGCGACGGCGAAGGCTCGAGCCAGATGGCGAGCCCAACCACGGTCGCGGACATGACGAGACTAGATATCCGCATAGGTGATCTTCTCGGCAGCGCCGCCAGGATGGGTGACCGCGCCCTTGAGCGCCGAACCAACCTGATGGGCGTATTTCCAAAGGTAGCCGGAGGTCGCGTCGTTCTCCCGCGCCTTCCAATCTGACTTTCGCTTGGCAAGTTCGTCGGCACTCAGCTTGACGTCGAGCGTGCCCTGGTCGGCATCGATGATGATGTGATCGCCGTCACGAATAAGCGCAATCGGCCCGCCGACTGCCGCCTCGGGCCCGACGTGGCCGATGCAGAAGCCGCGGGTTGCGCCGGAGAAGCGGCCATCGGTGATCAGGGCGACCTTGCCGCCCATGCCCTGGCCATAGAGCGCCGCGGTGGTCGACAGCATCTCGCGCATGCCGGGGCCGCCTTTGGGGCCCTCGTAGCGGATCACCAGGACGTCGCCTTCCTTGTACTTCTTGAGCCGGACCGCCTCGAAGCACGCCTCCTCGCCGTCAAAGCAGCGCGCCGGGCCGGTAAACTTGAGGTTGTCCATGCCGGCAACTTTCACGATCGCGCCCTCGGGCGCGAGGTTGCCCTTCAGGCCGACCACGCCGCCGGTCGGCGACAGTGGCTTGTTCGCCGGGAGCACAACGTCCTGGTTCGGATTCCACTTCACCTTGGCGAGGTTCTCCGCGATGGTCCGCCCGGTGACGGTGAGGCACTCGCCATGCAGGTGGCCATGGTCGAGCAGCGTCTTCATCAGCAGCGGAATGCCGCCAACCTCGAACATGTCTTTGGCGACATAGCGGCCACCTGGTTTCAAATCCGCGACATAAGGTGTTTTTTTGAAGACATCGGCGACATCGAACAGGTCGAATTCGATGCCACATTCGTGCGCGATGGCCGGGAGATGCAGTGCAGCATTGGTAGACCCGCCGGATGCCGCCACAACTGCGGCTGCGTTTTCCAAAGCCCTGCGGGTAACGATGTCGCGTGGCCGGATGTTGCGCCTGACCAGGTCGAGCACCTGCTCCCCGGCGGTCATGCAGAACCGGTCGCGGATTTCATACGGCGCCGGCGCGCCCGCCGAGTATGGCAGCGCGAGGCCGATCGCCTCGGAAACGGTTGCCATCGTGTTGGCAGTGAATTGCGCGCCGCAGGCACCAGCCGACGGACAGGCCACCTGCTCCATCTCGTCGAGGTCCTCATCCGACAGCGCGCCGACCGAATGCCTGCCGACCGCCTCGAACATGTCCTGCACGGTGACGACCTGACCCCGGAATGAACCGGGCAGGATCGAACCGCCGTAGATGAAGATCGACGGCACGTTGAGGCGCACCATCGCCATCATCATGCCGGGCAAAGACTTGTCGCAGCCAGCGAGCCCGACCAGCGCGTCGTAGCCGTGGCCGCGCATGGTGAGTTCGACGCTGTCGGCGATCACCTCGCGCGACGGCAGCGACGAATACATGCCGGCATGGCCCATGGCGATGCCGTCGGTCACGGTGATGGTGCAGAACTCGCGCGGCGTGCCGCCAGCGGCGGCGACGCCCTTCTTCACCACCTGAGCCTGACGCATCAGCGAGATGTTGCAGGGCGCCGCTTCGTTCCAGCACGATGCGACGCCGACAAACGGCTGATGGATCTGCTCTTTGGTCAGACCCATGGCGTAGTAGTACGACCGGTGGGGAGCCCGCGCGGGGCCCTCGGTGACGTGCCTACTCGGCAACCGGGACTTAAGTTCGGTCTTGGCGTCCATCGACGTTTCAGGGCCCCCCGGCCCTTCCGCGCCCGCCTCGTCCCCCCGCGGGATTGGCGCTTGCGGCGTCTGCGATGTCCCTGCCAAAGCCCGATCCGGCGAAAAAACCGAAAATGTCGCAACGGCTTGAAGACGGCTTCGTGTTCAGCGAATGGTATGGCCAAATCGCGGCACGAAGCCGCGTGTCACCGCCAAACGCTGAAATGTTCTAAGGATGTTGCCGCCACGCCACAGATGTGCGTGCGCTGCAACATCGTACGGAGCCTAGATCGCAGAGAGCCGGTAGGCCGTGCCATAGCGGCCGAAGTCGTGGCTGGTCACGCCGTGCCGCACCGAACCTTGATACTGCGACAGCGGCGCAACGACCGTCACCTTGACGATGGCAGACTGGTCCAGCTTGACCAGACCGGCGTGAACGGCGGCCACGGCAAGGTTGGAGTCTCCGGTGTAGATGTCGGTGCCCCAAAGCTGACCGTCGGCAGTGCCGCGCACCCGGAAGTAGAAGGTCGCGCCGACCGGATCGCAAAGATCGATCATGTTGGCCGGCGCGTCGGCGGCCAAGAACCCCTGATCGAGCAGCTTGCGCAGCTGGCGCTGCGACAGCGCTCCCCGGCGATCAAAATAAGCGACGAGTTCCTGCACTGCCTTCATGGCTCAATGCTCCCTTGCATCGTTACGACGTGGCCGTAGCGCGGCCGAAAGCCGGCGCCCTGGGCCGGCAGCACCCAAAGCACGCTGTAGGGCATCTCCACCGGCGGATATTCGACATCGCCATCGGTCACGATCAGACAGGCGGTCACGTGCGGATCGTCGGCCAGCTTCAGCATGGCGGGCGTGAGATCGCTGCCGCCGTAGCCGCTGACTTGGTAGTCGCCGAGCTTATCCGGCGACACGACCTCGTCCGACGTCACCGCGGTATCACACTGCACGAGGCGGATTTCCTCCACCGCCACGGCATCGCAGAAATCGGCGACCGCGCCGAGCACACGCGGGACGATCTCGGTCATCGAACCGGAGGTGTCGAGCACAACATTGAGCCGCCAGGATTCCCGCTTGCGTCCGGGCAGCACAATGTCGTCGCGGTCCGCGCCACGCCGTGACGGCCGCGTGAAGGTGCGCTCGCCCGGCGCCACCAACTCGAGCCATTTCTGCAGGATCATCTCCCACGGCGTGCGATAGAGCCCGCGCAGCGCGGTTACGACCTGATGCTGCACCGCGCCCGCGTTGCCGCCCCGCCCCTGCATCGCGCCAATGGCGCGCGCCAGCGCCAGCGCCTTCGCGGCCAGATCGGAAAGCTCCTTCAAGCGGCGGTCCTGCTCGGCGGCCTCCTCCGGAAACAGCTCGCGCTCGGTCCGGTCGTCGAGCACGTCGCCGGCCTGCTGCTGCTCCAGCGACGGGCTCGCGCCAGCTGCACCAAGCACGCGCCGCAACGTCACGGACTCGCCGTCGAACACGCGCGACTTCGACGGCATGAGATCGGCGCTGCGGCGCATCTCCAGCACAATCTGTTCGGCCGACTTCTCGCGCGCCCCCGGCATGTCGAGGCCGCCGGCGGGAATGACGGGAAAGCCCAGCTCGACACGCAGGATGTCGTTGATGATGTAGTCGTGCGCGTAGTTGAACTCGAGCCGGCCGCTGCCCTTGGCGCGGTCGTGGGTGCGCAGCGCCAGGTGCAAGAGCTCGTGCGCCAGCACGAACACCAGCTCGTTTTCCTTCAAGCGCGCCACGAAGGCAGGATTGACGATGAGCCGGCCGGAGGCGAACACGCCCATGGTCGGCACCCGCTCGTCGATGTTGACGCGCACCGCCGCCGCCAGTCCGGCGAGATGCGGCAGCGGCGCCGTCACCAGCCGCAAGGCGCGCGCAATGCGATCGAGCGTCGCGCGCTCGGAGGGAACCGCCCTTACCGCGACGCTCACAGCGCAATCACTTTCTTCAAGAGGTCGAACATGGCGCGGTCGGCGCCGAGCTGACCCCATTGCTCGACCAGATCGGTCAGCACGGTCAGTTGCTGCTCCGGCTGCAGGCCGCGCAGGAAGCGGTTGACAGCACGCGGCTTGAGCGGCGCGAGCGTGCCGTCCCTTACGTGCTGGCGGATGCAATTGAGGATGAACCAGCGCGCCGCGTCGGTCCTGGGCAGGAAGTCCGGATGAATGATGTAGTCCTCGATCGGACGGATCGCGCCGATCTGCTCCTCGGCGAGCGCGCAGAACACCGCGGCGTCCTCTGCGGAGAGGCGTCCGAACGCCAGCGCGCGGCGCGTTTCTCGCGTCAGGATGCCGGCGCCCTCCGCCAGGTCGAGTGCGCGCGACAGCAGCGCCCAGGCGCGCGGCGTCGAGAACGGCACCGGTTCGGCGGGCACGGGCCGCATCAGCGCGTCGGGCATGTTGGCGACGAAGCCGCGGATTTCGGCGCGAATGCCGTTCTTCGCCGCCCAGTCCTGCCACTCGCCGGCATCGACCCGCAGGTGCAGGATGGTGACGCGGTTGACGAGCGCCGAACTCAACGAGCGAACGAGCGCGCGATCCTGCGTGCGGTTGCCCGCCGCCACCACCCACGTTCCCTTGGGCAGCGCGTGCTCGCCGAGCCGCCGCTCCAGCAGCAGCGAGTAGAACGACTTCTGGATATCGGGCGTGCAGGCCGGCAGCTCGTCGAGAAACAGGCAGAACGGTTCGGGCCGCTCGGGCAGCAAGAGCCGCGGCGGGCAGAACACCGAGCGCTCGCCCACGATGCGCGGAATGCCGCTCACGTCCTCCGGCGCGATCTGGGTGCCGAGCAGTGAGCGGCACGGCAGCCCTGCTTCCGCCGCCGCCTGGTAGACCATCTCGGACTTGCCGACGCCGGGCGCGGACAGAAACATGAAGCTCTGTTCATGCGCCATGCATTGCACCAGCTTCTTGGCTTGATTGAGCGTGATCGTCTCGTCGAGAGCAGTGCGGACGTGGTCCATGAGGCGCGGCTCCATGCCGAATTGCCTCCGGCGGGAATGCCGGAATGCGGCGCCATGTGGTGATGGCTCGCCGTGCACCGCTAGACCCTGTGACAAAAAGATTTTCGCGGGGACGCGGCGGCGATAAACAACGGTTCATGAACCCCCGCCTGCGCCGCAGCTTCTTTGCCCGCTCTGTGCACGAGGTGGCGCCGGAGTTGATCGGCGCGATGTTGCTGTTCGACGGCATCGGCGGGCGGATCGTTGAGGTCGAGGCCTATCACCACACCGACCCCGCGGCGCACAGCTTCAACGGGGAGACGCCGCGCAACGCGGTGATGTTCGGCCCACCCGGCTTCGCCTATGTCTACCGCTCCCACGGCATCCACTGGTGCCTGAACTTCGTCTGCGAGGAGGCAGGCTCGGCCAGTGCCGTGCTGATCCGCGCGCTGGAGCCGCTCGACGGCATCGCGACGATGCGCCGCCGCCGCGGCCTCAAGGACGAACGGCTGCTGTGCGCGGGGCCGGGCCGCCTCTGCGAGGCGCTCGGCATTTCAATCGCGCACAACGGCCTCGCGCTGGACAAGCCGCCGTTCAAGCTGATCGCGCGGGAGGAGACGCCCGACGTGCTCGCCGGCGTGCGGATCGGCATCACCAAGGCGGTGGAATTGCCGTGGCGCTACGGGCTGAAGGGCTCGCGGTACTTGAGCAAGCCGATGCGGTGACGCGATAGCCACAGCCGTTCGACCGCAATAAGGTGGCATCCAGGCTGTAGCTGGATCGTTGTCCTGACAGTGGGAGCCCGACCATGACATCGCTATCGCGGCCGGCCGTGGCCTCTGTCCTGTTGATTGCCGGCATCGTGCTTTCATCCGCCGCCAGCGCACAAGCGCCCGCGAATACGCCACCGGTCTTGTTTCAGAACGTGCGCATTTTCGATGGCAAAGGCGGCGCGCTTTCGGCACCCTCCAACGTTCTTATCAAAGGCAATGTCATCGAGCGCATTTCAAGCGCACCGATTGCGGCCGAACCCGGCGCAATCGTCATCGCCGGCGGCGGGCGCACGCTGATGCCTGGCCTGATCGACAATCACTGGCATGCGGCGATGGCGCGGGTCACTCCGGTACAGGCGTTCGGTGACGTCACCTACAACAGTCTGCATGCGGGCGCCGAGGCGACAGACACTCTGATGCGCGGCTTCACCACCGTTCGCGACCTGGGTGGTCCGGTGTTCGGTCTCAAGACCGCCATCGACGAGGGCGTCGTCATTGGCCCACGCATCTATCCGTCCGGCGCCGTTATCACTGTCACGAGCGGGCACGGGGATTTCCGCCAGCTCACCGATCTGCCGCGGACGATCGGCGGCATGCTCACCCGCATGGAACAGCTTGGTGGCGCGATGGTCGCCGACAGCCCTGACGAGGTACGCCTGCGCACGCGCGAACAGCTCATGCAAGGCGCCTCCCAGATCAAATTGACGGCGGGCGGCGGAGTGTCGTCACCCTTCAGCCCGATCGACGTGACCACCTTCACCGAGGCCGAACTGCGCGCCGCGGTTGAAGCGGCCGAGAACTGGGGCACGTACGTCGCCACGCATGCCTTTACGCCGGCTGCGATCCGGCGGTCCATTGCCGCCGGTGTGAAGTGCATCGAGCACGGCATGCTGATGGACGATGCAACCGCCAAACTGATGGCCGAGAAGGGCATCTGGCTGAGCATGCAGCCAATCCCCGAAGCTCTGGTAAAGGCCTTTCCGGCGGGTACGGTCCAGCGAGAGAAGGCGGAAGAGGTCTGGCTCGGCATACCCAAGACCTACGAGTTGGCGAAGAAGTACAAGCTCAAGACGGCGTGGGGTACCGATGTGCTGTTCTCCCGCGCGCTGGCGCAGCAACAAGGGGCAATTCTGGCCTCGATGGCCCAATGGTTCACTCCCGCCGAAACGCTGATCATGGCGACGTCGACAAACGCCGAACTGCTGGCGCTGTCCGGCAAGCGCAATCCCTATCCGGGCAAGCTCGGTGTCGTGGAGCAGGGCGCGCTCGCGGATCTGCTCCTTGTCGACGGCAATCCGCTGGAGAACATCAATCTGATTGCCGATCCCGCCAACAACTTCAAGATCATCATGAAGAACGGCGTCATCTATAAGAATACGCTGACCAGGTGAGGATCAGTTGAGCCTCCTTTGGGGAATGCCGAGCAGAGTCGTCGGCTGGATCATCGCGGGAATCTGGTTTCTCTGCCAGGCATTGCTGATCGCGTGGGCCACGCTGGCCATCTATTATTCGAACCTGCCGTGGGCCTGGGCGCGGCTTGCGGTGGCGATCGCCTTCGCGGCGCTCGCGGTTTGGCTGCTCTGGCTGTCAAATCCGCAACGGAAGCGCGCCTTCATCGTCTTGTTTCTCGCCGTGGTCGCGTGGTGGATCACCATCGCACCGTCGCACCATCGCGAGTGGCGACCGGAAGTCGCGGTGATGCCGCGGGCCTTCATCGAAGGCGACCGCGTGCGGCTGACCGGCGTGCGCAACTTCGAGTACCGCAGCCGGAATGACTTCACGGTGCGGCACGAGGAGCGTGAAATTCAGCTTTCACATCTGACCGACATCGATTTCTACGTGTCGTACTGGCGCGAGGGGCTGGTCGGGCACACGTTCGTCAGTTTCATCTTCGACAACGCGCCGCCGTTGAGCATTTCCATCGAGACGCGGCCCGAGGTTGGGGAGGGGTTCGATCCCATCGCCTCCCTCTTCAAGCAGTTCGAGCTGATCTACGTGGTTGGCGACGAACGCGACATCGTCGGGGTGCGCACCAACCACCGGAACGAGACGGTGTACCTCTATCGTCTCAACACGGCGCTCGCCAATAAGCGCAAACTGCTGACGATCTATCTCGAGCGGATCAACGAGTTGGCCGACCGGCCAGAGTTCTATCACCTGCTGAGCAACAGCTGCACCATCAACATCATCCGCTACGCGAACGCCGCGGGGCGCGCGGGGCGCTTCGACATTCGGCATCTCTTCAACGGGTTGATCGACAGCTACCTCTATCATTCGGGCAGGATCGACACGACGCTGCCGTTTGATGAACTGCGGCGGCGTTCACTGATCAACGCCGCCGCGCAGGCAGCCGGGGACGCGCCCGATTTCTCGCAGCGAATTCGCGCAGATCTGCCAACAATTCCGCGCTGAAATCGCCCGGTGGTCTATTTCACCGCGTTCGGGTCCTTGATGTCGGTGAACTTGATGCCGGGTGCGCGCTCCGCGGTGTAATCGAGCCGGAACTGATTGGCGGCAAGGAACACCGGATCGCCGTCGAGGTCCTCGGCGATGCTCAGGCGATTGCTGGTGACGAAGGTCTCCATCACCTTGGGATCGGGGGAAGAAATCCAGCGCGCCAGGTTGTATTCGGCTGAGTCCCACATGATCTCGAGGCCGTATTCGTCCTTGAGCCGCACGCGCAGCACGTCGAGTTGCAAGGGACCGACCACGCCGACCAGCGCCGGCGAGCCGTCGGTCGGGCGAAACACCTGGACCACGCCCTCCTCCGCCATCTGCTGCAGCGCTTCCTTGAGCTTTTTTGCCTTCATGGCGTCGGGCAGCCGCACCCGGCGCAGGATTTCCGGCGCGAAGCTCGGCACGCCGATGAAGTTCAGGTCCTCGCCCTCGGTCAGCGTATCGCCGATCCGCACCGCGCCGTGGTTGGGAATGCCGACCACGTCGCCGGCATAGGCCTCATCCGCCACCGAGCGATCCTTGGCGAAGAAGAACTGCGGCGCGGTCAGCGCAATCGACTTGCCGGTGCGCACCTGCTTCACCTTCATGCCGCGGGTGAGCTTGCCAGAGCAGAGCCGCGCGAACGCGATGCGGTCGCGGTGGTTCGGATCCATGTTGGCCTGAATCTTGAAGACGAAGGCCGACATCTTCGATTCTTCGGCGTCGACCACGCGCGTGTCCGCCTTCTGCGAGCGCGGCAGCGGCGCGATCTTGCCGATCGCGTCGAGCAGATCGCCGACGCCGAAGTTCTTCAGCGCCGAGCCGAAGAACACCGGGCTGAGATGGCCCTCGCGAAACGCGGTGAGATCGAATTTGCGGCAAGCCTCGCGCACCAGCTCAAACTCATGGGCGATCCCGACGGCGTCGAGATTGGGATTGAGCGCCGCGACTTCCGCAATGCCCATCTCCCGCAGCGTGCCGGCCTTGCCGGCGTCGCCCTCGACCAGCCGCACGCCGCCGCCTTCGACCTCGATGGTGGCGATGAAGTCGCGGCCGCGGCCGACCGGCCAGTTCACCGGCGCGGTGTCGAGCGCCAGCGTCTTCTCGATCTCGTCGAGCAGTTCGAATGGATCGCGGCTCTCGCGGTCCATCTTGTTGATGAAGGTGAGGATCGGAATGTCGCGCAGCCGGCACACTTCGAACAGCTTGCGGGTGCGCGCCTCGATCCCCTTGGCGGCGTCGATCACCATCACCGCACTGTCGACCGCGGTCAGCGTTCGGTAGGTGTCCTCGGAGAAATCCTCGTGGCCCGGCGTGTCGAGCAGATTGAAGACCCGGCCTTCATACTCGAATGTCATCACCGAGGTGACGACCGAGATACCGCGTTCGCGCTCGATCGCCATCCAGTCGGACTGCGTGGAGCGGCGGTTGCGCTTCGCCTTGACGTGGCCGGCAAGCTGGATCGCGCCGCCGAACAGCAGCAGTTTCTCGGTCAGCGTGGTCTTGCCCGCGTCCGGATGCGAGATGATCGCGAAGGTACGGCGGCGCTCGATCTCGGCGGCGAGCGGCGATCGGTTGTGGCCCTCGCCTGGAATCTGGATGTTCATGCGGGCTATTTACAGGGAAAGGGGCCGGATTCAAGGACCACCGTAATCACCTTAACCGAAACCCCGCATCAAACCCCAATTCTCGCTTCGCCTTCTCGCTCGACACCGCGCCGTCATCCTCGGCGATGTTGTAGATGCCGCGCCCCCTGGTCACCGCGAGCAGCGCCGCATGTGCGGCGGCGTCGACGTGCAGCGGACCGGCGCCGGTCGCGGTCTCGTACCACGTGCCCGGCCCATAGAGCCGGCCGTAGCGCAACACCACGGCGTCGATGCCCGGCACACCCAGGGTCTGCTCTTCAAGCGACTTCACCGCGTCGATCGTCGCGGCGCGGGCCGGATTGCTGTCGAGCGGGTCGGTTTCCACCCGCGCGCCCGGCGCGTCGGCGTAGACGAAGGCGATGCTCTGCGCCACCACGCGGCGCGCGCCGAACCAGACGCAGCGGCCATCAAATTCTTGGTGCCTTCGATCCGCAGCCGCGCGTTACCCTCGAAGTTCGCCGGCCGCGCCGCCGGCTCGAGCGATTGCGGCAGATCGGTCAGCTGATGAATCACCACGTCGGGATGCGCCGCCGACATCGCCTTGAGCAGCGCACGAGCATCGTAGACGTCGACCACGACGCCCTGCGCGCCGAGCACGTTCAGCGCGCTCGCCCGTTCCCCGGAGCGTGACGTGCCAGTGACGGCGTGGCCGGCATCGCGCAGCAGCGGCACCAGCCGCCGCCCGATCACGCCCGTTGCACCGGCGAGAAAGATGTTCATGCCTTAGCACTTGGGCATGACGTGTTCGGAAAACCAGCGCCGCATTTCCGGATCATGCCTCGGCGATCGCCGCCATGACCTGCGCGGTGTCGTAGAACTCGAAGAATTCCACCGCCTTGCCGTTCTCGAAGCGCCAGGAGTCGGCCTTCTGGGTCCAGACCACCTTGCCGGTCTTGCGGAACCGCCAAGCGCAGCGTCCCAGCATGACGACGCGATCGCCCTGGGCGACGAAGTGATCGACCTCGTATTCCATCATCTCCCAATCGCGCGAGAGACCAGCGAAATAGCCCTTGAGCTCGTCGCGGCTCTGGTAGGCGGTGAGGTAGGCCGAGCCCGGTGGCCCGTTGGCGAGCGAACCGAACGCGATTTTGTCGGCGCAGATTTCCAGCCAGTGGTCGGCGCTCGCGCCGCGGCTGGTGCCCCAGGTGCCGTAGGCCTTCCGCAAAAGCTCGACGTTGCGCGCCTCGTCGGACATGCGCCCCTCCCCGACCTTCAGTCCTGGACCATAACAGCGCAGACGATGGTAGGTTGCAATCGGGGTGCCTACACGCCGCACCAAATTGTTTTTGCAGCCAGGATCGCGCGTTACGCCGCGCCCTTCAGCCGCTCCAGCGCCTCGACGATCTTGCGGCGGCGGTCCTCCGCCTCGTCGCGCTTCTCGCGCTCGCCTTCGACCAGATCCTCGGGCGCCTTGGCCAGGAAATCCGCGTTGCCGAGCTTGGCGTCGAGCCGCTTGATGTCGGACTCGACCTTGGCCATTTCCTTGTCGAGCCGGGCGCGCTCGGCGGCGAAGTCGATCACGCCCTTGAGCGGCATGGCGACGATCTCGCCGCGCACCAGGAGCTGCATCGAGCCCGGCGGCGGCGCATCGGCGAACGAAATCTCAGCGACACGCGCGAGCCGCTGCACGAATTCCTTCCAGCGCTCCGCCCGCGCCCTGGTCTCGGCCGACGCACCGGCGAGCACCAGCGGAATCTGCGCGGTGATGTTCATCTCGGCGCGCACCGAGCGCACCGTGGTGATCAGGTCGACCACCCAGCCGATCTCGGCCTCGGCCTTGGCGTCGTCCAGTCCTTCGAGCCGTGGCCAGTCGGAGAGCACCAGCAGCGCGTTGCGCTTCGGCCCCGCTTCGCCGGTGACGCGCCAGAGCTCCTCGGTGATGAACGGCATGAACGGGTGCAAGAGCTTGAGAATTTCATCAAGCGCCCACGCCGCCGTGGCGCGCGTCTCGTCCTTGGCGGCGACGTCCGGGCCGGTCAGGAACGGCTTGGACAGCTCCACGTACCAGTCGCAATAGACGTTCCAGACAAAGCGATAGGCCGCGTTCGCAGCATCATTGAACTTGTGCTGCTCGATCGCCTCGGTGATCTCGCGCGAAGCCTTGGCGGTCTCATGCGCGATCCAGCGATTGAGCGTCTCCTTCGGCGCTGCGCGGATCGAAGCCGGCGACGCGCGCCGCGCCGTTGAACTCGACGAAGCGCGCCGCGTTCCAGAGCTTGGTCGCGAAGTTGCGGTTGTTCTCGACCGTCTGCGGCGACAGCCGGATGTCGTGGCCCTGCGCGGCGGCGCGCGCCAGCGTGAAGCGCAGCGCGTCGGCGCCGTAATCGTCGATGATGCCGAGCGGATCGACCACGTTGCCCTTCGACTTCGACATCTTGGCGCCCTTCTCGTCGCGGATCAGGCGGTGGATGTAGACGTCCTTGAAGGGCACCTCCTTCATGAAGCGCAGCCCCATCATCATCATGCGGGCGACCCAGAAGAAAATGATGTCGGGAGCGGTGACCAGCGTGGAGGTCGGATAGAAGCGCTTCGATTCCTCAGGTTCTTCGATGAAGATCGGCAGCCGATGACGCTGCCACCAAGCCGGCAACCTTGTCACTATGCTTATGAGCCATTTAAGAACCCACTCGTCGGCTCACAACCTGGCCATCCAAGCGTCGAAAACGGCCACAACGCTGACGAAAACCAAGTGTCGAGCACATCTTCGTCACGCCAGATATAGAATTTTTGTTGTCTACTTTTGTGCGAGACACCGCTTCTTCCAAGTTGGCAACAACTTCAACAGTACCGCCGTAATATTTTGGCGCCTCTTGTGTCGCTTCGGCTTCGCTGGCGCACACAAACTTGCGTGCAGTTTCAGGGTGAGACAATGGATAGCCAAAACTACCTGGTCGGCCTTCGCTTTCTCTTGGACCATACCAACAAGGAATTTGATGGCCCCACCAAAGCTGGCGCGAAATACACCAGGGCTGAATGTTCTCCATCCATTCAAAATAGGTCTTCTCCCAATTTTTCGGCACGAAATTGGTCTTACCCTCACGTACGGCCGCGATAGCGGGTTCGGCGAGCTTTTTCGCGTTGACGTACCATTGCTCCGTTAGGAGACAGCTCGATAACCACGTTCGAGCGATCACCATGAGGAACTATATGAGTGTGTGAACCTCGATTTTCGCGATTTGCCCCCTTTCTTCCAATCGCTCAACAACTAGTTTCCGCGCGCAGACCTCTCGACGCCATCAAAGCGCGATCTTGTTTCGGCCAGTTCGCTGTAACCATGCTTTTTTAACAGAGCGATTACGCGCTCCCGGCGGCCCTCATCGTCCGGCTCGAAAGCCATGAGAAAATCATTTGAAAAATTAGAAATTCGAGGGACCGCTCCAAAAATCGAAACCCGGATTTGCGCCAGACTCAACTTTGCCTCGGATCAAGTATGCTCACCTGATCCAGCCCATGGCGCTTACCGACTTCAAAGTCATTTAAATCGTGGCCGGGCGTGATTTTTACCGCACCGGTTCCCTTTTCGGGATCCGCGTACGCGTCAGCGATTATCCGAAGCTTGCGGCCGACCAGCGGCAAGATAACGTTCTGCCGAACAAGCTCCTTGTAACGTTCATCGTCAGGATGGACCGCTACCGCGACGTCGGCCAACATTGTTTCGGGCCGGGTTGTAGCGACGACTATGAAAGTCGATGGATCGCTCGAGTCGAACGTCCTACCTTCCAGCGGATAACGGATGTGCCACAAGCTCCCCCTCACCTCGACCTGCTGCACCTCAAGGTCCGAGATCGCGGTGAGCAGCTTCGGGTCCCAGTTGACCAGCCGCTTGTCCTTGTAGATCAGCCCGGCGCGATAGAGCTCGACGAACACCTTGAGCACCGCGCGGGAGAGACCCTCGTCCATCGTGAAGCGCTCGCGCGACCAGTCGCACGATGCGCCGAGCCGCTTGAGCTGGCGGATGATGGTGCCGCCTGACTCCGCCTTCCATTCCCAGACCCGTTCCAAAAATTTCTCGCGGCCCATCTCGCGCCGGCCGGGCTGCTGGCGCTCCATCAGCTGCCGCTCGACCACCATCTGGGTCGCGATGCCGGCGTGGTCGGTGCCGGGCTGCCACAGCACGTCCTTGCCGCGCATGCGCTCGAACCGGCACAGGATGTCCTGCAGCGTGTTGTTGAGCGCATGGCCCATGTGCAGCGAACCGGTGACGTTGGGCGGCGGGATGACGATGCAATACGGCGGCGCGCCCGCGCGCTCCGGGCGGCCGGCGCGGAACGCCTGCGCGTCCTCCCAGGCGGCGTAAATGCGGCCTTCGACCTCGGCGGGCTGGTAGGTTTTGTCGAGCATGCAATTTGCTTGAATCGTGACGCGCGTTAAAAAGCCCGCCACGCCGATGCTGTCAACGCCATTGCCCCCAGCGGCAACCCCTTCCCCGACCCGCTCCATCGCCTTCCTGGCCATCGCGAGCTTCGCCAGCCAGGCGATGGTGCGCGCCGCCGACACATTGCTGCCGCAGATCGCGACCGACCTGGGCATCACCGTCGGCGCCGCCTCGATCGTGGTCACCGCCTACGCCCTCACGCACGGCACCGTCCAGTTCGTGGTCGGGCCGGCCGGCGACCGCTTCGGCAAATACCGCAGCGTCGCCCTCGCCTGCGCGCTGTCGGCCATCACGGTCGCGCTGTGCGGCATGGCGCGCTCGCTCGACGCGCTGGCGCTCGCGCGGTTTGCGTCCGGCCTCACCGCGGCCTGGATTCTGCCGCTCGGCCTCGCCTACATCGGGGACGTGGTGCCGTATGGCCAACGGCAACAGGTGCTGGGCCGCTTCCTCGCCGGTCAGGTGCTGGGCCAATTGTTCGGCCAGGCGGCCGGCGGCGTGATCGGCGACCACTTCGGCTGGCGCGCGATGTTCTTCGTGCTGGCCGCCATGTTCGCCTTCGCCGCGATCGCGCTCACCTATGAACTCCTCACCAACCCCGTGACGCGCGCCGGCCGCGGCACCCAGCCGTCCCGCGGCCTGCGCGCCGACTATGTCAGCGTGTTCTCCAACCCGTGGGCCCGGTTCGTCCTGCTGGTGACGTTCATCGAGGCGGCGCTGCTGCAAGGCGTGTTTCCCTTCGTCGGCGCCGACCTGCACCTGCGCTTCGGCCTGAGCTTCACCGCGATTGGCCTGATCATCGGCCTGTTCGGCATCGGCGGACTGATCTATGCCGCAACGGTCACGCGACTGATGCAGCGCCTGGGCCAAACGGGAATCGCCGCGACCGGCGGCCTCGTCATGGGATCCGCATTCCTCGTCCTTGCGGTCGAGCCCACCTGGTGGCCTGCTCCCGCTGCCGTTCTGCTGATCGGCCTCGGCTTCTACATGCTGCACAACACGCTGCAGACCGTCGGCACCCAGATGACGCCCGAAGCGCGTGGCACTTCGGTTGCACTGTTCGCTTCGGTGTATTTCCTCGGCCAGACCGCAGGGGTCGCGCTAGCCGCGCCGGTGATGGACCGTTTCGGCGGACCGCCGCTGTTCGTGGCGAGCGCGATCCTGCTGCCGCTGCTGGCCTATTGGTTCGCGTCGAAATTAAAAGCGCGAAGCTAGCCGCGGCCGCGCGAGACCCGCTCGATCTCGGCGCGCACGATGCGCTCGACCATGCTCGGCAGGTTGTCATCGAGCCAGGCCTTGAGCAGCGGGCGGAGCATTTCCCGCACCAGATCCTCAAGCGTGCGCGCGTTCTGCACCAGCACGGTGTGGGCGAGCGAGTTGAACGCGGAATCGACCGCCGCGTGCGTACTGTTCGACATCAGGACCGGGCCATTGGGCTGAGCCGCCGGCCGGGGGGCTTCCGCAACCGGGGCCGGGCGCGGCGGTTCGGGAGGCGGCTCGTCGGCGAACACCACGTCGGGCTGACCGTCGATGGTCTGGAAGCTCGCGGCGGCTGATTGCTCCGCCATCGCCTCCGTCAGCTCCAGGATGTCCGGCGGCGGCGGCTCCGCAGCCGGCTTGTGCATCCATCCCGGCCATCATGGCGTCGATGTCGGACTGGTTCATGGTCGCCGATGGCGCGGGCGGCGGCGGGGCGGGCCGCGGTGGCGGCGGGGCCATGCGGGATGGCAGCGTTGGCGGACGCGGCGTGGCCACTGAAGCGGGCGCCGGTGCCGGTCTCGGTGGCGCCTTGCTCGGATCGTCGTCGGCAATGATGCGGCGAATGGAGGCGAGGATTTCCTCCATCGAAGGTTCTTGCGCCTTCGCCGGCTGGCTCATGCCATGTCCCCGTTCACCGCACGACGCCGCGGGAATCCCTGCGCCCGCGTCGAATCGCTCGCACGTGCATTATTTAGCAGGATCGGCGCAAGTATGGCACGCGGTCCGGCGAACTCAATCAACCCATGTGGATAGATTGGAACCGCGTCGAACGCTGCAGCGGCGTCCCGCGCGCGTTATTTTCCGTCCGGCGTTCGCACGCCGGCCCAGCTGTCGCGCACCTGGTGATAGTGCACCAGCGGATCGTAGATTGGCACGTTGAGGCCGAGCACTTGCGCCGACAGCCGGCCGGCCGCCGCAAGCAGGCTGTACGAAGCGACCACGCGATCGCGCTGCGCGGTCACCACGGCGACGCGCGCGTTGACAAGTTCCTGCTGCGCATTGAGCACGTCCAGCGTGGTGCGCTGGCCCACCCGGGCCTCCTCGCGTACGCCGTTGAGCGCGATCTCGGAGGCATCGACCTGCGCCTGTGTCGCCTGGATCTGCGCCTTGGCCGCTTCCAGCTGGCCCCAGGACTGCACCACGGTCTGCTGCGACTGGTCGCGCGCGGTGTCGAGGTCGAGCCGGCGCTGGCCTAGTATTTCCTTGGCCTGGCGGATCGCCGCGTATTCCTGGCCACCCTGGTAGAGCGGCACCGAGAGCTGGCCGCCCACCGACGCCGTCAGGTTTTCGAGCACGTTCAGCGAGGTGGTCGAGCCGTAGCTTTTCTGCGCCTGACCGACGAGGTTCAGCGTCGGATAGAGCGAGCCTTCCGCGATCTTGACCTGCAGCAATGCGGCATCGATGTTGAAACTCGCGGTGGTGACCGAGGGATGCCGCGCTCGCGCCTCCGCAACCGCCGCCTGGATCGTGCTGGGCGACAGCCGGTCGACCGGCGCGCCCGGCGCCAACTTGCCCGGCTCGACGCCGATCACCTGCCGGTACGCCGACCGCGACGTGGTCAGGTTGGATTCGGCGGTCAGCATCGAGGAGCGGCCGGCCGCCAGCCGCAACTCCGACTGCGCGACGTCAGTGCGTGTCACCTCGCCGACATTGAAGCGGTCGCGCACCTGGCGCAGCTGCTCCTGCAGCACTTCGACGTTGCGGCGCTGCAGATCGAGGATTGCGCTGTCGCGCAGCAAATTCATGTAGGCCGTCGCCGCCGCGAGCAGCACGTTCTGCTCGGTCAGCCGCAGGTTCTCGCGCGCCGCCGAGACCTGACTCTCGGCCTGCCGGGTCCGATTGCCGGTCTGGAAACCGTTGAACAGGTTCTGCGTAATGGTGCCGCCATAGATCTGCACGGCCTGAACTCCGGCCGTGGTGATGCTGTTGCCCGCGCCAACAGGTGGCCGGGTGACCTGCTCGAGATATTGCTCCTGGACGGTGGCCGTCGCGCTGACGCGCGGACGATAGCCCGACAGCGCGGTGGGCACGGATTCGTCGGTGGCACGCACAGCGGCACGCTGCGCGGTCAGCTGCGGATTGTTCTGGTAGGCCTGGATCAGCGCCCACGGCAGTGTGTCGGCCGAGCCGACCGCCGGACTCACAACGATTGCTGCGGCGACAACCGCGACCGCGCACGACCCGCGCCATCGATCAGCCAGCACTGGGCTCACCCGACACAACTGCACCCGCACGACCTCGAACAGGAGTCCCGAAAACCCGCGTCCCGCCTAGACTTATGACACAATCGTCAACCTTACGAGGCCCCCCGGCGGGTGAAAACCCTGACAGGCTCATCTTGCACAGTAAAGATGCCAGGCGTTGCGCCGCGCCCACACCCAAGAGCAGCCAAATCAAATTGTGGCCGAGGAACAGCCCTAGAAAACGAAGGCCGGCGCCCGCTTGAAGCCCGGCAATAGCGGCGCCGCAGCGTCGAATGCGGGACGTCCGCTCACGTCACCGTCGATCTTGCGGTAAATCGTCGCCTTGCGTTGCGGTCCGGGCCCAAGAACGCAGACCAGGCGACCGCCGTCCTTGAGCTGAGCCAGCAGCGCATCCGGAGCCACCTCGGTTGCGCCCTGCATGATGATGACGTCATAAGGTTCCGCGATCGGCCAGCCGGTGACCAGCGGCCCAACCACAGCCGTCACGTTAGAAACGCCGGCCAGGGCCTGTTCCGCCGCGCGCGCGAGCGCGCGATCCTCTTCAAGCGCGACCACCGAGCCGGCAAGCCGCGCCAGCACCGCGGATGAATAGCCGGTGGCGCAGCCGACATCGAGCACATGATCGGTGTCGCCGATCTCGGCCAATTGGATCAGCTTGGCGAGCACCATCGGCTTGAGCAGCTTGCGCCGCCCGTCGCCGTCCGACACCGGCAAGTCCTGATCGAGATAGGCCAACTCGGCCTTGCTTTCGGGGACGAAGCGCTCGCGGGGCACGTCGCCCATCGCCGCCAGCAACCGCAGATCGGTGATGTCGGCCGTGCGGACCTGACCGTCCACCATCATCCGGCGCGCGGCGGCAAAGTCGATCATGGCTGGTTCCTGGAAAGAGCCGGAAGCTCGCGACTTTTGCGGCAACGAGCCGCAAAAGGCAAGCTGCCGCCGCTGCTCTCGGACGTTCGGCGAGTTGTTAACATTTGGACCCTCCTATATAGGCGGGGCGGGTGGCCACGTGGCGGAGTGGTGACGCAGCGGACTGCAAATCCGCGTACCCCGGTTCAATTCCGGGCGTGGC
>CAWBFG010000029.1:0-41155 GCA_963787955.1 uncultured Alphaproteobacteria bacterium | reverse complement strand
CCGCGGGATGTCGTAGATCAGAAAACTGGTGTTGCTGTCCTGGCGCTTCTCGTCGTTGACATGGAGCGTGAACGGCACATCAGCCGGATCGGGGATCTCATCTGCGGTCACCAACCACAGACCGAGCACGGTGTAGCCGTAGATCGACTTGCGGAAGCTGCGATCTTCCCCACCCCGCGCGGTCATATCGAGACCGAGCCCGTAGCAGGCAATGTATTCGTATGCCTTCTCTTTTGGTATATCGCTGCCCTGCTTTCCGATCACGATGACGAGCTCTGCCTCCGTGGTCGTTACGCCGATCGGGAAACCGCATCGGGATGCCTTCCGACGGCCCGACCAGCGACGTATTGGACTTGAGAAAGATGCCGGCCTTCTGGATATCTGGCGAAAACCGCGCCAGGTCCGGCACTGTGTCGCGGAATTGCTGCATCTCCTGCACGTGCTTGGCGTAGTTGGTTTTCGCACGCCAGGATTTTCGGCGGCCGCGCGACCGGCGCAAGAAGCTTGACCTGCGCGAGCGGTTTGCCGGGTGCCGCCGCTGCCATCTTCTCCATCCGCCCGCGCCACGCCAGCAGCGCGGCAATCACAGGATCGACCTTCGCGGTATGGAAGTCGACCCCTGATCTCGGTCTGCGCTGCAGTGACGTCGTGCACCTGTTCGCCGATCACCACGCCGAGCCGGTCGTCGTCATAACGACAGATTTTCATTTCCACTCCCCAATCAACATAGCTCGTTACAGCGAGAAATCCTTGGTCTCTGTCGCGCCGAACATCGCTGCCCCGGAGTTGCGGCCGATGGTCTCGTATTGGTTCGAGACGTGCTGCCGCGCCGCCGTGATATCGGCGAGAATGCGGCCGAACGGAAACTCGGCATAAATGCCTGCGGCGCCGGTCACTCGGAACAATTTGGTCGCCAGCTCAGTGCAGCGCTCGGCGGCGCGCGCCGAATGGAACTTGTAATGGATGCGCTCGGCAAGCGGCGGCATTTCTCCGCGCTTGGCGTAGGCCTCCAGATTGCTCAAGTTGCGATGCAGGATGGTCTTCATTTCATCGAGACCGGCTGCGACCTCCGCGCAGGTGAATTGCACCCACGGGTCTTCGAACACCTTGGTGCCGAACATGCGATTGACGCGCGACCTGCCGTACTCAAGGAAGATGTCGAACATTCCCTGCAAAGCCCCGATCGAGGCAGTCGCAACGCCGCGGAAGAACACCTGCCCCCAGGGCAGCCGGTAAAGCGGCGCCGTATTGACCGCGAGCCCCGGCGCGATGCCACGGAAATTGTCCGCGTAGCGCACCATTCGATGCGCTGGCACAAATGCATCCTTGACCGTGATGTCGTGGCTGCCCGTCCCTTTGAGACCGGAGACAAACCAGGTGTCGATGACCTCATAATCGTTGCGCGGCAGCAGGAACAAGCAACGGTCCGCGAGTATCCCGCAGTGCTATCGCCGATGGTGGCGCCGAGAAAAGCCCAGTCGCAGTGCTCGCAGCCGCTTGAATATTTCCAGCGGCCCGAAACCCGGTAGCCGCCGGACGCTGGCGTTGCCATGCCCGACGGCATCAACGAGGAGGAAATAAGCGTTGAAGTATCCTTGCCCCATACATCGTTCGCGGCGCGGTCATCGAACAGCCCCATAGCCCATGGATGGGTTCCGACCACGCCATAGACCCAGGCGACCGACATATCGCCTTCAGCGAGCGCCATCTCGATATCGAAATAGGTGTGGATGTCGAGCTCGTAGCCGTCCCAATGCTTGGGCTGCATGACGCGGAACAACCCCGCTTCCTGCATTTCGGCAATCGTCTCCTTCGCCAGCCGCCGCTGCAGTTCACCTTCTGCTGCGCGCTGGCGCAGCACCGGGATCATCGCCCGCGCCCGGGCGATCATCTCGGCTCCACTCGGCACTGCGATGTCGGTCTTGGCGTCCATCACAGGAACCCGGCCCGTTGCACCGCGCCTACTTCTCCAGCTCGACGGTCTTGAAGTTCGCCGGCATCACGATCTCCAGCACCTCGCAGTCGTCGGAATAATCGAGCACCTTGTGCTTGATGCTGTGCGGCTGCAGCCAGGCATCGCCGGCACTCAGGGTATGCGTGCCATGCCCCTCGAAGCTTGAGACCATCGTGCCCTTGAGCACGTAGATCATCTGGAAGTCGGCCTGGTGAAGGTGCTCCTTCGACACCACCTTGGGATCGCACGGCCCGATGAATTGGATCACATGGGCAACCGCCATTCCGTTGGTGGCATCCTTGATGCCGAGGTCGCGGTATTTCGCGTAGGTGCGAAGCCCGTCAATCTTGAAGTCCTCGGGCCGCAGATGACTGACCACGAACTTGTGCGGGCGCCGCGTGGCCGAAGCTTTCGAGCCGACCTTGGCGCTGCGCTTCACCAGCTGTTTCTTTGCGCGTGTCCTGACAGTCGAGCGGTGGGCGGCTTTTCGTTTGAGCGCCATGATCAATGCTCCTCCGCTGATGTTGTTGGGATCATGCTGCCCCGCCGGTGCGCCGACGGCAAGTCTGACGGAGCCCTTTTTCGGACACGGCTTCCATGCCATCACTTCGGCAGGGAGACTGGGCGATGAAGGCAATCCGCTTCTACGAGATTGGCGGACCCGAGGTGATGCGCTTCGAGGACGTGGAGCTTGCAGCGCCCGGGCCGGGCCAAGTGCGCGTCCGCCACAGCGCGGTCGCCATCAACTTCCGCGACATCCTGGTGCGGCGCGGCCAGCATCCTGTGCAGGCGCTGCCTTCCGGGCTCGGCACCGAGGCCGCGGGAGTCATCGACGCTGTCGGATCGGACGTGGCTGAACTGGCGGTTGGCGATCGCGTTGCCTGCGTTTGCCGCCCCGAGAGCGCCTATGCCGAGGCCCGCGTCGTCCCCGCGGCGCGCGTTCTCAAGCTGCCCGCAGGCATCGACGACCGCACCGCCGCCTCGATGATGGTGCGTGGCATGACGGCGCGATATCTGCTGCACTCGACCTACCGGGTCGAGCCCGGCGACACCATCGTGGTGCATGCCGCGGCCGGCGGGGTCGGTCTGATCCTCAGCCAATGGGCCAAGCACCTTGGCGCAATCGTCGTCGGCACGGTCGGCAGCGACGCCAAAGAGGCGGTTGCGCGGGCCCATGGCTGCGACCACGTGTTCCGCTATGACAATTTCATGGAGCGCACCCGCGAGCTCACCGGCGGCAAAGGTGCCGCGGTGGTCTACGATTTCGTCGGACAGGCGACGTTCGAAGGGTCGCTGCGCGCGCTTCGCCCGCGGGGAATTCTCGCCTCCTATGGCGAGGCCTCCGGCGATCCCGATCCGGTGCCTCCGCGCCGGCTCGGGCCGCTCGGCTCGATCTACATCACGCATCCGAGCCTGCCTGACTACACCGCGACCCGCGCCGATCTGGTCGAAGTGGCAAGCGATCTTTTCGTTATGGTGGAAAGCCGCAAGATCAAAATCGAGATCAACCACACCTATCCGCTGCGCGAGGCCGCGCAGGCGCATCGCGACGTCGAAGGCCGCAAGACCACCGGATCGGTGGTGCTGATCCCTTGAGGCGGGACGGGCGATCCTGCACCATCGGCCGATGCCCCGCTCCACCCGCACCGAATTCCGAGAACTCCTGAAGCCCGGCGCTGCATTGGTGCTGCCCGGCGCTGCCAATGCGCTCGCGGCACGCGTGGCAGCAGACGTCGGCTTTGCCGCGGCCTACGTCACCGGCGCGGGCATCGCCAACACGCATCTCGGCATCCCGGACAACGGCCTCGTCACGCTGACCGAGCTGGTCGATCATGTCGCGGCAATCCGCGACGTATTTCCGGGCCCGCTAATGGTCGATGCCGACACCGGCTTCGGCAATGCTCTCAACATGCGCCGCACTATTCAAATGTTGGAGCGTGCCGGCGCCGATGCAATCCAGATCGAAGACCAGGTGTTTCCGAAGCGCTGCGGTCACTTCGAGGGCAAAGAGGTTATCCCCTCCGCCGAGATGGTCACCAAGATCAAAGCGGCGGTCGATGCGCGCATCGATGCAGACCTGCTGATTGTTGCTCGCACCGACGCCATTGCGGTCGAGGGTTTCGACGCCGCAATGGATCGTGCCCACGCCTTTCGCGAAGCGGGCGCCGACGTCGGCTTCGTCGAGGCGCCAACCACGGCGGAGCAGATGACTGCAATCGGCCATCTACCCTGGCCGCAGCTCGCCAACATCGTGATCGGCGGCAAGACGCCAGAGCTTCCCAACGACAGGCTCAGGGATCTGGGCTTTGCCGGCGTGCTCTACGCCAACACGGCGCTGCAGGCGGCAGTGCTCGGCATGCAGCGCGCGCTGTCGCATCTCAAGCAGCACGGCCAGATCGGCCATGCCACCGACCTGCTCGCGACCTTCGCCGAGCGTCAGCGCTTGGTCGGCTTTGCGGACTTCCAGGAACTGGAACGCAAGTACAAATGACCGCGCGCGCTCCTGTTCTGATCGTCGGCGGCGGACCGGTCGGCCTGGCGCTTGCCGGCGAACTCGGCTGGCGCGGCATACCTTGCACACTCATCGAGAAGACCGACGGGTCGATCGAACAGCCCAAGATGGACCTGGTCGGCATCCGCAGCATGGAGTTCTGCCGGCGCTGGGGCATCGTCGACTGGGTGCGTGATGCACCCTACCCGCCCGACTACCCGCAGGATTACATCTACGTCACCGGACTTAACGGCTACGAACTCGGCCGCGAGCCGTTTCCCGGCCGAGGCTTCGAGCCTTGCCCGCCGGAGAGCCCGCAGAAGCGCGAGCGCGTCCCACAGGATATGTTCGACCCGATCCTGGTGCGGTTTGCACGATCATTCCCGCACGTCTCGCTCCGATACAACACCGAACTCATCGGGTTTGAGGAAGGCGCGCAGGGCGTGCGGGCCTGGGTGAAGGACGCCGTCAGCCGCAGAACCGAGAGCATTGAAGCGCAATATCTCGTCGGTACTGATGGCGGCGCCAGCACCGTGCGCGAAGCGCTCGGCATCAAGATGAGCGGCAATCCGACGCTGACCTACACCACCAACGTGATGTTCCGCTGCGCCGATTTCCATGCGCTGCACGACAAGGGCAAAGGCTATCGCTTCATCTTCATTGGCCCGGAGGGCGTGTGGCTCACCATCGTGGCGGTCAATGGCAGCGATCGCTTCCGCATGTCGATCGTCGGCACGCCGCAGAAGGTCGATCACAGCGAAGCCGACATCCGCGCTGCACTGAGCCGCGCGATGGGGCGTGACTTCGACTACGAGATTCTTTCGGTGATGCGCTGGGTGCGCCGCGAGTTGGTGGCGGACAGTTACGGCACGGCGCGCGTCTTCATCGCCGGTGACGCCGCGCATCTGATGTCGCCGACCGGCGGCTTCGGCATGAACACCGGCATTGGTGATGCGGTCGACCTCGGCTGGAAACTCGAGGCCGTGCTGCGCGGCTGGGGCGGCGACGCCCTGCTCCGCAGCTACGATGCGGAAAGGCGCCCGGTGGGCCTGCGCAACGTCGCGGAAGCAAGCCGCAATCTTCGCCGCATGCTGGCGACTCGTGAACGCCTCCCCGGTCCGGAGATTTTTCAGCCGGGCGCCGCCAACGACGACGCCCGCAGGGAATATGGCGGTTGGTTCGCCGCTATCATGCAGCATGAATGGTTCGCCAACGGCGTGATGCTCGGCTATCGCTATGACGACTTGCCGATCGTCTGGCCCGACGGTACGCTGCCGCCGCCCGATCTGTCCCACCCCTACGTTCAAACCGCGCGGCCCGGGGCGCGCGCTCCGCACGTTTGGCTCGCGGACGGACGTTCGACGCTCGACCTGTTCGGCCGCGGCTTCACGCTGCTTCGCCTGGGCGCCGACGCATCATCCGGCGAGTGCCTCGCGCGAGCGGCAATGCAGCGCAACGTACCGCTCTCGTGCACGACGCTGGTCGAACCACGCGTGCTCGACGCCTATCAGCGCCGCCTGGTGTTGGTTCGTCCCGACGGCCACGTGGCTTGGCGCGGCGACAGCGAGCCCGATGACGCCGGCGCCCTGATCGACACCGCGCGTGGCGAAACCATTTCCGTCAGACAGCAACAGGAACCCGTCTCATGACCGACAAATTGCGTGACAAGCTGATCAATGCCGGCCGCGTGCTGGTCGACGAAGGCCAGGGCGACTACGTCTGGGGCCACATTTCGGCGCGGCTCCCCGACAATCCCAACCGCTTCCTGATGAAGCCGGGCTGCGTCGGCGTCGAGGAGATGACACGGGAGAACATCATCACCGTGGATATCGAAGGCGAGAGGGTCGCCGGCGAATGGCCGCGACACAACGAGGTCTACATCCACTCCGAAGTGCTGCGGGCGCGGCCGGACATCAATTGCGTCATTCACACGCATCCCGAGAATGTCGTGGCGTTCTCTTCGCTTGGGCGCCCGCTTGCCGCGATCAGCAACGACGGCACCATGTTCTCCGCCGGCGTTCCGGTGTTCTCCGAAACCACCGACCTGATCACCGACCAGCCGCGCGGCAAGGCGGTGGCGACGACGCTCGGCCAAGGCGGCATCTTGATATTGCGCAATCACGGATTGGTCGCCGCTGGCAGGACGATCGAAGAAGCTGTGTTCCTGGCAGTCAAGCTGGAGAAAGCCTGCCGCATCCAGATGCTCGCCGAAATGGCCGGTGGCCCCAAGCTATTCGTCAAGGAGGACGAGCTGGCGGCCAAACGCGCCCGTACCAATCGCGGCGACTCGCAAGGCAACGCCTTCAGCTATCTGGTGCGGCGCTGGCACCTGCGCTGCGGTTGCGAGGTGCCGGCGGAATACCGCGCCACGCTCGCGAACTTCGACCGCTCGGGCTACAAGGGCGGCTGACAGTCCTCGCTGCTCAGGACCAGACCGTGCCGGACATCAGCTTTGTTGGGCGTCTGCTTGCCGAAATGACGCTCGAGGAGAAGCTCGGGCAGCTCAACATGATCAACGCGATCGAGCCCCCGGATGGCCGAGAGGTCATGGAGCAGCAGATCGCGGCCGGCGCAATCGGCAGCGTACTCAATATCCACGGCGCGGAAAAAACCGGTGCGCTGCAGCGTCTTGCGGTTGACCAAAGCCGGTTGAAAATCCCACTGCTGTTCGGCCTCGACGTACTACACGGCCACTACACCATCTCGCCGATTCCACTCGCAGAAGCTGGAGCGTTCGATCCGGAGTTGTGGGCGCGCACCGCGCGCATGTCGGCCGAAGAGGCCGTGCGCGCCGGCATCACCCTCACCTTTGCGCCGATGCTCGACGTCAGCCGCGATCCGCGCTGGGGCCGGATCGCCGAATGTCCCGGCGAGGACCCATGGGTTGCTTGCCGCTATGCCGAGGCGAGGGTCCGTGCGTTCCAGGACAGTGACCTCGCCAAGCCTGGCAGTATCGCCGCAACTGCCAAGCACATCGGCGCCTACGGCGCGGTCAGCGCGGGCCGCGACTACGATTTCGTCGACGTGTCTGAACGCCTGCTGGCGGAAGTCTATCTGCCGCCGTTCTTTGCTGCAGTGAAGGCCGGCGTCGCCGCCGTAATGCCGTCGTTCAACGACGTGGGTGGAATTCCCATGACCGCGCACGGTGGCATCCTCAACGATCTGCTGCGCAACCAATGGGGCTTCGATGGCGTGGTGGTCAGCGACTACATGGCGGTCGCTGAATTGATCGTTCATGGCGTGGCCGAAGATACGAGCGCTGCTGCGGCGCTGGCCCTCCGGTCCGGCGTCGACATCGATATGCAGTCCCAGGCCTACGTGCGTGGCCTGCCCGCGGCGCTGCAACGTGGCGACATCAGCTTGGATAACATCGATCGCGCGGTGCACCGTGTGTTGCAGCTCAAACTGCGGCTCGGGTTGTTCGACGATCCTTATCGCCGCATTGCGTTACCGCCACTCTCCGCGGAAACCGTTGCGCAGTACACTGCCCTGACACGCGAAGCGGCACGGCGCTCGATCGTGCTGCTCAAGAACGAGCGCGATCTGCTGCCCCTGCCGCGCAAGGCCAAACGTATTGCGTTGATCGGGCCACTGGCGGACTCGCCGCTCGACATGTTCGGACCGTGGTTTGCCGCAGCGCCGATGCAATCGGTCACGATCGTGCAGGGTCTTCGCAATGCCCTGCCCAATGCGGACATCCGACAGGCCGAAGGCGCGCCGATCGAGGGCGATGACGAGAGCGGCATTCCCGCAGCGGTCGCCGCCGCGCGTGACATGGACATCGTCATCCTGGCGATCGGCGAAACCAAGGAGATCAGCGGCGAAGCGCACAGCCGCGGCCGCATTGACCTGCCAGGCCGTCAGCGCGCACTCGCGGAAGCGATCTTGGCTCTCGGCAAGCCGACCATCGTGATCTTGAGTCACGGACGGCCGCTCGCCGTGCCCTGGCTGTTCGAGCGCGCCGACGCAGTGCTGGCGACGTGGTTCCTCGGCTCGGAGGCGGGCCACGCCATCGCCGACGTCTTGACCGGCGCTTACAACCCGACTGCCAAGCTCGCCGCCACTTGGCCGTACGATGCCGGCCAAATCCCGATCTATTTTTCTCGACGGTCAACTGGGCGGCCGGCCGCGCCGGATGTCTATTTCTCGGCACGTCATCTCGACCTGCCTTATGAGCCGCAGTTTCATTTCGGCCACGGCCTGTCCTACACGCGCTTCGTCGTGAGCAATCTGACCGCGACCCCTGCCGAAATTTCCGCAGGCGGATCGATCACGGTCGAGGCCGCAGTTGCCAATCTGGGCAACGTTGCGGGCGAAGAAACGATGTTCCTGTTCCTGCGCGATCCGGTCGCGAGCATCGCGCGCCCCGTGCTCGAGCTCAAAGGCGTCGCCAAGGCCGTGCTTGCGTCTGGAGAGAGAAAGTCAGTTCGCTTTGTGCTGGGCTACGACGATTTGGCGTTCCTCGATCGCAAACTGACACCGCGCGTCGAACCCGGCATTTTCGAGATTTTCATCGGCCCCAGCGCCGAGCGTGCGCGCCTGATTTCGACGACGGTGCGCTGCCGGTGAGGGTCGATTTCGATCTACTCGATCTTGACGCCGACGTCGCGCGCCACCTTTCCGTACTTGTCGTGATCGCGACGGATCAATTCGCTGAATTCGGCGGGCGGCAGGACAAGGGGTTCAAGTGCGCCTGTCACGTTGAGCTTCTTCATCAGATCGGGATCGGTGAGCGCCTTTTGCACGTGACCACGCAATTGCGCGATGACCGGCTCCGGCGTTCCCGCTGGCGCGAACAAGCCGAGCCAGATGGTCACGTCGTAACCAGGATAGAAGTCCGCGATCATCGGCATGTCGGGAAACAACGGCGAACGCTTGCGGCCAGTGGTGGCGAGCCCGCGCAACTGCCCGCCTTGCAGCAGTCCCGCGCTGGAGGCGCCGGCGAGTACCACCGCCGTTTCGCCCGCCACGGTGGCGGTTCCGGCCGGTCCGCCGCCGCGGTAGGGCACGTGCGTCAGCTCGATGCCGGCGCGCTGCTTGAACATCTCGATGCCGAGCTGATGCTGGCTGCCGTTGCCGCCGGACGCATAAAACAGCGGCGGCTTGGCCTTGCGCGCGTATTCCACAAACTCCGGCAGCGTGTTTACCGGCAGCTTCGGGTTGACCGAGAGGAAGAATTGGTTCGACGCGATGCTCGACACCGGAACGATGTCCTTGAGCGTGTCGAATGGCATCTTGGCGTAGATGTGCGGGTTGATCACCACCATGCTGTCGCCGGCGAGCATCAGGGTGTAGCCGTCAGGCGCAGCATTGGCCAACGCCTCGCCGGCGAGATTGCCGTTGGCGCCTGGGCGGTTCTCCACATAGACCGCCTGCCCAATCGTCTCGGTAAGGCGCTGTGCCAGGAGACGCGCCGCCAGGTCCGGAGCACCGCCAGGCGGAATCGAGACCAGCACCTTGATCGGACGGGTCGGGAATTGCTGCGCCAAAACCTCACTTGCCGGCAACGTCGCGACCGCCAAAGCTGCGGCCAAGGTCCAATGCCTCGCCATCGTTCCCTCCAATGGGTTCGCGCCAGCCTACCATCGAATGCACGGCCACGAACCGTGCGGGCTTGCGACCAATTGCGCTTCCCCATAGCGTCACCGAACATTGCGGACAAGACACGTGCAGGAGGAACGACATGGCGCTGAAGGTTCGCCGGGTGATCACCGGACATGATGCGAACGGCAAGGCGACCGTCAAAATCGACGAGGTCGTCGCCAACCTAAAGGAAGGCAGGCCCGGCGCGATGGTGGCTCCAATCTGGACCACGCATGGCTTTCCAGTGAACAACGACGGCCAGGAGGACGCGGCGCAGCGCCAAGTCGGCACCACGTTGCCTGGCGGCACAGTATTGCGCGTTGTCGAGTTCAGCCCCGGTGTGCAAGCGCGCAACCATCGCACCGACTCGATCGACTACGCCATCGTCATATCCGGCGAGATCGACATGGATATCGATGGCGCCAACGTCCATCTCAAGGCCGGCGACGTGATGGTTCAGCGCGGCACCATCCACAACTGGATCAACAACGGCACCGCGCCATGCGTAATCTGCTTTGCGCTGATCGATGCCAAGCCAGTGGCGGCCGGCGGCAAGGTGCTCAACGCCGTCGGCTAGGCCATCAAGCCCTACCGTCCCAGCATCACGATCGCTTCGACCTCGAACAGCGCACCGTCGCGGGCGAGCGCCGGAACGCCGACCGTAGTGCTGGCGGGCGGCTTGGTGGTGTCGACATATTGGTCTCGGACTTCGCGGTAGATCGCGATGTTGGTCGAAATGTCGATCAGGTAGTTGTTGAGTTTGACCACGTCGTTGAACGACGCGCCGACCGCTGCAAGAGCATTCTTCAGGTTTTCGAAGGCCTGCACCGCCTGCGCCCGGAAGTCGCCGGCGATCTTGCCGTCCGGCTTCAGTCCGAGCTGGCCAGCGATATAGACGATCCGACCCGGACCAGTGATTTCCACCACGTGCGAATACCCGCCCGGCTTGGCGATGGTCTCGGGATTCATGAAACGAAGGTTGGCAGACATGACAGGCGCCCCTAGTGAACCGCGCCGCCCGGCGCGGCGCGTTGCGGATACAAGTATAGCGGGCCTGCAGGAGCTCCCGGCAACCAATTCTTAACTCTTGCAGGTTCAATTTTGAACCAAATGCCTGCGGACCCTCAAAAGACAGCAGTGCCGCCGGCAGATCCGGCGGCCGCACCTGAAGCGGCGGTGCCGGTGCCCGGTTCCACGCGAACCCCGCTCTGCTTCATCATCGACGAAGAGAGCAGCATCCGCCATTTCGTGTCGCTGATCTTGCAGGGCACCGGCATCGATACGATGGAGTTCGCCGACGGCGAGGCATTCCGCACCGCGCGCTCGCCGCGAGCGCCCGACCTCATCTTCCTCAACATCAACCTCGACGCCAGCGATGCGATTCAGTCCATCGAGGCGCTCGGCAAGCTGGGATACACGGGCGCGGTTCAGCTCATGAGCAACCGGGGTTCGGCGGTGCTGGAAAGCCTCAAGCAGATCGGCGAGCAGCACAAGCTGCGCATGTTGCCGGTGCTCAAGAAGCCATTCGAAACGGCAGCGATCCAAAAGATTGTGGGCGAGCAGAAACTCGGATTCTCGCAACCGGCAGCCGCACGCGTCAGCCTGGCCGAGGCGCTGCAGAACAAGTGGGTGGAGTTCTGGTATCAGCCCAAGGTTGACATGCGAAGGAAGCAGCTCGCGGGCGCCGAGGTTTTCGCCCGTGTCAGGCATCCCCAGCACGACATCTTGGCGCCTGGCAGTTTCATGCCCGGAGCCGACGACGCGAGCCTGCTGACCCTGGCCGAGCAGGCGTTGGTGGATGCGCTGAAGGGCGGCATCGCCTTCGGCAAGCTCGGCGTCAATCTACGGATGGCAATCAACGTCTCGATCGCCGCGCTGGTTAAGTTGCCGGTTGAAGACATCGTGCGCACGTATCGACCGCAGGCCGACAGCTGGCCGGGCCTGATTGTCGACCTCACCGAAGAGCAGGTCATCAAGGAAATCTCGTTGGCTTGCGAATTGAGCAAGAAGCTCGCCCCGCTCAACGTTCGGCTGGCAATCGACGATTTCGGCCGCGCCTATACCGCGCTGACCAAGGTCAAGGAGTTGCCGTTCGCCGAGATGAAGCTCGACCGCTCGTTCGTGGCCGATTGCGGGACCGACAAGGTCAACGCGCCGGTCTGCAAGACCGTGATCGACATGGCGCACAGCTTCGGCAGCCTCGCGGTCGGCATCGGTATTGAAAAGGCCTCCGAGCTGACGGCCCTGGTCAGCATGGGCTGCGACCTGGGCCAAGGCTTCCTGCTCGGCCAACCGATGCCGGAACAGCGCTTCGTTGCGCTGCTCAAGCAGCGGGCCAACGTCCGGCCGGCCGCGGTCGTCGCTGTCGGCGAACAGGTCGCAGCAGCGGCAGCGCCATAGGGCCTTCATCTCTCTCGCATTGACCGGAAACGGCCGTCATGCGATCCACTGCCTCGGCCGGGGCATGGCGCAGCCTGGTAGCGCACCTGCTTTGGGAGCAGGGGGTCGCAGGTTCAAATCCTGCTGCCCCGACCATTCACGATGAACCACCGATCGAGTGCCATGACAGCGCGCATCTACAGGCCGGCGAAGACTGCGATGCAATCCGGGCAGGCCAAGACCAAGGATTGGGTGCTCGACTATGAGCCGGAGGAACCGCGCGTCGTCGAATCGCTGATGGGTTGGACCAGCTCCGGGGACATGAAGAGCCAGGTCCGGCTAAATTTTGCAACCAAGGAAGAGGCGGTGTCGTACTGCGAGCGCCACGGTATCCCCTACCAGATCGCTGAAACGAAAACGTCGGCCAGGCGCGGCATGTCGTATGCTGACAACTTCGCATTCACCCGCCGCGGATCCTGGACGCACTGAATTGTCGGCGCGCTGTTGCTAGTTGCGCGCCTGCCATTCGGCGGGGGCGAAGCGCACCACCGCGCCCTCGAACGGCGGCCGCGTGTTCTGGAACGCGCCCCCCGCAAAGAGGTTGCCGGCGCCATCGAACGCCACAGTGTCGACGAACGGCATCGCCACTTTCAGGGTCTTGAGGTGCTTGCCGGCGCGGTCGAACAAGTGGACGCGGCCTTCGCCGTATTCGGCCACGACCAGCAGCCCCGGGCCCAGTACGAGGCCATCCGGCCCGGCTTCCGGGTAAGAATATGTTCGCGTCCCGGCGTGCTGCGCGAAATCCGCAAACACCCGCGTGGCCGTGACCCGCTGACGAGCGTCAAGCGTGAGTGCCAGGATGCGACGGGCAAGGTGCTCCGACACATAGAGCGTGCGGCTGTCCGGATCGAAGGCGACGCCATTCGCGTATTTGATCCCGGACACTACCTCTGTCATCGCGCCCATGGCGGTGAGGTGATAGACCCGGCCGGTCGCTGGCGCGCGCACGTTGAACAGTCCTGAATCGGAAAAGTACACACCGCCCTGCCCGTCGCTCGTCGAGGCATTGGGATCCTGGATAGCCACGCTACCAGGCGCACCGCGAAATCGCCGGCCGGTAACGCCTTTGTCCGAGACCTCGACGACGTGTTTGCCGAGATGACAATTGACCAGGAAGCTCGCCGGTCCGAACGGTGCGATCGAAGTCGGCCCGCAACCGGGATCGCTCCAGAACGGTCTGGTCGAGCCGCTTTCGATGACGCTCACGCGATCGGCGCCCATTTCCGCAAAGTACATGCGGCCGCCGTGCCAGAGCAGACCCTCCGGATAGGCTCCCGACGCGACTACCACAGGTTCCGCCTGCGCGCCTGCGCCAGCAAGCACGAGCACGGCGGCGAGACGCCAGGCGCTCATGCCTTCTCGCCGCGCAGAAAGCGGCTCGCGACAATCATGACCAGGCCGCAAGCCGCCGTGACCACTGCGAACACCATAGTCAGCGCACGCGAGCCAAACGACAGCACCAACGTAAAGGTCGTCACCAGTGTGCCGAGCACGTTGCCGACCGTTGATACGCCGTAGACATAACCGACCAACCGTCCGCCGAAACTCACGGATGTAAGCAGCAGCCGTACTGCGAACGGAGTGAACACGCTCATCAGCGTAAGCGGCAAAAGCAGCAGCGCGGTCGCCGCCAGGATGATGCCGGCCATGCCGTCGCCGACGCTGTCCAGCATCCAGGCAAACAGCGGATCGACCCAAAGCGGAATGCTGAACAGATAGACGCCGGCAACGACCAGGAGCGCCCCGCACAATTGTGGGCTCATGGTGCGGTCGACCAGCGCGCCGCCGATCAGATAGCCGAGCATCAGCGCGATCAGCACGGTTGCGATCAACGACGCCCAGGTGTTGATGCCGCCGCCGAAGTACGGATAGAGGTAGCGGCTCGCCAGCATCTCGAAGCCCATCAGCGCGAAGCCCAGCACAATGGCAATCACGAACAGTAAGAGACCGCGCAGCAACGAATCCTTCATCAGCGAGGCGCTTCCGTTTGCTCTTTCCACTTTTCGTTGTTCTGCTCGATCGCGCGCATGGTTTCGACCGGGGCAAAGTCGTCAGTCAGAATTTTTCCGGTCGGCCGGCTGAGCACGCGCCGTCCTTGCACCATCGGGCGCAGATCGTAGCGCAGATTGTGCCGGGCCTGGAGGACGGCCGCCCTCGCCTCGAGCTCGTCCTGCCTCAGCGGCGGGCCGTCGTACGCGACAGCGACCACATTGCCGCCGCCATCGTAGAGGTCGACCGACGGAAACACATTGTTGAGCGTCGCGGTCGCCGAATCGAACAACATGGTCGAGGGTTCGATGTTCTGCACCACCACCCCGCCCGGCGCGAGCCGTGACTTGACCAGCGCATAGAACTCCCTGGTCAGAAGGTGAAACGGCACGAATGGTCCACGATAGGCGTCAATCAGCACGATGTCCCAGCGGTCGTTGTCGCGCAGCAAATAGGAGCGGCCGTCGGCCACCACCGCACGCACCGTCGCCGTCTCCTTGAACTGGAAATACTTCTTGGCGAGGTCGACCACATCCTTGTCGATCTCGACCGTAAGGATCGCGGTATCCGGCAGCGAAGCCTTGAGATAGGAGACGGTGCGGCCGCCGCCGAGGCCGATTTCGAGAATACGGTCGAGCTTGCGCGCGTAGGCCACGCTGACGGTCATCAGCCGCGTGTAATAGACCGACAGCCCGCCGGGATCCGACAGCTGCATGCTGCTCTCGGTGTAGTAGCGCTTGTTATGACCGAAAGTCATGGTGACGGTGTCATTGTCACCAAAGACGAAGATGTTGTTGTAGATCGACTCGCGCTTCTCAAGCAGCTTGCTTTCCGCCGCGGCCCGCCCGGCGAGCATGGATAGCGCGCCGACCAACGCTACAGCCAATACCGCCCGCGGGCCGGGCATCAGCGGCTTCTCTCGCAAAATCGGACGGCCAACGGCAACGAAGCGGCTGCGGTCACTGACATTGCCTTCTCGGAAAGCGCCCACGGCGAACCGCAGGCAGGCAGGACGGTACGGCGTACCCGACCTCAACAAATAGGCAAGCCGTGGCAAAAACACAACGAAACGCCGCTTTCCGGGGATTCCAGGGCAAAGCGCGAATGACGGCGGTTCAGCGCCCGCGGAAAATGGGATGAACGACCCGGTCGCCGATCGCGATGTCGAACTTACGGGCACTCCCGCCAACAATTTCGAGCACCGCGCGGACCGGGGCTCCGGACGTGATCGTTTCCGTCGAAAACGGCTTGGTGTGTTCTGCAATCTTGGCGATCCGGCCATCGGCATGAATAAAGATCATATCGAGCGAGAGCGGCGTGTCCTTCATCCACATCCCGACCGGCTGGTCGCGCTTGAAGTCGAACAGCATGCCGCGGCCCTCGGGCAGTTCGGTCCTGAACATCAGTCCCCGGTTGAGCTGCGCCTCCGTCACCGCCAGTTCGACCGAAAAGCTGCGCACCCCAGACTTGGTCACGATCTCCAGGTTGTGCAGTTCGGCAGCATGGGTGGAGGTGCCGACCGGCAGTACAGCCGGAGCCAGCAACAGCAGCGCAACAGCAATCGTAGCAGTCCAAAAGCGCATCGCGCCCCATTAGGGGCGCGACGTCGGCATTCTTCAAGAGGGGTCAGTGCGACGCCGGTCCATGCGGGCCGCTATCGGGGTGCACCTCAGCCGCCATTAGGCCCTTGGGTCCCGGCCCGAATCGCACCAGCACGGTCTGGCCGGGACGAAGCTCGGTGATGCCATAGCGGCGCAACGTCTCCATATGGACAAAAATGTCCGGGGTGCCTTCACCGCGGGTCAGGAAGCCGAACCCGCGCAAGCGGTTGAACCATTTTACGATCGCCCGCTCGAGCCCGCTGGTCGCCGTCACCGTGACATGGGTGCGCGCCGGCGGCAGCGTCGAAGGGTGCACCGCGGTCGACTCATCCATGGAGAGCACACGGAAGGCCTGCAAGCCCTTCGGTCGCTGCAAAACCTCGCAGACCACGCGGGCGCCTTCATAGGCCGTCTGGAATCCATCGCGGCGCAGGCATGTCACGTGGAGCAGAATATCGGGCAGTCCGTTGTCCGGCAGGATGAAACCATATCCCTTGGCAACATCGAACCACTTGATCACCCCAGAGAGTTCGATGACGCTCGCTGCCTCATCGCCGGCAACGTCGTCACCCGGTTTTGGTCCAAGCCCCAGACCCTTTGGAATTCCATCCGACGCCATGATGACGTTTGGTTTCTTTGCTGCGGCGTCACTTGTAGGACGCTTCGACGAATCTCTGTACCAAAGCAACATTGCACCCAGGCGCCGGATTTGCGCAATGAAAGTTGCAGGGTTGTGAACAACCCTTGGATAGCGGGCGAATCAGTGCGCGATGAATGGCGCAAGCACATCGCCGATGTCGTGGTGCACAACGAGATCAGCGACGTCATCGAACTCGGTCGGATCGCGATTAATGATTACGAGTTGTGCACCGTTGCGCTTGGCCATCAGCGGGAAGCCGGCAGCCGGCCAGACCACCAGCGATGAGCCGATGGCAATGAAAAGATCGCAAGATTCTGCAAGCGCTTGCGCGCGACGCATGGGCGTGTCCGGCATTGACTGACCGAACGAAACGGTTGCGGTCTTGATAAAGCCGCCGCAGTCCGGGCAGTCCGGCGCGCAACCGTTGGCGCGGTCCATTCGCTGCTTCACCCAGGGCAATTCGTAGCGTCTGGCGCAGTCGAGGCAGGTCGCGTAGGTCGTGTTGCCGTGCAGTTCGACCACATCGTCGGCAGCGACACCGGATGCCTGGTGCAGATTGTCGATATTCTGCGTTACCACGCCGGGCACCTTGCCGGCCCGGTAAAGGCTTGCCAGCGCCCGGTGGCCGCGGCCGGGCTTAGCCCCGCCAAACTGCTCCTCCATGGCGAAACGACGCCGCCAGCTCTCGTTGCGCATCTCCTGGCTGGCCAGAAAATCGCCAAACTCGATCGGCCGCATCTTGGTCCAGAGCCCGCCGGGCGAGCGAAAGTCGGGAATGCCGCACTCGGTCGAAATTCCGGCACCTGTGAAAGGCACGATGACCTTGGCCTGGCTGAGCAGGTCTTGCAGGCGCTCGATGGCGGTCTTCAGGTCAGTCGTGATCATGTAGGATGTTGGACAACGATGAGCGGCCACATCTGACGAAAGATGCTAGGACGATATTACCGAATTCAAACAGGCGGAAAATGTCGAAACAAAAAGATCGCGAGGAGACGGAGCGGCTGATCAAGGAGGCAATGGAGCGAAAGGGCGTCACCATCAAGCAGGGCGATACGCGCATCGAGGCCACCTGTGGAAAGTGCGGGGCAAAGAACCGCGTCTCAGCGACGCCCGGCCAGCTTCGCGTGCCGTTCGCTTGCAAGGAATGCGGACAAAAGCAGAAGACATTGTAAGGCACCCCGAAGCGTGCCGCCAAGCGTCAAGGGAGAAGCAAATATGCGATTTCTGCACACCATGTTGCGCGTGCGCGACCTCGATGCGGCGCTGGCGTTCTATCAAGGCCTGCTTGGCCTCGAAGAGGTGCGCCGCCGCGTCGACGAGAAGAACCGCTACACCCTCGTCTTCCTCGCCGCGCCGGAGGACGCTCCAGCCGCCAAGGAACTGCTCCAGGCCGGCAAGCGCGACGCCTCGGTGATCGAACTCACCTACAACTGGGACACCGAGGATTACGGCGAGGCGCGCCATTTCGGCCACCTCGCCTACGAGGTCGACGACATCTACGCGGTCTGCGACAAGATCATGAAGGCCGGCGTCACCATCAACCGGCCGCCGCGCGACGGCAACATGGCGTTCGTGCGCTCGCCCGACAAACATTCGATCGAGCTATTGCAAAAGGGCAAGCCGCTGCCACCGCAGGAACCCTGGGCATCGATGCCGAACACCGGGAAGTGGTAGCTCCCGCCCCGCATTCGGATTCAATTTTCAAACAGCCAACGCTTCGCCGCCGGCTGTTCAGAGACGTCCGGCCCGCGTCTTCCCTTTTTTCCTTCTCCCCATGAGGGGATGGAATGGAGCGCCGGGAAATCCCCTCCTGTCTCACGCTGTCGCACACTGTCGCAAAACCCTTGTGGAATATAGGTTTTCGCAATTTAGCTGTCGCACGTTTTCGCATATTGTTCTCCCCTATCGCGCCCCGAAATGGGAGCCGAAATGGGAGCCGAAAAAAAATGCGTGCGCTCAATCGCCTCAGTGCCAGCTTTGTCGCCAAAGTCTCGCAGCCGGGCAAATATCTCGACGGCGGCGGGCTGGTTCTCGCGGTGCGCAAGAGCGGCACGCGGGCTTGGCTGTTTCGCTATCAGCGCAACGGCATCGCGCGCGGCATGGGGCTCGGCAGCCTGCGCAACACCAGCTTGGCGGAAGCGCGGGAACGCGCCGACACGGCGCGGCGCAAGCTGGCGGCGGGGATCGACCCGATCAATGACCGCATCGGCGCGCGCCAGCAAGAGGCCGCCGCTGCCGCGCAACTGCGCACCGTGCGCGAGGTCGCCGCGCTGTTCTTTGCCAAGCATCAAGGGCGCTGGTCGAAAGAGCGCGATTGGAAGCGCAGCCTTGACCTGTATGTGCACCCGGTCATCGGCAACGTCGCTATCGCCGATGTTGGCGTGCCGCACGTTCTCAAAGTGGTGGAGCCGCATTGGCAGCGCATTCCCGAAACCGCGCGACGGGTGCTGGGGCGGCTTGAGGAATTAATCGACTACGCCCGCATCGCCGGGCTGCGGCGCGACGATAGCAACCCCGCGAAATGGAACGGCGGCCTCGACGCCGTGCTGCCGCCGCCGAGCAAGATCAAACCAACTGAACATCACGCCGCGATGCATTACCGCGACGTGCCGGATTTCATGCGCAAGCTCCGCGCCGAGCCGGGCGTCGCCGCGCGGGCCTTGGAGTTTTTGATCCTGACCGGCACGCGCATGAACGAAATGCGTTTTGCGACATGGGCCGAGGTCGAGGGCGATGTGTGGACCGTCCCTGCCGAGCGGATGAAGATGCGCAAGGCGCACCGCGTTCCACTCTCGCCCCGTGCCGTCGCAATTTTGAACGAACTTCGCGGCCAGCATCCCGAGGTCATTTTCCCCGGCTGGCGACCGGGCTGCCCGGTTGATGACAACACGGTGTCGCGGGTGTTGCAGCGGCTCGCCGGGCCGCTCACCGCGCACGGCTTCCGCAGCGCGTTGCGCACTTGGGCGGCAGAGCGCACCAATTTCGCGCCCGAGATTGCCGAGGCCGCGCTGGCGCACGCGATCAAGTCGGGCATCGAGCGGGCCTACAAGCGGACAACGTTTTTCGACCATCGCCGCAAGCTGACGGAGGCATGGGCCGACTACTGCGAGGGCACGGCGACCGTGACGGCTGGCGAGGTGGTTGCGCTGCGCGGCGCGCGTCATGGCTAGCGAGCCCGAGCTAAAAACCGATGCCGACATGATCAAGTGGGCCAGCGGGGCGCTCGCGTTGATTGAGCAAGGCGATGGCATCTCATACGACCCGCTCGATATGAGCGCCTTGCTGCGTCGGCTGATTGAACTGATTGAAGCTGAGCGCCGCCGCCGTGGCCGACCGGCCAGCGTCAGCAAACGAAAGCCACCAAAATTTTCCAACACCGGACTGCTGGCGTGGGCGCGAGAACCCACCAAGGACCGCCGTATGCTCGCGGTGGCATTGCGCCGTTTCGTCGTGCTGGCCGAAACCGAGCGCGAACGCAAACGAGGCCCGACGCACCGGCTGCGCGGCAGGCAGAAACCGAAACGGCGACGGCGGCCTTTAAAGAATTAAGCCACCTACCTTTTCCCGGTGGTGGCTTTAAGGCTGTCGCGGGTTTCGCGGTGGTGGCTTGAAGCGTTTTGGCCCGAACGCGGTGGTTTTTTCATTTCGCAAATTGTCGCACGGTTTCGCGCGAAATTTCATCGCGTGAGCACTGACATGACGACATTACTACGGATGCACGAGGTGGCACGCCGCATCGGTGTGCATCGCGCCACGATTTACCGCATGGTCGCCAGCGGCACGCTTCCGCCGCCGGTCAGACTGAGCGGTGAACACGGCCAGCACGGCGGTGCGGTGGCGTGGCCGGAAGCCGAAATTGACGAGTTTGGTCGCAGGCTGATTGCCGAGCGCGACGCGCACCAAGCCCGGCGCGTTCCATCGAAATCCAAGCGCAACAAAAAGTAGACCGGCGGCGACTGCGTAGGGCAGCCGACGCCGGATGGGGACTGAAGCCTGTTTTGGGAACCGCGCTTCAATACCGCCAAGGCCCGCCTATCGCAAGCCGCCTCCACAAAGACACGGAGGCGACGATGCATAAACGGTTTGATCTGCACTGGCGCGGCCTCGCCGCCGGGGCCCGGTTTGAGCAGGCTAAAAATCCGACCAAGGGCACTCAGTTTTTACAAATTGTGGCAAAGCCCAAGCGGGCAGCTCGCAAGAAGCCCGAGCCGAAGCTGACCCGCGTCGCCTTCCCGGTCTCGCGGTTGATGGAGTTCTGCACCCGGCGGGAATTGCAGAACCAGACCGGGCACGGCGTTGGGCAGTGGCCCCTCGTCGTGCTCAAGGAGCTGGTCGACAACGCGCTCGACGCCTGTGAGGAGGCTGAGGTTGCCCCGGTGATCTCGATCGCCGTCGAGCCTGGATCAATCGTCATCGAGGACAACGCGGGCGGCATCAAGACCAGCACCATCAAGTCCATCCTGGACTACACGATCAGGGTCTCCAGCCGCACACCAATCGGCGCATTGGCTGCGGGACCATCGAGGTTGGAAATTATCTGCACAAGCTGAAGGAGCCGACAGTAGTCCCGGCAGAGTTTGCCGATGCGAATGTCGATATCGTCGGCCCATCCGGGGGATACAGCGCAATATTGTTCTGCGAAAAGGAGGGTTTCGCCCCGTTATTCAAGGCGGTGAACCTCGCCGACCGCTATGACCTGATGATCATCTCAACGAAAGGCGTATCCGTCACTGCGGCGAGGCGGTTGATCGACGACATATGCGGCGGTGGCCTTCCATTATTCGTGCTGCACGATTTCGACGTTGCTGGGTTCCTGATCCTCGGAACGCTCCAGCGCGATACCAGGCGCTATCAATTTTCAAGCGCCTTCGAGGTGATCGATATCGGGCTGCGGCTTGCCGACATCGCAGGCCTTGGGCAAGAGCCTGCCGCGGCGACCAGGACAAGTGCCGACAGCCTGCGCGCTCAGCTTGCCGAAAACGGCGCCACAGAAGCGGAGATCGGCATCCTGCTCAATGAGCGTGTCGAGTTGAACGCCATGGCCAGCGACGCCCTGATCGAAATGATCGAGCGCAAGCTGAAGGAATATGGCCTCGAAAAGGTGGTCCCGGACGACGCCCTGCTCGCGGAAACCTACCGAGCATTCCATCACAGTCAGCGACTACGCGAGAAATTCGAGGAGATGGAGGAGGAGTTCGAGGAGGAGGAGGAGAAGGACGCGGAAATCGAGGTCCCGCAAAACTTGAAGGAACAAGTTTGCGCGGTCCTCGATGATTATGACGATCTGCGCTGGGACGATGCAATCCACCTCGTGCTCGATAAAACGCAGCTAGATCATGTGCGCGGTGAGAAGCAGAAGGCCAAGAACAAATCCGGTGATTTCACGGACGCCGACGAGGACGAGGAGGACGACGGCGAGGTCGAGCCGTGAGACACCAGCCTGAGCTATTCGCCGAGCTCGTCGAAACCGTTGTCACCCGCGACGAGCCGTTCGACGACGAGCGCGGTGGATGGGGAACGCGCCGCGTGCGGCCGTCCGGGCCGGGCTGGCGTGTAGCCCACGACCGCGAACGCGCAACGCGCTGGGTTTGCCGCACCGGGGTAACGTGGGTGCGCTCGCCCTCGATAACGCCGGGGCGCCGTCGATGACCGCCGCCGAGCTCGCCCAAGCCATGCCCGATGTTGCCCGGCGCTTCTGGGGCGAGCCAAATCCGCGTCACTCGAGCAAGAAAGAATTGCGTTGGGGCAGCAACGGCGCCCGCAGCGTCGATGTCCCCAAGGGCACATGGTTCGACCACGAGGTCGGCGAAGGCGGCGGTGTGCTCGACTTTCTCAAGCGCGAGCGCGTCGGCGATCCTTGGGAATGGTTACGCGAGCACGGCTACGGCAACGCCAGCAACGGCCGCGCAAATTCTCAGCACAAGATCGTCGCGAGTTACGACTACACCGACGAATTTGGAACGCTCCTGTTCCAAGTCGTCCGACTCGCTCCAAAAACTTTTCGCCAACGCCGGCCCGACGGCAAGGGCGGCTGGATCTGGAATCTCGAGGGCGTCACCCGCGTTCTCTACCGCCTGCCCGACTTAATGGAAGCTCTTGCACTGGAACGGCGCGTGTTCCTCGTCGAGGGCGAGAAGGACGTCGAGACGCTGGCACGCCTTGGCATTGTCGCAACTTGCAATCCGGGCGGCGCCGGCAAGTGGAAGGACGCGTACGCCGATCAGCTCGCCGGCGCCGATGTCGTCGTACTGCCTGACCACGACAAGGCCGGACGGGATCATGCCGAGGCCGTTGCCCGATCGCTCGCGGGCACCGCGGCGCGCATGCGTCGGCTCGACCTGCCTGGCCTGCCGGACAAAAGCGACGTGTCCGATTGGTTCAGTGCTGGCGGCACCGTGGAGGTTTTTAATGCGCTGGTCGAGCAGGCGCCCGACTGGACCGACACCGGCACGCAAGACGATCGCGCAGCACCGCAACACAACGGCCGCATCCTGCGCGGCACCGAATTCGTCGATCTGAGCACGACCAGCAAAAAGGTCTGGCTTGTCCATCATCTGATCGCTGTTGGCGAGATCTCGGTTTGGTTCGGCACGCCGGGCAGCGGCAAGTCGGTCGCCATTGAAGACCTCGGCTTGCACGTCGCCGCCGGAAGCCGCCTTTGGCAGAATCGTCAGGTGAAACAGGGCGCCGTGCTTTACGTCGCGCTGGAACGGTTTTCCGTGGTGGCCCGTCGCGCCATCGCCTGGGCTATCGAACACGACTATTCGCAATCCCAACTGCCGTTCAAGGTGATCCGCGGCCCGCTGGATTTCCGCGAACCACAGACCGCCGCCGATATCGTCGCGACGATCGAAGACCTGGCGCATCGCCACGTCTGCAGCGCCGGGCTGCTGATCGTCGACACCGTGTCGAGAGCCTTGTGTGGCGGTGACGAGAACAGCCCGAAGGATATGGGCCAACTCATCGCCAACGTTTCGCGGATCCAATCCGCGATCGGCGTTCATATCGCCATGACGCACCATCAGCCAGTGGACGGCAAGGAGCGCATGCGCGGACACGGTGCGCTGCTCGGTGCCGTCGATACGACCGTCAAAGTCACCAACACGAACGGCATACGGCTCGCCGAGGTCGAAAAGTCGTCCGACCATGAGGAAGGCCAGCGCGTCGCCTTCACCCTCAAGTCTATCACCGTCGACCCCGACGACGGCTACGGCGATCCGATCACCGCGCCGGTGGTGATCGAGGATCAGGCGCCACCGAAGCAGACGGCAAAACGAGCCGTAAAGGTTCCGAAGAACGCGACGCTGGCGTTGAACGCCTTGCGCGACGCGGTCTCTGATCTCGGGCAGCGGGTCGCCAATGCTCACGTTCCGGCCGGTGTGAGCGTGGTCACCCTCGATCAGTGGCGCGACTACGCCTACCGCCGCGGCCTGGGCGGCGACGAGGCAGACAGTCGCCAGAAAGCCTTTACCCGCGCCAAGGAATGCCTCGCCGGGAGCAGCCTCGTCGGCATCTGGGAGCCCTACGCATGGCCAGTATGACCCGGACAGGCCAGACCCTCAGCCACCGGACAAAACGGACAGGGTCTAAAGACCCCTGTCCTGTTTGTCCGTCCTGGATGGCCCGGATTTGTCCGTTTTGTCCGTTTTGTCCGGTCAACCAAACCGCGCCCGCGTTGTGGCACAATGCACCCATGGCCCACGCATCCCTGACCCCTTTCGACCTGCTTGAGGACGAAGCTGTGGAGTTCGCGCGCAAGCTCGTCCAGCGCGGCGAGTGCAGCGATTGTGTTTGCAGAGCCTTGGCGTTCGCCGCGATGGGCCTGGCCTACGACACGGACAACGTGGCCAGCCTGCGCAACACGATGGCCGCGCTACTGCGAGCGAGCGAGCAAGACAAAACCACAGCGGCGACGGTGCCGAGACACTGACGCCTCATGCCCAGCGGACACAGCCTCTACAACAGTCGGCAATGGCGCGACCGCACCCGTCGCTGCATCCTGCTTGACGCCAACTACACGTGCGCCGACTGCGGAATGCAGATCCTCAAGGGTATGCACGTGCATCATCGTAAGGAGTTGAAGGTTGCGCCGAGCTTGGGCCATGAGCCGCTAAACCTGCAGCCGTTGTGTGTTAGTTGTCATAACAAGGCGCACAGCAAGCAGACGTTTGGGTGCGACCTCGACGGCAATCCGATTGGCGATCATCCGTGGAATCGCACCTCTAGGGGGGACGTCGCGAAATAAAAGGCCTTTCTTCTGGCGAGCGGTCCCGCAATCGAATATGTGATTAGTTGGCGGCGTCGTTGGAGGCGGAGTTCAGGTTGACGAGCGAAACAAAACGCGTGGCGCCAACTCACGCAACATTCCAAGCCGTTTTGTCACAAAGCTCCACAGTTGGAAGCTCACTTGGCGTTGTCTCCCGGCCGGTTGAGGCTGGCGACGAAGTCCAAATGCAACCGGGTTGGCGGCGGTCTAGAGATGATCGAATGGTGATGGTCGCGGCTTTTGGCTGCAAGCGCCGGCACGCTGGTTGGTATGGCGATTACGTCCACACCCGCCGGACCAGGTCGGCCACCAGATCCCGCAGCTGGTATTTTTCCAAAGCTGGCTTGCCGATTAACGCTCCCTGCGGGATCAACCCGTGTTTCGATGCGTTGCTAGGGTCGACGTCGTCACCGCTCGTGGAAGCTGCGGGCAATTTGGTCGCGCAGCGGCTTGATGAGATATTGCAGCGGCGTGCGCGCCTGGGTCTGGATGAAGACCTCGGCCGGCATGCCGGGAAGCAGCCGGAAGTCGCCCAGACGCTCGAGCTCGGTCTGCGCCAGCGAGACGCGCACGAGATAATGGACCTGCGCGGGCACTCCCGCACTGACCTGCTCGCGGGTCAGATCCGCGGAGACGTGGCTCAGCACGCCGTTGAGCTCCGGCATGGTCCTCTGGTTGCCGGCCATGATCCGCACCACCACCCGCGCCCCGAGCCCGATCTGGTCGATGTCCTGCGGTGCCACTTTCGCTTCCACGATTAGTTCGTCGCCGCGGGGGACGATGGACATGATGGTCTCGCCGTTGCTAATCACGCCGCCTATCGTATGCACCGCCAGCGAATGCACGGCGCCAGTACGCGGCGCACGGATGTCGACCCGCATGAGCTGATCCTCCGCCGCCGCCACCCGCTCGACCAGCTCAGCGATTTTGCCTTGTGTATCGCGTAATTCTTTGAGCACTTCGGTACGGAAATCCTGCTCAAGCTGGATGATCTGCAACTCGGTCTCGCTGATCTTGGCGCGGGCGCGTGCGATCTCGGCGATGAACTGGCCACGTTCGCCTTCGATCCGGGACCGGTCGCGCTGCAGCTGCATGTATCGCGAGATGCTCACCAGGTTTTTCTTGTAGAGATCGGTAACGCCGACAAGCTCCTCAGCGATGAGCTTGATCTCGCCCTCCTTGGCCTGTTGTTGAGCGGCGAGCCCGCGGATCTCCTCGTTGCCCTGCGCGATGCGCTCGCGCAACTGGGAACGTTGACCGGCACGCACGGCCTTGCGCGATTCGAATAACTTCTGCTCGCCGTTCATTGCCTCGGAGACAGTCACCTCAGCTTTGCGCGCAACCAGGTCCTCTGGAAAGGCGATGGGGCCAGAGTTTTCGCGCTCGGCCAGCAGGCGTGCGTGCCGCGCCTTGTTCTCGTCAAGCTGGGATCGCACGACGCCAAGGGTGGCGCGCGGCAGGGTATCGTCGAGCCGGACTACGATCTGGCCCTGTTCGACGGCGCTGCCGTCCCGGACCAGGATCTCCTTGACCACGCCGCCGCTCGGATGCTGGACCTTCTTGACGACCAACTCGACGATCACCGAGCCGCCCGCGATCACAGCGCCGGCGAGCTCGCTGGTCGCGGCCCAGCCGCCGATGCAGCCGACAAAGGCAACCACCATCGTCAGGCCGGCGATGTTCAAGCTGCGGATCATGGCGCGCGGCCCGCGTTCGCGGGTGGTGCGCGGCGGATCAAGGTCTGTCCCGGAAGCCGTATGGGGGGCTGCAGTGCCGGTCATGAGATCGCCTCCTGGTTTGGCTGCAACGCGAGATTCCCGGCGACCGCCGGCCGCAGCGGCCGCACCACGGCCTTGCGCAGCACGGCATCGGATGGACCAAACGCCTGCTGCGTGCCGTTGGCCAGCACCAGGATCTTGCTGCATTGATCGAGCGCCGTGGGACGGTGCGAGATGATGATCACGATGGCGCTGCGCGCCTTGAGCGCGCGCAGGGCATCGCGCAACGCAGCTTCGCCTTCGCTGTCGAGGTTGGCGTTCGGTTCGTCGAGCACCACCAGGAAGGGGTCGCCGTAGAGCGCCCTCGCGAGGGCGATGCGCTGGCGCTGGCCGGCGGAAAGCGCAGCCTCCCCGATCGGCGTGTCATAGCCGCCCGGGAGGCGCAGAATCATGTCATGCGCCCCGGCGTCACGTCCTGCCGCAAGCACGGCGTCGGCGTCGGGCGCCAAGTTCATCCGCGCGATGTTCTCGGCAATTGTCCCGTCGAAGAATTCGACATGCTGCGCGACATAACCGACGTGAACGCCGAGCGCGTCCTCGTCCCATTGATCGAGCGCCGCGCCGTCAAGCCGGACCTTGCCGCGGGCCGGACCCCAGACCCCGGTCAGCGTGCGGACCAGTGACGTCTTGCCGGCGCCACTCGGTCCGACAATGCCGAGCGCGTCGCCCGCAACCAGCGAGAAATGCACATCGGCGACGATCGCAACCTTGCCGTTCGGCGCCGTCACGGTGACGTGGTCGACGTCGAAGCTGCGTGCCGGCCGTGGCAGATCGGTGCGGGATTGCCGCACCGGAAGCTGCCGCACCGTGAGGGAGAGCTGCCGCAGCGACTGCCGCGCAGCGGTCAGCAGGCGCCAGTTGGCGATAGCGGTCTCGATCGGCGCCAGCGCCCGGCCCGTCATGATCGACGCGGCGATCATGGCACCTGCGGTGAGCTCCTGATGGATAACCAGGTAGGCGCCGAGCCCCAGGATCGCCGACTGCAGCAGGAACCGCAGCACCCGCGACACACTGCCGTACGAGGCGGCCAGATCGGAGACGAGCGTCGAAGCTGCGAGGTAGCGTTCGTTCACGCGTTGCCAGCGCCGCGCCAGGGCGCGCGCCATTCCCATCGCCACAACGGTCTCGCTGTTGCGCCGCGTCAGTTCGGTGGCGGCGGTGCGCGCGCCGGCATGTTCCATGATGGCCCGCGTCGGCGCGCGACCGCGCAGTTCCGTCAAAGCCGTCAAGGCCAGCAGAACGATCGCGCCGGCGAGCGCCAGCACACCAAGCCAGGGATGGATCAAGTAACAGATGGCGAGAAACAGCGGAACCCACGGCAGGTCGACAACGGCAATCGGTCCCTGGCTGGTTAGGAAGGCGCGGAGCTGGTCAAGGTCACGCACCGGCCGATGCGACTCGATGGACCCGCGGTTCTGGCTTGCCAGGCGGATCACGGCGTCGTGGACCAGCGCGTCGAGGCGCAGATTGAGCAGCGAGGCGATCCGCACCATCAGGCGGGAGCGCACCACTTCGAGCCCCCCCTGGAATGCGTAAGCCACAACAAGAAAGGCTGACAGGGCGACCAGCGTCGGCACGCTGCGGCTTGCTAGCACGCGGTCGTAGATCTGGAGCATGTAAAGCGGGCCGGCGAGCATGAGCATGTTCACCATCCCGGAAAACAATGCCACGCCAAGGAATGCCCTTCGGCATTCCTTGAACGCGGCGGCAAAATCCGGATGGGTCGAGCGCAAATGTTTAGGTGTATTGTCCACGTTACCCTCCGGAAGCCCGTGTGATGCCGCGGGGCGGCGCAATCGCCGCCCCGCGGCTGTTTGTGGTCACTGCCGACAGGTCACTGGATTAGAATATTATCCCCGAGTCCGCCGTTGAGGACGTCCAGTCCAAGGCCGCCGACCAGCACGTCGTCGCCGTCGCCGCCAAACAGCACGTCGTTGCCGTCGCCGCCGACCAGAACGTCGTCGTCCAGGCCGCCGTCGGCCGTGAGCTGGATCGAGCCGGCGGCGAGCCCCGACGCCTCGACGACGTCGTCGCCGGCAAAGGTGTTGATCACGATCCGATCGTTTGCGGCCTCGAAGCCGACGATGTTCACCACCGCGCTCAACCCCAGGACGGAGACCGCTCCGGCGTCGCCAACGACCAGGACGATGTCATCGCCGCTCGTGGCGTTGATGGTGATCGTATCGGCCGCACCGTCGCCGATGCCTGAGCCGGGTGTGCTCTCAAGGTTGATATTGACCTCGGTCACGTCCGTCCCGCTCAAGTCGTTGACGAAGATATTGTCGGCGCCGCCGCGCGCGCTGAAGTCGATGCCCTCGACGTCGTTCAGATCCATGACCACGTTGGCGATGTCGCGGGTAAACAGAGCACGTCCGCCGTTCGCCGAGATGTCGATTTTCTCGGCCGCGCTGGCGCCGTTGAACAGCATCGAATCGAAGCCGTCCTGGCCCTCGAGCGTGTCGTTGTCATCGCCCGGGTTCCAGACGAAAGTATCGTCACCCGCGCCCATCAGCGCGAGGTCGTTGCCGTCGCCGCCGTTGATCAGGTCGTCGCCTTCGCTGCCGATGAGGATGTCTTCGCCGAGACCGCCGTTCATCGTCAGCTGGATTCCGTCAGCCTCCAGGCTTGACGCGTTAATGACGTCGTCGCCGCCAAACCCATTGACCGTCAACCGGTCATTCGCTTGCTCCGGGGAGAATATGTTCACCGCCGCTTGGAGACCCAGCACCGCGACCCCTCCGGCGTCGCCCGCGACGAAGATAGCGTCATCGCCATTTGTGCCGTTCACGGTGACGGTATCTGCCGCTCCATCGCCGCCCCCGTTAGGGCCGCGCAGGTCGATTCGATCCGGTCACATCCGTCCCGCTGAGATCACCGACCACGATGTTGTCGGCGCCGCCGAGCGCACGGAAGTCGATGCTCTCGACGTCGTCGAGGTCCATGGTGACGGTGGCGATGTTGCGGAAGAAGGTTACGCGGCCGCCGTTGGCCGAGATGTCGATGTTCTCAGCGATGTTGGCGCCGAAGAACAGCATGGTGTCTGTGCCGTCCTGGCCTTCGATGGTGTCGTTGCCGTCGCCCGGGTTCCACTGGAACACGTCGTTCGCCGGCACCCATCTGGGCGCGTGTCGTTGCCGTTGTCGCCGAAGATGAAGTCGTTGCCGGCGCCGCCGATCAGCTGATCCACGCCCTGGCTGCCGAAGATGTTATCGTTGCCGGCGCCGCCGTCGAGCGTCAGCTTGATGACGCCTGCCGGCAACGTGGTGGCCGTAATGCTGTCGTCTCCGCCGAGCGCGTTGATGACCAGCGAATCGTTGGCGCCTTCCGCGTTCGTGATGTTGACCTGTGCGGCCAGGCCCACGACCGAAACCGAGCTGCCGGCGCCGAACACGCTGATGATGTCGTTGCCGTTGGTGCCATTGACGATCACCGTGTCGGCCTGCGCCGTCACCAGCGGTCCCGCCGATCGTGCCAGCGAGGTTGACGTTCACCTCCGTCACGTCGGTGCCAGTGAGGTCGTTGACGGTGAGGCTGTCAGCGCTGCCGAGCGCGTTGAGATCGATCGTCTCGACGCCGTCGAGGTCCATGACGATGTTGCCGAGATTGCGGGTGAAACAACGTCACGCCCGCCGTTGGCCGAGGCCGTGAAGATCTCAGCCCCGCTGCTGCCGTTGAACAGCATCGTGTCGGTGCCGTCCTGACCCTCGACGTCGTCGCTGCCGTCGCCCGGATCCCACTGGAAGGTGTCGTTCCCGGCGCCCAGGAGGGCAACGTCGTTGCCCTGCTGGCCGTCGATGAAATCGTTGCCGGTGCCGCCGAGCAACAGATCGGAGCCGTTGCTGCCGAGGATGGTGTCGTTGCCGGCGCCGCCGTCGACGGTGATTTTGATCAGCGAAGCGAGATCGCCGGTCGCCGAGAAGCGGTCGTTGCCGCCGTTCATATTGACGACGAGGTTCTCGGTGGTGCCGATGTCGATGGAAAACGGCGCAGGGTCGAGGCGATCGAAGCGCACGCGGGTGCCGTTGGCGGTGACGGTGAACACCTCGTCGGCGCCGCCACCATTCACCTCGGAGGTGTCGTTGCCGGCGCCGCCTTCGTGCAGGTCGGTGTCGTCGCCCGGGTTCCAGATCATGCGGTCGTCGCCGCTCTCGCCGAACATCTGGTCGTCGCCGTCGCCGCCGGTCAGCACGTCGTTCTCGCTGCCGCCGAACAGGAAGTCATTGCCGCCTTTGCCGAGCAGCGTGTCGTTGCCGCTTTGGCCAAACAGCATGTCGCCGCCCGAGCCGCCGGTGATCGTATCGTTGCCGGCGCCGCCAAACAGGTTGGCGCTGGGCAGCGCACCATTGGCCTCGTTGAGGGTGAGGGTGTCATCGCCGCCCTGGCCGAACACCTGGAGCTTCGTGGTGTTGGCCACCGTGGGAGTGCCGCCTGTAACGTTAACAGCGCCGCCGTTGACGAGAATCTTGCCGGCGGCATCGCGGCTCAGCGTGATATTGTTGTTGAGGTTGTCGCCGAGCGTGGTGAGGATGCCTGCACTCGGATTGAAGCTGCTGGTAACGGCCATTGTCGTCTCCTTTAGAGGTTGCGGCTGGGGCGCGGATGCGCATCAGCCTCGAACGTGGTTATGAGCGTACGCAGTGTTGGTTTCCTCGCGATGTCGCGGCGAAGCTATTCGGTATCGTCTGTTTCGCGGAGGAACGCCCGGTTTGGGGCCGGCGTGCCCGTGCGGACTGCAACTCGCCAGCCGCTCAAGGGAGCTTGCCAGCAGCTCAAATTTTCTCGACAAGCCCGCGGTCTGCGCGATTATCCGGAGGCGCACTAACGATCCGATACAAACGATACAATTCGCGCCCCGCCGCGAAATATCAGCGGTACGGACTGGCGCCAGAATAGCCAGGAGATGAACGCGATGGCACCTGTGATCCGTTCCAAGTCGCGCAAGCGCCTAAAGCACCGGCCGCCGCGCAAATCTCGGAAACGAGAGCAAGGAGCAGCCCTGGCGCAGGGGGATAGCGAACCCGCTCGCGCAGTGATGCGGGCCGTGCTCGACGGCATGGGTGAAGGCGTCGCTCTGTTCGATGCGGATTTCAGGCTGCGCTTCGTCAATCGTCAGTGGATGGAGTTTCAGGACTGTTCGTCTGACATCGCCTATCCGGGCGCCCGGGGTTACGACATTCTCCGTTTCCAAGCCGAGCGCGGCGACTTCGGTCCTGTGACGGATGTCGAGCAGACGATTGGCGAACGGCTTGCGCTGGCGCGCACGCCAGGTGGCCGAGCCGACAGGCGCACGGCAAGTGGTCGGCAGGTCGAATTCAATTTCAAGCAGTTTGCTGATGGCAGCCTGCTTGTAGTGTGCCGCGATATCACCGAGCTGAAGCGAGTCGAGGAATCACTGCGGGCGGCCGGCGATGTCCTCAGAGTTATCAGCCAGCCTACATTCAATCTCCAGGCAGTGCTGGATACTTTGGTGGTATCAGCGGCGAGACTATGCGAGGCCGACAAGGGGTTTGTCTTCAGCCTCGAACAGAGCACCTATCGCGTTTCCTCTAATTATGGCTTCTCGCGCGAATATTTGGACTACATGCAGGCGCAGCAAATTCCCCCCGGGCGGAACACGCTTGTCGGCCGAACCGCGGTGGAAGCCAGAATCGTCCACATTCCCGATGTCCTCGTCGACCCGGAATACACTTGGGCTCGAGTCGCAGAAGCTCGGCGGCTATCGCACGATGCTGGGCGTCCCTCTGCTGCGCGAGGGAGTCGCGATCGGTGTCATGGGGATGATGAGGTCTGGGGTGCAACCCTTTACGGAGAGGCAGATCGAGCTGATGTCGACATTTGCCGATCAAGCGGTGATCGCGATTCAGACTGCGCGCCTGGTGGACGAGCTGAAGGCGCGCGAGGAAGCCATAGCTGCCGCCAAGGAGGCAGCTGAGACCGCGCGCGACGTGGCTGAGCGTGAACGCGCCGAGGCGGAGGCTGCCAACCAGGCGAAATCGACCTTCCTTGCCACCATGAGTTACGAGATCCGCACGCCTCTCAACGGTGTGCTCGGCATGATGGACGTGCTGGACCGCCAGGGCCTGGACGCGCCGCAGCGGCGCACCGTGGCGACCATGCGCGAGTCGGCCCAAGCACTGCTGCGGATTATTGATGACGTGCTGGATTTCTCGAAGATCGAGGCCGGCCGATTGGAGTTGGAGGAGACCGCTTTCTCGTTGTCGGGCCTGGCAGACGCCATTTTGCCGGCCTTCCAACAGGAGGCAGCAACCAAGGGGCTGGTCTTAGAAGTCGAGATTATTCCGGGTTCAAACGACGCGCTGGTGGGCGATCCGATGCGCGTGCGGCAGATCCTCTTCAATCTCGTGGGCAACGCACTGAAATTCACCGAGAATGGAAGCGTCCGCATACGCCTTGCCACAGCGCCGCTGGGCGGCGGGCGGGTGAGCCTGATTCTCGCGGTGACCGATACCGGCATAGGGTTGAGCGCCGAACAATGTGCGAGGCTGTTTCAGCCGTTTGCCCAGGCCGACAGCTCGACCACTCGCCGATTCGGCGGCACCGGCCTTGGCCTATCGATCGTGCGCCGACTGGCGCAACTTATGCAGGGTGATGTGGCAGTTCAAAGTGCGCCCGGGATCGGCTCAACCTTCACCGTGACGTTAACTCTGCGCGCGGCCCCTGCGGATTCGCCGCTCAAGGAGTTGACCCGTCCACAAGCGGAGTTGCTTTCGGCGCCTACGTTGCCAGTGGACGGCAGTCCTCCGCGCGTACTCGTCGTCGAAGACCACCCCGTCAATCGCGAAGTGCTGGTGCGGCAGCTCGAACTCTTGGGCCTTGCGGCCGACACGGCGAATGATGGCGCTGAAGCTTTGGCGGCATGGACACAACGGAACTACGCGGCGGTGCTCGCGGATATTCATATGCCAGGGATGGACGGCTACGCTCTGGTGCGATGTATACGAGCAACCGAAGCCGAACGGCACAAAGACCGTACGCCTGTCGTCGCGGTAACCGCCAATGCTTTGAAAGGCGAGGAGGAGCGCTGCCTTGCCGCCGGCATGGACGCGTACATCACGAAACCGGTAAACATTAATCGCCTGCACGACACGTTGGCGCGCTGGTTGCCCCTCCATACGCGCGGGGATGCGGCGAGCCAAGCGGGTACGCCACGATCCATGGCTGCCATCGACCGCAGTGTACTCGGGGCATGGCTGGGCGATGACAGCGCCGCCGTCGTCTCGCTTTTGCATCAATTCCGGAAGACGACCACGGAGGCAGAGCAGGAAATCAACGCGGCGGCACACGTCGGCGATCTCGCCACTTTGGCGGCCGCCGCGCACAAGCTCAACGGGGCGGCGCGGGCCGTGGGGGCGACGGGTGTAGCCAAGGCTGCGGCCGCGCTTGAGCGGGCGGGCAGAGCGGGCGACAGAGCGCGCTGCCGCGATGGGCTGGGACCGCTTGCAGCCGAGCTGCGCCGTCTTCGCGCCGAAGTTGAGCCGCCAAGCGAGCCGCGTTAGCGGCCTCAATCCTTTGGCGGCACGAACATGTACCCGACGCCCCGCACAGTCCGAATCGCATCCGGATGAGCAGGATCGATCTCGATTTTGCGCCGAAGACGGGTAATACGCAGGTCGATGGCGCGGTCGAATGCCTCCGTTTCGCGATGCGCGACAGCCTCCAGCAGCCAATCTCGGTTCAACGGCCTGTTGGGGTTCTCGGCAAATACCTTAAGGAGGTCGAACTCGCTCGCCGCCAACGTCTGTTCGCTTCCGTCCTTGGCGTCAATCAGCTGCCGCTTTTCCAGATCCAGCACGCGCCGACCCATGCGCACACGCGGGCCCGCGGCCGGCGGCCCGCCCGTAGCGCGCCGAAGCACGCTTTTCACGCGTGCCAGTAGTTCGCGCGGGTCGAACGGTTTCGCGATATAGTCGTCGGCACCGGTCTCCAGCCCCACCACACGATCAACCGTGTCGGAGGCGACCGTGACCATGATGATGCCGATGCGCAAGCTTTTCTGCCGCAGCCAGCTGGCGAGCGCGAAGCCGTCCTCGCCAGGCAACCCAACGTCGAGCAATATCAGTGCAGGCAATTCGCGCTCAACCAAACGGCGCAGATCGACACCGTCTTTGGCGCCACTGACGCGGAACCCATGCTTCCCGAGGTAGTCGAGGAGCAGCTGACGTTGCGCCGCCTCATCCTCTACTACGACAATATAAGGACGCTTATCCATCCGCGAAAAGCCCCGCTTCCGGCCATTCAAAATATCACATGTCCTGGTCCGGCAATCCAGGCCTCTGCAATCACCTGCTCCGAACCCGGTCTTGATCCAGAAGATCCTTGATCAATCGATCCGCGCGATTCCCGCCTTCTGAATCACGTCGGCCCAGCGCGCATGAGCACACCGAGGAACTCGCGTCGCCTCATGTCCAGCTCCAGGGCTCAGGAGAAGGCATCGTAACGTCGAAGACTACAACTTTGAAACGGTCGCGTGCGGCTTCCAATCGGGGTGGCCTATGTCACAGATGGGATCAGGAGCGCCGAATTGGTCGCGTTTGCAACATTTCCGCTTCGCACCCAGGAGCCGACATGGAACGGACATCCCTGAACCGCCGCTCAGGGCCCAGGAGCGGCCGTGAGCAAATGCAGCAACACTGCGTGTTATTCGATCACCTCATCGGCGGTGGCGAGCAGCATTGGCGGCACTTCAAGGCCGAGCGCCTTGGCTGTCTTGAGGTTGATTCACCAGCTCGTACTTGGTCGGGGCTTGCACCGGCAGGTCGGCCGGCTTCTCGCCCTTGAGGATGCGGTCGACGTAGCCGGCCGCGCGCCGGTACTGGTCGATGTTATTAGCCTCATAGGAGATCAGGCCGCCGGCGGTGACGAGTGTCGGTACGGATAGACCGCGGGCAGCTTGTGCCGAGCGGCCAGTGTGATGATTAGATCGCTATGAAGCTGCGCCGTCGCGCCCGCCGTTAGAACCAGACCGGCATTGGGAGAGCCCGCGAATGCCGCGATGGCGCGCTCGATCTCGCCGGCGTCGCGCAAATTGATCGGGCTGACCTCCACCCCGAGCGACGGCGCCACGGCCTGGATGACGCCGAACTGGACGGGGCCGACGGATACGGCTGCATCCCGAAGGACCGCCACGCGCGTCACACGCGGCGCGATCTGCTTGAGCAGTTCCAGCCATTTCCCGCTCAGGCTGTATTCACGCGACATAATCCGGTGGCGTTGCCGCCCGGTCGCGCTAGGCTATCGACGAAGCCGGCGCCGACCGGATCACCGATGGCCGGGAACACGATCGGCACTGTGCGGGTTGCCTGCAGCAATGGCCCCACGGTCGAGGTGCCAGTGGCCAGGAAGACGTCCCGTGCGAGCGCGACCAATTCCGCCACGTGTCTGCGAATTTCGGCGGCATTGGTCGTGGCCCAGCGCGTGTCGATCTGCACGTTGCGGCCGATGGCCCAGCCCAATTGCTGCAGCTCCTGCAGGAACGCGGCCCACGCGAGTCTGATATTCCGAATGATCCGCGGCTGCGGGCTGGAGCACGCCGATGCGCCGCATCCGCACGCGCTGCTGCGCGCGCGCCCGAGCGGCCACGCCGCCGCCGCGCCGCCCAGTGTGAATATGAATTCTCGCCGTCGGATGTGGATTGCCATGCGACCCCTCCCGCCCGGAGATCGTGTGCATGCCAATAGAAGGGACGATACCACGCTTTAGCGAAGGAACGAACAATGCTTTTGCGCTGCGAAAGTCTTGAGCCGCCCATGTCCCGAGTTTGGTCATTCACGACCGGAACCAGTCGGCCGCAGGTCCAGCCACGTCCGCGACGTTTCAGCGGGGCCGCTTGACGCGAGGAAGTCGTCCAATTTCTAGTTTCAGACCTCCGCCTTACACTTGTGAGGTGTCGAGCCCCGCCCCCAACTTCTGAGTATTGAGGGCATTCCCCTCGGTCCTACCGCGCTCGTGCACTGACACCGCGCGGAACCAACCAAGCTTACGGGCGTTCCGGCAATGCTACCACTCGCGCGCAGGGGAAGGAGCAGCGCCATGGCCAAGCAGATCGTAATGAACGCGACCGGCGACACCCGCTTTGAATTTGATGCCGCTGATGCCGCCAGAGTGGCGGAAGCTGAACGTCGCTTCAAACAATTGACCGGAGCAGGTTTTACGGCAGCGGTACGCCGGGGTGATGGTTGCTCGGAGCTCATCCGCAGCTTCGATCCCGCCGCCGAAGAAACGGTATTCTTTCCTCGATTGCAGGGCGGTTAGGACGTGGATTTCGAATTGCTGTTGGCGGTGGCGTCTACGTCGCTTCTAATTCTATGCGCCCTCATCCTTGGGCTCATTCTGGCTGAAACACTGCAACGTTCCCGGCATCGCCGGCGCGGCACTGGCCGCTGAGAAAGCAGAAGCGTTACTCATTGAATGGCTGTCGCCGGCGCAACTCACACAATACGAGAGCAACGGCTATTTCGAGGTGACGGGTTCCCATAGCGGCAAGCGCTATCGTATCCGTCGCAGGGGGCAGATGAACGTCGATGAGCTGGACGAGAGCGGCGCACGAGTTGCCTGTCTGGTGTTTTAAGCCCGAGGGATATCTGCCAGTTGGCGATATCATGTTAGCGCAGAAAATCAACCCTCGAAACCCGCACGAGCTGCCCGCAGCACTTGCTGATTAGCGAACTCAAACACCTACCGCCTGATCTTCGATGTGGAGGATGGAACACTGCGCGTTCGAGCACCGCGGCAGTATCAGCGAGGCCGTTACGTCCGCCTCACGCCGGCAGCTTAGCCCATAGCTCACCGCCCTTGCGCGCCACCGTGCATCCGGCAGCGCCTTCTCCCGGGTCACGGCAGGCGACTGGCATGATCGGCGGTTTTCAGGCCCGTGCATGACCGGCGCTCTTTCCTATATATTGAAGTGGCGAACCTCAACAGTGGAAAGCTTTTATGTCGACGCCTCTGGTTGTATCCATTCCGCATCGCCTCGGCAAAGAGGAGGCAATTCGCCGATTAAAGTCCGGCCTGGGCAGCGTGCAGAATAGTTTTAGCCATGTGTTCGCCGTGCAGGAGGAAGTCTGGAGCGGCGACCATCTCCAATTTCGTGTGAGCGCGCTGGGGCAAGCCGCCGGCGGTAGTATCCATGTGGCGGATAACTACGTGCATCTTGAAGTGACCCTTCCCTGGTTGTTGGCAAAGCTCGCGGAGAAAATTCAGCCGCTCATTCGCAAGCAAGGCGCGCTGATGCTTGAAAAGAAGTAAGTGCCCGCGATGGTCGCGACATCGATTCCTCGGATCGTGCGCGAAATTATTATTTCCCATTCACACGATTCCACAATACCACCAGCGGTGTTACCCCGACCCGCGGCGCTTTCTCAGACTGATCGCGCGCAGTCCGGCATCCGACGCCGCGATCGCAGCGGCCCCCCAGCCCCCATCCGATCCGACACTGATCAGATTGAGTTCCATCGTCCCAACTGGTCATGCGCACGGCGTCTCCCTGCGTATGGTTTGCCGGTTTCAGACGTTTGTCAATTTTCGAGCGCGGCGATAAGCTATGACGAAACACAACAATTTCAGCGGTGGGAGGAACGCATGCCGCGAATGCATCTCGGTCTGGTATTGGCAACGTCAATTGCTTGGTGTCCGGAGCCCAGGCCGCCGATATCCGCCTGCTGTCGAGCTGGGACAAGACCAACCCCGCGGTCGGCGCGCTGGCCGATCCCTTCGCAAAGGGCGTCGAAACGGCGACCAAAGGCAATATCAAATTCATTGTCAGCGGGCCCGAGACCGTTCCGCCGTTCGAGCAGCTTCAGCCTGTCACGACCGGCGTGTTCCAGATGCTGTTCACGCACGCGATCTATCACTACGGCACGACCGGTCTTGCGGTCGGCCTGGATGCGGTGCGCGGCGATCTCGAAGCGCGCCGGAAGTCCGGCATGGTCGAAGCGCTGGACAAGCACTATCAGAAGCTTGGCCTCAAGGTGGTCGCCGTCGCGATCTCGGCAACCAAGGGCTACCATATGGTGCTGCGCGCGCCGGTCGGGCCCTCGGGCGATCTGCAAGGCCGCAAGATCCGCGGCACGCCGAGCTACCACACCGTCATCGGCATGCTGGGCGCGTCGCCGGTCGTGCTGCCGGGCGGCGAGGTCTATGCCGCGTTGGAAAAGGGCGTGGTGGACGGCGCGGCATGGCCGGCCTCCGGCGTGCTCGGGATGCGATGGTACGAGGTCGCCAAACACATGCTGCGTCCGAGCTTCGGGCTCAGCCATTACCTGTTCCTGATGAACCTCAACGCCTGGAACCGGCTGACCGACGCAGAACGCAACATCCTGCTGGCGGAAGGCCGCAAGGCGGAGGAAACCTGGTTCAAGGAATACGACCGCATGGTCCAGGAGGAAGAGGCCGACTGATCAAGCGCGGAATGCAGATCACCGAGATGGGAGCGGCGCAGAAGACCAAGCTGCAGGCGGCCTGGGCGCAGGCGCAATGGGACCTGGCGGAGAAGAAAAGCGGCCAGGAGGCCAAGGACCTGCGCGAAATGCTGAAGCGTCAGGGGCTGACCGACTAGCGCAGTCAACCGGAGCAGCGAACGGCGGGCCGGCCATGCATCCATTCTGGCGGAAGCTCGCGGACCTGCACGATGCGATCACGTCGCGCGAGCTTCGCCGGCGCCGCGGCCGTTCTTGGCGCCATCGCGTTCTCGTTCTGCTACGAGGTGACGGCGCGCTACTTCTTCGCCGCGCCGACGAGTTGGGCCAACGCATTCGTTTCCTATCTGCTGTGCGCTGCGATTTTTCTGGCGGTGCCCGAACTGACGAGGCGGCGCGCGCATGTCGCCATCAACCTGCTGCTCGACCGGCTATCTCCGAAATCGGCCATCGTGCTGAACCGCGTCATCCGCGCGGCCAGCGCCGCGGCCTGTCTGCTCGCCACCTGGATCACCGCCAACGCCACGCTTGATCAGTTCAATCTCGGCATCGATACGATCTCGACCTATCCGGTTCCGAAATGGCTGGTGTCGATTTTTATTCCCTATGGGATGTTGAGCTCCGGCCTGTATTTCATCCGCGACCTTCACGAGTGACGATGCGGGCGGCGGCACGGCGAGCCTGATGCCATGACGTGGTGGATCGCGCTGTCGGGCGGAATCGGGCTGCTTCTCGGGTTGCTGTTCCTCGGCATCCCGGTGTTCGTGGCGTTTCTCATCCTCAACGTCGCCGGCATTCTCGTGCTGATGGGACCGGCGGGCTTCGGACTGTTCGCCAACAGCATCTACACCACGGCAACCACGACCGCGCTTGCAACCGTCCCGCTGTTCATCGTGATGGGAGAGATCCTGTTCCGCTCCGGCGCGATGGAGGCGGTGTTCGACTCGCTCGACCGGCTGGTCGGACGGATTCGCGGGCGGCAGTACATTCTGTGCATCCTGCTTTCGGCAATCCTTGGCGCGTTGTCGGGCGCCGCCATGGCGGTGGCGGGCCTGCTCGGACGCTCGCTGTTCCCGGAAATGCGGCGGCGCGGCTACAACACGCGCCTGTCCGCCGGGACGATCCTCGCGGGCGCATGCCTCGATCCGATCATCCCGCCAAGCGTCCTCGCCATTCTCATCGCGACGCTGGCGGAGATTTCGACCGCCGGCCTGCTGATCGCCGGCATCATTCCCGGCCTGCTGCTGATGTGCCTGTTTCTCATCTACGTGATGTACCGGGTGTGGCGCGATCCATCGCTCGCGCCCGATGTATGTCCGACATGGATGATGCGAAACCGAAGACCGGCGCGACCGTCGCCGTGCTTCGCATTTTTCCCTGCGCCTTCGTGTTCTTCATGGTCATGGGGCTGATCATGTTCGGCGTGGCCACGCCGACCGAAGCGGCCGCGACCGGCGTGTTCGGCGCAATCATCGTCGCGTTCATCTACCGGAAATTTTCGGTGCAGATGATCGTGCAGTCGCTCACCACGGCCGCAACGGTGTCGGCGCTGCTGCTCGTCATCATGTGCTGCGCGGTCATGTTCAGCCAATTGCTGACGTTCACCGGCGCGACGCGCGCGGTGGCCGAAGTGGTCGCGCATTCGACTGCCGGCCATCGTCATGCTGTTCGCGATGATGGCGCTGCCGTTCGTGCTGTTCATGTTCCTGGATCAGCTCGCGCTGATGCTGGTGCTGATCCCGATCTATCAGCCGCTGCTCAAGCTACTACGCGTTCGACCCGATATGGTTCTGGACGCTGTTTCTGATCGTCGCGACCGTCGGCGGACTGACGCCGCCGTTCGGCTATGTGCTGTTCGCGCTCAAGAGCGCGGCGCCGGACTTGCCGACGACGGAGATCTACCGCGCCTCCTGGCCGTTCGTCTGGCTGATCGTTCTCGGCCTGGTGATCCTGGTCATTTTCCCGGCCTGGTCACGTTCC
>CAWBFG010000028.1:0-87445 GCA_963787955.1 uncultured Alphaproteobacteria bacterium | reverse complement strand
ATAATGGGAACGGTAATGATCCGTTGCCCGCGCACCGATCGTGCGGTTTCGACCCAAATCGATACTGAGCCGTCGATTTTGAAGCGGCTTCCGGAGGTAGCGAGCCGGATGCGCTGCCCAGCTTGCGGCGAGGTGCATATCTGGACCGCTAGTGAGGCATGGCTGGCGGATGCGCCCTTGGTTCCACAGCCCAACGGCAAGCGGTAGCCGGCAACCGCTTGTTCGCCTCAATTCGACGGCTGCATGCCCGGCTGCCGTGGCAGCCCGTGGCTGCGCGCCGCAGATGCGGCGGGCTCGGGCTAACTCGCCTCTCTGATCCGCACCGCGGCTTCGAGGTCGACCGAGACGAGCTGCGAGATGCCGCGCTCGGCCATGGTGACGCCGAACAGCCGGTTCATCCGCGCCATGGTGATCGGGTTGTGGGTGATGATCACAAACCGGGTGTCGGTCGAGCGAGTCATCTCGTCGAGCAGATCGCAGAACCGTTCCACGTTGTGGTCATCGAGCGGGGCGTCGACCTCGTCCAGCACGCAGATCGGCGCCGGATTGGTGAGGAACACGGCAAAGATCAACGCGAGCGCGGTGAGCGCCTGTTCGCCGCCGGAGAGCAGCGATAGCGTGGCCGGCTTCTTGCCGGGCGGCTTGGCGAAGATCTCAAGGCCCGCCTCTAGCGGGTCGTCGTGCTCGATCAGCTGCAGTTCCGCGCTGCCACCACCGAACAACTCGGTGAACAGCCGCTGGAAGTGGGTGTTGACCGTGGCAAACGAGGACAGCAGGCGTTCGCGGGCTTCCTTGTTCAGGTTCATGATGCCTTGACGCAACCGCTTGATCGCCTCGATCAGGTCGTCGCGTTCGGCGGCGAGCTTGGAGTGCTGTGCTTCGACCTCGCGCAACTCCTCCTCGGCTCGAAGATTGACGGCGCCGATGCGTTCGCGGTCGCGCCGCAGCTTGTCGAGCTCGGCCTCGATCGCGGCGACGTCGGGCAGCGCCGCGTTCGGGTCGATGCCAGCCAGCGGTGCGACGCCGTCGGGCTCGACCTCGAGCATTTCCTTGATCTCGTGGGCCACGTCGGACAGCCGGCGCCTGGCGCCTTCGAGATGTTCGCTGGTGCGGGCGGCCTCCTCGCGGGCGGTACCCAGCGCTTCGAGCGCCGCACGCACCGCACGGTCGCGCTGACTGAGGACACTCTCGGCCTCGGCCAGACGATCGGCGGCGTCGCGGCGCGTATGCTCGGCCTTCTCGATCTCGCTGATCATCGCGCGGCGCTTGTTGGCGAACTCCTCCGGGGCGCCTTCCAGCGCCTTGCGCTCGTTGTCGGTGTCGTCGCTCCGCGCCTCCAGCGTGCTGATCTGCGTGCGCGCGCTGTCGCGCCGCTCGCTCCATTGCTCGCGGTCGGTGGCGATGGCGCTGAGGCGGCGGTCGGCCAGCTCGGCTTCGCGGGCGAGCGCCTGGGCCTCGGCGCGCACCTGCGCGGCATCGCCTCGCTTGCCCTCGATATCAGTGCGCACCGCGGCGAGCTTGCCTTCGATCTCGGCGGCAGGCGGCAGCGCCGCCAGTGCTGCTTCTGCCTCTTGCTTGGCGGCACTTGCTTCGTCGCGGCCCGCCACGAGACGGGTCTTGGCCTCGTTGAGCGCCGAGACCCGGGCGGTATTGCGGGCAACTTCACGCTCCGCTGCGGCGTGCAGCTCACGCGCGGCGTCGGCATCGCGTTGCGCCGTGCGCCACGTCTCGCGGGCGGCGCTTTCGGCCGTCGCGGCAGTGGCGACCTCCGTCGCCGCGGCTTCGGCCGCGGCGCGCTTGGTTTCGAGGTTGGAGCGCGCGGTGATGAGTTCGCCGTCGATGTCGCTGAGCCGGCTGCGCTCGGCGAGGCGCCGTGCGGCGCCAGTCGGCGCGTGGGCGTCGGCGGCAAAGCCGTCCCAGCGCCACAAATCGCCTTCACGCGAAACCAGCCGCTGGCCAGGCTTGAGCGTTGCAGCGAGCCGCGAACCATCGGCACGGACGACCACACCGATCTGGGCGAGCCGGCGGGCCAGCTCCGGCGGCGTGGTAACATGGCGGGAGAGAAGTTCGACGCCTTCCGGCAGCGCTGGATCGGACGGGTCCAGCGCCGCGCCCGCCCAGCGCATCGGCGAGGACGGATCGGCCGGCGCGTCGAGGTCATCACCCAGTGCCGCACCCAGCGCCTTCTCGTAACCTTTCGTCACCTGGATATGGTCGGTTACCGGCGGCCACATGTTCTTGGTCTCGACGGCGAGCAGCTTCATCAAGGTCTTCGCCTCGGTTTCGAGGCGTTGCACGGTGCGCTCAGCGTCGGTCAGCGGCCCGCGCGCGGCATCAAGCGCTTGGCGCGCCGCTGTGTGAGCGGTCTCCGCCGCCATCGCCGCCTGTTCGGCCTGGGTAACGGTGCCATGCGCTTGCTCGAACGATGCGGCAAGTGTGGGCAGATCGGGCCGGCTTTCCGCCGCCGCAGCAAGACCGGCTTCGATGTTGCCGATCTCGGCTTCGATGCGCCCAATCCGTTCGGCCTGGTCGCGCATTGCAGTGGTGAGCTGATTGCGCGTCGCGGTGAGGTCGGCCAGCGCCCCGGTCAGCTCGCTGAATGTCGTTTCGGCAGCGGAGAGCTTCACCTCGGCAGCCTCGACGCGCGCGTCGACACCGGTGCGCAGTTGTACGATGCCCTGCACCTCCTGCTTGAGCGTCTCCTCCTCGGAGGCGAGGCGCTGCAGCGTCGCCTCGGCATCGCTGACCAGCGCGCGCTCGCGCAGGATGTCTTCGGCAAGCTGAACCAGCCGCCGCTCAAGCTCGGCTAGTCGCTCGCGGGCCCGCGCCTCCTCCTGGTCGAGCGCGTCGCGCGCGCTCAAGAGGCGCTGCAGCGCGGCACCGGCACGGACCTCGGCATCGCGCAGCGGCGGCACCGCGACCGCGGCTTCGTCGCGCTGCTTGCCGGCCTCGGTCTGCGCGAGCGTCGCGTCAGCGACGGTGCGCACGCTCAAGTCCTTGGCGCGTTCGGAATCCGCGACTTCGGTCTGCGCGTTCACCCAGCGCAGATGGAACAGGGTCGCTTCGGCCTTGCGGATGCCGGCGGCGACGACGCGGTAGCGGATCGCCTGACGGGCCTGGCGCTTGAGTGCATCCATTTGGCTCGCGAGCTGCGTCACCACATCCTCGACGCGGGTCAGGTTCTGCTCGGCGGCGCGCAGCCGCAGCTCGGCTTCATTGCGGCGCTGGTGCAGCCCGGAAATGCCGGCCGCTTCTTCCAATACGCGTCGGCGCTGCTCGGGCTTGGCCTGGATGATCTCGCCGATACGGCCCTGGTGGACAAGGGCGGGCGAGCGCGAGCCGGTCGATGCGTCGGCGAACACCGTCATCACGTCGCGCGCGCGCACCTCGTTGCCATTGATGCGGTAGACCGAGCCTTTCTCGCGCTCGATCCGTCGCGAGATATCGAGCGTGTCGTGCTCGTTGAACTGGGCCGGCGCCTCGTGCTTGGAATTGTCGATCCGGATCGCGACCTCGGCGGTGTTGCGGGCCGGCCGGTTGTTGGTGCCCGAAAAGATCACGTCGTCCATTTCGGCGGCACGCATCGACTTGTGCGACGTCTCGCCCATCACCCAGCGCAACGCCTCGACCAGATTCGACTTGCCGCAGCCGTTCGGGCCGACCACCCCGGTCAGGCCTGGCTCGATCAGAAAATCGGTCGGCTCAACGAAGGACTTGAAGCCGAGGAGGCGCAGCCGCGTGAGTTTCATTCGCGTTCAATTCCCATTGCACCCCTTCGGGAGAATCCCTGTCCGCTCCGGCTCATGACGCTGGGCCGAGGAGGGGGTACCGCATTGGCGCGGAGAATGAATCCTTGCGGTCCGAGGGGCAACCCGAGCCAAGGGTTATCCCACTCCAATATCCTGGGCAAAACCGAAAAACGCCTGTTTTCAAAGGGCTAGACCCTGCCCTCAGGCGCCATGGCGGCTGATTCTGACCCCGTCCGTGCGGCTCGGTTGGTCTCCACGCGACATCCCACCGCCGGTTTTCCCGCCAACTGATTCGGCGGGCGGGCTCAGTTCTTGAGCAGTGGGTCGATCGCCTTTGCCATCTCGTCGATGGTCATCGCGCCCCTGAAGACCTTGCCGTTAATGAAGAACGTTGGCGTCGATTCGACCTTGAATTTTTCGGAGCCGCGTTGGCGCACCCATTCGATGCCGTCGAGCATCTTCTGGTCGCGCAGGCAGGCGTCGAACGTCTGCTGGGTGAAGCCGGCCTGCCGCACGATCGCAAACAGCGGCTCGAGCGGTTTCTGCACCGTCCATTGGCGCTGCTGCTGGAACAGCGTCTCGACCAGCGGGAAGTATCTGTCCTTCCCGGCGCAGCGCGCCAGCATGAAAGCGCCGGCGGCGAGGGGATCAAGCGGGAACTCGCGCAAGATGTAGCGCGCCTTGCCGGTGTCGACGTAGCGCTTCTTGAACTCGGGATAGGTGTTGGCATGGAACGCGGCGCAGTGACCGCAGGTCATCGAAGCGTATTCAATCACGGTGACGAGGGCATCGGCCTTGCCGAGCACCATGTCTTCCAACGCCCCGGTTTCCAACAACTCGGCGGTCGAGGGTGCCGCGGCTTGCGCCAGTGCGGCCGGTGCGAGAGCCGCGCCCAAGGCGGCGGCGATTGCCAACGCGCTGGTTCCGGCGACGAAATCCCGACGTGTGATCACGCAAAGCTCCTGAATGATTGGCGCCACAGCTCTATGTGCGGCGAATGTGGCACCGGCAGGTCGGTTCGCCAAGGGGACGGCCGCCTCGCTGAGGTTCCTAAGTAGGACCAGGCTTAATGGCCCGCGGTCACATTCGCTTGACCGCTGCGCCAAGGCGGGCGAGCGCCATGCGCAGGTCGCCGTCGTCCACCGCGCCCAGCGTTGCAGCGACACGCTCGGCCGCTTCTGGATCAATGGTTTTCTGGACAGGACGAGCGCGGCGCTTGAGCGGCGCCTGGCGCAGCGCCAGCCGTCCAACCGCCTGCCAGCCGAAAAAGCGATTGATCCGCTCAAGAATGATCGTCGACTGATGCTGAATTTCAATTGCCGCCGGCCCCTCGACGCGCAGCACCAGCGTCGCGGGCTCGGACGGCTCGCCGTCGGTCGTTCGCTGCCATTGCAGCTTGATCGGTTCGGCATGCGCTGCAATGTCGTGGCCTACGATGGCGGCCCAGCGGGTGACGAGCTCAGTCGAGGCGAAGCCCTGCCGTTTGAACGTCTCGGCGAGATAGCCGGTGGCGAGTTCGGACAGCGAGCGCGTGGGACGATGCTTGTTCATAGCGCCGAGGAGCCGGTTTTCGGTCGAGCTCACGCTCAGTATGGTTGGAGCATGAGGCTAGCAGGCACCGCGCAACGGAAAAAGCGTCACGCTCCGCCCTGTGCGGAACTGGCTCAACTCGATCCTGCCACGTTGCTCGCCTGGTACGACCGGCACCGCCGGCGCCTGCCATGGCGTGCGTTGCCCGGCGTTCAACCCGACCCGTACCGGGTCTGGCTATCCGAGATCATGCTGCAGCAGACCACCGTGAAGGCGGTAACGCCTTACTACGCAAAGTTCCTCATGAGCTGGCCGAGCGTGCGCAAGCTCGCCGCAGCGAAGCTCGACGACGTGCTCAAGGCCTGGGCGGGGCTCGGCTACTACGCCCGCGCACGCAACCTGCACGCCTGCGCACAGGCCGTGGTTGAACGGCATCGTGGCCGCTTTCCCGACACTCAGGACGAATTGCGCGCCCTTCCGGGGATCGGGGCCTACACTGCGGCGGCTATCGCGGCGATTGCGTTCGACCGCCGAGCGGTTGCGATTGATGGCAACATCGAGCGGGTGGTGGCGCGGTTGTTCGCCGTCGAATTGCCGCTGCCTGCCGCGAAGCCGGAAATCCACCGGCTCGCCGAGACGCTGGTGCCGGAGCGCCGAGCCGGCGATTTCACGCAGGCGATGATGGACCTCGGCGCCACCATTTGCACGCCGAAGAAACCGGCCTGCGCCCTTTGCCCGTGGATGGATGCGTGCGCCGCCCGCCGTCGCGGCGATCAGGAGACGTTTCCACGCAAGGCGCCGAAGATCGAAGGCAAGCTGCGCCGCGGTGCGTCGTTTGTGGCGACGCGCGCCGACGGCTGTGTATTGGTGCGCAGCCGTCCGCCGAACGGTCTGCTCGGCGGCATGACCGAGGTGCCGTCGACCGCCTGGACGGCTGACTTCGACGAGGACGACGCACTGGCGCAGGCGCCGCTGAAAGCGCGGTGGCGCCGCCTGCCTGGCGCGGTCGAGCATGGCTTTACGCATTTCCCGCTGCGGCAGTCGGTTTACGTTGCGAGCGTGCCCGCGAAGACTAAGGCGCCCGCCGGCATGCGCTGGGTTGCGCTGGCCGATCTGCATGGCGAGGCACTGCCCAATGTGATGCGAAAGGTGGTCGCGCACGCCGGCCTTGGGGCTCGGCCGCAGAGCACGTTGATTTGACAATCGGTCAGCGTCAGAAGAACGGCCGGCTCGGATCGCGGGGCATACCGAGTTCCATACGGCCAAATTGGACGTAGTTGATTTCGGCGTTGAGACTGACGTGCGTGGCCGCGAAATGGATATCGCGCCAGGTCCGCTGGATCGGGTGCGATGTCGCAAAGCCCGCCGTGCCGCACAGGGCGAGGAGCGCATCGATCCCCTCTACGGTGATCTCGGATACCCGCGCGAAATCGCGGATCGAGCGCGATAGAAGCAGCGGCCAGTCCGCTTCGGGTCCGTGGTGAGCGTGGGTCGTGCGTCGTAGCAGCAATTCGGCGGCGTCGAGATCCGCGGCGACCCGCGCCATGCGCACCTGGGTGCTGATCTTCTCGGCCACCGACGAGCCATCTACCGATTGTCGCGTTTTCACCCATTCCCGGAAATGCTCGTAGGCGCCCTGGGCCGCGCCGAGCATCGGCGCCGCAAACGTCAGCGGCGCGTAGAAAAAGAACAGCGTGCGGTCGATCAGGCTCTTGTTGACGGCGGTGCCGGGGCCCTTGCCGGCGCGCAGATCCGCCAGGCTGAGCACGTGGCCATTCGGCACGAACACGTTGTCGGTGACGATGGTGTTGCTGCCGGTCCCTCGCATGCCGGCGGTGTGCCAGGTGTCGCGCACCGTGTATTCGCCGGGCGGGATCATGAAGAACATCCATTCCGGCGCGACGCCACCGTCGGCCAATGCGCCGACCATCACCCACGAGCTGTTGTCGATGCCGCTGGCAAAGGAGGAACTATCGCCAGTGACGCGATAGCCGCTGTTGACGCGCGTCGCCTTTGCCCGCGGCGCAAATGATGCGGCGATCGCGACGTCGGGGCCGCCGGCCCACACCGCCTGCTGCGCTTCGTCCGGGAATTGGGCGACCAAGTGAGCGTGATGGATGATCAGGCTGGCGCACCAGCCGTGTGATGCATCAATCTTGCTGATCTCCAGCACGACGTCGAGCCAGGTGTCGAAGTCGAGATCGTAACCGCCGAAGCGCTGTGGCATCAGGATCCGCGCCAGACCTGCGTCGAGCATGTCCCGGATGGATTGGGCCGGCAGCCGTCGGGCCTCCTCTCCCGTGGCGGCGCGCTCGGCGAAGCGCGGAGCAAGCGCACGCACCCGGTCGACGATCTGTTGGGTGGTCGGCGCGGGCACAGATACTCCTCAGTTATTGGAAATCACAGATCTAGAATCCGTAGAGCTTATTTGCGTTGTCGACCAGGATGCGGTTGCGCGTCGTCTCGTCGGGCACCCATTCGAGCATCAGGTCGAGCAGGTCGCCATCGTCAGGCATCTCGCGGCCGTCGAGATTGACGTGCGGCCAGTCCGATCCCCACACCATGCGCTCCGGCGCGTGTTTGACCAGCGCGTGCGCCATCGGAGTCACCGACGGGTAAGGCACGTTCTGCGTCGTGCAGCGCATCGGGCCGGAAAGCTTGAGCCAGACGCGGCCGGTGTCGAGCATCTTCAGCAGCGCCTTCATCGCCGGCTGATCGACCCCGCCGGCTGCCGGGGCGCTGGCGAAATGATCGAGCACGATGTCGTTCTTGAGCGCCAGCAATTTGTCGGCGTATTCGATGAGGTCGGTGCCGTGCGGATAGAACTGGATGTGCCAGCCGTACTCGTGCACGCGGGCCGCGAGCTTCGGATCATAATTCGGCACGTGGCTGCCGCGCGCAGTGCTCATCATCCGCATGCCGCGCACGCCAAGCTTGGTCAGCCGGGCCAGCTCGGACGACGGCACGTCCTCCTCGACCAGCGCGATGCCGCGGAACCGGTCCGGATATTTCGCCAGCACGTCGGCGAGCATGGTGTAGTCGCGGCCATAGCCGCCGGGGCTGACGATCACGGCGGTGGAAAGCCCCAGGATGTTCTGCAGGTAGAACAGCAGCTCGGGCGGCGCGTCTTTCGCTCGGTAGGGGCTGTCGGCGGCGAACGGATACCCCGGCACGAACAGATGGATATGGGTGTCACAGGCGCCCTTCGGCGCGACGAGCTTGGGCTTCCGGGCGTTGGCGTCGGCCGTGGTCGTGAGTTTCTGCATGCGCGGTCTTTCTGGGAGATGGCGGAGCGAGCGTTCGGATCATTCAGGCTTGATGTTGGCGGCTTTCACCAGTTCGCGCCATTGTGTCAGCTCGCGGGCGATCAGCGTCCCAAACTCCTGCGACGTGTTGCCGACCGAATCGATGCCGTCCTTGGCGAGGCGTTCGGCGAGGTCAGGCGAGCGCACCGCCTTGGTCACGGTTGCCGTGAGCCGGTCGACGATCGGCTTCGGCGTTCCGGCTGGCGCGATCATGCCGATCCAGAGGATGCCCTCGTAGCCGGGCAGGCCCATCTCGGCGACGGTCGGCACATTTGGCATCAGTGGTGACCGGGCGCGGCTCGCGTAGGCGAGTGCGCGGAGCTTGCCTGCGACGACATGCGGGTTGCCGGTCGCGTAGGTGTCCATCTTGAGCTGCACCACGCCCGAAAGTAGGTCGGTCATCGCCGGCGCCGCGCCCTTATAAGGAATGTGCGCGACCTGGATGCCGAGCCCGCGCAGCATCAGCTCGGTGGTCACATGTGGCAACGTGCCGATCCCGGCGGACGAATAGTTCAGCCTGCCGGGATTTTTCTTGGCGTAGTCGACAAATCGGCGGAAGTCGGTGAAGGGCGCGCCGGGATGGCTGACCAGCAACTCGGGCACTTCGGCGACGATCGAGACCGGCGTGAAGTCCTTCTCGGTGTTGTACGGCAGCTTGGGATTGAGCGCCGCGCCGATGGTGTGGTTCGGCGTGGTGAGGAGGAGTGTGTAGCCGTCGGCGGCGGCCTTTGCGGTGGCGTCGGCCGCGATCACGCCACCGGCGCCGGCCCGGTTGTCGATGATGAACGGGCGCCCCAAATCCTCCGACATTTTCGCGGTGACAAGGCGCGCTACCAGGTCCACCGTGCCGCCGGCCGGAAACGGCAGGATCAGGCGGATCGGCCGGTCGGGATATTGCGCCAGCGCATCACCTGGACCGATCAATGCGAGGCAAAATGCGGCGAGCGATAGGCGCCGCAGCCGGCGCGCAAAACCTGACTTCGTATTCATGGTTTAAATCCTTCGCCGAAATAGAACTTTAGCGCGGTCTCGCCGAAAATCTTCGTCCTTGCCGCGGAGTCGGAGATGCAATCGGACAACCAATCGATGGTGGATTGATAGCCGAACTCGTTCTCGTGACCGACGAACGGGCAGTCACTCGCCCACATCAGGCGATCAGGGCCCGCGCTGCGGACGAGTTCGCGCGCATAGTCGGGCGACTTGGGGCCAAGCCGGTAGCCGCCCGACACCTTCACCCAGGTGCGGCCCTTCTCGATCGAGCGCAGCATAGCCTTGAAACCATCGCTGTTGATGCCGGCCTTCGGCTCCGGGCGACCAAGATGATCGATCACCAGCTTGACGCCGCAGGCCTCGATCTTGGGAATGAGGAACGGCAGGTTCTCGCCTTCGGTGTGCAGATGGACGTGCCAGTCGAGGTCGGCGAGCCTCCGCAGAAAGCTGCGGTACTCGAACGTGGCGATGTCCGGCAGCTGCTTCAGGCTGATGAACGGCAACCGCACGCCGACCATGCCGTCCTTCGCCATGGCTTCGAGCACGAGGCGCTCGACGGTCGGCTTGAGGATCGCGGTGCCGCGCAAGCGGCGCGGGTGCGCGCGCAGCGCCGCGATGGTGTAGTCGTTGTAGTCGCCCCACGGGCTTGCCGCCGCGATCGCCGCGTACTGCACGCCATGGGCGTCCATGGTCGCGATCAAATCCTGGTGGGTGAAATCGTAGGTCGGCGAATGGCGCGGATTGTCGATCAGCGGCATGTCCCGCGTGAAGACATGAACATGCGCATCGACGATCAGGGGCTGGGCCATGGTGCCATCCGCCGCTTCAACGCGGCTCCAGTCCAGCCTGCTTCACCACAGCGGCCCACATGTCGATGTCGGACTTGAGCCGGGCGTCGAGTTCCTGCGGCGTGCTGGCCTTGGGCTCGCCACCGAGGTCGATCATGCGCTGCTTGAAGTCCAGGCTCTCGACGATGGCGCGGACATGACCATTGAGCGCCGCGACGACCTCCTTCGGCATGTCGGCCGGACCGACCAGCGAATTCCAGCCCTCGACCACCGCGTTGACGCCGCCCTCCTTGAGCGTCGGCACGTTGGGTTGCATCGGTGAGCGCGCGTTGCCGGTTGCGGCGATGGCGCGGACCTGGCCGGCGTCGATCGCGGCCTTGAGTGCGGCGTAGGATTCCACCCCGATCTGAGTGTCGCCGCGCAGCACCGAGGTGAGCACCTCGGCGGTGTTGCGGTGCGGCACGATGGTCATGGGAATTCCGGTTGACGAGCGCAGCAGCTCCGCGGTGACGTTCTGCGTGCTGCCGGGGTTGATCGTCCCGATGTTGAAACCGCTCGGATTGGCGCGCGCCGTTTTCAGCATGTCTTCGGCGGTGCGCATGGCTGAGTCGGCCTTGACCAGCAGCAGCAGGTCGAACAGCGCCATGGTCGAGATCGGCGCGAAGGCGGTAGCCGGGTCGAACGGCATGGTCTTGAGCAACGACTTCGACAGCGCGATCCCGCTTGAGAGTACGAACAGCGTGTAGCCGTCGGCCGGCGCCGTCGTGACCGCCGCCGCGGCGACGATGCCACCGGCGCTCGGCCGGTTTTCGATCACGACCTGCTGGCCGGTGCGCTCGGACAGCTTCTGGCCGACCAGGCGCATCGTGATGTCGGCGAAGCCTCCGGGGCCGAACGGGATGACGACGCGGATTGGCTTGTTGGGGTAGGGCGCCTGCGCAACCGCTACGTCGCCCGCCAGCAGCATCGCCAGCACAACCAAAACCTTCCGCATTACGCCAACCCCCTTGAAAATCTCCCGCGGCCCACTTCGTAATGGTGGGGCACGATCATCCTATGCCGCGCCACCGGCTCAATCCAACGGGAGGAAATGACATGGCAATCCAGCGTTTCGACAACGGCCCACGCATGAGCCGCGTGGTGGTGCACGGCGACACGGTTTATCTGGCAGGGCTGACCGCGGAAAAGACGGCGGGCCAAAGCGTGGGCGAGCAGACCAAGGAAATCTTGGGCAGGATCGACGCCTATCTCGCGCAGGCCGGCACCGACAAGTCGAAGCTCGTGCAAGCCGTAATCTGGCTGCAGGACGTGCGCACGGTCGACGAGTTTAACAAGGTGTGGGACGCCTGGGTCGTTCCCGGTTCAGGTCCGGCGCGCGCCTGCATCGAGGCACGACTGCAATCGCCGGCCAAGATGATCGAGATTCAGGTGACGGCAGCAAAGTAGTTGGCGGCGAACGCCGCGTGTCGTGCGGCCCTCAAGAATTGGAGTAGCGGGTGCGAGGCGTGATATTTTCGAGCGGGAAGCGCGCGACCTCTTGAATCAACGCAATGAGCTGGTCGGCCGCGCGGTCGACCAGCATGGCGCCACGCTTCGCATCTGCCGCCAGCGCATTGCCGCAGGCGCCCGCCGGCTGCAGGTCCTGGGTCTGCCAGCCGTAGCCGACCGCGCCTTCCGGCGTCAGGATGGCGTTGGATTTCTCCAACGCAACAGAGCTGGGCACGAAATTTTCCGCGCGCGCCATGTCGACAAGGTTGCCATGCAGGTGAAGCATGATGCTGGTCTCTGACTCGCCGCCGTGAATTCCATGGCGGCGCTCATGAGCGCCGATCAGATCACTCGAGTCGACGATACGAAACCACGAGCAGGCTACCGCAAACATGTCGAGCTTGATGCGCAACTCACGGCAGACAATGTCCATGATCTGCGTCTGTCCGCCGTGAGAGTTGAAAAGGATGAGCTTGCGGCAGCCGGTGCGGTGCACGCTTTCGCCCACCTCGTACCAAAGCCGGGCAAGCGTCTCATAAGAGAGAGTCAAGGTGCCGGGAAACGCCGTGTGTTCGTCCGACTTGCCGATCGGCAGCGCTGGCAGCACGAGTGTCGGCAGTGTATCGGGGATCAGCTCAACAGCCCGCGCAATGATGCCTGCGTTGATCGCGGCGTCGACCCGGACCGGGAGATGCGGACCATGTTGCTCGACCGCTCCGACCGGCAAGATTGCGACAATCTTGCGCATGTCGAGTGCAGCGAAGTCCTGCGTTGTCAGATCCCACCACCAATGTGACTTCAGCATGAATGTCGCGTCGATGATGGTTGCCCAACCATCGCCGACTACCTCCCCAGATTGTTGTGTCTCGTTAGTTTCCCAACTCCACCCCGAGATCATTCTGGTTTCGCGTCGCCCAGGCAATGGTGCGAGTCTCGATCAAAGTCGCGATAGTGTACATCGTGACGCTCATGATCGAGGTCACGATTAGACCCGCGAACACCAGCGGCACCTCGAACCGGGACGAGGCCACGATCATCAGATGCCCGATGCCGCTCTGGCCGGCCACGGTCTCGGCCAGAATGCTGCCGAGGAACGACGACGTGATCGCGAGCTTCAGGCTCGCGAAATAGTACGGCATCGAGCGCGGCAGACCGACCTTGCGAACGATCGTGAGTGGATGGGCGCCGAGCGCGCGTAATACGTCACGCAGCTCCGGCTCGACCGTCGCGATGCCGGCGGCGACATTCACGGTGATGGGGAAGAAACTGATCAGGAACGACGTGATGACGGCGGGCAGCGTGCCGATCCCGAACCAGATCACCAGGATCGGAACTACGGCGACCTTCGGGATGCTGTTGAAGGCGATCAGCAGCGGGTAGAGCCCGTGATAGACCAGGGCCGACGAGCCGACGATGACACCGAGCGTCAGCCCGAAGAGGTTCGCCAGAAAGAAGCCGATGAGCGTCGTCTTCAGCGTCTGTTGCGCATTGTGGAGGATCGGGTCCCACCACGTCACGAGACTCTTGGCGATCACGCTCGGCGCCGGCAGGACGAATTGCGGGATGTCGAACGCCCGCGCCGCGGCTTCCCAAAGCAGCAGCATGCCGCCGATCACCAGCCATGGCAGCATGGCAATCAGCCGGCGCCGGCGTTGCGCGGCGGCGACCAGTTCTTCGTCGCGCAGCAGGCTCGGTTCGTCGGGCATGGACGCCTGATCGCGGCGAGCCGGCGTGCCGATCTCGGAGGGCGCGGGCGCAGCCGCCGCTTCAGGCTGCATCGATCAACTCTTCGCCGCGGCGCGCCGTGTCGATATGGCCGCGCAGCTCCTGAACGAGGTTCTGAAACACCGCGGTGTAGGTCATGTCGATGGTGCGCGGGCGCGGCAGCTCGACCTTGCGCTCGACCATGATGCGGCCGGGCCGCGACGTCATCACCAGAATGCGGTCTGCTAGGAACGCTGCCTCCCGTAGATCGTGCGTGACTAGGATCACGGTCGGGCGCCGCGCCATCCAAAGATTCTGCATAACGCTCCAGAGGTCCTCGCGCGTAAAGACGTCGAGCGATGCGAACGGCTCGTCGAGCATTAGCAGTGTCGGCTGATGGATCAGTGCGCGGCACAGCGAGGCGCGCTGCTGCATGCCGCCGGAGAGCTGCCAGGGACTCTTCTTCTCAAAGCCCTTGAGGCCGACGAGTTCGAGCAACTCGCGGCATTGTTCCTCGTACATCGCCCGCTCGCGGCGCAGACGGCGGCTGTGCGGCGACACGACTTCGAGCGGGAGCATCACGTTGCTCATGATGCTGCGCCACGGCAGCAGCGTCGGGTTCTGGAACGCCATGCCGGCGATGGACAGCGGTCCGTCGACCTCCCGGCCGGCCACCAGCACCGTACCGGAGCTTGCCGGCCACAAGCCGGTGACCAGGCGCATCAGCGTGGATTTTCCGCAGCCCGATGGCCCGACCACCGCAACGAATTCGGCCCGGTCGACAGAAAGCGTCGTGTTGCGCAGCGCCAGCGTTCCGCCTGTGCCGCCATAGCGCATCCAGACCCGATCGATTTCAACAAACGGCCGTTCGGTCATGGCGGCATCCCTGACACTCGTTGGCGCGCGAGAGGCGACGAGCCGCCGGCGCGTCGGTGCTTCTTGCTAAACCATCCGCCTGCTGGCTGGCGGCAGGTAGGCGTCTGTATAGACATCGCCGCTGCTCAGGCGGTGCGGTTGACCGAAGGCCTCTTCGATCATCTTGATCGAGGAGTCGAGCCGCTTCGGGTCCACGGTCGACAGCCCATGTTTCTTCATCAGTTCGCCAAGCGGGAGCATCTTTCTCTGGAACGCGATGCGTTCGGCTTCGATCCCGACGTCGGTGAGCGGTTCGACCTCTTTGAGCACCTGCAGGGATTCCTTCGGGTCGTGGTAGTACTCCACGTAGGCGCGGAACAGGGCGGCGAGTGTGGCTTTGATGGCCTGCGGGTTGCGCTCCACGAACTTTCGTGAGGCGACGAAGCACTCCGAGTAAGCGTCGAATCCGGAATCGCGATAGAGAAAAATCCGCTGCTGCGGCAAATCCAACCCCAATCGTTTCAGGCTGAGCGCAATGCTGCTGGCCTGCCCGGAAATTCCGTCAGCCCGCTTCTGCACCAGCATCGGCTCGCGCAGCTCGAGCGCAACCGACAGCCACTTGACCTTCGTCCGGTCGAGGCCGGCAGCGCGCGCAAATGGCGGGAACAGCTGGCGGCCGATGTCGAAATCGGGCGCCGCGATGGTGGCGCCCTCGAGGTCCTTTACCTTGGTGAGGGGACTGTCGGCGCGCACGGTGATCGCGATCTGATTGGTGTCCTGCAAAATCGCGATCACCAGTAGATCGGCGCCGGGATTCTCCGCCATGAACCGCAGTGACGTGCTCATGTCGTTGTAGGCCATGTCGAAAGTGCCGCTCGAAATGTCGATTGGGACGCGGCCCGACCCAAATCCTCGCGAGACCACGAGGTCGGCGCCCAGCTCGCGGGCGTAGCCCAGCTTCTGCGCCCGCAGCATGTAGGAGTGGGTGCCCTGCAGCGCGAAGCCGGTGGTGAGCCGAACCCTCGTCAGCGCGCTCTGTCCACGCGCCACATGAGGCGCTGCGAGCAAACCTGCGCCGGCGCCAATCACAACGCTTCTGCGTGTCAGACGGTGCGTCATTGCTCAGCCTCCGTGGTGCCTTGGAAATCAGCAAACATCGTGCCAGCACCGCGCAAGCCGGGGCGACCGATTAACGCGCGGTCCATGATCGAACGCTGTATTGGGTCAACTCGACCGGAAATAGAGCGGGCGGACGGCATGCGCTGATCCGGCGAGTTCGCCGCCTAGGTTCGCAGCCACCGAGTTCATCACGATGATGATCTTTTCAGCAGCGGCCGCCTAACAAACGGCCTCAACAATGTTTGCCGCCGGCGAGCTCGGGCGCAGCCGGCAGCCAATAGCCCTTGCCGCTATGCGCAAAACTCAAGTCATGCCTGAGCGACGCGTTGCGTATTGCGTTCCAGGAGTGAACTGGCACGCTGCTTGATGGGAGCGATCGACTGTCGGGCGGGCCAACCGCCAACGCGCATCAGGAGAGCATGATGGTTGCGAATGCAATGCAAGCTGCCGAGCTCACATTGGAAACCCGGCCGCTGAAGTCCGGGTTTGGCGTCGAGGTGCTCGGTTTCGATTTTCCGACCGCCTCGGAACAGGAGCTGCTGGCGTTCGACGCCATTCAACGCTCCAACGCCATCGTGGTGCTGCGCGATCAGAAGCTGACGCCGGCCCAGGTCATGGCGCTCTCGCGGCGTATGGGCAAGGTCAGCGCGCAACACCGCGTCGGCCCGCATCCTGAATTTCCAGCGATCACGATCCTGTCGAACAAGAAGGTGGATGGCCGTTTGATCGGGGCGCACGAGGTCGGACGCAATTGGCACACCGACGGCACGACCTATGCGAAATTGGGTTTGACGACGATGCTGTATGGTATCGAGTGTCCGGCTGAGGGCGGCGACACTGTGATCGCCGACATGTGCGCGGCGTTCGAGGCATTGCCGGCGGAGCGGCAGCAGGAAGTGGAGAAGATCCAGATCGTGCACAACCGCGCGCACCTGATCCAGAAGTACAATCGCGCGGTGCTGTCACCGGAAGAAATCGAGAAGATGAAGGACGTGATCCACCCGGCCGTGGTGATCAGCCCGGTCGACGGCCGCAAGGCGCTGTTTGTGACCATGGGCTCCACCAAGAGCGTCATCGGCATGACGCCAGAGGCGGGCGTGGCCCTGGTCATGGACTTGATCAAATACGCAACGCAGGAGCAGTTCCTCTATCACCACAAGTGGCAGAACGGCGACTGCCTGATCTGGAACGATCTGTGCACCATGCACCGGGCGACGCCCTACGATAAGTCGAAATACGATCGCCTAGTCTATCGCACCTGGATGCGGCCGTTCGACGTCGTCGAGGCGACGACCAAAGCCGAAGAGATGATGGCGCATCACTGAGCGTGTGTTCGAACGATCGTCCGCGGCTTGGGCTCCGCTGAGTGGGCGGTGGGCCGGCGCCCGCTTTCCGCAGAGGCGTCGACTTCTGGCCAATTGACGGAGTCGCGGCAACGGACGCAGCATCGCCGGTGGAAGGCGAAGCTATCATTGGGGAGGAGCCGCCATGTCCGTCATCACACGCCGCAATCTGCTGTCGACCGCCGGTTCATTTGCGCTGGCGACCGCCATGGGTGGTCCAGCCCGTGCCGCCATGGGGCCGAATGACAAGTTCGATCTCGTCATCAAGGGCGGCGACGTGCTCGATCCGAGCCAGTCGTTGCGCGGCAAGCGCGACATCGGCATCCGTTTCGGGCTAGTCGAAGCAGTGGAGGCGGACATTCCCGCCGCCCGCGCGCTGCGCGTGCTCGATGCTGGCGGCAAGCTGGTGACGCCGGGCCTGATCGACCTGCACGCGCACGTCTTTCCCTACGGCTCGGCGATCGGCATTCCGGCGGATGAATTGGTCGCGCACCAGGGCACCACCACCTGTGTTTCAGCAGGCGACGCCGGCGCCAACAATTTCGCGGCGTTCCGCCGCTACGTCCTGCCGCACACCCGCACGCGGCTCTACGCGTTCGTGCACATCGCCAACATCGGGCTGGCAGGCTTCCCGGTGCCGGAACTCTACAATATCGACTTTGCACAGACCGACGCGACCGCCAGGACCATTGCGGAAAATTCCGACATGGTGCTCGGTGTCAAAGTGCGCATGTCGGAGAACGTGATCGCCAAACACGGGCTTGAACCGCTCAATCGCTCAATTGCAGCATGTGCTGCTGCCGGGACTGGCGCCAAGGTCATGTGCCATATCGGTGGCGTCGAGACCCGCGAGCTGATGTCGCAGATCCTCGACCTGCTGCGTCCAGGCGACATTCTCACGCATTGTTATTCTGGCGCGCCCAACATTGGTGGCGCTTTCACCAACATCGTGCAGGACGGTAAGCTGCTGCCGGCGGCGCTTGCCGCCAAGCAGCGCGGCGTCGTGTTCGACATCGGCCATGGCGGCGGCAGCTTCGACTACACAATAGCCGAGCCGGCGATCCAACAAGGCGCCGGGCCCGACACGATCTCTTCAGACATTCACGTGTTCTCCGGCAACTCGCCGGGCATGCCGTATCTCACCTGGGTGATGTCGAAGTTCATGGGGCTCGGCTTTACTCTGGAGCAGGTCGTCGCCATGGCGACGGTGAATCCGGCCAAGAGCATCAACAAGCTTCCCAAGCTCGGTACCTTGCAGGTCGGCGCGCCCGGTGACGCGGCGATCCTGGAGCTGGTTGAGGGCGGCGTGTCGTTCGTCGACACCCGTAACAACAAGCGCGACGGCAAAGCCTATCTCAAGCCGGTGCAGACAGTGACGGCAGGCGTGCCATCGGCAGGCCCTACAACGCGCCGTTCGCGGTAAGGTGAGACTTTGAACCTTACGGTCGATCCTGGCCTGTGGATCGATCAGTCGGTCGATTTTGCCTCGGCCCAGCTCGTCTACCAGGATGGGACGGTGTCGAACACCAGGATTTTCCGCCGCTGACGCAGTTGACCAGCGGCCGCAGCTCATTGGATGGGAGCCGCTACCGCGTTGGCGTCGGATCCTCGATCACCGGGTTCGACAACACGCCCAACCCGTCCACCTCGACCTCGCAGACGTCGCCGGGCCGCATGTGGAGTTGCCCGGCAACGATCACCTTGCCGACCGGCTTCTCGGGCTTCTCGCCGGGTCGCAACGGCAAAGCGCCGGGTGAGCCCGAAACAATCACATCGCCGGGCTGCAGGGTGTAGCCTTCGGACAGATATTCGATCAGCCGAGGGACATCGAACAGCATGCCCGAGATACTGGCACGCTGGCGCTCGATGCCGTTAAGCCGCGTGATCAGCGTGTGGTCGGCCGGATCGCCGAACTCATCCGGTGTCATCAGCCATGGCCCGAAACTGCCGGAGCGTTCGAAATTCTTTCCCAGGCCGAATTGGCGGTTGTGGCCCTGATATTCCCGCACCGAGCCTTCGTTGTAGCAGGAGTAGCCCGCAATGTGCGCGAACGCCTCCTCGCGTTTGATGAAGCGCCCGGGCTTGCCGATGATGACGGCGAGTTCGCCCTCATAGTCGTAGGCCTCGGCAATTTTCTTGGCAGGGGCCCATAGCGGCACCTTGTGACCGACCTGGCAAATCGGCATGCGCAGGAAAATCTGCGGATAATCCGGAGACGTCGTTAGCCCGGTCTCTTCGATATGGAGCTTGTAGTTGAGTGCGAGCGCCCAGGTTGCGTGCGGTTCGCGGATCACCGGGTCGAACTCGATCTCGTCGAGCGAGAGATCCGCGGACTTTCCAGCCGTCGCCGCGCGCACGGTCGCGAGCGTCGGGTCGACCTCCAGGATATCGCGCAGATCTCGCGGCAGGGAGGGCGCGGCCTTCGACAAGGCGACGATACCGTTGCCGGCGACCACGCCAACACCGGGTTCCCCATGATGACGATATGAGACGACCTTCACGATAGCCTCCCGAACCGAAGCTACTCGGCTGCAACAGTCTGCGGCCTTCGATATTTTGCCGGAACCTCGAGATTGAACACGCGGGCGGCGTTGTAGCCCAGGATGTTGCGCTTGCTGCGCTCGCTGAGGAACGGCAGGTCGAACAGGCGCGCCGGGGTGTCGAAATCCCAATGCGGCCAATCGGAGGCATAGAGCAATTGCGTCTCGGCGTTGATCGCCTCGAACGTGCCCTCCAGCAGCTTGAGATTTGTCGCCTCCATCGGCTGCATGGTGAAGAACATCTCGCGCATGTATTCGCTTGGCAGTCTCTTCAGCAACGGCGCCTCGGAGGACCGCATCAGGTATTCGTGGTCGAGCCGTTGCATCAGGAACGGCACCCAGGCCAGGCCTGACTTCGATCCACACGACCTTGAGTTTCGGGAAGCGCTCCGGCAGGCCGTTGATGATCCAGTTGGTCAGATGAATCAGGTTGCTGAGCACGAACGAAATCGCGTGCATCGAGATGAAGCGGTTTAGCTGCTTGGTGTATTCGTTCTGCCAGTTGTGGTGGGCGTGAAACGCGATTGGCACGCCGGCTTCTTCCAGCATGGCGTAGAGCCGCATGTACTCGTTGACATGAACCGGCTGATAGCGCGTGCTGGTGACGACGAAGCCCGCGACTCCGTCCTTGCCGAGGAAGCGCTTGACGGTGCGTTCGGCTGCCTCCGGCGTGTTGAAGGGCAGATAGATCATCGCCTTCATGCGAGGTTCCTGCGGCAGCACATGTTCGACGATCCATCGATTGTAGGCAGTCGATAATTCGACCTCCATCTCGCGGACCGGATGCATCCCGAGGAACAGCAACGCGTTCGGAAAAAATACCTGGTAGTCGAGGCCGAGCGCCGCGATGGCACGACGCGACAGCGTCACCTCGCGAGCCACCCCGTCGTCATCGACCTTTTCCTTCAGTCCGGCGCCGTGCGGTACGCGCCCGCCGACGCTTTGCCATTGCAGGCCCGGCGTGTCGTTGAGGAATGCGCCGCGGCCGGCGCTGCTGTAGAACGTCGCATCGTCGCGCAATACGTCGTTCTCGATGTACTTGAGGATTTCCGACCAGGCGGCGCCGTCGCCGATATGGGAATCGACGTCGACGATGAAGTAGTCGTCGAGACCGCGCTGCGTGGCCTGGCTCCTTGCGCGGGCCAGGATGTCGCGGGAATCGGTGCGATCGTTGATGAGCGGCAGGATTTTCGGCGCATCAGTCATGGTGCAATCCGTTCCGTCGCGTTGGTCGCGCAGCGTCAGCCTGGCAAAACGACATAGATCGCTCCGTCGCGGACCTTCACCGGATAGCCGCGCAACCGCATGGTCGCAAAGCCGACGTGGCGGCCGGTGCGCATGTCGAACTCGTAACCGTGCCACGGACAGACGATGTTCTGATTGGCGTTGTCGCCGATGTAGTGAATGCCGAAGCTCTTGCGCTCGCTGTCGAGGCGCTCCTCGACCTTCCTGGTCATGACGCCCTGGCACACCGGACCGCCTTGATGCGGGCACTCGTTGCGCCACGCGTAATATTCGCCGTTGCTGCGAAACACGCCGATCTCGACGCCGCCGGTCTCGACGACCTTGCGGCCGCCCTCGGCGATCTCATTCTCGTCGGCGACGAACAGTTCTTTCACTGCAGCTTCCCGGAAGTTCGGCCACCGTGCGCTACTTTAGCGGCCGCGTTCCTGGGCGCAATCAGGACGCTACGCGTTAGTTCGACTTCGTCGCCCCTGTTGCATCTGCGCCATGCGCATCCGCTCGCGCTGATCGTCAAAATGCAGCGGTTCCATCGCCCAGGACACCTGGTCGTAGCCGTTCGCGTAGTTGCGGGCGGTCTGGATCGGATTGCGGTTGACCAGCGGCCGCAGGCACATCGGGTGGGTGAGGCTTCGCACCTCGTGCTCGATGGTGAACAGGTGTTTGCCGGTGTCGAGGTCGGTGATGTTGCGGAAGCGGTATTGGTACTGGTTGTCCTCGCGGTTGACGAGGCCGCGTTCGCCCAGCCGCTTGTGCGGGCCGGAGAAGTTCACGACGTAGATCTGGATGTGGTGCTCGTCGAACTCCGGCTGCGGCTTGTCGGTTTCGCGGAACAAGAGATGCTGGTTCTTGCCGACCGTCACCTTGGCGGTGGTGCCGTCGCCGTTCACGACCCCGGCCGGCACGTCGATCATCTGCTGATAGAATTTCGCGATGCCCTTGGCGGTGCCGACCGGCACGTCGAACTCCACGTAGGGAATGCCGAGCATGATGCGGCCGAATCGCGCGGCGTCCGGCTCATGCAGGCGAATGGTATTGCCCCACGGGCAGATGGCCTGGACGTAGTCGTTGTGCTCGCTGAAGCTGAACTTGGTGTCGGCGAGCTTGGGCTTCACCCGGTTGAGCCGCTCCAGCAGCGCCTCGCGGCCTTCGATCACGATGCCGGTCTTGCCGCGCAGCACCTGCGGCTTGCCGGTCGGCAGATGGAATTGGCTGCGGCCGACGTTCATCCACATGTTGTCGTCCATCACCATCAGATACGGATCGCGGGTGAGGCCGAGGCCGGCGCCGTAGAACAGCGAGGCGATACGCTGGTCGGGGATCGAGACGTTGACGTGCTCGAGGTGGATGGCATTGCCGAGGTCCTCGGCGGCGCGGTCGAAAGTCTGCTGCATGGTGGTTGGTCCGTTTTCGGCTTTCTCATGACTATAGCACAGGGCAGGCCGTCCGCACCGGCCTGCCGCGCCGTCATGCAGGCCTGCTATGCTCGGTTCATAAAGTGAGGGAGGATTTGATGTACCCGACTGCGACCGCGCCTGTGGTGCTGAATGAGCGCGTGCCTGATCCGGCCGTGAAAGTGCTCGATCCGGGCTTTGAAAAGTACCGCGTGCTGCTGGCGAGCGTTGAGCGCTTGTCGCAGGGCTACTCCTGGGCGGAAGGCCCGGTCTATTTTGCCGATACGCGTTGCCTACTTTGGAGCGACATTCCCTATAACCGGATCATGCGGTGGGACGAAGAAACCGGCGTCACCAGCGTTTTTCGCAAGCCTTCGAACTACGCCAACGGCAACACCCGCGACCGCCAGGGCCGCCTTGTCACCGCCGAGCATGGCCGGCGCGTCACCCGCACGGAATATGACGGCAAGATCACGGTGCTGATGGACAAGTTTGAGGGCAAGCGGCTGAGCTCGCCGAACGACATCGTGGTGAAATCCGACGACTCGATCTGGTTCACCGACATGACGGCCGGCATCGACGGCAACTGGAACGGCGAGACCGCCCCGCAGGAATTGCCGCAGCGGGTCTATCGGATCGACGGCAAGACCGGAAAGCCGGCGGTTGTCTCGGACGGCCTGATCAAACGTCCGAATGGGCTCGCATTCTCGCCCGACGAGAAGAAGCTCTATGTGATCGAAAGCCAGCCCGGCGAGCGTGCGATTTATGTGTTCGATGTGAACGGCGACACGCTTGCCAATGGCAAGAAGCTGATCACCTGCGAGAAGACGGAAACGCCCGACGGCTTCCGCGTCGACGTCGATGGCAACCTGTGGTGTGGCTGGGGCATGACGCCAGAGATGGACGGCGTGCGGGTGTTCGATCCACAGGGCAAGCCGATCGGCCACATCTCATTGCCGGAACGGTGCGCCAACGTCTGCTTCGGCGGACCCAAGCGCAACCGACTGTTCATGACGGCGAGCCATTCGCTTTATGCGCTCTACGTCAACACCCAGGGCGCGACCATTGCGGGTTGAGATTCCGGGTCGCCGGTGGTGCTAGTCTCGTCAGCGAGCGGCCGGAAACGGCCATTAAACTGGGGAGGCGACACCATGACCATGACGAAGCGCGACATCCTGGCCGGCGCGGGCGCGGCGGCCGCGGCAATGACCTTCACGCAATCGGCGTTCGGCCAATGGAAGCCGAGCGAACGCTATCCCGACCCGTCCGTTCAGGTGCTCGATCCGAGCTTCAACAAGTACCGCCTCGGGCTGGCGGGCGTGGAGCGTATCGCGCACGGCACGCGGTGGAACGAAGGACCGGTCTATTTCGGCGACGGGCGCTATCTGCTTTGGAGCGACATCCCGAACAATCGCATCATGCGATGGGACGAGGAAACCGGCCGCGTCAGCGTTTTCCGCAAGCCCTCCAACAACGCCAACGGCAACACCCGTGACCGGCAGGGCCGGCTGGTGACCTGCGAGCATGATACGCGGCGTCTGACGCGCACCGAGTATGACGGCGAGATCACCGTGCTGGCCGACAAGTTCGATGGCAAGCCGCTGAATTCGCCGAATGACGTGGTGGTGAAGTCCGACGAACTCGATCTGGTTCACCGATCCACCGTTCGGCATTCTCGGCAACTATGAAGGTCATGTCGCGACGCCGGAATTGCCGACCAACGTCTACCGTCTCGACAAGGCCGGGAAGCTGACGGTCGCCAGCGGCGAGATCAACCGGCCGAACGGGCTCGCGTTCTCGCCCGATGAATCGAAGCTCTATATCGTCGAGGCCGCGCTCAACCCGCGTGTCATCCAGGTTTTCGATGTGACCGACAACGGCACCAAGCTCGCCAACAAGCGCGCCTTCATCAATGCGGAGCCGGGCGGCACGCCGGACGGCTTCCGCGTCGATGTCGACGGCAATCTGTGGTGCGGCTGGGGCATGGGCAACGAAAAACAGGACGGCGTAAAGATTTTCGACAACACCGGCAAGCCGATCGGTTTCATTGCGCTGCCGGAGCGCTGCGCCAACGTCTGCTTCGGCGGCGTGAAGCGCAACCGCCTGTTCATGGCGGCAAGCCACTCGGTCTATTCGCTCTATGTCAACACGCAGGGCGTCAAGGGCGGCTGACGCCGCCCCGACGCCTGTCGTTTGGCCCGCGTCGTTCTCAGGCCGTCGCCGCAACTTTTCGCACGGCGAGAGCGGCCATGATCAGCGCGATGCCGGCCATCAGCAGGTTGATGCCGACGAGTAGGCCCAGCACCCAGACTGCCGATCCCGGCATGCCGGAGATAATGATGAAGCCAAGGACGATGTCGACGATGCCGCTGAACAGCATCCAGATCCAAGCGTTCGGGATCTGGCTGCGGTAGCCGATCGCCAACATGATGTGCCCGACGCCGCTCGCAAGCAGATAGGCGGCAAGGATGATTGTCAGCGTGATGACGCCGGAAATCGGCCTCAAGAGTAGCGAAAGCCCGGCGAGTATGCAGATGATGGCGGTGAGAAGGTTCCACCAGAAGCCAGGCGCAGCGCGGCCCGACGAAAACACCGCCACGATGCCCATGGCCCCGCCGAGCAGCAGGAGCCAGCCGACCGTGAGCCCCACCGCGAGCGTGGCGATGCCCGGCGCCGCGATGGCGAACAGGCCGAACAGGCACATCACGACGCCGTAGATGATGAACCATGTGCTGTGGTTGCGCAGCGTAGCGGGGTCGGCAGGCAATCCGATTGGCATGACGGTCTCCCTCGTTCGACAAGCGTCACGTTGGACGAAAGTGTTTTTGTTGAATGACGGGATAATAATGCATTCTGGGGCGCTTTGTCAGGCGGCGAATGCCGTTTGATCGTTTGCATCAGACCGATCGAGGCCGTCAGGCGTCCGCCATCTGGGCGCGGATTTCGGCGCGTAGGGCGTCGATCGAGATCAGGCCCTTCGGTGTCTCGACGTGCCAGAAGGTCCAGCCGTTGCACGCTTCCAGGCCCTGCGCCAGCGCGCCAATCCGGTGGATCGAGCCGACCGCCTCGCCAAGCGACACCGCGCCGTCGGCGCGCACCAGCGCCCTGTGCTTCTTCTTGGCGTCGACCAGCTTGGCGCCGGCGGAGATCAGGCCGCGTTCCAACAATGCAGAGAACGGCACTCGCGGCGCCTCGCGCGCCGTCATGAACGGCGCCAGCGACGGTGCTTCGAGCGGTTCGACCGCTGCAATACGCTTCAGCGCCGCCTTGGCATAGTTCGGATCGCGCTCGATGCCGACAAACCGCCGGCCGAGGTGCTTTGCTACTGCGCCGGTGGTGCCGGTGCCGCAGAATGGATCGAGGATCAAATCGTCCGGCCGCGACGCGGCGAGGATCACGCGCGCCAGTAGCGCCTGCGGCTTCTGGGTCGGATGCAGCTTCTTGCCGTCGGCGCCTTTCAGGCGCTCCTCGCCGGTGCACAGCGGGATCGTCCAGTCGGAACGCACCTGGATATCTTCGTTGCCGGCTTTGAGTGCCTCATAGTTGAAGGTATAGCCCTTGGCGCCCGCGTCGCGCGCCGCCCAGATCAACGTTTCGTGCGCGTTGGTGAAGCGACGGCCGCGGAAGTTCGGCATCGGGTTCGATTTCCGCCACACCACGTCGTTGAGGATCCAGAAGCCGAGGTCCTGCAGGATCGTGCCGACCCGGTAGATGTTGTGGTACGAGCCGATCACCCACAATGTCCCGGCCGGCTTGAGCACACGCCGTGCGGCTCCGAGCCAGGCGCTGGTGAAATCGTCGTAGGCCTTGAAGCTCGCGAATTGATCCCAATCGTCGTCCACGGCATCGACTTTGGAGTCGTCGGGGCGCTTGAGATCGCCGGCAAGCTGGAGGTTATACGGCGGATCGGCGAAAATCAGATCGACCGAAGCGGCCGGCAGTTTCGCCATTTCCGCGACGCAATCGCCGACAAGAATTCGCGCGCTTGAGGCGTAATCTCGCGGCTCAGAACTGACGCGGGGCGCCCTGAAGGACGCCCCGCGACGCGACACACCCATGACTCAGAACTCTGATACTCAGGCGACGCGGCCGGCGACGCGGGACCTACAACCGACGTTTTGAAGATGCCGTGCCAAGGTAAACATTCAGTTGATAGGAGCCGCGCGAATTTTGCGGTAAGGTCTTGCAAACCATGCGGAACCAATCGTTACGCATGCTGTTCTTTTGACGCTGCGCGAAATCGCGATTGGACAGCGTGGTTCCACCCGGCAAGAATTGCCGGGTGAGGTGACGGAGAGAAATTTCATGCGCTGGGATGAACTGCCGCAAAGCGAGAACGTCGAGGATCGCCGCGGCGATGATGGCGGTCATCCGGCGGGGGCGGCGGCGGCTTTCCGATCGGTGGCGGTGGTCTCGGCATCGGCAGCATCATTGTGATCGGGCTGCTCGGTTGGGCGCTCGGTATCGATCCGGGCCTGCTGATCAGTGGTGCGGAGATACTGACTGGCGGCGGCCAGCGGCAGGAGATCCCGCAGCAAGGTCCACGTCGTCCGGCCGGCAAGCCGACCGATGACACCGGCAAGTTCGTCGCCGCGGTGCTCGGCAGCACCGAGGTGACGTGGAAGAACATTTTCGAGAAGGACGGCCAAACCTACCGCGCACCGCGGCTGGTGATGTTCTCCGGCGCGACGAATTCTGCCTGTGGCTCCGCGCAGAGCGCGATGGGGCCGTTCTATTGCCCGCCGAGCCGTGAGGTCTACCTGGATACCGCTTTCTTCAACGATCTAGAGCGGCGCTTCCGCGGCTGCAATGGCGAGGCCTGCAAGTTCGCGCAGGCCTACGTGATCGCCCACGAGGTCGGGCACCACGTGCAGAACCTGCTCGGCATCCTTCCGAAGGCGCAGCAGGCGCAGCGCGCGTCAGGCGACAAGGCGCAGGCAAACCGTATCCAGGTGCGCGTCGAACTGCAGGCCGATTGCTTCGGCGGCGTCTGGGCGCATCACGCCGAGCAACGCTGGAAGCTGCTGCAGCCAGGCGACATCGAGGCGGCACTGCAGACCGCGGCCGCGATCGGTGACGACATGCTCCAGCGCAAGGCGCAGGGGCGTGTGGTGCCGGACAGCTTCACCCACGGTTCGTCGGCGCAGCGCCAGCAATGGTTCACCATCGGCTTCAAGTCCGGCTCGGTGAAGTCCTGCAACACTTTCGCGGCCGGACAGGTTTGAGCCGCTTGCGTTAGCCAGTCATGCCCGGTCTCGACCAATCCCGTCAGTTCGTGCCGCTGAAGATCGCGGTGCTGACGGTCTCCGACACCCGCGTGCTGGCGGACGACAAGTCCGGCAGTACGCTTGCCGAGCGCATCGAGCAGGCGGGTCACGTGGTCGCCGGCCGCACCATCGTGCCGGACGATGTCGAGGCAATTCGCTCGCAGTTGCGCAGCTGGATCGCGGACCCTGCGATCGACGTGATCATCAGCACCGGCGGCACCGGCTTCACCGGCCGCGACGTGACGCCGGAAGCCGCCGAGCCGCTGTTCGAGAAGCGCATGGACGGATTCTCGACCGCCTTCCACATGATCAGCCACGCCAAGATCGGTTCGTCGACGATCCAGTCGCGGGCGACCGCGGGCGTCGCCAATTCGACCTTCATCTTTTGTCTGCCCGGCTCGCCCGGCGCCTGCCGCGACGCCTGGGATGAGATCCTGGTGCACCAGCTCGACTACCGTTACCGGCCGTGCAATTTCGTCGAGCTGATGCCGCGGCTTGACGAGCATCTGCGCCGGCCGAAGGCGAAGGGCGCGACGGCGTAACCAAGCACGGCTCAGCCGTTCCAGCCCGGCGTTTCGTGCACGATCTTGCCGCCGACCATCGTCATCAGCGACGTAGTGTCGGCGAGCGCTTTCTCCTCGACGGTCAGCGGGTTAGCGCTGAGCACCGCCAAATCGGCGAGCTTGCCGGCTTCGAGCGAGCCCTTCTTGCGTTCGTCGAAGGTGAGGTAGGCGCCGTTCAGCGTGGCGCAGCGCAGCGCCTCCATGCGCGACAGCGCCTGTTGTGGCCCGAACACACGCTGCGTCTTGAAATCCCGGCGCGCCACGGTCTGCGCGACCGGCAGCCAAAGCGAAATCGGCACATTGTCCGTCGCGAGCGACACCGTCACCCCGGCCTCGCGCAGCGCGTTCATCGGTACGATGCTGTCATATTGCTCCGGGGTGAGCCTGCTCGCGGTCGCTTCGAGTGCCTTGTAGAGATAGGCGTTGGTGTGGGTGGTGAGCACCAATCCCATGCGGGCAATGCGTTCAAGATCGCGTGGCGCGACAACGTTCACATGGGCGATGTGCCAGCGCCGGCCCTTGAGCGGGATCTGCTTGTCGACCTCTTCGTAAAGGTCGAGCATGCCGAGCCCTGCCGCGCCGCCGATCGAGGCCGCGCGGATATCGTTTCTCGCGCACTGCAGCAGTACGTCCTTAAGCTGATCGCGCGGCAATCCGGCGTCCGAATTGAAGCCGGCCCATCCGGTATAGGGCGCCGCGGCGGCGCGCACGTTGTCGGCTGGGCTGCGGCTGGCCGCGCAAAACAGCCCGCTGATTTTGAGCCAGTCGTCTCCAAGCCCCGGCTCGCCGAGCCAGCCGCTCCACGCCTCGATCAGCGAGTGTGCCGGCGAGCCGCCGGCCGCCTTCCAGTTCGGGCTGATGGCCAACGTCGCGCGCATGGTGAGCGCGGCGCTGGCGTGGACCTCCTTGTAAACGCGTAGCAGCTCGTTTGCGACGCCGTGACCCTCATAGACGCCAGTGGTGCCGAAGCCGTGGTAGAGCCGCGCCGATTCCGTCAGCGCGCGCACCCGATCGGCGTGTGAGAACTGCGTGGCTTCACGGAACCAGACCATCTCGGCGATCGGCTGGAATTCGCGCTCGATGAATACGCCGGTCGGATCACCGTTGGCATCCTTCACGATGGTCAGCGTCTCAACCGGCGAGGCGGTGTCGCGGGTGATGCCGGCGCGCTTGAGCGCCTCGGTGTTGGCGCACGACACGAGTGGCATCGTGCCGCGCCAGAAGCCCCAGATCGATCGGATGTAGACTGGATTATTCGGCGCGGCCTGGTCGAGCTCCTGCCGCGTCGGCCAGCGCTTTTCGGCGAGGATGTCCGGAACGTCGAAGTAGTAGGGCGGATCGCCGATCGGCATGGTGACGATCCACTCGCCAGGTTTCTTGCTGCGGGCGAGTTCGGCGATGCGGTCCTGGATGTCCTTGATCGAGCGTACGCGTCCAAGCGAGGGAAATACATTGCGCAGCGCCTCGCGATCGAGGTGCGCGTGGCCGTCGATCAGGCCGGGTGCGACGCTGCGGCCTTTCAGATCGATGACGCGTGTCGTGGGCGCGGTGTGCGTCGCCATGGCGGCATCCGGTCCGACTGCGAGGATGCGGTCGCCGGCGATGGCAACGGCCTGCGTGATGGTCGAGCGCACATCGATGGTGATGACGTTGCCGTTCTTGAGAATGAGGTCGGCGGGCCGGCTCGCCGGGGTTGCCGGCTGCGCGTTGCCCGACGACGGGCGCCCGATGGCCGCGCCCGCTGCCATGGCGAGCACGGCGCCGGTCAGCAGATTGCGTCGAGGAAGCTTCTTGCCCGCCATGCCGCCCTCCGATCTCGCCGGCGAGCTTAGCGGTTCTACAACGTCAAATCCCAGTGCTCGCTGACCACGTCCTGACCCCAGCTGCGGCGCGCTTCGCTCGAGGTGAGCTTGAAGCCGGTGCGTTCGTAGATGTGACGCGCCGTGCTGAGCACGCCGTGGGTCCATAACGTGATCTTGCGATAGCCGCACGCTCTGGCGAAGCTGACGCACTCGTCGGTGAGGCGTTTGCCGATCCCCAGGCCTCGCGCGAACGGCTCGACCAGCAGCAGGCGCAGCCGCGCGACACCATCTTCAGGACCCTTCACCAGCATGATCGAGCCAGCGAACCGTCCGCCGACTTCGGCGATCCAGCAGCGCTCGCGCTGCGCGTCATAGTTGTTGACGAAGTCGGCGACGATCTGGGCGCACAGCCCTTCGAAGTTTTCGGTCCAGCCATATTCCTGCGCGTACAGGATGCCGTGGCGTGCGACGATCATGCCAAAGTCGCCGTGTCGTGGTTCTCGCAGCACGACGTCGGCTGGAGTTGGCGATTTTGCCTCCAGCAGTGTCTCGATGGTTCGCATCGCCGATACGAACTCGTTCCGCACCGGCGGCTGCATTGTGCCGAGCATCGCCGCGACCTGCTGCTTGGCGCGCGTTTCGAGTGGTGCGAAGGCCTTGACGCCGGCCGAGGTCATCGAGAGAAACGTTTGCCGCGCGTCGGTCGGTGAAACTTGCTTGCGAATGAGCCCGCGCCGGTGGAAGCCGCGCAACATCCGGCTGAGGTAACCGGCGTCGAGGCCAAGATCGCGGCCGATGTCGGTCGCGGTTGTGCGGTCGCGCTGCTTGATCTCGTAGAGCACGCGCGCTTCGCTGAGCGAGAACGCGCTGTCGAGCCAGCCGTCGCGCAGCACCCCGATCCGCTGGGTGTAGAAGCGGTTGAAGCGGCGCACCGCCGCGACTTGGGGTTCGCGCATGGGGCCTAGCGAATGCATGAATCGAGCTTCGACCAATTACTTGACTAAGTCAAGTATTGGTCCAAGCCAAATTTCCGCGCCGTCGCCAACCGGTCGGCTACTGGATCTGCCTGGCCTTGCGGCGTGCGGGTTTCTCGGCGACCTGGAACCGCGGGTTCTGGGTGCACCAGGAGCCAGGCTGCGCGTTGATCCAGGCCCGGCAGGCCTCATAGGTGCGCAGGTCGCAGCGGCTGCTGAAGGCGCTGCGTCCCGCCCTGGTGTAGCCGCACCACGGACCTTCGGAGTAGGCCGCGCTCGGCGGCACGTCGATCAGCGTGGCCAACGCCAGCACACCGATCGTCATTGCGATCCTCTGCATGGTCGTCTCCTCGATTTTCGGCGAACCTTACGTCCGTCGCAATCCGCCTCACGCACGAATTTTTGGTGCCTTTGCGCTACCGGCGCTGGCGCTTCACTTTTTTTGGCTGCCCGACCGGCCCGCGGTAACGCGGGTTCTCGGTGCACCACGTTCCAGGTGTTGCCGCGATCTCGGCTTGGCACGCGGCATAGTTCGGCAAGTCGCAGCGGCCTTCATACATATCGCGGCTTATCGTCATGTAGGCGCACCAGGGACCTTGGTACGCTTGGCTTGGCCGCGCATCGATGAGTGCAGCCGCCACGACCACACCGACCGCAAGCGTTCTCCACATTCTCACGTCTCCAATCGAAGCGTCTGCCAGTTTGGTAGCAGAACCAACGCTCAAATGAGGCGTTCTATTCACAACGGCGAGATTTGTTGCGTGATTGCGTGCGATTGTTCTTGTTTTGTTCTTATCGATACATTAGGGTCTGGCCATGGCTCGTTCATCTGTTCTGCGAACCCCATCGGCGTCGGCGCCCTCCGCGCCGGTGGGGCATTTTCTTCCCGACGGACCGGGGAGCGCCGTGGCCCGCGAACGGCGGCGCGGCCGCGGCACCTTGTCCAATGCGTCCGGCCGCTACGAGCCGATTGCGCGGATCGCGTTCGACGACGGCTGGCAAAGCCTGGAGGAACTGCCGCCGTTCCAGACCACGGTGTCGATCGACTCGACCCGCAAGATCATCACCCGCAACAACTCTGCGGACATTTCGTTCGACCGCTCGATCAATCCGTATCGCGGCTGCGAGCACGGCTGCGTGTATTGCTTCGCGCGCCCGACGCACGCGTTCCTTGGCCTGTCGCCGGGCCTCGATTTCGAATCCAAGCTGTTCGTGAAGCCGGAAGCGCCCGCTCTCCTTGAGAAAGAGCTTTCGGCGCCGAGCTACCAGCCGCGCACCATCGCGATCGGCACCAACACCGACCCGTATCAGCCGATCGAGCGCAAGTACCAGGTGATGCGCGGCATCCTGGAAGTGCTGGAGCGCGCCGGCCATCCGGTCGGCATCGTGACCAAGTCGGCGATGATCCTGCGCGATCTCGATATTCTGGCGCGACTGGCGGAGCGCAATCTGGTCAAGGTCGCAGTCTCGGTGACGACGCTCGATGCCAAGCTTGCCCGCGTCATGGAACCGCGCGCCGCCACTCCGGGCCGGCGGCTGGAGGCCCTGCGCCAGCTCTCACGCGCCGGCGTCCCAACCTCCGTGATGGTTGCCCCGATCATCCCGGCGATCAACGACATGGAGATCGAGCGCATCCTCGACGCCGCCGCGCTCGCCGGCGTCAGGGGCGCGGGCCACGTGTTGCTGCGGCTGCCGCTCGAAGTGCGTGATCTATTCCATGAATGGCTGCAGGCGAATTTTCCCGACCGCGTCGCCCATGTGTTCAAGCTGATCCGCGATACCCGCGGCGGCAAGGACTACGACTCGACCTTTGGCCGGCGCATGAAGGGCGAAGGGCCCTACGCCTGGATGATCGGCCGGCGGTTCGAGACCGCTTGCGAGAAACTCGGCCTCAACCGCGACAAGATTACGCTCGCGACCGAGCACTTCGTCGCGCCCCGAGCCCGGGCGAAGCAACTCGATCTGTTCGCATCGTGAAGCCGGTCATCACCGCGGTAACGCTCGGCGTGCGCGATTTGCGCGCCAGCCTGCAGTTCTATGAAGCGCTCGGCTTCAAGCGTAAAGTTAAGGCGACTGGCGATGAAATCGCCTTTCTCGACGCCGGCAGCGTGGCGGTTATCCTGTGGCACTGGAACCTGCTTGCCGAGGATGAGGGCTTGCCCGCGAATCCCGTGTCGGTGTTCCGCGGCTCGAATTTGGCGTGGAACTGTAAAACGGCTGAGGAGGTCGACGCTGTCCTTGCCCGCGCGCTCTCCGCTGGCGCCAAGCCGCTGCGGCAGGCGGAGAAGACCGATTACGGTGGCTACCGAGCCTATTTCGCCGATCCCGACGGCCATGCCTGGGAGGTGGTTTGCGCGCCGGGCTTCGGATTCACCGACGACGGGCGGCTGATCTTGCCGGACTGACCTTTTCCCCGCCATCCACGCCACCAACCGGTGACGATTGACTTGGGCGGCCTGCGGCGCACTCTTCGCGGCATGAGTCGCACCGCCGCCGCCATAGCCGCGCGCCTCGATCTCAACGAGGCGGACATCCGGCCGACGTTCCGCCGTGAACGCGCCGCGCTCAAGCGTGGCGTCTGGCCGGTGGCCGGCTGCGATGAGGCGGGGCGCGGCCCGCTTGCCGGGCCGGTGGTTGCCGCGGCGGTGGTGCTCGATCCGGCGCGCATCCCGCGCGGCCTCAACGATTCCAAGAAGCTCGAGCGCGAGGAGCGCGAAAAGCTCTACGAGAAGATCTGCGCCAGCGCTGAGGTTGCAGTCGCATTTGGCTCCACCCAGCGGATCGACCGCGACAACATCCTGCAGGCTTCGCTCTGGGCGCTCGCCCGTGCCGTGCGGGCGCTCCCGGTGCGGCCCAAGCTCGTGTTCGTCGACGGGCGCGACAAGATCGACGCTGGCTGTGACTGCCAGGCGGTGATCTCGGGCGACGCGCTGGTGCTCTCCATCGCGGCCGCGTCGATCGTCGCCAAGGTGACCCGCGACCGGCTGATGACGCGGCTCGGTGCCGCGCATCCGGGCTATGGCTTTGAGCGCCACATGGGCTATAGCGTTCCGGAGCATTTCGACGCGCTGATGAGGCTCGGCCCCACCATCCACCATCGCCGCTCGTTCGCGCCGGTCGCCGCGCACTATGAGCCACCCGAAGCCGCCGACGATACGGTCGAAACGCGGTTGCCTCTGTAACGCCCGCGCGCTTATCTGCCGTTTGATTTGAATGCGCCCTCCGGCGCCGCGCGGCAGCATGCATTGGGTATCCCTGTTCATTGAATTGTTGCGCACGCGGCCGGTCGCGGTGTTCTGGGCGGCGGCGCTGACGCAGGCCACGCTGTGGACGCTGGTGCCGGCGCTGTTCTATGCCGCGCCACCCGGCGAGGTGGCCGAATTTCTGGCGGTGGCGCGAGAATGGAGCCTTGGCACCCCATTCGGTCCGCCGCTCGCCTATTGGCTCGGCGAGATCGCATTCCGTATCGCCGGGCTGTTCGGCGTCTACCTGCTGGCGCAGGTCTGCGTGCTGGTGACCTTGTGGGCGGTGTTCTCGCTCGGCCGCATCATCGTCGGTGACCGCCACGCTGCGATGGCAGTATTGCTGATGGTGGGCATCGCGGTGTTCGGCGTGCCGTCGCCCGAATTCGGCCCGGCGATGCTGGCAACGGCGCTGTGGTCGCTCATCCTGCTGTATTACTGGCGCGCGGCGGGGCAGGGACGGCGGAGCAATTGGCTCGCGATCGGCTTCTTGGCCGGCTTGCTGCTGCTTACCACCTATTCGGGCGTTGTGCTGATCGGCCTGCTACTCGCCTTCACGGCATTGACGCGGCGCGGCCGCGAGCAGCTGAGTTCGGTTGAGCCGCTGATCGGCGGCGCCATCCTGGTTCTGGTGCTGTTCCCGCACATCGTGTGGGTCGAACAGACCGGCGCGCTTGGCGCCATGGCGCTCGCAAGCGCCGGCGAGATCGCCGACCACGCGCGAGGTTGGGCCGCGATCCTGGGCACGCTGCTGGCCGGCCATGCCGGTCTCGTCATGCTGGTCCTGCTCGGCCGCGGTCTCATGCTGTCGCCACGAGCCTCGGCAGCGGCGATCACCCGAGCGCCGGTCGATCCGGACGCGCGTCTCTTCGTCTATGTCTTCGCGGTGATGCCGGCCGTCGTGATCGGGATCGCCGCGTTGTTCACCGGGCGTGCGGAAAATTTCCTTGCACCCGCGCTGGTGATCCTCTCGGGCCTTGCGGTTATCGTTGCAGCGCCCGACAGCATCGGCATCGCGTATCAGCGCCTGACCCAATACGCCTGGGCGGCGCTGCTGTTGTTGCCGCCGCTGATCACAGCGCTGGCCGTAATACTGCTGCCGTGGACGCTGGCAATTGACCTTCGGGTCGCGCAGCCGGCCGCCGCGATGGGGCGTTACTTCGCCCAAAATTTCGAGGGCCGGACCGGCCGGCCGCTGGCAATCGTGACTGGTGACACGCGGACGGCAGCGCTGGTTGCGCTCACGGCGCCGAGCCGGCCAAGCGTCTACTTTCTCACCACGCCCGAGCTTTCGCCCTGGCTGACGAGACAGGACATCGACATTAAAGGCGCGGTGGTGGTCTGGCCGGCGAGCGGCACCCGCGGCCTGCCGCCTGCTTCGATCCAGGAGCGTCTACCGGGGCTGGTTCCCGAAGTACCGCGCGCATTCGAGCGGTTCTTCCAGGGCCGATTGCCGCTGACCCGGATCGGCTGGTCGGTGGTCCGGCCGAGTGGCGCGACGCCCGCGCGCTAGTGATAACCTTCGCCTTCGCGCACCTTGCCGCGGAACAGCCAGTACACGAACACGATGTAGCCGAGAATGATCGGCAGCAACACCAATGTGCCGACCAGCATGAACATCTGGCTCGACGGCGAAGCCGCGGCCTGCCAGATCGTCAGCGACGGCGGCACGAGATAGGGAAACGACGAGATCACCAGGCCGAGATAGCCGAGCAGGAACAGCGCAATCGACGCCAGAAACGGCGGAATGTCCCGCCCGCCTTCGAGCCAGCGCCAGGCCGCGAATGCAGTAAGCGCGGTGACGAGCGGCACCGGCCACAAGTAGAAGAAATTCGGCAGTGAGAACCAGCGCTCCGCGATGCGCGGCACCGCGAGCGGCGTCCACAGGCTGACCGCTGCCATGAAGCCGAGCACGGCGAAGAGCAAGATCTTGCCGTGCGCTCGGTTGCGTTCCGCGACCGCGCCGTCGGTCTTCATGACCAGCCAGGTGGCGCCGAGGAGTGCATAGCCTGCGACCATACCAAGGCCGCACAGCAGGGCGAACGGGGTCAGCCAGTCGAAAGCGCCGCCGGAGAACGCGCCGTTCTCGATGCGAATGCCCTGAATCAATCCCCCCAGGATGATGCCCTGGCAGAAACCAGCGAGGGCGGAGCCTGCGGCGAACGCGAAGTTCCAATAGCGCTTGCTCGTCACCGCGACCCAGCGAAATTCAAACGCGACGCCGCGGAACACCAGTGCCAGCAGCATGACAATCACCGGCAAATAGAACGCAGGCATGATCACGGCGTAGGCCTGCGGAAACGCGACCCACAAGCCGCCGCCGCCGAGCACCAGCCAGGTCTCGTTGCCGTCCCAGAACGGCGCGACCGAGTTCATCATCTGATCGCGCTCGCGCTCGCTGTGCGCGAACGGAAACAGAATGCCGACGCCGAGATCGAAGCCATCGAGCACGACGTACATGGCAACTGCGGTGCCGATCAGCGCGGCCCAGATCACGGGGAGATACCATTCCATGGCGGCCTCCCTTGCTCAGCGCCCTGGCGACAGTGCTTCGCGGCCGGCGCCGGCCGCCGACGACAGCGGGCGTCCTGGCGGCGTGCCCATCTCTGGCGGTTCGATCGCGCGTCCCTCCGGCCCCTTCACGATCAGGCGGTTGATGTAATAGAGGCCCATGGCGAACACGACCCCGTAGACCAGGACGAACAGCGCCAGCGTCGAGGCTATGGTCGCGCCAGGCACCGGCGAGATCGCGTCGGCAGTACGCAGGATGCCATGCGCGATCCAGGGTTGGCGTCCGCTCTCGGTCACCACCCAGCCGGCGATCACCGCGACGAAGCCCATCCACCACGACATCGACGCCGGCCAGAGATACCAGCGCGTGTCGAACAGGCGGCCGCGCCACCACAGCCATGCGCCGATCAGGCCGGCCGCGATCATGATGAGACCGATGCCGACCATGATGCGGAACGCGAAGAACACAGGGATCACCGGCGGCCGCTCTGAGGGCGGCACGCTTTTGAGGCCGGGGAACAGGCCGTTGGGATCGTGCTTGAGGATCAGCGACGCCCCCTTGGGGATCGAAATCTCGAAGCGGTTGGTCTCATTCTTTTCGTCGGGCCAGGCGAACAGCACGAGGTCGCCCGGCTTGCTGCCGTCCCAATGCGCCTCCATCGCTGCGATCTTGATCGGCTGGTGCTGGAGCGTGTTAAGGCCGTGCTGGTCGCCGATGAAGAGTTGCAGTGGCGCGAGGATTGCGATCATGCCGACCGCCATGCGCATCATCGTCCTGCCTTCGTTGAGATGCCTGCCGGCGAGGAGGTAGCGCGCGCCGACCGCGAGAATGACGAGCGACGTCGTCAAATACACCGCGGTGAGCATGTGGGCGAAGCGGTACGGGAAGCTCGGGTTGAAGATCACCGCGAACCAGTCGACTGGAAAGGCGATGCCGTTGCGAATCTCGTGCCCGGTCGGGGTCTGCATCCAGCTGTTGGCCGAGAGAATCCAGAACGCCGAGATCGCGGTGCCGATCGCGACGAAGATCGCAGACATCACATGCAGCCACGGCGGCACGCGCCTCCAGCCGAACAGCATCACGCCGAGGAACGTCGCCTCGAGGAAGAACGCGGTGAGCACCTCGTAGCCGATCAGCGGTCCGACCACGTTGCCGACCACGACCGAGAAGCGGCTCCAGTTGGTGCCGAATTGATACGACAGCACAATTCCCGACACCACGCCCATCGCGAACGAGACGGCGAAGATCTTGGTCCAGAACCGCGCCAGGCGGTGCAGGTGCTCGCGGCCGGTCCAGGACCACCGCACCAGCAGCGTCGCGATAAAGGCGGACAAGCCGATCGTGAAGCTCGGAAAAATAATGTGGAACGTGACCGTAAAGGCGAATTGCAGCCGGGCGAGGAGAACGGGATCGAAGTCCATCGCTGCACCTCAGGCGCTAAAACGACGCGCGATCCAATTGTACACCATGTTGTCGCGGCTGTTGAATTCCGCAAGAGGGCGGCTGCGCCCGTGCGGCATCGCCGCTATGCTTGGGCTGCCGATTCAGGTGAAGGGGGCTTCGCCATGCACGATTTTCTCGACAAGTATTTCGGGCTCAAAGAGCACGGCACGGATGTCCGCACCGAGGTCATCGCCGGTGTCACCACCTTTCTCACCATGGTCTACATCGTGTTCGTCAACCCGGCGATCCTCGCCAACGCCGGGATGGACAAGGGCGCGGTGTTCGTCGCGACCTGCATTGCGGCGGCGGCATCGACGCTCATCATGGCGCTCTACGCCAACTATCCGATCGCGCTTGCGCCCGGCATGGGGCTCAACGCGTTCTTCGCCTTCACGCTGGTGCTGACCTACAAATACACATGGCAGCAGGCGCTCGCCTTCGTGTTCGTGTCCGGCGTGCTCGCCCTCATCATCTCAGTCACGCCGCTGCGCGAATACGTCATCAACTCGATCCCGAGAAACCTGAAGCTCGCGGTCTCGGCAGGCATCGGGCTGTTTCTTTTCATCATCGCGCTGGAGCAGTCGAAGGTGGTGGTCGCGCATCCCGCGACACTGGTGACGCTTGGCGATCTCAAGCAGTGGCCGGCCATCCTGGCGCTGGCCGGCTTCGCCTTGATCGCTGCGCTCAACGCCCGCAACGTGCTCGGCGCGACGCTGATCGGCATCCTGGTGGTCACGCTCGTCGGGATTCCGCTGGGCATCGTCAGCTATTCCGGCGTGGTGTCGCTGCCGCCGTCGCTGGCCCCAACCCTTCTCCAACTCGACTTCTCTCGCATCTTCGAGGCGACGGCGGTCACCGTCATCTTCACGCTGCTGCTGGTCGACTTCTTCGACACGGCCGGCACGCTGATCGGCGTCGCACATCGCGCCGGCCTGCTCGACAAGGATGGCAAGCTGCCCCGCATGCGCCAGGCTCTGGTCGCCGACAGTTCGGCCAGCGTGATCGGCTCGCTGGTCGGCACGTCCAACACCACGAGCTATATCGAGAGTGCGGCCGGCGTCGCGGCCGGCGGCCGCACCGGACTGACCGGCGTTGTGGTCGCGGCGCTATTCTTGCTGGCGCTGTTCTTCGCGCCACTTGCCGGCATGATTCCGGCTTATGCGTCGGCTGCGGCGCTGCTCTACGTCGCGGTGGTGATGGCGCGCGGCCTCGCCGAGATGGAATGGGACGATCTCACCGAGTCCGCGCCGGCCGTGGTTGCCGCCATCTCGATGCCGCTGACCTATTCGATCGCCACCGGCATTGGACTAGGCTTCATCACCTATGCGGTGATCAAGATTGTTGCCGGCAAGTTCGAGGAGGCCAAACCGATCGTGCTGTTCCTGGCGCTGTTGTTCGCGATCAAATTTGCGGCAGGGTGAAGTCCTGCCGCTCGCCCACTCGTTGGATTCTTGCGCTGGTAACGACAATGGCAACAGAAGCGCGATTAAAAAATTCCTGCCGTTGATCCCCGGCGTCGTACACTTTGGAACATCGCTAACTCCGCGAGCTGTTGTCGCGAAGCTTAGCAGCCGCCAATGCAAATTGAATGCGGCGCCGCGCCGCGGTTGGCGCGCTGGCGTCGCGGACTACCGAATGCCGTAGCGCGAGAACTCGCTTTCGATATCGGACTTGATGCTCTTGGCCGCGGCGACGTCGGCGCTGCCGCCGGCCCTGTCGCCTTTCTTCATCTTGGCGATGCCGCGCCCATAGAGGGCGCTGGGCAGCTTGGGGTCGAGCTTGAGCGCCGCACCATAGTCCTTGATCGCGTCGTCATTTTTGCCGAGCCGCAAATTGACGAAGCCGCGAGTGTCGAGCACGTCCGGCTGATCGGCCTTGATTTTGAGCGCTGCGTCGCAGTCGGAGAGCGCCTGCTGAACCTCGCGGCCGCCGGCGGCGCGCACCCAGCAACGCGCGGCCCAGGCGTCCGGGTTGTTCGGCTGCAGCTTTGTCACCTCGCCATAGTCGGCGGACGCGCGGGCGAAGTCGCCCTTGCGCTGGAACGTCGCGCCGCGGTTGTTGTAGGCGTAGACCGATTTTGGATTGAGTTGGATTGCCTTGTCGTAATCCGCCATCGCGCGGTTCATGTCGTTCTTGGCTTCGTAGGCGCCGGCGCGGCCGTTGAGGTAATCAACCTCGGTCGGGTCGATCGCGATCGCCTGGGTATAATCCGCAATGGCGCGGTCGAAGTCCTTTTTCGCTTCGCTTGCGGCAGCCCGGAAGTAATACGCCGCAGCCAGGTTCTTGGTGGTTTCCTGGATCACCGCATTGCAGCCGCTGATCGCGGCGTCAGGCTGCACGGACTTGTCCGAATTCAGGCAGCGCGCGGAGTTTTGCGCGAGCGACGCGGCGGGTTGCGCCGGTTGGTTCGGCTGCGCCTGGACCGCGGGCCGCTGTGCAGGTTGTGAGCCTTGTCGGTTCTGTTGTGACGAGGATGAACTGACCGACGGTGAGAAACTGCTCGATGACGAGGAGCTACTCGACGATGAAGAACTGCTCGACGACGACGATGTGCCGGAGGATGAGCTCGGCTGCGTCGACTGGTAGCGCTGCGTCGGCTGAAAGCTTTGCGAGGACTGTGAGGATTGATAGCTCGGTGAGGACTGCTGGCTCGGTGAGGACTGCTGGCGCTGCGACGGCTGCGTGGATTGATACGTCTGCGACGGCTGATAGGTGATCGAAGGCTTGGTCTGATATTGATATGACTGCGCGCTTGCGCTGGCTGTCGCACCGGCCGTTATCGCGGCGATCGCCGCGGCAAGCGTGAAACTGTTCCGTTGATCGCCCATGGTTAAGATCCGTCGTCCGTTTGGGCGGAACATTGCCACAGCGGAGCGACGCAGCGTGATTAAGCCAGCGCGGATTTTGCCGTTCAGGTTAATGCGCAGCCTTGTCAGGCCAGTGCCTTTTTGATCGCCAGGAAATCGCGCCACGCCAGGCGCTTGGCGATCGGCGAGCGCAGCAGGTAGGCGGGATGCAGCGTCGCCATGGCGCGAATTTCGCGCGTGCCGGTGTGGTAGGCGAGCCAGCGGCCGCGGTTCTTGAGAATGCCCTGCAGATTGAGCAGCGCCGCGGCGCTGGGTCCGCCGACGCAAACCAGCACGTCGGGATCGGCAAGCTCGATCTGGCGTTGGATGAAAGGCAGGCAGATCTGGGTTTCCACCGGCGTCGGGGTGCGGTTGCCGGGCGGCCGCCACGGCACGATGTTGGCGATGTACACCTTGCTGCGGTCAAGCCCGATGGCATGCAGCATGAGATCGAGGAGCTTTCCGGAGCGGCCTACGAACGGCAGGCCCTCGATATCCTCTTCGCGGCCCGGAGCCTCGCCGATGAACATCAGGCGGCTGTCCGGGTTGCCATCGGCGAAGCACAGCCGGCTCGCGGTTGCTTTCAGCGCGCAGCCGTCGAAGTGGTCGAGTAGCGCTCGCAGTTCATCGAGTGACGCGGCACCGCGCGCGGCCTCGCGCGCCGCCATTACCGCGGCGTCCGGCGCGGCGGGCGGGGGAGCCCCGCTAATCCGTGTGTCGGAGGTTCGAGCCCTGTCGCCGCCACCATATCCTCCTGGTGCGCTAACCCCCTGCGGCGCTACTGGAACTGCCGTTGGAGCAGGTACGGAGGCGGACAAATAGTCATTCGCTGTTTCGCCGATGGCGACATCGACGCCTGCTTCGGCGTAGAAGGCGAGAATATCCCGCGGAGGAATAAGGTCGGGCGTCATTGCACCTGACTACCACATCATCGTGCATCGCGACATCGTCCCCGTGATTTCGCATGCCGTGCAACCGATCGTCCCGGATTCCGGCGCGCGGTGCTATTGGCGCGCCGTCGCAGGGCGAGGGCGGCCGCAGAATTGACGTGACGACACCTCGATGTGCGCGGCTTCGGCGGTTGTGGTGCCGGGGCAAACGTGGAAAAAGAATAATTCCAGGGGATTGCCATGGCCGAACTGCCCGCCCGTGAAGCAATGGAGTTCGACGTCGTTGTTGTCGGGGCCGGTCCTGCGGGTCTCGCGGCTGCCATCCGGCTCAAGCAAATTTCCTCCGACATCAACGTCGTGGTGGTGGAAAAAGGCTCGGAGGTCGGCGCGCATATCCTCTCCGGTGCTGTTATCGATCCGATCGCACTCGACCGGCTATTGCCGGAATGGCGCAGCGAAGAATCACCGATCAAGACCGCGGTCACCGACGACCGCTTCTACTGGCTCTCCGCGTCGAGCGGACTGCGGTTGCCGAATTTCATGATGCCGCCGCTGATGAGCAACCACGGCAACTACATCGTGTCGCTGGGCAACGTCTGTCGTTGGCTCGCCACCAAGGCCGAAGCGCTGGGTGTCGAAATCTATCCGGGCTTCGCTGCCGTCGAAGTGCTGTTCGAGAACGGTGCCGTCGCGGGTGTCGCCACCGGCGACATGGGGATCGGCAAAGGCGGCGAACCGAAGGACAGCTTCACCCGCGGTATGGAATTACGCGCCAAGTACACGTTGTTTGCTGAGGGCGCGCGCGGCAGCTTGTCCAAACAGCTCATCGCCAAATTTGGGCTCGCGGAAGGGCGCGAGCCGCAGAAGTTCGGTATCGGCCTGAAAGAACTGTGGCAGGTGGCGCCAGAAAAGCACAAGCCCGGTCTGGTACAGCACTCATTCGGCTGGCCGCTCGACAATTCGACCGGCGGCGGCTCGTTCCTCTATCACTTCGACGACAATCTGGTTTCGGTCGGCTTTGTGCTGCACCTCAACTACGCCAACCCTTATCTCTCGCCGTTCGAGGAATTCCAGCGCTTCAAGACTCATCCGTTCGTTCGCGACACGTTTGCGGGTGGCAAACGCCTGTCGTACGGCGCACGCGCCATCACCGAAGGCGGCTACCAGTCGGTGCCGAAGCTCGCGTTTCCAGGCGGCGCGCTGATCGGCTGCTCGGCTGGCTTCGTCAACGTGCCGCGCATCAAGGGCAGCCACAACGCGATGTTATCCGGCATGCTCGCGGCTGAGCATGTTGCAGAGGCGCTGTCGGAGGATCGCGCCAACGACGAGCTTGGTAGTTATGACGCTGCTTGGGCCGATAGCGAAATCGGAGCAGACCTCTGGAAGGTGCGCAACGCCAAGCCGTTGTGGTCGAAGCTCGGCACCTTCCTGGGCATTGGGCTTGGTGGCTTTGACATGTGGACCAATACGCTCGGCTTTTCGCTGCTCGGTTCGTTGCGTCACGGCAAGCCGGACTCGGAGACGCTCCAGCCGGCGGCGAATTTCACACCAATCGTTTATCCCAAGCCTGACGGCAAGCTCACCTTCGACCGGTTGTCCTCGGTGTTCATCTCCAACACCAACCACGAGGAAGACCAGCCGGTGCACCTCAAGGTCGCGGACCTCGCCCTGCAAAAAGCGTCGGAGCACGATGTCTACGCCGGACCCTCGCAGCGCTATTGCCCGGCTGGCGTCTATGAATGGGTGGAGGAAGGGGGCGCCCCGAAGTTCGTGATCAACGCGCAGAACTGCGTTCACTGCAAGACCTGCGACATCAAGGATCCGAACCGCAATATCAGCTGGGTTCCGCCGGAGGGCGGCGGCGGGCCGAACTATTCGAATATGTGAGCCAGTGGCCACGATACTGCCACATCGTGGCTCTCAATCGAGATGCTGGCTGTCCTTGCGGGTTGTGCCTAAAAAGGTCATTCTGCCGTCGACTCGGCAGGGGAACGCGCCCCGCTCGATGGAGACCATCGCCCTGTGATTGCACCTTTTTTGACCCGGCGCTTTGCTGCCGTGGCGCTCGGCACCATGATGCTGATGGTGCCCTCGACGCTTTCCGCTCAGCGGTCGCAGCGAAACACCGCGCCGTCCGAGATACCGCCGCTGGGCGAGATTTCGCGCGTTTCGCCCGCCGGCACTTACCTCGCCGCCCGCCATGCCAGGGTGCAGCGCGACGCGGCGGCAGCCTCGGCCTACTACCGCGCCGCGCTCAAGGCTGATCCGCGAAACCCTGAGCTTCTGGAGAGCGCCTTCCTATCCGTGGTGGCCGACGGGGACATGGAAGAGGCGATTCGGCTCGCCGAGCGCCTCGTCCAGGGCGACCGAAACCATCGCCTTGCCCGTCTGGTGCTTGGTGCACGTGCGCTCAAGCAGAAACAATACCCGGTCGCGCGACAGAATCTCATGCAGGCGGTGCGCGGTCCGATCAACGATCTCGCTGGCACGTTGCTCGCCGCTTGGGCGCAGTTCGGTGCCCAGGATGCCAAGGGCGCGATCGAGACGATCGACAAGTTGCAGGGCGCTGAGTGGTACGCGCTGTTTAAGGACCTGCACGCTGGAATGATACTCGACCTCGCCGGCAACAAGAAAGAAGCCGGCAAGCGCTTTGAGCGTGCCTACAAGCTCGATCCGTCGGCGCTCCGTCTAGTCGAGGCCTACGGCTCCTGGTTGTCGCGCAATGGCAACCGGGACGAGGCGCTCAAGGTCTATCAGGCGTTCGACAGCCAGTTGCCGCGCCATCCGCTGATCGTCGAGGCAATGAACAATCTCAAGGCCGGCAAGCAGATTGCGCCGCTGGCCGACAGCGCACAGGCCGGCGGCGCCGAAGTGTTGTATGGCCTTGGCGCCGCGCTCGGCCGCCGCGGCGGCGAGGATTTCGGCTTGGTCTATCTCCAGCTCGCGCTCTATCTTGCGCCCAGTCAGCCGCTCGCGCTGCTCGCACTCGCGGACCTGTACGAGCAGATCAAGAATTCCAAGCTCGCTATCAAATTCTATGAGCGGGTGCCGCAGAATTCGCCGCTGCGCAAGAACGCGGAGATCCAGCTCGCGGTTAACCTCGATACCCTCGACCGTACCGACGAGGCCAAGAAGCGGCTCAACAAGCTGATCGCGGACGATGCGTCCAACATCGAGGCGATCATGGCGCTGGGAAACATCCAGCGCGGCCGCAAGGAATTCAACGAGTGCGCAGACGCCTACAGCAAGGGCATAGCGACTATCGCCAGCCCGGAGCGGCCGCATTGGCTGATCTACTACTTCCGCGGCATCTGCAACGAACGCGCCAAGAAGTGGTCTGTGGCCGAGGCTGATCTGAAGATGGCGCTCAAGCTCTATCCGGATCAGCCGCACGTGCTCAACTACCTCGGCTATTCCTGGGTTGATCAGGGTGCCAACCTCGACGAGGGCATGCGTATGATCCGTCGCGCGGTCGAACAGCGGCCCGACGATGGCTACATCGTGGACTCGCTCGGTTGGGCCTACTATCGGCTCGGCAACTACGAAGAGGCGGTCAAGCACCTCGAACGCGCGGTTGAACTCAAGCCGGACGATCCGACCATCAATGACCATCTCGGTGATGGCTATTGGAAGACCGGGCGCTATCTGGAAGCCCAGTTCCAGTGGTCGCACGCCAAGGATCTCAAGCCTGAGCCCGAGGAGCTTGAGAAGATCGAGCAGAAGCTCAAGAGCGGCCTTGTCGAGGAAACCTCGTCGGCCGCTGACGCCAGCAAGCAGAAGAAGCCCGGCAACGGCGGCTAGCCCCAGCTCCAGTGTCGTCTCGCGCGCTCGTCGAATCTGCTCCCGCAAAGGTCAACCTGACGCTGCGCGTGGTCGGTCGTCGCGCCGATGGCTACCACATGCTAGAGAGCCTCGTGGTGTTCGCCGGCATCGCGGACCGGCTGACGCTGACACCAGGCGGCCCAGCGCGGCTTACCGTGCAAGGGCCCAATGCGGCGGCCGCCGGTCCGGTCGTTGCTAATCTGGTGCTGCGCGCAGCGCGCGCACTCGCTGACGAAATCGAAGGCCTTGAGCTTGGTCGCTTCACACTCACAAAACGCCTGCCGGCAGCCGCTGGGATCGGCGGCGGTTCGGCGGATGCGGCCGCTGCGTTGCGGCTACTGGCGCGGTTGAATCGCGTCAAGCTTTCGGATCCTCGCCTGCTGCGAGCAGCCACCAAGATCGGCGCCGATGTACCGGTCTGTGTCGATCCACGGCCGCGCGTCATGCGCGGTGTCGGCGAAATCCTGTCCAAGCCGCTTGTCGTGCCGAGGTTTGCGGCTGTGCTGGTCAATCCCGGCGTCGCGGTGGCAACGAAAGACGTATTCGCCGCGCTGCGCCGCGCCGAACGCAAGCCGCAACCTGCGGCGCAAGCGCGCAGCGTGCCGCGCGATCGCGCTGCTTTCCTGGAATTCCTTGCACTTCGTGCCAACGATCTTGAACCAGCCGCGGTCGACATCGCACCGCGGATCGCTAAGGTGCTCGCCGTTCTGCAAAAATTGCCCGGCTGCCAGCTGGCACGGATGTCCGGATCGGGCGCGACGTGCTTCGGCTTGTATCGTTCGGCCCACAGCGCCGCCGCAGCCGCGCGTGCGATCGCGGCGGCCCATCCGCGCTGGTGGGTGTGCGCCAGCCGCTTGGGGTAGTATGCTTGGCAATCAAAAAAATAAAAACTGAGAGCTTCGGGAGGAACAATGATCAGCCGCCGCCGTCTCATCAAGCTATCCGCCGCCTCGATTGCGGCGCCGACCATCATCAACAGTGCTGCTTGGTCGCAGTCTTGGCCGAACCGTCATCTCCGCATGGTCATTCCCTTCCCGCCAGGCGGCGGGGCGGATTTGATCGCCCGGCTTGTCGCGCAGAAGATGAGCGAGATTCTGGGCCAGCAGGTTATCGTCGAGAGCAAGTCGGGCGCCGGCGGCAACGTCGCGTCCGAACATGTCGCTCGTTCCGATCCGGACGGCTACACGATGTTCCTCGCTGGCGACCACCTCGCCACCAGTCACTTCATCAACCCGAAGGTCACTTTCCATCCGACCAGGGACTTCGAGCCGATTTCGCTGATCGTGCAATATCCGATCGTCATGGCGGTGCCGAAGAACTCCCCGGACAAGACGCTCGCCGACTTCATCGCGCGGGCCAAGGCAGAGCCGGGCAAGCTCACTTATGGATCGCCTGGCGCCGGCGCGGTGCCGCATCTGTCGGGCGAACTGTTCGTGCACCACGCCAAGATCAAGATGGTCAACGTGCAGTATCGCGGCGCCGCTCCCGGCATTCAGGATCTTGATCCCGGGCCGCATCGATTCATTCTGGAACAACATCGCGCCGATGTTGCCCCTCGCCAATGATGGCCAGCTCCGCATGTTGGCGGTGACCACTGTGAAGCGCTCGCCGCTCGCTCCCGACTTGCGCAGCATTGCGGAGGACCTGCCCAGCTATGGCGACGTCAGCGGCTGGTACGCGCTGTTTGTGCCGAGCAAGACGCCGAAGGACATCATTGCCAAGTTGTCCAGCGCCGCGGCAACGGCGACCAGAGACGCGACGGTCAAGAAGCGACTTGAAGACGGCGCCATGATCGCGGTCGGCTCGACGAACGAAGAGCTGCGGGCCTTCCACAAAGCGGATATGGACAAGTGGGGACCGCTGATCCAGGCGGCGGGACTGGAGCAGAAGAGTTGACGCAGCCTAATGCGTCCGGCTGGTGCAGAACTCCACCGCCTCTTCCAGCGCTGTCTTCATCGCCGAGTCCGGAAACAGCGCCAGCGCGTCGCGCGCCATCACGCCATAGTGTTGCGCACGCTTGATCGTGTCCTCCAGCGCGCGGTGCTTCTGCATCAGCTCGATTGCCGTTTCAAAGTCGCTGTCAGAGACTTTGTTCTTTTCCAGCGTGCGCTCCCAGAACGCCCGCTCGCTCGGAGAGCCACGGCGGTAGCAGAGCACGACCGGTAGGGTGATCTTGCCCTCGCGAAAATCGTCGCCAACGTTCTTACCGAGCTCGGCGCCTCTGCCGCCGTAGTCAAGCGCGTCGTCAACCAACTGGAAGGCGATGCCGAGGTTCATGCCGAAAGAGCGGCACGCGGCGGTTTCGGCTTTCGGCCGGTTGGTGAGCACCGGGCCGACCTCGCAGGCCGCTGCGAACAATTCCGCGGTCTTGGCGCGGATTACCGCGAGATATTCGTCTTCGGTCGTTGCGGTATTCTTTGCGGTAGCAAGCTGCATCACCTCGCCCTCGGCGATCACTGCCGCAGCGGCGGACAGGATTTCAAGCGCGCGCAGGGAGCCGACCTCCACCATCATCTTGAATGCTTGGCCGAGCAGGAAATCGCCGACCAGCACGCTTGCCTCGTTGCCCCATAGCATCCGTGCGGCGAGCCGGCCGCGGCGCATCTCGCTGTTGTCGACCACGTCGTCGTGGAGGAGTGTCGCCGTGTGCATGAATTCGACGGCGGCAGCGAGCTTGACGTGGCCGTCGCTGGAATATCCGGTCAGTGCAGCGAGTGCGACAGTCAACATCGGGCGCAGCCGCTTGCCGCCCGACGAGATCAGGTGATTGGCGACCTCTGGGATCATCGTCACCTGCGACCCGGTCCGAGCCAGGATCGCGGCGTTGACGCGCTCCATGTCGGGGCCAACCAGTTCGACCAAGCGGTCGATCGAAGGCTCCGGCTGACTGAATGGGAGAACGACGGCCACGAGAGTTCGCTCCGGATTTACCGCAAAGGGACGCGCGACAATAGAAACGCTATGGTAAGAGGGCAAGTGCGGTGGAGGTGCGACAAACCGCCTGCTGGGGGGAGCAAGGCCGATGTTGGAAGCCCAGGCCAGCGGTGCTGCTGATATCGCCGGGCAGCAACGGATCGCGGTCCTGGTGCCTTGCTACAACGAGGAAGTTTCGATCGCCAAGGTTGTAGGCGACTTTCGCGCCGCCCTACCCACCGCGACTGTCTACGTCTACGACAATAATTCAAGCGATCGCACCGCCGACGTCGCGGTGTCGGCTGGCGCTGTTGTGCGCCGTGAGCCGCGCCAGGGGAAGGGGCGGGTGGTACGGCGCATGTTCACCGACATCGACGCGGATATCTACGTGCTGGTCGACGGCGATGCCACCTACGATGCACCAAGCGCGCCCAAGATGATCGGGCGCCTGCTGTGCGACCGGCTCGACATGATGGTGGCGGTCCGGGTTGATCGCGAGGACGCCGCCTATCGGCCCGGCCACCGGCTGGGCAACCGGCTGCTTACAGGCTCGGTCGCCCATATTTTCGGCAACATATTTACCGACATGCTGTCGGGCTACCGAGTGTTCACCCGGCGTTTCGTCAAGTCGTTCCCGGTGCTCTCGGGTGGTTTCGAGATCGAGACCGAGCTCACAATCCACGCGCTCGAACTGGAACTGCCGGTCGGCGAGGAGCGCACACCCTACTACCCACGGCCGCAGGGATCGGCCTCCAAGCTGTCGACCTGGGCCGACGGCTTTCGCATCCTGCTCACCATTCTCAAGGTTTATCGGGCCGAGCGCCCGCTGGCGCTCTTCACCGCCGTCGGGCTGTCGCTCTGCATCGTGTCGGTCGGCTTGGCGATCCCGATCTTCGTGACCTACATGACCGAAGGCTCGGTCCCTCGCTTTCCGACCGCGATCCTGGCTACGGGATTGATGCTGCTCGGCTTTCTTTCGATCGCGTCGGGTCTCGTGCTCGACACGGTAACGCGCGGACGACGCGAACTGAAGCTTTTGGCCTATCTCGCGCAGCGGGCGCCGGCCGAGGAACGGCGTCGGCAGCGTCGACTGGAGTGAACTGCGTGCAGGAGCTTGTTCGCACCAACAATGCCGTCCTGATCACGGCGATCGAGGCGTTGCTCAAGGGTGCCGAGATTCCGCACTTGGTGCTGGACTTGAACATGAGCGTGCTGGAAGGCTCGCTCGGTATCTTGCCACGCCGCATCCTGGTGAATGACGAGTATCAGCATTCGGCGCGGCGTTTGTTGGCGGACGCTGGCTTGGCCCACGAGTTGCGTCCGCTGCCGGCTGGACAGGAAAAAGAGCACACTGACGATGCGGTGCTGGGCGGCCGGTTGCGGCTGACGCAGAAGAAAACGGGTCATCGCGTCGGTCACGATGCGATCCTGCTGGCGGCGGCGACCGCGGCACAGCCGGGCGACCGAGTCGCGGATCTTGGCTCAGGCGTCGGCGCGGCGGGCTTGGCGCTCGCGATCCGCGTGCCGGGCGTCGCGGTGACGCTGGTCGAGGCCGATCTCGAACTCGTCGCGATCGCGGCGGAGAACATCGAGCGTAACGGGCTTGGGCATTGCGCCCGTGCCGTGACACTCGATGTCGCTGGTCCTTCGGACGCGTTCGCCGCAGCCGGGTTGGGGCCGGGTTCGATGGACCATGTCCTGATGAATCCGCCCTTCAACAGCCCAGCCCGGCTGAATGTGTCGCCTGATGCGGCGCGGCGAGTGGCGCATGCCGCGCCGGATGCGGCACTGGCGGATTGGATCAACGCCGCGACGTGGCTCCTGCATTCAGCCGGCGGCCTGACGATGATCTGGCGGGCCGACGGGCTCGGTCGCGTGCTCGCCACAATGGAGGTGGGCTTTGGTGGCCTCGTTGTGCTGCCGGTGCATGGCCGCGCCGGGCAGCCGGCGATCCGCATTCTCGTGCGTGCCAGCAAGGGAAGCCGCGCGCCGCTTAGCCTGTTGCCAGGCCTCGATCTGAACGATGCGACCGGTAAGCCGACTGGAGCGGCCGAAGCCGTCCTGCGGCATGCACAGGCGCTGCTGATCTAGCTTAACCGTATTCGTGTCCCGTCGGCGCTACTTGCCGGCGTTGGCGTCTACCGCAGGCCGCGCCGGTACGGCGAGATAGGCAACCATCACAATCGTTGACATCAGAACAGCAGCAGAAGCATTTTCATTTCGAGCGCTCTATCTTTTTTGTTTGGTGGTCCCAACCGGCTGCCCTTGCGTAAAAACCCCACGCGGGCCCCGCTGTTCCTGCTTAAAAAACATTCAACCGTTAACATTGCATGACTTGAGGCAGGCTCGTGGCCATCCTATGTCCTTAGGCCATGGCTGAACCCTCCGCGCTCGAACGGACGTTGGAGACGCTGCGTCCGCTCATTCCGGCGCGCTTTCGCGCCGATATTCCGGTTGTTCCGGTGGTGCGGCTGTCCGGCGTCATCGGCATTTCCACTCCGCTAAAGCCCGGGCTGACGGTCGCGTCGATCGCGCGATCGCTTGATCGTGCGTTTTCTACAAGCAAAGCGCGCGCCGTGGCGCTGGCGATCAACTCACCCGGTGGGTCCGCAGCGCAATCACACCTAATTCATCGCCGTGTGAGGCAGCTCGCCGACGAGAAGAAAATTCCGGTGATCGCCTTTATCGAGGACGTCGGCGCGTCCGGTGGCTACATGATCGCCTGTGCAGCCGATGAGATCGTTTGCGACGGTTCCTCGATCGTCGGCTCGATTGGTGTGGTCGGCGGCTCCTTCGGCTTTCACAATATGATCGAGAAGCTCGGCATCGAGCGGCGCCTCTATACGTCGGGCGAGCGCAAGGCCATGCTCGACCCATTCCTGCCGGAAAATCCGCAGGACGTCGAGCGCCTCAAGAAGATCCAGTCGGAAATCCACCAGAGCTTCATTGCGCTGGTGAAGGATCGCCGCGCCGGCAAGCTCAATGGCCCCGAAAACGACTTGTTCTCCGGGGAATACTGGACTGGAATCCGGGCGCGCGACCTTGGCCTAGTCGATTCGATCGGCGACCTTCGTTCGACGCTGCGCGAACGCTTCGGCGACAAGGTCAGGACGCCGCTCATCTCCGAGCGCGGCCTGTTCGGCCGCCGCATCTCCGGCGTCGGTGCGGAGATGCTGCGTGCCGACGGCGCTTTGGCGGAAGATGTGATTTCTGCGCTCGAGGCGCGCGCGATCTGGGCTCGATACGGTTTGTAGGTGAGAGGGACGAAAGAATGCCGCAGGCTTTGCTCATTCTGCTGGGTGCGGTCGGCGCCGTCTTCGCGGCCAAGCTGATCGCGCGCGAATGGCAGCGCGTCAACGAGGAGCTTGACCGTGCGCGCGCTGAGCCCGCGCCGGTCGACGTCGAGCGCGAAAAGATACCCGTGCTACGCCGCGACCCAGTGACCGGCGAATACCGGCCCAAGCACTGACGGTTGATCGCCGAACGTTCAGGCGGCGAGCCGGGACGCGGCCCGCGTGGCGGCTGTTTGGTCTGCCGTCCTGACGGGCGTCGTCTTGCTTGGACTTGATGCGCCGTCCTGAGCGGGGGACGGGTTGCCGAAGATGTTGGGGCAGATCGCGATCAGCAGCAGGACATGGCCGACCGTCGCGAGGGCGATGAAAACGCTGACGAAACCGACGTAGAGGGTGTAGAGCATCGATCTCTCCCCCGAATGGTTATCCGTTTGTTGGTAGCTGCAGCGGCCGACCGGGTTCAAAGATCGACACCGAGCCACGCAGAATTCGATCACGCGAGCATGACGTTTCCGGCCGCAACGTCGCAGCCGGAGCCGGATACCGCTGGCTTGGGGAGTGTCGCCCCCGGCAGGCCATGCACTCAAAAGTGAAGCTAGTCGATGCAAGCGTTGTTCCAGGCGAGTGTGGTTTTTGTTGAGCGCTGCAGAGGCCTTAAATCGATGCAGCACGAGCCGAATTCGTCAGCTCGGCTCCTTTACGCCGCTATCGCGAACCACGCGGCCCCAGCGCTCGAGCTCGGCCTTGAGGTGCGCGCCGAACTGGGCCGGCGTATCGGCCACCGGGACCGCGCCGGACTGGATCAACTTGTCCTTCACCACCGGATCGTTAATCGCCGCGACGAAGGCTGCATTGAGTTTGGCAATCACCGTCGGCGGAGTCTTGGCCGGCGCCAGCAGGCCGTACCAGTTGCCCAACTCGGTGTCCGGATAACCCTGTTCCGCGAGCGTAGCGACATTGGGCAGCAGCGGATTGCGCTGACCCGACGCCGCGCCCAACGCTTTGACTTTGCCGCCCTTGATGTGCGGCATCAGAACCGTGGCGTCGGCGAAGAACGCCTCCACTTGGCCGCCAAGCAGGTCGGTGAGGGCGGGGGCCGCGCCACGATAGGGCACGTGGACGAACTTGATGCCGGCTGCGGTCTGATAGAGCTCCATCGCCAGATGGGTGGTTGAGCCTACGCCGGTTGAGGCGAATGGAATTGCACCGGGCTTTGCCTTCGCCATTGCGGCGAGGTCCTTTGCCGAGTTGGCCGGGTGGTCGGCGCGCACCACCAGGATGGTGGTGTTGCGCACCACCAGCGTGACCGGAGCAAAGTCGCGCAACGTGTTGTAAGGCAGGTCGGCGCGCATGTGCGGTGTAATGGTGATCGCGCCGACGGTGGAGAGGAAAATGGTGTGGCCGTCGGGTTCGGCCTTGGCCACGAAATCGGCGCCGATCGCGCCGTTGGCGCCCGGCTTGTTCTCGATCAGCACAGGCTGGGGCAACAGGTCCTTGAGCCTGTCAGCGAGCAGGCGGCCCACGAAATCGGTCGGACCGCCGGGCGGGAAGGCGATGACCATGCGGATCGGGCGGGTCGGGAAGTCCTGGGCATGGCCTGGGGTCTGAACGGCAATGGCTACGACCGCGACCACAATCGTGGCGGCATAGCTTGGCGAAGTTTGCGAACACGACGATCCCTCCCGGCACGCTGTTCTCAGATAGCCTCGACGGTCCAGCCCTCTATTGCAAGCTGCCAGCGACTTCTTGACCCTCCGGGAAGGCGCCGTTAGGTCTCACCTCGCGCACGATGGCGCCCGGATTCTTCATGGCCGACAATCTCCCCGACCACATGCGTCCGGAACGCTCGTTCCAGGGCCTGATCCTGGCGCTGCAGCGGTTCTGGGCGGATCGCGGCTGCGTCATCCTGCAGCCCTATGACATGGAGGTCGGCGCAGGCACCTTCCATCCGGCGACCACGCTGCGTGCGCTGGGGCCGAAGCCTTGGAACGCCGCTTATGTTCAGCCGTCGCGTCGTCCGAAGGACGGCCGCTACGGCGAGAATCCGAACCGGTTGCAGCACTACTACCAGTTCCAGGTGATCCTGAAGCCGTCGCCGCTGGACATTCAGGAGCTTTATCTCAAATCGCTCGCCGCGATCGGCATCAACTCCAAGCTGCACGATATTCGCTTCGTCGAGGACGACTGGGAGAGCCCGACGCTCGGCGCCTGGGGACTCGGTTGGGAGTGCTGGTGCGACGGCATGGAGGTGTCGCAATTCACCTATTTCCAGCAGGTCGCGGGGTTCGAATGCGCGCCGGTGTCGGGCGAGCTGACCTACGGGCTGGAGCGCCTCGCGATGTACGTGCAGGGCGTCGACAACGTCTACAATCTCAACTTCAACGGCCGCGAAGGGCCTGAGAAGGTCAGCTACGGCGACGTGTTCCTGCAGGCCGAGCAGGAATACTCGCGGCATAACTTCGAGCACTCCGACACGGCGATGTTGTTCGAGCAGTTCAAGATGGCGGAGGCCGCCTGCCGGAAGTATCTCGAAGTGGGCTGGACGAATGGCAAGGAAACCAACGCGCGCCGCCATCTGATGGCGCTGCCGGCCTACGATCAGTGCATCAAGGCAAGCCATGTGTTCAACCTGCTCGATGCGCGCGGCGTGATTTCGGTCACGGAGCGGCAGAGTTACATTCTGCGGGTGCGCGAGCTAGCGAAGGCGTGCGGCGAGGCGTGGCTCGCGACAGAAGGTGGAGGGATGCAATGAACGCGACGCCCGAAATCGGCGGCCGGCGGCCGCTTCCGATCCAAGTCGAGGCCGGCAAGAGCTATTGGTGGTGCGCCTGCGGTCGCTCGAAGAGTCAGCCGTTCTGCGACGGCTCGCACAAGGGCACGGCGTTCACTCCGGTCGAGTTCAAGCCGGAAAAATCCGAGGAAGCCTGGTTCTGCGCCTGCAAGCGCTCCGGCAACAAGCCGATGTGCGACGGCAGTCATAAGAAGCTCGTGTGATGCCCGACCTGCTGCTCGAATTCTTCTCCGAGGAAATCCCCGCGCGGATGCAGGCGCGGGCGGCGGAGGATTTGCGCAAGCTCGTGACCGACAAGTTGGTCGCTGCGGGGCTGACCTACGAGGGCGCGAAGGCGTTCGCGACGCCGCGCCGCCTTGCTCTGACCGTGCAAGGTGTGCCGGTGCGCCAACCCGACGTAAAGGACGAGCGCAAAGGTCCCAAGGTCGGCGCGCCGGAGCAGGCGATCGCCGGCTTTCTGCGCGCGGCAGGACTGAAATCGATCAGCGAAGCCAAGGTGCAAGCCGACAAGAAGGGCGACTTCTACGTCGCGGTGATCGAGAAAGCCGGCCGGCCGGCGATCGAGGTGATCGCCGTGATCGTGCCGGAGGTCGCGAAGGCGTTTCCGTGGCCGAAGTCGATGCGCTGGGGCGCGGCATCGGAAGGGCCGGGCGCGCTCAACTGGGTGCGGCCGCTGCACTCCATCGTGGCGACGTTCGGCCCGGAGACCGAGGAGCCCGAGATCGTGCCGTTCAAGCTCGACGGCATCGCGGCGGGCGACACGACCGCCGGCCATCGCTTCATGGCGCCGGCGCCGATCAAGGTGAAGCGGTTCGACGACTACGTGAAGAAGCTCGGCGCCGCCAAGGTCGTGGTCGATCCGGCGCGGCGCGCGCAGATCATCCTGGCCGACGCCAAGAACCTTGCGTTCGCGCAGGGTTATGAGCTGGTCGAGGACGAGGGCCTGCTGGCGGAGGCAGCCGGTCTGGTCGAGTGGCCGGTGGTCCTGATGGGAAGCTTCGATGCGGAGTTTCTCGAAAATTCCGGACGAGGTGATCCGCGCCACCATCCGCAACAACCAGAAGTGCTTCGTGGTCCGTGATCCCAAGACCGGGCGGCTCGCCAACAGGTTCATCCTGACTGCGAACATCGAGGCGAGTGATGGCGGAGAGGCGATCATCGCCGGCAACGAGCGCGTGATCCGCGCGCGGCTGTCGGACGCGAAGTTCTTCTACGAAACGGATTTGAAGACAACGCTGGAAGACCGGCTGCCGAAGTTCGAGTCGATCGTGTTTCACGAGAAGCTCGGAACGCAGGCGGAGCGGATTGAACGGATCGAGCAGTTGGCTGGGGAACTGGCGCTTCTGGTGGGTGCCGATGTCGCCCAGGTGAAGCGCGCCGCGCATCTCGCCAAGGCCGATCTGCTCACCGAAGTGGTGGGCGAATTCCCCGAGCTGCAGGGTCTGATGGGCAAGTACTATGCGCTTGCGCAGAAGGAAGACGCGAACGTAGCCGCCGCCTGCGAGGACCACTACAAGCCGCTCGGTCCCAGCGACCGCGTGCCGACCGATCCGGTTTCGGTCGCGGTCGCGCTGGCAGACAAGCTTGATATTTTGACAGCTTTCTGGGCGATCAATGAGAAGCCGACGGGGTCCAAGGATCCCTACGCGTTGCGTCGCGCAGCACTTGGCGTGATCCGAATTGTCCTCGATTCAAAATTGACGCTTAGAATGAAACCTATACTGCAGAATGCGGGCGACGTTGTTGCGGAGCATATTCGAGACCCAGAACTAGACAGAGATTTTGAAGCAGCGGCCAGGCTTGACGAATTCTTGGGTGGGGATTCCCGTGTCGACGAACTTATCGAGCGTGATTCGGCCCGTTCGGTGAATGCCTTCGGTCGATCCCAGGAAAAGACCAACGCGATTTTGGCCGACCTCCTCTCCTTCTTCGCCGATCGTCTCAAGGTCCAGCTCCGCGAGCAGGGCGCACGCCATGACTTGGTCGATGCCGTGTTCGCGCTCGAAGGCCAGGACGATCTGCTGCTGATCGTCCGCCGGGTCGAGGCGTTGGGCAAATTCCTCGACACCGACGACGGCAAGAATCTGCTGGCCGGCTTCAAACGTGCGGCCAACATCCTGCGTATCGAAGAGAAGAAGGACAACAAATCCTACACCGGTGCGCCGGACGCCACGCTGCTCACGCAGCCTGAGGAAAAGGATCTCGCCCGCGCCATCGGCATTGCAAAAGCGGAAACTTCGGCGGCGGTCGCCGCGGAGGACTTCGCCGCCGCGATGAGCGCCATGGCCAAGCTTCGGCCTCATGTCGATGCGTTCTTCGACAAGGTCACGGTCAACGCCGAAGACAAGGCCGTGCGGGAGAACCGGCTGAAGCTCCTTAACGAGATCAGGGAAGCCACTCGCACGGTGGCGGATTTCTCCAAGATCGAAGGCTGAGCGAGGAACCGCACCGCTCGTCGCGGATTGGGCAAGGGGTCAGCCCCGGAGAACCCGCATGCTCATCACCGCAGCCCACATCCAGCCGATCGTTGCCTTGATCGCAGGCATTCTGATTCTCGTCGTGCCGCGCCTGCTCAATTACATCGTCGCCATCTATTTGATCATTATCGGCTTGGTGGGATTGGGTCTTTTCCGCTAGCGCTGATCCCGAAAAGTGGGAACCGGTTTTCGGAAAGATCACGCGCCAACCAATGTTGGCGGACGGACTGGTCAGGATCGACCCATTCGCCCGGCGCGTCCGGCCCTTCGGCGATCAGACCTGCGCCTTGCGCTGGACTAGGAAAGCCATCCGGAATTCCCGCGAGACCCAGCCCCAGAATGTTCGAAACGGCAGGTGGCGGGCAACGCGAGAGAGCGTTCCGTAGCCGTTGGCGATATAAAATTCCATCGGCCATCGGGTTTCGGCGAAGTGTCGGCGCGAGAGCTCGTCGTATTGCGCCGTGGTAAGGTAGATCAGGCCGCTGTCATAGTACGCGCGATTGGTCGCAACGACGGTGCGCCAATCTTGTTCCCGTTGAAATGCATTGCGCCTGCCGAGCAAGGCCCAGATCACAAACCACCACGTCGGGCATTTCGGCCAGAAAAAATTGGCCAGCGGAACAAAGATGTGCGGTTCGGATGGCAGGTACCATTTGCCGGGCAGGAGGTGCATCGCATATCCGCCCGGTTTCAGCACGCGATTGATCTCGGCCATGTATTCGTCGGGGTTCCGCGCGTGCTCCATGACGCTTGTGCTGATGACAACGTCGAACTGATTGTCCTTGTAGGGGAACCGGTAGGGCGATTGAAGAATTTGTCGTTTGATCTCGGTGGCCGGTGCATCGTCGTAGAAGACGACGTCGCATCCGCGCACGTCATAGCCAAGAGACGACAACGCGGCGACGAGCCCGCCGGCTCCGCAGCCGAAGTCGAGCACTCGGACCGTATTGGGAGTGTTCAGACCCGCAATTTCAAGGATCGCTTGGTCAAAAAACCTGGCCGTCTCACCCACTTCACCGGCTTGTTGGCTCGTCATTGTGGCTTTATGTACGTACGGCCTATGTAGTCCGGGCATAGGCTGAACGGCACTTGCTGCGACGACAGTCTATCGGATGGGCGGTTTCTTTCCGGCTTCCCAGCAATCAACCCGAAATGATGTTGCCCAGCTTGTGCCGCGATGGCAATCCATGTCTCTCACTTTAGCCCGCCTCTCATTGTCCGGAAATCAGCATGGCCAAGCCGGTTCGTAAGAAATCAGTGGCGCGACGCAAAGCTAAAGCGTCGACCATCAGAATGAAGAAGGCCGGGAAGGGCGATGGTCCCGCGCAGCGCGCGAAACAGGGCAAATGGGTCTATGCTTTCGGCGGCGGCAAGGCCGAAGGCCGTTCCGGAATGCGGGAACTGCTCGGCGGCAAGGGCGCCGGCCTCGCCGAGATGGCGAACCTCGGCCTGCCGGTGCCGCCTGGCTTCACCATCACCACCGCCGTCTGCACGCACTATTACGCCAGCGGCAACACCTATCCGAAGCAACTGCGCGCGCAGGTCGACGCCGGCCTCGCGCACATCGCGCGCATCACTGGAAAAAAGTTCGGCGACCGCGGCAATCCTCTGTTGGTGTCGGTGCGCTCCGGCGCGCGCGCCTCGATGCCGGGCATGATGGACACCGTGCTCAACCTTGGCCTCAACGACGACACCGTCGAAGCGGTGGCGAAGCAATCCGGCGATCGCCGCTTTGCCTACGACAGCTATCGCCGCTTCATCACCATGTATTCCAACGTGGTGCTCGACATCGAGCATCACAACTTCGAAGACATTCTCGAAGACCACAAGGTGCGCAAAGGCCTGACGCTCGACACGGAGCTTGAAGCCGACGACTGGGTCGATCTGGTCGCGCGCTACAAGGAACGCGTCGAGGACGAGCAGGGCAAGCCGTTCCCGCAGGACCCGCGTGAGCAGTTGTGGGGCGCGGTCGGCGCGGTGTTCGGCTCGTGGATGAATCAGCGCGCCATCACCTATCGCAAGCTCCACAATATTCCGGAGAGCTGGGGCACCGCGGTCAATGTGCAGGCCATGGTGTTCGGCAACATGGGCGACACGTCGGCGACTGGCGTCGCCTTCACGCGCAATCCCTCGACCGGCGAGAAGCGGCTCTATGGCGAGTTCCTGATCAACGCCCAGGGCGAGGATGTCGTCGCCGGCATCCGCACGCCGCAGGAGATTACCGAAGTCGCGCGAAAAGAGGCGGGCTCCGACAAGCCGTCAATGGAACGCGCCATGCCCGCGGCGTTCAAGGAGCTGACGCGCATTCACGAGAAGCTTGAGCGGCACTACCGCGACATGCAGGATCTCGAGTTCACGGTGGAGCAAGGCAAGCTCTGGATGCTGCAATGCCGGAACGGCAAGCGCACCGCCAAGGCGGCGCTGCGCATCGCGGTCGAGCTTGCCAACGAGAAGCTGATCACCAAAGCGGAGGCGGTGGCGCGCGTCGATCCCGCTTCGCTCGACCAGCTCCTGCACCCCACCATCGACCCCGACGCTGAGCGCAAGGTGATCGCAACCGGCCTGCCAGCGTCGCCCGGCGCGGCATCCGGCGAGATCGTGTTTTCCTCCGACGAGGCGACGCGCCTCAAGGCTGACGGCAAGAAAGTCATCCTGGTGAGGGTCGAGACTTCGCCCGAGGATATCCACGGCATGCACGCCGCCGAAGGTATCCTCACCACCCGCGGCGGCATGACCTCGCACGCCGCCGTAGTGGCGCGCGGCATGGGCAAGCCCTGCGTCTCGGGCGCGGGTCAGTTGCGTGTCGACTACAACGCGCAGACGCTGACGGCCGGCAACGTGGTCCTCAAGCGCGGCGAGACGCTGACTATCGACGGCTCAACCGGCCAGGTGCTGGCCGGCCGCGTGCCGATGGTGGAGCCGGCGCTATCCGGCGAATTCGGCACGCTGATGGGCTGGGCCGACAAGGTGCGTCGTCTCGGCGTGCGCGCCAATGCGGATACTCCGGCCGACGCGCGGATCGCGATCCGGTTCGGGGCGGAAGGCATCGGGCTGTGCCGCACCGAGCACATGTTCTTCGACGAGGAGCGCATTCAGGCAGTGCGCGAGATGATCCTGGCGGACGACGAGAAGATGCGCCGGGCTGCGCTCGCCAAGCTTCTGCCAATGCAGCGTGGCGACTTCATCGAGTTGTTCGAGATCATGGGCGGGTTGCCGGTGACGATCCGGTTGCTCGATCCGCCGCTGCACGAGTTCCTGCCGCATGGCGACGACGATATCGCCGAAGTCGCCGCGGCGATGGGTACCGATCCAAAGAAACTGGAGCACCGCGCCAAGGAGCTTGCCGAATTCAACCCGATGCTCGGCTTCCGCGGCTGCCGTATCGCCATCGCCTATCCCGAGATCGCCGAGATGCAGGCGCGCGCGATCTTCGAGGCGGCCGCCGAAGCCGGCAAGCGCACCGGCAAGCCGGTGGTGCCGGAGGTCATGGTGCCGCTGATCGCCACCAAGGCCGAGCTCGACATCGTCAAGGCGCGCATCGACGCCATGGCACAGGCGGTGGAGAAGGAAACCGGCACCAAGCTCAAATACCAGGTCGGCACCATGATCGAGCTGCCGCGCGCGGCGCTGCTCGCCGATGAGATTGCGCAGAGCGCGGAGTTCTTCTCGTTCGGCACCAACGACCTCACGCAGACCACCTTCGGCATCAGCCGCGACGACGCCGCAAGCTTCCTCGGCGTCTACATCTCGCGCGGCATCCTGCCCGGCGACCCGTTCGTCTCGATCGACCGAGAAGGTGTCGGCGCGCTCGTCCGGATCGGTGTCGAGCGTGGCCGCAAGGTGCGCAAGGGCCTCAAGGTCGGCATCTGCGGTGAGCACGGCGGCGATCCGGCCTCGGTCGCGTTTTGCCATGAGGTCGCGCTCGATTATGTATCGTGCTCGCCGTTCCGCGTGCCGATTGCGCGGCTCGCCGCAGCGCAGGCTGCGCTGGGTAAGAAGGCGGCGGGCGAGGCGTAGGGCATGATCCGGAAAAGTGGGAACCGGTTTTCCGAAAAGATCATGCCCAAACGAAAGAAAAGCGGGCCGCAGGCGTTTCGATCTCGACAGACTGGGCTCTAGCATGCGCACGCGGGAATTCGTGCGCTACGCCGACGTCGCGATTGAAGTTATTGTGGAGGGGCAAGGACCTGCGATCGTTCTGCTGCCATCACTCGCACGCGATTCCGAGGACTATGATGCGGTCGCCGAAGGGCTCGCGGCAGCCGGCTATCGCGTGCTGCGGCCGCAGCCGCGCGGCATCGGCAACAGCACCGGTCCACTGACGGGCATTTCGCTGCATGATATGGCGCGCGATGTCGCCGAGGTCATCGAGGCTCACGGCGGCGGCAGCGCGGTGATCGTCGGTCATGCCTACGGCAACTGGGTGGCGCGGATGACGGCGGTCGACCATCCGGCGCTGGTGCGCGGCGTCGTCATAGCGGCTGCCGCAGCCAAGCAATACGCGCCTGAGCTGAGGGAGGCGATCGATGTGGCGGGCAATCCGGCGTTGTCCGACCAACGGCGCCTCGAGGCGTTGCGCTTTGCCTTTTTCGCGCCCGGCAATGACCCGAAGGCATGGCTCGACGGCTGGCATCCCGGCGTACGAGAAAGCCAGCGCGCCGCGGCTGCCGCGGTCAAGCAGTCCGACTGGTGGTCCGCCGGGGCTGCGCCGCTTCTGGATTTGCAGGCGGCGAACGATCCGTTCAAACCGCCGGAGAAGCGCAACGAAATGAAGGATGAGTTCGGCGATCGCGTCACCATCGCGGTCATCCCGGATGCGAGCCATGCGCTCATCCCGGAGCAGCCGAAGGCCGTCGTCGAGGCGCTGGTTCGCTGGACCAGGGCGCTGTTTTGAGCCGGGTTTCCCGGCAAGAAATCCAAGTTGCAATGGCGACTTTCGGCGGATATGCCGCCGCTGTGGCGTCATGCTAGCCTCTTGATCAGGGGGCGCGTTCAAGCCTCGCCGGGGGGAAAATGTCGGACGTGCCGAAGCCGGCCGCGGGCGTTGAAACGCTGGCGATTTCCGAAGACAAGATCAAGAAAGCCGAAGCCTATATCGAAGCCGAAGAAGGCGCGCTGAACCGCCTCTCCGGCATCGCGGGCATCGCGGTGACGACCGTTGCCGTCACGATGTCGCTGTTTCATCTTTATGCGGCGGTGGCGGGTGCTTGGCCGCTGCGCGATTTTCCGATCATCACCACCCAGCCGCTGCGCTACGCTCACGTCGCCTTCGTGCTGATGCTGTCGTTCCTGCTGTTCCCTATGGCGCGGCGGTTCCGCGACCGGATCCGCTGGTGGGACGTGATCGCGGGACTCGCCGGTGCCGCGATCCTGATGTATGCGATCGAGGGCGGCGAGGATTTCACCGATCGCGCCACGTCGCCGACCCAGCTCGACAACATCCTCGGCGTCATCTTCATCGTGCTGCTGCTTGAGGCGACGCGGCGCACCACCGGCTGGATCGTGCCGGTCATCTCGCTCTGCTTCATCGCCTATGCCTATTTCGGGCCGTATCTGCCGCCACCGTGGACGCACCGCGGGTTCGATGTTGGCCAGCTGGTCGGCCATCTGTTCATCACGCTGGAAGGCATCTTCGGCATCCCGGTCGACGTGTCATCGAGCCTGATCATCCTGTTCACGATTTACGGCGCGTTCCTGCAGCACTCCGGCGCCGGCCAGTTCTTCATCGACTTCTCCATGGCGCTGCTCGGCAACAAGCCCAACAGCGCGGGACGCACCGTGGTGCTGTCCTCGTTCCTGCTCGGCGGGCCGTCCGGCTCCGGCGTCGCCACCACGGTGACGGTCGGCGCGGTCGCCTACCCGATGATGGAGAAGTCGGGCTTCGAGAAGAACGCCGCCGGCGGGCTGCTCGCGGCCGGCGGGCTTGGCGCCATCATCTCGCCGCCCGTGCTCGGCGCCGCGGCCTTCCTGATCGCCGAGTTCCTGAAGATCAGCTACCTCGACGTCATCGCCATGGCGACGATCCCGACCTGCCTCTACTACCTGTCGCTGCTGTTCATGGTCGAGCTCGACGCCAAGAAGTACGGCGCCAGCATGGTCGACATGACGACCAAGCTGACGCTGTGGCAGATGACGCGGCGCTACGGCTTCCACTTCATCTCGCTCATCTCGGTCGTCATCTTCATGCTCTGGGGCTATTCGCCGACGCTGTCGGTGTTCTGGGCGACGGTTGCGACCTTCGCGCTTAGCTTTCTCACCCGAGAGACTGCGCTGGTTCCGAAGAAGCTGGTTCGCTCGCTGTCCGACGGCTCGGTCAGTGTGCTCACCGCGGCGACCACCTGCGCCACGGCAGGCATCATCGTCGGCGTGGTCACGCTCACCGGCCTCGGCTTGAAATTCTCGGCGATCGTCATCAGCTATGCCGGCGGCAGCCTGCTGCTCACCGCGATCTATACCGCTTTGATCGTCTGGATCGTCGGGCTCGCGGTGCCGGTCACGGCGTCCTACATCATCTGCGCGGTGATCGCGGCGCCGGCCTTGATGAAGCTTGGCGTGCCAGACGTCGCCGCGCACATGTTCATCTTTTACTATTCGGTGCTGTCGGAGGTCTCGCCGCCGACTGCGCTGTCGCCGTTCGCGGCCGCCGCCATCACTGGTGGCGATCCGTACAAGACGACGCTGCAGGCATGGAAATACACGTTGCCTGCATTCCTGGTGCCGTTTGTGTTCGTGCTCGATCCGCAGGGCGTCGGTCTGTTGCTGAAGACGCCGGCTGGCGGCTCCTGGGTCGACATCGTCCAGATCACGGCGAAGGCGGCGTTCGGCCTTGCCGCACTCGCGGCGGCAGCGCAGGGCTGGGCGCTGCGCCGCACCACGATGGCTGAACGCGGGCTGCTCGTGATAGCAGGGCTGTTCCTGGTTTTTCCGAGCCTGCTGGAAGCACTGATCGAGCTCATCATCGGGCGCGACATCAGCTATACCGCGACAATTGGCTTGGCTATCGGCGCCGCGGTCCTGCTAAAACAGCGCATGCAACCGGCCTTGCCAAAAGCGCCGGCGGCCGGCTGACTAACGGCTTTCGACAAGACACAAGTTACGAAACGACAATGGGAGAAACGACCAGATGAAACGCAACGGACTGATGCTCTGCGGCCTGGCGCTGGCCACGGCGGTATTTGCCGGAGCAGCGATCGCCCAGCAGAACACCATCGCCATCGCGACCGGCGGCACCGGCGGCGTGTACTATCCGCTGGGCGGCGGCATGGCGAACGTGCTGTCGAAATATGTTCCCGGCGTGCAGGCAACCGCGCGCGTGACGGGCGGCTCGGTCGACAACCTCAAGCTGATCGGCTCGAAGCAGAGCGAGGTCGCGCTGGTGATGGTTGACGCCGCGCTCGACGCGCTCAAGGGCGAAGACAAGTTCAAGGGCAACAAGGTCGATCTCAAGACCCTCATGATTCTTTATCCAAACCGCATGCACGTCGTGACGGTCGAGGGCAGGGGCATCGAGAAGATGTCCGACCTCAAGGGCAAGCGCGTCTCCACGGGTTCGCCGGGCAGCGCCACCGAGGTGATGGCGTTCCGCGTCATCGAAGGCGCCGGCCTCGACAAGGACAAGGACATGCGGCGTGAGCGGCTCGGCGTTGCGGAGTTCTACGAACGCGATCAAGGACGGCAAGATCGACGCCTATTTCTGGGTCGGCGGGCTGCCGACCGCGGCGGTCACCGACCTCGCCGCCAGTCCTGGCATCAAGATCAAGCTGATCGACCACACCGAGGTGGTCGACAAGATGAACGCCAAGTACGGCGACCTCTACACCACCGGCGTTATTCCGCCCAAGACCTATCCGGGCCAGGATAAGCCAAACGCAATCTCGGTGGTGCAGAACATCCTGGTCGCCAACGCGGCGATGCCGGACAAGACCGCCTACGACATCGTCAAGACCTTCATCGAGAAGCGCGACGAATTGGTCGCCGTTCATGGCGAGGCGGCAAGCATCACGCTGGAAAACCAGGTGCCGAAGAACTCGCCGATCCCATGGCACCCGGGTGCGATCAAGTATCTTCAAGAGAAGGGCGTGAAGATGTGATCGAGCCCGGTCTCAGCCGGACTTCGACGGGCGGCCGGGACGGATCCGGCCGCCCGATTGCTTTGACCCTCTGGTATGTTTTGATGGCGATCGGCGGAGTGGCCTTTGGCTTAATCGGTGATCGCCGGCCGTTCGGCGAAGGCCTGCTGTTTCATCCGCTTCTGGGGTTTTTCATTTTGGTCAGCGTCGCGCTGCTGACGCTCCGCACCGTATTGGCGCGGCCGGTGCCCGACATTATCTCCGACCGCGCGTTGGCTTTCGGTTGTCTCCTGGGGCTTGCGACGTTTCTCGCCGGAAATTTTCTCGAGACGCACCTATTTGCGCGTTGAACACGAGCGCCGTGTTGACGGTTCCTTTACCAAAGCTCTGGGGCAAAGCTCATCGCGCGCGAGTGCAGGCCGGTTAACGGCTTTGCAAGGATAATCCGACAATAACAAGACGTGTCGCATTGTCGCCACTTCGGCGTCTTTCGCCTCTGGTCTTCGCGTAGGTCGGTATTCGCGTAGCGTTGCGTTGAAAGTTGCGTGAGTTGTGCATGATTGCGTCGCGTAGCAGGCCGAAGGGCGCCCGCGTCGGCCCCTTCGGCCTCAGCGTTCTGGCCCTCGTCCTGGTACCGAGTCAGATCGGCTATCAGGACCTCGCCGCGCTTCTGGTCCGTCAGCAGGATGTGTCGCAACGCGCACGCGCTTATGCGCTCGCTTCGCCGTTCGGCACCATCCACGCCGCGACGTTCAGTTTCCCGCGCCCGGTCGGCACGCTGATACCGGAGCCTCCCGCCTATCTGCTGGCGAGCCTCAATCCCGGCGACCCGGATGTCACCGGTTCGATCGATCCGTCGCGCATGTCTGAGCCGCGCCCGCTCGCGTTTCCCGTCGTCAATCGCAGGCTCAAGGGCGATCTCCTGGTGACGCGCCCCGAGCCGCAACCGCCGCCCGCGCCTACACGCGATCTGGTGCCGGGCCGGATCAAGACGGTGTCGTTCCCGCGTCCGCCGCAAAACCCGCACTTGGTCGAAGATCCGCCGCCGCGCGATGAGTCCGAAACCGAGCTGACGCCGGCGGAGCAGCAAGAGAACGCGGCGCCGCCAGCCGAGGAGCCGATGCCGACCAGGCAGCAGCGCCCTGAACCCGAGGCCGAACCTGACGCCGAGCCCAGCGTGGCTGAGTTGCCGCAGAGCTATTCGGTGGCGTCGCTGCCGCCGGTTTCCGTGACGCTTGCGCCGGTCGAGCGGGCGCTCGCGCCCGATGCGGTTGCGCCGGTCGAAGTCGCGCCTGCGAAGGAGGTCGAGGCATTCGATCCGATCGACGATGCCAATCCGGTCGTGCGGCTCGGCCGGCTCTACTTCGGCAGCCTGCCGGTTGGCCGCAACATCGGACCGATCGAGCGCTGGCCGGGCGACGATCCAATCCTGGTGGCAGCGCCCACCCAAGATCCCCCGACCAAGCTCAGTGCACTGGCTCCACAGCCCGAGCACCGGCCCGACCAGCCCCCGACGTTGCCGACCAACCTGACTGTCGCGCCGAAGGGCGAGGTGACCGGCCCCGACCAGCGGCCAAAAACGCCGGCCGAGCGGCTCGGTCTCAACGTCAAGGAGCGCACTAAGGCGGAGAAGTGCCTGGCCGACGCGGTCTATTTCGAATCTCGCGGCGAGACCAAGCGGGGCCAGATCGCGGTCGCGCAGGTGGTGATGAATCGCGTGTTCTCGGGCTATTACCCCACCACGGTCTGCGGCGTCGTCTATCAGAATGCGCACCGTTATAACGCCTGCCAGTTCACCTTCGCCTGCGACGGCATCAAGGACGTGGTCACCGAGCCCGACATGTGGGAGCAGGCCAAGCAGATCGCGCGCGACACGATGGACGGCAAGCTGTGGCTCGCCGATATCGGCAAGTCGACGCACTACCACGCCTACTGGGTGCATCCGTGGTGGGTTGGCACCATGCGCAAGCTGTCGCGGATCGGCGTGCACACGTTCTACCGGCCGAAGCGTTGGGGCGACGGGGCTGACGCGCCGGCCTGGGGCGTGGGCATTACGCCGACGACTGCGAAGCTTTAGAGCCGTCTCTCAGACCTTTGATCCTGCGCCCCGCTTGCAGGTTGATCGCGTAACACAGTAACGCTTTGTCCTGTGCGCGAGGCAGACGGCAAGAATCCAATGAGGCAGACGCTGCCACGAGCACTGGCCACGCGCGTGCCCTTCTATTACGGCTGGATCGTCCTGGCGTGTCTGTGCTGCGCTGGATTCGCGCGACAGGGGCCGGCGGTCGCGACGCTGTCGATTTTTGTTGAGCCGCTGACGCGTGAGTTCGGCTGGTCGCGCACCGCAATATCTGGTGCGGTCTCGCTCGGCGGCCTGCTGGCGGTGGTGGTTTCACCGCTGATCGGGCCGCTGCTCGACCGCAGCGGCTCGCGGCTGGTGTTGTGCCTTGCCGTGTTGACGAACGGTGTAGCGCTGCTGCTCCTGTCACTAACTCCGTCTTTGCTGGTCTTCTATTTGCTGTTCTGCATCGCCCGCATGAACTGGGCGGGCCCGTTCGAACTTGGCATCTACGGCGCGCTCAACAACTGGTTTCTGGCGCGGCGGACCGCTGCGGCCTCGGTCGCCAACCTGGCGCAGATGCTGGGCCTGGTGGCGATGCCGCTGATCGCGCAATTCGCCATCTCGCATGACGGCTGGCGTGCCGGCTGGCTGGCACTCGGCACGGTGGTCTTGATCGTGGGCTTTGTGCCGGTCTGGCTGTTCCTCGTGCGCCGCCCGGAGGACATGGGCCTCGAGCCCGATAGCGCGGTTGCCGCCGCCGAACCGTCGGGCGCAACCGCCGCGCCCGCCGCCGAGCCGCGTTTCTCGCGCCGCGAAGCGATCCGCACGCCCGCGTTCTGGCTGCTGATGCTCTACACGGTGATGGTCTACCCCGTGCAGGCCGGTGTGAGCCTGCATCAGGCGCCGCATCTCGTCGAACGCGGCCTCGACCCGGTGACGGCGGCGCTGATCGTCAGCAGCTTCTCGTTCATGTCGGCGGTCGCCACGATCGCCTGCGGATTCCTGCCGCGGCGATGGCCGATCCGTGTCCCGCTGGCGCTGGCGGGAGCGCTGCTCGCGGCCGGCACCTGGCTGATGCCGGGCGTCGTTTCCTCGGCCGATGGCTTCCTTGCTGCCGGCTTGTTCGGCGCTGGCATCGGCGCGGTGCTGACCTTGGTGCCGGTCGCCTGGGCCGATTATTTCGGGCGGGCGAACTACGGCGCGATCCGCGGCCTCGCGCTGTCGGCGCAGGTGCTAGCGCAAGCGAGCGGGCCGTTGCTGTCCGGCGTTCTGTACGACTTGACTGGCACCTACGAGATTTCGCTGCGCGTCTTTGCCGCGCTGTCGGTGCTCAGCATTGTCGCGGCGCTGGCGGCGCGGCAGCCGAGGGGCGCAGGTTGAGCTACTATCTATTCGGCATCATTGAAGATCTGCACCATATGCGACCGCGTCGAACAAGGTGACACTGTCAGCCTTGGTCCAAAGGCCCACTACGCCGGGCTGGGAAAATGTTTGGTCCTCGACTTCGAAGACGTTTTGTCCATTGAAGGTAACTTTGAAGCGGCTCCCCTTAAAATCGACGCGCAGCGTATGCCACCGGCCGGTCGGAGCGGGAACCTTGACGCCATAACCGCCCTTGCGCCCGACGATGTCGAGCGAGCTGCGTTTGCCATTGACAGTCTTGTAAAGCACCACGTTGTCCTCAAGCGCATTGGCGCGGACCACGTAGTAGTTATTGGCGTCTTGCACGCGCCAAACGATGCCGGCAGCACGATCATCGTTGCCCGATATGGCTTTGAACTGAGTCTCAATATAGCCATCCTTCACGCTCGCGCCGTTTTTGAGCAGGAGCGGATATGTGGCGCGTCCCGATTGCTTGACCACTTTGGATTTCGACGGTGCAGTCGGGTCTTCTTCGATTGTCCATCTCGGGCTTCCCTGACCGGTCATTGTCGAGGTCCATCCCTTCGGTGTTGATCCGACAAGGTCGCTTGCAAAGTTTATTTGATCCGCCATGGCACTGGCCTCCATAGTGAAAAGGATTGCGGCTGTCGCGAACATCTTCGTCATGCGAGTCTCCTTACTTGCAAGATTCCGAGCATCGTATGGCTGTTGCGACGATGCAGGGCTTGGACGGTTTTGACCGTTTGACGGGGAGCCTGCGATCCCCGCAATTTACGCAGGCTTAAGCCGCCCGGTCATTCGTCGCCGAGAAAATAGGTTCTCTGCGCGGCACGTCGCATGTGCAAAGCCTCCTGGAAAGCTTCGATGATGGCGATGGTGGCCATCATGAACCTCGACCATGTCCAACGATCAGGTGTTGGAGCCGGAATACTGAGCGTAGAAGCGCAAGTCTTGTTAGCGCAAATCTCTCATCTCCTGATGGAGTTGAGACGCTTGGCTGCACGGCAGCTGACCGGGCGGTCATCGTAGGCCCGGACATTTGCCGCTCTGGGGCGGAAAGACTGGTTGGGAAATGTGACATTCGCCAAAAAGCTCTCGGCCCGACGAGCGGGCGAAGCGCAGTACTTGGGCGAATGCCTTGGGTAAGCCGGGCGACTGCAATGCGGCCCGACGGGACATATTTGGTGGAGGTCGGAATGAAAGTCAAGACGTGCGCGGCGTGTGCTTGCCGCACCGCCAGGAATTACATCTCAATATCCAACGCCACATCCAAACTCGGCGCCGAATGCGTCAGCGCACCCGACGACGCGTAGTCGACGCCGGTCGCGGCGATCTCCGCGATGTTGTCGAGTGTGATGCCCCCGGAGGCTTCGATCACCAGTTTGCCGTCGACCATCGCGACGGCCTTTTTCATCGACGTGATGTCGAAATTGTCGAGCAGCACCACGTCGGCGAGCCCAGTCGCGAGCACCTCTTGCAACTGGTCGAGCGAGTCCACCTCGATCTCGATCTTGACCAGATGGCCGGCGGCGGCGCGGGCGCGCTCCAGCACCGGGTGGATGCCGCCTGCAACCGCGATGTGGTTGTCCTTGATCAGGATCGCGTCGTCGAGGCCGAAGCGGTGATTGAAGCCGCCGCCGCAGCGGATCGCGTATTTTTCCAGCGCGCGCAGGCCGGGCGTGGTCTTGCGGGTGCAGCAAATGCGGGTCTTGGCGTTGCCGATCTTGCGGACGTAGGCGGCGGTGGCAGTCGCGATGCCGGACAGGTGGCCGAGGAAGTTGAGCGCGGCGCGCTCGGCCGAGAGCACGGCGCGCGCCGGGCCGGCGATGGTCATAAGCGGCGTCTTTGCCGCGACCGCATCGCCGTCGCGCGCCTTGGCGGCGATCTCGACGTTGGGCGCGAGCCTGGTGAAGCACGACGTCAGCAGCGGCAGGCCGGCGATGGTGCCTGCCTTGCGCGCAACTGCGACGGCGCGCGCAGCCGTGGTCTCCGGGATGGTGGCGATCGAGGTGACGTCGCCGGCGCGGCCGAGGTCTTCGGCCAGCGCCCGGGTCACCGCGTCGTCGATCTCGAGCGGCGACAGGAAACCGCTCGGATAGAGCAGGGTCTGCACGATGTTGTCCTTGGCCCCAGCTAACATTCCATGGTCTCCCGCTGCAGCAAATCCCGGATAGCGTCCGAGATGACAGCTTGGCCGTCAGCTCTTGAGATAGATCATACGCTCGACTGCGCGGCGCGCCTTGTCGGCAATCACCGGATCAACCACGACCTCTTCGGTCATGTTGACCAGGCTGTCGAGGATCTTGGGCAGCGTGATCCGCTTCATGTGCGGGCAGAGATTGCACGGCCGTACGAACTCGACCTCGGGCAGTTCGGCGGCGACGTTATCGGCCATCGAGCATTCGGTGACCATCACGACGCGCTTGGGTTTGTTCTTGCGCACGTAGTCGATCATATGCGCGGTCGAGCCGGTGAAGTCGGCCGCGGCGATGACGTCAGGCGGGCATTCCGGATGCGCGATGATCTGCACCGACGGATCGCTCTCGCGCACCGCGTTGAGCTCGTCGGCGGTGAAGCGCTCATGCACCTCGCAATGGCCCTTCCAGGCGATGATCTTCACTTTGGTCTGCGAGGCGACGTACTTTGCCAGGTACTCGTCCGGCAGCATGATGACGCGCTCGGCGCCCAGACTCTCGACCACCTGGACCGCGTTCGACGATGTGCAGCAGATGTCGCTCTCCGCCTTCACCTCGGCCGAGGTGTTGACGTAGGTGACGATCGGCACGCCCGGAATGCGCTCCCGGATAAGCCGAACATCGTCGGCCGTGATGGAAGCTGCGAGCGAGCACCCGGCCCGCAGGTCCGGAATCAGCACCGTCTTCTGAGGATTCAGGATCTTGGCGGTCTCGGCCATGAAATGCACGCCGGCCTGCACGATCACGTCGGCATTGACCTTGGTGGCCTCGCGGGCGAGCTGCAGCGAGTCACCGACGAAATCGGCAACGCAATTGTAGATTTCCGGCGTCTGGTAGTTGTGCGCCAGGATCACGGCGTTGCGCTGCTTCTTCAATTCGTTGATGGCCTTCACGTACGGCGCGAAGAACGGCCATTCGACCGACGGCACCACGTTCTTGACGCGAGCGTAGAGCGGAGCGGTTTCACGCTCCACCTCGGCGTTCCATTGCAGCCGCGGCATCGGCAGGCGGCCGTGCTTGCGCAGCGCCGCCGATGACCGATGAGCGGTTGGTCCATGCGCCAGACGCGGCGTGGTGAGCGGACCCAGGGTTTCCACGATCGGCATTGCAGCCTCCTTCTATATGCTCGACTTTGAGCATAATGGGGGACGAAAACATCCGGCTGGGGCCGGCAGTTCTTCTCCGGAGCCGCAGCACGACGGTTGCCCCGGCTCCTTATCCTCACTTCGAGCAAATCATATAGCACTTCGGTCGGCGTTTCGCCAGCCCCTCCGCGCGGCCGAGCCATGCAAGTCTTGGATCGAAGCCATCACCAAGTTTCATTTTGGTAGGGCCGGCAGCAGTTACTATGTTCGCGCAGCGGCGCTATTCGCGCCGCCATTTCAGAGGCATCCGATGTCGACTGCGACCGCGCCTGCCAAGCTCGTCGGTTGGCGCACGCCCGCCGTGCTGATCGCCTGTGGCTGCGTGATCGCGGTCATCAGCTTCGGCCCGCGCTCGTCGCTCGGTTTCTTCCTCACGCCGCTGTCCAGCGCCAACGGCTGGGGCCGCGACGTGTTCGGCCTCGCGCTCGCCATTCAAAATCTGCTCTGGGGTCTGGGCCAGCCGTTTGCCGGCGCCATAGCCGACAAGTACGGCGCGCCGCGGGTGCTCAGTGTCGGTGCGATGCTCTATGCGGCCGGCATTTACCTGATGGCGCATTCGAACACGCCGGGCATGCTGTACATCTCGGCCGGCGTCTTGATCGGCTTCGGCCTGTCTGGCTGCGCCATGCCGGCGATCATCGGCGCGTTGGGCAAGCTGGTCCCGGAGAACTGGCGCTCGTTCGCGTTCGGGGCCGGCACTGCGGCCGGCTCGTTCGGCCAGTTCCTCTATTCGCCGATCGCCGTCGGCCTGATGGATTCCTACGGCTGGCAGACCACGCTGCTGATATTCGCCTGCCTGCTTCTCCTCATCGTGCCGTTGTCGCTCACCCTGATGCCGCCGCCCCGTGGCGGCGCTCCGGCGGCCCGCGCTGCCGCGCCCTCCCAATCGGTGATGCAGGCACTCGCCGAGGCGTTCGCCCATCGCTCCTACGTGCTGCTGGTGCTTGGGTTCTTCACCTGCGGCTTCCAATTGGCCTTCGTCACCGTGCACTTGCCGGCCTACCTGATCGACCGCGGCCTCTCGACTCAGGTCGGCGGCTGGACGCTCGCCACCATCGGCCTGTTCAACATCATCGGTTCGCTGGGCGCGGGTTATCTCGGCAATATCATGCCGAAGCGCTACATTCTCTCGGCGATCTACTTCGGCCGCGCTCTGGCGGTGGTCGCGTTCATTTCGCTGCCGGCGAGTCCAGCGGCAACGCTGGTGTTCGGCGCCGTCACCGGCCTGTTATGGCTCTCGACCGTGCCACCGACCTCGGGATTGGTCGCCCTGATGTTCGGAACGAAGTGGCTCACGATGCTGTTCGGCTTTGCCTTCTTCAGCCACCAGGTCGGCGGGTTCCTCGGCGTCTGGCTTGGCGGCGTGCTGTTCGAGATGACCGGGTCGTACAACATCGTCTGGTGGCTCTCGGTGTTTTTCGGCGTCGCCTCCGCTATTATCAACCTGCCCATCGTCGAGAAGCCGGTCGCCCGGCCTGCCGCTGCCGCCGCGGCGTAACGGAGCAGCCACAATGGCCAAGCTTGCGACTTGGCGTACTCCGGCAGTCATCCTGATCTGCGGCTGCCTGATCGGCACGATCGCCTTTGGACCCCGCGCCGGGCTCGGTTTCTTCCTGACACCGATGTCGGCGACCCATGGTTGGGGTCGTGATGTGTTCGCACTGGCGATGGGCTTGCAGATGCTGCTGTGGGGCATTGGACAGCCGTTTGCCGGTGCGCTGGCCGATCGCTACGGCGCGATCCCGGTGCTGTGCGGCGGCACGATCCTCTATGCGTTGGGCCTAGCGGCAATGGCTTATTCGACCACGCCGCTGCTGCTGTACATCACTGCCGGCGTCATCATCGGGTTTGCGTTGGCGGGCTGCTCGTTCACGCTGGTGATCGGTGCTCTCGGCAAGCTGCTGCCGGAATCGTGGCGGTCGCTCGGTTTCGGCGCCGGCACCGCGGCCGGCTCGTTCGGTCAATTCCTGTTCTCGCCGATCTCGGTGGCGCTGATCGATGCGTTCGGCTGGCAGCACACGCTGCTTATTTTCGGCGCCATCGTGCTTGCCATCATCCCGCTGTCGCTGGCTCTGGCGACGCCAAAACCGCCGGCCACGCAGGCCGTTCTGCCCTTGCAACAATCGGCAGGAGCGGCATTGGCCGAGGCGTGCTGGCACCGCAGCTACGTGCTGCTGGTGATCGGCTTCTTCACGTGCGGCTTCCAGATTTTCTTCATTGCGATCCACCTGCCGGCCTATCTGGTCGATCGCGGCCTACCGGCTGAAGTCGGCGGCTGGTCGCTTGCGATGATCGGCCTGTTCAACATTGTCGGTTCGATCATGGCCGGCTACTTGGGTAACCGGATGCCCAAGCGGTACATATTGGCGGCGATCTATTTCGGCCGTTCGATTGCGATCATGATTTTCATTATGCTGCCGCCCAGCGCGGTGACGACGCTCGTTTTCAGCGCCGTGATCGGTTTTCTCTGGCTCTCGACCGTGCCGCCGACCTCCGGGCTGGTGGCGCTGATGTTCGGCACCAAATGGCTCACCATGCTGTTCGGCTTCGCCTTCTTCAGCCATCAGGTCGGCGGGTTCCTCGGTGTCTGGCTTGGCGGCGTGCTGTTTGAGCAGACCGGATCGTATGACGTGATCTGGTGGGGCTCGATCATCCTGGGTGTCGCTTCGGCCGTGATCAATCTGCCGATTGTCGAGAAGCCGGTCGCGCGACCAGTCGCTGCCGCTGCCTGATTGCGACCACAAATCTGCGGCGGTTGCGCTCTAAATGAGCTAGCTTGCGGGCGCACGGTTTCGCGGAGGGGATGTGGCAAAATTCAAGGCAATCGTCATCGACAAGTCCGACAAGGGTCAGACCGTCGGCTTGACCGAATTCGACGACAGCAACCTGATGGACGGCGACGTCACGGTCGGCGTGCAATGGTCCACGGTGAACTACAAGGACGGTCTTGCGATCACCGGGCGCGCGCCAGTGGTGCGTCGCTTCCCCATGATCCCCGGGATCGACTTTGCGGGCGTGGTCGAAGCGTCGTCGCATCCCGAGTGGCACGCCGGCGACAAAGTGATCCTCAACGGCTGGGGCGTGGGTGAGACGCATCTCGGCGCCTTTGCCGAGAAGGCGCGGGTGAAGGGCCAGTGGCTGGTGCGGCTGCCGGAGCGGATGACGCCGCGCGAGGCGATGGCGATCGGCACCGCCGGCTATACCGCCATGCTCGCGGTGATGGCTCTGGAGCGCCATGGCCTGACCCCCGATAGCGGGCCCGTGCTGGTGACGGGCGCTGTTGGCGGCGTTGGTTCGGTCGCGGTCACGCTGCTGGCCAAGCTCGGCTACCGGGTTACCGCCTCGACCGGCCGCCTCCAGGAGACGGGCTATCTCAAACAGCTCGGCGCTGTGGAAATCATCGACCGGGCGGAACTTGCCGCTCCGGTGAAGGCGCTCGCCAAGGAGCGTTGGGCGGGCGGCATCGACTCGATCGGCTCGACCACGCTCGCCAATGCGCTTTCCATGACCAAATATGGCGGCGCGGTCGCGGCCTGCGGGCTCGCCGGCGGCATGGACCTGCCGTCCAGCGTCGCCCCGTTTATTCTTCGCGGGGTGTCACTTCTCGGCATCGATTCTGTGCAATGTCCGCAAAACCGCCGTCAGGAGGCTTGGCGGCGCTTGGATTCCGACCTCGATCGCGGCAAACTTGAAGCCATGACGACGCAAATCGGCCTGTCGGACGTGATCGGAACCGCGGGAAGCATTCTGGAAGGACGCGTGCGGGGCCGGATCGTCGTCAAGGTTCAGTAGCGGCGTTCAGGAATTGTCTACCATCATCCGCCATGATCGGCCTCGATTCCATGGTGACCGAACGGTTAACGGCGCGATCGGGTGGCGTTGGTAGCGTTCAGATGTGGAGCAGGGGTATGTCGGGGACCAGAACTGGCTTGGCCACAGTAGTGGCCGTCTTGGCGTGTGCGACACCTGCGGCAGCCGAAACCTTGAAGGCCGACGACGCGCGCCATTTCATTGCCGGCAAGCAATTTACCTATCAATGCTTTGAAGGCACGAATGGGCGCGGCCGCATCAATGCCGACGGCTCGGTTGCCGGCTATATCTCGATCCGCGGTACCCAGGCACCGCGCTTCGTGATCCTGCCTGCGGGCACCTTGCGCGTGAAGGGCGATCAGTATTGCGCGTCGGTGCGCGGCGTGCCGTTCGAGCCGTGCTTCAACGTCAGCCGGACCAGTTCGGTCAGCTTCCGCGGTGCAGTCTCGGGCTTCGGCTTCGCCTATTGTGATTTCAGCCGGCGCAGTGCGCGCGCCGATATGCGGCCGCCGTTGCGTGTGCGCTCCAGCACGTCGTCGGCTTCGGCTTCAGTGTTCGCCGACGACTAATTACGGCTTCCCGGGGAAGATCATGCACGTCGTGGAGGCGTGCGCGTAAAGCTTGCCCGCGCGATCCTTCAGCGTGCCGTCCGACGTCGCGACGGTGCGGCCGCGATGGATAACACGGCCTTCGGCTCGCACCGGGCCGGTCTCCAGGCTTAACGGCCGCACGAAATTGAGCTTGAGCTCCAGCGTGGTCCACGCCTCGCCCTTTGCCAGCGTTGAGAAGATCGCGCAGCCGAGCGCAGAATCGAGCAGTGACGCGGCAAATCCGCCATGCACGGTGCCGATTGGATTGTAGAGCCGGAACTCCGGCACGCCCTCGAACGCGGCGTGGCCTTCGCCGACGTCGACCAGACGGAACCCTAGCGTCGCCGCCATCGGCGCCTGCGGCACCTTGCCGGCGATCATTGCCTCGAGGAATTCGAGCCCGGTCTGCGACATGATGGTCTGCAGCGGCACCACGCCGCCGCCGGCCTGAGCGTGTGAATTGCCCGAGTCCGCTCGCTTGCCGTGCCCACGAGGCTGAAACGAAGCGACGTCCCGCTCCATGCGTTCAGCGAGCCGCACCATTTCTTCGCCGGCCGACGTGAGTGAATAGCTCGAGCGAGCGCGCTTGAAGAGGCGGGCGCCGAGCCGCTGCTCGATCTGCCCCAGACGGCGGAACGCGGTCGAGTGGTTAATGCCCAGCACCTTCGCCGCACCGCCGAGCGAACCGCGATCGGCGATCGCCTTGACGTGCCGGAAGTCATCCCACGAAAGCATCGATTGTCGCTCCCAAGGCCGCGTGTTTACTGCGTTCGCTAACCAGAAAACCAGAACGGACGTGGCATCTCCCGGACGATCATGCACATTGAATCAACTGCGGCTCAATTCAGACGTGTTCGTTCCATTGGGAGGTCACTATGCCAAAGCTGGTCCGCGTTGTCCTCGCTGGTGTCGCGCTCGCGTCCGCGGTTCTCATTTTCTCCTCGGCGGCCATTGCCCAACGGCCGATCAGCGGCGCCGAAGCGCAGCGCCTGCTCTCCGGCAAGCAGTTCATGATTCAGTGTGTCGACGGAACGCAGGGCTACGGCGTGTTCAACACGCACGGGGTGGTCAACGTCGCCTACCGCCGGCACAATGCGCATCGCGATTCGCCTGACCTGCGCGACCGCGCCACGGTTCGCGCGCGCGGCAACGAGATTTGCCTGGCCTGGAAGGAGTTCGACGGCGGCGGCGACGGCTGCTACCCGGTCTCCGAGAAGGACCACGGGCATTTCCGCATCGGCAGCACGCTGCGCTGGTGCGAGATCAAGGCCCGGATGCACTAGGCTGTACTGCTAAAGTCGGTTCACGAGGCCGGCGTCGCGCCGGCCTCGGCATTTGCGGGCTGACGTGGGAACAGAAGCCGCTGGTAGAGCCAGCCGATCCCCATCAGCACCAGGCCGAGCCCGATGAACGATAGGGCGCGGAAAATGCCTTGCACTCCGGCGAGGTCGTGCAGGAACACCTTGCCGATCGTCAGAATCACCACCGCCGCCGAGGCGAGCCGCGCCGGCTGCGATTTCAGCACGATGCCCACAATCAGCAGCGCGACGCCGAATGCGAGCCACACCGCCGAGTAGGTATAGTCCTCAGCATCGCTCATGATGCCGCCCTTGAGGATGCTGCCTTGGAACAGGATGCGTACCTCAAGCGTGAGATAGACCAGCATCATCACGATCGATGTCACCGCGGCCACGATGTAATACGGCTGCGGCCGGCTGATCTTGATGATGCGCGCCAGCACGCCGAGCAGCACGGCGGGAATGCCGTAGCCGAGCAGCACGTAGTTGAAGAACATGCCGCCGACCGGCTGACCGGTGACGACCGGATTATGGGGGAATAGCAGCCCGACAATTCCCAGGAAGCTAAGCACGGCGAAAATGCGCGCGCCCCAGTCGTGTACAATGCTGTTAACCCGGGCGCGCACATGCTCCATGCCAATCACCATGGCGAGGCCGGTCGACACCTGCAGGCCGAGCTCGCCGATCCGGACGCCCGACCGATAGATGTCGCCGTCGTTCATCAGGTGGCGGATTTCCAGGAAGGCGGTGAGCGCGGTGAAGGTGATGGCCGCGGATTCCACCGAGCGGGACGGCAGGTCGTCGCCGCGGCGGCGCATGATGCGGCCAGCGATCCAGAACGAAACGGCGGGTACGCCATAGCCCCACAGCAGCCAATTGAAGATCGGCATGGTCCCGACATCGGAGCCGACGATGCGTGGATCCCAAAGCACCCGGGCCAGGACGAGCAGGACCAGCAAGCCGCACAGCTTGCGCAGCATCGGCAGCGGGCGCTGATCGGCGATCCAGGCGATGCCGGGCACCATCAGGGAGAGCGCGACGGTGAGCCAGCCCTTCTCAAGCGCGAACGTGAGGGTGAGCGCGAGCCCGGCGACCGCGCCGGTCGCGAAGATCGCGCCGGCCTCCGACGTGCCCGGACGCGGCTCCCGCTTCCACAGTTGCTCGGTGGCGAATGCGGCAGCCGCTGCCAGCAGCAGCGCCAACCCGGCGAAAGCGAACGAGCGATCGAACTGGGTCACACGATAATAGACAGCGATCAGCATGATGACGGGGGTGGCGACCCCCACCGTGGCCCATAGGATGGAGAACGCTGGTTGCTCTGAGCGACCCTGCGCAAGATATCCGGCACCGGCGAACAGCACCGCGATCGCGGCTGCGAACGTGGCATGCAAGCCGATGCCGGTCAGCGTGACGTCTACGGTGGGGGACCATAGCCCGCGCGGGATAGTTTGCACGAACCACCAGTCCAGCACCCAGTGCCCGATCACAAGTACAGCAAAGGCAGCGGCAACCGGTACGGCAAGCAATGCTGCCTCGCTGCGCCAAGCAATCGCGACGGTAGCGGCGGTGAGGGCGAACAGCGTCACCATCGCAAGCGGAGCATGCGCAGTCGCGATTGCCAGCATGAAGGCGCCAAACAAATAGCCGGCCAGGACGCCACACGACACCGGATCGACGCGGCCGGGCTCGGCCGACGGACCCTGGAACAATCCGGCGACGATGAAATAGGTGGCGAGGGCGAAGCCCGCGGCGACATAGAAAGCGTGCGCCGGCAGCGATCCGTGGCTAGGATCGTCCATGCCCACGAACATCCACAAGATCGATGCCACTGCGGCGGTGATGGCGAGCCAGCGCCACATCCGGATACGCGCCAGTGCGTAGGCGGCGGCAGTGACAACTGTGAGATAGATATAAAGCGCCCAATAGCTCGGCTCCTGCGAGCCGACCAGCAGCGGCGTCACATAAGCGCCGACCAGTCCGAGTCCCCCGAGGGCGGGACCATGCCGGAGCGCCGCGGCAAGCGTCGCCAGCGCCACCAGGCCGAGCAGGACGAAGGCCACGGCTGGCGATAGGAAGTTGTAAAGCGCATGCGCGGCCCAGACGTCGGCATAGGCGCAGGTGGTGCCGGCCGCGGTCAGGATGCTCGGGATGTGAGCGGCGGTCGGAACCTTGTCGAGACCGGAGATGATCTCGCGCCGCCGCGCCAACTCGCCCAGGCCGACCAGCACCAGTGCGAGGATCGCGCCGAACAGGATGCGCAGCTTGGGGCCGAATAGCCCGGCCTCGATCGAATAGCGCACCAGGAAGATGCCGCCGAGCGCCAGCGCAAGTCCGCCGACCCACACCACCCATTGCGTGCCGAAGCGCTTTTCGAAGTCGCCGAAATCGGGCCCGCCACGTGCGGGGGGTGGTGGCGTTTCTCCGGGCGGAGGTGTTTCGCCGGGCGGCGGCATTTCGCTAGATGGCGGCGCGTTCGCCCCGCCCTGCGATTGCATCGGCTCGGAAATTGCGGACGGGATCGGCTCGGGCGCCGGCGGCTCCGCCCTCCTGGGCGATACGGCCACATGCTCCGGCTCATACGGCTCCGGCGCGGGCGAGCTGTAATCCCAGACGCGGACGTTTTCGGTTTTGGCTTCCGCCGGCTTCTGCACGGGTGCGGCGCGATCGCCCATCGACTGTGCTGGCGCGCTGCCGCTGGGCGTGGCCGCTTCGGCGGTTGGCCCCGCTCCAGGTGCCAGCGTCGCAATCCGCCGCGACAATTCATCGAGCCGGTCGTCGATGCTCGCCAGTGCGCGCTGGTAGGCTTGCGTCTGGTCGTGCCCTGCATTGACCCTTTTCAGCACCATAAGCAGCAACACGCCGCAACCGATCAGCAGCAGGAATTCCATGGCGGGCCCCCGTGGCTGCGCGATGCTAGATGATTTCCGGCAGGCGGTATGCGGACATTGGTCGAAATTGCGTGGAAAAGGTTCAATCTGCCTGGGGCTCTCCCGCTATCCCCGCCCGCCAAACCGCAGCCCCGGGGCGGGCCGCTCCTGCGTCACGTCGCGGCGGAAACGGTAGAGCGCCGCCGGCCGGCCGCCGGTTGTGGTCGAGGTCTCGCCGGTCGGCTCGACCAGCGCCGCGGCATCGACCAAACGGCGGAAGTTCTGCTTGTGCAGATGCCGTCCGGAGATCGCTTCCACCGTGCGCTGCAATTCGGTGAGCGTGAACTCGGCACCCATGAGTTCGAACACCACGGGACGGTACTTGAGCTTGGCACGCAGCCGCGCAATCGCGGTCGCCAGGATGCGGCGATGATCGAACCGCATCGTCTCCCCCAGCGCAGGAATCTTGCTCCTCGCAACGGTGGCATCGCGGCCGTCGCGTCGCGCCTCTTCCACCAGGCCGGCCTCATACAGCAGCTCGTAGCGGTCGAGCACCTTCTCCTCGTCCCAGGGCGAGCCACCGAGGCCGAAACAATGTCGCAGCCGCTCGCGCCGTCCCGGCGGCCGAGCGGGATCGTCGCGTCCGATCTTCGCCCATTGATCGAGCAACGGCGTGACCGTGTCGAGGATCTCCGGCCGGCCATCCCGCCAATCTTCCCAGGGGAAGAAGCGATACCAGGGCTCGAAGCCGGCGCCGGCGGCGCGTAGTGCGGCGTTGTGCGACATCCGCGTCAGCGCAAGATAGCCGACTGAGACCACATGCGCGCCGGTGTCGCCTGGCCGCGCATGGCGCCCGCGGTCGCCGAATGTATAGAGCTGCTCGACGTAGCCGACGTTGATCGCGGTCTGCGCGGAAACCCAGGCTCGCAAGCCGATCTCGAAGGTGCGGTGCGCCACTGGGTCGAATTTGCCGAACGGCAATCCGGCGCGCACCTCGCTCCTGGCGTCGGCCGACACCAGAATGTATGGCTCGTCCGCCTCCACGGCAACGATCGCGGCGGTGAGCCCGATCTCGATCGGCGTGGCGGCGGCTTCGGCCATCGCGGCTACTCGATGTCGAGCCGGAACGGATCGCCTTCCATTGCGGCGCGACCGACGCCGATCGTGCGGATCGCACCGACCATGCGCCCGCCGCGGCCGAGAATCTGGTCGGCGAGGGTGACAATGCGCATGTTCGGGGTCGCGGTTGCCGAGCCGTTACGGATCGCCTGTGCAATCGCGGCCTCGTTGCGGCTCGGATTGAGCGCGCAGGCGGCGACGAAGGCGCCTGCGGTCGAGCGGCTGATGCCGGCGTAGCAATGGATCACCATCGGCGCCGTGCGGTCCCACCGTGTCACGAACTCGATTAGGCGCGTAACGTGCTCCTCGCCCGGGTGGGTGTAGCCCTCGATCGGCTCGACGATATCGTCCATGCCGAGAATGAGATGGTTGTCGGCAACGACGGTCGCCGGCCGCTCGACCCGGTCAATCATGCGCAGCAGCGTGATGATGTGGCGTGCGCCCGTTTCGTGGACAGTGTCATGCAGGCGGGCCAGCGAGCAGACGTGAATCATTGTGGTCCTTCCAGAGTCGCAGCAGAGATATAGAGGCCAAAGGCGCGATCCGAAAGCATCACTCGCGGGCCAGCTGCAGCAGGCGTTCGCGCAGCCGCATTTGCGCGACGTTTGCCGGCCAGGGCGTCAGATAGTCGCGCTCCATCGTCATCGACAGTCTGGGCGGCTGACCGAAGAAGCGCCTGGCCTCGGCATGTTCGAAGCCGGCAAGCCGTGTTGCTTCGAGATGGGCGGCCGCGCGGTCGGCGGCCTTGAGCAGGCGTTCAAGGTCATCGGCGCGCTTGACCGGAAGCCCGAAACGAAGATGGATTGCAGCAAGCAGGCGCGCTTCGACGCCCTTGTAGGCATCGCCGATCACCGTCTTGAACGGCGAAATCATGTCGCCGATCACATACTCGGGTGCGTCGTGCAAAAGGATCGCCAGCCGCCGCTGGCGGTCGAGCCGTGGCGAGCGCAGCCGGGCGATCGCCTCCACAAGAAGCGTGTGTTGCGCCACTGAGAAGATATGGTCGCCCGAGGTCTGGCCATTCCAGCGTGCGACGCGCGCCAGACCATGCGCAATGTCGTCGATCTCGACGTCGAGCGGCGAAGGATCGAGCAGGTCGAGGCGGCGGCCAGAGAGCATGCGCTGCCACGCGCGCGGCGTGGCCGGCGTCGCGGCCCTTCGCGGCGGCCGGGCAGCGCTCATTTCTTCTTCTTCACGCCGATCGCACAGCACGCTTCGTGCCGATGACATTTCACCAGATGGTCGTTGACCATGCCGACCGCCTGCATGAAAGCATAGACAATGGTCGGTCCCACGAACTTGAAGCTGCGCGACAGCAATTCCTTGGACATTTTCTGCGACAGCGCGGTTTCAGCCGGCACCTGCTTGGTGGTGCGGAAGCGATTGATCTTGGGTTTGCCGTCGACGAAGTCCCACAGCAGCGCAGAGAACCCGGGCCCTCTCTCCATGATGTCCAGATAGGCCCGCGCGGACAGCACTGCGCCTTCGACCTTGAGCTTGTTGCGGACGATGCCGGCGTCCTTCATCAGCGCGGCCTTCTTGCGCGCGTCATAGCGCGCGATCTTTTCCGGTTGGAAGCCGTCGAAGGCCCGGCGGAAGTTTTCGCGCTTGCGCAGGATGGTGATCCAGGACAGTCCGGCCTGGAAGCCATCGAGCACCAACTTCTCGAAGAGCGCGCGATCATCCCACTCCGGCACGCCCCACTCCTGGTCGTGATAGTCGACGTAGATCGTGTTGCCGACCTCCGGCCATGGACAGCGATGCAGCCCATCGGGGTGCAGGATTGCTGAGGTCATTCGGCCGCCTTCTCACCCGGAAATGCGAATCGCGCCCAGTCCGGCTTGCGCGGCCGCAGTGCAACGCCACCGGCTGTCAGCGGCACCCCGGCCGCGTTGGCATCGGCGACGCGGTCGAGGCGGAGCATGGCGAGACCACGGCTCCCCGACGCAGAGCCGGTCAAACCGACTTGTTTATCGCCCGCCATTACCGGCACGCCGGCGCCGGGTGCGTCGCCGTCAGCCGTGATTGGAACGACGCGGTTGCGCGCGGTGCCGCGGTGCTCGATGCGGGACACGACTTCCTGGCCGACATAACAGCCTTTGTCGAAATCGATGCCATTCAGTTGATCCATATCAGCTTCATGCGGGAAAGCGTCGCCATACGCAAAGTCAAGTCCGCCGCGCGGCACGCCAAGCCCGATGCGATGCGCCTCGTAGGCCGAGGCATCGGCCAGTTCTGCACCAAAATCGGTGGCGGCCTGCGCTGCGGATTGGACCGGCAGGATGACGCGCAGGCCGAGTGCAGGCAGCCTCGGATCGGCATAGGTCAGACCGTGAGCGCTGCGTCCGGCGCCGCCCCAGATCGCGAGCACGCCGAGCGATTGGGACAGATCCTCGACAACGATCTTGGCGCGCAGCTTGTAGAATTTGAGCTTCGCCACCAGGTCCGCCGCCAGTGCACGCGGACAATCGAGTAACAAGCCTTCAGCATCCTCGGCGACGATGCAATCGGCAATGACCTTGCCCTGCGGGGTGAGCAGGGCGGCATAACGCGCACTTTGCGGGGTCACCTGCGTGACGTCGGCGGTCAACAAGCCGTTGAGGAAGGCCCTGGCTTCGTCGCCGGCCACCTTGACCACGCCACGGTCGGGGAGAAGTGCCGCTTTCATCCGATTCTGATTGCCTCTGATCGAACCGGAACGTAAGCCGCTCTGGCAGCCCTCTCAAGGCCGGCGATTGGAATAGGTGGATTGTTGATGGCGGTGAACTACGAGCAGATCCTCAAGGGTGCCACTGTGGTCAACCACGACGGCGAGGGCGTCCGCGATCTCGCCATCGCCGATGGCCGCATTGCTGCGATCGGCGATGTGTCAGGTTCGGCCGCCGAGACGATCGACTGCCGTGGTCTGCATGTGCTGCCTGGGGTGATCGACAGCCATGTCCACTTCCGCGAACCGGGCCTGACCCACAAGGAGGATCTGGAAACCGGATCGCTCGCCGCGGTGATGGGTGGCGTCACCGCCACCTTCGAGATGCCCAACACCGAGCCGACCACGACCAGCGCCGCAGCGCTGGCGGACAAGGTCAAGCGCGCGCATCACCGCATGCACTGTGACTTTGCATTCTATGTCGGGGCGACGCGGGAGAATACCCATCAGCTTGCCGAGCTGGAGCAGCTACCGGGCGCCTGCGCCGTCAAGGTGTTCATGGGCTCGTCGACCGGCTCGCTGTTGATCGAGGATGACGACGGCGTGCGCAACGTTCTCAAGGCGATCCGCCGCCGCGCCGCGTTCCATTCCGAGGATGAATATCGCCTGCGCGAGCGCATGCATCTGCGGGTCGAAGGCGATCCCGGCTCGCATCCGATCTGGCGCGACGCGGCCGCGGCGCTGATGTGCACGCAGCGCCTCATTCGACTCGCCCGCGAGACCGGCAAGCGGGTTCATGTGCTTCACATCACGAGCAAAGAAGAGATCGACTTCCTCGCCCGGCACAAGGACGTCGCCTCCGCCGAGGCGACGCCAACGCACCTCACGCTGGCTGCGCCCGACTGCTACCAAAAGCTTGGTACGCTGGCGCAGCTCAATCCGCCGGTGCGCGATGCATCGCATCGCGCCGGCATCTGGCGCGGTCTCGCTCAGGGTGTGATCGACAGCGTCGGATCCGATCATTCACCACACACCTTGGAAGAAAAGGCGCACGCCTATCCGAAGACGCACTCGGGTATGACCGGTGTGCAAACCCTGGTCCCGGTGATGCTTGATCACGTCAGCGCCGGGCGGCTGTCGCTCGCCCGGTTTGTCGACCTGACCAGCGCGGGCCCAGCGCGGCTCTACGGCATTGCGCGCAAGGGCCGGATCGCGGCCGGCTACGACGCCGATCTGACAATTGTCGACCTGAAGCGGCGCGAAACCATCACCAACGCGTGGATCAAGTCGCGCGCCGGTTGGACACCGTATGACGGGGTGGCGGTCATGGGATGGCCGGTCGGTACGTTCGTGCGCGGCCACAAGGTGATGTGGCAGGGCGAGCTACTGGCACCCGCACAGGGCGAGGTGGTGATGTTTTCCGAAGCGCTTGCGGTGCGACGTTGACGCATAAATAGACGTCCCCCTGGTCACTGCGACCAACGACAGCAGAAGCTGCCGATTGGGCGCGCGCTGCGGGCGCGTACGACGTGCTGTAGAGGCCGTTCTACGCCAAGGATATCGACGCCCTGATGAGCCGTGCACTCGGCCTTGCACGGGCGAAGTAAGACTGGGTCAGCTATTGCTGGGAATGCTGGATGGTGAAGTCACCCCTGCGCACACGAGCCGAGAGTGTGTCGGCGTAGTGCGCTGCGGCCTCTTCGCCGTAGGTCGAGACCAGTTCAGCAAAGGCGGCGAACAAGCAGGCCTGCGCCATGCAGTCGTCGTCGACACCGTCGTGACGCGCATCACCCCAGGCTTGGTAGAGATAACTCAACGCCGCTTGCTTTTGCTCATGCTCGGGCGTCGGCTCGCGGCCCGGCAGGATCGGTTTCACAGTATGCATTGAAAATGGACGCCCGCGCCCCTAAGCCGCGTGGCAACGTTAGCATGTAAGACAGCACCCGGCAGAGCGCAATTTTAAGAAAGGTTAACCGATGCGGTTAATCACAACGCGCATTTTCTCCAATCCAATCAAAGCGGCTTGACACTTTCCGGGGGTCACTTTGACACTCGATGTTCTTGTTTTCGCTCCTCTTGCGTGCGCGCCATCGCTTTGCGCGCCAGCCGTGCTTGATCCGCGCCCTTGGTGTAGCGCTCGATCTCACGCAACGTCTTGTGGCCGCTGATGCTGGCGATCTCGGACGCGGTGCAACCCGCCTCCGCGAGCCGAACGCACGCCGCCTTGCGCAATCCGTGGAAGGTGCACTGAGACGCAAGGCCAGCGGCGGCGCATTGCTTGGCGAACCACTGCGTGAACACCTTGCCGTCAAATGGCCGCCCATTGGCGTTGAGCAAGAAGGTCAAGTCGCCGCATGGACCGGCGTCGAGCGTGGCCTGCAAGTTCGGATGAATTGGGATCAGCAATTCGGTGCCAGTCTTTTGCTGCCGGACATGCAGCACCCCGTCGCGAATGTGCTGCCGTCCCATTCGGATGACATCGCCGCGCCGCTGCGCGGTATAAAGTCCGAGCGCGAGCGCGAGCCGTGGCTTGGTGCCGACCGGGTGGTGCGCTTCGTACGCGGCAATCTGCTCCTCGTTCCAGGTGTGGAAGCCGTCTCCCTTAACTGGCCGCAGCTTGATCCCGAGCGTGGGGTCTTGGCCGATCAGTTCATGCCGGACGCAATGCTGCATCAGCGCGCGAATTGCCTTCAGCCAATTTCGGCCTCCGGCCGGTGTCATGGTGTCGAACAGCGCCACCAGAAACTTTTTCGGCAGCGTTGCTATCGGCTTGTCGCCATGCGCGCGGCGGAAAGCTTCGAGCACGGCGCGGCGGACGACTTTCGAACTTGGGCTTAAGCCGTCACGAAAGGCGGAGGAGGCGTAGTAGCTCGCAATCGCGGCGCTGATGCTGCCCGGCTTGCTGCGGCTCATGCCAATCGGCTCGGGGCGGCTGCCGAGCGCGTCCTGATACGCCTGCATGAATTCGGCGGACCCGGCCAAGCCGGGCAACCGCACGCGCGGAAAGCCGCGCCGCCGGAAATAGTAGAACGGCCGCCCGGTTGCGCGGTCAACGAACGCCTGGACGTACTTCAACTTGAGCCTGCTCATCTTCGCTGCTTGGCCCCCGGTTGTTTCTTCGCTTCCAGCTTCTCAATCTCCGTGTCCCACACCGTGGCTTCGCCGTCCCCGTCCGGCACATCGCCGATCAGCACCGTGACCTTACCGTCGTCGAGCGTGACGGCTCGAACCTTCAGGCCCACCGCCATGGCGGCGCGCATCAATCGCCTACTGTCGTTCAATTTGAAGGAATACTTCCCGGCTGACATAAAACGTGCTCCTGCCTAAAACAGCCTCTACCCGGTATATTGTCAGGCCGCTAACATATTGAAAAGACTG